>JAHDXO010000032.1:0-28657 GCA_023382975.1 Pirellulaceae bacterium
TGCCGTTCGTCGCCCGCCGACGTGAAACTTCGAAACAGGGGTGCGGAATGTGAGTGATTACAGGCGAAGACCAGTCCTGGCGTCCATCTTGCGCGAACCGATTGGGGGCGAGCCGTGTCGCCAACGCTTCGTAGCTGAATAAGCCCCGTCGCCGATCTTCAATGCATTCGTCGGTACCCGCAAAGACAAAGGCGATGTTCTGAGCGCGGCCCTGGAGACAGTCGTTGATGATTCGCAGGAGCGCCTCGTAGTTCTTGTTCCGTGCGATGGTGTTGCTGAGGCGATGCGAGAGAACGACCAACTCGTCAACATTCACGTCGAGCCCCCTGTAACCGGCCAACCGCATGAACGCTGCCCACAACTTCAGGTAATCGTACACTTGGGCATCATCGATGATCGATCGCACTCCCAATGCTTCACGAGCTTCGGTCCTGGTAGTGAACTCCCCACGCAGCCAGCGCAGGGCCTGATCCTGCTGCGATTCGTCGTGTCGTTGGTAGCCGTCGTAGTACCTGATCATCACGGTGGCAAAGTCGAATCCGCTTACCAGGTCCTGGAGAGGTCGCAATTGCTTGCTGATTTGCTGACGCACATCCTCATCGCTGCCACCTGCCGTGCGGATGGCATGATCGACTTCACCGATCCATTTCTCCACCAGGTTGGAGAGCGCCCCGCCGTCCGGCCGTGCCCGCGTGGCCAAGCTGCGGATGAGTTCCGTGTAGAGGGCTCGTGCTTCGCCGCCGGTCGCGTAGAGACGGCGATCGGTCGTAATGTCAGCCTGCACGACGACGTGTTTTCGCTGGAGTGCCACGTGCCGGATTAGGTTTAGGAAGAAAGTCTTGCCGCTGCCGTATCGCCCTGCAACGAATCGCACAGCTGCCCCACCATCTTCGATGATCTGCAGGTCGCGCAACAGTGCCGCGACCTCATCTTTTCGCCCTACCTGGATGTGCTGGAGACCGATCGCCGGTACCACTCCGGCCGCCAGGGATTGGAGGATTGCTGTACGCTCGCGAGTTGCAATTGACACCATGATCAGTCCCTATCCAACAGGTCCTTTCGGATCACCAACGGCTCCCCTTCTTCGACCAGCCAGTCACCCCAGCGATCCTGAGCCCATTCGTTGATGGCTTCGATCGCGCCGCTCAGCATCACCTGATGGCTGCGTGCCAGTTGCTTGGCATCCTCTTCGCTCCACTCGGATTTGAGACAGATGGCCTGGAAGAACGGGCGAAAACGCTCGGGAAGAACGCTTTCTTTCGCCTCTACGGGTGTCTCGGTGCTACCGGGGACGCTTACCGTGGAAGAGTCCCCTGTCAGCGAGGGCGTCTCGACGCTCGGAGGGGCCGAGACAAACAGCGACTCCCCTGCGGCGCCGGGCGACTCGGCTGAATCCTCGTCGACGGCCATCGCTTCCTGGAGAATCGCAGCCACTGCCTTGGTGTCGTGCATGATCCGGGATATGGCCGCCGTATCCAAGTGAAAAGTGGTTACCTCGGGTGGCGCAACACCGACTTCCGGACCTACGGGTTGTGCGGCCACGAACGGCGTCGACAGATTCTGTAATTGTTCCTGACGCAGATCAAGTTCGCGAAAAGCCCGCTCAAGGAACTTCATCTCAGTGTGGGAAATGACCTGGTCGGCTGCGGCCACGCCCACAAGGTACTCACCCACGAGCAGTCTCTGTTGTGGCGAGAGTCGCTGTTTCAGGGCTGCAAACAGTCCTCGATCGCGGAGTTCGGTGGCCAGCAGGAGGAGACGCAGGCACTCCAGCCTCTTTGTCTGGTTCGGCGTCAATTCAAACTGGTCCTCCAGGTGGTTCGTAATCCGGTTGATCTCGTCTTGCTGCACTTGCCCATCGGCTGCTGCGACCAAAAGGCCAAGTCGCAGGAGGCACGCGGCAGCCTGGTAGGCCGCTGAATCCGCCGCTTCCCCGTCTTCAAGGAAGAACAGCGTGACACGATCATCCCAGCGGTAATTCCGACCAGTCAGACGCGCGTCCGGCTCGACTCCAATTCCAAGACAGTCGGCGGTGGCCAGAAGCTTCTGGCACTGCGTCTTGAGCAGGGTGTTCCGCTGCGAAAACCCCTTAAGAGCAGCAAGGCAATGGACCGGAACGAGTGGAACTCCATCCGCATTTGCGTGCTCAGTCCAGAGCGACATCCACGTGTCGAATTCCGGGTGCTCTCCTTCACGCAGTTCTGGGGGCAACGATTCATAGATCGCCGCGATCGTCGTTCCCCCGGCCGTTCGATGGGCCTTGTCGTAGGTCCGCAATTCCTCGATGCACGCGGTCCAAATGTCCACAAGCGGTTTGAACTGCGACGTGATGGCCAGCACATCGGGGACGGACAACGACGCGTCGCCCCGTTGCTCTAAGAGAAGACGGGACAAAGTCCCACTGGCTGGCTGATAGGAGAGGGGCTTGGATCGCTTTGATGCCCGCAGTTCCATACCTTCGCCAAAGGCACGCTGATATCGTTTTCCAAACAGGTCTTGGAACAGTGTCTGGTGTCGCCGAATGATAACGCTCGAAGGCGTTCGATGATCCAGTTGCGCTGTGACGTAAGCCAGAGCAGCCGGCAAGCGGCAACCCGCTTCATGGACGTACGCAAGACAGCGGCCGAGGCACTCTTCGTCCCAACGTTCCGTCGAGGCAATTACGCGGTCCACCAGATCTTTATTGAGGATTCGGTGCTTGCCGCTGATCGCCAGGATGTACCACAGGAACGATGTCGAGTAACGCCGAAAGGAGCGGTTTCCATTGAAGACGGCCTGGAGCCGGAGAACCTCCTCGGCAATGGTAGCATGGTCGGCGGCGTCGACCAACACGCGGCGCTCAAGCCCATAGAAGTAGATGAAAACGTAACCGATTTCGATGGCGGGATCGCGACGGCCGCCTGCCAGCCAATCCAGGTACCGGGATCTCTGCTGCGGTGTTGCCGAATGGTAGCACGGCCAGTATGGCAACTCGTCAGCGGCTGGGCATCCTGGTGACGCTACCGGCAATGAGCCGTCGATGAGTGACGCGTCAAATGTCCCGTGTGCTGGCTCACTGGTTGCATACACCAATGGCGTCGCGATGGTGGCTCGATCTAGAACCAACTGCGTGCCCGGGCCGAAGAACGCGATGTTGGCCGTAAGTCTCGCCCCGGCTTGGTTTAGGGAGGGACCAGTTTGCCTGCGGAGCCACGGACCGTAGGACGGACGTGGGGGTGGGATTGCCTCGACGGTTCGGGGCGCCGAGGGTGTCTTAGGGAACCGGAGTTCCACCACGCGCGCACCCGGCTCGTCTGCTGCCGGTGACGATGACGGCGGACCTGGTGGCTTCGCGGCGGTGGGCGGGACTCTAGTCGTCGGGGCAGTTGGGCCCGCCGTTGTCCTGTTGCTGACCGCTGAGGCATCCTTGGCACTCTGTACGATCTCGGCGCCCTGTTCTTCCTTTGCCCGCCGTGCAGCTTGCCGCCTTTCCTCCGCAGCGCGGACCGAAGCGTCGAGCGCCTTGAGCAGCGGTTTCCGCTGCCAGACCGCAAGCTCAATCAAGAGCGCCAGCAAGACGAGGAAGAAACTCCCGATCATGCCGAACCGAATTGCGAGGAGAATGAATGCGACGAAATGCGCACCCGCGAGCATGACAGCCAGCGTCACCCCCTCCAGCTTGCCGTCTGATGGTTGTGAAGCGGTGTCCTTTCCCCGGGTGCGATGCGGCGGCGAGGGGCCGACAAATCCCCCTTGGCAGTAGGGACACCGGAGCGTCTTTCCGGCGAAACTCGGATCGACTTGTAGCGGGTGACGACAATGGGGGCACGCGGTGTTGATCATGGTTGGGGTCTGCAGTAGTCGGTCGCCAACAATCCCTGCTGCGAGAACAGGACCTACTCAAGGCTTTGAATATACACCGTCAGATGGTCCGCAACCACTGTCGCAGCAGCCTGTTCCGCGCACGCAATGCCATCGATTCCCGTTTATCGCCGCACAGCATTTCTGTTGTGTGCGAGCCGCACCGTTCCGGCTCACTGCCCTGCGGCGTACAGTCCGTCAACGAAAACGAACCGCTGACTATTCCAAGGGCAGTGCCGGGTTTGCCCATCCCAGCAAGCGCGGATTGGCGTTATGTAGACATCTCGTCGCGATTTCCCACGATCTGCGCGACTTGCACGCGGAGTCCTCGCCAGCGTTACTCCAGACGGTGCCAAGGATGGCGGACAGCAGTTCTGGCCGGTCCCGCTCGATTTTGGATCGCGACCAACCCCGATCCGAACGCCACCTGCCAACGGCCTTGCCCTCCATCCGCAGTCCACAGTCGGACCCAGACGCCCGCCGGTGTTCGAAGACTGCCCGGTTCGTTTTACGAACCGGAATGTACTATTCCAGTTCGGCGAGGGAACCGGACGTGGAGGTCATAACCAGGAAAGAGACAACCGAGACTCTGGCATTTTCGAGGTCGATTTTGGGGGCCAGTCGGACGGACGGGGTGTCTCTACCGGAGAAACGGACAGACGCGGGAGAGACGACGGGCGGATCGTAACCCGTTGCGGGAACTTGGGATTCAACGAAAAAAGCCGGGGCGTTAACCCCTCGGTCAGTCGGAACTTTTGTTCCGAGGGGCGAGTTGCGGGGACAGGATTCGAACCTGCGACCTCGAGGTTATGAGCCTCGCGAGCTACCGGACTGCTCCACCCCGCGTCATTGTGTTGGTAATTCTAACGCGGTCGGGCAGATTGTCGAGGGGCGTGGCGCTGGAGGTTTCGCAAATATTTCGCTTTCGCCTAAGTTGCTTGCTAGGAAGGACTTCTTCGCTTGGCGCTGCTCCTGCTGCTCGCTAAACTCAGGTCAGCGTGCATAATTCACTTGCGCGACGAAGAATGTTCGGGAATTTTGCGAGGCAACTGAATCTGCGACGAATCGAGATTCGCAAGTCATTTGTCCGCAATCTGTTCGGAAGCTGCGAACGGTGCGATTGAACGTTGCGTAAGAAGTGTTGCCGTGGAACTTTCCCGTCGAAATAGGGGCTTGTCACCCAGTTCACCGCAGAGAACGTACTGGCCGGGAGATTGATCGATGTCGAGATCCAACGACCGTCGTCCGCCGACGAACGCTCGGCCGGTTCCTCTGGCTCAGCTTCCAGCGGGAACGACTAGCCCCGCCGGTTCGGCAATTCCTCCCGTGGCCCGGCCGCCGCTCGCTCCCACTGCAGTGCCAATTGCCGTGGCGGCACCGGCCGCAATTCCGGCCGCAAATGCCGCGCCGGCCGCTGGTTTGGTGCCTCAACCGGTTCCCATCGCGGCCCCAGCAGGTTCGACAGGTCCGATGCCCGTCGGCAGTGCGACTCGGCCCGTTCGACCGGTGCCCGTGCCGATTCCGGCCGGTGGTCGGCCGGTCGCAGCGCGGCCGGTCCCGCTACCACAGAGTGCCGCGGCACTGCCCGCTGCGGCTCGGCCGATTCGCGCGGCGGCGCCGATTCCAGTGCCTGCGGGTCGGGCAACGCTGCTGCGGTCGGACGATGAGGCGGAGGAAAAGGAAAAAGAGGTGACCGAGGTGGCCATCAAGGCGGCACCGCCGTGGATGGTCAGTGCCGTGTTGCACATGGTCATTCTGATCTTTCTGGGCTTGATGGTTCTGGCCCGCGGTCGCGACAAGCAGGTCGGTCTCGAAGTGGTGTACTCCGATGAATTGGGCGAGCAGTTGCTGGACGACGACTTGACCTCAATCGATATGCCCGCGCTGGAGATCGAGGAGCCCGTCTTTGCCGTGGATCTGATGCAGGTCATGGATCCGTTCGCGGCCCCGCCCGAATTGGATTTGGCGATTGACGCGAACACGATGACCAGCAGCATCGAGGCGCCGTCGATCGGCATGGCCCTGACGGGACGCGAGAAAGGCGCCCGCGAGGCGTTGCTGGCTGCTTACGGTGGAACCGGCAAGACCGAAGAGGCGGTCGGATTGGGGTTGGAATGGCTGGCTCGCCAGCAGAACACACGCACGGGACTGTGGAGTTTGACCGGGCCATACGCCGACGGCGGCGGACAGGAAAACCAATTGGCGGCGACGGCGATGGCGCTGTTGGCTTTTCAAGGCGCCGGCAACACGCACAAGGCGGGCAAGTACGAGCGGAACGTGTCGCGAGGCATCGAAGCGATGCTGCGGATGCAGGACGAGGACGGCAACTTTTTTCGCGAGGGCCCGTATCACCACCACTTGTATTCCCAGGCGCAGGCGACGATCGCGATTTGCGAACTGTACGGCATGACCAAGGATCCGAAGTATCGCGCACCGGCTCAAAAAGCGCTGGATTACGCCTCGCGCATCCAAACGCCCAGCTTGGGCGGTTGGCGCTATGTGCCGCGCGAAGATGCCGACACGTCGGTCACCGGCTGGTTCGTGATGGCGTTGCAGAGCGGTTTGATGGCGGGATTGGACGTGCAAAGTCCGATGCTGGATGCCGTCAGTTCCTACCTGGACAAAGTGACCAAGGACGGATCGACGTACGCCTACCAGATCGGTCGCGAGCCGACTCTGGTGATGACGGCCGAAGCCTTGCTGTGCCGTCAGTATTTGGGTTGGCAGCGCGACGATCCGCGGATGCTGGCGGGCGTCCGAATGCTGCTCGAATACCCGGTCGACTACGACAACGACGAAAACGTGTACTACTGGTACTATGCCACGCAGACGCTCCATCACATGGGCGGCGACGAGTGGGAGCAGTGGAACAAGTTGATGCGCGAGCGAATCCCGGCGCGGCAGGTGCGGCAGGGCGCGGAACGGGGCAGTTGGAACCCGGGCGGCGACCGCTGGGGGGCGCACGGCGGCCGTTTGTTCACGACGTGCTTGAGCGTCTTCAATCTGGAAGTCTATTACCGGCATCTGCCGATCTACAAGCACTAAGGCGACCCAATCGGGTGCCGGTTTCGCGCCCGCCGTAACACGGGCTGCTGTCCTGTACTGGGTGCCGTTTCCAGTTCATGAGTTTCGTGGAAACGGAGCGAAATGGGTGTCGCAGATCTGTCGCCGCGAAAGCGTCGGACGGGAAATGGTGCTAGGTGACACAGGCTCAAGACTCCTGATCCTCAGCCAGAAAACATGAGGAACTCGGGTAAATCGCAGACAACGGACGGGGAATCAAGTGATACCCATAAAAACGCAAAGAAGCAGAGAGCGCAGAGAATTCGTCTTCTGCGCTCTTCGTTCCTCTGCGTCCTAGGTTCATCGCATTTTCCGGCCGGATTTGGAGTCCACAGGCTGGCAGCTTGTGCTACGGTGTGGCGAATCACCGGCGTGCGGTGACGGTTTCCACTACCGAGCCGTCGCTGGCGAAGCGGCGCACGACCACCTGCCCCGTCGCGGTCAGTTCGTCGGCGGTCAGCGTGGCTTGGTCGTCGGTGGGCAACAGCGCCAGCACTCGGCCTGCGGTGATGTCCGCTTCCAGCACATACCCGCCCGTCACGCGTCGGAGCGTAGCCTCGGTGGGCACGGCATCGCCGGTACGGTGCGGCCGGTACAGAGCGACGAACTCGATCTGCTTCGCCGCAGCCGGCGCCGTGGCGGTCAAGTGCCATTCGCGAGTGGTGATCTGTGGCCACGGGTTGGGATCGTACTGGTCAGTTTGCGAGAACGCGAGTTCCTCGGGAGCGAGCAGGTCGATGCGGCAGCGCACCTCTCCGGCCTGGGCCTGGATGTCGCGTTGGCCGCGGACCTGGAACTCGTGTTTCGCATGCAGCCAGTACTCGAACTTCGCCGGTGCGACCGCGCGCAGGCGATCGTAGACGATGACCAGATCCGGCTTGACAAACACGATCGTCCGGGTGTAGCGATCCAGCAGTTGGCGGCGCTGGCCGGAGTCCTTGGCCGGATTGTCCGCCTGGTACGACTCGGCCGCTTCGCCCACCACGACATCGACCGACGGCGTGGTCTGGAAGTCCAGGATCTCGCCCTTGGCGGCCGACGAACGCTTGACCTGTCCCTGGCCGTCGACGGTGATGTTGTTCAGCGACCGCGTGCTCCAGACCCAGTCGCGATGATGCGGACCGCCGTACATGTAGTAGTGTCCGGTGCGGATCAGCAGCGGCTCGCCGTAGGCCCAGAGGCCGAACGAGTTGTTGCCCTCGTTGCCGTGGGAGCGGGTGCCCATCGGACTGGACTTGAAGATGACCTGGACCGCTTCATCGGCGTTGGTCAGGGTGGTGTTCAAGTACGCCTGGCCGATTCCGCGGAACCAGCGCGAAGTCGGCAGATCCGCTGGCGGTTGCGGCTGGACGGCCGGCAGTTGTCCGCGGACGAAGCCGACATAGCCGGACGTCGGCACGGCCCCGCCGTGTTGGTCGACGTACCATTGCCAGTGCCCGTTGCCGGCCTGCGCGGCCAATTCGCTGACCAGGGGCACCACATCGCGGGAGCGACGCCGATTCGCACCGTCGCCAAAGCCGCCGTCGGTCTTGCCGGGGGGCATCAGGTACATTGGGTAGTAGCCGGATTGGGCAAAGTACGGCTTGTCAAAGGCGTTGATGCCCATGGCTGCCCGCATTACGTCGGCCCACCAGGTGAAACGCCCGATGTAGCTGGACCAGTACATCACGCCCTCGTGCCAACCTCCGTCGCTATCGGACCAGACCGGATAGACGTTGTAGAAGACGTTCATCGCGAACCAGACCCAGTCCTCCGCGTCGTCGATCTCGTCCAGGAAGGCGATGCCGACTTCGCCCAGGAAGTGCCATGCCCGATTGGAATGGCTCGAGTACGGCTGCCATAGGTGTCGCGGGCACAGGTGCTGGTACATCTCTCGGCCCCGAGCGGTCATGACTTGGCGGCAGACCTCACGCTGCTCGTCGCTCAGCAGGTCGTGGACGAACGTGTAGGCTCGTGAGAAGTAGTACGCGTACGGCATGCCGGCTTCGTCGTTGTAGCGATACCCCGTCGCCCCGTGCGGATCCCAGGTGGCGCAGTCCAGCAGGATGCGTTTGGCCAACTGGCCGTACTCTTCCTTGCCGCCCAGCAAGCGAGTGAAGCCGAGCGTGGCAGCGCCATCCAGAGCAGCGATCGTGTACATCCGGTTGCCCCACCACAGTGCTTTCCACTCCTCGCTGCCTCGTTCCATGTCGGCCGGGTATTTCTTGGGCTCTTCGGTCGGCGGCGGGTCGGCGAGCAGCTTTTCGCAGATTGCCACCAGTTGCTGAAACTGCGGACGCATCGTGCCGGCCGCCAGCTCGCGCAGCTTCGGCAGGTCCTCGGGCCGGACGAACAGCCGCGGATGCGATTTCGGAATGCGCGCCAACAGTTCTTCGCGCGGCGGCATGGGCATGACGGCAGCGTTGTCGGGAATCGTGAACTTCCGGGACTGACTCCAATTCGTGGAGTTTCCGTCCTTGGCAATGCCTCGATAGCGCCAGGCGTACGAACCGGGCCGAAAGGCGACCGGTGGACAGAAGACATTGAAGCCGATGCCGTCGAAGCGATGGCCGGAACCGAGGGCCTGGTCCGCGCACTGAACCTCGATCTCCCATGTCGCGATCCCCGCCTGCGGACGCCACGAGAAGGCTGGCGGGGTGGTCTCTGCAACGGTCCCGTCGCCGGGCCGGTAACCCCATTCCTCTTCGTTTGCCGGACGTTCGTCCAACGCCAGCGGCGCCGCGAGGGCAGACGACGAAAGCAAGCACAGCAGAACGACGGGCCACTGCAGAATCTTCATGATCCGGGCTCCTGGAAGGAAAAATGCGGGTCGCACTCGGCGAGGCTGTGAAAAAATGGGACTGATTCCGATTTTACCGCGCCGCTGGCGCGGCGCGCAGCCCTCGATTGGCCTGATGAAAGGGCCAGGCGTTTCCGATTGGGGAGCGGTCGGAATTCGAGCCGATGCAGGCATGGGTGCGCACGGGGGGAGGACGGCGATCTGCCGAAATAGCCCGAGCCTGACTCCCCCGGCAACTACCACGCGATACCCTCCAAGGATGTTCACCTCGGCACGCTTGGCAAATGCGCAAATCTTGGCTAGAGTGCCAACAATCGCGAATGACCGCCGAAGTGAAATGAAAGATGCTGAAGAACGAAACCGAATACCGGCGAGCGGTACAAGAGGTCACGGAGCAGCTCGGTCGTCTGGAGCAACAAATCGAGAGACTCCGGCGCGAGAGTCTGAGCGACGAACAAGTGCGGGTGGCGATGGAACCGTTGTGGGCGTACCACCGGCAACTGGCGGGCGAGATCGAGCGCTACGAGCGAATCAATCGCGGCGAGTTCGACGTGCTGCGGAATCTCGACCGACTGGGCGAGTTACTCATCGCCGTACGCATCTATCTGGGCCTGACACAGGCCGAACTTACCGAACGTCTGGGCGTGGATCCCTCCGTGGACTGCCGGGACGAACGGAACGAATACCACGGCGTGACGTTGGAGCGTGCTGCCAAGATCCTGAACGCGATGCACGTCGAGGTCCCCGGTCACGGCCTGGCAACACTGCCTCGTGAAACGCCCAGCAGTCACGACGCGGTCGCAACGGATTGGCATGAGCCAGCGCTGGCAGGCCGTAGCGGCTGACTCGGTTCAGTTCGTCGACCATTCCACCGAATCGCCGCTTACCGCGCGGCCGACCAAAGACCAACCGGGACCACTAACAACAATCACTTTTCGCCAGTTTCTTCAATTTATGCTTCTGACCCCTGGTCTGTAGGGCAGTCATGGTTGCCGCAGAGCGACCGAATCTCGCATGGCTTGTACCACCCCACCGTAATCTGGAAAGAGTGTGGCGGCAGTGATCGACTCTTGTTCGAGGCCCCGCAGGCACGCAGCGGCCTCGGAGTGTTCAAGAATCAGATGGTAGAAGACCGGAAGCTCTTTGAATTGACACGGTCTTGGATTGTGGTACTCTTCAATCTGCTCGTTGAGCGGCCGAGAATCGAGAGTGTCGCTGTCGTCGAATGCGTGGACGCGACAGAGGGTAAACAGCCCCTCCTGAGCACGTAGGTAGGCGTTGTCGCACCGAGGTGACGTTTTGACATCGACACGATTCTGGTTTTGTGCGACATTAATGGGCAACATGCACGGTAGCGAGGAAATGCGGAGCGCCCACACCGACAACTTACGTGAATCGTCTTTTCTTGGCAATTTTGTCGAGTCGGTTGCGGCGAAGTGTGCCGCCTTAAATGACGAATATGACCAGTCGAGTAAACGCGTTGGAAGCCCGTGGTGTTGTGCCAACGAGAGTGCTGGAATCACAGGAGGATGTGGCCAGTTTGTGAGCACCTCAGCCCCCGCCTTAATCCGCTGCAAGTTCTGCTCAAGCGTGTGGTCGAGACCGGCGCCATAGCCAGGCACAACCAGACCGCTCTGGTCGCAGTCGTGGATGAAACGCTCAAAAACGCCGACTTCGGCCTTGAGTTGTGACAGGTTATCACGGTCTGCGGGAGCAGAGAGACCAGCAAGTTCAAAGAGATCTTCGCGTTCGTGTTCTCGCAGGGCTTTCGGGACGAGCTCGAATGTGTCATCGCCATGACCACGATAAGCCCATGCCTTGTCACGCCGCTGGTGTTTCCCGAACAGCTTGCCCCGCGGAGAAAGCAGATCGAGGAATTCCATAGCCGATGCGCATTCAATATGTTCTACGATCTTGCCCGGCGTCGTGCTCATAAACTGTGTCCGCTCAAGATGTCAAACAACGTAGATCACGTTGCTGCTTCAAAAGTTTGGCCAACGAAGAGCCACCCGGAAGTCCGCGACTGCCTCGACTCAGTGCAGCGTTGACTCCGGCCCACGTCTCGTCCGCACCCGTCACAGCTCCAGATTCTTTTCCTGGCCAGACACCCGTCGCCGTTTTGTGCGCGTCTGCCCAAGCCAGGATCTGTTCGATGGTGAGCGAGGGAAGATCTTGTATGTTTCGGACGCTGCGGTGCTCGGCCAGTAGTTTCGCGAGGGACGAACCGCCCGGAAGGCTACGTCGGCCTGCCCCCAGCGAGTAGTCAATTGCGGCCCACGTTTCGTCCGTGCCGGTCACCTGCCCAGAGTTCTTATTCGGCCAGTCACGAGTCGCAGCCTTGTGCGCATCCGCCCATGCCAGAATCTTCGGCACGGTCAGGTCCGGCAAATTTCGGATGTTTCGCACACCACGGTGCTCGGCCAGCAATTTGGCCAAGGAAGAGCCGCCCGTCAGACCGCGAACACCGGCATACAGCGAGCCATTGATTGCTCCCCACGTTTCGTCCGTGCCTGTCACCTGTCCAGAGTTCTGATTCGGCCAGTGACCTGTCGCCGCCTTGTGCGCGTCCGCACATGCCAAAATCTGCTTGATGGTCAGCGTCGGCAAATCTAAATGACTTCGAACGCTGCGGTGCTCGGCTAGTAACTTGGCGAGCGAAGAGCCGCCGGGAAGCCCGCGACTGCCGATTCTAATCGCGTGATTGACGCCGCTCCACGTTTCGTCCGTGCCTGTCACTTGCCCAGAATACTGACTCGGCCAATGCCCCGTCGCCTTTTTGTGGGTATCCGCCCATTGCAGAATCTGCTTAATGGTCAGTGGCGGGAGATCAACTATGTTTCGCACGTTGCGGTGCTCGGCCAGCAATTTCGGCAACGAAGAACCGCCAGGAAGGCCGCGATTGCCTCGACTCAGTGCAGCGTTGATTCCGGCCCACGTTTCGTCCATGCCGTTTGGTCGTTCGGATCTGAGGTTTGGCCAGTGACCTGTCAACGCCTTGTGCGCGTCCGCCCATGCCAGAATCTGTTCTATGGTTAAGGATGGAAGCCCCTTTTTGTTTCGGACTCCACAGTGCGTTGCCAGCAATTTGGCGAGTGAAGAGCCGCCGGGAAGTCCGTGGAAGCCTTGTTGAAGCGCACTGTTGACACTGGCCCACGTATCGTTGGTGCCTGTCACTTGGCCAGATTCCCGATTCGGCCACTCACCCGTTTCCGCCTTGTGCGCATCCACCCAAGCCAAGATCTGATTGATGGTCAGGATCGACAAATCGTAATGATTTCGCACGTTGCGGTGTTTGGTCAACAACTTGGCCAACGACGAGCCACTTGGAAGCCCACGGCGACCTTTCCTCAGCGCGTCATCAATCCCCAACCACGTTTCGTCCGTGCCTGTCACTTGCCCAGATCTCATACTCGGCCAGTCACCCGTCGCCGCTTTGTGCGTGTCTGCCCACGTCAATATTTGCGGGATGTTGAGTGGCGAAAGGTCATGTATGTTTCGGATGCTGCGGTGCTCGGCTAGCAATTTGGCCAAGGACGAGCGACCCGGAAGGCCGCGTCGGCCTGCCACCAGCGCGTAGTTGACGCCGGCCCACGTTTCTTCAGTGCCTGCCACTCGCCCCGATTTCTGATTGGGCCAATCATCTGTTGCCGCCTTGTGCGCATCCGCCCATGCCAGAATCTGCTCGACGGTCAGCGGTGGTAGCTCTTGGGCGTTTCGAACGCCACGGTGTTCGGCCAGCAATTTCGCGAGCGAAGAGCCGCCCGGAAGTCTGCGCTGGCCTTGTTGAAGCGCACTGTTGACTCTGGCCCACATTTCGTCGGTGCCCGTCACCTTCCCAGAGTTCTTCCTCGGCCAGTGGCTCGTCGCCGCCTTGTGTGCGTCCGCCCATTCCAGAATCTGCTCGACAGTCAACGGCAGGACGTCCTGTACATTTCGGACGCCGCGGTGCTCGGCCAGCAATTTCGCGAGGGAAGAACCGCCCGGAAAGCCGCGTCGGCCTGCCAGGAGTGCGTGTTGAATTGCGTGCCAGGTTTCGTTCGTGCCAGCCACACCGCCAGAAAACTGATTCGGCCAGTCGCCCGTCGCTGCCTTGTGCGCGTCCGCCCATGCCAGAATCAGCTCAGTGTTTAGCTGCGAAAGACCCTTCAGATTCCGCACGTCGCGGTGCTCAGCCAGCAAAGTGGGCAGCGAAGAGCCGCCCGGAAGGCTGCGTCTTCCTGCGCGCAGCGCGTCATCAATTCCCAACCACGTTTCGTCAGTACCTGAGACTTGGCCTGAATTCATTTTCGGCCAATCACCCGTCGCGACTTTGTGCGCATCCGCCCATGCCAGGATCTGTGTAATGCTCAACAGAGGCTTGTCGGTCGTCTGTTCGACCGTTCGCACGTAGAACGCTTGCTCGAAGTCACGCAGAAGCAATTGGGGAACATCCAGATGGATGTTGGCGGGAAGATGGATTCGGCCGCCGGATTTCGACCGTTTCCCCAACGACAGCCGCAGTTGGTCCAGTTCGTCCGCCAGTCGTCGGTCATGGGCTCGCAATGCCTTGAGTACCTGCCAGACTGGCTCGAAGGCCGATTGCGAGAGGACGTGGTCGGCGTCTTCGGTCTCGTCGATGAAGACCGGGATCACGATGGTGCCGATCTGCTTGCCTTCGGCTTTGCGGATCACGCGGCCGACCGCCTGAATGATGTTGACCATCGACCGCTTGGGGTCAATGAACGCAATGCTATCGAGCACCGGAACATCGACCCCTTCGCCCAGGCACGCACAGTTGGAGAGGATGCCTCGCGTGTCCTGCGGCAGGTTGCCCAGCCCTTTCAGCAATGTGGCTCGTTGGCCGGTGGGAGTGTGTCCCGAGATGTGTTTCGTCCAGAGTTTCCCCGAGGGCCGGGCCGACCGCGTCAGGTGGGGGATCACTCCGGGCAAGGAATCTCGCTGTGTTGCATCGACGAACCGTGCGGCCTTCGCTACCGACGAGTGGAACGTGATGAGCTTCCGCAGGTCGTATTTCTTCATCGCCTTGGCCAAGCCGATCTGTGCGGCCAGCGTCCGGGCGTCGGTATTGAGGCCCTCGGCCGTGCGGACCAAGCGGGCCTGCTCGGCCCACGCTTTGGCTTCGCGGTCGGTGACTCCGATCACGACGACCTGGTAATCGGTCAGCAACGGCGGGTTCGCACTGATGGCTTCGTGGAAGGTGAGGACGTGGAACTCCGGGCCGAAGACGTGTTCGTCGTCCATCGAGACGAGTTCGAATTCCAGTTCCGCCGCTCGCCGCTTGACGTGCTCCTTGAAGTAACGCGGCGTGGCGGTCATGAACAGCCGCTTGCTAGCCTTGATTTTCTTTCCATCGAGGACGGTCGCGAACAAGCCCTCGGCGTGTCCGGCCAGTCGGTGGGCTTCGTCGCAGATCACTAGATCGAACGGTTTCCTCGTGCCGGCCTGAGCGGCTGCGATGCGGTCGGACGACTGGTACGTGGCAAACACGACGGCCGGGCGTCGCCGACGCTGGCCGAGGAAGTGCCGAATCTCCGCAGGGTCGGTCGTGACCTTCACTCCAAGATCGGCTGTGGATTGAATCGCGGTGTCTGCCGTGTTGTGCAAAACCGACTCGTCAGAACAGACGACGAGGGTGTCGAAGTCCTCGGCACAGTGGCGGCCCCACTCGGCAAGGTTTTGCTGCACCAACGAGAGCGACGGAACGAGCACCAGCGTGAGAGTACTCGGCAACGCCTCGGCAGTCCACAGTGCGGTCAGCGTCTTGCCCGTGCCACAGGCCATGATGAGTTGGCCTCGGTCATGGTCTCGAAATCCGTCGATCACGGCCGCAATCGCACTCGCTTGATGGGGGCGTGCCTCCCACCGAGGCAACCGCGTGGCCGTTGCTCCGATCCGAACCGGCCACTGGACTTCTTCCGTCAGGAAATGACCACGCAGGACCAAGCCCACCGGCTTCTCTTGACCGTGGAGCGTCCGACGAGCCGTGGCTCCAATGTCGTCCGTCGTGGCCATCAAGAGTCTGTAGGCAAACTGCGGCCGGTTGGATTCGGACAGGAACGAGTCGATTTCGCGCTTTGGGATCGCGCGGTCAGGATGATCTGCCTTGGCCTGAACGGCCCACAACTCCCCCGCGCGCGTTCGGGCGACGATGTCGATTCCCGCATCGCTCCCCCATGCATCCGGCCAATCCCTCCACAGCCAGACTTGATCGAACTGACCTCGATACCGCGGAGCGTTCAGCAAGAACCACTGGCAGAGCCACTCGAAGTCGCCACCAAATGCCGTCCCCTTGGCATCTCGGCGAATCTTCGCTTCGATGTACTCGAAGGTGCCTTCCGTCACACTCGGCTCGGATGCGGACTTCATTCGCATGTCTGCAATCACCGTTCAGAGGATCTGGCCAATTCTCGTCTTTCGCCGTTTCGACGCGACTCGTTCGCGGCTGACAACTTCCAAACGGTGCTCCGCTTCCAGGAAGCGCTGCTGCCCCTGATCACGCAGCGTTTCCAGGGTCTGCAGATCGCGTTTGGCCTTCAAGGTGGGCTTCGTAGAACTCTCGCTCCAGGTCGTCCTGCGCAAAATCTTCAACACCCGCTGTTGCGTCTCGATCATGATCCGCTCGAAGGCCTCGTAGTCCGCCCGCCTCGCGAAACAAGGGCAGACCAGCCATCGACTGGTTCAGGACGTGGTACACCGAACCTCCAAGCGTCACGCTTGCTCCTCTTGGCATGCTGGGAACTTACCCCAGGTTCCCGCGCCCCGTCAATACTAGCACCAAACGGAATCAGCAGAGTTGCACGTTCCGTTTGACAGTTGCGCATTCATTCCCCCACCGGTCCCGTCGGCCTGATGAAAAAGGGGACAGGCTCCACAAGCGATCGTGGCTGCACGGAAGCGAAGATACAGCATGTTGCGGAAAAAGCCCCTTCTTCATCAGGCCAGCCTTCGCCGCCGACCGGACGGGCGGGGGCCAAACTCGTGCAAGACTCCGTTTTGTGCGGTAAACTGGAGGTGTGGCACAGTCATCGATCTGGGCTCCGAACAACGTGATGACCGATAACATGCGAATTTCCGGTTTAACCGCGCAGGTTCTCGCCGCCCTGCTGCTGATCGTGCAGTGGTCGGCAGCAGACGCCGAAGGACCGTCGGCCGGTACGCTGCCGGCGGACGGACAGCGGCTATGGACGGACAGCACGGGACGATTTCGCGTCGAGGCCAAGTTGGTCGAACACCGGGACGATGCGGTGGTGCTCGAAACTTCGCCCGGCAACCGCGTGACGGTGCCCGTCGAACGGTTAAGCACCGAAGATCAGCGTTATCTGCGCGAGCGGGCGGCGGATGGCCCCGAAGTAGGGCGAGAATCGGTGGTGTTGCGCTATGCGAACCCGGTCGTGTCGCAGGTCCGCATCGGCTTGGAAATGACGGCCAAGGACGGTGCCTGCAACAATTTGGTCGCGACGTTTCCGCTGCCGATGGCGTGGCCCGAACAGATTGTCGAGTTGGTCAGCGAAGATGTGTCGCCCACGGTCCAGCGAGTCACCAAGCGGACGCTGAACGACGGCGTCCAGCAGGTCGAGTTCCGAGTGCCACGGCTCGTCGCCGGCCAGTCGGCACACGTGATCTACACGCTGCGCGTCGAGCGATTGCAAATCATGCCTCCGGAGAATCCGCAGTTGCTCCGCTTCGCAGGCAACCCTGGACGCGAGTTGCGGCCCTACCTGGGCGAGAGTCCCTTTATCGAGATCAATCACGCCAAGGTGAAAGCGGCCTCCAACGAAATTGAAATCGATCCGTCGCTTCCGGCGTGGCGTCAGGTGGAAACCATCTACGACTGGACGCGAGCCCGCGTTGACCACCACGACGGAACCAAGCCGCTGAAGGGCGCCTTGCAGGCCTTGGAGACAGGCAGCGGCGATTGCGAGGAGATCACGTCGCTGTTCGTGGCGATGTGCCGTCTGAAGGGCATCCCGGCGCGCAGCGTCTGGGTCGATCACCACACCTATCCGGAGTTCTACCTGGAGTCCCCCAACGGCGAAGGCCTTTGGATTCCCTGCGAGTCGCTGGGGGCACGGCTCTTCGGGGGCATGAACAGCTATCGACTTCTGCTGCAAAAAGGCGACAATTTCAGCATGTCTCAGAAACGCGGGCCGCAACGTTACGTCACGCCTACGATCAGCGGTACCGTGGGCCCGGACGGCGGGCAGCCGGTCATGCGCGAAGTCCTCGAGCAGGAGAAGATTCAATAGCCGTATGAGATTGTCGTTGATCGTCGCGATGTCCGAGAACCGAGTGATCGGTCGAGGCGGCCAGTTGCCGTGGCGGCTGAGCGCCGATCTGCGCCGTTTCAAACAACTGACGATGGGACACCATATCGTCATGGGCCGCAAGACGTGGGAATCGATCGGGCGCCCGTTGCCCGGCCGCACCTCGCTGGTCGTGTCCCGCGATCCAACCTGTCAGATCGATGGAGTTCAAGTCGTTTCCGACCTTCGGCAAGCGATACGCTCAGCGGGCGGCGACGACGAGATCTTCATCATCGGAGGCGGGCAGATCTACCGACAGGCTCTGCCGCTGGTCGATCGGATTCACCTGACGCTGGTCCATGCCCGCATCGACGGCGACACGGAATTTCCCGAGTTGGACACCGATGTCTGGCGATTGTGCGAGCGATCCGACCGGTTCACCGCCGACTCGAGAAACGATCACGACTACAGTTTTCTGGTCTATGATCGCTGTGGGCCAACCTTCGACCGGGAACTCAGCGAACCGCTTCCAGCCGGTCCAGCGGGATGAACTGCTGGACGTCCAAGGTCGCGACGGTGATGTTGTTGCAGATCGTGATGCGGTCTTCCTTGTGACACACGATGTGATGCACCACGCTCGAAGCCGCTGGCCGCTCGCCGTTGGCATCCGTCGGTTCGAAGCCCATCACCGGCTGTCCGTTGCGGCGGATCGGAATCCGCTGCGGCACTTGGATTCTTAAACGAACACGGGCATCCGCGATTTCGACGAGCTTCCCGGTCTGCACCCGCGGACGGCGAGGAACCCCGCCTCCGTGAAATCCGCTCACCACCTTTTCCCGGCATTCACTGCGAAAGATGGGAACGTAGCGGGGCGATTGGAAACCGAGGCGTACTTTGGCGCCGATAATGCGCTGTCCGCCTTCGTCCGAAATCTCCTCGACCGTCACGGTCACTTCATCGCCCACCACGACGCTCTCGTCCCGTTTTCGGCTCAATACCAGCATGAGGAATCCTTCCCTTGCAGGAACCATCGGTGTCGCGCATCCAAACGTCGGCGGTATTGTGCCATCAACTGCCATTTCGACGCGATACCAATTTTGGCGAAACGGCATTCGTCAAAGGTAGATCTCGACGCGATCGAGGCGCTGGTTGGATGAAGACCGCCACTACTCTTGCTCCGTCAGCGCGGTCTCGGCGTAGCGGGCCAAGTGGCCGTGGAGATCGTGGGCATACTGCTGCAGCGTCGCCCGTCCCAGGTCGCCGTGGTCGCCGCAGTGGTAGAGCAGTGTGGCGACGATCAGCTCCTTGTACGCTTTGTTCAAATTCGTGCGACCCGCCGCGCGGTCGTCGTCGACCGTGACCAGGCGGTTGGCGATCAGCGAGGACGACTCGCCCGGCCTTGACGGATTGAGTTCGCCGGGCGGCGGTGTCGCGTGGCCGGCCATCCCCGGTTGCCGCAGCAACTCGACCAGCGGATCGACGGCGTCCGGGCAGGGCAGATGAGCGGACAAGGCCAACGCGATCGCTTTGAAGTGCGAAAGTTCGCTGTCCGGATGCAACCGACGCAGCTTGGCGACCAGCGCGGGTGTCGAGTTCGGCGCGCGGCTCAGCCCCAGAGCGATGACCAGCCGGTCGAGCGGGCTGAACGTGTTTCCCGTCTTGCGTTGCGAAGTGAGCGAGACGCCAGCATCCCAACCGTCGTTAGCCTCGATCGCTTCGATCAAAGTCGGCACGCCGACCGGATCTCCCAGCACGCCGAGGATCTGCGCGCAGGTCCGGCGAGCCTGCGGGGTGGATGAAGCCTGATACGCCGCCCGCAACGGCGGGATCGCCCGATCCGGATGGGCCAGGACGCGGGCCAGTGCCCCGAGCGTTTTGCCTTGGTCCGCGTTCGGATCGGTGACCGTCTGCACGGCCAGGTCGATGACCTCGTCGCTCAGCGGATAGGAATCCTCGTCGGTGTGTACCCTCTGGTCCAGCAGGCCTTCGCGGATCAGTTGAGCCTGCAACGCTCGGATGTCGACGCTTCGAGTCGAGCCGCCCATCCGCGCGGCTTCGGCTGCGGCAAGACCGGCGGCGTAGCCCTGGTTCTGCAGATCCGGTTGCATGCGGATCAACGTCATCGCGTCGCGTTCGGCACTACAACCCAATCCGACGACCAACAGGCCGTCGAGTCCCCGCGGCAGCAGACAGCGGTAAGGCACATCGGTGCGGAAGACCGGGCCCTTCGCGTCGGAGATCAGCAGCAACGGCGAATCGGGAAAAGCCGCCGCGTCGAAGTTGCTGGAGTGTTGGCTGATCGTGTCGGGGAAGGTGCGGCCGTTCAAGATGTCCGGCACCGTCAACGTGGCATCGCCCACAACCCGGCGACGATCCCGCGAATCGATCAATTGGCCGACGTCAAAGACCGGCTTGTCCCGGAATTCGTGCCGTCGCCAAACCATCAAGTGCCAGACGTCCAGCACATCAGCATCATCGACCATCGTGTAGCACGTATTGACGTACCAGCGACTGAGCGGCCGTTCGGGAAAGCCGGCGATCTGTACGTTCAGGCTGCCGAGTTCCGAGATGCTGTAGCGAGTCGGTGCGCCGGCCCAGGCGGCGATGTCGGCGTTGCCGGTGGCATCAACGACAGTCTGTGCGAGCACGGCACCGCGTCCCCAGGGCGTGGCCAGTACGACTCCGCGGACCCGTCCCTCCTCGACCAGGGTTCCGCAGCCCAACGTGCCGAACCAGATGTCCGCCCCGCGGCGCCGCAACTCCTGGCGAAACCACTCGGCCTTCTCCGCCGCGTTCCAGCGGTCGCTGCCGGGATTGACTTGGTCGTCCACGTACTTCGTGAAACCCCGTCGCAGGCCGTACCAGTAGGCAGCGATCAGGCCGACCGTGCCCACGCCGCCCAATTCGTGCAAGGATTCGACGACCAGCGTCTTGGCCCCGGCTCCAGCCGCCGCGATCGCCGCCGGCGCACCCGAGGTGCCGCCGCCGACCACCACCACATCGTAGCGGCCCAGGACCGGCAACTCGCGCTGGCCGACAAGAACGCTTCCCGAGTTCAGAGCCCGAATTCCGTCCAGATTCTCGCCGATTTGCACCGAGGCAGCGGGGGGATCCGCATTGCTGGGGCGAAGAGAGTCCGAATTCTCACGAATTCGGCTACGAGTGAGAGCGGTCGCTTGTTTGGCGTCGAACGCCGCTTGGCGGCCGATCCTTGCGCCTAAGTGCAACCGTTCGGGGAGACGTTGCAGCGCGGCCGCCGCCGTTTCGCCGAGATCCGCATAGGCGCTCAGCACGTACAGTTGCGACACGCCTTCGGGCCGGAAGGCGTCCAAGTCGACTCGCTCGGCTCCCGACCAATCGTCGCCCCGCTTCCGACCGACGATCGTGTCGGACGGGAGATAGGACAACGATTCCGAGAACCGTTCGACGCCCTTCGACCAGGTCCGGTCGCGCACGATCTGCTCGGCCCGGTAGTGCGTTTCAGGACGGTTGTCGGCCAAGTCGACGTCGATGGCATACTGATGGACCGGCAGCGCGACCTGGCCGCCGCCCGAGGCGGTTTGATACGAGAACGACTTGGTCTCGCCGCGCAGGTGTTCGCCGCTTTGCAGCGATCCGCCGATCACGATGTGCGTACACGTCCGCACGCCCGGCTGAAAGGGCCTGAATCGAGCACCGGCCAGTCGCGACACGACTGCCTGATCCGTCGCGTCGATGATCACGTCGGCCAGCACAGCTTGCCGCCCGCTGCGGTTGGCCATGACGACACCGGTGATCCGGCCGTGCTCGTCGCGCAGCACGTCGGTGGCGTAACAGCCGGTCAAGTAGCGCACCGACGATTCAAGCAACGCCCGGTCCATGGCCGCCTTGACTCGCAGTGGTGTCGTCAGCCGCCCATCGCCGAAGCATTCCGCGAGCAGGCTGCGAACAGCGGGCTCGGCCGTGGGCAGGTCCGCTGCCTCCTGGTCATCCAGCCACAGCCGCATGGTCGACGCCAGATCGTCGCCCAGATGGGGACGCGGTGCGATCAGAAACACCCTGGCTCCGTGCCGCGCTGCCTCGCATGCTGCCGCGACCGCACCGCTCGAACCTCCCGCGACCAACACGTCTACGTCGGCGATCACCGGGATCTCTTTGGGCGATTCGAGCAGGTAGTCGGCGGCGGGAGTCGCCACGGAAAACGACAGCAGGATGAAGCACGAAGAAAACGCATGTGCCAACCACGATCGAACAGTCATCGCTTGCCTCCGACGACGAAGGGAATATCTGGAACAATCTGGGACAACGGGATTATAACGTGGGAAGGACGGCTACAGGCACCAGACGACGCTCTCTGCGACAGGTATACGCCGGCCGGCTATCCGGGCCGCTCTCGCAACTTGCGTCGCTGGTGAAGTTTCGAAAAGCAGATTCTGGTATACTCTGCGGACGATGGTTCCGCGGAACGCAGCCAAGGTGGGTCGCGGGCGCCGAACGCGACTCGATGACCACGGCAACTGCGAAACAGGGTCGGTTCCGATCAAGGCTCGGAGCCTGCAACCATTATTCCCGACGCAAGGATTGTCGAGCGCCATGACCACCAAACCACGACGTCCCTGGCTTGCTGCGATCTTGAGCCTGATGAGCGGTCCCGTGGGGCAGATCTATGCGGGCAGGTTGCGCCGTAGCATCATCCTCTGGTGCGTCGGTGCCGCTCTCCTGCCCGCTTTCGCGTTTGCCGCCATGTCTTTGCCAATCAACCGAGCCGGAGTAGTTTTCCTGCTGTTGTGCGTGGTCGCGTTTCCGATCGGCATAGCTGCCGACGCTTTCTTCTTGGCGCGACGCCATCGCGACGCTCCGCTCAAGGCGTATCAGAGATGGTGGGCGTACCTGGTGGCGTTTGCCATGTTCTACAGTGGCAATTATCTCGTCGCTCAGCTCGTCCGCTCCTTTGTGGCCGAAGCATTCGTGGTTCCCATGCGCGCGATGTCGCCCACGATCCGATCGGGTGAGCGCATTGTGGTGGACAAGTTCTGGTGCCATCCGACGCGATTGCGTCGAAACGACGTCGTCGTTTTCAGCAGCGCGGGCCCAGGATCGCCTTTTTACGTCATGCGACTAGCGGGACTCCCCGGCGACACGATCGAGATGGTTGATGATCGGTTGATTTTGAATGGGTCGGATGTCGGCGATCAACATGCGTTCATCGACTCCAACTTTCCAGCCTATCCCGAGAAGGCGACTATGACACCCGGCAAACCCCGTGTTTTCCAGCATTTGCAATGTTTTGCTTCGGTAGTTGACACCGCCTTAGACACCAAAGTATAATCGGGGCTGAAATGACGACACCCGCCCGGAAGTGAGCCGAGCGGGTGTCTACAACACCTCCTGTTTCAACCGAAAGGTGCTGCAATGGCCAAGTCTACCCGCCCGAAGAAACCTCGTCCAGACTTTCCGCTCTTTCCGCATCGCACGGGCCGATGGTGCAAGAAGGTTCGCGGTTCGTTCGTCTACTTCGGCAAAGTCGCCGACGATCCCAAAGGCGAGAAGGCGCTCGAGAAGTGGCTCAAACAAAAGGACGATCTTCTTGCAGGCCGGAAGCCGCGCCCGGAGACAGACGGAATGACGGTCGACGACTTGTGCAACCTCTGGCTTCAATGGAAGGAACAGCGGGTTAAGAGCGGCGACTTGTCCTTTCGTACCTGGGACGGTTACAAATCGCTGGTATCTGTGATTTTCGCTGCGGTTGGCCGGAGTCGCGATGCCAATGATCTGGGGCCGGATGACTTCCAGGCGCTGCGCGACGCCTACGCAAAGCGATGGGGACCAGCCGCGGTTGGCGTGGCTGTCACTATGACGCGATCTATCTGGAAATGGGGCTGGAATAACAAAAAGCTATCCGCTCCGGCTCAGTTTGGCAGCGGGTTTGACAAACCAAGCGCCAAGACGGTACGCCAATCGAAACTGGGCAGTGGGCGGCGCATGTTCACGCCGGAACAGGTGAAAGCACTTCTGGCACACGCGAGTACGAACATGCGGGCCATGCTGCTGTTGGGAGTGCAGGCCGGAGTCGGCAACACGGATCTAGGGTTGCTGCGGATCGCTGCCATCAACCTCGAAAGCGGTTGGCTCGAACTGCCGAGAGCGAAGACTGCCATCATGCGACGAATCCCACTCTGGCCGGAGACAATCGCAGCGGTTCGCGAAGTGCTGGCCAACCGTCCGAAGCCGAAAGCAGGAAACGAATCGCTGCTGTTCATCAGTCCGCGAGGGGTCAACTACGTTTCCGGCCGGCGCGGAACAAACGTCTGGAAGGAATTCCAGGCGGCTGCCGTGGCTGCTGGTGTCGAGAACAGGACGTTTTACGATGCGCGGCGAACATTTTGCACCGTGGCGGACGGCGCGAAAGATCCGGTTGCCGTCACGCATTTGATGGGGCACGCGCCGAAGTCGGGCGATATGTCGGCAATCTACCGGCAATTCGTGGCGGATGAACGTCTGCGGGCCGTCACGGATCACGTTCACGACTGGCTATTCGGCACCGGCGACACGGGGCAGGATGACGACGAAGTGGACGTCGACACCGACACCACCGACACCGAAGCTGGCCAGGATGACGAGCCGCTTACAATCGCCATCCACAAGGCCAGGAAGGCCATTGCCGAGACCGCGGGACCGGTACAGACCACCTTGCGGGACGTCTGGTTGCCGGAGATCACCCGAGCGGTACAAGGTGACGTGGAAGCCGCGCGGCGCGTGCTGGCAACCTGGGGGGACGGGCCGAAACTGCGGGTTGTAAGCGGTTGACAGGGGGGGTACAATCGAAAACGACCGGGCTAGGGTAGGCCACCCGAAAAGCGGACACCTACATCCGCCCCGCCCGGTATCTTTCCGAATCTGTAGGGCCGCCAAGTAGGAGGGGGCAACCATGCAAGACGCATCGAAGGAAAACGAATTTCTGGCCAGTGTCCTGGGGGAAGTGGCCCATCTGCAACGCAAGGCCACCAGCGGCGACCCGTGGCACCTGGGCGACGCCCACCGGCTGAAAACGCTCATCAAGATCGCTCCGAAGCTGAGAGAACTGGTCAGGGATACGGTTTGCCATCGGGGCACCGGCGCGGAACTGGCGCTTGTTCGGTGGTGTACCTTCCTGGGCGCCCTACCGAAAATCATGCTCCAAGCCGGTCGGCAAGTGGGCGTGGATTTGTCGCCCGTCGCGAAAGTCTTCGACGCATGGCGGAACAATGCCGATCTGGACGGGCCGCAAGTGGCCAGCATGGAAATCGACGCCCGAACTGCGATGATGCAATTCGAGGGCGTTCTGCCAGAAGATCCCGAGCAACAGGAAATCCCTCTGGACGAAGCCGTCGCAATGATGCGGAGCATACTGGACGAGCCCGTCACGACATCGCCCCCACCGGCTGCCGAGTCGGTTGGGGGCATATCGGCGACGGGGGAAAAGTTGGTTGCTACCCGCCGGCCGGATCCACTCGTCGGCTTGCTGGATGATATCGCGCTGAAGGTGCTGCACATCGCCGAAAAACACGAATTGGACGCTGATACCCGGCTGCAGGCAATTAGCGCGCTGGATCAAAGGTTCTGGGGCAAGCAATCGCCCGAACTGGGTGAATTGCTGAACTTAGATGCAAGCCGCATCCGGCAAACGGAGTGGTGGCGAGTCGACCGCCCGCGACACCTTGCACCGGATAAAGAACCTGCTACCCAAGACGACCTTTGACCCATCCAAGCCGCGTTAGCGCTAACGCGGCGCTAACGCGGCCGAAAAATTCTGGAAATTTTCTAAACGGCATTTTCCCTGAGAAAATGCCGTTTTTTCGTGCGCTGGGGGGGTATTTCCACCGGCTGCGCTAACGCGGGCGCTAACGCGGAAGGCTGTCTGAAACGGCTCGATCACAATCGACAGGAGACAGCAGGTGACAACCCAAACCATGATGCTACCACCAAAGGTAGAAGACGAAATCCGCGACGCAAACCTGGGGCTGATCGCAGCGGCCGGCCGGATGCTGGATGAAGCCGCGCGGGTGAAACAGTATCGAGATCGGCTGCTGGCTGCGATCAATCAACGGCAAGACCGGGAGAAGGCTGCCAATGGACACTGACCCCACCCCCACAGCCAAGCCGGCCGAGTGGCAGACATTGCCCGAGATCGCTCGCGAACTGCGAATCCGTGAGTCGAAGCCAATCGGCTGGATTCGAGCCGGATTGCTTCCGGCCATCAACCTGGGCACCGAGGCGCGCCCGAGGTATCGCGTTCGGCGGAGCGACTTGGAGACGTTCCTGGAGTCGCGAAGGGTGGCTGCGGATGTTCGCCCCACCCGAAGACAGCGGAGGGATTCGAGTATCCCGAGGTACGTCTGAGGCAACGAAAAAAGCCCCGCGCGGCGCGGCGAGCCGAGCGGGGCCAAGATGGACGGAACGACACTATGGTAAACATGGACGTTGAACGAATCAAGATGGCTGCCCGCGGCCGGGAAGCCGAGCTACTCGAATACGTTGCCCACCTGCCGCGCGGGATTCTGGACGGCAAGCACCATCCTTGTCCCAAGTGCGGCGGAAAGGATCGCTTCCGCTACGACCGCGCCAAGGGGTTCGTGATCTGCAATCAGTGTTTCGCCAGCAAGAACGGCGACGTGTTGGCAGCAATCCAGCATTTTCGCGGCATCGACTTTCCGACAACGCTGGCCGAAACCACGAATCGGTTGGGAGTCGAGCCGATGAACGGCAAGCACAACGGGAAGCACAGCCCCGGGAAGACAGCCAGGAAGGAAAGCCCCACCCCACCCCTGCCCGTGTCCACATCCAGCAATCTGGCGTTTGAGCAGTTGGACTTGACCGACAACCCCGCGGTTCGCGAGAAATTCGTGAAGAACTGGGCAGCGGCAAAAGCGGGATTGACCGCTGAGCAGGTGAGCCGAGCGAATCCACAAGCGGGCTACTGGCACCGTCAAGGCGTCTTGGTGTTCAGTGGCTACCGTCCTTCGGACTGGAAAACGCCAACTGCGGTTCTGCTGTACCGTCCGGATGGTACGTCGTTTCCGGCATTTCAGCATTTGAGCGCGCGCAAGACGCATCTGCTGCGCGGTTCGGCCGATTCTCTGCTCTTGGTCGGGACGCCGGACGAACTGAGGCAATCCAAAGCGGTCTGGCTCTGCGCGGGATTGCCGGATGCCATCGCCATATCGCCGTTTTTGCCACCGGGTCACATCGCGGTGACGAGCGCTTGCGGGGAGGGGTCTTTCGCGCCCGAGTTGGTCGACGCCTTCCGAGACAGAATCGTCTACATCGTGATGGACGCCGACAGCGCCGGCGACGATGGCGCGCGGATCCGCGCCCGAGCCCTATTCGGCGTGGCAAGTGCGGTTTTCGTGGTCAAGCTGCCGGTTCCCGAGTGGTGCAATCCGGAAGACATCGGCAAGGCGCCGAAGGACATTCGGGATTTCATCGCGGCCGGACGGTGGCAAGACGTTATCGCAGCGGCGGACGAAGCCGAGAGGATCACCGAGGCACCGGGCGACGAACAAGCGGTCGACAACGACCATGAAGGCGACGCCGAAAACAAGTGCGGCGGATTCGAGCTAAAAATTCACACATCGGCCGAACTGGACGAGGGCGATTTCGCCATCAAGTGGTTCTTGGAGAACTTTTTTGCGGTCGGTCAAGACGGAATCCTTGCGGGCGGAATCAAGGTCTTGAAAACGACGATCGCCGTTGCGTTGGCGATTTCCATAGCAACCGGAATCCCGTTTCTCGGAATCATCAGGGTGTTGACGACAGCACCGGTTCTTGTCCTATCGGGCGAATCGGGCCTATCCGTCCTTCAGGAAACCGCCCGCCGAATTTGTTTGGCGCTGGGCATATCGCTTCGTGGAATCGGCAATCTGTACTGGTCGGACTGCTTGCCGAGATTCGACAACCCCGAACACATCGCGAAACTTGCCGAATCGCTCGAAATCATCCGCGGGGGGCTGCTGATAGTCGATCCTGCCTACTTGGCTCTGCCAGGCGATGACGCCGGTAACGTGTTCGCCCAAGGGGAAATGCTACGCGAAATTTCCGTCTTGTGTCGTCGCGCAGACGTGACGCTACTCTTGCTTCACCACTTCTCAAAAACCCGCACAAGCTGCGAGATCCCCGAGCTACAGGACATCGCGTGGTCTGGATTCGGCGAATTTGCTCGGCAATGGCTGCTGATTGGCAGGCGGGAGAAGTACGTACCGGGTACAGGCGAACACAAGCTTTGGCTCTCGGTTGGCGGAAGTGCTGGCCATAACCAGATGCTTGCCGTTGACGTCAACGAAGGGCTGCGCACTGACCCCGGGGGCAGGCGCTGGGAAGTGGTCGCGAGTTCTGCCGACGATGCCCGCCAGGATGCCAAACGGCAGCGCGAATTGGAGCGAGCGGAAAAACTGGCCAGACAGGATGCTGAGGATTGCCGGAGGGTGCTTGAAGCTGTCCGCCAGTTCCAGGACGGGGAGACCAAGAGCAAGATTCGAGATCTTGCATCCATCGAGGGTAAACGGGTTGGCAAAGCGTTGATGACGCTGCTTAAAGAAATGCGAATCGAACAATGCGAAATCACCAAGAATGGACGCCGAGAAACCGGCTATCGGGCCACCGGAAAATGATCGGCCGGATTCGGTCGGATTCGGTCGGATACGGTCGGTCGGATGGATTGATGGTACGGGCGTTGGCGGGGGGGCGGGTTTGGGGCCGATGTGTAGGGCCCATGCCA
>JAHDXO010000032.1:28667-118359 GCA_023382975.1 Pirellulaceae bacterium
CGGTGGTATTCGGTGGTATAGGGTCGGTGGGTTGTTTTTATGGTCCGGGGGTTGTCGGTGGGTCTTATTAGGGGCCTATTTATTGGCCATATCAATCCGACCGACCGACCAAGGGCGAGTTGTACGACCGGTCGGATTGAAATGAGCCAATCCGACCGACAAGGCTTTCTTCCTGGTTGAATTTGAAAAAGGAATCCGAAACATGAACGCGAACACGACCACCTCCGACACCACAACCCCGTGGCCAGCGGACGCCGTTGGTTGCTGCCGTCAATTCCTGAGCGAGTTGACGCCGACGATGCATCCGCGCATCGGCTGCCGTCTGGTCAAGCGGGCGATGCAGCGGGCCGGCGCACGGATCGGCCTGCCGTTCTACGTGAGCGAGCGGGACTTCGCCGAGATCGCTGAGCAGGCCGGGTTCAACGTCCTACCGCGGGTGGGCCCCCGTATCAAACCGGCTCATGCCTTCATGGTTGGAGTCTCACGTCGATCGCTTTATCGGTTCCTTCGGCGGCATGGGGTGCAACCATGCTGAGCGAGTACGAATTCTTCGGGCTGTCCACATCATCCGGCAAAGCTGGCGTTGGCGTTGCCACGATGCGAAATCCGCAGTTTGACGAGCGCAGACGGGCGGGGGCGACTGCTGAGGCTACCAGCGGCGACGATGCGTTACACGCGATGCTAGACGGCTTGGACAACACCCCTCCCCGAAAGTCGGTAGGTACTTTTTCGAGTTTCGGCGGAAGTGTCCCAAGGGAACACATAGATATTCGCACACACTTGCTTTTCGTTTGGCGTTTCCCCCGTTTTTTCGGGGCTTTTTGAGTTTTTTCGAGTTTCGAGCATAGGAGACATGCACCGATGGGGAGTCAATTTTCAATGAGCAGACAGACGAAGAACCGGCAACCTGCCGGGGGGGCAACCCGCATCGACGTTCCGGCCGAATTGGCGCGGCTGCCGAGCGGGTTCGCGTATGCCGTGGCTGGCCACGATCACCGCGAACACGCGGTTCGAGTTCATGCCGCGCTGCTGGCCGAGGAAGTAGCCCTGGGGCTGGGCACGCAACGCATGGATTTCGTGGAACGAATCAAGGGCCATGCGTTGACGGCAGGCGAGCGGGAAATGCGGCGACAATTCGAGGCCGGGCTGCAGGCCGATGATTTTCTGGCCGAACATGGTGATGAGATCGAGGCACTACCGCAGAAGCTGGCCGAGGCAGACAAGTCGCTGGCGCTGGCCGATGCTGCGCTGATCGAGGCGCAACGCCGGCGGGATGCGGCTGCTATCCAAGTCGAGCGGGCGCGACGATTCGCCAAGCAAGTGGAGGATGCACGACGCGCGACCAACCCGAGCGATCCAGCGGTTGTGCATGGTCTGGCGCATGCGCGATCGCTTCGCGCGAACTGAGACTGTGCAGGACGGCGGGCGCTGCGTGGCGCCCGGGCTGCAAAGCCGCGCGCGACGGACCCCTCCAATCCGCCGCGCGTCCGTCCGTTTTTTGAGTTTTGAGTTTTGAGTTTCGATTTCTGAGGTTTTTCTGAAAGGACATGCGATGATTGAGAATCAAGAACTTGCGGCGAAACAGAATGCGTTTCTGGCCGCGTTGACACCAGACGAGCGCGCGGTTTTCGATGCGGCGCGCCGGGCCGGCTCGAGCTTCGGCGAGTCGCAGTTGGCTTTGGAGAACCACCGGCGGCGCTCGGCCAAGGCGGCTGCCAAAGCGGCTGCCAAGCGGTCGACGCAATCCGTTTTGTGACGTGAGTTGTTCGCCGTCCGCGCGTGGCTGAAAGGCGATCGCTGCCTTTTTTGAGTTCCCGATGGTGGCGAGCGCGCGGGCGGCAGGTGGGAGAGGGACGGTAGTAGACGGTTGTCCTGCCGTTCACTCCCCCGCTACGATCAATGGCCGCCGGCGCGTTGCTGCTGTCTCCTTGCGGCGGCGCGCGAGCGGCGGTTGGTGGGGCGTGGTCCCCGAATCTGCCGCGCCCCACCGTTTTTTTTCCTCGTCCATCGGTTCATCGGTCGGGGGTAGTTGCTGTGCGTTCTATTCGATCAATTCTGGCCCACCCCCGAAGCCGACAGGAGCGGGAAGTTGCCGACGCGCACATCCGCCAAGCCTGCTCGGAAATTCAAAGCGGCTGGTCGGCGCGCTACGGCTTCGGGCGGCTGGTTCCTGGGCGCCGACGGAGAGTATCACCCGCGCGTTGACGTGTTTCTTGCGGCGGACTTTCCCGAGGACTGAGAATGAAAATCGTGCATTCACCGCTGATCGGTCACTGGCGAGCACCGTTCCTTTCCGGCTGGTCAGGCGTGTTTCCTGGGCATCGGCACATCGTAGTCGATCACTTGACGTCTGTTGAATTTGAAGTTTCCCAAGGGGCTGCGATTTGCATTTCTCACAGCGGCATGATCGGCGTGGCGGACTTGTCGCGACTGGCCGCGAAATATCCCGAGACGAAGTTTGTCTACTGGGCTCATACCCCTTTGAGCAAGCTGCCATCCGAAGGCAAGGCCGCGCGAATGTTTCGGCTTTGTCGCGAGCGGCCGAACTGCTTTTTCGTGACGAGCGAGGCGCGTTCCTGCCTTCCGTTGCTGGACGTCCCGAGGGTTTTGATCTGCCCGCCACCCGTGGCTCCCGTTCCACCCGTGGTTCGTTCGTTGCACCAATTGCCTGTAGTCCTGGTATCGTCCCGAGGGCACGACGAAAAGGGCATCGCGTCTTGCTTGGTTGCCATGCGGCTGCTTTCGCGAGAGCGGCGAATCCGGCCGGTTCTGGCGCTGACTGCTGCCGGGCGCTTTCCCGAATTCGCAGCGGCAATCGGCTTGCAAGTCGAGCAATGGCGGTTTTGTGTTCGGCCAGGTGAGTGGCCATCGCGGCTGCGCGATGACATTGACGTTTTGCTTACGCCTTCGATGGTGGAGACGTTCGGCCTTTGCGGCATCGAAGCCATGCAACACGGCAGGCCCATTGTCGGATCGCTGGCAATGGCCTACTGCCCGCCTCAGTGGCAATGCGACCCAAACGACCCCCGCGAAATCGCCGGCGCATTGCGGGCGATTCTGGACGGCTACACCGAGGCATCGGCGACGGCTGGCCAGACAGCGGCCGAATTCGTGCGACTGGGCAATGAGCGGTTCGCGGAGACGATTCGAGGCATCATCGGCTGCTGATCGGCCGGCGCTGGGCCACCGGCTGCCGTGGCTCGTCTGCGGTCTGGTCGGTTCGTGGTTCCCGAGCGGCTGCCGTCCAGATTCCTTTCCTGGTTGCGGGATTCGAGCCGTGGCGAGCGTTTCACCACCTGGGCGACTGAGAACACCACCGGGGCGCGGATGCGTCCAGATGCGTTTCCCGGGCGTTCGTCCAGTCTGGCCACCTGGGAGTGGATCACCACCGGGTTGTGGACCTGGGCGACGATCGACACGTTCGGCACCGAGGGCCACCACATCGCCGTGGCTGCCGTCCGGTCTGGCGCTGGCCCCGTGGCTTGTCTGCGGTCGGACGTTTGGCCACATCGCCGTGGATCACCTGGGCGACGATCACCGAGGGGCTGCCGTCTGGCGTCCGGCACCTGGGCGCGGTTCAATGGGTGTCGGGGCTGTTTCGAGCGGGTGTCATTGACACCTGAAACGGGCGTTATGGGCGTTCACGGGCGGTTTGCGGCGGTAGGGGGGCAAGTGGTGCAAACTCTGCAAAATACCGCGTTTTCCAGTGTTTTTCCGTATTTCCGGCGATTGGCAGAAAGGAAATCCCGAGTATGCCAACTTTGGGCGAATTCAAGTCCCGGCGGACTCCATGTTTGTGCTCGGCGACAACCGTCGCATCTCGAAAGACAGCCGATTCCTGGGAACGATCCCGCTTTCGGACCTGCACGGGATTGCACGCATCGTTTACTGGTCCCAGGAACGGCGGTTTCCCGATCCGGAGGACACGTCCTATTACGAGCTGGGACCAATCGACTGGTCGCGGATCGGCACCCGTCTTGACTGACACTTTGCACAGGAGACCTCGCGCATGGCCCTTTCCACCGCAACGCAACCGACCGCCGCTGAATCCGTCCCGGGCCGTTTGCGGGTCGCTGCTGTCCAAATGAAGTTCGCTACGACCATCGACGAAAATCTGGCAACGATCGCACGCCTGCTGGATCAGGCAGCTCGTCGCGGGGTGGACGCCGTGCTGTTGCCCGAGTGCGCGACCACGGGCTATGCCTTTGACTTTTCCCGCCTGACTCCTGTCGACGTTCGCGGTTCGTTGGCCGCGGTGGGCGCCATGGCGGCTCGGCGGCGGATGCACGTGCTGGTGGGCTCGCCGGTGTTTCGTCGCCGCAAGCTGCACAACGGCTTGGTCGTGTTCGATCGACAGGGGCGGGTGTCCTATTGCTACGCCAAGTGCCATCTGACCGAAATGGATCGCAAACACTTCGTCCCCGGAGATGCGGTGGCCCTGTTCGACATCGACGGAGTTTGTGTGACCTCGGTCATCTGCCACGAACGCCGCTATCCGGAGCTGGTCCGCCTGGCGGTGATGGCCGGTGCCCGCATTCTGTTCCATCCCAACGCCGGCATGGACACTCTGGCCGTCTCGCGCAAGAAGCGAGGCGGGAAAGATGGCATCGCCACGCGGGCCTTCGAGAACGCCATCTACTACCTCTTCGCCAACTCGGTGGGGCCCCAGGGACAAGGGCTGTGGTCCGCCGGTGACTCGAAGATCGTCGGGCCGGACGAGCGGGTACTTGGTCTGGCCGACAATCGCAACGAAGCGGTCGTCGTGGCGAACCTGGATTTGTCGAAAGCCACGGGAGTGTATGCACAGCGCGGACTTACGAATCCGCCGTTCCTCGCGCCCCATTGGACGCGAATGGTAGACGAGGTCCGCGAGCAAGCACGCAAGTCTTGGCTTGCGTTCGATCTTCCGTAGGCGTGAATGTCTCCCTTTGACGGACCTTGAGCCGGTCTAGTCCAATTCCGGCGGAACGTTGCCGTAGCTCCATCCGTCGCCTTGGAATGGCGGATGCGGGGCGGAGACGGGCAGATCGTCCGGCGTCAATTGCTTGGTCAGTTCGATGCCCGTGTCAGCGATCGTGCGCCCCGCCGAGGGAATCAGATTGCTGTAGCTGGTCAGCCGAGTTTCGTAGCCGCCGCCGCCCGGTCCCAATGCCTCCTCGGTCGGGACGTATCCGACGCAGCCGTTGGCCAGCGAGACCGGGAACGTCAGCGGAAAGGGGCTGCCCGCTTTGATGTCCAGGCCGAATTGGCAGAAGTACTCGGCTGGACTGGACGCGAACACGGCAGGTCCGATCTGGATCGCCTGGACTTCCACGTTCGCCGTGGGTTCTCGCTGCAACTTGGCGTCCAGCATCAGAATCTCCTTGGCAAAGGTCATCTTCGTTGGGTCCGGCTTGGGCGGCGGATTCGTCCAGAGCTCCAGCGCTTCGTGGACGCGTTCGGGACGCGGCTTGCGGCGTGCGATGTCCAACTGGCTGACGCGACTTGCGACGGTCGCTTGATCGGTGCGTTCGACGGACAACAGCACCTTGACGGTCTCCGCACCAACGCGTCCTCCGACAAACCTCGCGGACTGCTCGCCTCGACGCTGTTGGTGAGGGCTGAGGTTGTCCACCTGGGTGACGTCGCCGGACGCACCCGCGGTGAACACGACGATCGCCTGCTCGCCCATGGCTCCGCGGATGACCTGTTCAAGATAGTAAATGTAGTTCGCTGAAATGCCGCCGGGGCTGGTCGTCGCGTGGCAGGCAAAGTTCACGACGCAACCCATCAATTGGTCGTTCTGATCCCAAACGCCGACCACTCCGACTTCCGGATCCGTCGGGCCGGCGACTTCGGCGATGTCGGGGCTGCCTTGGCCGGGATGTGTGTGCGTCACCGCACTGCTGCTCATCCGGAAGCGGCGGTTGAAGGCGACTTGGTCTTCCCGGCCACTGCCAAATCCGCAAAACACTGGCGAGCGTCGTTTGTGTGCGTCCTCGACCGCCTCGGTGATCGCGTTCTCGACTTGGCGCACGTACTCCGGATTCGCTTCGCTGGACTGCTCGTAGGCCAGCTTCTGAACCAAGGGCGAGGCATGGTCGTACTCGCCCGGTTGTACCATGCCGACTGGCCCCGACGAGTGGGAGTGCGAGGCGGCGATCAGGACGGATTGGCCGCTGATTCCTGTCTTCTCCTGAATCGCAGTCCGGTACCTTACCACCATTTGGTCGGGAACGACCAGTGCATCCACGCCTACGAGGGCGACCTGCTGATGGCCATCGTCGAACACCACCGCGCGGACTTTGCAGGGGTCGTGGAACGAGCGGTGGAACGATTTGTGGTATCCACCGGGTTGTTCCATGCCGATCTGCGGCGAGATATCGCGTTCAGCGAAGCCGGCTTTGATCTCCGCTGTCGCTTTGGCTGGGACTCCCAGAATGACCAAACAGACGACCGCACGCCAAAAGGATCCAGTGCGTTTCATGGGAGGCATCTCCAAACGAATCGATCATTCGACAGGCGAGTCCATTCCTTGCGGGCACGCCAGACCCTAAAATACCACAACGATGTCCGTTCAGAACTCATCGGCGTCTCGTTTCCGAGGAAAAAAGAGTGGGAAAGACCCTTTCGATGCTTTCCCCCAGCGGTCTCACAGAGTAGACTGTACGCCCAAGTCTGGGAGTTCCCGAGGAATGGGGATGCGAGGCGAGGCATCGAGCGGCAATGTTACGCCGCCGTTTCGCAACTTCCGTAGGAAAAGTCATGCCTACCGTACTCGTAGTAGATGACTCGCGTATTGATCAGCGCCTGGTCGGCGCGTTGCTCGAAAAAACCCCCAAGCTGGATATAAAATTTGCCAGCAACGGGGTTGAGGCGCTGGAGCAAATCAAGAAGAATCCACCTGATCTGGTGATCACGGATTTAATTATGCCCGAAATGGACGGCATGCAACTGCTGGCCGAGGTGGGGCGTTCGGATCCGCTGGTTCCCGTGGTGCTGATGACCGGCAACGGCAGCGACGAGATTGCTATCGAAGCGGTCAAGAGCGGAGCGCGGGCCTATGTTCCCAAAGCAGCGCTCTCGCGTCTGCTGCCGAGCATCGTCGAGCAGTTGTTGACCCTGTGTCGCGAGAAGAGGGAATTGAGTCGTTTCTTGCGTTGTGTCACCGAATCCGAGAGCACGTTTGTCGTCCAAGACAACGACACCCAGTTGATCGCCCACCTGCTGGAGTATGTCAGCGGGTGCATGCGCAACGCGGCCATTTGCGAAGAGGGCACGGAAGATCTCGTCTGCCTCGGGTTGGAAGAGGCGCTTCGCAACGCGATTCACCACGGGAACCTGGAACTTAGTTCCGAATTGCGGGAGATGGAGGACGACGAGTTGTACAACCGGGCGATGGAGGAACGTCGCCGCACGCCTCCGTATTGCCATCGCAAAGTGCATGTCCGAGTGAGCATTTCCAACGAGGGTGCGAAATTCGTTGTCCGGGACGAAGGGCCGGGTTTCGATCCTTCGAAGCTGCCCGATCCGACGTCGCCGGAACACCTGGAGTCCGTTTGCGGACGCGGGGTGTGGCTGATGCGGTCCCTGATGGACGAAGTGACGTACAACGACAAGGGAAACGAAGTGACGCTGATCAAGAAGGCCAAACGCTGATCGCTTCGCAACGAGCACGGTCATGCCTGCCAATCTCACTGCACAATATCTGAAAGCCGAGGCGGAGTACCGCCGGGCGAGCACACCGGAAGAAGAGCTGGAATGCCTTCAGGTGATGCTCCGCGAGTTGCCCAAGCACAAGGGCACCGACAAACTGAACGCGGAGCTGAAGCAGAAGATCAGCAAGGTCAAAAAAGACTTGCAGCAGCCGCAGGCGAAGGGCAAGCGCGGCGGCATCAAGATTCCCCGCCAGGGCGCCGGTCGCGCGGTGGTCATCGGCGGTCCGAACGCGGGCAAGAGCCAGTTGTTGCGCAGTCTGACGCGGGCGACGCCCGAGGTGGCGCCCTATCCGTTCACGACCATCGAGCCAGTTCCGGGAATGATGCCCTGGGAGGACGTGATGGTCCAGTTGATCGACACGCCGCCGATCACGGCCGACTACTTCGATCCGGTCACCCAAGGCTTGATCCGCGGCGCGGACCTCGCCGTGCTGATGGTCGACTTGGGATTGGACGAAGGCATCGACGGCTTGCAGGCGGTGCTCTCGCACCTGGCGTCGACCAAAACTCGGCTGGCCAAAGAGTCGTCGTTGGACGAGAACGACATCGGCGTTTCCTACACGCGGACGCTGCTGGTTCCCAACAAGATCGACTTGCCCGAGGCGGCCGAACGTTTGGAGTTGATGCACGAATTCTGTCCGCTGGATTTCCCGGAGTACCCGATTTCCGCCGCGCACGGCACGGGACTCGAATCCTTGAGAAACGCCATCTACGAGCCTCTGGATGTCATTCGTGTCTACACCAAGTTGCCGATGGCCAAGGAACCGGACTTCGACCGGCCTTTTACGATCCACCGCGGCGGCACGTTGCTGGAAATTGCCGAGCAGATTCACAAGGACTTTGCCAAGAACTTGAAGTTCGCCCGCGTCTGGGGCAGTGCGGTGCATGACGGAACGCAGGTCAAAGGCGATTACGTACTGCACGACAGGGACGTTGTCGAATTGCATGTCGCCTAGGAGTGACCGGATGACCAATTCGCAGATCGCCGATGCATTCGAGATGATGGCGGACCTGCTCGAATTCCAAGGCGAGAATCCATTCCGAGTACGGGCCTACCGCAACGGCGCGCGGGCCATCCGGAACTTGCCGGAATCCGTCTCGTCGATCGTGAATGATGATCCCGGGAGATTGCTGGAGATCGACGGCATTGGCAAGGCAGTGGCCGAGAAGTGCGAAGTCCTGGTTCGCACCGGCGAGTTGCCGCAATTGAAGAAGCTGCAGGACGAGATCCCCGAGAGTGTCTTGACGCTCATGCGGATTCCGGGGATGGGGCCGAAGAAGGCGGCCGCAGTTTATCGTGAACTGGGAATCGCGACGCTGGACGATCTGAAGCAGGCTTGTGAATTAGGCCGTATCCGCGAGCTGAAGGGATTTGGGGCGAAGACCGAAGAGGCGATCCTGAGCGGAATCTCGTTGGCGGCCGCAGCCGGGCGGCGGATCTACTGGGCCAATGCGGACGAGATCGTTGCCGAGTTGCGCAGCCATCTGAGCGATTGCGAGGGGATCGAGCAGCTCGAATTCGCCGGCAGCTACCGCCGCGGTCGCGAGACGGTGGGCGATTTGGACGTACTGGTCGTCGCTGCGGAGGTCGACCGGATCATGGACCGCTTCGCCGGGTTTTCCGGTTCGCCGAGCGTGTTGGCCCGAGGCGATACGAAGATGTCGATTCGGCTGGCGAGCGGTCTGCAAATCGACTTGCGGATCGTACCTCCCGAATCGTTCGGCGCGGCGCTGCAGTACTTCACCGGGTCGAAGGAACACAACGTCGTGCTGCGCGGCCGCGCCAAACAGCGAGGGTTGAAGATCAACGAGTACGGCGTTTACCGAGTCGACGGCGACCAAGAGACCTACGTGGCGGGCGCAACGGAGGAAGAAGTCTACGCCGCGCTGGATCTGCCCTGCTTTCCGCCGGAGCTGCGCGAGGCGCGTCACGAGTTCGCTTGGGCGGACGCGGGGAATCTGCCCAAGTTGATCACTCTGGACGACATTCGGGGCGATCTGCACGCCCACACGGACGAGACGGACGGCCAGGCTTCGCTCGATGAGATGGCCGAGGCTGCCCGCGCCCGCGGCCTGCGTTACTTGGCGATCACCGACCATTCAAAACGTGTTTCGATGGCGGGCGGCCTGGACGAAGAGCGACTGCTGGCGCAGTGGGAGCGGATCGATCAGTTCAACGCGCGCCGCGGCGACGATTTCACGTTGCTCAAGGGCATCGAGTGCGACATTCTGGAGAAAGGCGGGCTGGACCTGTCGGACGACGTGTTGGCTCAAGCCGACTGGGTGTTGGCCAGCATCCACTACGGCCAGCGGCAGCCGCGCGAACAGATCACCGCGCGCATCCTGGAGGCCATCGAGCACCCCAGCGTTTCCGCCATCGCGCATCCGACGGGACGCCTGATCAATCAGCGGCCCGCCTACGACGTCGATCTCGACGCGTTGTTTGCCGCCGCGAAGAAGCACGGCAAGCTGCTGGAACTGAACGCCAATCCGATGCGACTGGACCTGGACGACGTCTACTGCGCCGCTGCCAAGGGACATGGCATTCCGATCGTGATCAACACCGACGCCCACAGCGTGGAGAGTCTGGGCCTGATGCGGTACGGCATCCTGCAAGCGCGCCGCGCTGGCCTGACGAAGGCGGATGTCGCCAATACACGCACATGGCCCCAACTAAAGAAGTTGATCGGCAGGAAGCGATCCGGAGGCGATCAGAAAGGGGAATGACCACCGACTTGCTGGATCTCTCACCTCATTCCGTCCGCTCAAACCGCTGGCGGCAGTTCGGGTTGATTCTCCTGCTGGCCATCTGTGTCCGGGGCGGAGTCGTGCTTGCGGGCTGGCCGCGGTTTCGGGACGATCCGGACGGCTACCGCCAACTAGCGCAGAACCTGCTGGATCACGGAATGTTCGGTTACACGGTCGTTCGTGACGGCGAACGTCGAATCGTCCCTACTGCGTACCGACCGCCGGTGTATCCGCTCGTGCTAGCGGCCGTCGGAACGATCGGCGGTGTCGGAGTGCCAACGGTTGCCTGGTTGCATCTGGTGTTCGGTGTGGCCACCGTGGCTTTGGTGTACGCCGTCGCCGTCGGGCCGCTGGGCTCGCGCGTGGCAAGTCTCGCCGCCCTGTTGGTGACGTTCGATCCGATTCTGTTGAACCAGTCGGTGCTGGTGATGACCGAGACGATCGCCGCCGGACTGGCCGCTGCTGCGTGGCTGCTGTTGAGCCGGGATAGGCTGCTCGAACGCCCCTTTGCCCTGCGGTCCGCCGGACTGGTCTTGGGCATCGCGGCGCTGTGCCGCCCCGTCTTTCTCGTATGGCTCGTGCTGGCCGCGGCGGTCGTGCTCGCATCGGCCGCAAAACATCGCCGCTGGCACGCGGCGTTGGGATTTTGTCTGTGTGCTGCCGCGGTGCTGGCGCCGTGGGTGATGCGGAACGCATACCGATTCCAGCGACCGATTGTCTCGACAACGCATGGCGGCTACACGCTGTGGCTGGCCAACAATCAGGATTACTACGAATTCCTGAGCGAGCCCGCGGGACGATCCGTCTGGGATTCGGCCGAGTTGGATGCCGCGTACAACCGGGTCAAGGATGATCTGGACGGGGATGAAGTTGCCGCGGACGACTGGGCTCGCCAGCAAGCGATGCAATGCATTCAGCAACAGCCGCTCACGTTCGTTCGCGCCTGCACCGCGCGGATCGGTCGCCTGTGGGGATTCGTCCCAAACCGCCTTGCGCCGGACGAGTCCGCTACTCGCCTTGCGGCACGCTGGGCAGTTGGCATTTGGTATTTGGGCGTCTCTCTGCTTGCTCTATTCGCCGCATCTTGCCTGATGTGGCGTCTGCTGCAGACGCCCTGGCTATGGGGCGTTTTGCTCTGCATTTCGTTGACGGCTGTCCACAGTGTCTACTGGACGGATCTGCGGATGCGCGCCCCGGCGATTCCCGTGCTCTGTGTAGCAGCCGCCTGGGGGGCCGCTCGGTTCTGGGAACAACGAAGACGGTCCGTCGATCCGTAACTGGTTGACGTTGCACGATTTGGGCCGGATGCGAGGGCGGCAAACCAGCCTTGCTCTGTCCGGCGACGGTTCCTATAATCCGCCGCCTGAAGATCTCGTCTTCGTGCGCGCGCTGACTTCGGGTGAAGTCCCTTTTCGATCGATCGATTCCGAGATTTGGCAAGGATGCCCTGGCTCTGACTGCTCGATTTCGACAGAAATCACGATGGTTGCGCCGCGTGGCGTTGGTGCGTCGCGCTGGCTGGTGCCTCGCCTGTTGGCTACTGACGGCGTTGGCCGGCGACACGGGTGCGCTGGTGGCGGGATCGGAGATCGCGTTGCCTCAGCCGTCGCTCAATGCATCGATTCACATCCGCGCGGATCGAGCGAACCGATGGACTGAGGGCAGCTACGAGGTGTGGATGCTGCGAGGCAACTGTCAGATCGTCCAGGATCAACTTGCCGCGCGCGGCGACGATGCCGTGCTGTGGATCCTGCGGGCTCCGCCGCTGGGCGATCAGGACAGCCGGGTGCTGGCGTATCTCGAAGGCGGCGTGGTGGTCGAACACCGCCCTCGCGACACGGACGGATCGAACGACGTTCGCCCCCCAGGACTGATCCAGGACGGACATTGGTTCGGGCGTTTCTTCACGTCGACGGACATCGACGTCAAGATCGACTCGTCGGTGACTGGGTTTGTGCCCGAGATCGTACCGGCGCTCTACCAACGGGGTCGCGACGCCTGGGATCAACCAAGGCCGCAGGTCGTGCAACCCGTTCAATACACCGCGCCACCGCCCATGCTGCCGGCGCCGAACGTGTCACCCTCGCCGCCCGGGATGCCTCGGCAATACGAAGTCATCCCTGCCCCCGCTCCGGCGCCGATTTCCCCGCAGAGTCCCCCAACCGCCGCCCGACCGACCGCGCGCCGGATTCTGATCCGGTCCCGGGGCAACGTGCGGATGCAGGGCAAGGTGTTCCCCAGCCCGGACGGGCGTGAAACGGTGGCAGTGGTCACCTCGGGCGTGAACGTCATCGTGGACGGGATCGAAAATGTCTCCGGACTGATCGGCGACAAGATCGATATCGAGGCGGACCGGATTGTCGTCTGGACGGCCGCCCTGGACTCGCTCGACTTGTCCGGCGAATCCTCTGGCCAGAAGCTGCAACCCAGCGAAGCTCCCCTGGAGTTCTACATCGAGGGCAACATCGTCTTCCGCGAAGGCGACCGCGTGATCTATGCCGAACGAATGTACTACAACGTGCCGCGCCGCTCGGGCATGGTGTTGAATGCGGAAATCCTCTCGCCCGCGCCGGGCTATCCGGGATTGATCCGCTTGAAGGCCGACGTGCTGCAGCAGGTGGACGAGCAGAACTTCCAGGCGTTCGGCGCGTCGGTGACTTCCAGTCGCATGGGCGTGCCGCGGTACTGGTTCCAGGCGCAGAACGTCGAGTTTCAGGACCGCCAACGGCCGCTGGTCAACCCGTTCAACGGCCAGCCGCTGGTCGATCCCGAAACCGGCGATCCGGCGATCGAGCACGAGTATCTGGCGACCAGCCGCAACAACTTCGTCTACGTGGCCGGAGTGCCCGTGCTGTACTGGCCTGTGATGGCGACCAACCTGGAGAAGCCTTCCTTCTATCTGGACCAGTTGCGCATCCGCAACGACAACGTCTTCGGATTCCAGATCTACCCGGATTTCGACGTCTACCAGGTGTTGGGAATCCGCAATCCTCCGAACGGGACGAAGTGGACGTTCTCACCGGACTGGTTGAGCGACCGCGGCTTTGCCCTGGGCACCGAGTTCGAGTACGATCGGTTCGGCTTTTTGAACGTCCCCGGACCGGTGAAGGGCGACTTCGAAGCCTGGGGCATCCGGGATTCGGGACTGGACAACCTGGGACTGGACCGCCGCGCGGTCGCACCGGCGACGGAGAATCGCGGGCGGGTCTTCTGGAATCACCGCCACGAACTGCCGAACAATTTCCAGTTCACCGGCGAAGTCGGCTGGATCAGCGACCGCAACTTCCTGGAACAGTACTATCCGCTCGCGTGGGACGAGCGCAAAGACGAAACCACGGGCATCGAGTTGAAGCAATTCCTGGGCAGCAACACCTGGAGCATCAACGCCGACGTCCGTTTGAATGATTTCTTTTCGCAGACCGAGTGGCTGCCTCGTGCGGACCACTTCGCGCTCGGGGTTTCTCCGTTCGAACGCTTCACTTGGTTTGCGCATTCGCACGTCGGATATGGACAACTGCGGACGGCCGAACTGCCGCCTGCTGGCGCCGAACCGGCGCAAGATCCGCTGCCTTGGGAAACCGACACGCTGGGCACCCCGTTCGACCAGCGCCGCGGTGTGCGGGCCGTCACGCGGCAGGAGATCGATCTGCCGCTGTCGCTCGGGCCGTTGCGCGTTGTTCCCTACGCGCTGGGCGAACTGGGGTACTGGGCCGAGGACCGGGACGCCCTGGAGGTTCAACGGGCCTATGGCCAAGCCGGGGTGCGCGCCAGTTTGCCGTTCTGGAGCGTGAATCCTGCCGTGCAAAGCCTGTTGTGGAATGTCAACGGAATCGCCCACAAAGTCACCCTGGACGCCGACTTCTTCTGGGCCGACGCAACCGAGGATGTCTCGCGCATGGCGCTGTACGATCCGTTGGACGACGACTCCACGGAGCATTTCCAGCGGCGGTTCATCAACGATCTGTTCGGTGGCGCACTGCCTCAACAATTCGACGCCCGCAACTACGCACTGCGCAGCGGCATGCAGAACTGGGTGACCGCGCCCGTGCCCGAGATCGCCAGCGATTTCAGCGTGGTTCGAACGGGAATTCGGCAGCGGTGGCAGACCAAACGCGGACTTCCCGGCCGCGAGCGGATCGTCGATTGGATCACGCTGGACGTCGAAGGATCGTTCTTTCCGGACGCCGACCGCGACAATTTCGGCGAAGTCGCCGGCCTGCTGAACTACGATTTCCGCTGGCACCTGGGTGATCGCTTGACCCTGCTGTCCGACGGTTTCACCGATCTCTTCACGGACGGCCTGCGCACCTTTTCGGTCGGCAGCATGATTGGCCGACCGCTGCGGGGCAGCCTCTACCTCGGGTACCGGTCGATCGAGGGTCCGATCAGCAGCGACCGCGTCATGGCGGCTGTCAACTACCGGATGAGCGAGAAGTGGATTCTGAATGCCGGCGCCGCGTACGACCTGTCGGAACGCTGGAATCTGGGCGAGAGTGTCAGCGTGACGCGGATCGGCGAATCGATGCTGATTCGACTGGGCGTCAACATCGATCGCAGCCGCGACAACGTGGGAATCGGATTGGCCATCGAGCCCAGATTCATGGGCGGCAAGCTATCCCAGGTGGGCGGCGTTCCGATTCCGCCCGTCGGCGCCTTCGGCCTGGAATAGGCCATTCGTGCCCGCCACCTGTAGCCGAATTCGTGAGAATTCGGACTCTTCTCCAGCGCCCCGCGAAATTCACAAGCATGTTGATTCACCCTGATTCATCCGAATTCTCACGAATTCGGCTACGGACGAAAACGGACGAACCAACCCGAGGACGATACAGTATACTAGGAAACGTCGGTGCCACTTCCCAACTCCTTCCTCCGGATGCTTTCCTACCATGTTTTGGCTGCGGACCTGGATCTTGGGCATCAAGAGCCTGCTGGTTCATCCCTTGCGGTCGTTGCTGACCGTGTTGGGTATTTTTATTGGTGTGGCGAGCGTTATTTGGCTGGTCGCCATCGGGGAAGGAATCAGTCAGGAAGCGCAGCGCCAGATCGAAGGCCTGGGCGCCGACAACATCATTGTCCTGAGCGTGAAGCCGCCCGCTGAGGTGACCGCGGGTTTCTCCGGCCCCGTGCCGTACGGACTGAAACGCGACGAGTACACCAAGCTGGTCAAGACCATTCCCACGTTGCGAAGCGCTCTGCCCATCCGCGAAATTCGCCGCCAGATCAGCTACGGACGGCGCGATCCGGTCGACGGGCGGCTGGTCGGGTGTACCCCCGAGTACGCGCAGGTCACTCGGCTGGAAATCGACCGCGGCCGGTTCTTGACGGATGCCGACGTGCAGGAACGCCACAGTCATTGCGTCCTGGCGGGCCGACTTGCCGAACGGCTCTTTCCCTACGAAGACCCGATCGGACGGCGGGTCTACATGGCCGAGAGCCGGAGCTATTTCGAAGTGGTCGGCGTGTTGAAGCACCGCAACCCGACGGCGGCGATCGGCGGCTCGCTGGCGGCGCAGGATTTCTCCGAAGACATGTACGTTCCGATCAGCACGCTGCGGCAGCGGGTCGGCGATTTCATCGTCACGCGGCGCGGCAGCTCGATGAATGTCGAAGTCGTCCAGTTGAACCAGATCACGCTGCGAGTCGATTCGGTCCAGAACGTCCGCGAAACGGCCGACCTGGTGCGAGTCAGCTTGGGACTGCCTCTGGAACGAGAGACCAGCGGCGAAGCCGGGCAGAGCAGCGGCGAGCCGAGGAAGTACCGCCAGGATGTCGCCGTCGTCGTGCCCGAGGAACTGCTCGAACAGGCCCGTGTGACCCGGCTGATGTTCATGGTGCTGATGGGACTGATCGCTGCGATCTCGCTGTTGGTCGGCGGTATTGGAATCATGAACATCATGTTGGCGACGGTTACCGAACGGACCCGCGAGATCGGCATCCGCCGCGCCCTGGGCGCGACGCGGTTGCACATCGTCACCCAGTTTCTGGTCGAGACGATTTCGTTGTCGGTCGTAGGCGGCGCGACGGGGGTCATCTTCGGGCTGTTCTGCCCCCCGATCATGAAGAGCGTTCGAGACTTTCTGCTGAATACGCGTCCCGACCTGATGGACAAACTGCCGGACGTTGTCCGCACCGTCACGCCGGTGGTCGTCCATGAATCGATCCCCGTGGCCTTCGGCATCTCGGTGGCCGTGGGAGTCCTGTTCGGCATCTACCCGGCGATCCGAGCCGCCTATATGGACCCGATCGAAGCCCTGCGGCACGAGTGATCGAAGGACACGGGTGGGAGCACAGGCTGGCAGCCCGTGCTACGAGAGGGGACCGGCGTTTAGGGCGGATCGGCCAACGCACGCAACTGTTCGGCCACCACGTCCGCCCAGCCTCCGTTCCAGCTCGCGTCCAACGCATTGGGCAACGCGGCGTGGATCGGCTGGTCGCGGCGCTCGCGCAACTGGGCGGCCAACGTTTCGATGCTGTTCCGCACGAGTTCCGGAAATGGCTTGCTCAGTTCCGCCACTTCTTCCGCTTCCAGTTGCCGCAAGATTTCGCCGGCTCGCATCAGACTCTGCCCCGCGAGGGTGTTCGTATCCAGCAGCGGGCCGTAATCGTTGCGGAAGTGGGCGACATCGGTTAGCGTCAAGCCGCGGGCGGCGAACAGACCAGAGAGGGGCGGTCGAACCGTCTTCAGCAATGAAGAGATAACCAAGTGGCACACGGGACCGGACTCGTTGGAATAGAACTCGCGACGCAGCTCCTCGCTGGTGAACTTGCCGTGTCCGGCGACCGTCAGCGCCGTCTCGCGCCAAACGATCCAGGGCCACGTCTCGCGTGGAAAGAACTCGTCCGCCCAAGGCAGCGAGACGGCAGCCAACTTGGCGATCCATGAATCCGGCCCGTCGTCGGCAGGGATGTCGAATTTCCGCTCGTCCTTCGGTGCTGGTTTCAGTATCCAGGCGTCCAACGGCGCCAGCGCGTCCAGTTCGACCAGTCGCCGCAGCAGACGCAGTGGGGCGAGATCGATCTGGTCGAGTTGCCAGGCCGGTTGGGCCTGGGCGGCTTTCTCGAGCCAAGACCGGATGAGTTCTTCGTCGGCCAGCAGCATCGCCAGCGAACTCAGCGGGCGATCCGCTTGGTACAGATTGGGCGATGTAGCCTGCTGCTGCCGCAAACGGGCCACCGCTTCGTTCAAAGCGTCCGGTCGGAACCCCACGTCCGCGCGTTCCTGGTCCTTGCGGGCTCGCAGTTGAATCAACCGCCCGGTGTTCGAGTCGACCGCGACGCTGCCCCCTTCAAAGGTCAAGGTAAGCACGTCCTCGTCCCAGACGCTAGTCGCTCGAAGGATGGTGGGGAAGCCAACCGCCATGGCCGGGCTCACGTTCAGACTCAACTGGAACGGCAGCTCGTCCGCCTGGTCCTTCGAGGTGTAATTCAATCCGAGGTTGAACGAGAAGTTCTTGTCCGGCTCCTCCGCTTTCCTGATCAACCCGCTGGATGCGGCAGCAATCAATTTTCCGTCGGGACGATCGACTTCGAACCACCGGCCGCGTTGTGGAAAGTAGACACCGACGGTTTCCGAAGTGGCCAGCAACTCGATCTCCGCTTGGGCTTCCGGGTCCGCGGGACCAAGCGACACCAACACACCGCGCGCCGGGGCCAGGATCAGATCGAACCGCATCGAATCATCGGCGACCGACAAGCAGAAATCGTCCTGCCACTGGTTCTCGCTGGCCAGCCACTCCCGCGTTCGCAGCAGAGCTCGCTGCTCGCGACTCAACGGGTCGTCCAACCGCGGGGCGCTCGGCGATTCCGTCAGTTCGATGCGCAGCTTCCCTGCCGCTTGCCCCGGCGCCGGCAACACGGGCTCGATCTTGTGTTCGATGAACCGGCCGCTGCGCCACAGTTCGAACTCCAGGCGGCTCTGTTCGTAACGGGTCAGCAGCACGCCAGGTTTCAGCCCGAGACAATCGAGGACGGACGGTCGTGAATTGTGTTCCGCGCCGGAGATCTCGATTTCGCCGACGATCGTCGCCGGTCCCTCGTCCTTGATGCAGATCAGGAGAAGGACGGTTCGGGCCTCGCGGTCCACCACGCGCAGAAGCTCGAACCTGGACGCCCGGAACCCGACATCGGCCAGGGCTTCTTCCACGTGTTTCCGCAGGCTCTTCAGCGCGGCATCCGACATCGGAGCCGGTTCGCCGCGCGGCCAGACCGGCTTTTCGAGTTCGACCACATCGCCGTCCCGGTCGAGCCACTGCACCGAGCCCGAAAAGGGGACCGGATCGGCGACGGGAGTATCCGGTGCCTGTGTCGTCTCCGAAGCCAGCGGGCCGGCGAACACGGGCTTCACGGCTTTCTCCGGCGGGTAGGGGCGGGTGAGCCGCTCGATCAGTGCCGGCACCGGGATCGATAACGGGACCGCGCTCTCGATGCGGACGTCGCCACAGACATAGACGGAGCCCTCGTCGACCGATGCCTCCAAACAATGCTGCTCGCGATCGATCCGGACCTGTACGGATGCGTCGACATGCCCGGCTTGCAGCAAGCCGGCCAACAGTCGGCTTTGCACCACATTCGGCAATTCCTCCAGCGGAGCGAGACGATGCGCCGCCACCAGCGTGGGGTAGTCGCACGACAGTGCATCGCGGATTTGCTGCGGACAAAACGTCTTGCCGCCAATCACGTTCAGTTTGGCAAGGTTCCCGAATTGGTCCACGGCTTCCGGTGCGGGTTCCGCACCCGGCAATCCCGCCGAAGCGGCCAGTGCGACGAGTACCACCCAGCAGCCTCGGAGCAGGGGCATGGCGAATCCTTTCGAATCTTCCATCCAATTCGATATTCACAATCGTGGAAATTAAGAAGTCAGCAGCTTAGCACCCATCGATCGCTGGGGCCAGTTCAAAAGATCTGCGGCACGATGTTTTGATCCTGCATCGGGGGGCGGACGTAGCTGTTGTCGATCTTTCGCGGTGGCAATTCGAACGGCGCCGGCGTCAGATCCTGGTAGTCGAACTGACTGAGCAGATGGCTGATGCAATTCAACCTCGCGGCCTTTTTGGAATCGGACGGCACCACGTACCAAGGCGCTTGTTTGATGTCGGTGACCGCGAACATCTCGTCTTTGGCCTTCGAGTATTCGACCCATCGTTCGCGGGACTGCAGATCCATCGGACTCAGCTTCCAGCGTTTCGTGGGATCCTGGATGCGGCGCTGAAAACGGCGTTCCTGCTCTTCGTTGCTCACCGAGAACCAGTACTTGATCAGCGTGATCCCGGCGCGGACCAGCATCCGCTCGAATTCCGGACACGTCCGCAGGAATTCGCGGTACTGGTCCTCGGTGCAGAACTCCATCACCCGCTCGACGCCGGCGCGGTTGTACCAACTGCGGTCGAAGATCACCATTTCGCCAGCCGCCGGCAAATGGGCGACGTAGCGCTGAAAGTACCACTGAGTTGCTTCGCGCTCGGTGGGCGACGGCAACGCGACGACCCGGCAGATGCGGGGATTCAGACACTCGGTGATTCGCTTGATCGTGCCGCCTTTGCCCGCCGCGTCCCGGCCTTCGCAAAGAATCACCACCTTCATCTTCTCGTGGACGATCCAGTGCTGTAGCTTGACCAATTCGACGTGCAGGTGGGCTAACTGCCGCTCGTATTCGCGCCGGCTCAGGCCCTTGGACGGCAGTTTCTGATCGGACGTGCCCGTCGCGTCGTCCACGTTCTGCACGCTTTCGGGCGCGGGCTCCGCGGATTCGAACTCGCACCCGTTCTTGGACTTGTCCTTGTTCTTCTTCTTGTCTTTGCCCATGTCCGGCTCCCTTCATGGCCTGAAAACCGCCCGTCTATGATTAAACTTCGACGGCAACAGCAATGCAAGCATCAGCCGCTGCGCCGGGGGAATCGCCCGTTCTCCAGCGTGATGTTGGCATCACGGCGGACAAGGTGATATATTGAGACACGGTTGTCCGCACATGGACAGTTCGGCGGTTGATCGTATTGAACGATTTCCACAAGGGGGAAACGATGGGTGGCCCACGCTGGATTCTGTTGGCGGCTGCGTTCTTGTGTTTAGTCGGGGAGATTGAAGGAGCTGACGACGCATCCAGTGCCGGAGCAACGGCGGTCGAGCAGCAGTTTCAATCGCTGCTGGATGCGCCGCTGTTGTTCACCAAGCGGCACTCGTACGCCGGCATCCACATCTACGACACGTACTACAAATGGCCGCCCGGCGGTGGCGGGATCTACATCCTGGAAAACCCCTCGGCGCCGCGCAGCCAATGGAGAATCCGCCCCGTAATCGACCCCACCACGCCGGAGACCCTGGGCGAAGGCGTGTACGACGAACCGGAACTGGACTGGGACGCCAAGAAGATCTTGTTCACGTTCAAGGGCGAGCCCACGGGAAGCACGGCCATCTACGAGATCGGGATCGACGGGTACGGGCTGAGGCGAATCAGTGATCCGAGCGAAACCTGCGACATGTACCACGGCTCACAAGGCGGCCAACACGACGTCTATCCCGCCTACCTGCCGGATGGTCGCATCGTGTTTCTTTCGACTCGGCCCAGCGGGCTGGTGCCTTGTAACAACACGGGAGTCGCGATTCTGCACGTCATGAACGCAGACGGTTCGGACATGCATACGATCTCGGTCAATAACGTCAACGAATTCGACCCGTCCGTTCTGCCCGACGGAAGGATTCTGTTCGGCCGCTGGGAATACGTCGACAAGAATGCGCTGACGATTCAATCGCTCTGGAGCGTCAATCCGGACGGCACGCAGGAAACTGCGGTCTTCGCCAACAACATGGTCTTTCCCGAAGCGGTCCTCGATGCCTGTGCTGTGCCGGGCACTCCGCTGATCGTCGGGACGTTCGCGAAACACAATTCGACGCCGCGTGGGTCCATCGCCCTGATCGATCCGCGGGTGGGGAAGAACGGCACGGCGGGGATCGTCAACTTGGAACACCCTGACAATCCGACCCACGATACGGGCAATTCCTGCGAGCCGTGGCCGGTGGCGCCGGACGTCTTCTTGTTCAGCGGGCGGCCCGAGGGCCACACGCGGAACACGATCGAGATGATCGACCGCCAAGGCCGCCGCATCACCCTGCTGTCCGACCCGGACATCTGTTTGCACTCGCCCATGCTGGTCAAGCCGCGGTTTCGTCCGCCCGTGATTCCCGATTCGACAGACCGGCACGCCACGACGGGCCGCTTCTTCGTCCAGGACATCTATCAGGGCCTGGACGGAATCGAACGCGGAGAGGTCAAATATCTGCGGGTCATCGAAGAGACGTCGCGCATCAGCCCGACCACGATGGGCGGCAGCCCGTACAACCAGACGTTCCTGGTCAGTGCGGCGTTGGCGTTCGGCGCGAAGAACTTCCTGGGCATCGTGCCGGTCGAAGAGGACGGATCGGCCTATTTCGAAGTGCCCTCGGGCCGCGCCGTGTACCTCCAGGCGCTGGACGCCGACGGCCGCCTGGTGCAGAGCATGAGGACCTTCGTTCAAGCCGCACCAGGCACGACGCGGTCGTGCATTGGCTGCCACGAACCCAAGGCGGCGACGACGACCGCTCATGCCTCGTTGCCCGATCTGCTCACCCGCGAGCCGCGGAAGCTGCAGCCGGAATCCTGGGGCAGCGGCTACGTCGATTTCCCCAGCATGGTCCAACCGGTGCTCGACAAGCGCTGTGTCAGGTGCCATGGCGGCGAAGAGGGGATCGCGGGCGGCATGGATCTTTCGGGCGGCTGGACCGAACATTTCAGCATTAGCTACGAGAACCTGGCGAATCGCCGCGAGACGCAACTGGAGGCGTACTGGATCGCCGGCATCGACTGCATGAACGGCACGGCGCTGTGGTCCGCGCAGATGTTTCCGCCGCGCTTCCACGGCTCCGGCGCCGCACCGCTGGCAAAACTCTTGGTCGCGGGGCACGATGGACACATCGCCGACCTGACTCGCAGCGAACGCGATCTGCTGATGGCCTGGATCGACACCAACGGGCTGTACCACGGCACGTGGAATTCCACGGCCAGCGGTTGCGCCATCCGCGACTGGGCCAACACGCGGGCCGCCCTGATCGGCCGCATGCAAGCAGCCGGCTGTCTGCGTTGCCATGGCGACGGCACGAACGCCCACGTTTTCGAGAGCGACTGGATCAATCTGCGAGATCCCGAGTTCAGCCGCATCCTGCGTGCCCCCCTGCCCCAGGGCAGCGAGGGCTACGGGCTGGGAAGCTGCCGCGACCGGAAGATCGATCCCCAGTCGCGGCGCATTCAGTTGCTGGTGCGCGGATACGCCCACGCCGTGCAACCGCCCGAGGCGTTTCCCAAACGCCAGTGGTCGCCGCCCGACACCAGCGGCGATCCGGTGATCGGGTTCGCTTCGACCAGCGACGAACACTACGTGGCGATGCTGAACATCATCCGCAACGCCCGAGAACTCGCGCTGGCCAGTCCGCGAGTCGACATGCCCGGTGCGGAACTGGTTGCCGGTACCTCCCGCATGTTCGTGCCGCCGCCCGTGCCAGCCAAGGCGCCGCTGCTCGCAGCGAAGCTCGACGCCGACGGTGTTGTTCATCTGCAATGGGAGCAATCCGCGGCGACGATCGGACTGGACGCCGAACTCTACCGCGGGGCCGAGCCGGCCTTCAACCCCGAGGACGCAAACCTTCTGGTGCGTACCGCCTTGGCTCGCCACAGTGACCGCGACGCACCGCCGGGAGTTCAGCATTATGCCCTGGTTCTGGCATCCCGCGACCGCCGCAGCGAGCCCACGCGGCTGACGATCGAAGTCCCGCCGCCGTCCCCGCCCGCTGCGCCGGGCAACTTGACGGCATCTTCTGCCTCCTGCGCCGTCCGTCTGCGCTGGGACTCGCCGCCGACATCGGTCGCCGGTTATCACGTCTATCGCAGCGAGACGCCGGAAGCCTCGCCCCAGCGCATCACCGCGGAACCGGTTCGGCAGCGATCCTTCACGGACGGCCGAGTTCAGCCGGAAGTGCCCTACTGGTATACGGTGCGGGCAGTCAGCCGACGCGGCCTCGAAAGCGATCCGGCCCCTGTCGTGACGGCGGCCGCCAAGGTGATCGAGCGACCGATGTTCGAATTGGCCGGTGAGCCCAAACCGCAAGGCATTTTGCACGACGACCAGCTCTTGCCGGGCAAAGCGGTGGGACCGGCGCGCATCGCGGACGGCCAGTTGGATCTCGGGAAGGGCGGCCACGTGACGTTTGCCAATCACGCGTACTTCGCGCTGTCCCAGCCGTTGTCGATCGAATGCCGGGTGCGGTTCGACGCGCCCGGTAAGATGCCCGTGGTCGTCAGTTGCGGCGTTTGGAATCAGAGCGGCTGGTTCTTGCAGGCGTTGGGCGGCCGCTGGCGCTGGCACGTCGGAGGCGTCGATTGCGATGGCGGGAAAGTGTCCGTCGGACAATGGACGCATCTGGTCGGCACCTACGACGGCCACTCGACGCGACTGTACCAAGACGGGCAACTGGTCGCCGAACGGGCCGGCTCGTTCGTCACCGCCCCCTGGCCCGGCGAGCTGCACATCGGCCAGTACAGTGGCGGCCCGACCCCCGACTACCAAACCACCGGCCGCATCGCCAATCTAAGAATCTACCACCGCGCCTTGTCGGAAGACGAGGCGAACCGAGAACCGTAAACCGCCGATTTCGCGAGCGTCTAACCGGCCTTTGTCCGGCAGAGCCGCGAAGAGGTGGAAGTCTTGTTCACGCTGTTGGCCGAGCGGTACGAACGCGGGAGTGTGCTCTTAAGCAGCAACCTGCCGTTCTCCAAATGGGAGCAGATCTTCAAAGACCCCATGACCACGGCCGCGGCGATCGATCGCTTGATCCATCACTCCGTGATCATCGAGTTGAACCTCCAGAGTTATCGACTCGAAGAGGCGCAGCAGAAGAACGCCCCAGCCGCCGCGCAGGAATCAACGCCTGGCTCCGAGCCATCCTGAATCCCGACTTTCCCTCGGACCGTCTAATTGTCGCCAAAGTACACTGCTAATTGACGGTGTGGTTTCGGCAAGGGTGCAAAATCTTGATTTCCCGCGGGCGGGTGGTTGGCGCGGCGGGGCGTGCTGGGCGGGGCGGTTGCTGGGCGGGTGAGGCTTGGCGGTGGTCGCTCCGAGCGGCGGATTCGAGGGGCGGTCTGCCGCGGGCATGACCCGAGGTTCGTGCCGAGACGGATGGCAGCAGGACGGGCCCCGTGGCTGGAGCAGCAAGGTCCACGCGACAGGGGCGAACAGGGCCTCGGGAACTCGGCACGCAGCGGGGCCAGCGGGCGGACGTGTCCGGTGCCGGGGCTGCCGAGGGAAGGTCCCGTTTGGCTCCCGCTGATCGGGGCGCCGTGCTGTCGTTGGTGACTCGAATCCGCTACGAATCAGCCGGACGGGCCGCGGGGTGGCGCAAGATGCTGCACCGCGCCGGGAAGCATGGTTGCCGAGGCGCGCAGCGTCAGGGGAAGCCTGCGGGGGGCGGGCAGGTGGTGGCGAGGCGCACTGCGGCCACCGGCCGCCACGGGTATCTTGCGACGATGATCAGCTCCGTGCTGCTTCGTCCGAGGGCGACGGATTGAGTTGCTCGCGGTAGTTCCACGGCAGCCAACGGGCCGGATCGGCTTTGACTTGCTGCTCGTGGCGCTGGACCTGGGTCAGGTAGTCGAACGGATCGGCGCCGGCAAAGTAGCAGGTGTGGATCAGCGTCATGTAGATGTCGCCTACGTCGGCGCCGCGCTGCGTCTTGTAGAACAGCGAGTTCTTGCGGTGCCGGATCGCCATCTTCAAGGCTTGCTCGCAGAGGTTGTTGTCCAGCGGCGCGCCGGGGCGGCGCAGAAAGAGGGTCAGCGGCTCCCAGTGCTTGAGCAGATACCGGATGGCTTCTCCCAGCGAGGAATTCGGCTCGACCTGCCGCTGGTCGATTTGCCCGGTCAGCCAGTGGTGCAGTTCTTCCATCACGGGGCCGCTCCGCCGCTGGTGCAACTGCAGACGCTGCTCGGCGGAAAGCTGGAAGCGCTTGGCCGCCGCATCGGTGTGGTAGACTTGCTTGAGCCGATGCAGGACGTAGCGGACCGGATCGGGGAACGTGTCCGCCAAGTCCGCGAATTTCCGGCGGCCGTGGCTCAGGCAGTTGGCCAGGATGGTCTGCAGATCCTTGGGCATGTTGCAGGACAGCGGGTCGCACATTTGCACAGGCAACTCCAGCCCCTCACTCCGCTGCTGCAGCAGACGGCGCAAGTTCTCGCCCGCATGGTACGCGCCGGTGAAGAACAGGGCGATGGTCGGCCGCTGGGAAGCCATCGACAAGATGCTGGTCGTGAACACGCCGGTGCGTCCGGGATCGTCTTCCCGCAGCGGTTGGCCCAGCTTGAGTTGGGCGGTCCACTGCAGCACTTGCATGCGTGTGTCGTCGTGGTGGAGCAAGTCGCCTTGAGCCGCCTCCCGCAGCAAGTGTTGATGGACCGCCGCCAGGCCGCGGTCCAAGGCGTCGCGGCAGAGTTCCCATTGATCCGACGCCGGCAGCGGAATCCCCGCGGCCTGTTGCAGCCGTTCGATCCGGTTCCACGGCATTCCCTGCCCGTAGTGCAGGATGCCGAGCGTGCTGGCGACCGACGCGTCGTACTTGTCCGGGCCCAGGTCCTCCGGCGGTTCGGCAACATGCGTCTTCCCGCACGTCCCGCAACGCAAACGTTCCCGTTCGAACCGCGTGCCGCCGATCGGCGGTTGTCCGACCAGGCGAACCTCGATCACCCAGTCTTTCGAACGATACAGCGTGCCGTCTTGGCACTGGGGGCAGGGATCGCCCGGGCTAAAGGCTTCGTGAGTGACAATCACCTGACGGCAGCCTGTGTAGGCCGAGGCAGGAATCCGCCCATGTCCCTTCCGTGGCCGCCGCTTCCGGGATGCCTGGTCCGTGCCGGACGCTTCCGTGGAAGACGCTTCCGCGGCCGACCCTTCGCTGGCGGACATCGAATCCGGCGGCGATTCCCCACCCGGCGAGGTCTTCGGCTGCTCTGCGCCCAGCAAGTCGCGAGTCCGCTCCGTGCGAGGTCCGAACAACAGGCGTCGCAGACGCTTCAGGCTCAGGTTCTTCTTCTCCAGCAAGCCCAGAACCGTACGGCTCCAGATGAGCAGCAAGCGGAGCGGACGTGCCACCTCCTCTCCCAACCGCTGTTCGACCACTGCCAAGGCTCGTTCGACTTCCGCCACATCCAATTCCGTGACCGTCGCTGTCGACGCCATGCGCGCACTCCTCCGGCAGGCACCGCTTCCGCAGCGTGAAGCCTCCGCCTGCCAAGCCAGGACCTCTTTCCATCGCCCGCCGTCCGTCAATTTGGCAGGCGAAAACCATGAAGTGGGCAAAAGCGCAAATGGCGTGCCAAACCGGGTCGCGGCCCGGAGATTCTTTCCGGTTTTCTGGGGCGGTGCTTTACGCCGGCAGGGCGATCGGGCGCCACAGCGGCGCGCCCCCCGCCAAGTCGGCGTCGCCCCCAGCCAGCAACACCTGAAGTTGATGAGCCTGCAACGCGCGCGTCGGCGAGTTGCCGGAAGGCCAGTGCAGGAACCGTCCGGTCGACAGCCGCTTCTGGCACAACCAATAGCCTTGGCCGTCGTAGAGCAGGATCTTGACGGCCGTGCCCTTGCGGTTGCGGAACACAAAAGCGCAGCCGGTCATCGGATCCTGCTCCAACTGCTGGCGGCAGATGGCCGCCAAGCCATCGATCCCCTTGCGGAAGTCCACCGGCTGCGTCGCGACCAAGATCCGCATCGCGGCAGAGGTTTGGATCACGGCGTCGCCTCCCTGCCGCACAGCGTGGCGAGCAAGCTGGCCAACTGCCCTACCGCCGAGCCCTTCAGCGAGATGCAAAGCTTCCGGCCCGAGGGCTCGGCGATTTCAACCTGGCATTCGCCGGGCGCGCCCCACGGCAGCGGCGCCAGCTCGACGAACTCCGTCGCCGCTGACTTCGGCGAACCGCTGGCCAGCCCCAGCTGTTCGACCCATTGCCGCAGTCGCTCGGCGGAAACCTGCAATTGGCGAGCCGCCTCCTCGATGCCAAGTTCCTCGGCTGCCTCCGCGGCCAGCACCCACAGTTCCCTCGGAATGCGTCCCGGCCCGCGGCAACCCCGCCGCCAGAGTTCGAATTGCCGCTTCGCCACCAGCAGTCGCTGCCCAAACACCCCGTTCGCCGTCGCTCGCATCGGTCGTCCTCCCCTTCCAAAGCAGAATCGACCGACAGTCTACCCCGACCCCCAACCAACCTTCACGCACACTTGCCGAAAGGACACAATTGACGCCGAACATTCGCCGCCACCGCCGCAACGGTCGCTGCCGCCCGTCGCACTATCTGTATGGCGTCAATTAGTTTGTCTGTGCTGGCGACAATTAGAAGTGACGAGGCGGGGAGGTGCTAGCAGTGTTTTGTTCGGGCGTGGGCGACAATTAGAACGACCGAGGCAAGGTGGGTGCTAGCACGGCGGGGAGGCTGTTCCGCGACCAGGCGAAGAACCAGATTGTGGAGAAATCGTTGATTTGACGGGAGTCCGCGGGAATTGGAATTCCCTCGGCGGCCCGATTTGTGGCAGGTTGTCGCAAGCTTTTTACCCCCCAAGGAGGCTTGCGATGCTCAAGGATGAAAAGGCGGGCAGGATGTTCTCGATGCTTCACCGGGGACAGTCTGTCACCGAGATTGCACGGAGTCTCGAGATGAGTGAACGGACGATTCGGAAGTACCGCGATGCGGGGATCCTTCCTAGCCAACAGCCGCAGCAGCCGCGGGAGTATCGAACGCGGCCTGATCCGTTGGAGCCGTATTGGCCCGAGATCGAGGAACTGTTGCACCGGGATCCTCAACTCCGGCCCTTTGCCTTGCTCGATTGGCTGAAACAGAAATACAATCCGCCGCTCGGCGCGGCCGGAGAGATCGTGATCGGCGACTCGATTCGACGGACTTTGGAGCGGCGCGTGCAGCAGTGGAAACTGCAACAGGATGTCCAACGCGAAGTGACGTTCCCGCAGACGCATCATCCGGGAGACGTGCTCGCGTTTGACTTTGTCGTGCTGAACGGCCTTGGGGTCACTCTCGGAGGCCGGCCCTTCGACCACTTGCTGTTCCACGCGGTGTTCACGTATTCCAATTGGGAATCCGTCCACCTTTGTCACTCGGAGTCCTTCGAGGCCTTGGCGACGGGTCTTCAAGACGCCTTGCACTTGGCGGGGGGCGTTCCTCGGCGGGTTCGCAGCGACAGCCTTTCCGCCGCCGTCAACAATCTCTCCCAGGACAAGGCCTTCGCCAAGCAGTACCAAGCGTTGCTCGATCATTACGGCCTGCAGGGCCATCGGATCAACGTCCGCAAGCCGCAGGAGAACGGGGATGTGGAGTCGTCGCACGGGCATCTGAAAACGTGGCTTGACCAAGCCCTGCGAGTGCGTGGGAGTCGTGACTTCACGGACGAGCAAGAGTACCTGACGTTCCTGCGGCAGGTCGTGGCGCGCCGGAACGAAGCGCGTGCGGTCCCCTTCCGGAAAGAATGCGAAGCCTTGACGCGACTGCCTGGGCAACGCATCCCCACGTTCACGTCCACGCGCGTGACGGTCAAATCGGATTGCCTCCTGCATGTGCGGCGAAACGTGTATTCCGTCAGCAGCAAGTACATCGGCCTGAAGTTGGACGTGCTGATCCACCAGGACCATCTGGAACTCTGGTATCAGAACCAGTGCCTGGAACGTCTGCCGAGACTGTTTGGCCAGGGCAAAGAGCGGATCGACTTTCGCCACGTGATCGACTCCCTGATCCGCAAGCCGCGCGTTTGTCAACTATCAATACGTCCACCATCTGTACCCCACCACGCGGTTTCGGATGGCCTACGATCAGTTACTTTCCAGGCACGGCGAGCGGACGGCGGTCAAGCAGTACCTGAAGATCTTGCAGGCCGCCAAGCAGGAAGGTCTGGACCTGGTGGACGACGTGCTGCGCTGGTTCCTGGCGGAAGGCAAGGCCATCGCGGCCCCAGGAATTCTGGACGCGGTCCAAAGCAGGCAAGCGATCCCCGAGCCGACGGCGGTGACCGTCGAGTCGCCGGATCTGGAAGTGTTTGATTCTCTCCTCTCACACAAGGAAGTGTACGATGAACAGACCACCGAGACCGACGACCACGAAGTCGGCCAGTCCCGCGCGAGCCTCGAAGAAACCTGTCGCGTCGACGCCCAGTTCGCGGCCTACGACCGACATCGAGAAGCTGTCGGAGCAACTGAAGGCCTTGCGTCTGCCGATCTTTCGGGAACAGCATCCCCTGGTTGCCCAACAGGCGGCGCGGGAAGGCTGGACGCACCTCCAATTCCTGGCGGAACTGACGAGCAAGGAATGCCAAGCCCGCCACCAGAACCGCATCGAGCGATTGATGCGGAACTCGAACTTGTTGGCGGGGAAGACCTGGGAACAATTCCGCTGGTCGCGTCTTCCGCTGCAGGTGAGACAGCAATTCGAGACCTTGCGCAGCGGCGGGTTCCTGGACCGTCAGGACAATCTGCTGATCTTCGGGAGGCCCGGTTCCGGGAAGACCAACCTGCTGTGTGCCTTGGGCGACCAACTGGTCCGGCAAGGCCGTTCGGTCTGCTTCACCACCTGCCAACTGCTCGTCCAGGAACTGCTGCGAGCCAAACGCGATCTGCGTCTGGAGCGGCTCCTCAAGACGCTCCGCAAGTACGAGGCCCTGATCATCGACGACCTGGGCTATGTCCAGCAGAGCCGCGAAGAGATGGAAGTCCTGTTCACGCTGTTGGCCGAGCGGTACGAACGCGGGAGTGTGCTCTTGAGCAGCAACCTGCCGTTCTCCAAATGGGAGCAGATCTTCAAAGACCCCATGACCACGGCCGCGGCGATCGATCGCTTGATCCATCACTCCGTGATCATCGAGTTGAACCTCCAGAGTTATCGACTCGAAGAGGCGCAGCAGAAGAACGCCCCAGCCGCCGCGCAGGAATCAACGCCTGGCTCCGAGCCATCCTGAATCCCGACTTTCCCTCGGACCGTCTAATTGTCGCTAAAGTACACTGCTAATTGACGCCGAACAACCATCCACCCGCCAGTGCGAACTTCAAGATTTTGTAGCTCTGCCGAAACGTCATGTTCGCAAAAGAGTGTGCCTTATTGTCGCGACGGTTTCTTCGACGGGCTTCGCGCCATCAACAAGTAGATCGGCTATGTCGGGCAGCCTGGATTTGACATCGACCTCCGTAGAGTGGTTCTCAATGTCTGCGAGCATCTCGGGATTCAGCTTCGCTCGTCGAGCACGGGCGAGGTGCAGATCATTATCGACAGCGATGTAGACAAGCACGAACTTCAGAGGCAAAACGATTTCACGCAGGTGCTTCACGGCTTCCAAGTGGCGAACTCCGCCTATTACTATCGGCATCCCAGATCGCCAGTTCGCCGCATTGAGAACCCCGCGGCAAAACACGGGCCAGCCCTCCCCGATCAAGGATTCACCAATTCTCTGGAGAACAACTCGCGATTGCGGATCTTGTTTTTCCCGGACAGCGACGCGTCGAACATAGTCGCCGAAGGATGCATACGCCCAGCCCAGCGAGTCTGCGGTCGCTGACGCAATGGTCGTCTTGCCGCTCATAATTCGGCCCGAGAAGGCGATCGCGCATGGTTTCATTCGTTCCATAGGGACATTTGCCGAGATCGTCTTCGAAGCACAACCCACCCACGACGATCGCTCTTGCCGACGTAGACCGGAGCAATCGATTGGACGTGGTCAAGTCGCATCAAAGTTGCAAACGAGGCATTTGACCGTTCTGCCCAAAATTCAGGGTCTTGAGCGCACAATGCGTCAGAAAAGACCGACTGAAGTTCGCACAGTGATTCAGGATCAATATGATAAGACCACACTTGACTGATCCTGCCAATCCCAACGATGGGCCCACCAGTGCCCTTCAATAGCAGCACATCGCCAACACCAACTCTACGGTAGGGCGGAATTCGTTTCACCGAGAACCGCGATTCAACCGTCTTTTGACCATCAAGGATGTAGCTGAGGTAGGGCTCAAGGAAGACGGCAAGGTGCGTTGACACCTCTGGTGGATAGTCAAATGCAAAATTCGTCAAATACGACTGCCAGAACTCATTCGACTGGACCGCGTCGCGGACAGTTTCAAGCAGCTTCAGGTCTACGGACATTGGAACTCTCCGAGCATCCGTGATCAGGCTTCCGCACATCCTGCTCGAGTCAGAAACGGCGATCTTGTACTGAAGGCGACTGTTACTTTTTTTGGTCACGTCAACGCCACTTCCGTGATCATAAGACTTCGTTCCACTGCTGAGAATCGGCCTGCCAATTCCTCCTGCCACAATTCGATCGCTCGGTGCTGATTATCCATAGCTCGTTGGTGTTCGGCGGTTCGACGCTTGCCCATCGGAGAGAACTGTCTGATTTCCAACGGAACTACTCGCAGCGGGAAATTGCTGTGGATGATCTGAAGATCGTCCACGAATTTTTTCATGTCGTCTCGAAGTCGGCCAGTCGCCGGAGTTGTGAATGTGGCGTAGCCGTAGAGGTCGATGTCGAGTTCGAAATATCGCCGGACTAGCTCGAATTGGCGACGAAACAACTCCCTCGGTGCGCCAGTGTTGTATTCGAATGACTCGCAGTTGAATCCCTTGAAACAGCAGACCTTGCCATAGTTCTTAAAGCCCGTGACCAATTTGATGTCCTCGTCCTTAAGAAACCGCCAGAAGAAGTCCGTACTCAGATTGTCATCGGACCAAAGGTAAACGGAATCCTCCAGCTCCCGACGTTGTAGTTCCCGCATCATCCACGGAACCCACTCCGGCGTTAGATCCGGTTGCCCTCCCGAAAGATCAATTACACTTGGACGAGATGGTTCGTCCAAAAAAAGCGAGACGAGATCCGCAGCGCTCATCCACGACGCATTGGATTCACAGGCGTTGAGCAGGGAACGAGGTACATAACAGTACCAGCACGCAAAATTGCACACTGCGACTTGAAACACCTGAACTTGCAGAAGATCCGTTGGCTGCGTAGCCAGTGCTTTGCAGGCAGGATCAATGGGTAACGGATTGGGTGGCCACCCATCGCTCGTTGCCCGTCGGAAGTGGTGAATCCTCCCAAAACCATCGCAGTTGGCGGGTTTGGTCAGATCCCCCTCTTGCTCGCTACCAATGATGTTGGCCACCAGCAGTCGTCGATTCGCTAGGTCGATCGAACGTTCGCGCAATAATAGTGAATGCTGCTCTGTTACAACCGCACTAGCCATCGCTTGCTACCTACTTCGACATCCGAATCGGCGGAACATTCTCACCGCCCGACGAGAGATCCGGGAGACGCTCCAGAAGGTACGACATCGCCAGTTCCGTGAGGTACTCAATCTCGTCATCCGTCAGGCTGCGGTTCTGAGGAATGCCGTGCCAGTATTCGATACACTTGCGACAACACGATGCAGTCGCATGTTGCGCGTAGTGAATTGGATTGCCCGATCCTGCCATCGGAGTTTGCCGACCGTCGAATGGATCATTTGCTCTACCCACTGACTTCCGCAGGCGCGAACGCACAGCATCATAAAGCCCGGATACGCCCTTTCGCCGAGCATAGTTTACTGCCTTTTGGTCAATTTCTATGTGCCAGAAGTGATGGCGGATCATCTCAAACTTCAGCGCCGTAAAGGTGTACGAAGCATCCGTCAGATCCTTCTCATAAACTCGAGGCCAGTCCACTAACCTCGCCCCGCATTCACGACAAGCCCCCACTTGGTTGACAGCCTTCATCTGTTTCGTTGCGCGAAAGCAGTGCAGGTCGTTTTCACAATCGCTGCTGGTACACGTGACTTTCAATGGCGTTGGGCCCAAGTCGACAAGTTTCTTCTTCCGTGCCATTCTTCATTTCTCCATCGTAGTAAGTGCCTGCAGCAGAATCTGACGATCAATGTCGATCAGCCGGTCCAATTGAAGCCTTGGCAACAACCAGTCTCTCGCGATCTCCCATGGGTTACTATCACTTGATTGCAAATTCGTGGCCGCTCCCCACCAGTTGACATCTTGAAGGGAAAGCCGAAACGCCATGTAGTTCGCCAGAGCGCCAAGCTCGATATCTTCGGTGTCGGCAACCATCTGGACAGCATTCTTGAGCCGGTCAACACGCCCACCCGCTGCATGAACGCACATCTGTGCCAATTCTTCCGCACGTCCATCCAACATTACATCCCCCGCAAATCTTGTGGCCTCCTGCTCCTCCGCCGAATCGCGACGTTCCGGCGACATTTCGCTTTCTTCTATGACAGTCCGATACGCCTGGTTTGGTTCCTGTCCAGCATGGTATGTCTCGTGAAGGCAGTCGCTTGTCCAGCGTGCGTTCGACAACGTGCGTTGTTTGAGCACGATGATATTTCGACCATCAACCCGCCAGAACGCACCGTGAAATGATCCAGCGTCGCTCAATGGCAACACAGGAATTCCAAGGTTCCACAAGAAACGCAGAACGTGCTCGAAGGTTACGGTGCCGAATTCGGCAAGTATCGCTTCGCGAAACTCGTTGGCGTCTGTTGGCACCGGACAGGGCTCAAGATCGGGAGTTGCCTGAAGAATGAGAAGTGCTAAATAGTGAGCGTAGACTGTATAGGCACTCACTTTGCGCTCGTTTGCTCCCGCCGGAATCTTGAACCGAGCGATACCGGCTGCTTCTGTTTGAAGCCGCAACGGCGGCGTAGCAAACAGCTCGGCGACTCCCCATTTGAATACTCGGCCCAGAATAGTCGCAGCATTCGTGATTTCTACTTCTGTTGGGTTCCGAGATGTGTCAAGGATACGCTCGGCTAACGCCGGCGGCAAAAGTCGTCTGCGGACGAAATCACGATCGATACCTGCATTTCTAAGACGATCAAATAGGGCTGAAACACTTGTGGCCTTGGCTGGCAGGACGACCTCCTCACGAACGGACACACCTAACGCATCAACGATTGCTCGCATCCGGGCCACGCTGGCCGATTGGTAGTCAGTTGCTTCGTATCGTTGCAACTGTTGTTCCTTCATTCCCAGACGCTCAGCAAGGACTTTCTGGCTCAGACCTAATGCAATTCGTGCCCGGACTAGAGCTTGCGGCAACTCCTTGAAAGACTCGACTGTGATGATTCCACACTCGCCAGAGCGGAGAGCCTCGTACTCCTCCAACTGCTGCTGTAGCTCCTCCAACTGGCTTCGCAACGCGTCCGTCTCAAGTTTCGCCAAAAGGGGATCGACACCTTCTCGTGAGGAGACCTCATTCAGCGCACGTTCGAACTTGCCCACCTGGGCTTTGGTGATTCGGTATTGTCTCTCATTCTTAATCATTGCTCTCCCCCAAACCTAAAGGTCAAGGGCTATGATTCCCTTCGGGTTTCCTGTGCTCTTGTCCACCTGAAAAAACTCCAAGAACGAGTTGCCGACCAGATCCGCTTTAGCGCTCGATGGAAAGAACTCGCCCAGAAACTTGGCCTTTTGAGCAGCTCGCTGATACTTGAAATCGAAGAAGACAGGCTCCATGGATTGCAACAAAGCGAGGTCGACTCCGGCCGGCTCCCATGCAACGTCAAAATCGTTCGGTACGCGTTTGGCGGTGACGAAACTGCCATCGATGTAGATCCGCTTGCACCCGGCTACGCGCAGCAGCCTGGTTGCGGCCTCCAACCCCCTCAATAGCCGCTTCCGATGGGCCGTCCTGCCGAAGGCATTCGCAAATTCATCCCACCTGACCAGATGAATTCCAACCGGCAGATTTCCGTCACTGTCAAATGAAGGAATCATAATGACACAACAATATTGTTTTGATGCTCAATCGTCAAGCCTGCCTGCACAACTGGAGGGGAAGTTTCGGTAGGCAGCAATCTATGAAACAGTGCCAACTGTTTGGATTCTGAACCCATAGCCAAAACATTGCAACCCTCGTGACCATGTCAATCTCACCGTTCTATCCAAATCCACTTCTCCTAGGTATGTAAATTGGCTTTTTTGGTTATTTCACTTTACCCCTTGTGTGTCAAATTTTCTGAGTAGTGGATTGCCCGCTCTCTTCGATTTCCCAGCCATTTCGCAGCTGGCAAGCAGTGCACCGACGACCCGTTGCAGACGTTCTCCGAGTGCTTCGCCGCGAGTGCCTGCGGTTTCGCGGACATGGACAACACCTTGGACGTCCCGGTGCGGCTGGAGACGGATGCCGAAAAAGGGGCGGTCGGCCGAGGATCTCGCCCGGCGGGGGTGGCTGAGCGACGGATCAAGGAATCCACCGACCTCGGCTCGTGATTGGTTGACTCCTTCATTCGCTGGGGCTAGCCGAAGGGAGAGAACCCCAGGCACGTCTTGAGTGGGAAGGACGCCATCCGCCACCTTCCCGATATCAGCGATCTCAGTCAAAAGAGGCATGTCCATGGGATCACCACCGGCCTGTTCCAGGATCACTCCAGCGACGTAGAATGGAAGCGTTGACCGTCTTCTACTGCGACGGAGAATCGTAATGTCACAGACGCTCGAAGAACGAGTGGCGAAGTTGGAACGAACGGTGGCTGAGTTGTTGGCGAAGCCCCGAGAGCCGAGACGCGACGATTGGCGGAAAACGATCGGGATGTTCACTGGTGACACCGTCATGCGCGAGATCGACGACGAAGCTTTGAAGATCCGCGAGCAAGATCGGCGGGAGACGCGGTTGTGATCATCTTGGACACCGATCATATCGTCACCCTAAAGCACGAGAACGATCCGCACTGGAATACGCTGACGACGAATCTCGTGTCTTCGGCCGACCAAGACTTCGCCACGACTGCGATCACCGTTGAAGAGCAGAATCGCGGCTGGCTGGCGCTGATCAATCGGTACACCGATGTCCACAAGCAGATTCCCGCCTACGCTTGGCTTATCGAGCTGATCCGCTTCTTCGCGAACTGGCGGATCATGGCGTTCGATGAAGCGGCGGCTAACGAATTCGTCCGATTACGGAAAGAGAGAATTCGCATAGGTACCCACGACTTGAAGATCGCGTCGATCGCCCTGGTCAATGATGCCACGTTGCTCAGCGCGAATCTGCGGGACTTCGAACAAGTGCCCGGATTGCGAGTCGAAGACTGGCTCGAGTAACAGCCCGCGGTTAACGTTCGATTCTGCGAACGCCTCCTGGCAAGACGCGTGTCGAATGCCGAAGAACTGACCGTTTGCAGTCTCGACGAGCTGCGGAACCTTACCGACCGTCGTGATTGGTTGACTCCTTCATTCGCTGGGGCTGACTTCTGTCGGGAGAGAATGCCCTGCACTTCTTCAGTGGGAAAAACGCCGTCCAGGATAGGGCCACCCAGAAGCGGATTACCCACCACGAAAAACACGAATTACACAAAAGATGTACCGCTGTAATCTCTTACAGCAGGAAAACGGACGATCATTGGGAACTTTGACAAACCGCTGTGCTGGAGCCAGGACGCACTCGCCATCCAGTCAATCGTATCTTTTCGTGTGTTTCGTGGTTTACATTGCCAACGGTCGATTGGACCGAAGCCAAGTCGCCGTGGAGCCAAGCAGGAACATCTGGCCCGGCGAGCCGCCGCGTTGGCCCTGCCCACCGCCGGCCCGGCGAGTTCCAACGCTGGGTGCCGGTGTGGAAGACCGCGGGCAAGACGGGTTCGAAACGGAGGGCTGTTACCCAACGGCGAATCGGCTTCGATTGCGGCGGACAAGGTGGATTTCGCGGCGCGCTGTCTCTGGGCAGAACAAGCGATCTCATCCCACCAAGCCGATCCGCCCGGGATATCGCGGCGACTGGCCGTGTCAGCCTTCTGAACGGAAGGACGGCAAGCCGAGTTCGTCTGGCGAGCTGGCTGTGCTGATCCGCAAGCCCAGACGTCGCAACTGTTCTGAGGACAACCGGTCCAAGCTGGTCCGTGTCGCCTCGGAGATTTCCCCGAATCGGTCTTCGATCATCGAACGGATCAGTTGGCGTTGACCTTCCAGGCGTCCTTTCTCGATTCCTTTCTCGATTCCCTTCTCGATTCCCTTCTCGATTCCCTTCTCGAACATCGTTTGATTCATGGCCTGTACTCCCGCGTAACGTTCCGATCGCAATAGGTTTTCAAACTCGAGTTCCTGTTCTGCGTCCAGTGGCAGATAGGCCTGCACGCATTCGCCCAACAAGAACTGTTGGTGTTCGTTCAACGGCGACTCCGCCAAACGCTTCAACGCCTCGGCGCCCAGCCAAGCGACACGCTCCTTCGGAATCTTCATCAGAGTCGCAAGAGCCACGCCAAGCCAGTTCTCGCCCTGCACGTATTTTATACCATCCAACCCCGGAAGGCCCACATACAGGTACTGAAAACAGTTTATCTGAAGCCCCCAAAGTGCCTCGACGCAACGGTCTACGCCAATTCCATCGAGTCCGACCTTTAGATACAGCACGATCGGTAATACTGGCAACTGGTGTTTGTCCCGCAAAAAGTGGTAATAGAATGGCAGCCGGGGCGTCAGTGCGGTTACTCGATCAGGCGATTCGATCTCGATGTGGACCAGCAGCAGGGACTCACTCACCAGGGCATCGAACCTGGCGTCCACAGGCACCTTTGCCAGCAAATCCAGTACGTGCCGAGACCCTTCGGGCGGATCGTGGAAGAGTTCCTTGTCCAACCACTCCACCTTGGACATGTCCAGTCGTTCTGCCCATTGCTGGAAGAACAACTGGAGAAAGTCGGCGAAGAACTCCCGGATCAAAGTCTTGAATCGTTGGTCGTGGTCCATGAGCGTTTTCTGGCACCGAGGGCTTCTGGATCTCGTAGCCGATTGCGATCGCGACCGGAATCGCGATCCCTCGTCGAAGGGTCGCGATTTCGATCGTAGTGAGTGATGTCCATTCAGTCAATTCAGCACCTGTCTCACAGTGCGGTGAGCAAGGGGCCCAGTACATCCTGCGTTGTCCGTTCCTCTTGACGAGAGCAGACCGAGGCGGTTTGGCAGCAAACGGTTGATTGGGCCGAAGCCATCGTGCCGTGGAGCCAGCAGGACCATCCGGCCCGTCATGCCACAGACGCTCGAAGAAGTGGCCAAGCGAGTCAACTGCCCGCGTTACGGATCAATTGACGGCAGAGCGTGGGCGCCGAAGGGGGCGGCTTGGGGATTACGGGGGCGGAAGAGGTCGTTCGCGGGATCCTCCAGCCTGGGATCGATTCCGTGAAGGCCGCCGGTTTCCGGCGACGGCAGATTGCGCCGACTGGACTGCGGCCGGTCTTCGCAATACCAGAGGTTCTCGGCAAACCGGAACGAACCGGGGTCGGTGTTCGGGCCGATATTGATGGTGTCGGCGAGTTCCGCCGCGCGAAATACGACCAGATTGCGTTCGAAGCGACCGTTGCGGCTCGGCGGAAAACCGGGCTCGGTCGTCTCTTGCAGGATGCGCATCACCCATCGGCTCGGCCGGTAGATCGTGTTGTAGCGCACGGTTGCACCGTCGACGCCAACAAAGGCGATGGGCGCCTGGCTGCCGGAGAAGACGCAGCCCTCGACCGTGATGTCGCGGGCTTCGTACTTGGCGCCCGGCGGACGGAAGTATGCCATGCCGGTCGATCCGCCGAGATTGACCGCGCGCTGGCCCGCGTTCTGGAACACGCACCGGCGAATCACGACTTGCGACGATCCGCCTTTGGTCTGCGGACCGGTCGTCTGCGAAAAGCCCTCCCGGCCGACAAAACGGCAGTTCTCGATCAACCCGCGATGGCAACCAACCATGTCGATCGCCTGGCCGGCCCAACCGTCGATCGTACAACGACGGATCTCGAAATCGTCGACTCCCGACAGCTTGATCCCGTCGCGGTTGCCTGTCGGGCCGATTCGCGAAACGTGCAGGGATTCGAGGACGATGTGGTGCGTCGGCGTGTCGTATGAGCCGCCGTCGTCGATGTTGATCCCATTGCCCGACTGGCCGCTGACCGCGATGTGTCGCAGCGTCAGGTGAGCGCAATCGCTCAACTGCCAGCCGGTTGCGCCGCCTTCGAAAATCGGCGGTTGCTGCGGATCGGCCCCCTCGATCACAATCGGTCGCTCGGCAGTGCCCCGCAGCCCGCTGGCGAAAACGCCCGGCGGGTATTTTCCGGGGGCGATGCGAATCTGCGAGCCCGGCCCCGCAGCGGCCAGGGCGCGGCGCAGCGCATCGACGTCGCGAACTTCGATCACACCCTCCGCAGCCGCCGCGAATGCCGGCAGCAGAGCCATGAAACAGATGACAACGGTACGCATCGTAGTCTCTCCGGGTGATTGAATTTCAGGGGAAGGTCGGAAGGCGAAAAATGGTCCACGTCCACGCCAAGATAACAAGCACAAGACAGGATGGGCAACCGGCTCGGTTCGGGCAACAGCAAGCGTCAGGAGCAGCGGTTGGTGCGCGCCGCAATGCCGCGTCAGGACATGGCAACCGAGAAGTCCTGGCGATTGTCTAATCTCGACCGTCCTACTACGGCGAGCGGTGAGGCGTTAGCCCGCCGGTGCCCATGCGGCTGGTCGGCAAATCTCGCGGCGGGGGTGCTGTGCGCGGCACGTTCGCCCCAACCGTTAGAGCTTGCCGCCATGTGCGCCGCGTGGAGGCCGTGAAAACTCTGGGAGACAACGAAATCTGCGTGACGACGCCTTGTCGCTCCTTTTCAGCCCGTACGCCGAGAGTTCTAATGACCGAGTGCTTCTCGTGTGATTTCCTTCCCCGAATCATGGAGACTTCTGATATGAAACGACTTGTGATTTTCTCGATCCTGGCGGCTTTTTGCTCCACCGCATGGACAGCGGACGATTCCGCACCGGCCGAGCAGACGCCGGCCGAGTCCAAACCGGTGGACCAGCAACTCAAGGAGAATCCGGACAGCGCGGAGACGATGAATTTGTACATGATGAGTCAGCTTCGGCAACTGGTGCCGCTGATCAATTCGGCGCCCGACGAAGCGGAGAAGATTCTGGGCTCGATGCGCGAGACCCTTGGTGCTCTCCAACCAACGACCGACGATGCGAAGCGATTGCTGGAACGCGCGAACGAAGCAGTCGATCATTACGAACTCCAGTTGCAGATCGTGCGCACGTCGCTCGATGATCTGAAAGCAAAACTGAGCGAGAATCCTGACGACGCGAAGACGATCCAGGCGCTGATCCAGAAGGTAATGCAGCAAGTTGGCTCGCTGGTCCGCTCGGAACCGGCCAAAGCGGAAGAACAACTGGCAGCGATTCAGACGTTCCTGAGTGAATTGGCGGAGAAGATTCAGTCCGACGAGGGCAAGACGGCCTTTGCATCGAAGGACCGCGCCTTCGATCAGTTGACCAAAATGATCGAACGCGAAAAACGCATGGCCGCCCTGATCGGCTCCGACGCGGCGCCGCTGGCGGTCGAAGCCTGGGTCAACGGCGATCCGCTGACGGACGAGGGTCTGAAGGGCAAAGTCGTTCTGCTCGATTTCTGGGCCGTCTGGTGCGGTCCGTGCATCGCAACTTTTCCGCATCTGCGCGAGTGGCAGGAAAAGTACGCCGAGAAGGGACTAGTCATCATCGGATTGACCAACTACTACAACTACACCTGGGACGAAGCGGCCGGTCGCGCTACTCGCTCGCCGGAGAAAGCCACTCCGGAACAGGAGCAGGAGATGCTGCGGAAGTTCGCCGAGTCCCACGATCTGCACCATCGCTTTGCGATTCAGCAGGATCGCTCCATGGCCGAATTCTACGGCGTGTCCGGCATTCCGCACGCCGTGGTGGTCGATCGCGAGGGCAAGGTGATACTGATGAAAGTCGGCAGCGGCGAGGAAAACGCCAAGGCGCTGGAAGCAGCGATCGTGAAGGCGATCGGCGAAGGCGCCTAACCAAGGGATGGTGAAGTGGATCGATGATTGTGCCAAACGCTGAAGTACATGCTTCAGCGTCACGGCGCTGGAGTTCACGCTTCAGCGTGTCCGTGGGAAAGGGGGGCGAACCGTGCGTGCGACGTGCTCATTGGTCAGCCGGGTGTCGCGTATCCGGCGTCGCTGGCTTGCGTTGTTCCTGGTCAGCATCGTTGGGGGAGCAATTTCCGCCGCGCCGTGCCCGGCTCAGGTCTGCAGTCTGAAGATCGTCACGGACGCCAACCCCGATTACTCGGACATGGACAGTCTGATTCACAGCATCACTGCGCCTTGGCCGACGACCGCGGAGAAATGCTGGGCGCTCTTCTATTGGAACCATATCGCTCGGCGTCAAACCTCGCCGATGATCCTGCACGGCCGGGAACTGACCGATCCGATTCGCCAGTTCAACGACTATGGTTACACGATGTGCAGTACGATCGCCGGAACGAACTGCGCGATCTGGCACCGCATGGGCCTGCCGGTCCGGTTCTGGGACATCACCTTGCACACCGTCTCGGAGTGTTTCTACGACGACCGCTGGCACATGTACGACAACTCGATGTCTGCGATCTACACGCTGTGCGACGGGGTGACGATCGCTGCGGTGGAGGAGATCGGGCAGGAGGGCGCGTGCGCCGCATCGGGCGGAAAACGCAAGCCGGGGCACTTCGCCAAGTACCATTGCTTGAACGCCACCAGCGAAAACGGATTCCTGACCGGCGCCGATACCATCCGCGATCTGGCTCAAGAGTATCGGTGCTTCAATCCGAACGGCTTGAAGCACCGCTGGTACTATTTCAATTGGGACTGGGGGCATCGCTACATCTTGAATCTGCGCCACAACGAGGGATACACGCGGTCCTATCATTCGCTGGGCGACGGTCCGGAATTCTACGTACCGAACCACGGGAAAGATCCCGAAGCGGCAAACCGCCGGTATCGGCTGCGCGGCAACGGCGTTTGGAAGTTCGAGCCGTCGTTGACGCTCGAGGACTGGCGGCAAGGCGTCCATCAAGCGGTCAACGCCCAGGCGGTTGCTCCCCGGGGACTTTGCCCCTCGCACGCGGGGACGCCGGCCGAGATCGTCTTCAAGGTCGGTTCGGCCAACGTGACGACCGGATTGAGCCTGTCTGCTCGGCTGCATCGCCGCAACGCGGGGGATGCGGCGGAAATCGCGGTCAGCACCAACAACGGGGCGACTTGGCAGACGGTGTGGAAGGCGGAATCCACGGGGCTGTGCGAACCCGACTTGAAGTTGGTCGAGCCGGTTAACGGAGCGTACGAGACGCTGGTGCGGTTCACCTTGTCGGCCGCCGCGGATTCTCGCGACGTGCTGCTCGAACAGTTGCAGTTGACCACCAACACGATGTTGAATAGCAAGACTCAGCCGTCGCTGCGACTGGGCCGCAACACGGTCTACGTCGGTGCGGGCGAGCAGACGGACTCGATCGTCCTGTGGCCCGACTTACAGGGCCAGGCGTACAAGTCCGGCATCGTCGCCGAGCAGAATATCGCGACGGCCGAGCGGCATCCGGGATACCAGGGAGTGTTGTACGCCGAGCGTCCCAACGAAGAGGCGTGGGTCGTGTACCGCATCGACGCGCCGGAGGAAATCTCGCGTCTCATTTACGGCGGACGGTTCTACAACCGCGCGCCCGGCGCCCGCATCCAGTTGCTCCACTCGTTCGACGACGGCCGATCCTGGCAGGAGACGTACACCGTGGACGACACCCAGCCGCCGTGGGACGTGATTCACTATTCGACCGTCGAAGAGGTGCCGGCCGGAACGCGTTCCGTTTTGGTCAAGTACAGTCTGAAGGCGCGCGAAGCCGGACGGAGTGCGTGCAGCATTTACGCCATGCGGATGGAGGTCAACCATCAGCCGGTTGCGCCAGGGTTCCACCCGTTGGACGTCACATTCCGCTGGAACGAAGTCCAGCCCGACCGGTCGCTGACGCCGCGCAGCCACACTCAACGGATTGATCGGTTGCCGGCGAAGTACGTGATCAATACCGGCGGTGCGGACGTGCCGATCGTTGAATCGCTGCAAGTGCGGGCGGCGGGGCCGGCGGACAGTGCGCGGTACGGGTACTCGGACGGCATCGATGGGGGCGGCGAGCGGTTTCAGCACCGCTGGGTCACCTGGGGGCAGAACCTGCTGGTGGGCAAGCCGTACACGGTGACTCGACCGCCGACGGGCCAGTGGGGTGGCGACGATCCGGAGAACAAGAAGTTGACGGACGGCGTTGTGGGACCGCCGTACGCCGGCGGCACAGCCCCGATGAGCGGCGCGATTTGGGACCGAGCGGGTGGTCCGGTCGACATCACCGCCGACTTGGGCAGCCAGCAGACGATTGCCGTGATGCGCATTCATTTGACGGGCGGATACCCGTGGTGGGAAGCAATGAAAGGGCAGGTCAAGGACGAAGTCGAAGTGCTGGTTTCGCGCGACGGAGAGGCGTTCTCGTCGCTCGGCCAAATCGATACCGAGGTTCGCCGCCGCGACGTGCCGATCAACCATCTGTTGCCGGACGACGAGACGACCGCCGGCTGGAACTTTGCGCTCGTTCTCCCCGAGCCCGTGGCGGCTCGCTATATCCGCTATCGCTTGACGCCGCAACGAGCCGTGGCGGTAACCGAGATCCAGGCTCTCGAATCCGTCCACGAACGCCCGTTCGATCTGCGGATCGCGCTGCCCGACGAAAGGTAGCGGCGGAATTCGATCTGTGCGAAGGCGGTTTGCCGGTACGGTGCTAGCATGGTTTTGCGCCCGCGTCGGGGGGCGTGGGAGCATACGGCCGCAATGGGGATTCCCCAGTTTGCCTTGACGGCTGCGGCGGGAATCTCTATGGTTCGCGCGCTGAATTCTGTTCCGAGGGAGCGGTCCAGCTTGCTCGAACAGCGTCGGCAGCCTGCGGACTACGCGAGTGGGGATGCACGGATGCATGCCCGAACGGTTGCGGGCGGTCTTGTGGATGGAGTCGCTGAGGGCATGATGCCGCAATTCATTCCAACGCGCCGGGCGCCTCGCCTCGCTTGGCTTTCGGCTGTCACGGTGGTGGCTCTCGTCGGCTGTACGTCGACGCTGTTTCACGCCTCTTCGTCCAAGACGCCCGTCGAACTGGACGAATTGAGTCAGGATCAGGACGAGTCCGTGAGATTGGTCCGCGACTACGTGTCGCCGTGGGGAACCAACTACATCGCTCTTGAGGGCGTGGCCCTCGTCACCGGCCTGGCCCAAACCGGCAGCGATCCGCCGCCGTCGGCGCAGCGCAGCGCGCTGCTGAGCGAAATGCAGACGCACGACGTCAAGAATCCGAACTTCGTATTGGCCTCGTCCGACACCTCGATGGTCATTGTGCGTGCCTTTTTGCCTCCCGGAGTTCAGAAAGGCGACCGCGTCGATGTCGAAGTGCGCGTCCCGGCACGTTCGGAAACAAGAAGTCTACAAAACGGGTGGCTGATGCAGGCGCGGTTGCGCGAAGTCGCCGTACTTGACAATTCGCTCCGCACCGGACGCATCTCGGCACTGGCCGAAGGCCCCGTGACGGTCGACAGCGTTTTCAGCGATAACACCGACAAGGTTCGCGAGGTGCGAGGCCGCGTGCTGGGCGGCGCTGTCGCGGCGACTTCGCGATCCCTGGGGTTGGTGGTGCGCAGCGATAACCATTCGGTTCGGACAGCCACCTTGATCGGCGCCGCTGTGAACGCCCGCTTTTTCATCCACGACCGCGGCATCAAGCGGGGCGTCGCTACCCCGAAACGCGACAACTACATCGATCTGGAGATCCACCCTCGCTACAAACACAATCTGGCTCGCTACATGCGGGTGGTGCGCAGCTTGGCCATCGACGAATCGCCAGCCGACCGAGTGGCTCGCATGGAACTGCTCGAACGAAAGTTGCTGGAACCTTCAACGGCCGCCCCAGCGGCCTTGCAACTGGAAGCGATCGGCAAGGAAGCGATCCGCGTCCTGCATGTGGGGCTGACTTCCAACGATCCCGAAGTTCGCTTCTACGCCGCCGAGGCGCTGGGCTATCTGGACGACCCGGCAGCCGCCGAGCCACTGGGCGAAATCGCTGCGTCCGAGCCGGCGTTCCGTTGGCACGCGATCGCTGCCCTTTCGGCCATGGACCACGTCAGTGCCCACGACGAACTGAGTCAACTGCTGCATGTGACCAGCGCGGAAACTCGCTACGCCGCCTTTGTGGCTCTGCGTTCCCGCAACCCAATGGACCCCCTAGTCAGTGGTCAGATGCAGGGGAATCTTTTCAGCTTGCACCTAGTGAACTCGACAGGCCCCCCGATGTTCCATGTTTCAAGATCTCGACGTCCGGAGGTCGTGTTGTTCGGGGCTCAGCACCGGCTCGATTCGCCAGCCTTTCTCTACGCGGGCAAGCAGATTATGCTGAGAGCGGACGGTCCCGATCGGATTCGCGTGATTCGGTTTGTGGCCGGGGAGGAGAACCGCGAGGTTACATGCCCGCCAGTCGTGGACGAGGCGATCCGCAAAATTGTGGAGCTGGGCGGCTCCTATGCGGATGTGGTACAGTTCCTACAGGAAGCCAAGGCGAAGAACTACATCAACGCTCGACTAGTTGTCGATGCGCTACCCGTATGGGGACGCGAGCATCTGCGTTCGGCAAGCGAGGAGACGGAGGCCAAGGCGAGCGGCGAGCCGGAGCGGCAGGTTGCCAACCCGCTGCCAGACCTGTTCGAGTTTGACCCGGCGGTCTCGAAGCGGACGCAGGATTCGGAAGATGAGCTGCCGTTTGACATCCCCTCGTCGAAGGACGATAAACCGCAGGAGCATTGGTGGAGCCGATTGGACAGTTGGCTCAAGGGCAACTGACAATTCCAGAGAATATTCCATGTTGCGGGACGCGGACGCCCGATGTCCGTCCCATTTTCGGAAAGTCCCCGTTTTTGGAAAACTCACCCGTTTCGACCGCAACACCACCTTGATCCGCGTCGGCGTTGACCCATGCTGAAGGCACTCGAACTGATCGGCTTCAAGAGCTTCGCCGACAAGACGCGGTTCGAGTTTCCGGCGGGCATCACCGTTGTGGTTGGTCCGAACGGATCCGGCAAGTCGAACATCGTGGACGGCATCAAATGGGTGCTCGGCGAGCAGAGCGCCAAAAGCCTCCGCGGCAAGGACATGGCGGACGTCATTTTCAAGGGTACCGGCACGGGCGGCCGGAAACCGGCGAACACGGCCGAAGCCACGCTGGTGTTCGACAATACCCAAGGCCTTCTGCCCGTCGACGCCGAGGAAGTCCACATCACGCGCCGCGTTTACCGGAGCGGCGAAGGCGAGTACCTGATCAACGGCAAGCCGTGCCGCTTGAAGGACATCCGCGACATGTGCCGGGGCACGGGCGTGGGCGTGGACGCCTACAGCCTGATCGAGCAGGGCAAGGTCGACAAACTGCTGCAGGCCAGTCCGAAGGATCGTCGGGCCATTTTCGAAGAGGCCGCGGGGATCAGCCGCTTCAAGGCCAAGAAGATCGAGGCCCAGCGCCGTCTGGAACGCGTCGAGCAGAACCTGCTGCGTTTGTCCGACATCGTCGAAGAGGTCGAGAGCCGTCTGCGCAGCGTGCGGGCTCAGGCATCCAAGGCGGAACGCTACCGCGAATACAGCGAACGTCTGCAGCAACTGCGGACGCAAATGGGCTATGCCGATTGGCGACGTTTGTCCGAGAAACTGGAGGGCATCGAGGCCCAGCGAGCGGAATTGCTCGGCCAGATCGAGGAACTGACTGGCGAGACCAACTTGTTGGAGACCCAGTTGCACGAAGCGGAGCAAGCCGCGGACGACGCTGCGGAACAACTGCGGCAACATGAAGCGGAACTAGCCGCCAATCGCGAGCAGATCGCGGCTCGCGAGGCGACGGCCGTGAACCAGCGCCGCCGCTGCGAGGATTTCTCGGACGAGGCCAAACGCCATGCGGACCAGTTGCGAAGCGTCACGGGGCGCGCGGGCGACTTGACACTGCGGCTGCGACAGGTCCACGCCGAGTTCCAGCAAGCGGACAGCGAGTTCCAAGAGCTTCGCGCGTCTTTGAGAAGTCACGAGCAGTCGATCACGGAACTGGCGGAGCACATCGAGACTGCGCGGCGCAGCAACCAGACCCGGCGGGCGCAGTACGTCGAGCGGACTCGCGACGCTGCTTCGCTCAGCAACCAGGTCAGCAGCCTCGAATCCCAACTGACGTCGATCCAAACCGCGCTGGACCGGTCCGCGGATCGCTTGCGGGAACTGCAGCAGGCGGCCATCGACCATGTCACGCGATTGGAGCAGTCGCGCAGCGACGAAGCGCGGCTGGCCGAACAAGCCAACTCTCAAGGCGCGGCCCTGGAGGCGATCGAGATTGAGTTAGCGGAGAGTCGTCGCATACTCGCCCGTCGCCAGCAGGAAGTTGCCGTTTTGCAGGGCAAGCACAGCGGAGCCAGCCAACGCGTGAAGGTGCTCGAAGAACTCGAACGGCAGAACGCCGGATTGAGCAGCGGAGTGCAACAGTTGCTGGCTGAAGCGCGCGAACTGGCAGCCGAAGAGGGCTCGCAGATTCACGGCATGGTCGCCGATCTGCTGGAGGCCGGCGTCGAGATCGCTCCGCTGGTGGATATCGCACTGGGCGATGTGGCGCAGCATATCGTCGTGACCGGCGACCAACTGATCCACCGCATCGAAACCGGGCAGTTCGTGCCGCAGGGACGGGTGGGCCTGATCCGGCTGGATGCCCTGCCCGCCGCCGCGACCCGGCCCTCGCCGATGGGCATGGTGCCTCGCACCGATCTGCAAGGCCGTCCCGGCGTGATTGGACGCGCCGATCGGGTGGTCCGTTATCAGCCGGCCTACCGACCGTTGGTCCAACACCTGCTCGGCGACACCTGGTTCGTCGACCAACTGTCCGACGCCATCGCGCTGAGCCGCACCGCGGGGCGCGGGCTTCGCTTCGTGACCACGAAGCGGGAATTGCTCGAAGCCGACTCGACCTTGATCATCGGCCCGCCTCAGACGGGAACCGGGTTCGTCTCGCGGCGCAGCGAATTGCGAGCCATGCAGCGCGAGATGATTGATTCGCAGCGCCGCATTACGGAATTCGCGGCCGAAACGGCGAGGTTGCAGGAGAACATCGACCGCCAGGACCAGCAGCGGCAACGGATGGTCGCGGCCTTCAAGCAGTTGACCGCGACCCTGGCCGACCAACGCGTCAAGACGCGCACGCTGCAGGACCGCCACGAGCAATTCGAGGAGCAACGCAACACTCAGGCCGCGGAACTGGACGCCCTGGGCGGCGAGCAGCGAGCGGCCGCGGCCAACCTGGACCGGATTCGCCACGAGCTGGCTGCGACCGAGGCGGCGATCGCCGAATTGAACGCGGAACTCCAACAGGACGAGCAGCAGGTTCAGCAGCAGGAGTTGGAGCTGCGCCAGCGAACCCGCGAGGCCACGTTGGCCAAGGTGGAATTCGCCCGCAGCGAACAGCGGTTGGACAGTCTCCGAAGCCAGCGGGCGCAGTGCGAAACCGATCAACAGGAACGGAGCCGGGCGGTGGCCGAGTTGCAGAGCCAACTGGACCAGGCGCTCCAGCGCCGCCAGCAGGCCGAATTGGAGGTGCTGCAAGTCGCCTCGGAACTCGCTTTGCTCCATCTGCGGAAAGAGGAACTGGCAGGGCGGGCAGGCCAAGCGATGCAACGGCGCCGGGACTTGAACGCGCGACGAACCGAGTTGGCAAGCGAGCAGGAGAAGCTGCGGCGACGGCTGCGCCGCCTGGAAGAAGACCAGCACCGCCTGGAACTGGCCGCCGGCGAGGTCCACCACGAACGCAACACGCTGGCCGAACGCCTGCGCGACGACTACGCCATCGACATCTCGCAGGTGTCGCGCGAAGAGACTCCCGAGGAGGAACAGCAGCGCACGGAGATCGAGGCCGAAATCAACGATCTGAGGAACAAAATCAACCGCATCGGCGCCGTGAATCTGGAAGCGCTGGGGGAGATCGAAGATTTGCAGCCGCGGTACGATGCCCTGTCCCGCCAGTACCAGGATCTGACGCAGGCCAAAGAATCGCTCGAGCGGATCATTCAGAAGATCAACGCGGACAGCCGCCGTCTGTTCATGGAGACGCTCGAAGCGATCCGCACGAACTTCCAGCAACTGTACCGCAAGGCGTTCGGGGGCGGGCGCGCCGACATCGTGCTGGAAGACAACTCGGACGTCCTGGAATGCGGGATCGACATCGTCGCCACGCCGCCCGGCAAGCCGTCGTTCAACAACTCGCTGCTCAGCGGCGGCGAAAAAGCGCTGACCGCGGTCGCCCTGCTGCTGGCCATCTTCCAGTTTCGGCCCAGCCCGTTCTGCATCCTGGACGAAGTCGACGCGCCGTTCGACGAAGCCAACATCGGACGGTTCGTCAACGTGCTGCACGATTTCCTGAACTGGACCAAGTTCGTCGTCGTCACGCATTCCAAAAAGACGATGACCGCCGCCACCACGATCTACGGCGTCACGATGCAGGAATCGGGCGTCTCGAAACGTGTCTCCGTGCGCTTCGAAGACGTCAGCGAAGACGGACAGATCAGCGAGGACGCCCTTCGTCGCCAACCGGACGATGAAAAGGCCGCGTAGAGAAACACCCGGTCCAACCGGATTCGTGACGGTTCGGACGTCTTGTCGCCGGATTATGCATCCTGCGCGGCAATCACCCGCTTCCAGCGACCGGGAACGCCGCGCCAAGCGACTTGGTAGGTCGCTTCGAGCGGCACGTTGACGTAATAGTCGGACGTCAGGAACAGCGGCATGTCAGGCAAGACGTCGCCCACAGCGACAGGCTCGAAGTAGGCCGTGGGCGAGGTGTCCGCGCGATAAGCCGCCAAGCTCAGCGGCTGTTCCGCGGTCACGCCCGGCGTCATCCCCCAGAACTTGGAGTGCAGACCTTCTGCATCGTGTCGTCCGGGCGGATGCAAATCGATCACCAATAGATGTCGCCCTTGCTCCAGGGCGCAAGCCAGCTTGTCCAGCAACTGTCCGATGGCCATCTGGCTGCGTTTGTTCCCCGGCGACACGATCTCCAGGAAGGCAACAACGCGGTCTCCCGAAGTGTGGTACAGGGCAATTCGATCCGCCTTGGCCGCATAAATGGCGGCCTCGGCATCCAGCGTGAAACGCACTTTCGGAGGATGCTCGGCCACTGCCACCGCAGCCGCGCGGTCGTTCCGCTCCGACCAGTCTTCCAGCGGATTGCATTCTTCGAGGGCCAGAACATCGGGGTGCGGGCGGCCCGCAACCTGCTCGGCCATGGCGTAGAATCCTTCGGGTAGCAGACCCTCGTTCAACGCATTACGAATGGCGATGATCCAGGCTTGGTGAAAGTCGTGAAACGTCCCGGCAGAAACTCGGGTCCAATCGTGAACGGGCATGGCAAACGGCCTTGAGCGTCGGAAAGAAGACAGCGCAACTCTCCGATTATTGTACCGCCATCGTGTCTAGGAATCGACGACCATCCTCCGCCTCGTGGACGAGCTTTGTCCCCGGCTACACCTTGGGTTCCCAGCCGTTGGCGTACTCGCGACGCCAGAACTGCATCGCTTCGTCGTCGCCCAGGATGTGGCCGTTGGCCGGATCGCAGTTGAGCGTACGGCCGGTGCGGTGCGCAATGTTGCCCAGGTGGCACAGCAGCGTGCTCTTGTGACCGGTCTCGATCTCCGCGTTCAGACGCAGCGGATCGTCGTTGCGGATCGCCTGGAGAAAATCCACGACGTGCTCGGTCTCGCCAACGCTCGCGCTGGGCACCTTCACAACCTCCTTGTCGCGCTCGTCGAACACCGTGTACGTGCCGTTGGACTCCAGATCCAACGCTCCGCCTTCGCCGTAGAACGTGATGAACCCCGCACCGTGCCGGTTGCAACTCAGTCCTTCCCACGTGATCTGCCTGTTGCCCTCGAACTCGAACGCCACGGTCTGCGTGTCCGGCGTCTCCTGGTCGTCCGCCCAGCGGTACCGCCCACCAGAGGAAACAACCCGCACCGGATAATCCACGCCCAATCCCCAGCGGCACAGATCCAGCGTGTGGACTCCGTTGTTACCCAGTTCGCCGTTGCCCCAGTGCCAGAACCAGTGCCAGTTGTACGGAATCCGGTTGTCCAGGTACGGACGCCGCGGCGCGGGGCCCTGCCACATCTCGTAGTCCAGATGCTCCGGCACGGCAGTTGGCTTGCCGATCCCGATTGAACCGCGGAGGTTGTTGTACCATGCGCGAACCAAGTAGACGCGGCCGATCACGCCTTCATGCAACTTGTGCATGGCTTCGATCGTCCCTGGCCCGCTGCGCCGTTGCGAGCCCATCTGGACCGCCCGGCGATGTTTCCGCGCGGCTTGGACCGACAATTCGCCCTCGTGCGGATTGTGGCTGCACGGCTTTTCCACGTACATGTGCTTGCCAGCAGCACAGCCCATGATCGTCGCCGGCGCGTGCCAGTGGTTCGGCGCGGCACAAATCAAGGCATCCACCTCTGGATCGTCCAGTATCCGCCGAAAATCGGCGATCGCCTGAGGCGTTTGCTGACCGACGTTCCGCAGCGCTTCGGCGCAAGATCCGGCGCGAGTCGAATCGGGATCGCAAACGTACCGGACCTCAACGCCCGGTTGTGCGGCGAAATTGAGCGCGAGCGCACGGCCTCGACTCAGTCCCATGACACCGACCACGACCCGTTTGGACGGCGCATCCTGTCCGGCAAGATATCGCCCCAGTGCGCCACTGGCGATGGCGCCCGTGACTGCGGAACGGGTCAAGAATTCACGACGATCGAGTAACGAAGTCATGGGTGGGTCCTTTGGCAACAAACGATCAGTACGTTGAGACGCGCGAATGGGAGAACGGCACTACAGACCCGACAGAATCGCCTGGGCCTTGGCCTTGATATCCTCGGGTTTCCTGAGCCGGTTCAGTTCATCGACCTCGCCTCGAAGGTTCTCCGCTCGGCCAGGGTCCACCGCCCGGATTTGCTCGATCACATTTGGCATCTCCGTGTAATCGCCACTCAGCTTCCCCGTTTGCGCGACCCTTTCAAGAATTCGTTTCGCATCGAAATCGGGGGACTCGGCATCGGCGGGCACCGGGTTCACGCTCCCGCGGTCACAGCCAACCAGAGACGCCACCAAGACCAGCAGCAGACATCTGAGAAGCGACATATCAAGTTCTCCAAATGGTAAACGTAGAGAAGAGAAACGCGACGTCGACTGGGATTAACCTACGGCAGCCATCCAGTGTTTTCAACCAGGGTTCCCTCATGGTCGCGGTGTCGGCCTGCCTGTATTGATGTACTTTGGCGGTTAGGATTCCGCGAGAACCATCAAGGGACTTAGGGGCAATTTTATCCTGCGCATGTTTGGGGAATTCTCCCGCTTGCTCTTGACAACAGCGACTGACTGTGTTTCCTTTAATTTCATCTTGTTTTGTGGACTCCACTTCTTGTGGTTGGACCGTCGTCATTTCGGTCCTTCCAGTTTGAGTCAGACTGTCAGTTGCCTTTTCTTTCTCTTCTCTAAAGGAGCATTGACATGCGCAAGAGAACGTTCGAACGTGGTTTTACGCTTGTGGAATTGCTAGTGGTGATCGCGATCATCGGCATTCTGGTGGCCCTGTTGTTACCGGCGATTCAGGCGGCGCGCGAGGCCGCGCGGCGGACCCAGTGCAATAACAACCTGAAGAACATCGGGTTGGCCCTCCAGAACTACCACGACACATTCAAGGTGTTTCCGCAGGGGGTGACCAATTTTCGAACCCCCACACCGATTCGCGTCGGTCCGTCGTGGTGGTACGGCATCCTGCCGTTCATCGAGCAGCGGAACATGTACGACAAGATTCAGGCGACGCATCGTTCCGGTCAGCCAAGGCCCCATTTTCGATGGGCTGCCGGTGACGGCTTCAACGACCTCGCTGGCAGCAATGCCGGGGTTCAGCAGGCTCGCGACGCCATCCAGGATCTCAGGCCGGATGTCATGCGATGCCCTTCGAGTCCGCTGCCCCCGAGCCGGACTCAGACCGGCCCGATGGCTCTGCCGAGTTACGTCGGCATCTCGGGTGGCACTGACATCGATCCCAACAGCCCACACTATCAGGTGTCGGGTGGCACATGGAACAATTCATGGGGGATGCCGGCCAGCAGCACTCGAATTTACAACAATGCGAGTGTTGAACCCGCCGGCACGGACGGTGGATTCATGACCAACAGCGGAATGCTTCCCCCCAAGGAGCACATCGATATTGCCAATTGCTCCGACGGCACCTCCAACACGATGATCGTCAGCGAGCAGTCGGATTGGCTCCGCAACGTGAACCGGGCCGTCTCCACAAAGTATCACGGAGATCCTGGATGGTGGCAGAACAACCAGCGAGGCGGTTGGTTGTTCGGAATCGGCACGGGCAGAATTCGCCCCATTGGCCAGAACGCTGCGGACGTGTTCGATGCGACGTTCTTCAATATCACGACCGTTCGTTATCGGGCTGATCTCAAGGAAGTGATGGGCAACAACCCCGCACCCGGATGTAGTGAAACGCACAACGGTGGCGACGGGGCGAACAATCCGCTGCAATCGGCTCATCCGGGCGGTGTGCTCGCGGCGATGGTCGACGGTTCCGTGCAGTTTTTGCCCAGTACGATGGGACTGGAAGTGATGCTGCGTCTGGCCATCCGGGATGACGGTCAAATGGTGAACATACCGTAGCAATTCTCACACTTTGATTTTCGCCATCCCACGGACGTTTTACGTGGCGGTGCGGCGACTGTAGTTGCGCAGCAGCCGTGCCGCCGTGGCGGTCAGTCGGAGATGCTCGGCGGGCGGCTGTGGCGGAGAAACCAGCACGACGAAAACCTTGGCTGGGTGGCCGTCGGGCGAGCCAAAGTCGATACCGAATTGGGAACGGGCCACCGATGCCAACGGTTCGGCGACTGACGGGTGCGTGACGTGTAGCATCGCCAGACCGTGGTCAATCGCGGTCGATGCCGCCTCTTGGTCGAACAGTAGGGCCTTGACGATCGTCTCGGAAAGCTGCTCGCTCATCCCGGCTTCCAGTGCCATGGACTCGACGATTTCGCTAATGGCTTGCTGGCTGGTGGTCGCCTCCAAGTCCGAAACGATGCTCCCCGCAGACCACAGGTGCGGGGCGTGGTGGTAGACAGCCTGCTGAAGTTCTTCCCAAGCCGCACAATTCGGGCACAGTCCGGAGTAAGCGTCCAAACTGCTCGGTGGTTGGTCTTGACCGCATTCGCGACAAGGGCAAGACGCGGACGGTGGTTGGCGATCAGAAGTGGCGATCATGGTGGGTACAAAGCCTCCTGGGGAAAGATAAACGCATCGGTCATCCGGTTCGTCACCGGGCCTTTATCCAAGAACTCGCGGCAAAACGACGAATTTGCGGAAAAAATTCCGAAAATTCGGGAAAAGCAAGAAAGCCTCGCCGCACGCAGGAGATTGGAGGGACAGCCCTGCGGATCCGAAACGGCCCGCAACGCTACTCAGTCAGGCGTCCGGCTGGCGTTGCGTCGCGCAGTTGGGCGATCATCTCGACGGTAGCCGCTTCCACTGCGTCTTGCCAGCGGGCATCCCCAAACCGATCGCGGTATTCCGGCCGCAAATGCGCGAAGATGATGCCTCGCGAGTTGTTGACAATCGCCCCCAGTCCATGTTGATCAAACGCTCCGGCCACGTCCGCCGCGCCGGCGCCCTGCGCGCCGTAGCCGGGAACCAGGAACCAGCAGTGAGGCATCTGAGCCCGCAACTCGGCCAATTGGCTGGGATACGTCGCTCCGACTACACCGCCGGCGGCTCCGTAGCCACCCTGCCCGAGCGTTCGGATCGCCGACTGTTCAACCAACTGGGCCACGTGTTGGTACAACGGCCGCCCCTCGGCCAGCAGATCTTGAAACCGACCGCCGCCGGGATTCGAGGTCTTGACCAGGATGAATACTCCGCTGTCTCGCTTGGCCGCGATCTGCACAAATGGATCCAGGCTGTCTTCGCCCAGATAAGGACTGACGGTCAACGCATCCGCTCCCCAGGGGCTGGCAGGAGATCTGCCCAAGTATGCCTCGGCATAGGCAGTAGCCGTCGTGCCAATATCGTTGCGTTTTCCATCCAGAATGACCATCAGACCGCGGTCGGTTGCGTATTGGATCACCTGGGCCAAGACGGCCATTCCCGCAGGGCCGATCTGTTCGAAGAACGCCGCCTGCGGCTTCACAATCGGCACCATCGAGGCGACGACGTCGATCACTCCGAAGCAAAACGTCCGGTACGCATCCGCAATTCTCTGGAAATCAAGGGGGTCGCCTACCATCATCGAGGATGGAAGGCTTTCGTTCCGTGGATCCAAACCTACCAGCACAGGATTTTGGCAACGTCGAACAGCGGCGATCAATCGGTCGGCAAAATGGTCCAAGTCACGTCTCCTTAGCACTGCTCTAGGGCTGGCGGTCTGGTTACTAATGGGCACAGGCTGGCAGCCTGTACTACGAGGTTACGACTTGAGCGAGTGGATCATAACACGAAATAAACGCCAGTGTCACCCGGTCGGAGGGCAGACGGCTTGAGAACGCACCGCTGTCGGTGTTAGAGTATGGTCATGAAACGGCGACCGCCGCGAAGCGGACCACTGGTTCTGCCGATCGTGGATTCACCTGCAGGGAGCCCTACTAGATGCCCGCAACCTTGTTGGCCACCTCAACTGGATTTCTTTGGCACGCGATCCCGATCATCGCAGGGATCAGTTTGGTCTATGGCGCAACGCGGCACGAGTTGATGGGGCCGATTCTTCAAAGCGCCTACCGAACCGCCGTCTGGATTCTCGGCTTTGTGGCCGTCATCGCCGCGATTCTGATGGTCGTCTCCTGGTTTGTCTGAGTTTCAGATGGTCCGTCAACTCCAATTCGCCATCGTTGTCTGCGGGGCATGGCTGCTGACGGCCCCGGCGCGAAGCGACGACAGTCCGCTGCCGCGGCTGTTGGACGCTGTGCCAACGGGTGCCGAGTCGATCTCCGAAGAGCAGACGCGGCAATTGGAGTCGTTGGCCGAAGAGTTGGACGAGTGGGCGTCGCTGCAATGGTGGCCGGAGGGACAGCCGGACAAGATCGTCGAGACCGTCGGCCTGCTTGTTGACCTAAAAGCCGGAGTCGACGCCGCGCTGGAGCGCGCCCTACGGTTGCGGATCGACCTGGGCCAATTGCCGGCCGCCCCCTCGCGGCAGCCAACGCTGCGGCTCTATCTGCGGTCCATGTCCGCGCTCATCGACTTGTCGGGCCGGCTGCGTTTCCGGATGAACGACGTGATCCAGACCGCGGCTTACTACCTGGATCAACATCCCGAACACTACGACCGGATGTTGGATTTGCTGACCGAGCGCCGCGTGGGCATTGGCGCAGTCGTCCTGTCGTTCATGCTGTTCGACCCTCCGCCCGAGAGCGGCGCAGCCGGGTTCACCTCCGCCGAGAAGTACAAGACGCTGCAGTTGATCAATTTGACGCACCAAGCGGACTTGGTCCCGACGGTTGCGGCGTTCATCCGCGCCGAAAAGAATCCGTCGCTGGTGGTCATTGCGGCCGAACTGCTGCGGCGTCTTGGACTGCCGCAGAAGCCGCGGCCGGGGTCCGACCCGACGCTGCCTCAACCCGCGATGTTGGCGGACGAGTTGGCGGGCATCCTCGGCCGGATCGATCCTCGACAGTTATCGGCTACGCTGCAAGGTTTTCAACGCGAGCTGTTGACGTGGCTGGACGAGCGGCAGCGGCACGGAATCGTCGAAGACGTGTACCGACTGGGCGCGTTGGAGCTTCGTCCCGGCGACTGGTTGTTGATGCGCAATCCGTCGCCGTACAACCGCTTCACGGACCTGTCGCCGGGCCTGTTCACGCATGTGGGCGTCGTGGCCGCCGAGGTTGGACCGGACGGCATCCGGCGCTTTGTGATCGTCGATCTGCCCGAGCGCGGCACGACCGTGCCGGCGACAACGGTCGATACGTACCTGATGCGGACGCTGCATTATTTCTTTCTGCGGCACGACGATCCGGAAGTCGCTCGGCGGATGGGCCAGGCGGCGGTGGCGATGATTGGCAACGAGTCGCAATTTGACTTGACGTTTCAGACTCGCCGCGTCGAGGCCCTGCGGGGCAAGCCGCTGGCGGGTCAATTGATCCACACGTACTGCGCCGGATTCCTGTTGATCTGCGCGCAGGAGACCTCGCGTCCGCGGGAAGAGTTCTTTCCCATCGTCGAATTGCCGGCCGGGGGGCACACGCCGGCGAACTTGGCGAAGATCGGGCTGGTGATCGGTGAGGACTTTGCGTCGCCCACCGGCGCGATATTTTCCCCGCGGATGCAGGTCGTGGGCAGTCGCGAACCGATGTACGATCCGGCCCGGGAAGTTCAGGAGGCGGTTTACGACCTTTTCGCCGACCGCATGAGGGACCGGGAGCTGACGCCGTCGCCGGACCTCTGGCAATCGTTGCGGCAGCAACTGGCGGCCGCGGCCAAGCAGAGCCCGTGGTTGGCCCGGGCGTTGGCCCGCGCCAGCAACGTGAGCGAGCGGTTGGATCTGGAAGCGGCGGCCAAGGCCGCCACCGTGATCGAAATCCTGGACGAAATCGCCGAGAGCAATCTGGAAGCGTTCGTCGCCGCGCGGGCCGCGGTGATGGCCGGACCGTTGGACGATGCGATGCGCGCGAAACTCGAACCCGCCCAAGCGGCCAGCATCGAGACGTTCCAGTCGCGCCATCCGGAATTGGTCGAACGCTGGGCCGCCGGGCAACTGACCGCCCGCGACCTGCGCATCGAGTTGGTGAACTACTATGTCCGGCAGGGTCAAGCGCAGTTGGATGCGAGATTCTTCTCCGGGCAACCCGACGATGATGGAGCCGTGAATGAAGATCGTGGTACTGGGCGCCGGGACCGTGGGGACCTGGATCGCAGACCTGCTCTGTAAACACCGCCACAGTGTGACCGTGGTCGACGTCGAGCCGGAGCACATCAAACGGATCAACGAGGAATTGGATGTCCGCGCGCTCACGGGCGAGGCGGCGCACGCCAGCGTCTTATTCCAGGCGGACGTGCTGGGCGCCGATCTGTGCCTGGCCGTGACCGGAGACGACGAAGTGAACCTGGTCGCGGCCAGCATGGCCAAGGCGATGGGGGCGCGGCGTTCCATCGCCCGCGTGTTCGCGCCCGTGTTCCGCGACCTCAGCACCTTCGACTACCAGCGCCATTTCCACATCGACCGAATCCTGAGCTTGGAACACTTGTCGGCGATGGAACTGGCCCGCAATATCCGCAATCCGGACGCCTTCACCGTGGAGAGCTTCGCCCGCGGCGCGATCGAGGTCCAGGAGATGATCGTCGTCGAGCCGACGCGGGCGATCGACAAGCCGCTGAAGGAACTGCGGTTGCCCAAGGGCGTGCGGATCGCCTCGATCTACCGCGAGGGCCGGGTGTGGATCGCGGGCGCCGAGGATCAGGTCCAACTGAACGACCGGATCACGGTCATCGGACGTCGCGAAGACGTGGACGAAGTGCGCGACATGTTCCGCCTAGCCGTCCCGCCCCGCAAACGGATCGTGATCGCGGGCGGAGGCGAGACCGGGCACCATCTGGCCCGCATGCTGCAACACGACCGGTTCTCGGTCATGTTGATGGAGCAGTCCCGGGAGCGGTGCCGCGTGCTGGCGAACAACCTGCCGCACATCACCGTGATCCAGGCCGACGCGACTCGCCGCACGGTGCTGGAGGAAGAGCGGGTCGGCAGCGCGGACGTGTTCGTGGCGTGTACCGGAGAGGACGAGAACAACATCATGGCGGGCGTCGAAGCGCGGGAGATCGGTGCGGCGAAAATCATGGCCGTAGTGGGACGTCCCGACTACGCCGACATCGTCGGCCGATTGGGGATCAACGTGGCCGTCAGTCCCCGGGACGTCATGGCCAAGCAGGTGCTCAGTTTTCTTCAGCTCGGTCCCGTCGTCGCGCGGATGCCGCTGCCCGGCGGGGACATCAGCGTGTACGAGATCGAGGTGGCGCCGGACGCCCCCGCCACGAAACATGTTCTGGCCAACTTGGCGCTGCCCAACCAGTGCCTGATCGCGGCGGTCATGCGAGCCGAATACGCCGTGGTTCCCGGCGCCGACGACCGTTTGCAGGCCGGCGACACGGTCATCGCCTTGATCGGCAATGCCGAACTGCATGCGGCCCTGCCCATCTTCGAAACCGTGAACGGGTCCGTCCATAAATGAACCTCCCGCTGCTAGCCAGAATTCTGAGCGTCGTCAGCCTGCTGATCGGCGGGGCGATGTGTTTTAGCCTGCCGTGGGCGTGGCCTCCCTTGGGTCACCGCGGCAACCTGCCCCTGTCGGCGGCGGCCAGCTTCGAGACGCGCGGCTTCGTGGCCTTGCTGGTCAGCATCCTGATCTGCCTGCTGGTCGGCGGCGCGCTGCAGTTCGCCGGCCGCGCCGCGACGGGCCGACTGTACCGCAAGGAGGCCATGGCGGTCGTGGGACTCAGTTGGGTCTTGGCCTCCGTTCTCGGTGCGCTGCCGTTCTACCTGAGCGGCACCTGCCGCGAACGCGATTCGCAGACCGATCGCCCCGTCCCCATGCATGTGGTCGACTGCTTGTTCGAATCCCAGTCCGGATTCAGCACGACGGGCGCGACCGTCATCTCCGATCTCGAGTCGCCCGATTTGGTTCCCCACTGCATCCTCTTCTGGCGCAGCACGACCCATTTCCTGGGCGGGCTCGGAATCGTCGTGTTGTTCGTCGTGATCCTGGGCCAGGGTTCGGCGGGCAAAGCGTTGATGCGAGTCGAAATGCCGGGACCGACGAAGGAAGGAGTCACGCCGCGAATGCAGGACACGGCTTGGCTGTTCGCCTTGACCTACCTGGGGCTGAACGCCGTCCTGGCAGCGATCCTGTGGTTCATGGGCCTTTCGCTATTCGACGCGCTCTGCCACGCCTTCGGCACGATGGCCACGGGCGGTTTCAGCACGTACAACACCAGCCTGGGGCACTTCCAGAATCCCGCGATCGAGTTCGTGGTCGTCGTCTTTATGATCCTGGCCGGCACGAATTTCATACTGTTGTACCTGCTGTTGCGGTTGAAGCCGCGGCGATTGTTCGAAGACGTCGAGTGGCGCACGTATCTGGCCATCATCGGTGCCGCGACGTCGCTGGTGATGCTGGTGGGTCTGTGGAGCCGCGATTACAACAGCTTCTTCGAGGCACTGCGATACGGGCTATTCCAGGTCGTGTCGGTCATGACCACCACCGGCTACGTGACCCACGACTTCGACGCCTGGAACCATTTCGGGCGCGGCGTGCTGTTCACGCTGATGTTCGTCGGCGGCTGTGCGGGCAGTACCGGCGGCGGACTGAAAGTCATCCGGCACATTCTGTTCGCCAAAATCCTGCTGCTGGAAGTGGAGCAGGCCTACCATCCATCGGTCGTGCGGCCATTGCGACTGGGCGGCAAAGCCATCGAGGAAGGCGACCTGCGCAAGAGCATCCTGGTGTACTTCTCGCTGATCCTGGCGATATTCGTGTGCAGTTGGCTGTTCTTGATCACCTTCGAACCCGATCAAACCTGGGGCGACTCGCCGCACCACAAGCTGTTGGACAGCGCGAGCAGCGTCGCCGCGACGTTGAACAATATCGGGCCCGGACTCGGAACCGTCGGCGCCACGCAAACCTACGGCCATTTCAGTTGGTGGAGCAAATCGCTGTTCATCGGGCTGATGATGCTCGGACGCCTCGAAATCTTCTCGATCCTTGTCCTCTTCGTACCCGGCTTCTGGCGCAGTCGCTGACCGGCGAATTCGGCTTCGATCGTCGCGACGCCCAATCGGCGAAAGTTCGGATCGGAACACACGCCACAGGCTGGCAGCCTGTGCTTCGACTTACTACCCATCATGGCCGTTTGCTCGAGCCTGTTTTTTCATCGCCCCAAAAATTACTTGCAAGCTCTCATGACTGTGGTAGGATGGCGTCCGTAGGGCTTATTTTGGGATCGGCCAATCAATGGGCCAATTCTTGTCTAAGATCCGGCCGCGGGTCGTCGCGGCGAGGCTGTGAACTGCCACGCGGAATGACCGATCGATTCTGACGGATGGGCTTGGAGTGACGTGCGATGGTTTCAAGCTTCGGAAACACGCGGCAGATTGCGAATTACCGTCAGGATCGTACTGTTCGGAGCGGCCCGTTGGCCGTGTATCAAGTAGTTGACGACGCCGGGCAGCGTTTTCGCATGACATGCGTCCCCAGCGCGTTGATTCCCCCAGACCATTTGCAGCAGGAAGTGACAGCCTTCCAGCGGTGTTCCGGCGCCGGATTGCTGTTGCCCCTGCAGGTCGAGGAGCGTGCCGGATTCACCTGCGTGCTTCACCCCGACGTCGATGCCGAATGTCTGGTCGAGCTCCGTCGTCGCCAAGCCATGTCGGTCGCTCAGTCGCTGTCCTTGGTCGCCAAGATCGCCTTGGCGGTTCAGCCCATCCACGCTCGGCATTTGCAGCACGGCTGGCTCGACTCGATCAACGTGCTATTCACAGCCGATGCGAAAGTGCTCGTGCAGGGCGGAGGTCTGTACGCCGCGATCAAGCAGCACCTGACAACTCGCCAGTCGATGTTCGGCGGCGGCTCGATTGCGGAGAACGCGTACTGGGCGCCTGAACTGGGAATCGCCGATACGGCGCAAAGCGATTTGTTCAGTCTGGGGCGGTTGCTGCTCTTCCTGCTCACCGCCGACGATGCGACGTTCGTGTTATGGGATGCGCAGAACCAACGCTGGGAATTTGACCGCGACGCGGACGATCTGCGGGCCAAGATCGAAACGTTGCCCACGGAGGTTGTCAGCATCTTGCGCGGCACGTTGGCGACCAACGGCGAGGATCGTTTCCAGGATTGCGAGCAGTTACGTACAGCCCTGTTGGCGGCCGAAGCGGTGGTAGCTCCGCCGCACTCGGCACAGCGGACGGCGGCCGAGCCCACACCGGCATCCAGTGTGTCGGCAGCCGCCCTGTTGCCGGCCGCCGTGGGAGATACAACGGGCGTGGCGCCAGCGCCAACTGGTGTGCGATTGGAAATCCGCCGGGTGGTGGAACGTCTGACGGCTGCGTTGCTCCTGCCGGCCTTGGCGCTGTTCGCCGCGTGGACACTCGGATTCCTGCACGAGCCGGTCTTCGACGCGTCGCGATCGGCCAATCAAGCTCGCGTCGGCGCGCTTCCAGGCCGCGATTCGCTCTGGTGGCTGGACGATGAACAGACTTACTTCCTGCTACCGCCGATCCGCCGGCAGATAATGGACGAAAAGCGGCTCGACGTCGTCACGAGCCATCGGGGAGGAAACGACGGTCTGGATGCGGATCGGTTGCGGAAGGAATTGCGGAGCCAAGTGCTCGAAATCTCCGCGAACAAATCGTCGCCGCCGTCGGACGCGTTGTCAGCACGTTACGGCCGCTGGCAAGCCGCCGCGGACGCTTTGAATCCCCTCGCCAATGCCCACCAACTGTTTCAGCATCATCTGAAGGCGTGTCTGACGACTTATCCTCCCAGCGAAGATGCGGGGCAGATGCATCTGCGCGCCCTTTTGCTGCACAAGCTCGCCGTATCCGGTGCCGTGCCGAGCCAGCCAGGCTCGACGGCGGAAGGCGATGCACCGCCCTCGTACGCCGAACAAGCGAAAGATGCCTATGAGGTTGCGTTGAAGTCGTACGCCTGGCACGAACCAGGGATGGCGGCGCTGTGCTGCGCCGATTTCGCGCGGCTGTTGGCATCACAAGGGCGTCCGGAAGACGCCGAACAACAATTGCTGCGCGCGGAATCGTTGGTGTGGACCACGATCGATCCGTCGAAACACGAAGCAGGTGCGTTGCGGAAGCGGTATCTCTCGGCGATTCGCCCTGAACCGGCGATCGTGGACCGGGCATGGCATACGTTCCTGGTATCGGTTTACGACCAACTGTCGTCGTTGTACCGCAAGGAAGGCTTGTGGACCAAAGCGGAAGACGTTCTGGCGTACGCCGCCCAACTCGTACAACTCGACCAACCGTACGACGAGACTGCGGAGGAAGTTTCGCCCCCATCGCAACTTGTCGCCGCGCCCGCTGGGTCCGAAGAGCCGGTGGAGGGCAGTTCGGACAATTGGTGCGGCGTTGGCCGCGCGCGTCGCGCGAACAACCCGCTTCAGGCTTTCGTCCTGGAACGCCGGGGATGGTATCGGATGGACCGCTGGCAAGTGGAGGATGCGTGCCTGGACTTTACGGGCGCTCGGCAGTTCCGCGATCGAGAAGACCAGGCGGAATCGTACGGCGCCGCGCGCAGCTTGGAACTGGAGTTCCATAACCGCCACGGTCAGGCCATGGCGTTGCGGTATATGGGTAAGCCAGAAATGGCTTGCGGCGAATACGAGAAGATCGTCTCGGAGATTCGCGAGCTGTTGTGGTCCAAAACGAGCTGGTCGCCGGCCGAGCGGGTGACGCTTCAAGCCCGGTTGCTGAACTCCCGCGAACGACTGGCGGATTGTTTCCTCTACGGGTTGAAGGATTGGAAGGAGGCGCAGCGTTGCCTGGACGAGGCGTTGGAGGACGCCGAACAGCAGATCCAGTTGTCGGACCCCAGGGACGAAGTGGCGGCGCGGCTGTATTTCAAGAAAGCCCTGGCGGCGGTACTGGCCGGAGACCTGGACCGCGGCCGGGCGTTTTGTCAGCGAGGTCAGGAATTGGCGCCGAAATCCGCCGTTGCGCCGGCGCCGGTGCCGGTGCCGGCGCCTTCGCCACCGGCGCTGGTGCTCGTGCCGGGAGTCACGATCCCGCTGTTCGCTGGTTCGGGCGATTCTGCCACTTCCCTGACGCCATTGAAGAGCCCGACGCTGCAATATGTCCGCAACTTGGTGCTGGCCAATCTCGAATACCGCGACGGGCAGAAATCGGTCGACCAGACCTACAGAACCTTGCGCCGCGAGTTCATCCAGTTGGATTCCCTGAACCGCATCAGCCGCGACGAATTGGACTTGATCATGTTGGTCGCCCGGCATCTGCCCTCCGAGCCTCCCAATTCCGAATCGGGAGCGGAGAACCAGAACGCCCAGACGCCGGGCCTCAGCCCGGCGACGCTGCGCCAGATCGCCCAGTTCAATGTGGCTCTGGCGCGTCTGCCGCAGGCCGAACAGCGAGACCGTTGCATCCTGGATTACGTGTCCGGTTCGTACCAGCACGCCGTTCGACTGTATGGACAAGCCGGCACGACATATAAAAAGCACCAAGACGAAATCCAACGGGAATCGGAATCCGGTTATCCCGTTGTGCCCGCAAGAAGCGATGCAGCGCCTCCGGCCAAGGAGAAAACCTGATGAACGATGCCGACCGACATGCCACCGGCGTGACGACATGTGTCGCCCTGGGATGCGTCCTGCTGGTCTACGGTTTGGTGATGCTGACCTGGGCCTACGGGACAGGCGATCCCGCTTGGACTTTTCGAGCGCGGCGCGGGGCGCCGGATGGACCGAGCTTCGGATACTGGATCGAGGTGCTGCGGTTGCTGCTGGTCGTGCCGTTGGCGATGTAGGCCTTGGCCGCTGGATTCGCCCGCCCGATCTCCGTCCTGCTGGCGGTCACCGACCGCTCGACATGGACGCTCGGAGTCACGCTCAGCCGTGTGTTGCTGTTGGTCATCGCAGTGGGTTACGGGGGATACAACTTGCAACGCTGCTTTGACCGGGGATCGGGTGGATTGGCCAGCAAGACGGTAGACTTCGGACACGAGAACCGATGCTATGCGGGCGCTGCGTCCAGCGACGGTTGGACAAGTCTCGACGCCCAGTACGACAGCGCACGTCGTTCGCTGCTGTTGTATTCGGGCTATGCCGCGGTCTTCTTTGCCGTCCTGGTTCCGCTGGTACTGATCGTGCCTGGCTATGCATTCTTCAGCGAGGACATCCACCGCGTGCGAGAAGCGCGGGAGTTGCTGGAACAATCACTACAGGGCGGACCTGCCCGACAGGATGGTGTCGCCGCCGTCAAAGAGCAGTTCCAAACCTTCAGTCGTACACTCACGCGGCTGGCAACGCGGCACGTGCGGCTGATGGTTGCGATCGGTGCTGCGGTGGCTTTCGACCAATACCTGGGAGCGCTGGCGATGTCGCCCGAGGCGCAAAACGATGTGATTCTGGCGTATGCCATCGTGGCCATAAATTTGCTGCTGCTCGGCGTGGCGTTCTGCTTCTACTACGACGGTTGGCAGCAGGCGCACCGCTGGGTGGTGGACGCAGGCGAAAGCGACGGATTGGCTGCGAAGCAGTACGCCCCCGCGGCTTTCGTCCGCAATTTGTGGAGCTACAACTACGGCGCCTGGATCATGACGTCGCTGCTGGCTAGCCCGCTGATTGCTTCGCCGTGGCGCGACGCCTTGGCCCGCGTGATGCAGTTGCTCGGCTAACGAATTTTCCTAATCTCTTGAGTAAAGTCTCGCGACGCACGGCTCTTTCACGGGTGCTCGACGCTTGAACCGAAATCGGCACGCACAAGGATGCGTTCTCTTACAACGAGGTGGATTGATGAGCGGGCGGACGATGCGAATCGCCTTTCTGGTCGGCGTTTGTTTGTTTTCCGGCTGTTTGAGTTGGAAGGCGCAAGGCGCTGACAACTCGGCGCCGCAGCCTCCACGCCGCATTTTGGCGGGAGCGTGTAGCGTGATCGATCCCCACCCCGAGCGAATTGTCCTGCAGCGCGACTCGTACACACTGGTCTACGAGCCGAATTGGCGAGTCCCGGCGTGGGCCACCTATCAAGCCAATTCCCGCACGCGGTTGCCGGACGATTCTCCGTTGCTGCCGGAGCGCGTCGTCGCGGACCAGCAGGTGGCCAACGCCCCCTCGGCCGCAGAAGCGTTGGAGCAACTGCCCGAGCAGGGTTTCCGGATGGTCCGACTCGTGCCACCGGACTGGCTGGGCGGCGAGCAGCCTCGGCGGTACGCGGCCCTGCCGACGGCGGAGCAGGCGAACCTGACCAGCAATCTCGTGCCCATGCCTGCGGGCGATCCCGTTTCCGCCGAGGAACTTTGGGCGGACTCGCAACGGTGGATCGAACGGTTGGTCGAAATCCACGACGTGCAACTGTCGGTGATCGCGGGATGTATCGTCGATCGGGAGACGGCGCAGCGAGTGGGCCCGCGCAACGACATCTTCCTTCCGTCCCACTACTTCGTCGTGCTGTTGCACCAAGCGGAGGCGGACGGTCCGGTCGAGACGATCGCGTTTCTCATTCCGCAGCAGCCAGTTCCCTTCGCGACGATTGGAAGCTATTTGAGCAGCATCGATGCGATTGAACGCTTGAGCGGCTTGAAGCTCCTGGCCTCGCAGGACGTACCGCGAACGTCGCCGTTGCGGCCCGCGCCGCCAGTTCCCTTCGATCCGTCCGTTTCGCCGTTGCGGCCCCCGCGGCCCGCCCCGGAGGGTCCGTCCGCCCCGCGGTGGGAACTCTGGCGTGGTCCGGCGCCTCCATCCGGCCAGTTGACACGGGAAGGGGGACCGACAGCGGCACCGTCTTTTCGCATGTCCCGTCCACCGCAATTTCGGTTTGCTCCGTCGGATCGTCCCGGCTTCGGCGGGATAGCTGAAGAGTCCGCCCCGGCCCCCATGCCCGCCGCACCTGCTCCGACCGCACCTGCTCCGACCGCACCCGCTCCATCCGCACCTGCTACGGCCGCGCCTGACTCTCCGCCGGACGTCCTGACCGAGGCGCCCGCGCCCCCGTCGCCGGATGCTCCTGAAACCGCCGACACTCCAGAAACGGATGCTGCCAAAGACCGGCTCGTACGGGTCTTCTACGGCACTGACCGAGCTCCCACGGGCATCGACCAGCCCAACGACTACTTCGGCAGCGAACCGGCCGAGCAATTGGCGCTCGGCGTTTGCGAGGTGTCGATTCCGCCGGTCCATGTTCAGGGTTCGGGCGAATTGGAGCGTCCGTGGCCATTGATGCCGGAGGATCCGGATCGCCACGTGATGTTGTTGGACGTCAAAGAACTGCAGCAGGAGATATTCGTCAAACAACTGCAGGCGGCCATGCTTCGAGCCGCCGAGGAAACGCCTGCGGGACAACGCCCGGCGTTCGTCTTCATCCACGGATACAACAACAGCTTTGCCGACGCCGCGCGACGCACTGCCCAGATGGCCTTCGACCTGAAGCTGGACATTGTGCCGATCATGTATAGCTGGCCCTCGCAGGGAAAGTGGTGGGAATATGCCCGCGACCGGCGCCAATTCAATGCTTCGGTGCCGTACTTGAGTGAATTCCTGCAATTGGTGCGGGACGAATGCCGAGTGGACAAACTGCACATCATCTGCCACAGCATGGGCAGCGACCTGTTCCAGCAGACTCTGGACCAGTTGTCCGCATCCGTGCCACGCGGCCAGATCGATCAAATCATCCTGGCTGCTCCGGACATCAACGCCACGGTCTTCCGCCGCGAGATTGCCCAGAAGATCGAGAAACTGGGGAGCCGCGTGACCATCTACGTCTCGTCGCGAGACCGGGCGCTGCTCGCGTCGCAGTACGCAAACAAGGATGCCGAACCTCGACTGGGATTTCGAGCCTGGGAAGATCTACACCGCTTCGCGAAGATCGATCAGGTGGACGTGACCAATGTCGACACCAGCGTCGTGGGACACTTGTACTACGGCGACAACTCGGGCATTCTCACCGACATCCGGGCGGTGCTGGACGGAGCCGACGTGGTTGGACGCCGTCTGGTCCGAGTCGGCCCGTACTACGTGTTTCCCGCGCCGGGCGTGGTTCACGTCGACTGGGACCTGAGACGCGGCTGGGAATGGTCCGCGTTTCAGCAGGGTTGGGAGATCCTGCTGGACCGCAAGGTAGTTCTGCTGCTGGGCCTGTGCCTGTTGACCATTGTCTTCATGCGTTGGCGCATCGCTCGCCTGCGCCGCATCCTGAACGCCAGCGGGGGCAGGGTCTGACGACAGGATCGGGCGGCAACTCGACCGCGAGGCATCCGCACCCGTCAATGCCAGCCCAGCAGATCGTCCGACGGACCGTCGCACGAAGCACGGCACGCGACGGTCGCCGCAGCCGCCACGGGGACTTGCGTCGAATGCCCGGCTTCGTCATTCTGTTCAGCGGTGTGTCTCGCGCTTTGTAGAGGGGAATATCGATGCAGCGATGGGTGTTGATGGCCGCGGTGGTTTGGACGGGCTTCGCAGGGACGGATCTGGCACGAGGTGCGGAAATCCAAGCGGTGGTCGGCAAAGGCGGACGCGTGCAATTGACTCGCGGCAGAGAGAAGATCGGGGAGTTCGGCGCGGGACTGTACAACCAGAGCTGGACTGCGGCCGACGCGTCGGCCGATTTGAGTCGCACCGATTCGGCGGAGAAGCGTCACCTGCAGATCCGCGTGCCCGGCGGCGGACAGTTGAACGGCTGGGCGGCTATCGCCGGGCAAGCGGGAACGCTGAACGCTCGGTACGAACTCACTCCCGAACAGGATCTCGCACTCAATTCGCTGCATGTCGGCGCCGAGTTCGGGATTGCCACGCTGGCGGGCGGCCGATGGAAGGCCGACGAACGCACCGGCATATTTCCCGAAGACTACGGGGCGACCACGATCTTCGCAGGCTCGATCCGTTCGTTGGCCGTCGAGTTGCCTGCGGGCGGCTATCTGCGTTGGACTTTTGCCGAACCGACGTCGGTCCTGTTGCAGGACAATAGGCAGTGGGGACCATCGTTCACCGTTCGCATCCATCGTTCGTCCAGTCCGCAGAAGCCCTTTGCCAAGGGAGTGCCCGTCAGCATTGCGTTTACGCTGGACGCTGCGGGAGGTCTGAACGTCGAGCACGACGCGCCGGTGACGATCGTGGCCGGGGAAGATTGGATTCCGCTGCCACTGGATCTGGACATCCTGCCCGGCAGCGCGCTGGATTTTTCGAAGCTCGGGTTGCAGGACGCTCCGGCGGGCAAGCACGGTTGGGTCAAGGCCGACGCGAACGGCACGTTTTACTTCGAGCGTCAGCCCGGCCAACCCGCGCGGTTCTACGGGGTGAACTTCTGCTTCTCCGCGCACTACATCACGCACGAGCAGTCGGACCGCCTGGCGGACCGACTGGCCCGGCTCGGTTACAACGCCATCCGCGTGCATCATTACGAAGGCGAGTTGACCGAGTCGGCGGACGGCCGCACGCGACTGAACCCTCAGAAGCTGGACCAGCTCGACTACTTCATCGCGGCCTGCATCCGCCGCGGGATCTACGTGAAGACCGACCTGTTCGTCTCGCGACCCGTGGATGTTGGGCAGTTTCTGCCTGACGGGGTGGACGCTCGCAGCGAGGCGATGAATCGCTTCAAAGTGCTGGCGGCCCTGAATCCCGCCGCGTTCGAGAATTGGAAGACGTTTACGCGGAACCTGCTCCAGCACGTCAATCCGTACACCCAGCGCGCGTACAAGGACGAACCGGGCCTGGCATGGCTCGCGTTGATCAACGAGGGAAACCTGACGAACTTTGTGCAGTTGGCGAGAGAAATCCCGGATTACCGGCAGGCGTGGAACCGCTGGTTGACCGAGCAGTACGGCGACCGGGCAGGACTGGCCCAAGCCTGGGGCTCGCTTCTGCGGGCCGATGAAGACCCCGCGCAAGGCACCGTGACGTTGGACGGTTCGGTCTACAGCCAGGATCGGCGCGTTCGCGACCTGATCCTGTTTCTGGCGCAGGTTGAGAAGAGTTTCCTGCTCCGCGCGACGGCCTTTCTGCGCGACGAGCTGGGGGCCAAGGCCCTGGTGACCAACATGAACGGCTGGACCAACCACGTCACCAGCCAGCAGGTGCGGACCGCGATGGACTTTGTGGATGACCACTTCTACGTCGATCATCCGCGGTTCCTGGAGCAATCGTGGCGACTGCCTAGCCGCTGCGATAATGCCAGTCCCGTCGCGGGCGGTGCGTCGGGCGGGCGGCATCTGGCTTTCACGCGGCTGGCCGACAAGCCGTTCACGGTTTCGGAGTACAATTACTCGGGACCGGGACGCTACCGCGGCGTCGGCGGAATTCTGACGGGCGCCATGGGATCCCTTCAAGGCTGGGACGCCATCTGGCGCTTTGCTTATAGCCACAGCCGAGACAACTTGTTCCAGCCGGGTCGGTTGGACTATTTTAACATGGCCACCGATCCGCTCAGCCAAGCGGCCGAGCGAGCCAGCCTATGCCTGTTTCTGCGCGGGGACATGCGGCCAGCGCCACACAGCGTGAGCATCGCGATGACCCACGACGATTTTAGCCAGCCGCCGGCGCAGATTCCCTCGCTGGCACCGAACTGGCACTGGGCAGCGTGGCTCACGCGAGTTGGCACGCGAGTCGTGGACGCCCCTTCGCGAGTTCTGCCCGAGGACATAGTGTTTCCACTCGGTTGGGCGACCCCCGCCGAGAAGTTCGCCGGGAAGAACGTGGTCCAAGTCGGCGATCCCTACGCCATTTCGCGGGACAAGCTGGTCGAGTTGCTGCGGCAGCGCGGCATTCTGACCGCGGACAATCCGACCGATCCGGGCCGGAACCTCTTTCGTTCCGAGACGGGCGAAATCACCATCGAAGCGACGAAGGACCGCATGACACTCGACACGCCGCGAACCGCCGGCGGCTTTGCCCCCGCCGGAGAAACGATCCGCACGCTCAACGGAGTGCAGGTTGAGGTCCAGGACACGGACGCCACGGTTTGGGTCAGCGCCTTGGATGATCACTCCATCCAAAGCAGTCAGCGGTTGCTGGTGACGCACTTGACCGACTTGCAGAACACCGACATCCGGTATGCGGAACGGGCGCGGCAGACGCTGCTCGATTGGGGCCAGCTTCCGCATCTAGTCCGAGCGGGCAAAGCCCAGATTCGCATCCGCCTGAACGATGCTTCTACCTACCGTGTTTGGGCCTTGTCCACCAGCGGACAACGGCTGACGGAAGTTCCCGCCGCCACAGCCAACGGCGAACTGACCTTCACCGCCAACGCCGCTGGCTTCGGCTCCTCGGGAGCCATCCTCAACTACGAAATCGCCCAGTAAGAAACCTGAATCAGGCGTCCTGCCTCAGAAAAGGTCTGCCGGATCGTTGACAATGCATTCGCTTCGGCACATGATAACATCTCACTCCAGAGGGTGTTAACTGAAGCCGCCCGCGCGGGTCTGCAAACCCAACGGTGCCAGCCACCGAGTGGATTTTTGTAGACCTGTGGTACGTCCCCGAGAAACATCCCCTCGGATTTCCTCGATTCTTCCCCGCCTGCTCTGCCATCGTCCGACAGGAGATTTTCCGCCATGCGTCCTGCGCCGCAAAGTCTGAAAAGTGATTTGTCAGAGTCAAAGCGAGCCAACCGCGCCACCCGGATCCGCCGCATCCGCCGCCGGACGCGCCTCCTGCAACTCGAACCCCTCGAAGCCCGGCACCTGCTGGCGATCTTCACCTGGATCGGAGCGGGCGATGATGGTAATTGGAACACCACGGGTAATTGGTCGGGTGGAGCCGCACCGTCCGGAACCACGCACACGCTGGTGTTCAACACCGGCAACGTGACCGGCGCGCAGTATTCGACCAACAACGACATCCCGGACTTGACGGACATCACGATTCAAGTTCTTGACGGGAGCACGGCCGCGGGGGCCAACTTCACGTTGGCGGGCAATGAGGTGGGTCTGTCCGCCGCGGGACTCAGCAACGCGACGGGAGCCGCGGCGGACACAACGCTCATCTCGCTGAATCTCTCCGGCCCCGGCGGCATCACGTCCAGCGGGCCGGGCCGGCTGACGCTGACTGGCTCCAACAGCTTCGACGGCGTGGTGACGGTGTCGGGCGGCGGTTTCTTGCGGGTGAACAATACCAGCGCGCTGGGCTCGACAGCGGCCGGTGTCATTCTGCAAAACAGCTCGACGAGCGGGGGGCAAGGAACCACGCTGGAACTCAACGGAACGTTCACCGTGCCGGCCGGCGAAACTCTGGAGATGAATTCGAACAGTTCCGGCGATCGCCGCACGGCCATGTTGCGAGTGAGCGGCACGCCTGAGTGGGCAGGGCCGATTACCGTAAAGGGCAGCGGTCTCACCCAATTCTACCACGACCTGAAGATCACGGGCGACATCATGGGCGGAAGCGGCTACACCGGGACCGTCTTGATGCGTGGCAGCGGCATGGGAACGATTGCCGGTTCCATCCACATCCCGACCGGCACGTTGAGCAAGACGGACGGCAGCACCTTCGTCATCGGCGCCGCCGGGAAGACGTACAACTGGACGAACACCCAGGTTTCGGTGGGGACGCTACGTTTGGCCGTCCCGGATCTACTGCCTGCGACGACCGTCGTTAACATCGGGCAAGGCGATGGGAGCAGTCCGGTCCTGGACTTGAACGGCAACAGCCAAACGATCGCCGGCTTGACGCATACCGCAGGCACCGGCGGCACCAAGAGCGTGACTTCGACAGCGGCCGCCACCCTGACCGTCAACAATGCGACTGCCAGAACCTACGGCGGAGTGATCAGCGGAGCCGGTTTGTCGCTGACAAAGACCGGCGCCGGAAACTTGACGCTCAGCGGCACGAACACGTTCGGCGGCGATACGCGGATCGGCGACGGAGCGATAATACTGGGCAACGCCCTAGCCCTGCAAAACAGCACGCTGAACCTCGACGCCGCGGATACCGGCGGTTTATCGTTCGGCATGTTGACGGCGGCCACGTTCGGCGGGCTGAAGGGCACGCGCGACATGGCGTTGCAGAACACGACGCCTGCGGCGGTGGCCTTGACCGTCGGCGGGAACAACCAGAGCACGGAATATTCGGGGAATCTCACGGGCCTCGGTTCGTTGGCCAAGGCGGGCACGGGGACGCTTACCCTGACCGGCGCGAATACGTACGCAGGCGTCACCGCGATCAATGCGGGGGTGCTGTCGGTCAGCAGCGACGGCAACCTGGGCACGCCGCCGGCGTCGAACCTGCCCGGCAGCCTGACCATCAGCGGCGCGACGCTGCAGGCCACGGCCGGTTTCACGCTGGACAGCCGCCGCGGGATCGCCTTGGGACCGGGTACCGGTTCCGGCACGGGGACGATCGAGGTGGCGGCCGGCGAAACACTAGTTTACGACGGGATCATGGCCAACAACGGCGCTGGGACGGGCAGCCTGAGCAAGATGGATGCCGGCACCCTGGCCTTAGGCGGGGCGAGTACCTACGGCGGCTCGACAACCATCTTGGCAGGCACGGTCCAGTTGACAGGCGGCGACAACCGCTTGCCGACCGGCACGACGGTTGCCTTCTCCGGGACGAGCTCGCTCGACGTGGGCTCGACAAGTCAGACTTTGTCGGCGATGACCTTTCCCAACACGACGAGCACGACGACGATCAGCGGCGCGGGCGGGTCTTTGATTGTCAACGGTGTGGCGGACCTGCAGATCGGGCCGGGCGGGGCACTCGGCTCCAATCCACTGATCACCGTGGACATGTCCAACCTGAGCAACTTCACCTATCAAGCCCCCGCGAATACCTTCCGCGTCGGCCTGAAGTCGGGCACAACGAACAGCGTCGCCTTGGGCCAGGTCGCGACGGTGACCTTGGCGCAGAACAACACCATTACCGCCGCGATCCTCGCAATCGGAGATACGAGCGCCAGCAACGACGGCGGCAATTCCACGCTGAACCTCGGCGCGGCGAATGCGCTAAACGTCAATGCGATCAATGTCGGGGCCAGTGGGCGATCGGATGCGACGCTGACGTTTGCAGCCGGACTGACCGACCCAACGGTGACGATTCGCGGCACGAGCGGCGGCGACAGCGCGGTTCCCACGTGGAACATTGGAACGATCAATCAGTTCAATGGCGCCGGGCAAACCACCTTCACCGCTGCTGTCAATCTTTCGTCCGGATCCCTCGATGCACGGGTGACGGCGCTGCGGATCGCCAACGCAGACAGCGGATCGGGCACGACTCGCACGGGTACGGGCAACGCGAGTCTTGTGATGGGAGCTGGCGATTTGGCCGTAGATACCCTGACGGTCGGACGAATTGCCGGTACCGGCACAATCTCTGGAACGTTTCGTGCCAACGGTGCGTTCACGCTAGATAATCCCGCCGGTACGCTGCGGGCCACCACGATCCGATTGGCGGAAAACCTGATCACAGCCACCGGCGGCACGCGCCAAGTTGTGGGTACGCTGAACCTGACGAACGGGACGGTCCTGGCGCAAGACCTTCAACTTGGTACGCAGACAGGCAACGCGACCACCACCGCCTCCCTGAACTGGACGGCCGGGGCGATCCGGAACTACGATGCCGCCACCGACCTGACCGTGACGGACTTGGCCCTAACCGCCAACGGAGCGGGCGAGCGAAGCTTCATGGTCGACGCGGGCCGAACCGTCACGGCCAACGCCATCATCTCTCAGACCGGCGGCGCGGCGGCGATTGCCAAGGACGGGGACGGCACGCTAATCTTGGGCGACCGGCCCAGCGGGAGCAACAACAACGCGGGTTTGGGCCTGACCGTCAACACCGGCACAGTACACCTGAGCAAGACCAGCAGCGGCTCGGCCCAGGCCATCGGCACCGGCGGCCTGACGATCAACGACGGACTGATCGTCGCGACCGGCAGCGGCGGCGACCAGATCGCCAACGCGGCGGAGGTCACCATCAACGGAGGCCGGCTGGATCTGAACGGGACGAACGAGACCATCGACGGCCTGAAGGGCAGCGGCGGCAGCGTGGTCAACGACGGCGGCTGGGACGTCACCTTGACCGTCGGCGCCGGCAACGACGGCGGCGCGACGTACTCCGGCGTGATCGCGGACCGCACCACCGGGACCGGCACGATCGCGCTGGTCAAGAACGGCACCGGCACGCAGACGCTCAGCGGCAACAACACCTACACCGGCGACACGCTGATCACCGGCGGCGGCAAGTTACAGGCCGGTCACGACAACGCCTTTGGCACCACGGGAACGGTCACCATCACCAACACGGCCAACAACCAGTTGTTCCTGAGCAACGGCGTGAATGTCGACCGGCCGCTGGTCATCCAAGGCGGGGCGGTCGTGGGGCAGGGCGCATTGCACGTGCCGTCCGGTGCGGCCACCTACAGCGGGCAGATCAACATCACGGGCAACGCCTCGGCGGGCGGGCATTTCGGCGGCGGCACCCTGACGCTCGCCGGCCCGATCACGTCGTCGGTCAACGTCGTATTCCGCGCGGGCACGATGATAGTCGCCAATTCGGGCAACAGCTTCGACTCGGCCAGCGTGGGTGGCACCGTCCGCCTAGCGGCGGACAACGTCTTGCCGACCCACGCGACGGTCACGGTCGGTGCTGGAACGACCGGTGTACTGGACCTGAACGGCTACAACCAGTCGCTCAACGCGGTCACCAAGGGTGCAAACGCGGCTACCATCAACAACACCGCGGCCGACACTACCTCGGTCTTGACCTTGGGCAACAACGATGCCACCAGTGAGTACGCCGGCGTTCTCGCCAACTCCGGCACGGGCGCAACCCTGGCTTTGATCAAGACCGGCTCGGGCACGCTCACGCTCAGCGGAACCAACTCATACACCGGCGGGACCACCGTCAACGACGGGACGCTGCAGTTCTCGACGAACAACAACCTGGGTGGGACCGGCGGAATCACGCTCGGTGCGGCAACGCTGGAGTCCACCGCCGCTACCGCGGTGAGTGTGAATCGGACGGTCACGCTGACCGATCACAGCAGTCTTCGGGCGGGTGCGGGACCGCTGTCTCTGACGGGAATGATCACCGACGGTGGGGCGAGCTACGGCCTGAGTTTCCTGAGCGGCGTGATCCTCGTGGAGAATCCTGCCAACGACTTCGACGGCCCGTCGTTTGTCTTGTCCGGCGCCACCCTGGGCGGCAGCGGCACGGTCGGCGGACCGGTGACGGTCAACGCCGGTGGCTTCGTCACGCCCGGCACCAGCCCCGGGATTCTGACGTTCGGCAACGGCCTGGCCCTGAATAGCAACGCGACCCTGACGATCGAAATCAACGCCTTTGCCGGCGTGCCGTTGGCCGGGACGCACTACGATCAGGCCGACGTGCTGGGGAGCGTCAATCTGAACGCCGATTCGGACACCGGCGCGATCTTGAACCTGGTCGTCCCGTTGCCCGTCCTGCGCGGCAGTACCTACACGCTGATCAACAACGACGGTAGCGATTCGGTGCAGGGCACGTTTGCCGACCTGGCGGAAGGCGAGACGATCACGATCGGCACGAACACGTTCGTGTTGAGTTACGTAGGCGGCGATGGCAACGACGTGGTGCTGCGGGAGAACGGCAGCCCGCCGGACCTGGTGTTTGTGGACGACAGCGGCTCGAATTTCAATCTCGGACATCCGCCCGAGTTGGACGAGGTCATTCCCGACGCCGATTTCGGCGCGGCCGGGTACCAGACGGCGATCTACGGCGTCAACGCCTTCTCCACGATCGCCGAAGCGATCGCGGCCGTCTCGGACACGGGGCGGATCGTGGTCAACGCGGGCACCTACGCGGAAGATGTCAATCTGAACAGAACCGTCACCCTGCAGTTGACCGAATCGCCGGGCATCACGACCACTTCGTTTGCCAGCATCGCCGGCAGCACGGTCGATACGTTCGGCCTGACGCTCAGCACCGACGGCGGCGCCGACCCGATCGCGGGCGTGATCGCCGGCACCGGCGGGCTGAATAAGATCGGCACCGGCACGCTGACCCTGAGCGGCGCCAACACCTATTCGGGCGACACGACGATCTCCGCCGGCACGCTGAAACTGGGCGCGGCCAACGTGATTCCCGATGGCGCGGGCAGGGGCAACGTTGTGTTCGATCCAGCGAGCGGTACTGCCACGCTCGATCTGGGCGGCTTCAGCGAGACGATCAACGGCCTGTCCAGCAGCGGAGCGGGGTCCAGCTTCGTAGACACCTCGGTTGCCGGCGGGCCGTACACCCTGACCCTCGGCGGCGGCAATGCGTCCGGCAGCTTCGGCGGCGTGATCCGGAACACCGCCGGCACCGTCGCCCTGATCAAGACCGGCACCGGCACCCAGACGCTCAGCGGGGCCAATACGTACAGCGGGGCCACGATCGTCTCGCAGGGGACACTGAAACTCGGCGTCGACAACTCGCTGCCCACCACCACGGCGCTGACCGTCGGCAGCGGGACGACGGTCGGCACGTTGGACATGGCCGGCTTCAATCAGACAATTGGCGCCCTAACGGCGGCCGCCAACAACGCCGCGCCGAGTTCCATCACCATCGGCAGCGACACGACGCTGACCGTCAGCGGAGACCTCACGCTGGCCAACAATACCGACGGCGGAAGAACCGACCTGACGATGAACGGCGCTGGCTCGCTCGTCGTCAACGGCGCGAATATCCGGGTTGGCAACAACACCGGTGGCACGAATGTCTCCAGCAAAGCGAACCTCGATTTGACGGCGCTAAGCTCGTTCACGGCGACGCTCTCCGGCTCGCTCATCGTGCAGGCCTCGGGCGATAATTCGGCGGCGGATACCGCCTCGCTCAGGCTCAGCAACACGGCCAACTCGATCACGGCCACGAACGTGTACGTCGGGAACAGTGCGACGGGAGGCGTCAACACCCTGACGCTCGGTGCCGGCACCAATCTCATCCAGGCGGACACGGTTCACCTCGGGCGTGGTAACCGCGACTCGGGCGTGCTGAGTTTCGGAGCCAACACCACGGGGACGGTGACGCTGCGCAATAGGGCTGGAACAGGTCGCGCCGCCGTGCTCATGGGCAACAATTCCAATCAGACGACAGGCTACACGACCAACAATGTCTTCGATACCACAGGCCACAGCGCTGACTTGTTGATCGGCACGCTGACCACGGCCCCGGCGACGCGGACCGGGACGATGACCAACACGTTTAGCTTCGATCAGGGCACGCTCGACATCGCCACGATCAACCTAGCTGTAGCCAAAGGCAGCGGCAGCAGCACCAATACGCTCAACATCGGCGGCGGCACGGTGAGCCTGGGCAACGCCGGGGCTGGCAGCGTCACGCTCGCGACGGCGGCCACAGGAATCTTGAACATCACCGGTGGCGTGGTGACTTCCAGCGTGACTTTTACCAAAGCGACCGGGGCGGGGACGGCAACCGTCACCCTCAACGGCGGCACGCTGGACATGGGTGGCCGCAACCTCGGCGGAGCTACCGCCATCAATACGCTCAACTTCCAGAGCGGCACGTTGCAGAACGTGGCCCAGATCAACAACGGCGCGATCGGGCTGACGAAAACCACGGCCGGGACGTTGATCCTGGCCGGCACCAACGCCTACAGCGGCGATACGATCGTCGTGGACGGCACGCTGCAACTCGGCTCGGACGATGCCATCCCTGATGGAACCGGCAAGGGCAACGTCAGCGTGGTGGGAACGCTCGATCTGAACGGCTTGAGCGACACGATCAACGGCCTGTCCGGCAGCGGGACCATCGACAACACGGCCGCGGGCGCGGCCGGCCTGACCGTAGGAAACAACGATGCCAGCGGCACCTTCGACGGCGCAATTCAGAACACCGCCGGCGCCGTCTCCCTGACCAAGATCGGGGCCGGAGTCCTCACGCTCACCGCCGACCACACGTATGCAGGAACCACCACAGTCAGTGGCGGCACGTTGGCCCTGGTCAGCAGCACTTCGAACAACACGCTCAGTCAGTCCCCGACGATCGACGTCCAGACCGGCGCGCTGCTGGACGTGACGGGCCTGGACACCGGCTCGGCCACGGACACGTTGATCCTGACCAGCGGCCAGACCCTCAAGGGCACCGGCACCGTGACGGGGAACGTCACGGCGCTCGCCGGTTCGCACACGGCGCCCGGCTCCAGTGTCGGCATCCAGACTTACGTGGGCGATCTGAGCTACAATACCGGCGCGAACTTGGACATCGAGATCGTCGGTGGTTTCATCGGGACCCCGGTAGCCGGCACGAACTACGATCAGATCGATCTGCAAGGGCAACTGAATCTGGACGCCGACGACGGCGGCGGGGTGACGCTGAACCTGAGCATCAGCGGCGGAGCGATCGTCCCCGGGTCGATGTTCACCATCATCAACAACGACGGCGCCGATCCGGTGCAGGGCACGATCTTCGACGACGTGCCCGACGGCGGCATGATCACGGCGGGCGGCAACACGTTCTACGTGTTCTATTCCGGCGGCGACGGGAACGACGTGGTGCTGTTGGAGAGCAGTGCGATCTACGTCGAGGACACTGCCTGGAATAGTTTGAATGTCAACGACACAATCGCCGACGCCGATTTCGGCAGACCGGGCAACCAGCCGGCCATCTACGGCGTGACGGCGTTCAATAACATCGCCGACGCGTTAACGGCGGCTGGCAGCGCAGGTCGCGTGATCGTCAACGACGGGGATTATCCCGAGGCGGTCAGCTTGACCGGCACGCAGATGTTGACGGTCACGCTCGGCGCCACGGTGACCACCAGTTCGCTGGCCGCCGTAGCCGGAACCACGGTGGAGATCAACGGCACGGCACTCGTGACTGGCGATGTGAACAGCACGACCGTCGCGGGCTCGATGATCGGCGCTGGCGGGCTGACCAAGCAAGGCAGCGGCACGCTAACCCTGACCGGCGCGGCGACGCATGGCGGGGTCACCACTGTCAACGGTGGGACGCTGAGCGTGGACACCGACGGGTCGTTGAACGAGTCGGCCGAGTTGAATCTCGGCGCGGGCACTTTCCAAGTCCTCAACGGCGCCACGGCGACCGTCGGCAGCGTGACCAACGCCGCCGGCGCAGGCAGTTTGCTAGTCGACGAAGGCACCATGACCGTCGCTAGCGGTCTGGCCGTGGATACCCTGCGCGTCGGCAACATGGATCCCAGCGGCGGCACGGCCACGCTGACGGTCAACGGCGGCGCGGTGACGATCGGCAACGGGACCGAGACGCTCGATATCGGCATGCGGCAGAACAACATGACGACGAATTCCGGCACTCCGACGCTGGTGGGCACACTGAACTTGACGGCGGCCAGCGAAGTGACGATCGATGTGGCTGGAATCCGCATGGGTAACATTCTCGGTGCGCCCACCAATGAAGGTACAGTCCGTGGCAATTTGCAGTTGTCGACAGGCGGCTCCAACACGATTACGGCAACGACGATCCTGGCCGGCGATTCTTCCGACCGCGGCAATGCGGTGATGAGCACGATCCAGTTGGGCGGAGCGTCGAATGCGATTCGCGCAACGAGCTTGACCCTTGGGGGCCGAAAGAGCCAAGGCCAGATCACCAATCCGGGCAACGGCAGCTTGGTGCTGGAAGGGAAGGCGCCTGGCAGTCGAGTCAATGTGGACCTTGCCAACAGCGCCGATGGTACGGGCGCGATTGGTACCGGCAACCTGAACATGAGTTCGGGGACGATCACAGCGCTGATCGACGTTTTGCGACTGGGCCGGCAGAACACCGGAGGTGGGTTGGCCACGGGCACCTTGACGTTTGCCGCCGGCAGCGTTTCGGCGAATTCCGTCGCCATGGGCACGGGCACCCGCGCGGTCGGCGTCGTCCAGCAGAACGGCGGCACGTTCACCGTAGTCGGCAGCGTCACCGACGGGACGGGCAGCGGACGCATCAACGTCGATCGTGGTACGATGACCGTCGGCACTGGCCTGACCGTCGACAATTTGCGAGTTGGCTGTTCTGACAGCTTCGTAACGACGGCATCGCTGACTGTCGCTGGCGGCGCGGTGGCCATCGGCACCGGAGCTGCCGGAAACCACCTGGAGGTCGGCCGACGCAATTCAAACAACAACAATAACGCAACCGGGACGCTGGACCTGACGGACGCCGTGTCCGTGAACATCAATGTGGACGAAGTACGGGTAGGCACCTCCGGTAATGGATCGAGCGGTACGGCGATTGGCAATTTGCTGCTCTCCCAAATCGGCACCAATACCGTAACGGCCAATTCGATTCTGGTCAGCGACTCGTCTGCTAACACCAACACGGCTGCTCCCGGCAGCAAGCTCCAGTTGGGCGGCAACAATGTCCTGCAGGCCAACAACGTGACCGTAGGCGGACGAAAGGGCAACGGCGAAGTGAGTTACGCCTCGCCGGGCGGAGCTTTGTTCTTGACGGGTGAAGCAGGCGGAAGCAGCACGGCCAACTTGTCCATCGGAAGCAATGTGGTCGGAAACACCGGTACGCACGCCGTGGGCTTGGTCGATTTGACCGGCGGCACGGTCCAGGCAAGCTTGAACGGCTTGTACATCGGACGCCATAGCGAAGGTGGTGGCAGCGGGACCGGAACCTTGGCCTTCGATGCCGGTGTGATCGCCGCAAACGCCATCGAACTGGCCCGCACCGATCTGTCCGGCAGCGGCAGCACCAACGATGCACTTACCAAGGGGTTCATCGATCAATCAGGAGGCACGCTACAGTTTGGGACGCTGACCCAATTCAACGGAACTGCGGCCTACAACTGGTCCGGAGGCAGACTTCAGAACCTGCCGGGCCAGGATCTGTCCAACGCAAACGTCCCAATCGGACTCCTGGGTGCCGCGGAGCACGAATTCGAAGTCGATCAGGGCCAATCCGCTACCATCCAGAATTCCGCCTCGTTTGTTGGCGATGGGGGCTGGTTGAAGACCGGCGAAGGGACGCTCGTCTTGATCGGCAACAACTCCTACGAAGGCAACACGACGATCCACGCTGGCACCTTGCGTTTGGGAGCCGGCGAGGTGATTCCCGACGGACCGGACAAAGGGACCGTCGTACTCGCGTCCGATGGCACGCTGGACCTCGGGGGCTTCGACGAGACGATCAACGGGTTGTCCGGCAGCGGCAGCGTCGATAACACTCTGGGAACGGACACGTACACGCTGACCGTTGGCGGCGCCGGAGCCACCAGCACGTTCAGCGGCACCATTCAGAATTCAATTGGTGCAGTGGCTTTGACGAAGGTTGGAACGGGCACCCTGCGGTTGACTGGCACCAGTAGTTATGCAGGCCTGACTGATGTCCAGGGCGGGATCTTGTTGATCGATGGCGAAAACACTTCCGCCGGAGCCGTGACGGTCAACGGTTCAGCCATGTTGGGAGGTGTGGGAACGATCGCCGGACAAGTCACGGTCAACAGCGGCGGCACGATCACGGGCGGAACCTTGGGCACGATCGGTGCGCCCGGCGCGGCGGACGTCGGCACATTGACTGTCGGCAGCCTTTCCTTGGATGGCGGCACGTTCCAGGCCGATCTGGTCGGCGACGCCGCGGACCAGATCCGGACCAGCGGGACGATCAACCTGGCTTCGGGAACGCTCAGCCTGAACGCAGGCGGTTCCACCACGGCGGGTACCTCATTCCGGCTGATCGACAACACCGCCGCCGGATCCATCGCCGGCCCGTTCAGCACTATCGCCGAGGGTGATACGGCCACCGTCAACGGCCGGAACGCCTATTTCAGCTACATCGGCGGAACCGGGAACGATTTCACGCTGAACACGGCCGGGGCCGCCATGTACACCGAAACGGTGGCCGGAGCGGACTTCGAATTGCGGCTGATCGACACCAGCCCCGTTGCCACCCTGGAACTGCTGCGCAACGGGACCGTTGTCGACTCGCGGCGCATCGACTTCGTCAACAGCTATACCATCAACGGCATCGCGGACGAGACGGACACCCTAACGGTCAATTACACGGCAAGCGGCGGGTTCTTCGACATCCCCGTGACGTTCGATGGCGGCGCGGGCGGCAACGACTCATTGACCATTACCGGCGGCGCGTTCACAGAGGTTACGCTCAACCACACCGATGCCCACAGCGGCAGCGTGGATGTGGATGGGACCGTGGTCACCTATACCGGGCTGGAACCCGTGCTGGTGGGCGTCGGCGGAACTCACCTGACCGTGAATCTGACGGATGGTGACGATACCACGCAGTTCTCGATGCTTGATGCCGACGCGGACACGAACGTCGATGACCTGGAGATCCTCAGCCTGACAGGAACTCACGAGCGCACTACCGTGCTGGACATCGGCGGCTACAGCCGCCTGAGCATCCACGGCGGCGGCGGTGACGACCGGTTGCTGTTGGCGGCGTTCACGCCCGGCGTGTTCACCGGGGAACTTGCGATCAACGGCGGCGGCCAGACCGACTTCGTGCTGCTGGGGACGGCGTTGAATGTTGCTTCGCTGGATGTCACGGCCGCGGCCACTGTGCTGAATGCGAACGTCACGACCAGCGGCGGCGGCGAGGTCGCGATTCACAGCGCGGCCTGGATTGGCAATTCGATCACCATTGACACCTCGGCGGGCAGTGGCGGAGACGTGTCGTTTGCCGGCACGGTATCAGGACTGAGCGTCAGCCCGGATCTTACAATCAACGCTGGTACTGGCGGTATGGTGACCTTCGCCGACGAAATCGGTGCATTCAGTATTCCGATTCCCGCGCCCGTTGGCTACTTCGAAGTGGGCGGACGAATCGTGGCCGAAGCCGAAGAGTTCACTCGCCGCACAGCCACCAGCTACCCGGACAATTGGCTCATTGTTCCTGACGAAGATTCAGGCGCCGGCGTGTTAGCGGGCGCTCGAGGCGACGGACGTTACATTCAATCGCTCCCAGATCAGGCTGGCACGGGAGGCAGTCCCACAGGTGCTCCGTCGATCGAATACGATTTCTTCGTCACAACTGCCGGCACGTACAGGCTCTACCTTCGCTGGGCCAACAACCAAAACGTCGGAGGTGGCGGCAACTCCGATTCTATCTTCGTCGACATAGTTCAGAAGAAGGATGGTGTCACGCCTGCGTTGGGGACAGCGCCAAACCTCGTCGCCGATTGGTATCAACTGGGCAATAACAACGGCACATTTGCATGGGATGGCGGTGGACAGGCCGAAGCCAATGTCGGAAGCGCTGCGAACAATCCCGTTGTTTGGAGTCTTACGCCCGGTCTGTACACCTTCCGCATCAGCCAGCGCGAAGACGGTGCCGCGGTCGACGCGTGGACCTTGCAACAGAATTCCCGGCCCGCTCCTTCCGGTGTCGGGCCCGGGACGAGTTACACGGGAGTCGAACTGAACGATCTGAGGATCGTCAGCGCCAAGTCGGCAGCTTTCGAGGACACGGTGTCCGCGACCAGTTTCACCCAGGAGTCTGTGGTTGATGTGACGGTTTTTGATGGCGCGGTCACACTCACCGATTTCAATGTCTGGGGAGGCGATGCGCAGGTCAGGGGTGACTTGACGGTCACAGACGGCGGCGTCATCGGTTTGAACGGGGCAACAGCAACACTAACTGCCGAGGGCGCGGTTTCGATCGGCACGGGCAGCGGCAATTTTGTGGTCGGGCAACGGCTCGTTGGAAGCAGTCTTGCCACAGTCGGTACGGTCGACTTTTCCGCCGCTTCCTCGGTGAGTTTGGATCTGGATGAACTGCTGCTGGGATACCTGGACGACGGCTCTGCGAACGTCGTAGGCTCCGTGGCCGGAACTCTCTCGCTCTCCGCCGCGGGTGCCAACATGGTAAATGCCAATGTGGCGATTATTGCCTACTCGGAGATGCAGCCGAACACTACGGTGACCAGCGTTGTAACACTGGGCGGGTCCACGAACGACCTGAACATCACTCATCTGCTTGTAGGCGGGACTAAGTCCGACGGTCGAATGGACATCGTCGCAGGCGGCACGCTGGAACTGACCGGCAAAGCCGGCGCGGGAACCGGCACATTGACCATCGGGCAACGTGCGACTAGTACCAGTTTCCGATCCTCCGGCACGATGGATTTGAGCGGTGCATCCAATGTTGATATTCAGGTGGACCAGATCCGAATTGGCGTCGTCGATAACCAAGGAGGCACAGGGGATTCCAAAGGCACGCTGATTCTGGGCGATACGAATCTGATTGACGCGAAGACGATCGTAGTTTCCGAATCCGAGATGTGGCTGAATCAACCGCAGAGCGTGGTGCGGTTGGGAGCGGATAACACGATCAAGGTAGATTCGTTCACGATCGGAGGAAGCCGAGGGGACGGGTTGGTGAACTTCCGCGCGGCGGGCGGGACACTGAACCTGACCGGCTCCACCGGCGCCGCAGCCAATCTGTTCATCGGCAACTGCGTTCTGCAGACCACCAACACGACGCGAGGTGAAATGAACCTGAACGGTGGAACGTTCAACGCCACGCTCGATAATCTGCAGATCGGGTTCCGTGAACGCCGCGACGGCCAGAGCCCGTCTACCACAGGTATCCTCAGCTTCGACGCCGGCACCGTCACGGCCAACATCCTGACGATCGGCAAGGGCGTCGATGACGGAGCCGGAGCCGGCCGAGGTCTGGGTACGTTGAACGTCGGCGGCGGCAGCCTGACCGTGGGCTCGATCGCGATGGCGGTCGGAACGTCGACGGGCAGCACGGGGACCATTAACCAGACCGGCGGTACGATCGCAGTTACTGGTCCGGTTGTCGACGGCGTCGGGACCAGCACGATCAATGTCGATAATGGCACGATGACCGTCGCCAATGGACTTGCGGTGGACAACCTGCGAGTCGGTTTCCGCAATACACCGGGAACTGCCACTGCCACGCTCGCGGTCAACGGAGGCGCTGTCAGTATTGGCAACGGGACCGAGAGCCTGATGATCGGGACGCATGACGGCCCCAGCACCGCGACCACGGTCACCGGCACGCTGGACCTGGAGAACGCGAGTTCCGTCGCCATCAATGTTGCGTCCGTCGGCGTAGGGATCATCACCGCGGGCAGCGGGGCTTTGTCGGGCAACTACGCCATCGGCAACCTGAGACTTTCCGACATCGGCACGAACACCATCACCGCTGACTCCATCACGCTCAGTGACTCCGCCAACTACTCCGGTAATGCGGACACTCCAGGAAGCACACTCACGCTGGGGACCAGCGCCAACATCATCGCCACCGACACCTTCTATATCGGCCGGCGCAAGGGCAACGCGCTGGTCGCTTTCTCCGGTCCTGGCGGAACGCTGGATCTGGGTTCGGCGTTGCAACGCACCGACTTGGTCATCGGTTTGAACGACACAGGTACTTCCTCGTTCAACCGCGGCGAATTGAACCTGACCGGCGGCGCCGGGGGCACCTTGTACCTGAACGATCTAACGGTCGGTTCGGGCACCACGGGCAGTACCAGCGGCGGCGCTGTGGGCCTGTTCACCGGTGGCGCGGGGACGATCGACATCGGACCTCAGGGCTCGGATACTGCCACGATCCTCGTGGCTCGAAACGATGGTGGATCGACCAGCAGTACCGGGGGCGTGATCGGCACGATCGACTGGACCGCGGTCGGCGAATTGATCGCCGAAATCGATCAATTCCTGATTGGCACCGCCCTGAATAGCAGTACCGCGAAAGGGACCGTCCTGTTGGCCCATGACAACACGGTTTACGCGGACCTGATCCGCATCGGCGATTCGACGAACGTTTCTCACACGACGGCCGATTTGACCAGTTCGTTGACGCTCGGCGGAAGCAACGACCTGTTCGTGGACACGTTCCGGCTAGGCGAGCGGCGTGCCAGTGCCGCCGTCGACGTCCGCGGTCCTGGCAGTTCGGTCTCTTTGGCCGGGAGAAACGTCGCGGGAACCGACTTGGTCGTCGGCCGCAATGCGGTCGCTACGAGTTCCTTCGTAACCGGCACGCTGGATTTATCCAACGCGGCGACGTTCAACGCGACGCTGGGCCAGTTCCATATCGGGGTCAAAGGGGATACGGCGGAGGGCCGCGCACGTGGACTCGTCACGCTGGCCAGCGACAATGCGATCAGCGTCAACCAGATCATCGTCGGACAAAGCGGAGATACGGGAGCCACCGGCGCGAACGAACAGTCTCAGCTACGGTTGGGCGGTGGAGTCAATACGATCACCACGACCGCCTCCGCACTCGACTTCCTGGTCGGCGATCGCAAGACGACCGGCCTGGTCGAATTTGCCATGCCCGCGGGCGTATTGAATCTGGGGACAGCAGCCAACCCGGTCAACTTGGTGCTGGGCCGCAAGAGTGTCAGCACCGCCGCCAATCCGGCCGGCACAATGGACTTGCGGGCCGGTACCGGCAACATCTCGGCCAACAATCTAACGCTGGGGCAGGTCACCAACACGAGCGGTACCGGCGTGCCTTCCGGTACGCTGCAAATCAACGGCGGCACCGTGACCGTGACGAGCAACCTGACGCTAGGTGACCGAGGACGCGGAACCGTCGATTTCGAGGCCGGTACGCTGCAATTCGGCACGCTCTGGACCGTCAGCGGTACCCCGGATTTCAACTGGTCTGGCGGCAGACTGCAGAATCCCCCGGGACAGGATGCATCGAATACAAATGTCACCATCGATTTGCTGACGTCGACGAATCACGAATTCGAGGTCGACGCGGGCCGAACGGCCACCATCCAGTCGGCAGCCTCGTTGGCGGACGTGGGCAGCTTGCTCAAGTCAGGCGCTGGTACTTTGACGTTCAGCGGCGCGAATACGTTCAGCGGAGAGACGGTAATCGAGAGCGGGACGTTGGCACTGGTCCGGGCGAGCTCGAATAATAACGTCGCCAACTCGTCGGCGATCACGGTGGATTTCGGAGCGGTGTTGGATGTGACGGGGTTGAATTCCGGCCGCTTGGAACTGGCCGCCGGCCAGACGCTGCGCGGCAACGGGACGGTGACCGGCAACGTGACGGCCACGGCGACCAGTCGCATCGAACCGGGCAGCAGCGCGGGCGTGCTGACGATCCATGGGAATGTGGTGCTGCAAAGCAGCTCGACGTATCGCGCTGAAATCGGTGGCCTGACACCGGGCAGCGGTTCGGGATTCCACGACCAACTGGTGGTCAATGGCACTTTGACGATCAACACGGCTAGATTGGATGTCGCATTACTGGACGGATTCGCGCCGAACTCGGCCGTGCAACAATCGTTCGTGATTATCGCCAACGACGAGACGGACGATGTCATCGGAACATTCGCCGGTCTGCCCGAAGGCTCGCCGGTCCAGGTCGGCGGCTCGACGTTGTACATCACGTACTCCGGCGGCGACGGCAACGACGTGGTGCTGAATTCGCAGCCGGTGGTCAACGGCACCAACGGAATGAACGATACGCTGGTGCTGCGCCGGGATACTGGCGGAACGAATCTGGTGTTCAGCCTGAACGGGGCGGCATTCGTCGCCCTGGGACCGATCGCCGCGCTGCCGAACTTTACGTTCAACGGCCTGAACGGGCACGATCTGATGATCGTCGATGCGACCTACGGGCTGCCGATGCCAATCGGCGGGGCGTTCTTCCACGGCGGCGCAAATACGCTGGGAACCAATCCCGATCCGACGCCCGGCACCAACGTGGGCGACTCGCTGCAAGTGATCGGCGCGGGGGACGCGAACCACGCTTATGCGTATCTGCCGGATGGCACGACGACCGGCCACGGAGCGATGGTAGTGGTTCAGGTGGCGGACCTGACCCCGCTAGGCCTGATCTCGTTCACCGGTCTGGACTCTTTCAACAATCAGGCAGCAGCGGTCGAGATCGGAAACGTGGCCGTAGCGGCGACGGTCTTTCCGGGGAATGACGACGTGCTGACGCTGGCCGATGGCCGACGAGTGACCTCGGCGGACGCCAGCCTGCTTGATGCGCTGGTGATTTCCGGATCGAGCGGCGGGCGGACGTTCACACCACTGGCGGTTCAGCACGCCGGTTTGCTGCTGCTCGACACAGGGCTGACCGCCACTGGTCTGCCGCCGGACGGTGTGGCCGATTCGGTGACAATCGCGGGCGGATCGGGACACGGGATCGTAGATGTCGTGATCGATACGCGCGACGGAACGCTAGGCGTTGAATCGGTGCGGGTAACCGGGACATTGTCCGTGTTGGGCTCGATCGAAGTGTCGAGCCTGGGGATCGACTTCGACGGCGGAACGCTGGTGGCCGGACCCGGCGGAGCGGTGACGCTGGACGCGGGCGGCGGAGCGATCGGGAGGACGGGGACAAACGTCGATGTGATCGCGACTGACCTAACGGCAAACGCTACCGCGGGGATCGTTTTGCATACAAACGTGACCGACGCGGCGCTGGCCAATACGGGCACAGGCGACGTGCGGATCGATGACGATGGCGAGTTGAACCTGCTGGGTTTGACCGTCGTCGATGGCGATGCCCAGGCGCGTGCCAACGGGGCGTTGACCGATGGCGCCACGGCGGTCGTTTCTGTCAGCGGTAACGCGACGTTCAGCGGGACGTCGATCACGCTGGGGGATTCGGCGAATGATTCGTTCCATGCGGGGTCGTTGACGTTCTCTTCGGGCGGCGCGGTACAGATCATCGAGGACGG
>JAHDXO010000033.1 GCA_023382975.1 Pirellulaceae bacterium
GCTCGACTGCATCGTATGCACAGGCTATCTAATTCGGCAAACGAGTTGCGCTCGTTTACAACCGAAGAATTCGACATGACGGAGAGCATTTTGGAGAACTGTGATACCGTCGTCTGCTTTCGCCAGAAACATCCCAAGAATCTGGAAACTTGGAAACAGTTCTTCGGTTACACGAATCTTGATTTCACGAAGCTCTTCCAGGTCATGGACCGTCCCGACGGGTACGATGTCGTTACGCTGAACTCGAAGAGCCGGGGCAGGAGCCAGCAGTCCGGGAGCAGTGTGGGAGGATCGATCGGTGCGGGCACAAGCAGGAACAGCCAGGACAGCACCCAGCATGGAACAAGCCGGGGTGGCTCGACAACGGAGAGCGAGTCCCGATCTACCCAAAGTGGAAGATCAGAGGGCGAAGGCACAAACTCGGGCACGGGTGAAAATGTTACGTACCGGCCGATCATGAAAAATGGCTCGGTCGTCGGGCATGAGCCGGTTCAGGGGACAAGTGCGTCGGGCGGGCAAAGCAATTCTTCGTCTCGGAGTACGACGGAGGGATCCTCGCTCGGAAAATCAGAAACCGACTCGTGGCAGCACAGCACGCAACGGAGTCATGCGGAGGGTAGATCGTCGCAGGATAGCTGGGGCCTCACCTTCGGTCTGAACGTCGGCTCGGGCACGAACGAGTCCGATAGCGAAAACGAGGCGATCATGGCGCGACATCGCGAAGAGTTTCAAGAAACGGGCGGCCTGCTCAACTCCGTCGACGATCAATTTCACCGAGTTGCCGCTGCCCTGCGACAACTCCCGGACCGCTTCGCGATCGTGGCAATGCGAAATTTTCCGTCGTTCACGATGCGGGTGAACGACGTGAATCAGGTTTTCGGCGACTCCGCGGAAATGGTTCAACGACTGTCCGCTATAAAGCAGAAAATCTTTTCCGTGCATCCGTATTACTTGCGGCCGAGCCTTTCCCCGGAGGAACAAGACCGCAGGCTGGACGAATTCCTACGGGCGGCGGTGGGCACCCCCGACGACGGCGATAACGACCGGGCGGAGCCGGAAAAAAATTCCGAATTTGTGGCGTGACCTGTATTGACAAGCCCGAAGGCGATAATTCAAATCATGTCTACGCTTCTTCGGAAGTGCCTCCAGTGACGACCGATGCAGACGGCGCCCACGGGCGTTGCAGCACGGTTGCCTAGTTGTAACCATCCCGCCTTCGGGAAACTTTCTGCCGAGAACCCTGGATTTTCAGGGTGCCTCGGCATCGTTTTTTCTTGGAGGAAGGGATGATTACGGATCGCGATCTTTCGATTCTCGTCGCGCTGGTGCGCTACTACGTGCTCAACCGCCAGCAGATCCAGCGGCTGGTGTTTCCCACCGACGGCAACGGGCGGATCACGCGCCGGCGGCTGCAATCGCTGTTCGCCGAGCATCTGATCAGCAAGCAGAACGTCCAGTTCTGCCATCCATCGGCGTCGCCTGCGCCGGTCTATTTCCCGTCGAAGAAGGGCTGCGAGTTGCTCGCCGACCATTTCGAAGACCCGCGCTATTTGACGACGCCGACGCAAGCGCCGATACCGCATCACACGTACCACTGGCTGGCCGTCTCCGACACGCACATCGCCTTCGACGAAGCGGTGGCGGGCGACGAGACGGTGACGATCGAGGGTTGGTTGAACGAGTGGGACGTGTGCAACAAGGACGAAGACCGTCCCGAAAAACGGTATCAGCTCTACACCGTACTGCGCGAACGGCCCCGCTTGGTCTGCGTGCCCGACGCCGGGTTCCTGCTGTCGAGGAACGGCCAGAGCAAGGTCTACTACCTGGAGCAGGACCGGGCGACGTCCGGATCTCGGCAGGTCGCCAACAGCAAGACGGCCGGATATGCGGAGATGGCCGAGCGGTTGCTGCACCGTCGCCATTTCCCCGGGGCTTCGCTCGATCAATTCAGCGTGCTGATGGTCACCCCGAACGCCAAGAGGCGAGATCTGCTGCGGCGGGCCATCCAGGGCAAACCGGGCTGGGAACTATGGCGCTTCGCGTCGGCCGAGGATCTCCGGCCCGCAAATCTTTTGTACGAACCGATTTACTTCACGTGCGACGGCGGCCCGTGGCCGCTGCTGAGGAGGTCGTAGGGTGTACCACCGCCTATACCGAAGGGTGTACCAGAGGCCGTCAGCCCCCGGTACACCCCCCGCGTTCCGACCGATCGACACAAGTCCTTGCACGGGGCCAGCTTGCGGGGTGCCAGGGGCTCGCTTCCGTACCGTCGCGGCCCCTGGCCCCTCGTGCCTTCCGTGCCTCTCCGCTCCTGCGTCGCGGGGCACGGACGCTCGCCGCCGCTCGCTAGGCACGAGGGGCCAGGGCCGCCGCCCCGGCACCCCGGCTCGCTGCGGCTCGCCCGACGCTGCGGCGTCGGTAAGCTGGCCATGGGCGAGCGATGGTTCCCATCGCCACGTGCCACGCAGGGTGGCGCACGCGGCGATCCGCGGTGCCCGCGAGGCGGGACACCGGTTTCGATCTGGCGAGAATGCGCCGTTGCCCCTGACGATGGCGCAGATGAACACAACTACTTGGCGACCGGACAGGTTTACTCCGAGCCGCGCTCTGATCCCCACCCAACCACGGAGCGACACGATGGCTCAACCCAAAAACCAAGCGGCGCCGAACAAACCGGTCAAGACGTTTCGACTGCGCGGGATTTCCGCCAGCGTCTTCCTGAACGAGACGTACCAGGAGGGGCAACCCCTGCGGTTCTACAAAGTCAGCCTGCAGCGCGCCTTCCGGCAGAACGGCGAATTCAAGCACAACAGCAGCTTCGGGCGCGACGACTTACCGGTCGCCGTGCATGTGCTGCAGCAGGCTTGGGCCTACATCCTGGAGATCGAGAACGCCTCGAGCGTTGAAGAAGCTTGAAGCAGTCACACGTCGGTGGCTGGTTTCAGGGAACCGGCGATCCGGCGTGTGGTTTTTTGTCCCTTTCCGCTTTCACCTATGGAAAACGAGAAAAGGAACCACAGCCTCGTGGAGTTGGCCTACCGGCCATCGCCGCGGCGGTACAAGCAGCCTGAACAGAAGGCCCTGCCCGGCCCCCTGTTCGATGCGACCGTGATCGGGCTGGCGATCGCCTTCGCCATCGGTTCGCTGGTGGCATGAAACCATCGAGCAGAGCCCGGCGCAAGGCATTTGTATCCCCTTTCCCCTTTTTCGTATGACGCAGAAAAAGAAAGGAGCCGAAGGATCGGCAGCAGCCTCGACCGAGGCCAAGAAACCCATGAAGGTTTTCCGGATCGACGACGTGTCGGCCGCGATCATCTCCCGAGAACGGCAGATCGGGGGTGAGGCCCGCGTGTTCTACAGCGTGACGTTCTCCCGCTCGTACAAGGACTCGTCGGGTCAGTGGCGGTACACGAAGTGGTTCGACCTGGAAGACCTGGGGAAAGTAGTCAGTGTCGCCCAGCAGGCCAGCGAGTACATCCACGGCCTGCAGGCGGAAACCGCGTGAGCGGACGGAGGCGGCCCTGGACGCCTCCCCTTCCAGCGCAGTTGCGCAGCGTCGGCAACGACCCGCGTAGCTGCCGGGAGGATCTTTCTTTCGAGCGAGTGCCTGGACTCTCCGGGCACTTCGCTCTCGTTTCTCGGGAGCGATGACAGCGGAGGCGGGGCGAGGGTACACGTCCGTGCTCGCCGGCAAGGAGCTTCCTGGCGGACTCCTCCTTGCGGCTGCGCGGCGGACGTGCGGGGGCGTGCGTGCCTCCGCTGAGAGGCGTTTTTTACTTCCTATTTCCCAAATACTTTTATGTACGGTTCCGCGATAAACACCATCGCCGTGCTGCCCAGGGCGCCCGTGAACGGCTCGCCAGTTCCGGGGCTGACGAGCCTGTACCATAAGGCGTTCGCCGGTCCCTACGGGGATCGCCGCTATCCGGGCAACTGCTCGGGCGAGCTGATCAAGGATCTGCTCCGTTACTTCCGCCCGCAGCGGGTGCTCGATCCGATGACGGGCTCCGGCACGTGCGCTGACGTCTGCCGAGAGATCGGCATCGAGTGCGTCAGCTTCGACATCCGCGAGGGCCGCGACGCGAGCGATCCGCAGTCGTATCAGGGACTCGGCGCGTTCGATTTTGTCTGGATTCATCCGCCCTACTGGCGGCAGAAGCTGTACACGGCCGATCCGCGCGATCTGTCGGCGGCCGGGACGCTGGAGGCGTTCCTCGAAAGGTACCAGTCGCTGCTGACCTGCTTGAACGACCAGCTGCGGCCGGGTGGGCAGATGGCCGTCTTGATGGGCGACTACGCCGACCGCGATGCGGGCTTCGTGCCGCTGGTGTACCACACCCAGCGCTTGTGCTTCGGGCTGGGCTTGCGGCAGAGGGCCACGCAGATCATCCGCTTCTCGCACGGGGCGAGCAGCAGCAGGCGGACGTACCGCAGCAGCTTCATCCCCGGGCTGCATGATGTTTGCACGATCGTGGAAAAACCGTTCCCCAACCAACGATGAGAAACCGACGTTTCCTGATTTTGGCATCACCCCAGGGACACCTGACCGTCCGCCGGGCCGACTGGTTCCGGCGCTGTCCGACGGACCACGTGCGCAAGTGGCAGGTGCTGACGTACATCCGGCCGCCCGCCGGTGCGAACCTCGACCGGCTGCTGGTAGAGGCGTACCGCGACCTGGTGCGGTTGTACGAGCTTTAGATCACTTCCCCTTTACCAACATGTTCAAGCACTTGATTGACCATTTGAAAAAGATCTTCACCGACATCTTCGGCGTGCTCGATTCCGGGTTCGTCACCGACATGCTCAACGACGCCACGTTCGAGCTGGAACAGGCGTTGGGCAACGCGTACGAGGTGCGATACGGCCTGTTCCGGCCGGATCGCGTTGAACTGAAAACGAGCGTGCTGCTGCAGAACGAGCAGGAGGCAACGGAGATCGCCAGGATGAGCGATGCCCGGCTCGGCATCGTGCTCGTGCCCAAGCGATGACCTTTATTTCCATTCCCCATTTTCAACATGAACCACTACGACGAATTGGAAGAAACCATCGAACGAGTAGCGGAGGAAGTGTTGAGCGAAACGCTCAACGACCGGTTGGCCGCGGACTTGGCCCAAGGCATCGCCCACGATGTCGTGGAACTGGATCGCTGCGGAACCACGGTCAAGTTTCTGCTGATCGACGAAAACACCGGCGAACTGGAATCGCCGCGGCTGTACGGGCAGCGCGAGGAGGCGGAGAAGGACAGCAACGACTTGTACAGACGCCACGGGCGCGCGTGTCTGGTCGCGACTTTGCATTGCGATGCGTGACCGGCGTATCGTTCCCCGTTGCTGCCGCCGGCGCAGCGCGGAGAAGAGATCGAACTTTTTACCGAGATCACCGACCATGAATACACTCGAAACAACACCGGATGCAATCGAAGCGGCGCTGCAGGTTGCCGACCTGGGGCTGCGGGTGCATCCGCTGATCGGCAAGCGGCCGGCCTGGGAAGACTGGCCGTCGCGGGCCACCGGCGACCGCGGCGAGATCCGGCGAGCGCTCCGCGGGGGCCGGAACTACGGCATCGTCTGCGACCGAGTGGCGGTCATCGACACCGACACGGCCGAGCTAGCGGAGTGGTGGCAGGAGAACATGCCGCCGACGCCGTGGGTCGTGCGGACGCCGCGGGGCGGGGCGCACTTCTACTACGGCTCGGTCCCCGGCCTGCGGAACGCGACGGGCGTCGATCGCGGCTGGGACGTGCGCGCCGGCGGACGGGGCTACGCGGTCGGGTTCGGCTCCACCGGCCGCGGCAAGCGGTACGAGCTGGTCGGGGAACCGACGCTGGAACTGCCGCCGTTCGACCCCGTGTGGCTGCCGCCGACTGGCGTGCAGCCGGTCCTGCCATCGCAGCCGCTTGTTCCGCCGCGGGGGCGGATACGCGACCTGCGGTCGTACATCCGGCGGATCGTCTCGATCCAGGGCCAGCGGGGCAGCGACGCCTGTTTCCGCGTCGCCTGCATCCTGCGCGACGAGGGCCTCAGCCCGGAGGAATCACTGGCGTACATGCTCGAATGGAACGAGGCATGTGCCGACCCGCCGTGGTCGGTCAAGGAACTGGAGCACAAGGTTCGTGATGCATTCGCAGTCGTAATGAAGGGAGGATGATTCGTGACAAGGCAGAATGTTCGGTCGGTGATCTGCGCGCAGCAGCAGGAGATCCGAGCCCAAAACGTGTTGATCGATTGGCTCCTGGACCAAGTCGAACAGGAGCGGACGAAGCGGTTGAACGATTCCCCAACCAGAAAGGAGGACGGCAGTGGTAACGATCGAGAAGGTCGGTAGCGGCGTCGATGCGCTCACGCAGAAGGAAGCGGAGGGCGTGCATTGCCAATTCGCCGACGGCAGCTTCCGCGGCTTCCTGTCGTGGAAGTCGCTGCGGATGCTGTTGACCATGCGGCAGCAGCAGGACACCAAGCAGGAAAAATAGCACCCCGGGGCACGGATGCCCCACCTTTTTTCACGGGACCGCCATGAACGAAATCCTTGTACGGCTGGAGAAGATCGAAGTGGCCCTGCTGGCGCTTATCGAGCAGCGCCAGGTGCAGGACTGGTACGACACGAAGACGGTGGCGGAGATCATGAGGAAATCCGCGTACAGCGTCCGGGAGTGGTGCCGGCTTGGCCGTGTTCGCGCAGAAAAGCGATCGTGCGGCCGGGGCACATCCAAGGAATGGATGATCTCGCACGGGGAACTGATGCGGATCAAGTCGGAAGGTCTGCTTCCGGAAAGACGGCATCAATAGCCGCCTTCTTGGCCGACGGAAAGAGGTGCGTATACCGCCGGCGCATCTCTTCCGTCGTGTGCCCGACGAACGAGTCGATGATCCTCTGATCGATCGCTTTCAGGGCGCAATTGCTGATAAAGCTGTGGCGAAGCACGTGCCAGCCGCGGAGTCTGGCCCATTTCGACTTTGCCAACACTCTCTTCAGATGCTCCTGCGCTTGATCCGCCTTGATCGGCGCAGATCCCCCCCTCGCGCCTTGGGCAGCCAACTTCGGTTGGCAGAAAGTGAACGGGCCGCCGGGGTGCGCCTCGAACCACGCCCGCATCACCTTTTTAAGGAACGGGGAGAGCGGAACGCGGCGCGTCGTGTGCTGCCTCTTCGATTTCTTCCGTTCGCGAATCACGACGGATTCCTCGTCAAAATCGACGCGCCGCGAGCGGAGCAGTTCCGAACGCCTAGCCCCGGTGTGAGCAGCCATGACGACCATCGGGTAGAGAAACGGCACCTGGGCCTCCTTCTCCACATAGCGAAGGAGTTCTGCCGTCTCGTCCAGGTTTAGAAATAGGCATTCCCAAAGGACAGCCTGCTCCGTCTCGGTCAGTTGCCCGCGTTCGATCTGTTTCTCGATCTCCTCCCAAGTTTGGAACGGCGGTTTCTCCGCGCCCTTGGGGTACTTGAGCCCTTTGTTCGGGAACGGGCCCACGAGCCCTTCGCCCATTGCCCACGTCCAGGCACCCGAGAGGGTCGCCAGCTCTTTCCGGATCGTGACGGGGCTAATGGTCCCGCCACGGTTGTTTCTTTGCGCCCGCCGGAGATTGATGTACTCCTGAAGATCGTTGCGGGTCAGGCAGCGAACGTCCAGCGCCTCGCCAAGAACTGCTTTCAGGTGCTTTACGTGGATGCGAATCGTGTAGAGCGTGCTCTCCTCTACCGCTCCGCGCGAGACCGCGTCTACGTAGCTGCTGATCAGATCGCCGAGCGTAACGACAGCGGGTATCTCGGCCGGCCCGACGACCTTGCCGTCGGAGAGGAGGAAGTCCGGAATATCAGCGCCGGGAGGAATCACGAGGATGCCTCGTTCCACGAGTCGCATGTTCTCTTCGATGCGACTCTTCTCGCGTTCTGCCTGGGGCTCACTGGTGGTTTTGAGCGACCGCTTGAACTTCCGTTCGCCTAGCCGAAAGCAAACGTGGTAACTGGAGGATCGGTCTTTTTGTAGCCAAGCCATGACGGCCTCCTAGCAGCGGAGTAGTGGCAAAGTAGTGGCAGAATTGACCATGCAACCTCCCTTTGATTGTAACGCGTCGCCAACGGCAAGCCTACGAGAAACCCCATTTTTTCCAGCATTTTCGAGCACTTTTCACCCAAATGCCACGCAATCGCGACGCAAGCTCCAAGGGCTGTTTTTAGGTTCAAGTCCTAGCGGGCCAGCTTAGTTTTCTGTTGATGAAGCCCCTTGATATCAAAGGGTTTACCGGCACGAACCTCGGCCCGTAAAAGCGGGGAGTCCGCTCTTTGGCCCAAGAAGCCGTCTTACGGCTACACGGTGTCAATCCTTGGCGCAGTTGGCTGGCGTCTAGGTCGGGTTTGAACTGCAGTTTCATGCTTCTAATGTAGGGTGGAATTCGGTCCACCCGCTTCAGCCATCTCGGTAGGGTGGACTTCAGTCCACCCCGCGCATCCATGCCAAACAATTCCCGATCTGTTTCGTTCGTCCGCCGACTTCGCGAACATATTTCAGGGGGGACCTCAGTCCACACGGTCCAGGTGGACTGAAGTCCACCCTACGTTTCGGAGGCTTCGAAGTTCCATCCTGGTGCGACCCAGGCGGGCCGCATCCACAAACGCGCTTCCGCGCCTGAAAGTGCCGCCTTCTCTGGATTGCGGCCGATGTACTGGATCGCCCGATACAGATGCTCTTCGTCACGAATGATCCGGTCGAAGCTTTCACGCTGCCAGAGCGTCCCCGATTGTTGCAGGTGAAGGTTGATCTCGTACGAGGAACTGCCCTTACAGCGTTGAATGAGCTTCTCCAAGGGAAAACTGCGAGGGACCAGCGGCCGCAAGATGACATGCACATGGTTCGGCATCACCACGTAGCAGTCCAGTCCATACCCACTGTCATCGTGCTCGTGGAGCGATTTCGCCACCAACGCCGAGACGCTTTCGGACTTGAGTACGCAACTTCCCATTCCCTGGTCAAGCTACACTGACACTCGCCGCATCACCTCGCGGGTCAATTCGTCTTCGGCTTCGTCGGAATTCGCCGGCGGATGTCGTCGCTTCCACTCGGCCCGGAAAGCGTCCAGTTCGCGCAGCTTGGCTTGAGGCAACGAATCGTGAAAGCCGATAGGTGACGAAATGCGTCGCCCCGTCCTGCCGCCAATGCGGCATGTGTTGCCGATAGACCGACAGCGGCAGATCGTCGCGCAGCCCCTGGAACCCGGGGCGGCGCTGGCAGATTCCACGTGTCGTTCATGACTACATTCCCGCCTTCGTAGGGTGGACTGAAGTCCATCCTACGAAATCGTCGGTAGGGCGGACTTCAGTCCGCCTCGGTGAAATCCCGGATGGGACGGACTAAAGTCCACCCTACGGAATTCCAGGCTGTCCAGGCGGATTGAAGTCCGCCCTACACGCGGGCGAAAGTCAACAAAACTTTCGCCTCATTCTCCCATCAGACCGATCTCGGCGGCGCTGGCCCAGGGGCCGTCGTTGACTTCCGAAAGGGCTCGGATCCGGACGTAACGGCCGCGGGTGGGTTCGAACGCGATCTCTTGCGGCTCGCGCGTCTTGCTAAGCGAGGTCTTGGCGACGGGCTCGCCGAACTCATCGGGGTCGTCGCTGACGGCGATCTCAATATCGCGGATGGTCCCGTTCCAACCGTCGTCTTGCCGCGCCAGGTAACGCAGGCCCTGCAAACGGTGGCTGGCGCCCAGGTCGATGACCAGTTCGTGCGGATGCTTTTCCGGTTCGGCTCCGGAGAAGCGGGTGTGCCAAACGGTCAGGGGATCGCCATCGATGGCATTGGGGGCGAACTTCTGGTTGCCGATGTTCTCGCTGCTGACCCGCGCGATCTTCCAATCCTTGTTCGCCAACTCGCCTTCGGTGGGCAAGCTGTAAGCGGCTTGCCCGACAGGTCGCTTCTTGCGCACACCGCTCGGCGTGGCCTCGATGTTGGGGTCGTCGTGCTTGCCGTACTTGGCTCGGCGGTCCCGCTCATGCCGTTCGGTAGTGGTGAAGGTGCCTTCGACCGCCGGTTCGTGCGCCGCGGACGCCAGTTCTTTGAGTTTGGTCAGGACGTCGGGGTGTTGAGCAGCCAGATCCTTCGACTCGCTGGGATCGGTGCTCAGATCGTAAAGCTCCCAAGGACCGCCGGTTTTCGGCTGGACGGCCCGCCAATCGCCTTGCCGAATCGCGGTCCAACCGCCGATCTCCCAGTACAGGTACTCATGCTGCTTCTGCGGGTGTCCCGCGGGTTCTTCGCCGACCAGCGTCGGTAGGATGGAGATGCCGTCGATGTCGGCTGGCGGGCTGCTGCCTGTCACCTCGGCGATCGTCGGCAGGATGTCCGGGAAGTAGCAAAGATGATCCGAGACCTGGCCGGGAGCGATCTTGCCCGGCCAGTAGGCAACGAACGGGATCCGCAGCCCGCCTTCGTAGAGATTGCCTTTTCGCCCGCGATACTCGACGCCCGTCTGCGGATGCTTGTTCGCGCCGTGGATGCCGCGGGGGAACTCGGGCGAAGAGAAGTAGTCGGCCCCGCCGTTGTCGCCGCTGAACATGATTAGCGTCTGCTCCGCGAGGCCCAGCTCCTTGAGCAACGCGAGCAATTCGCCCAGTTGGCGGTCGATCATCGTGACCATGGCAGCATAGCGGCGCGCGGGTTCCGGCCACGCTTTGTCTTGGTACAGCGCCCAGGCCGGATCGGAGTCCGGAATATCAAAGGCGCCGTGCGGCGGTGTGACGGGCAGGTAACAGAAGAACGGATCGTCCTTGTGCTGCCGGACGAAGTCGAGCGCGCCATCGAAGATCACGTAGTGCGAGTACGTCTGCCCGTCGCTCAGTCCCCGGTTGCCCGCCAACGGCACTTCCTCGCTGTTGCGCAGAATATAGGGCGGATAGTAGCTGTGGGCGTGAACCTGGTCGTAGTAGCCCAGGAACACGTCGAATCCATGCCGCTCCGGCACGCCCGTGGAATCGCGACCGCCGCAGCCCCACTTGCCGAACCCGCCGGTGGCGTAGCCCTTGCGTTTGAGCATCGAGGCGATGGTCTCCTCGTCGGCCCGCAACGGAGTCCCGCCGCCGTTGACGCGGACGGAGGTGTGGCCGCTGTGCTTGCCGGTCAAGAAGCTGCAGCGCGTGGGCGCGCATACCGACGAGCCGGCGAACAGGTTGTTAAAGCGGATCCCGGCCGCGGCCATGCGATCGAGGTTGGGCGTCCGGATGTTAGGGTTGCCCATGTACGAGACTTCGTAGTATCCGAGTTCGTCCGCCATCATGTAAATCACATTCGGAGGACGAGTCTCCGCGGTTGCCGACGACACCAAAGTCAAGAGTCCAAGACAGGCAAGTACGGCGCGATGCATAATGGTATTCCTTTCGAAGATTACTGGTTGTTGAAATGCCGGGTGAAGTCTCGCGACTTCGATCACCCGGAAAGCTTGCTCACGAGCAGTTTCGACCGAATCAGTGCGGCGGCTGGAACCACGGTGGTACGGTCAGTTTTGTGGTGGTTCCGTCCACGTTCAATTCGATCTGTCCGGGCTGGCTGAGGCGATAGGTTGCCTTCGGCGGGGTGGTTTCGTCGGCCTCGGTGGCGGTCAACACGTGCAGAAAGACAGTTTGCGTTCGGGAATCGGCCGGGGCGATCTGCACGACGTTCTGTCCGTATTGGCGATGATAGGCGTTCCCTTCGACGGCACCGAGCGACTGGCCCGCTGCGTCGAATGCTTCGGCGTTGCCCTCGGCATGGACGATCAACCGGTAATCGTCAGGGATCAACGTCTGGCAAAACAGCCGACTTTCCTGGTTGGCGGGACGCAGCGACTCGTCCGCCCATCGTCGATCGGGCGGGCGGTTGATGAGCGTCAGAAGTCGGTCGCCGATCTCGGGTCGGCTGCCGCAATGCAGTTGCCATTGACGTCGGATCTCCGGGCGGGCCGTCTCGACAATGTCCAGGACGACCAGATGCTTGTTGGCCAGCCATACGAACTCCCGGATCCATTGACGGCATTTGCTGTCCGGGTTGGTCTTCGTCAAGTCCGCTCGGCAACGAGCCTCGTTGGGCCGAACCTGCCAATCGAGGATTTGCGCCACGTCCAACTGATTCCGCTCGCGAATCCGCAGCCAGTCGTCCCAGGTACTGTGGTCCGACTTCAAGCCGCGCCGCGTGTTCTGGTCGCCGCGATCGTCGGCAGCCGTCGGGTCGGTGAACAACACCACGTTGGTCGAGATGCAATGGCGATGATACTGGTCGGGCGGCGAGTCATAGCTGGAATAGCGACCGCTGCGAGCGGCCAGCGGGGCGTGCTTGAACACCTGAAATTCGCCGGCCGCCAACCCGCCGTGGACATCCATCGGATCGCCGCAGCGGAAGAAGACGTGCGTGGCCGTGTCGGGCTTGTTCGGCTCGGGCCACTGGCTGCGGAAGAATCCGTATCCGCAACTCTCGCGGCCGAACAGCTCCGCCAACGGAAGATCCGTCAACGGCTGCGGAACGATGGTCGGATCGCGGAAGATCAGGTTGTGGGCGTACTCCGGGTGATACAGGGCCGAACCGAAGCGGCCGAGCCACCGCTGCGAGAAGGCGCGGCCGAACCCGTCGTGCGTGACGTAGCTGGCGATATCCAGCCCCTGACAGAATTGGTCGTGAGTGTCCCAGTTGCCTCGGAATTGATCGTTGATGTCGGTAAAGGCGAAACCCGGCCGCAGATACCAGAGATAGAAGCGGACGATGCCGCTCAACCAGTCCCCTTGTTCCGCCCGGATCCAATCGGCCGGATTGTGATCGGTGGCAGACCACCAGGCGGCACAGATGGCTGGCAGATCGACGTAGGTGTAGAAGAACGTGTAGGTCGCTCCGGTCGCAGCTCCGTCTACCCACTGGTAGGCCGGGAAGTATTCGCCAGGACCGAATTCGCGGAACGTCGCCAGATAGCTTTCCGCCTTGTCGCTGACGCCGTCCAACGCCAAGCCCGCGACGCACAACCCGGCCAAGGCGCCCGGCGTGCGGGTGTAGAAAAACGGTGCCTCGCCGCGTCTCACGTGGCTCACAGCGGCGTCGGCGCTGGCCTCGATCTTGCCGACCACCTCCTGCCGCGTGGTCTCGTCCAATTCCGGGTACAGCCAGTCGAACAGCGTGGCCAATTGCATCAGCGCGAGACCTCGGCCGCTCCACGTGTCGCCTCGCGCGTCCATCTTCTTCAGCCCGGCGATGGCAGCGTCCCGGTCTTCCGGCCGGCCGTCGATCATCCACAACAGCGCGCGTCCCATCGGCCGGGACCGCCACTTGTCACGCACGCCAGCGAACTCGGGCTGATCGAGTCTCTGTCGCAGTTTTTCGACAGTCAACCCATCGAACGGCTCGTCGCGCACGAAGATCCGCGGCCGAGCGTCCAGCACCCGAGCGTCGAACGGATTCGGCTCGACCGCTCGAGCCGTCGCGACGGCCAGCCCCAGCACAAGCAGCAATTCAAGCCCAGTTCTTGGTTTCATGGCATCGCCCTCATTCGATTTACCGCCTTCAAACGTCGCGGTTCATGATACGCGGCCGATGTGGAGGGCGAAACCAGGAGTTGAAGACTCGCTCATGCGAATGCGTCGGCGAGCATCGTGCCGAAGCGGGCGAGGTCGAAACGGGATTCGCGAAAAACCGGTAAGAGACGGCGGTAGATCTCGACGCTCTCCGGGCGCGGACGAGCCACTGACTCCGTCTGATGAATCCGGCCGATGGGCGTGAAATCTGTCCAAAGCCCCGAGGCGACCGCGGCGACCGCGGCAGCGCCGAGCGAACCGGCCTCCTGGCCGACGTTCGTCTTGAGAATGTCGATTTCCAGAGCGTCCGCCAGGATCTGCCGCCACAGGCTGCTTCGGCTGCCGCCCCCGACAACAATCATCTCGTCCGCGACCGGGTTCAACTGCCTCAGTTCGTCGAGTGCCAGACGCAGATTCAGGGCGATCCCCTCCAGGGTCGATCGGATGACGTCGGCCTGGGAGTGCTTCAAGTCCAGGCCCAGGAAAGCGCCCCGCAAATCGGCGCTGGGCTCCAGCGACGATCCGCCCGCCAAGCTAGGGTTGAACAACAGTCTTCGTGACCCAACCGGTGATTGTTCCGCCAGTGCGGTCATTCGTTCATAGGGATCGTCGTTGTCGCTGGCCGCCTGCTGAACCAGATTCCTGCACAGTTGATCTCGCACCCATCGCAGGGACGTGCCGCCGGAAAAAATCGCCACCGCCGATGCATAACTGTCAGGAACCACGTGGGTGAATACGTAGGGTTTGACGGTGTCGTCCAGCAGCGGGCGAGACGAGGACACCGCGATCCACATGGACGAGCCCAGCGACGCGTAGACTTGCCCTTCACCGACGCATCCCGCGCCCAGCGCCATGCACGAGTTGTCGACGCCACCGCAGGCAACCGAAGTCTGTCGAGGCAATCCCAACGCATCGGCCGCTTCGGCAGTCAACGACCCGAGGATCGCCGTCGACGGCACGATCTCCGGAAATATCTTGCGAGGCAGTTCGGCCGCATCCAGCAGTTCCTGGCTGTAGTCCCAGCCCAGCAGATCGTACAAGCCGCTGCCCGAGGCGTACGAATAGTCGGTTGCGATGCGGCCGGTGAGCCGATAGTTGATATAGTCCTTTGTGCCGATGATCTTATCGACCGCGGCGAACAGCTCCGGTTCGTGATCGCGATACCACAGCGTCTTGAACACGGTGTAATGGGACGCCGGAAAGCCGTTGCCGGTCAGTCGATACCACTGCACCGGATCGATCCGGGCGAAAAAACGCCGGGCCTGAGCGACCGGCCGCTTGTCGGACCAGATCGGCGTCGATGGGCGAAGCAACCGTCCCCCTGCATCCAACGGGACGCAACCCAGGCTGTGCCCGGAGAGGGCCATGCCGCGGATGCTCCGCGGATCGACCCCGCCGGACGCCAGCAACTGTCGAGTGGACTGAACGACCGCCCGCCACCAGTCCTCCGGTCGCTGTTCGTGCCAGCCTGCCTGAGGATACTCGGTGTCGTAGGGAACGAAGGCGGCTTCCAGCAACCGGCCTTGCGCATCGTACAGCGACGCCTTGTTGCCGCCGGTGCCAAGATCATGGGCCAACAGGATGTCAGGCATCGTCGAGATCCAGTCGGGGTGATGCGATCACGAAAAGAGACGTGCTCGCGAAAATTGGGGACAGAAAACGATCCTAGTCTTCGATCCCGAAGGCCATCCGGAATGCTTCCGCGATTTCGGGATGCACGTCCGGGTTGAACCCGTCGCTGTCATAGGGCAGGCCCAAGATGTCCAGATCGTGTTTCAATTGAACGCTTTCCTCCGCAGGATTGACGCGCGGCTGCACAGACCGCGTCAACGGCGTCAGCCACGCATTCAGCGTATGTCCGCCATCGACGACCAAGTCGTGCCCCGTCACGTAGTTCGAAGCATCGGACGCCAGAAAGATCACGGGCCCGTACAGATCCTCGGGCCGCTCGACATGGCCCAGCGGAGTCAACTCGCGAATCCGCTGCCGGACGACGGTGGGTGTCGAGGCATGCATCGGCGTCAGCACGTAACTGGGACTGATACAGTTGACATTGATGTTGTATTGTCCCCACTCGGCGGCCAGCATGCGAGTCATCTGGACGACGCCGGCCTTCGAAGCGTTGTAGGCAGCGTTGCAGTTGCAGATCGTGGCAGACATCGAAGCCAGATTGATGATTTTGCCCTCGACCGGGGTTTGGCGGAGCATCTGCTGCGCTTCGGCCTGGGCACACAGGAAGACGCCGGTCAAATTCACGCCGATCACCTTGTTCCAGGATTCCAAAGGGAATTCTTCGTCGGCGCCCAGGATGCCGATGCCCGCGTTATTGACAGCGACGTCCAACCGGCCAAACGCCTGGACGACGCGGGCGACCATCTCCTGCACCTCATTCTGCTTCGTGACATCGCAACGCACGCATACTGCATTGCCGCCTAACGCACGGATCTCGTCGGCGGTTCGAGCCGCGGTCGTTTCGTCTCGATCCACCACCGCGACATCCGCGCCGGCACGAGCCAGTGCGACCGCGCAGCCGCGACCGATCCCCACCGCCGCTCCCGTGACCAGTGCCGCTTTGCCCGTCAAGTCGAACAGGTTCGAATTCGCCATCATTTCCCTTTCTGAATTGGCCGAGTGTTCTGGTAGCAGAAGCGTAGACCGACGCCAACTAGAATACAATCACCCATGCAACTCCAGGACTGCCCGTCCTTCATATCCATCGCCCAGCTTGTTCCGAAACCGGGCGAGTTGTTCGGCCATGGGGCAGGGCGGATCGAGCAGATAGTCATCGCGTTCCGGCTGGGTCTGCCACCAGATGAATCTTGGACCCGGCAAGGCCAACACCTGCGCGGCTCGGACGCGCCAATCCGACAGCTCCCGAAATTGCGATACGTTGGGAAAGCCCGCCGCTTGAGCCAGTCCGGCGAAGTCCACGCCCGTCTGCGAAGCCGCGGTCCGCTGGCCTCCCGTGATCTCGTAGACGCCGTTGTCGATCAGCACGACGGTCAGATTCGTTGCACCGCTGTCGATCACCGTGACCAAGCATCCCAAGCTCATCAACAATGACCCGTCGCCCGAACAGACCAGCACCTCGCGTGAGGGCTGTGCCAGGGCCAAGCCCAGAGCCAGCGGCACCGAACCGCCCATCGTCGACGGCACGTAGTGGAAGTCCAACGGATGGCGGCACAGTCGCGGCCACTCGCGAGCCGCTCCCATGCTGGTCACCACGATCTGATCGTCCCAGCGAAGATCGATCAAGACCTGCAGCGATTCGCGCAGCGGCATTCGCGCTGGAATTTCCTGGCCGCTTGCCGCCGGCGGGTTGATGCTTGGCGACCGGGAATCGGAATTCTCAAGAACGCCAAGATGCGGCATCTCGACCATCACATCCGTCCTTCCGCGATCAGCACGGCGCCCGCCATCCTTTCGGCTTGACAGTGCCGATAGTGCTCGGCCAACTTCGGCTTGTCGGCTTCGCTAGCGATCAGCGTCCAGTTCAGTTGCCACGCTTCCAGCAGACGCGGAGCGAACTGCTTGGCCGAATCGCGAGAGTCCTCGACCAGCCAACTGCGCGCGCCGATCACGGCGAACACCGGCAAACGCAAGTCGTACAGCACGTTGCGCAGCGCGTCGCCCGATTCGTACAGCCCAGTGGTCTGCATCACCAACAGGGGTTGGCGACCGCCGAGCAACAGACCGGCGGCCAGCGGCCACGCTTCTCCCTCGCGGCAGACTCGCAGCAGTCGCAACTCCGGCGACTGCTCGAATCCCGACTCCCATGCGCCCAGCGCCGAGTCGGGAATCCAGATCACGTCGGTGACGCCAAGCTCGGAAAGCAGCGTTGCGATTTCCGGTCCTGTGAAAAACATGGGATGGTCCAGCGCTCCGCAGCGTTCATTCCGGCGCGCCGCGCTGAAACGCGAACCCCAACGCGACGCGCGGAACCGCTCCCTTCAGCAAGGTTACCACGAATCGGTGCGGAACGGAGAGGCAGGCAAACCGTCCTTGTTGGACAGGTTCGGTTCGGCTTCCTGGTGCCACGCGAAGCGGACGGCCGCAGGCTTGGCGACCGATTCAGCCGATACGACGACGGTGTCGCCGACGATTTCCGCCTGGGCCGCGACGAACTCGCCGTTCTCGCCCGCGATTTGGAAGTGCGTCAACGGTTGGCTGTCCCGCGATACCAGGCCGCCACCCACGTGCTCAAACGAGACGATCGCCTTGTTGCCGTCGATCTTCAGCGACTTGTACAGCGGGCCTGAGTAGACCAAACCCGTTTGGCCGTAGGTCTTGGCCAAGGCCCACAGCGCCAACCGCTTGCCGACGTCCTGCTTGTTGCGCGGATGAATGTCGGTCACGTTGCCGATGTCCACCGTCACGGCCATCCCGGTGTGCGGAATGTCGAGCGACTTCAACTGCGCTTCCCAGATGCCTGCCAGCCGCGTCGGATCGCCGCCGTACCGGAAGGGTGCCAACTGGACGAAGTAGAACGGCATGTTCGGATCGTTCCACACCGAACGCCAGCCGTTGATCAGGGCCTTCTTCTTCTCGTAGTACAACATGCCTTCGCCGTTGTTCGATTCGCCCTGATACCAGATCGCGCCGCGGACGGCGAACGGCAGCAACGGATGGATCATGCCGTTGTACAACGCCAGCGGCGACTGATGGTTGATCTTGCCATCGGCGTTCTTGGCGGGGAGATTGGCCAAGTTATCGGCGATGTCCTTCAGCGCCGGCACGCTCTGGAATCCCACGGGCGGCGTCCAAGGCTCGATCCGCGTGCCGCCCCAATTCGAACCGATCAGACCGACCGGCACATCCAATTCCTTGCTCAAGTGGCGGCCGAAGTAGTAACCCACCGCCGTGAAACCGGCGACCGTCTCGGGGCTGCACACTCGCCAACCGTCCGACGGAACGTTGTCCTGCGGCGCATCCATCGGGACGTGCGGGATCTTGATGTGGCGGATCATCGGATGGTTGGCCGCGGCGATCTCCTGCTGCGGATTATCCGAACTCTGGACGGCCCATTCCATGTTCGACTGGCCCGAGCAGACCCAGACCTCGCCGACCAGGATGTTCTTCAGCGTAACCGTATCCGTCCCCTCGATCGTCATCGTGTGCGGACCACCGGCTTTCATCGCCGGCAATTCGACGGCCCAGCGTCCATTGCTGTCGGCGGTCGCGGTCGCCTTTGCTTCACCCAGAGTGACCGTTACCTTGGCACCTGCATCGTCCCAGCCCCAGACGGGCACCGCGCGGTCACGCTGCAGAACCATGTTGTCGCCGATAATCGAGGGCAGCTTGACTGCTGCCGAGGCGGTGACCGTGAACAGAACAGCCGACAACACCAACAAACCCACCAAATTCGCTCGCCATCTCATCGAGGCATCTCCTTGGAGAAAAGAAACGAACGGGACCATTCAATCGAGAAGTAACGATAACGCCCGCGCTGGCGACGTGCAACCAGCCCCGATAATTCCGCTGCTCGTAGCCCAGGCTGCCAGCCTGTGCAAACTGGACATTTTTCGATGCGCAGGCTGAAAGCCTGCACGACGAAAAGTCATGCCGGTAGCAGTGTGCGCCTCCGGGTGATATCATCACCGTTTTCCGATGGAAGCTTGGTTCGAGAATCAACCGGCAACCTGCTTTCTGGGTAAGCATGGTCGCTGGACAGGAGAGTATGCTATGAGTTGGCACACCCGAGCTTGGGCGACTGGTTTTGTATTGGTGATCATCGCGATTTTGCCCTGGCTGGTCGGCTGTGGCGGAGACTCTTCCGAACGGCGTCAGTTTGTGACGCTGGGGACGGCGCCCGTGGGCGGAGCGTTTCGTCCGGTGGGAGATGCTATCGCTTCGGTGCTGAACGAGTTTCGCGGCGACAACAACTGGCGAGTTCAATCGAAAGGCACCAAAGGTTCCCAGCAGAACATTCGGGAACTGGACTCCGGCGACATTCAATTGGCCATGTCCAATTCGGCAATTACGTACTACGCGGTGCGTGGCGAGAGCGGCTGGGAAAAGCCGTACGAAATGCGAACCGTGGTCACCCTTGCGCCCAATGTTGGCCTGTTCATCACCAAGCGGGACGCGGGGATCCAAACGATCGGCGACTTGAAGAACAAGCGGGTCGTCGTCGGGCCGTCGGGGGCGGGGTTCGAGATGTTCTTAGGACCGCTGATGACAGCCCACGGCGTGACATACTCCGACTCCGAGCAAGCATTCACCCCCGTCAATGCGGCTTATTCCGATGCCGTTTCCCTGTTGGGCGACGGAGCCGTCGATGCCGCCTTCATGGGCGGCGCAATCCCGACGCCGGCGGTTACCCAGGCGTGTACGACCCACGATATCTTTTTCGTCCCTTACGAAGAAGCGATTCGCAAGCAATTGATCGCCGAGTATCCGTTCTACGAGGAGATGACCATTCCTGCAAAGACGCGGGACGGAAAGGAAACCTATCGCGGGATGACCGAGGATTTTGTCGCCATGGACGTCGGTTCGATGCATCTGATCACGTCCGCGGCTCAGGACGAGGATTTGATCTACCGGATCACCAAGACGATCTGGGAAAACCGGGCCGAAATCGTCAAGCAGCACCGGGCGGGCCTGTCGATCAACGAGCAGAACGCCGCTCGTTTCACCGGCACACCATTCCATCCCGGTGCGATCCGTTTCTATCAAGAGATCGGAATCTGGCAAGAGCCGGGTTCCGACACCGCAGCGAATCTGGACGCGGCGCCCGGCGATGGTCCGGCCAGCGAAGTCGATTGACAAGCGGTCAGCCCGTAGGACGGAGGGAGATTCGTGTCGAAGCAAACCGGCTCGCTGGTGGTCAGCGTTTTGAGCGTGACGCTGTGTTTCTTCACGCTGATCACCGTGAACTACAACCTGCTGCAGCCGCAATCGGCGCTGGCCATCTTTGTGATGCTCGGGATGATGCTGTGCTTCTGGACTTGTCCGGCGGCACGTTGGATACGACCGCCTGATGATCCGCCGGTCGATGCGAATTGTCCCCTGTGGAAACGTGCCCGTGTCTTCTGGCTGGCCGACCGTATCGTGGGCGTCGTGCTGGCCCTGTTGACCGCCGTGTGTTTCGGATACTTGTTCGTCCAGACCGAGCCCTGGCCGTGGTTCAAGGAACATCTGTGGTACGGCGGCCAGTCGCTGGGCAACCGGGCCGGTCAGGAGGCCACGCTGGATTTTGTCATCGGCGGAATCGGGCTGGCGTTGGTTTTGGAAGCTACGCGACGCAGCATCGGCTGGGTCGTACCAGTTCTGTCGCTGGCGTTCATGCTGCACGCTTGGTGCGCGGCCGACTTGCCCGATTGGCTGCTGCCGCACCAGGGGCTGAGCGTCCAGCAGATCGTCGGTTCGACGTTCTTGCAGTCGCTGGGCGTTTTGGGGCCGGCCGCCAGCGTCATGTTCACCTACGTGTTTCTGTTCGTGCTGTTCGGCGCGTTCCTGGAAATGTCCGGCGCGACGCAGTTCATCATCGACTTTTCCGGACGTATTTTCGGCGCCACGCCCGGTGGGCCGGCCAAGGTGTCGGTACTCAGCAGCGGCTTGATGGGTTCCCTTTCGGGCAGCGCCGTAGCCAACGCGGTCACGACCGGCGCGTTTACGATTCCGATGATGCGAAGCGCCGGGTTCCAGCCCCATGTGGCGGCAGGGATCGAAGCAGCAGCGTCTTCGGGCGGCGCCTTGGTGCCGCCGGTGATGGGTGCCGGAGCGTACATGATGCTCGAATTCATCGAGCGCGCGCCGGGCCAGCCGCAGTTGACGTTCCTGGAGATTGCGAAAGCCGCGCTGATCCCCGCGATCCTGTACTATTTCTCGCTGCTGATGATCGTCCATTTCTACTCGAAACGCATCGGTGCCCGACCCGTCGACACGACCGGGCAAAAGGGCCAGCGGATATGGGAATTCGAGGCCCTGGTGTTCTTCGGTTCGCTCAGCACGTTAGTCGGACTGCTGCTGTTGGGGTTTTCGGCGTTTAAGGCGGTGACCGGTTCGTTGGTTGTGATTCTGGTGTTGGCCGCCGTTCGCCCGCGACTGGGGTTGGACATGGGCGCGCGCGTCTTCGCGTTGGTCTCGTTCGCGCTGGTGGTCGTGCTACATCAGGCGACGGGCGTGTTCGCCCAATCGACCGCGGTCTTGGGCAGTTGGTTCCAGCCGTTCGTGGCCACGGCGTGGCGACATCCCGTGGAAGGCTATGTGTCCGCTCGGCTCGTCTTCGATTCGCTGCTGGGGTCGGCGATCATGGGTATGATCGGGTTGTTGATCTTCGCCCTGCTGCACCGCAGTTGGCGGCCCGCAATGCTGCTGGCGATGACCAATTCCGCGCGGAACGGGATCTCGCTGGTGGCAGCCAGCGCCTGTGTGGGCATCATCATCGGCATCGTGCAAACAACGCCGATCGCGAACGACTTTGGCGAGGCGATCAAGCAGGTGGTGGAATCGAGTCTGCTGCTGGCGCTGATCGGCATCATGGTCTGTTCTTTGGTGTTAGGCATGGGCGTGCCCTCGGTGGTCTGTTACCTGCTGATGGCGACCTTGATGGGCTCGCTGCTGGGCGACATGGGAGTCGACCCGCTGGCGGCCCACCTGTTCATCTTCTACTTCGGCATGATGTCGATGGTGACTCCGCCTGTGTCGCTAGCGGCCTACGCGACGGCTTCGATTGCGGGCGCGAAGATCATGGCGGCTTCGAACGCCGCATTTCGGTTCGCGCTGGTCGGATTTACGCTGCCCTACATGTTCATCTACCGTCCGAGCCTGCTGCTGATGGGCGAGGGCGGCCAGCCTTTTTCCCGCGCCGATGTGCCCGAACTGGCAATGGCCTTGTTGGTCGCCGTGTTGGGCATCGTGTCGCTGGCAGCCGGCTTGACAGGCTACCTGAAAACCAATCTGAGCATCCCGATGCGGGGGCTCGCCTTCCTAGCGGCGCTGTTGATGCTGGTCCCGCGACTCGAAATCGCGGGACGCAATTTCGGCGGGATCGTCGACGGTACTGGGATCGCGCTGTTCGTGGTGATCCTGGTCCTCAATTGGCGGCGGGCGAGTGGCTCAGCTTCAAGAAGCTAATCTGCGTCTTTGGTATCGCGGGTATCGATTTCCAGCGGCCCCTTCAGGTGCTGTTCCACGTCGATCGGCGGCAGAAGAAGCACGCGGTACATGCAGAAGATGACCAGCGTTACCACGGAACCGACCGAAAGCGTCATCACGATCCAACCGCCCCAGGTCAAGGTCATGCGTCGATTCTCCTCGAAGCAAATGTAGTTGCGGATTCAAAATCCCGCGATTCGGGCGGTTTCGTCGTAGCTGCGCAGGCCGGCCGACGCGCCTAATCCTGTGACGCAGCACGCACCGACGGCGGCGGCCAAGCGGCCGGCAGCGGCGGGTTCCAGTCCCCGCAGCAGCCCGCACAATAGGCCCGCGTAGAACGCATCGCCCGCGCCGGTCGTGTCCACGACGGGACCGGGAGGGGCTACGGCGGGAACCTCGATGAACTGATCGGCCGCCGGACTTAACAGAGCGCCTTCCGCTCCCAATTTGACGCCCAGCAGTCCCTGTGCGCCGCATTGGCGATAGGTCTCAATGACCCGCTGCGGATCGGTCTGGCCGGTCTGGTGAACGGCTTCCGCACGGCTGGGTACGTACACGTCCAGATGCGGCAGAATACGGTCCAGCGGCTGCATGCCGCCCCCGTCACCCGCAGCGTCCAACGCGGTCTTGCAGCCGGTCGCGCGGATCGCGGCGAAGACTTCCGGCAGATCGGATTCCAAGTTGGGCATCAGCGAGTAGTAGCCGACCAGGGTCATGCGACTGCGGGCGAACAAATCCAGGTGATCCAGAAACGTCGCCTTGGTCATCTGCTTGGGCGCGCCGACGCAGTGGGCAAAACTGCGCTCGCCGCTGGTGTCGACCATCACGGCCGTGGTGCTGGTGGCTCCGGTCGGGTGTGTCATGAGATGTTGGACATCGACGCCTTCGTGGGCCAGCTTCTTCTGGATCACGCCCGCCCAGTCGTCGCGGCCGACGTAGCTGAAGGCGACAGCTCGCATCCCCAGCCGAGCCAAGGCGATACCGGCGTTGGAGACAATGCCGCCCGTGGTGACTGCGATCGGGTCGGTTTGGATCAGGCGGCCGCCGCCGATGGGGACTTCCAGCGGCACGGGCCGCACGAGGATGTCCACAACGCACGAACCGCACAGTACACAGTCGATCGTCTTTTCCATGATTACCCCAGAATCCGTTTCCAACGGTCCAGGTTCCACTGAACCTTTTCCGCCTGTGTCATCTTGCTGAAGTCCGGTTCCGCCGGCCCGCTGACCGGCCGCGATTCGGTGCCCCCCGCCACGGTTCGAGCCCGCGAGGTGCCCGCGTAGCTGGACGCGGTGTCCGTCTGCTGAAGGTCGTCGGCCAAAGGCCGCTGAGGCCGGATGCCCAGTTTCTGCAGGTCGCCGTGATAGGCCCGCACCGCTTCGGCCGGTTCGATCTGGTCGTCCGCAACCGCGCGCAGATGGCGGACGAACGACAATTGATGCTCGGCGTTGTTGATCTTCCGCCCGTACAAGGCGACGCGAGCGCCGTACTTTTTCGCCTCCCACACCATGTGGTAGGCGTCGAACGTCGTCCCGGCCGATCCGCCCAGAATCCCCACGACCACCGAGGAATCGTACCGGACCAGCGCTTCAAGAGCCGCCGGGCCGTGGTAGACGATTTTGAGGAACACCGGGCGACCGCGGCGAGTGACCCCGGCCAGCAGCCGCGCGATGTGGTCGTTGATGAATCGCGCCAAGTCGGCCGGCGCGTGCTCGCCGGGTGCGTTGGGATCGAACACCTCCAGGAAGTGGCGGAATCCCTTCTGCTCGGCTTCCAGCCGGAACGTTTTGTACGCCTCCAGCGTCTGGCGGTCCAGTTCCGTATCGTTGTTCAGCGTGATCGAATACAGGCCGAGATTCGCGCCCAGGTGCCGCTCGTCGGGCGCGCAGGCGGATTTGCCGCACTGCGCGTGGTCGATCGTCGCCGTGCGGAACGGCAACGCGGGCTGCGAAGGATACCGGCCGCTGCCGGCAGCCAGCCAGATGTCCGTGGTGTCGTTTGCCCGGATCGCCGGGGTCACGTGGCTGCCGTCGAACAATCGCTCCTGGATCGTCAGCACCTCGCTAGAACTGGCGCTCATCAACATGATATCGACCAGGCCCTGATGGACGATCTCGCGCATCAACTGCCGATACTCGGTCAACGTCCGAAACCGGGCTTCCTGGCCGTAGTACTCGGGACTCTGCCCCGGCGCGGACAGCCCGAACGCCATGTCGGCATCTTTGGCATCGGCCAGGATGAAATCCCGGCACGACGGATCGGCCTGGATGCGGGCCAGTTTCAAATCAAGCGATTTCGGCACCCGAGGTCTGGACGGCTGGGTACGATCGGACATCCTGCTCTCTCCCGTGGGATCTTGGGCGGACTTGGGATTTCCCCTCTAGTCTACCTTCCCATCAGGTGTTTCAGTACAGCAAATTCCAGCGCTTCGTAATTGCGGTCGGCCACGCACCGCTGCTCGACGTCTTTGGGGAACGTGCGAACCTTGTCCAGCAGCATTAAAAACACCTCGCGGCTGTTGGTCAAATGCAGAGTCGCCTGCTCCGCCTTCTGCGTGCGCATCGCCTTGACATCCAGCCCGACATACCGGCCGGTCTCCGCATAATTGGCCAGTTCCAGCACGCGGACCTGATTGTACGAGGCTCGCAGATTCGCCGCGCCGAACGACTTGTCCTGATCGTACTTCAAGCCGTTCTGGTCGTTCAGATGGACGCTCCACAGCTTGTCGTGCGACAAAGCGAACGCCATTTCGTCCGACGGATCGAGGCCGGCCAGTAGGGCGTGCGCCGTCTCAATCAGCCCGCCGACGCGGTTCGGATCCTTCGTCTGGTACGCGATCGCCAACGCATGGCCAATCGTTGGCATGTAGGCTTGGTCCATGGGTTCATTCGGTTTCGGCTCGATCGCCAGTTGAATTTCCGGATCGTGGTCAAGCATTTGGTTCAAGGCGTCCAGCAGATGGCGATGAGCGTCGATCGCGTTCTTCGATTCGCGGATGTACGTGCCCTCGCGAGCCAACCAGAGCACGATCAGTTTCGAGCCCAGCAGATTCGCGATGTCGATCGTCCGCTTGGCCCGGTCGATCGCCCATTTCCGCACCGCTGGATCGTTGGCGGTGAACCCGCCGTCGATCCCCATCGGGTTTTCCCACAATCGAGGGGCTACGAATTCGGCAACCAGCCCCTCGCCGTCCAGCATCTGCTTCATCGCCGAAGCTTCCTGCTGGATCTGAGCGGCGGATTTCGCCTCCACGTCCGGCACCGCATCGTCGTCGTGGAACTGGACGGCGTCGAAGCCCAACTGCTTGTACAACTTCAACTTCTTGCCGAACTCGACACTGGGCCGAACCGTGGGTCCAAACGGATCCGCTCCCTCGTGGATGTTCCAGGGCCCGAACGAAAAACGGTATTCCGCCGCCATCAGTAGCTCCTTTGCTTCTACATCATGTACGCAACCCAAAAACCGCTCACCCGCGCATCCGCGACAACGCACGAACGGCGGAGAAACGGTAAGAATAGGTCGAACAAGGGTGGACAGGCAATGACCCCATTCGAAATGGGGGAGAGATGCGAATGTGTCTGATGGAGTCCGAAGGACTTGACGCGGAAGTCCAAATGCTTCATCAACGATCTGGGAGTCGCGTTCAGCGCGCGATCCACGATGGATGTGGTGGTGGTCACCGTTGGGGAGTGGTGGCGATGGATGTTCGAGCGTACAACCGGCGGGCGTGGGACGGATTGGTCGAGGCGGGGAATCGGTGGACGATTCCTGTGACCGGTGACGAGATCCAGCGTGCGAGGGATGGGGATTGGCAGGTCGTGTTGACGCCCACGAGGCCGGTTCCCCGATCGTGGTTCCCCGATCTGATGGGGGCGGCGGTTCTTTGCCTTGCGTCCGGCGGCGGCCAACAAGGTCCGTTGCTGGCGGCGGCCGGCGCGAGGGTCACGGTGCTGGACAACTCGCCGCGCCAATTGCTGCAGGATCGGATGATCGCGGACAGGGAGGGGCTTTCGTTGGCGACCGTCGAAGGCGACATGGCCGACTTGTCAGCGTTCGAGCGAGCGACGTTCGACTTGATCTTTCACCCCTGTTCCAACTGCTTCGTGCCCGATGTCCGCCCGGTCTGGCGCGAATGTGCCCGCGTGCTGCGTCCCGGCGGCATCCTGCTGGCGGGGTTTTCCAATCCGGTTCGCTATTTATTCGACATCGACGATATGGAGACTGGCAACTTGGTCGTCCGCCACTCGATCCCTTATTCGGACGCAACCGATTTGAGCGAGACCGACCGCCAACGTATCATTCTGGACCAGGGCGAACCGCTGGAGTTCGGTCATGCGCTGGAGCACCAGATCGGTGGCCAACTGGATGCCGGGTTCGCGATCACGGAGTTCTACGAGGACCGCTACGACGACCCTGTGGCGGACCCGCTGTCCAAGTACCTGCCAACGTTCGTGGCGACCCGAGCGGTTCGAACAGCAAGCGTGCGAGTCTGATCCCCGAGGTCCGTTTCGGCTATCCGGCGTGGAATCCAACAAGATGTCATTTCGCAAGCTGGGAATCTGGTTCCTAATCGCTCAGGCGGGTGGCGGAACTGCGTGGTGGTGTCTGTTGCTCGCATGGCCGGCGATGCGAGTTCCGTTTCTGGCCGCGCGAGCACCCGATGCGACGCTGCTCGCTTTCTCGCTGGCCGACGGAGTCTTGTTCGTTGGCGCGTCGGCGGCGAGTGCGTACGGATTGTGGATGCGACGTCGATGGGCTTGGCCGCTGCTGTGCGTTCATGCGGGTGCGGCCGGTTATGCGGGGCTCTATTGCTGGACGCTGGTTGCCATCACCGGCGGCGACGGACTTCTCGGCGCAGCGTTGATGACTCCGTCACTCGTGGTTCCGGGGGTACTTGTCTGGCATCTGCGCCCGGAGATCCAAACGACATGCTAAGCGGAATCCGAGGACGAGAAGCCGATCCGGCCTCTTGCGGCTGGAATGTCGCCAAGACACTGGCTCAAACATTGGTGTTCTGGTTGGTCTTTCTGGTTCTCTTGCCGGCAGCGATCTATCGACTGGAGTATGAGTTGGGGATTGACGGGGCAAGGTTCGGCAGTTCGGCCAGCCAGTGGACGGGCGTCGGGTTGTTCGTTCTCGGCGGCACGCTAGGGATGGTCAGCGGCGTCATGATGGCGGTGTACGGGGCGGGGACGCCGCTGCCACTGGATTGCCCGCGCCGTTTGGTCGTAGTCGGACCCTACCGCTACGTCCGCAACCCGATGGCGGTGGCCGGGTTGTGCCAGGGGATCGCGGTCGGGTTGATTCTCGGTTCCCCGGCCGTGGTGGCCTATGCGGCGCTCGGAGGCCCGGTGTGGCACCTGCTTGTCAGACCGTGGGAGGAAGCCGACTTGGAGGCGCGGTTCGGGGAATCGTACCGCCGATACCGCACCGCCGTCCGTTGTTGGCTGCCGCGGTCTCCAGGACGCTGACGGATTAGGTAGTCGCCTGTCGTTGCCCCATGACTGCCGCCTCAATCTCCGCTCGCGCCACGACGCAACCGGCCGAATTCACGTCCGCGATCGCTGATCGCAAAGCGGCCTCCAATGATTCCGCCTCCCGGTGGAAATCGATCGCGGTGACGTCGTTGCACATCCCCGGCGAACCATCATTGCAACCTGCGACGTACAAGCGTTCGGCCAACTCCTCGGTCAGTTCCGGCGAACCCGCCAAGACCAAAGTGAAACTGTATTTCTTCACGCCTCATCCCTCCCAGTGCGGTACCGCTCTATTCATCGTGCGGGCAACGCTCCACTGCACGCACGATATCCGTGGCGTGATCCTCGGGACAACGCGGCGTACAGTACACAATGCGACGACATCCAGAACGATCACGCTGCGAACAGAACAGCGTTCCCCATATATGAGCATGTCCACCAGCCTCGCGAAGTCTCCAACCGTGCTCTATTGCGTAGGCGACTGCTTCGCGAATGTGCTTGTTCGGATGCTGGCTTGCCATTAGGAGTTCCCGCTGTCTCCACAATCCCACCAACGTTTCCAGTCTACCCGCTGCTGCGCATCCGGGCTATCCCTTTAACGGAACAACGTCCTTTCATCGCGAGTCTTCACACTGTCTCACTGGGACTCCGGACGGCTTCGCGAACGCTGTCGCTGCCAGTCGGGGTTGGCTTTCTTGTACTCTTGAAAGGCGGCGTATTCTTGCGGGTCGAGAAAACCGTCTTGGTTCTTGTCGATGATCGGGAACAACCAACCCCAGCCGGGCTTGCCCGCTTCCCACTCGGACTTGGACACCCGCCCGTCTTCGTCGGGATCGCACGTGCGGCGGAGTTCGTCAAACGTGTAGGTTGCGCTGCTTCGCGAGGCGGCCGCCAATTGCGATAGCTCCTCGGTCCACTCCAGCACTTGTCCGGCTCGTTCCAGTGTGCTGCGAAAAACCACCGGATCGATCTGCTGGACGGTCGTGTTCTCGGCCAACGCCTGGCACGCGGCGATGCCGGCCGATTGGCCGCAGATCATGAATACGGGTTCCATGCGAGCCGAAGCGTAACCGAGATGCGTGGCGGAGAAACAGACCGGGACCAGCAGATTGGTACACTCGTCGGCCTTCGGCGTGATCGCTCGGTACGGGACGGGATAAGGCACATTGGTCGGGCCGCGCGATCCGCCGATGAACATCTTGCCTTCGAGCCCCACGAAGATCTGCTCATCGCTCCGGAACCAGATCCGCCGGGCCGGGTACGTGTCGATCCCGTACTGCGCCAGACCGATCGGATCGTCGACCGTTGTGCGGTTGTAGACGTCGTGGGCCGTGATCGTATACCGGCCCGCCAGTCGCCGCGCGACGCGGATGTACAATTGGTGCGGCCAACCTAGCGTCTCAGGATGAGGGCGACCGTCCAGTCCCAACGCGGCGGTCCGCTGTCGGAAGTCTTCGGGGACGCGCGCGTCGGTGCTCATGAAACGGTGTAGGCCGCGGAGGTAGTCCTGGTGCTGCTTCCAAACTCGCGCCTTATCCGCGTAGTCGCCACCGGCGTAGAACTGGCTGATTCCGACCGGCGCCATCGTGAAGAGCGAGTCGCGGTGGTAATTCCATTCGCCCGAGTTCATCCAGCCGGGAAAGATGCGCCGCAACCGGTCGTGCAATTGCTGCGGATCGGCAATCGTCTTCGTCAAGTGCTCGACGTAGCGGCCGACCAGTTCGAACTGCTCGGCATGGTAGTCGGCCGGGGGCGTCAGATCGATCCGGTGCTGCGGATCGTCGGTTGTGTAATAGCGGTAGTTGTACGCTTGCGTGTAGCCGTCGGCGGCTCCGATCGGCTTGCCGTGATCGTCTTCCACCCAGGCCAGCAGACCGCTGGCTGGCTGGCCGGGCTCGATAAACGGATCGATCGGCGCTGATTCCATCGGAGGTTGGACGCCCGCGTACTGCTCGTCGAATTCTTCGGCAGCCTCGCGTCCCACGCGGTACGACACGTCGGCGGTCGCCATCAGGTCGCCCTCGTAGCTGGCATCGATGAAGACGCGGGCTGTGACGCGCAATGCACCGGTTTGTTCTGGTTCGGCGACCGGGCACCCCAAGGGATCGAAGGGTGCCAGGTCGAACATCGCGGCCTGGATGTCATGCCCGTCCTTTTCGCAGCCGCTAACGCGATGGTCGAATACGACGGGCACTTCGTGTTGCTTCAGCAAATCGAGGAAATCCCGGCGGATGTCCAGCGGGTTCAGTTCGCGGTTGCTCTTGGAGGCCCGCACCAACTGGCCATCGCGCTCGACCAGCGGTTGCCCGAGTGTCGTCAGCAGTTGGCGAGTCAGTCCGCCGGTGGCGTGGATATTCGGGCAATCCTGCGTGGGCTTCAACCCCGCGCCCAGCATTCCGCCGACCCAGCGGCTCGGTTCGACGATCACCACCGACCGACCTTGCTGCCGAACCGCGACGGCGGCGAGAATGCCCGCCGGGGTTGCAGCGTAGACACAAACATCGGCGGCGATCCGGCGCGTCTCGGCTTGCGCCGAGGGAAGCGACAACGTAGGCGCAATCAAGACAGCCAGCACGATTCCTGTCCGGTAGGCGTTCATTTCGCGATTCCCTCAATTGTTCAGCATCAGGCGATGTCGGCAGCCCGAAACACGGCATCCAGTTCGACGGCGAAGCCCGCCAATAGCAGCGACCGTGCCGTTTGCCCGGCTTCGTAAACGCCCGCTTCGCGATATTCGCTGTCTTTCAGCGTCAACACCGAAATGCTGCGCTGCTGGGGATCGATGATCCAGTACTCCGCGATCCCGGCCTGGGCGTATTCCCGCCGCTTGATAACCAGGTCTCGCTGGCGGGCCGCTTCGCCTTCGCTCAGAACCTCGACTACCAAGTCGGCGCCTGCTGGGTACTTGTCCGTTTCCGCCAACCGGCGAGCACTCAAATAAACTAGATCGGGTTCGCGATACGTGCCGGAGCTCAACTGGACGGGCAATGGCGCGAAGAGAACCGCACCACCGGGATGCTCCTGCAGATAGGCTTCGAGCAACGAGCACAGGAACTTGACGATCAATTGGTGGGTGATCGTCGGTATCGGCAATACCTCCAGTCGTCCGTCGACCAGCTCAACCAACCGGTTGACATTCAGCGCCAAGTACTCGTCGGCGTTCCAATTTTCCTGGCGCGGAAAGAACTCCGTCACTTCCCACGTTGGCTCGCCAAGCTGCGAAGCAGAACCTTGCCACGAATTGGCAAGTTGAGAGACAGGACTCATGGGTGTCCTCCGAAAAATTTGCGGCCGAATTCTGCTGTATCCTATCATCCGGCGAGGCGACGGAGAAGGTATCGGCGCCGCAGCGACAGCGGCAGTTGGTCGCTCACAGCCGGCTTGCGTGCGCCCAGAGTCCCAGGGCCGGATTGCTGATGTAGTAGATCCGCTGGCCGTCGTCCATCGTGTTCCAACCGTCGGTCAAACGCTCGGGATCGTACCGGCGAAGCATCTCTTGCAGATCGCCGTACTGATAGCCGACGCCTTCGATTTCGGACCGGTCGAGTTGGCCGGGGCAGTAGGTGATCCGGAAGCGGTTCTCGGACGAGCCGTGGATCAGGTGGGCGGCGGCGGACAGGTTCTGCTGGAGGTCCTCGTTCTCCTGCATGAACTGCATGATCTCCGGCGTCGTGCGGTAGCCGTACTTGCGAATCAGGCGGTCGATCTGCTGGTCCTCGCCGAACGTCTGAACCGCGGGCGCCAGCACGATCAGTTCCCCGCCGTCGTCAATGGCCATCCGCGTCCGGTAGATCGATTTGTTGCCTAACCACGTGCTGTGGAATTCCTCCGGATCGAGATACACCACGACTTTCCGGAACGGTTCTTCGACGACGGTGAAGTTGACTTGGACCGACAATTCGGCTGCCCGTTCGAAACATTCCTGATCGTCGCCGACGAACAGACCTCGCGTCACCAGGCCGCCCGCGCCGTCGCTGCCGACGACGGTCAACACGTAGACCAGCGGCAGGTGGCGGCAGAAATGGTCTTGGGCGTAGTTTAGAATCCGCCGCAGCGGCGTATCCGCGCGGCCCATCATGCGTTCCATGCCGTAAGCGGCCCCGATGAAGTGGCTCTCGTTGATCCCTTGCGATCCGCCGGTGCCGACGAAGATGTTCTTGTTGTAGTTGGCCATGCCGATCACTTCGTGCGGCACGACTTGGCCGATCGACAGGATCAGGTCGTGGCCGCCCTCCCAGATCAGCTTGTTCAACTGGGCCGGCCAGGGCTTGGTCCAAATCCCGTCGGTCACTTCGGTCACATAATCGGCCGGTACGTGACCGATCGTGACCACGTCCTCGCGCCAGCGGTGCGGGCGGATCAGCGAGGTCGGCAGACCGGGGAACATTTTCTCCAACTGCCACGGCGGCATGGGGACGTGCGTTCCCAAGGCGGGCATGACGTCCACCAGGCGGTCGCCGAAATAGTCGTAGGTCATGCAGGTCAACAGGCCGCCGCGGCTGTTGAACCGCGTGAAATCCGGGGGCAGTGCGAGTACCCGCCGCCGCTGGCCCAGTTGTTCGAAACAGGCGGTCAACGCTTCCCGCAGTTGCTGATCGGTCAGGGCCGTGGTCGTCGAGCCCTCGGCGAAATAGAGAGTCATGATTCGATTGCTCCGTTGTGTTGCAGGAGTGTGCGGGCCGTGTTGGCGATCTCCGGTTCGTCGCTCGAGTCGATAGGACTGAGCAACGGCACCATCGGACCGGTTTCGGCAATTCCTGCCAAAGCTACCGCGGCATGAAGAACGCGGATCGGATGGATGCGATTCCTCAGATCCTCAAGCGGACGGAATACCGCGCGAATCTCCTCGGCGCGCGAGATATCGCCAGCCCGCACCGCATGCAGAAAATCCATCGACAGTCGCGGCGCGATGCAGACGCAGCCGGAGGTGAATCCGCCGAGCGAGAAATCCCTCAGATGGACGACCGCTGGCTGCTCGCCGATTCCGCTGACAATCCGCGCCGGATCGACCGCCTCGGTCAATTCCCTCAAGTAGTCGTCTTTCTCCGGATTGCCGCGGACCACGGCGTACTTGATCCAACTGATCAGTCCGTCGTCCACCAACCGACGAACCGTATCGACGGCGATGTAGCGGTCGTGCTTGATGTACAGCACGACCGGTTTGCCGTACCGTTCTGTGAAGCGGCGTACTCCCGCGGCGATGCCGTCCGAGGTGGCGATCTCACTCTGCGGCAGCACCATCGCCGTCGGAAACGCGAATTCGTTCAACACCTCGGCCTGGTCCATCATCAGGCCAAATGCGGGACCGACCGAGGGAATCACCAGCGTCCAGTCGCCGGCGATTTCGGTCAGCATCAGAAGCAGCGCCGCATACTCGCTCAGCGAAACGTGGTACAGCACCGCATTGCCGCCGTAGAGCAGCGTGGTGACGCCCCCCGCCTCCAAATGCTGCACGATCCTGCGGTTTTCCGGGAAGTTAAGCGTAAAATCCGCCGAACGTGCCAACGGCGGCACGGCGATCACCGAGGCAGCGAGCCGTTCGGAGGTAATGGGAGCTTTGTCCATGAGTGTCTCGTTTCTCAGTTCCAGGCCGAAGCCGTGAGACTTCGGGTTGTTTCTTCGACCGAATTCCCACGAATTCGGCTACCCAGCAATGGGATGCACCGCAGTGGCCATCAGTAGATCTTGGGTTCGGGGATCGCGGGTCCGCGGTGCAAGAAGTCGAAATCGCACCCCTCGTGAGCCTGCGTGACATGCTGGGTAAACAACTGGCCGTAGCCTCGCGGATACTCGACCTGCGGCGGTATCCATGAGGCCCGGCGACGGTCGAGTTCGCCTTCGTCGACCAGCAGTTGGAGCTTGCGGGCTTCGACGTCCAACTCGATCATATCCCCGTCTTGGACCAAGGCAAGTGGGCCTCCGACAAAGGCTTCGGGCGACACGTGCAACACGCACATCCCGTAGCTTGTGCCGCTCATCCGAGCGTCGGAGATGCGGACCATGTCGCGCACCCCCAACCGCAGCAACTTGTCTGGAATCGGCAGCATGCCCCACTCGGGAAAACCGGGGCCACCCTGCGGTCCCGCATTCTTCAGGACCAGTACCGAATCGGCGGTGACCGGCAGATTCGGATCGTTCAGCCGCTGTTTCAAGTCGTCGCGGTTCTCGAAGACGACGGCCGGTCCGCGGTGGTGAAACAGTCGTCGATCCGCGGCGACAGGCTTCACCACGCATCCGTGCGGAGCCAGATTTCCCCGCAACACAAACGTGCCGCCTTCGTCGGACACCGGGTTGTCCCGCGGACGGATCACATCCTCGTCGATCACCTTCGCGGCGGAAATGTCCTCGCCCAGCGAGCGTCCCGAGACCGTTCGGCAATCCAAATGCAGCAGGTCGCCGATCCGCGACAACAGGGCACCGAGACCGCCGGCGTTGTAGAAGTCCTCCATCAGATACTTGTCGCCCGCCGGCCGCACATTGGCCAGCACCGGCGTGCGGCGCGAGATCTCGTCGAAGCGATCCAGCGGAAGATCAACCCCGGCTCGCCCCGCCATGGCGATCAGGTGAACGATCGCGTTGGTCGAACCGCCGATCGCCATGTCGGCGACGACCGCGTTTTCGAACGACTGCGGCGACAGGATGTCCGAGGGCTTCAGGTCTTCCCAGACCAACTCGACGATGCGACGTCCGACAGCGGTCGCCATCCGCGCGTGCTCGGCCAGTACGGCCGGGATCGACGATGCGCCCGGCAGCGTCATTCCCAGCACTTCCGCGATAATGGCCATCGTGGATGCCGTGCCCATCGTCATGCACTGTCCCGCTGATCGGGCGATGCAATTCTCGATCTCTTGCCAGGCATCCTCGCAAAGGTTGCCGGCTCGCAGTTCGTCCCAATATTTCCATGCATCGCTGCCGCTGCCCAGCGTCTGCTTGCCCCATCGCGCCGTCAGCATCGGACCGGCCGGCAGGTAGATCGACGGCAAATCCATCGAGATCGCGCCCATCAACAGGGCGGGCGTGGTCTTGTCGCAACCGCCCATCAACACCGCTCCGTCGACGGGATGGCAGCGAAGCACCTCTTCGGTCTCCATCGCCAGCAAGTTGCGGTACAACATCGTCGAGGGCTTCATGAACATCTCGCCCAGCGACATCACGGGCACTTCGACGGGAAAACCGCCGGCTTGCCAAACTCCGCGCTTCACCTGTTCGGCCCGCTCGCGGAAATGCGAATGGCACGTGTTCAGATCGCTCCACGTGTTCAGGATCGCGATCACCGGTTTGTTTCGGTAATCCGCATCGGCATACCCCATACCTTTTAGCCGTGACCGATGTCCGAACGAGCGCAGGTCATTCGGTGCGAACCAACGCTGGCTGCGCAATTCCTCGGGCCGCTTCTTCACAAACATTACCCCCTGTGGGTGGAGTCTCGGTGAAATGATCGGACCACAGTCTAACGCACCCAAGCCGCTTCGCAAAGAAAGGCACGGACAGCGTTGTCCCGGAACCGACAAGAACGATCCGGTGTTTTCGTTGACGTCAGGGGCCGTCGGTCGATATCATTAGACATGAATGGGTTGGCAGACTTTCAAGGTCACTGGAACCAAAAGGACCACGGACGATGACGACATCGAGCGTTTTCCGCAGAGTTTGCTGGATATTCGCAGCAGTGGCCTGCCTATGTGGCCAAACCGTCTGGGGACAGCAGGTCCAGGTGACCACTCCGTTTCACAGTCTGAACGACAGCTTCTACGAGAATTTCGGCATCGGCCTGGCACCGGTCAACCGGATGGGGCCTCGCGGCGGCTGGTACTTCAGCGGCCTTCCTGCCAATTCAACTCCCCCGCAGTTCGGTGGGTACGATCCTTCGGCGGATGCGGCATTCGGTTTTCAAATCGGTCGATTCGGCCTCAATGCGCTGGCTGGCCAAGGCAGCAATCGCAGCCACGTGATGGAGGCGCCGACGGTGGTCCTTCCCAACGGCGGCTCCGGAGGCATCTTCAGCGGCTCGCAACGTCCCTTTGTGATGGGGGTAATCCCGATCGTGGGCAACGCCCCAATGGCCCCGCTAATCCCGGTAACTGCCCCGATGACGAGCAGCAGTCCGCTGGCCGAACGCCTCGAACGGATGCGACAGGCTAAGGAGCAAGCGGCCCAAGCCGCGGAAACCGCGGGCCAAGACGGTGCGGAGATGGCGGCCGCATTTCGAGCGCCGCCCGCGGGTCCGTCCGAAGACGACGCCCCGCTAGTGATTCGCGGTGGCCGTGTTCTCGACTCGGAAGCCGCTCGTTCAGGTGAATCGACTGCACCTGCCGCCAGCACAGCCAGTGTCGGCGATTTGAGTCTGCAGGAAATCCAGCAGCAACAAGCTCAGCGCGACGCGGCGGTCCAGTACGAAGTGCTGGTGCTGGTCGAGAAGGCGCGGGGCAAGGAGGCGGAAGGCAAGCCGGGATTGGCCAAGATTTATTACCAACAGGCTGCTTCGCGTGCCGATGGCCAGTTGAAGCGGGAGATCGAGGCGAAGATCACGGCGCTGAGCGAGTAGTTTGGGCTGTGTTGACTTTGGTGAGCGGTGGGCGTGAGCCCATCGGTTCCTTCTATATGATTTGCACGGGCTGGCAGCCTGTGCTGCGGCGGGAGTGTGTTGATGGCAAGATGCGCCGATAAGCCTTGGTTGGTCGCTGTGGGGTTGCTGACCCTTGGTGTTCTTGGATTTGCCAGCGACGGGTATGCTCAATTGTTCGGCGAGCGATCGGTGGGACGCCCCGTGGCGCGGCGACCTGGCGCGGCAAGTGCTCAGAATGGGGCAGGAGCGACGGGGCCGGCGCTTGAGTCGATCGGTGTGATGGTGGACGAAAGCGCGCGCTACGTGCGGGGAAACCGCGCAGTAACCGATTTCGTTGGCAGCGACACAGCCGAGGCATCGCGATTCGTCGGCTCGCTTCAGGCTGGCGCGGGCGAAGTCGTGCAGTCGGCCATCGACGAAAATTTGCAGATCGAAACGGGCGTCGAAGTGAACCAAGTGATCGCGCCCGTAATTCCTGCCCGCATGAGGCTGAATGCCCCGCGGCTAGAGCTGGGTTTTGCAGTTCGTCCCCCAGCAGCCGACGTGCTGCATGTTACCGTGCTTCGTCGGCTTCAGACCAGTCTTCCGGGCCTCGATCCTGACCTCGTGGTGTCGGTGGCAGATGGCGTAGCCACTCTCCGCGGTACGGTTGCCTCCGAACGGGATCGTAAGATGGCAGCGATGCTTGTCGCGTTCGAACCGGGGATTGGCCGTGTTCAGAACGAGTTGGCGGTGGCGAACCCGGCGGTCCCGACGCCGGAAGGGCTGGGGTCGGGAAGTCGCCCGACGGGGGACGGCTTACGCTGACCGGCAGCGGCGTTCTTGGCTGGACAACGCGATCCGCATTCTGCGAGGTTGCTTCGCCCGTCACATTCAGCCGGTTGGCGAAGCTCGGCGTAATTGGAATCGTGGTCGTCTGCATCCGCCGACGGCCGACTGCGTTGTCTGGCCCTCCGCTATTTGCATCGGACATTTCGTCCGACTCGTAGGAAGCCGGTTGAACCGCATATTCGCGTCGGCGAGGCGGGGCCAATTCGGTCTTCTGGATTTTCACTTGGAGCGGTGAATTCTTGCCCGGCAGCGTCACGTTCGACGATTGCGAGAGAATCACTTTGCCGCTGGCGTCATCGAAGCGGCCGATCAAGCTGAGTCGCTTTTGTGGGCCATCTGCCTCATCCCAGGGTAGCCAGAAGCTGTACGACGGTCCCATGTTGGACTCGCTTTGGTGACTGGCAAGGTTCGCGCGGGGGAAGACGAATTTCTTGTCGGGGACCGGATCTTCCAAATCGTCGCGGTCGTCGTCAAACGCGTACATCGTCAACTGCCCATCGACCAGGACCGAAGCCTTATCATCCTTTCCAAAGAACGTGATCCGACCGCCGAATCCGCGCGTACTGGGCTGCCCAGCCTGATTCAACACCGTATGTGTCCAGACCGCGACCATCCGCTCCGGCACCTCGGGCTCGGGCTCTTTGTCAAACATCCGAAAACTGTCCTGCAGATCCAACTTGGTGCAGCCACCCATCGCGACGATGGAGAACACCAGCCAGGCCGCAAGCGGCAAGCGTGCCCAGCTATCGCTTCGTGTAAGTCCCAGCGTGTTGTTGCTAACCATCCCGTTCATTTCCAAGATGTTCGTGCTGGTGGAGGATCAAGGCGCGATTGGATTCGGCAATGCCGGAGGCAACGGCTGGCCCACCGGCGGAAACCAAGCCGATTCCCAAGCCAAGTTGCTCGTGGCCGGTGGCGAACCAGGATCGGGCGTCTGATACGACAGAGGTCGAACCGGTGGAGGAAGCGGTGCCGCGGGTGTCGGCTGTACGGGCGATGTCGGCGCGTCCGGCAAAGGTGGAGCGAATGGATCGAGGTTGGCGGGCGAAGGCGACAATTCCAACGATTCCATCGGTGTCGTTCGCGGCTCGAAGGTGCCGGGTTGGAGACCGCCGGGATTGACGTCGGGATAGATCACTTCGCCTTGTCCGTTCCACATCGACGGATCGCAGTCCTCGTAGATCCCGGTCGGTCCGTGAATCTCGTGGACGTCGGCCAAGCACCAACTCATCCGGGCGGCTTCGGCGATCTTCAGCCGCTCGAGATCCTGTTCGTTGCGGATCACTTGCGGCGTCAGAATAATCAGCAATTCCGTGCGAAGGGTTTTATTGCTGTCGTAGCGGAACAGATGCCCGAGGACAGGGATGCTGGACAAATAGGGCACGCGGCGGCGGACGGTGTCAGTGTCTTTGGTGATCAAGCCTCCTAGCACAATCGTCTCGCCGCTGGCCGCGCTGACGGTTGTCTGGGCGGTGGTAACGGCGATTTTGGGCGATCGGATCACGCCGCCTTCCACGACCGAGACAGGGATCCCGTCTTCTTCGCGTCCGACCTTCGATTTCTCGGCGTCGATCTCCATCACGACCAGACCTTCCGGACTGATTCGCGGTGTGACGCCCAGGATCAATCCCGTATTCTCCAATTCCACAGAATTGGTCTGCACGCGGCCGTCGAACCGCGAGCCGGTGATGCGCGGGACTCGCTCGCCGACCTGAATAAAGGCAGGCTGGTTGTCCAGCGTCATGATCTGCGGGCGACCGAGCACCTCCATGCGCCGCGTCTGCTGAAGCGCCCGGATCAACATGCTGACGCTCTCGCTGGAGGCCGACAAGACGAAACCGCCGTAGCCCAGTTGCGAATTTACGCGACCCACGTTGAAGTTGCTCAATCCTTGCGTGCCGACTTGGCTGGAACTGGCAAACGCCTTGTCGCTGCCCGCGTTGCCCAGCGGCGAATTGTTGAAAGCGAAGCCGGGCGTATTGGTCGCCGCGACAATGACCTGCTCCTGAACTTGAATGGTCCCTCCGGTGGACGGAGTGTTTGTTGTACGCGTGATTGTCTGCAAACCGCTCAGCAGACTCCGGTCGAACAGCACCGAATCCTGCAAGCCGAGTTCGATGCCGAATTCGTCGAAGTCGTCGAGCATGACCTCGGCGATCACCACCTGGATCATGACCTGGGCCGGCTGCTTGTCCAAGTCCTCGACTACCCGCAAGACTTCCTCATAGTAGCGTGGCGTGGCGCTGATGATCAGCGAATTGCTGACCGGCTCGGGCACCACGATCACCTCGCGTTCGACCAGTTCGAACGCGCTGCGCATTCCGGGCGTCGCCTGTTCGATCACTCGTCGGCTTCGCAACAATTCGTTGATCGCTCCTGCGACATCGATCGCGGGCGCGTTTTTCAGGCGGTAAACGGTGTTCATCCTCTCCACGATGTCGTCTTCGTCCAGACGCAAGAGCAGCGCTTCGATGATCGCCAGATCGCCCTGCGAGCCGGTAGCGATGATGCTGTTGGTGCGGCTGTCCAACGAGAATCGGACTGGAACCAGGGTTGTCTCGCCCTCAGCGCCGGCCAGTTGCGGCCCGGCGACCATCAACTCGCTGGGCAACAGCACTCGCAGCATCTCGATCAGATTCGCCGCGTCGCCGTTGACGATTTTGAAGACCTTGATCTGGGCGACGGCCGTGGGCGAGTCCATCTGTTCGATCAGGGCCGACAGCAGATCCATGCTCTCGGCCGGCGCGGCGACCATCAGGCTGTTCGTGTGCGGATCGGGCGTGATCTGAACGTCGCTCAGCACGCCGGAGCGGAGCAACCGCCGCCCCTCGACGTCCGCGGTGATCAATTCCAGGACGGTCGACCGTTCCCGCTGCGCGCCGCCGGCCGCGGCGGCGATCGCCGAGGTCAGGGTGGTCGCCAACTCGGTGGCCAGAGTGTTTTTCAGCTTGAAGACCCGCGCCTGGTTGACCAGTCCGCTGTCGCCTTGATCGATGCGGTTGATCAGCAGTTCCAGTTCGTTCAAGTCGCCCGGCGCGGCGCGTACGATCAGACTGTTGGTGCGGATATCAGGCGTGACGGTGACGCGTGCGGCCATGCCTTCGGGATTGCGGAACACATCTTCGACCGTGGCTGCCGCTCGGGCCGCCGACTCGTGCCGCAGTCGGTACACCCGCAACTGCGATTCCGCGGACACGGGCTGATCCAGTTTGGCGATCAGTTCTTTCATCGCGGTCACCGCCTCACCCCAACCGATCAACAGGATCGCGTTGGGCTTGATCAACGGCGTGATATGGATTTTTCCTTGTCGGCCCCCGATCAGATCGACGGCGACCAGATCGACGATCGTCACCAGCGCCATGCAGTTGACGTGCCGCAGGCGGTACAGGTCGATGACGGGCACCGTTTCGGCGCTCAGCCGCTCGATTTCAGCGATGATCCGAGCCACCTCGTCCACGTCCGGGTCGCGGCCGCGCAGGATGATCACGTCCAGATCCGGTAGCGTCTCGATCTGCACGCGGTCGCCCAGTTGGCGGAGCCGGGGCTCGATCTCGCCCTCCTCGGGCATCGCGTCCGGAGGTTGGCCGTTGGGGAATTCCTCGGCAGGCAATTGGCCCTCGGGCAACGTGGCGTCGCCGACGGGTTCGGTATGCTGGGCCAACGCAACCGGCAGCCGCAGCCGTCCTTGTTGGAGACTGGTTTGCGGTGTCTCAGGTCGCCCGTGGCCCGCGGGCGCCGAACGCGGGTCAGTTCCCGGGCTTGCGTGGTTCTGGCCCTGTCGATTCGATGGCGGCGAGCCGCTGCGGTAGGCTTCGACGGCCTCCTGCACCTTATTCGGATCGGCGCTGTGGACCGGGATCACGCGGATGGTCGATTCCAACGGACCAATTCCGTTTTCCGGCCGGTCCAACGCCTGCACCAAGCGAGCCAACTGAGTCACCAATTGCGGATCGCCGGCAATCCGGATGGCTTGAGTGGCCGGCTGCATCAGCAAATGGGCACGGCGAGGACCGCGGACGACCACAAAGTCCGGTTCGGTTGCCGCGCGGCCGGCACGCGGTTCGAGTCGCGAGCCCAGTAGATGACGCAACTGCTGCTCCATCCGCGTCAGGGGGATTTTCGTCACGGCGACGGTTTGCTCAGCCGTCTCGGTCGAAGCGGACGGCATCTGCGGCAGTCTAGCCGGCGCAGCCGCTGCCATCGTTGCTGGCGGGGATTTCAATTCCGCGGCAATCGACGCATGCACATCGGGCGGTGCCAGCGCGATCACTTGCGAGGTCGCCGGATCGCTGGTCAGCCGCACTTGCGGTCGGTCGCCGTAGCGTGCTTGGAGATCGCGAAACACGCCGTTCAGACGCTGGGGCTCGATTCGATAGCCCCGAACGACCGCCGGCTGAGGTTCGTCGGGCGGCACGGCCGCACGATCGATCGATTCCAGGAACTGGCGCGCGATTTCGTGAGCCTGCGCGCTGCCACGCACGAGAATTTGATTTCCCCGCTGGTCCACAACGATCTGCGGTTCTGGCTTGAAATCACGCATCAGTCCGGTCAGTTTCGGCTCCACATCGGCCACTTGCTTGTGACGCAGCGGATAAGCCCGGTAGGTCTCGGTGTCGTCGGCCGCAACGGCCGGCAATGCGGCCAATGCTAGCAGCATGGCCAAGCCGGCTCGAACGGTCGGCGCAACAGCGAAAGGGGGCTGACGGCAAATTGCATGTCGAAATAGCACGGCGAACATCCGAAAAGAGTAGTTCGTTCGACAAGAAGTCCGGCTCGATAAGCACCCCGGATGCTAGGTGCTTTGCCGGATCGGATCAAGGCCAATTGACACCGTTCGCGCCAGTCGACAGGACGACGGGGGTGATCGGACTCGATCCGATCGAGGCATGAACGTGCTGTGCCTGCTATCATCGAGCGACTTCGCTCACTAGAATCGTCGCTGCCTTGTTTCTGGAGAATCGTCATGGTGCGTATCTGCCTCGGCTTGGGACTGCTCAGCTTGCTCGCGACGACCGTCACGGCGGCCGAGCCAGCGTCCAAGTTGTCCGTCCTGATCGTGGACGGCATGAACAACCACGACTGGCCCAGGGCCACCCGTATCCTGACTCACGTCCTGGCGAGCAGTGATCGGTTCACCGTAGACGTCTCGACCAGCCCCCCAGGTGATGCGTCCCGCGAAGCGTGGCAGCAATGGCAGCCCCAGTTCGCCAACTACGATGTCGTCCTGAGTAACTTCAATGGCGGGCACACTTCCACCAGCCTGCACTGGCCGAGGGAAGTCGAGAAGGACTTCGAAGACTATGTCCGTGGGGGTGGTGGGTTGGTGATCTACCACTCGGCGAACAACTCGTTTCCCAACTGGGTCGCCTACAACGAAATGATCGGACTGGGGTGGCGAGGCAGGGACTTTGGCCCGAGTCTACTGGTCGGCCCGGACGAGAAGGTGATCGAGGTTCCCAAGGGCGATGGTCGAAACCCCGGTCATGGCCCGGAGCACGACTTTCTCGTCACCGTACTGAACACGGACCATCCGATCACCAAAGGGTTGCCGAAGAGATGGCTGCACCCGCATGAACAACTCACGCATGGCCAGCATGGACCGGCGAAGAACGTGACCGTCTTGAGTTATGCATTTTCGAAGGACACGGGCGACAACGAAGTGATGGACTGGGTGATCCCTTACGGCGAGGGTCGAGTCTACGTGACGATGCTGGGCCATCTCTGGAAGAACAAGCCGGATACGGCCATGCGATGCATCGGGTTTCAGACCGTACTGGTCCGTGGTTGCGAATGGGCGGCATCGGGCCGCGTCAGCTATCCGGTGCCAGAGGATTTCCCGACCGCGACGGAAATCCGGCTGCGCGACGAACGTTCCGAGGATCAACGGACGACCGAAGGAGGATCGCCTTGAACAAAGCCTTTGTTCGGGAACCCGATCCTACCGCCGACTGCTGCCCGCGATGCGGATCGCAGGGCGAGCAGGTGGGCGCCGGGGTGTTGAGTCGCTACCTGACCGATGAACAGAGGCGTCTGCTGGCCGAGCCCGTCAACTTCTGCCCGTCACCGCAGTGTGCCGTGGCATATTTCGACGGCTTGGAACGCTTCGTCTTGGCGACCGCCCTTTCCCGACCCGCCTACCCCAAAGACCCGACCGCTCCGATCTGCGCTTGTTTCGGCTTGACACGCCAGGACATCGAGCAGGACGTGGACGAAGGAGTTGCCACCCGCACCAAGGCCGTACTGGAAAAGGCCAAATCGCCGGAAGCCCGATGCGCTCAGACGGCCGCCAACGGTCGTCCCTGTGTCGCCTACGTCCAGAAGTACTTCCTGAAATGCCGCGGTGCGGTTTAAGAGAATCCGTGACGCGTCCTCAAGAGTTGACCCCACTGCCTTGTTCGGCGTCAATTAGCTTTACCCTTTAGCGACAATTAGATGGGCCGAGCAAAATTCGGCGAGTTTCAGTCTTCGCTGTGGGGTTTGGACTCCTTGGAGTCGGCGCGAGACTTCTGGTTTCGCTGAGCTTCTTCCAGCCGAAAGCTGGGGATGTTCAATTCGACGATCACGGCATGGTGGATCAGGCGGTCGATGGCCGCGGCAGTCGTCATGGGATCTTTGAAAATTTGTTCCCACTTGGAGAACACGAGGTTGCTGCTCAATAACACACTGCCCCGCTCGTATCGTTCGGACAGCAGAGTGAACAGGACCTCCATCTCCCCTCGGCTCTGCTGAACATAGCCCAAGTCGTTCGGGCCGATCAGCACATGCATCGAGGTCAGGGGAAGGTCGATGTCCCCCAGCCATTTGTAGTCTTTCACACCAAATCGGCTAAGGAACATCGGAGACTCCTGCATACGATCAGTCCCGTGCCATTCACGTCTGAAAGGCAAGAGTGTTCTTTCCCGTCGCTGGAAGCAAGCACACCGTACGAAACGCGGCGTCGATGCCGAAAGATTCTGCCGCGTTACGATTGAGCGGCCTTGACCACCACTCGGACCTGTTCCAGTTCGACGATGTCTCCCGGATGCAGCTTGCGGCGACGGCGCGTTTCGATCTCGCCGTTCACCCGCACTTCGCCCATTTGGATCAGTACTTTGGCTTGGCCACCGGTGCCGGCAAGCCCCCGAAGCTTGAGGAACTGGTCCAGACGGATCTCGGATGGTTCGACCTGGGGCATTGTCGGTCTTTCAGTTCCACACTTCTTTCACCGCTTTCGCGGCGGGTCGGCATCAGAAAACAAGCCGAGTTGTTCGGCGGAGATGAACGGCCGCTCGGGCACAGCGTCGAACGACTTCGCGGCCGGGCAAGTGTGACAACCGGAACACGAACGCGTCTGCTTGCCGGCAAAACGGTTCACGGCCCGCCGCAAGACATAGGCGGCGGCCAGCGCGACGATCAGGATCGTAATGACGTGTTGCCAGTCCATCGAATTCATCATAGGCCGTTGCCTCCCTCTCGGGCAAGGCCCGGCCACCGTGAAATCCCGCCGGCTTCTTGATCTCGGCGGCTTGGCTCGTCAAGATATAGGCCATGAACTCTCCCCGACATGCTCCACGAAGAACCTCCACGGTTGCCGACGAACACTCGCCCGGGCGTTGGCAACAGCGTCCCTTGTCCATCGATGCGTCGTCGCGCATTCCCGTGGTGACAGTCTCGGCCCGAGTGGCTCAGCCGCTGCTGTACCGCAAGCGGGTGCGGCGCGCGGAGGGAGCCAAGGCAGGCGATCTGGTCGCCGTCTATCACGAGGACCAGCAATTGCTCGGTTACGGGCTGTACAACCCGCGCAGCGAAATCGCCGTGCGGATGCTGTGGTTTGAACCGGACCTGCCCGACGACGAGGCGTGGGATGCGAAAATGCGGCAAGCCGTTTCGCTGCGCCGCGATCTGCTGCGACTGGACGACGCGACGGACGCTTACCGGGTCGTCCACGCGGAAGCCGACGGGCTGTCCGGATTGGTGGTCGATCGACTGGGCGATGTGCTGTCGGCCGAGGCGTTCAGTCTGGGAATGTACCAGCGGGCCGAGGCGATTCTGGCCCGGCTTGCGCCGCTGTGCGGGACGCGGCACACAGTGATCCGGACCAGCCCGGCATTCCTGAGCCAGGAGGGCGCCGACCCGCCGCCGTTGACTTCGCCCGATCTGCCCGCGCAAGTGACCGTTCAGGAGTTTGGCACGCGTTTCCGCGTGCGGTTCGAAGGCGGTCACAAAACCGGCTTCTTCTGCGACCAGCGGGACAACCGCCGGAGACTCGCCGAATTCTGTGCGGGAAGGTCGGTGCTGGACGTCTGCTGCTACACAGGCGGTTTCGCAGTCCAGGCCAAGCGGTTGGGCCAGGCCGCCGAAGTCACCGGTGTCGATCTGGACGAAGCCCCGCTGCAATTGGCGCGCGAAAACGCCAGCCTGAACCAAGCCCGCGTGCGATTCGTGCAGGCCGACGCCTTTGCCTTCATGCGCGACATGCTCCGCAACGGCCGTCAGTACGATGTCGTCGTGCTCGATCCGCCGAAACTGATCCGCACCCGTGCCGAGTACGACGAAGGCAAACGCAAGCACTTCGACTTGAACCGCTTGGCGATGTCCCTGGTGCGTCCCGGCGGCCTGCTGCTCAGTTGTTCGTGTGCCGGGCTGTTGTCGGAAGCCGATTTCGTCCAACTGCTGATCGCCGCCTCGCGCCAGTCCGGCCCCGAAACAGCGCAGGCCGACGGCCGTGCCCGATTCTCGCCGCGGCCCATGCAAATCATCGCTCGTTCCGGCGCCGCGGCCGACCACCCGGTCAGCGCCAATTGCCAGGAAACCGAGTATCTGAAGGCCGTCTGGATGGTACTGGGCTAACCACCCCGCGCGGCACAGCCACATAGCGCCCGCTGCTTGCTCCAACGGCAAACGGCAAACGGCCTAGTCGCTCAGGACTTTCGCGACCGCAGACGCTGCTGAAGATCCGTCAGCATGGTGGATAGTTCGTCGATCGTTCGTTCGCGCAAACTTGCGGTGGCACTCGACTCGACGCCGAGAAGGTCTTGCAGCAATTGGATCTTCCCCACGACTTCGCCTTTTTCCAAGCCCTCTTGCCGGCCTTTCTCCATGCCTTTCTCCATGCCCTCTTGCCGTGCGCTGTCCAATCCCCACTGATAGTCGCGTTGCGCCTTCAAACGCTGGTCGTACATGATCCGGTCCTCCGTCTTGGCCGCAATCGCTTCGATCACGGATATCGCTTGACCGTTCGCATCCGAAGGGATTGTATCCTGGCCGAGCGAGGCTGTCGAGCGGCCGGTGTCTTGCCCTTCGCTGGCCGCAGGGTTCCGCAAACCTCCCGGCGGCAGGAACCATGACACGAACGACTCCCAGTCTGCGATTCCGCCGCTTGCACGGCCGCGCTGCATTAGCAATCATGGTGGCGGTGGCCAATCGCAACTCCATGACGGCGTGCAGATGACGGACCATTTTGATCCTTACCATCGTTGGCTGGGCATACCGCCCAAGCATCAGCCGGCCGATCATTATCGGCTGTTGGGATTGGAGCGTTTCGAAGACGATCTCGAAGTGATCGTCGACGCCGCCGAGCGTCAGATGACGCACGTGCGGCGGTACGCGCTGGGACCGAGCCAGCTTCTTTCCCAAGAGATCCTGAACGAACTGGCCGCCGCCCAAGCGTGTCTGATGGATCGGGTTCAGAAAGCCCGATATGACGAAGATCTACGTCAACGGCAGACGGCGGCAATGCCGCAAGCGGCATCGTCGCCGGTTGCTGCTCCGGTAGTTCCCCAGATCGACATTGTGTCCGCCGCGTCGTCCACCGCGCCGAAAGCGGTGAAAATCGAGTACTCTGCCAACCCGCGTCCGGCGGTCCCAAATCCGGCGCCCGTGATCCGCGAAGTCATTACGGCACACCGACGTGGGCGACGCGACGTCGCCAAGCGTCTTCCCCATCCACAATCCGCCACGATACGCCCACGAGGCTGGCTGGAAGAACGGCTTGTTGCGTGGTCAGGCGTTCAAACGCCTAGACAATTCCTCCTTTTGCGTTGCTTGGCGATTGGCGTTCCGCTTGGCCTTGTAGTGGCCGGTTTGCTCGGGGGCGGTGACGTCGTGCTGGCCGCGGCCAGCTACGTCCCGGTGGTACTGCTGGCGGTGGTGAGCGGTTTGCTCCTCGCGTTTGGCTTGTCGGGTAGCAATCGCCGTTCGACGTTTGACCGTTCCACTCCTGCGCCAGTCGTGGAATCTGTTCCCCAAGCCATCAGCCGACCACCGAAGCCTCAGTCGCGACAACCCGCGTGGCCCGCGGACGCCGAACGCGGGGCTGTCGGGGCGCCTTCGAAACGCGAGCCGCCGCCCCTAGCGGTGGCACCGTTCGATGCGTCGCAGGCGCGAGCGCATCAGGAGGCGTGGGCGCGGCATCTAGGTCAACCAGTCGACGTAACCAACAGCATCGGGATGAAACTGATCCTGATTCCGCCTGGGGAATTCATGATGGGCTCGCCGGATGATGAGTCGGGACGTAGGGACGACGAGACGCGGCATCGGGTGCGGATCACTGAACCGTATTACCTGGGCGTGTACGAAGTGACTCAGCGCGAATACGAGCGGGTGATGGGGACAAACCCAAGCCTCTTCAAAACCGTGGCTGGTCAAGACACGAGCCGTTTCCCGGTAGAAACAGTCAGTTGGTATGACACGATTGAGTTCTGCAACAAGCTGAGCGTCCTGGAGAGAAAGACACCATACTACAAACTGACCAGCGTGCGGCGTGATGGCCAGACGATCATCAGTGCGGTGGTGCAGATGTTAGACGGTAACGGATACCGGCTGGTGACTGAGGCGCAGTGGGAATACGCGGCCCGCGCCGGGATATCGGCGATTTTCCCATGGGGTGGCACGCTGTCGTCCAGTCAAGCGAACTTCAACGGAAACTATCCTTACGGCGGCGCGGCGCAAGGGCCGTACCTGGAGCGGACGACGACGGTAGGCTCGTATCAACCCAACGTCTGGGGTTTGCATGATACGACTGGGAATGTTTGGGAATGGGTCTGGGACATGTACAAGGCGCGCGAATACCAGCAGTTTGCGAGGAAGACAGCCGTCGATCCAACCGGTTCCCTCACTGGTCTTACCCGGGTTCTCCGTGGCGGAAGCTGGAGCGGCAGCGGCGGGATCTGCCGGTCGGCGATCCGCAGCAGGCGCAGGCCCGAGATCCAGCTCAGCAGCATTGGCTTCCGCGTGGCGCAAGGTCAGTCGGGCGAGTGAGTCAAGTGCGGTCCAGTCATGTTCCAGTCAGATTTTAGTTGGAGCAGCGCAGCCTGGAGCGCAGGCCGATCTGGTTCGCAGCGCAGCCGAACGAGATCGAGCCGTAGCAGAAGGCGTGGTTTGGCGCACGTCAGGCTTTCCAGCCTGACGTGTTCGGCATCGTCTGGTCAGCCTGGAAAAGCTGACGTACACCAGTAGCCGGCGCAGCCGGCGTGGGGTCTGGGACGCAGCCCCAGCAAAATGTCAAAATGTACTCAGCGGTAAAATGGGAAATCCAGGAGCAATGCCGCGTCTCGGAGATCCGCGGCCACGTGACGAATCCACGTGCTGTGGCCGGTCTCTGACCGAGCCACGGGGACGACCGAAGGTCTCCAAGATTGGGGGAGACCTTCGGTCAGTGGTTTCGGCGTGGTCAGAGACCCGCGCCGAGCAGAATCCGCTCGTCGGCCTACCTTGTTCGGGTAGTCAGTCCGGATTACAATACCGCTTTAATTGTTTGGTGGTTGCCAACACAAGGTGGTGTCCATGCCAGTGGAAATCGCGATTCTGTCGGGCGCTCAGCAAGGCGGGCGTTGGGCGACCGAGGCGAGCCGAGTTGTCGTGGGCGACACAGATTCCTGCGACATCCGCTTCGACGGCGACTCGGACTCAGACGCCCGCGGAAAGCGGGGCGTCCTGCTGCTCCACGACGATGGCTGGCGATTCGAGAATCAGGGCTCGGGTTCGTGGCTGGTCAACCAAACCACCGTGACGCCCGGCCAGGATTGCCGCCTGCGGTCCGGCGACGTTGTCCGGTTATCGGAAGACGGCCCGGACCTGCGGTTCACGATGCTGACGGCACGCGAGTACGCGACACACATTGCGAGCGACGCATCCATCCCCGAGAGGTCGCCGTCGGCATCGTCGAGTTCTGTTCCTCAACCGGCACCATCGGTGGACCTGCCAGACTTACCGGCGGTCGCCGATTCGCGAGTTCCGAAGTTTGCCGGTATTGTCGTCGCGGTGTTGCTGTTGGTTGGCTTGGTCTTTGGCCTCGGAGCCTGGCCCACGCGCGACGCTCCGCCGGTTACGGTGACCAACCCGGATGATCGTGAGCACGAAGCACCCGGCGAGACAGCGGTCGTGGAGGCGGAAGGCGACGCGGCGCGTGGTATTTCGACCGCCGGCGAACCGGAACCTCCGACAACTGCTGACCCCGCTCCCTCTGTCCAAGTCCCCGCTTCCGCCAGCGAGCCCAGCGGGGCGCCGGACGCGGTCGCGATCCAGGCGGTGGTAGCCGACGCGATGGTCTACTTGATGGTGGAGATCAACGGGCAGAAGTTCCCCGTGTGTTGCGGTTGGGCGGCGGCGCCGGATCTGGTCGTAAGCACGGGAGTTCCGATCGCCGTACTGGCCGAAATGCTGGAACAAGGCCAAGCGGTGTTCGCGGCATACGGAGATCGAAACCCCAGCTTCGTGCCGGTCGAAGCGTTGATCGTCCATCCATTGTTTGACAAGGACGAAGCTAATTCGTCGGTCAGTCGGGCGCACAACGTCGGCATCGCCACGCTGAAGGCTTCACTTCCCAAGCATTGCCAATTGGAGCGAGCCTCCGCATTGCCGAAACCTCCGACCGGGATGGAACTGGCGGTCGTGGCCTACGCTTTGACGACCGAACCGGATCTGGTGCCATTCAATGTGCTGGATCCACCCAGGTTGCGATCGATGTCGGTGCGAATCGCCGGTCTGGAGACGCTTTCCGGGGCGACCAACGACCTGCCGCTGATCCGGTTGCAGGGCGATGCGCCCAGCGGCATGGAGGGTTCCCCCGTGTTTACGGCCGAAGGAAAGGTCATCGGTGTCCTCGGCGGCTCCGCCGAAAATCGCCATGCGGTGCTGTGCGACCAGTTGGAACCTCTGTTGCCGTGAGATGCGAACATGACACGTGGGAGATTAGCGAGTGACGACCCCCGTTCGGCGCCCAGGGGCCACTTTACTGTGAGGCGGAACATGACGCGACGAAGATTCTGGTGGGTGCTTGTGATCTTGCTCGCTGCGGGACTGGCCGCAGTCGGCCCGCACGTCCGAGCAACCGATCCGCCCCTCAGTGAGGTCGAACATCTCCGGCAGAAGCTGGAGAAGACCGAAACGACGCTGGCCAGCAAGTCGTCCCAATTGGAAACGCTCCGCCGCCAGTTGATTGAAAAGACGCTGGAAAAGAAAGCAGAGATCAAAGACGCCGAACGCAAAGAGGCGGAGCAAATGCTGGATGAGGCCGAGGAACTCGAACGGCAACACCGCTACGAACGTAGCGTGCGGAACTGGGCGGTCGCGAATTTCGACGATACGCGGTATGGCCGACTGCCAGAGATGGAAGTCGGCCGGCGCATGAAACGGCTACAAAAGGCCAAACTGCTGGCGACCCGTTCCTTGCTCGAATTTGCCGACCAAAACCGTCTGGCCATTGTCAACGGCCGGGCGCTGAACACCTTCTTGGATCTATGCGGCAAAGCGGCATTGAACCATCAACAGTATCAGGAACAGTTTGCACGCCTGGAGGAACTCGGACACGGGGTGGGCGGTCAACGGATTTTCGCACGTTCGCACATCGAGAACCTGCGGATCAAGAAAGGCTCGCTGCACAGCGCTCTGGCGATCGACGTTAAACACGGAGCTTTGACGCTCGATTGGCCGCCAGTGATTCGCAGCGGTGAGGCATATCGCAAGCATACCGCCGCATTGGAGCAAGCCCGAGACATCGCCTGGGAAGATCTGCGCAACGGACGCCGGATCGATCCGGCGGTGCAAGAGCAGATGTATCAGGCCGCCGACGAAATCTGTAAATTGTTTGCGAAGGACTACGGGAACTTCCGTGCCGTTTTCGGGGCCGGCAAGTCCGACGGGCTGACGCTGCGGCAGTACCTGGACGCCAAGTCATTTCTGCCCCAGTTGCGACTGGACATCGGCCAGTTTCTGCAGTCCCGCTCATTGGACGACGTGACTTCGATCGATCTGCTCGATCAACTGTTTCCGCCTGGACAACCGGAACGTCCCGTCGCCGTAGAGGAGCTGATGGCAGTCATGGTGTTGAAGGGATACCGGTTCGACGAAGCGTTCGGCACCAGCGGCCAACAAGTTCACAAGATGCTGTACGATCAGATGGTCGACTACTATCTGGATCTGCAGGGCGTGCAGGTCACGATGGACGATCGGGATTGGGAGAACTCAGCGAAGATCGACGAGATGCGGCAGGACGCCCAGCAGATGCTGCGCAGTTCCCAGTGGGATCCCGTCGCGGATGGCCTAGCCATGCTGCGAGCCAAACCGCCGGAAAACGGCTGGGATTACGCGCTGATCGCCGCAGAGACGATGGGCCGCCTGGCCCAGTCCGTGCAGACGGCGCCGGCACAGCCGGCACGCGCCGAGCCCGCGCCGAAATGGACGGCCTACGAGGCAGGAGACCGCGTCAGCAACAAGGGTTTTAAGATCTGGTGGCGTGGGAACGTGATCGAGTTGACCGGTTCCCTGTATCGCGTCGAGTTGTTTTACGTCGATCCGGCTTTTCGACAGAAATGGCAGGTCGGCGGAATGTACGAATTCTCCGACGGACAAATGAAGCGTCTTTGACCCCGCTATGCACGATTCGAATTGCCCATGCCTAACGAGACCACCAATCAGCCGCCGATCGGGATCGACTTGGGCACCACCTATTCCGTGGTGGCCTTTATTGACGACACCGGCCGACCGGTCACCGTGCCGAACAGTTCGGGAGATCTGCTGACCGCCAGCGCATTGTTGTTCGAAGCGGACGATGTCGTCGTGGGCCGCGAGGCAGTACGCGGCTCGGTCATGGACCCCGATTCGTTCGCCGAATGCTTCAAACGCGATGTGGGCGGCAGCGTCTACCACCGCAAGGTACGCGGGGTGGACGTGCCGCCGGAAGTGTTCAGTGCTTTCGTCCTCGAACGATTACGGCACGATGCCGAGCGCCGTTTGGGACCGATCCGGCAGGCTGTGATCACCGTTCCGGCGTTTTTCGACGAGACGCGGCGCAAGGCGACTCAGGACGCCGGACGGCTAGCCGGCCTGAAAGTGTTGGACATTATCAACGAGCCCACCGCGGCGGCCGTGGCCCACGGGCATCAGCAGGGGTTCTTTCGTCCGACACAGGGGACGATGGAAACGGAGCCGCGCCGTGTGTTGGTCTACGACTTGGGCGGCGGGACGTTCGATGTCACGATTCTGGAGATCAGCGGTTTGCGCTTTCGCGCCTTGGCCACCGACGGAGACGTCCGTCTGGGCGGAAAGGACTTTGACGAGCGTCTGGCCGATTACGTGGCCGGGCAATTCGCGGCCGAACACGGCGTCGATCCGCGCAGCGATGCGCAGGACGCTGCCCAGTTGTGGCAGGACGTCCAGGAAGCGAAGCATGCTTTGTCCGAACGCCAGCGGGCAACGGTGATGGTCTTTCATGCCGGCATCCGGATGCGGATCGAAGTGACTCGCCAGTTGTTCGAGGAAGTGACGCGGGATCTGTTGCGCCGGACCGAGAACACTACCGCGCTGGTCGTTCGCGAAGCCGGTCTGCAGTGGTCCGATATCGATCGAGTTCTGCTGGTCGGCGGATCGAGCCGGATGCCAATGGTGGCCGAAATGTTGCGGCGGGTGACGGGCAAAGAGCCCGACCGTTCCGCCTCGCCGGACGAAGCGGTGGCGCACGGTGCCGCACTCTATGCGGCCATGCTGATGAACCGAGGAAGTTCTACGAGCCTGTCGTCATGCGAATTGCTGAACGTTAACTCGCACAGTCTAGGCGTCGTGGGCATGAACACCAAGACTCGGCGGCGGCAGAACGTGGTGATCATTCCCAAGAACACTCCGATCCCTTGTTCGGCGGCCCGCACGTTTCAGACGGCGCGCGACGGTCAGCGCAGCGTCGTGGTGGCGGTCGTAGAAGGCGAGAGCCATCGCCCAGAGGAATGCATCTCGCTGGGCCATTGCGTCGTCCGCGATCTGCCGCCCGACCTGCCACGTGGCACGCAAGTCCGCGTCGAATACCAATACGCCGCCAACGGCCGCATCTCCGTACTGGCTCGCGTCCCGGCCGTGCGACAGTCGGCACAGGTCGAACTGCAGCACGCGCAGCGGCGCGATCTGGAGGATCTGGACACGTGGCGCGCTCGTCTGCGGGGAACCGCTGGTTTGGGCGATGGCCGGTCGTCGTCCGGCGGTTCGGTCGACTTGAACGACCGCACCAGCGTGTTGCGACGGCTCGATGCGTTGTACACCCTGGTTGGGAAAGCTGCGTTGGCGGAAAAGCTGCCCGCCGGCTTGTCCGGCAGCCAACAGGCCGCGCAGGCCGCGGCGGCCTCGCTCGAACAAGCTCAATCCGCACTGCATGCTGCGACGGAGGCCAAGGAGTCGGCGGCGGGAACGGGCGAGGCGGTTCGTTACGGTTCCGCGCTGGCTCGCGCGAAGACCGCCCATGATCAGGCACTCACCCAATCCGACTTCGCCCATCTGGTGCTCGGCCGCGAATGCGTCGCGGCCAGTGTCGATCTGCCGATCCTTCACCAAATCGGCCAGGAAATTGCCCTGTTGAAACAACACAAACAACGTCAACCCGGATGATCGACCCTGCACGCGGTAGAGCCGCCATCGAAGGGGACGGGAGGCGTTTTCGGTCCACGACCAACGATCTAGACAATCGACCGCCCGAAAACGACTCACAACCTCGTGCCACGTCAACGCCAAACATCATCCGAGTCGAGGACAACTGCCAAAATGAACGTCGTTCCGTCCTCGCGTTCCTTCACTCGGTCGAAATTCATCCCACCCGCGCAACAAGCCCGATCTTTCATCCACCTTGCGTCCATTCGGGGACTTGACCATCATATCGCCTGAGGTTTGTCGCAGATCTGTCGCGGAAGAAGTCATGACCGAGCACTTTGATCCTTACCATCGTTGGCTAGGCATTCCGCCCAAGCATCAGCCGGCCGATCACTATCGGCTGCTCGGACTGGAACGATTCGAAGACGATGCCGAGGTAATCGTCGACGCGGCCGAACGTCAGATGACGCACGTGAGGCGGTACGCCTTGGGACCGCACCAGCTTCTCTCGCAAGAGATTCTGAACGAATTGGCCGCCGCACAATCGTGCCTGCTGGATCCGGTCCAAAAGGCCCGATACGACGAAGATTTGCGTCAGCGTCAGATGGCGGCAACGCTCCGAACCATGTCGCCACCGCCTGCTTCTGTTCCGGCGATACCACAAGCCGTCACTACGCCTCCTGCGTCGAAGACGATCAAGCACACTTCCAATTTGCATTCCCCCGTTCCCGAAATGGCGCCCGTTCTCCGCGATGGCGTTTCGTCGGGTCGTGCGCCCCGATTCGTTAGCTCCAAGAGCGTTCCCTCCGAGCAATCGTCAACGGTACGGCCACCAAGCTTGCTGGACCGACAGCTTGTTGTGTGGGCTCGCTCACAAACACCAGGACAACTGTCTACACTGCGTTTCTTGGCGGTTGGTGTTTCGCTGGTGCTGGCACTCGCGGGCTTGTTGATCGCTCTCGGCTTGTCAAGCGGGACACTCACGGCGAAGAGGAACTTCTCCGGTCCAGCACACATCCGGGAAGACGCACGAATGGTTCGGACACTGGAGCATACTTCTTCAAGTCCTGCCCCAGTGGACGAAGATACTCGCGTCTACGTCACCCCGCCACCGAAGCGTAAGCCGCCGTCTTTGGCGGCGGCTCCTTTCGACGCAGCATATGCCAGGTCGCAGCAGGAGGCATGGTCGCGGTACCTGGGCCAACCGGTCGATGTGACCAACAGTATCGGGATGAAGCTGATCCTAATTCCGCCCGGCGAGTTCATGATGGGATCGTCCGAGCAGGAGGCGGATCGTGTCGACAACGAGCGGCAGCATCCGGTGCGACTTACGGAGCCGTATTATTTGGGCGTGCAGGAAGTGACTCAAGGTGAGTACGAGCGAGTCATGGGGACAAACCCAAGTTGGTTTTCTCGGACGGGACAGGGTGGTAACAAGGTCTCTGGCCGGGACACTCGCAGTTTTCCGGTGGAATCCGTGTCTTGGGAGGCAGCCGTGGAATTCTGCGTGAGGCTTTCCAGATTGGCTGCAGAGCAGAAACTGGGTCGCGTATATCGCTTGCCAACCGAAGCGGAGTGGGAGTATGCGTGCCGGGCGGGGACGACGACACCCTTCCATTTCGGTTCGCAATTGGACGGCCGGGAAGCAAACTGCAACGGAAATTATCCCTACGGCACGACAGTCACGGGGCCATTCTTGATGCGTGCGACGGCTGTGGGGCACTACGGGCCGAACGGTTTCGGCCTGTATGATATGCATGGGAACGTGTGGGAGTGGTGTCGGGATTGGTATGGCAACTACGCAACGAAACAGGTGGACGATCCCACAGGACCTGCATTAGGCGGGTATCGCGTGGTTCGTGGCGGCAGTTGGGACGTGTACGCCGCCTTCTGCCGCTCGGCTGTTCGGAACGGGTACGCGATGGATTTCCTGAGTCGTGATCTCGGGTTCCGCTTGGCTCTTAGACCGGTGGATCGCTCGGGTAACTGAGTCAAATCCAGCATTTCCTAGCACAGGTTTCTCCGTCGCCGCCCCGGATGGTGCGACTCCCAACGATTAGGTTCTCGCGTTCGAACGGGATGCTCAAACAAACTGAATGGGTTCACCTGACTCGCTGGTGCGAATTCGTCTCGGAGTGCGAATCCGCATTTCCTTTGCGCGAATCGAGTAATCCTACGACGGGCGAGAACGGTGGACAGTCGGATGCTGGGCGGGTAGATTGCTGGCCGAGGGGAGTGATGAACGATGATGGGCTGCCGTTTCAATCGCCGTGGTTTTCTGGCGTCGGCTGCGGCTGGCGCTGTGTTGAGCGGGTTGGGCAGTCGGGCGGCGGAGGACGATGCGGGCGAAGTCGCTTGGCTGGACGAGGTCCAGCGGCCGCCGCGGGAATTGCCGGACGACGCGCCCGTCTTGTCATCTCTGTTGATGGACGACGCGGGACAGCCGATTACGACCTTGTCGGGTTGGCAAGCGAAACGCGAGCAGATCCGGCGTTGGTGGCTGGAATTCCTGGGACCGTTGCGAGTCGGTGAAAAACCGGGAGTGGCGCCGCGCCATCGCGTCTTGGACGAGGACCGCGTCGAGGGCGTGCTTCGCCAGTTGATCGAGTACGAGACCGAGCCGGGAATTTCGATCGAAGCGTACCTGCTGCGGCCGGCCGAGATCCGTCGGCCGTGTCCGGGAGTGATCGTCCTGCACTCGACGGTCTCGCATACCATCCGCCAGCCCGCGGGAGTCGAAGGCAGTCCGGAAAAGGCGTTCGGGCTGCACTTGGCCCGACGGGGTTTTGCGGCGATCTGCCCTCGTTGTTTCCTGTGGACCAAGGATCTGTCGATCAGCTACCAGCAGCATGTCCACACGTTTCAGGCTCGGCACCCTGCGGCGCGCGGCATGGCCAAGATGCTGCACGACGCGCGGGTGAGCGTCGATCTGTTGGCGGCGCTGCCCGAGGTGGATGCCCGACGCATCGGGGCAGTGGGGCATTCGCTGGGCGCGAAGGAGGTATTGTACCTGGCCGCGTTGGACGAACGGATTCGGGCCGCGGTCAGCAGCGAAGGCGGCATCGGCACGCGTTTTTCAAATTGGGATGCGCCGTGGTATCTCGGCCCCGAGATCCGCCAACCAAGTTTCGTTCGCGAGCACCATGAGCTGCTGGCCTTGGCCGCGCCGCGCGCCTTTTTGCTGGTCGGCGGCGATTCGGCCGACGGCGACCGCAGTTGGCCGTTTGTCGCGTCGGCCCTGGAAGTCTACCGGCTGTACGGCAAGACGCCGCGGTTGGGATTATTCAACCATCGCCAAGGCCACGCGGTCCCGCCCGAAGCGGAACGCCGCATCGCCGATTGGATCGCGGCCTGCGTGTAGGGCTCAAGCGTCGGTTCGACTACTCCGCTGCGATCAGCACGACACGGTCGACCAGAATGGCATCCAATTCGGGACGGTGTCCGTGCGCGAACCAGAAGTACGCGCCGGGCACGAAGTCCACGACGCCCAGATCGATCCAGCGAAATCCCGGGTCGAACGAGCCGTCGTCGGTCGCGAAGTTTTTGACGTCCAGAGTCATGCTCGCCAACGACTTCTTGCCCTGCGAGTCGTAGACGCCCCACGAGCCGAGCCTGCCTTCCTTGACGCTCCCTTCGCAGCGCAGCGAGGCGAGCAGACGGTACTTGCCGCGTACCGGCGGCGTGAAGTTGGTGTTCCAGTCGACTTTCGTGCCCATGCGGACGCTCTTGCCGTTCCAGCCATGCGAGTCGTCGATGATCGTCGCCGCGTTGTTGTAGTTGTTGAACGACAGGGCGTCGAACACGACCCAGGAGTCCGCGGGAACGCCTCGGCAGATCTCCGGCGGGTTCTTCTGCGCCAGAAAGCCCGCTTTCATGCCTTCCAAATACTGCCCGAAAGTCGCTTCCTGCGAGATCACCGCGGCTTTGGTCTTGAATCGCTGGCACAATTGGGCGAACTCGTCGGCTGCCTGCAGCGGGTCCTTCGGACCGAGGAATGGCTGCTTTGTTTCTCGCGCTTCGCAACGCAGCGGATAGTAGCGGCTGAGCCAGACGTGGTCGACGCCCATCTTGGACTTCCGCAGCCGCCGCAGTTCGTCCGAATCGGGGCCATAGACGTTGGTCGCCGTCTGGACGGCCTTGTTCATGATCTCGGTGACTTGGTTGAGTGTCGCCAGATCGATCCATTTTGCCGAATTCATGCCGAAGCAGCCGAGGTAGATTTCTTCCTTCTCCGCACGGGCGATCAGGACATCCCAGTACTGCTGGATCAGCGGCGCGACCGCTTCGCCGTAGTAGCCACACACGAACTCGTCGATCAGCGATTTGTCGTCCAGATCCGGCTCCCACATCAAACGCAACAGCAGCCAGTTTTTCAGCTCGCAGAAGTCGTCGCCTTCGCCTTCTTCGAACAGGCCGATGGCCCCGTGCTTGACGAAGTAGCGAACGTTGGGCGCCAACACTCGCAGGTTCGGATGCGGTCCCAGGTAGTCGTTGTAGTTGGTCGTATAGTCCCAAACAAATAGGTGTTTGGCCAACTTGCTCCAACCTTCCATGTCCTCCGCAAACTTCTGGTTTTGCTGGCCGTCCAGCGGTTGGATGTAGGAACATTCGATCGTACACAAGCGGATCAGCACGTTGTCTCGCGGCTTGATGGTCTTGGGTGGCTTGCGGGTGTACTGGTAGGCGAGCGTTTCGACCAGGACATCCGGAAACTCCGTCTCGACCGCCTCGGCAACCTTGTTCAGCATCACCAGCAGTGTGCCCGCGTGGCTTTCTTCCGCGTCATCGACCGCCTTGCACTTCGGGCAGGTGCAGAATCCGTGCCAGTCGTTTTGGGACACGTCGATGATCTTCGCGTCGGGGTTCTTTCGCAGCGTTTCCAACACGTTATCGATCAACTGCCGAGTCATCTCGTCGTTGGTCAGGCACAGTTGAGCACGTTCGTGCTGACGCTTGCCGTCGATTTCCGAGTACCAGTCCGGATGAGCGTCGAAGTACTTTTCCGGCGGCAGATACTTGTAAAACGAGTGGACAAAGTTGATGATTCGCACCGCGCCGCCGTATTCCGGGGTCAGGAATCCATTGCCCTTCATGCGAGCCGAGAAGACAGTCGGCTGCGCATCGCGGTGGTACATTTCGCGCGAAATCAATTGCGGCGCGTAGGAAACGTACAGATCGTCCGCGACGGCCAGCGTCGGTCTTTTGGGAACGAACGTGTCGACGGGCGTCCACCAACGGATGCCGACGACGTCCTGCAGGAACGAATAGACGGCGTACAGGCAGCCGCGTTTCGGATGTCCCGCGAGGATCAAATTGCTTCCGTCCACCTGGATCAGGATCTCGTCGAACTTGTATTCCTTCTTCGGCGCCTTCGCCGTATTGCCGACGAAGATCAACGACGAGCCGTCGGCGGGGACGTCTCGTTCGGCAATCGTCGGGAAGTCCGCGCCGGTCACAAGTTTCAAATGCTCTGCCAGCTCGCGGGCGGCCGTCTTCTCAACGATCGCCGGCTCGTCGGGCAGCACGATCTTCCAGCCGGTTGCGCCCTCGTTGGCTAGTTCGGCGGCATTCCCATACGCTTGCAGAAAGATCAGGCAGGATAGAAAGAGCAGGGTGGTCTTCATGGCTCTCCCCGATGGCTGCGACTTGCCAGTTGTAGGTTGCGAGACGAAAATGCCAAACAGCGCCATCATTACGTATTCCGCACGGGTCGTCGAGATCCCGCTGAGAAGATCGATAAGTCGGCGGGCGAACGCGTGAGCAGAGTCATCGAGCGTCGGCACACAATCCACCTTCATCTCTGACCTCGGGAACAGCAGGCACCATGCAAAGCAAAGCCGCGACCGTCGAACAGTATCTGGCCGAATTGCCCGTTGATCGTCGCGAGGCGGTGCAGGCGGTTCGCCAGACGATCCTCAAGAACTTGCCCAAGGGCTGCCAGGAAGGGATGCAATACGGGATGATCGGCTACTTCCTGCCGCACAGCGTCTACCCGCCTGGTTACCATTGCGATCCAACCCAACCGCTTCCGTTCGCCTACCTGGCATCGCAGAAGAACTACATCTCGGTGTACCTGGGCTGCGTCTACGCCGATCCGGAGCACGAGGCGTGGTTTCGCGAGGCATGGGCCAAGACCGGCAAGAAGCTGGACATGGGCAAATCGTGCGTGCGTTTCAAGAAGCTTGACGACGTGCCGCTGAACGTCATCGGCCAAGCGATCAAACGCGTGTCCGTCAAGAAGTTCATCGAGCGTTACGAATCGGCGATCAAGGCGAGCGTCACGGCTCGCCCCAGCGCCCGCAAGAAGACGAAACCTGATGGCCAGAGGTGACGAGCGGCGCCATCGGAGTCAATGCTGGCAGTTTGACGCGCAACGGTCCGTCAGGGCGGCCGAGATTCGTTGATCGACCGCATCACGGCTACCTATTCGTTGTCACTTATGCGATACTCGTTTCAAGTCCGTTCACGGCCATTGACATTTCCGTTCGCGGCCGTCGGCGATGATCCGCCAGTACCAAAAGGGTCGAGGTATGAATCGACATTGTGGTCGCTTGTTTCTCCCGCTGTTGCTGGTTGCCGGGCCGATTGCCCAGGCTCAGGAGCAACGCCCTGCCGCGGATCTTGACCAAGTTTACGCGGCCGAAATTCGGCCATTGATCGAGCATTACTGCGGCCAGTGCCATACGGGCGCACTAGCGGAGGCAGATCTCGATCTCTCGGTTTTCAGGTCGGCCGAGGATGTCCGCAAGCAGGTCAAGAGTTGGTTGATGATCCGGCGCATTCTGCTGAACGAACAGATGCCTCCCGAGGGTTCGCCGCAACCGACCGACATGGAACTGGCCCGACTGCAGGCGTGGGTTCGCGATTTCTTGGCACGGGAAGCGGAGTCGGGCGCCGGAGATCCCGGTCCGATTGTGCTACGCAGGCTGAGCAATGCGGAATACACGTACGCCATTCATGACTTGACCGGCGTCGACACGCTTGAACCGACGGAGGAGTTTCCGATCGACGGCGCGGCGGGCGAAGGGTTCACAAATGTCGGCAGCGGTCAAGGGATGTCGCCGGCGCTGATCCAGAAGTATCTGGATGCCGCGAAAGGCGTCGCCGAGCACGCAGTGCTGCTGCCCGATGGTATCCGTTTTTCGCCCTCGACAACGCGTCGCGATCAGACCGACCAGTGCTTGGCTCGAATTCAATCGTTCTACCGTAGGTTCACGGCCGATGGGGGCGGCACCGCGGTCAACCTGCAGGGGATCAGATTCGAGACAAATCAAGGAGGGTTGCTGCCGGTTGGCGAGTATCTCGCGGCCACCCTTGCGCACCGGGACGCCTTGCTCAGCGGGCGAGGAACGATTGAGCAAGTCGCTGCCGAATGCGGCTTGAATGCCCGTTACTTGGCGTTGCTCTGGAAGGCGTTGACGCGCGACGACGCATCGCGGTCGATTCTGCTGGATGCCTTCCGTGAGCGGTGGCGTGGTGCCGGTCCGGACGATTTGGGGAAGCTGACCGCCGAGATCGAGAGGACGCAGAAGGCGTTGTGGAAATTCAACTCGATCGGCCAGTTTGGTCGCGAGGGAGGACCAACTCGCTGGATGGAAGCGGTCGCGCCGATCGTGACGAGCCAGGAATTGCGGCTTCCGCTGCCGGATGTGCCGCCCGGTTCGGACGTGGTAATCACCTTGGCGGCCCATGATCTGGACGATGGTAACGAACACGATTTCGTCGTCTGGCAGCGCCCTCGGATCGAATTCAAGTCGGACGGCACGGGTTCGGCAAATCCGCCCGTATGGCTGCGCGACGTTCGGCAGATTGCCGGCCAGGTGGATCGGACGATCGAGACGGAATCGTCGGCGCGCGATTCGTCCTTTGGACTTGCGCCGAATGCGTTCGGAACGCATCCGGACGGCTCGCCGATCGCTCCGACCGATCTGTGCGTGCGAGCGCCGCAGAGGCTGGAAATCCATCTGCCGCGCGACCTGGCGGCTGGCGGCGAGTTTGTCGCTACGGCCGCGCTGCATGGTGGATCGGGCACGAACGGGAGCGTTCAGCTTCAGGTGCAGGCGACCAAGCTGGACGCCCATTCCGTCTCGGGGGCGCTGCCGATCCTGGTCCACGATGCGCCGGAGCCACGGCAGCGTGTGGAGGCCGCGATGGACGAGTACCGCGCGCTGTTCCCGCTCGCCCTCTGCTACGCCAGAATCGTGCCAGTGGACGAGGTGGTCACGTTGACGCTGTATTATCGCGAGGACGATCACCTGAAACGCCTGATGTTGGATGATGCCCAAGCGGCAGAACTCGACCGTCTGTGGGACAAACTGTACTGGATCAGCGAGGAGCCGCTGCAGTTGGTCGTGGCGTTGGAGCAGATCACGGAATTTGCCACCCAGGACCGGCCGGATCTGGTCAAGGCGTTTGCCCCGTTGCGTGAACCCATCCAACGGCGGGCGGAGGCGTTCCAGCAGCGATTGGCGGCCAGTGAACCAGAGCACGTCCAGGCAATCGTGGAATTTGCCCAGCGCGCGTGGCGCCGGCCGCTGACCGAAGACGAACGGCAGGGACTGCGACGCATGTACCAACGATTGCGTGACGAGCAGATCCCGCACGCGGACGCGATCCGGCTGACCCTGGCCCGAGTGCTGACATCGCCGGCCTTCCTTTACAAGCTGGAACAGCCGGGCTCGGGAAGCGAATCGCACGCCGTCAGCGATCGGGAACTGGCCAGCCGGCTGAGTTTCTTCCTCTGGTCGTCCGTGCCGGACGATCCGCTGTGGGCGGCTGCGGAATCGGGGCGTCTGAGCGATGACGCCGAGCGACGGATGCAGACGCATCGCATGTTGAACGACCCACGCGCCAGGCGACTGGCGGTCGAGTTCGCATGTCAATGGTTGCACTTGCGCGGCTTTGACCGCAACGACGACAAGAATGAATCGCTCTTCCCCGAATTCGCGGCACTGCGCGGCGATATGTACGAAGAGACGGTTCGATTCTTCGAAGACATGTTCCGCAACGACGGTTCGATTCTCGACATTCTGGACGCCGATCACACGTTTCTGAACGAACTGCTGGCGCGCCACTACGGCATCGTTCGTGTCGCGGGCAGCGACTGGCGCCGCGTGGATGGCCTTCGTGCCGAGGGACGTGGAGGAGTTCTGGGCATGGCGACGTATTTGGCCAGCCAATCGGGCGCGTCGCGAACCAGTCCCATCCTGCGCGGCAACTGGGTGTACGAGACGCTGCTGGGCGAACGTCTTCCGCGCCCCCCGGCCGGTGTGCCGCAATTGCCCGAGGCGTTGCCCCGCGGCCTGACGGCTCGCGAACTGATCGAAAGGCACACCTCGGAGGCCGCTTGCGCCAAGTGCCATGCCAAGATCGATCCCTACGGATTCGCTCTGGAACAGTACGACGCCATCGGCCGGCTCGTGCCTGACCCGGTCGATACGAAGACGACGCTGCCCGATGGCCGGTCGATCGAAGGGATCGACGGACTGCGCGCGTACTTGAGCACCGACCGCCGCGAAGACTTCGTCCGGCAATTCTGTCGCAAGCTGCTGGGGTACGCATTGGGACGGGAAGTGCAGCTTTCGGACGAGCCGTTGTTGGCCGAGATGCAGCGCCAGCTTCGGGCAAATGGCTATCGTTTTCGGGTGGCGGTCGAGGTGGTGGTCAGCAGTCCTCAATTCCGCAACATCCGCGGTCGAGCATTCGGCGACGAATAACGTTTCCCCTGACAGGAGTTCCTTAGAAAAACGACCTGCAACTCTCGGAGATATTGGCATGACAACGCATTCTTTTTCCCGCCGAACGATGCTGCGGGGCCTGGGGGTCAGTATGGCCTTGCCTTGGATGGAGTCGCTGAACGTGTGGGGCAGTTCGCCAGCGGGCGACGGCGCGGCCAGCCAGACGCCGGTTCGGATGGCGATCCTGTTTGCGGGTTGCGGGTTTCACTCGCACCAGTGGTGGGCCCGCGGGCAAGGTACCGCGATGGAATTGGGCAAAGTGCTGCAACCGCTTCATGATTTCCGCGACCGCATGACGTTCATTCGCGGGCTGTTCAACGCCGAGGCACTGAAGGGCAACATCCACAGTTCGCAAACAGGCAACCTCCTGTCCGGGGCTCCACTCTCGGCCGGTGGTACAATTCGTAGCGGCACGAGCGTCGATCAAATTGTCGCGGAAAAGATCGGCCATCGGACAAAGCTGCCGAGTCTGGTGTTGGGCTGCGAGAAGGCCAATCCCTCGGTACACAAGAACTACTCGATGCTCTACAGTTCGCACATCTCGTGGAGCAGTCCGACCACGCCGACTCCGTTGGAGGTCTATCCGGCCTTGGCGTTCGATCAGTTGTTCAAGGACTCGGTGCAGCGCGGGGACAGGAGCGTTCTGGACGAGGTGCTGGAAGACGCGCGAAGCGTCCGCCGCCACATCAGCCAGACTGATCAGCAGCGGCTGGACGAGTATCTGAATTCGGTGCGCGAACTCGAACAGCGGCTCGACCAAGCCCGCCAACGCGGCGAATTGCAGGGCTGGCGGCCGACCCAGACTCGTCCCGACATGCCGCGTCCGCAGGACGGCTATCCCCAGGACATCGTCGAACACATGCGGCTGATGTGCGACATCCTGGTGTTGGCGTTCCAGACCGACACCACCCGCATTTGCACGCTGAAGCTGAATAACGATCACGGCACTCTCCGGTTCCCGCATCTGGGCGTCGATTACATGATCCATCATCTGCTGTCCCACGCCGACTCGGACGATTGGTTGAAGGTCAATCAGTTCTTCCTGGAACAGATGGCCTATATCGCCCGGCGGCTGGATGCCATTCAGGAAGGCGACCGTACGGCGCTGGACAACTCGATGCTCCTGCTCTGCTCCAGCATGCTGACCGGCCATCACGACGCCACCCAATTGCCCGTCGTCATGCTGGGCACCGCCGGCGGCCAGATCCAGGGCGGCCGGAGCCTTGACTACTTGGGCCAATCCGATCGACAGATGTGCCGGCTGTATCTGAGCATGATGAACAAGATGGGCGTGCATCTGGACCGTTTCGGCGATGCCACCCGACCGCTCGACGAAGTCTGACCGAAACCGACTTTCATGACGCCGCGAGAGGTGCGCAAGAGCACCTCGCCCGAATCCACAACCATTCGATGTGTAAGCCGGCACCTCCGGGCGGAGCGGGGCAGAAGACCTGGGCCGATCGAGTACTGAGGGGCTTGCACTCCCGGCGAATGCGGCTCAATATTCTAATTGTTGGCTTCGATCAGTCGACGAATACGCTGGAACCGTTCCAACCACGGGAGGAAATTCATGGCAGACTGGCTGACACGTTGGACCAAGGCCAAGGCGCCGCTCAAGAAGTTTACCAGCACGAGCAAACCGAACAAGGCGATCGTGGCCAAGGTGATGGCACTGTCCGCGATTGAAACGGCGCTGTCCGCCGCCGAAAAGGCCGTGACCAATTCCGACGAGTCCGGGATCAAGAAGGCATATCAGGACTACGTCAAGGCGGCGAGCGTCTTTGCCGGTGTGCTGACCGGGTTGGTCGAGAAGCTCTCGAAATCGCAGGACCAAACCGATCAGACCGACTATATGCAGATTGCCAGCGAAATGGTCAACATCCTGGATGTTCAAGAAAAGATCCGCAAGGAGATCATGGAGGAGGTGAAGAAGGTCAAGCAGTCGGGGCAGAGCAAGCTCGAGGTGACCACCTACGGCGCCGATTGGCAGGGAGCCAAGAAGCACTTCGAATCGGCCACCGGCAAGAAGAAGCCGAGCGCATCGCTGGCCCTTTTCTTCCGCAAACCGGCGGGACTCGACAAGGCCTTCGCCGCCTTCGACACCGCCACGCGAAAGAACGACGCAGCCGCCGTGATCAAGGCCGGGACGCTCGTCGAAAAAGCGGCTGCCGACTACGTCAAGACGCTCAAGAACGTGCTGAAGGAATCCAAGGAAGCGGAGGATTACAAGACGGCCGTCAAGGCGCTGGAAGCGAACATTCAAACGATCCTGAACCGCCTTCGCCTGACCGTGAAGTCCGCCCAGGGCGGTTAGCTTTGCACGGCATGTAGGCTACCGCGTGGCAACCGATCGTGTTGCTATGGTCGGGAATAGTAGAATGTCACCAGTATCTGAGCCGTCCGACGAAATCCTGATGCAAGGAGTTGCCAAGGGCGATCCGTCGGCGTTCGAACGGCTTGTGCTTCGTCACCAGGAATCGGTGTGGCGCACGGCCTACCGCATGCTCGGTTGCCGTCAAACGGCCGAGGATATTGCTCAGGATGCGTTCCTGCGGATCTACCAAGCGGCGCATCGGTATCGGCCGACGGCGTCTTTTCGCACCTATTTGTACCGCGTCGTGGTGCGGCTGTGCCTCGATTGCCTGCGGAGGAAACGGCCGGTTGTTTCGGACGACTTCGGGCAATTGGCTGAGTCCGGGGCATCGGCCGAAGAAGATGCGCTCGTACGTGAGCGGGATCAGGCGGTTCAAGCCGCACTGAGTCGCCTGCCCGCCCATCAGCGGTCGGCGATCGTGCTGCGCTACTACGAAGGGCTCAGCGGCCTGGAGATCGCGTCGGCGATGGAGACCAGCACCAAGGCGGTCGAACGTCTGCTGGCCCGCGGCCGCGCCACGCTGGAGAAGCGGTTGGCAAATCTTATGAGTGATTAGAGATTTTTCGCGGGGGTTTGGGCGGGCTAGTTCGTTTATTCTTCGAGCGAGGATGGATGCGATGCGGTGCCAGGTTGTTCAACAGAAGCTGGATCAATACGCGGGCCAGAGCCTTTCCGGGCCGGAACGCGAGCTGATGGAGAGGCACTTGCGGTCGTGTCCGGTTTGCCAACAATCGCTCGAACGGCAGAGTCGCCTGCAGACGCTGCTGCAATCGTGCCATGCCCCACCGATCCCCGAAGAGTTCGCAGCGCGAGTGCTGGCGCGGGCGGAATCGCATCCGGTGGTGGTGACCCGTCCATCGTCGCGAGGCTGGACGCCCGGCGTTACAGGGAAGAAACTCGGCGAGGTGCTGGGGATGGTTGGCACCTTGGCTGCCGGACTGCTGATCGGGTTGCTGCTTGGTCACCAAACGTGGCAGTCGGGCACGCGGGCGATTTCCGAATTCCATCAAGGCGAAGCGGCGGGTGCGGCCGGCCTCGGCGGCTTGATCGATCCTGGCGACGACACGCTCGCCCAGACCTATCTGCAAATGACTTTGCCCCGCGACGGTTGAGGAATCTGTGCCATGTGGCAACACGCAAAACCCTATCTCCTGGCTCTTTCGGCCGCTCTGAATCTGTCGTTCGTCGCGATGTGGGTCGCGTATGCGGCTCCGTTGCGTTTGCCGGATACGTCGCATGCGCCAAACGCGGAGCAGGAGGTCGTTTGGTGCCCGCTGCATCGGGAACTGGAGGTAACCTTGGAGCAATGGCAGCAGATTGAGCCACGGCTGCAGCAGTTTCAGTCTTCGGTGGGAGATCTCTGTCAGCAGATCGAACTCATGCGGGTCGAAGTCATCGATCTGTTGGCTGCAGAGCAGCCCGATCTGGACGCCGTTCGAGCGAAACAGGACGAAATTCTGGCGGCCAAGCGGACGATGCAGGACACGGTCGCGTCCCATTTGTTGGCCGAAAAGGAGATCCTGACAGCCCAGCAGCAACAGCGGCTATTTCAGCGGTTGCGCGATCGCACCGGCTGCGCCGGAACCTCGCCGCCGATGTCCGGGCGCAATCGGCAGCGGGGTGTAGACGCTGCGGTTCTCGAAGACAAATAAATCGAGAAATGGACAATTTTTCGCGGGGGATTCGGGTGGCGTGTGCGTTTGTTGGGCTTAGAGAATCCCACAAACTGATCTGGGCATGCGCCCGGCTTGCCAAGCGAGAGATGCGATGAACATGCTTCCGAAACACCGTGCAGCGGACGCTGGCGATGCGGTGCCGGAGAACCGTCTCTCGGGCGACGGCGCCCTGCGGCCTCAGCCGGTTCGGGGCGGTCCGCCCCGAACGACACTTGGGCAAACGTCCCGTCCCAGCGGAAAGAAACGCCGTCGCAGGAAGCGTCTTCTGCCGATTCTGGCCCTGCTGATTCTCGTCGCGTCACTCGCTGGATGGTGGTGGAACACCTACGGGCGACCCGGCACGGGCGAACCGGTTTCCCAGACGGCAGTCGTCGAGCGGCGCGATTTCGCCTCGTCCGTGTTGGCCACGGGGGCGGTCAAGCCGCAAGTGGGGGCTGAGGTCCGCGTCGGTGCTCGACTGTCCGGCAAGGTGGCCAAGCTGCGCGCCAACATCGGCGATCAAGTCGCGCGCGGCCAGGTCATCGCCGAAATCGAGAAAGAGGATCTTGAAGCGATGCTCGCTCAACGCGAGGCCGAATTGCAGTTGGCCGAGGCCAAGCTGGCCGCGGTGCATCGGCTGTTTCCCAAGGAAATCGAGCGTGCCAAATTGGACATCGCCCGCTGGCAAGCGACGTGTACGCTCGGCGAACTGGAAGTCGCCCGGGAGACGAACCTTCGCCAGCAGAACATCACGTCCGAGGCGACGTTGGAGCAGGCTCAAGAGCGACTGGCCATCGCGGCGGCCCAACTGGCCACCGCCGAGACGGCGCATGAATTGGTCTCCCTTCGCTACGAAGAGGATCTCAAGCAGGCGGCGGCCGAAGTCGCCCGGGCGCAATCGTCCGTGGCCAACGCCCGGGTGCAACTGGCTTACGCTACGATCACGGCCCCCATCGACGGCGTGATCGCGTCGGTTTCGACTCAGGAAGGCGAAACCGTCGCCGCGGGCTTCAATGCCCCGACATTCGTGACCATCATCGACCTCGACCGTCTGCAGGTCGATGCCTATGTGGACGAAGTCGATATCGGCAAAGTCCGTCCCGGTCAGGAGGCCGTGTTCACCGTGGATACCTTTCCGGGCCGAGAGTTCCGGGGAACTGTCAGCGCCATCTATCCCAAGGCGATCATCCAAGACAACGTTGTGAACTACGACGTCGTGATCGACATCCTCGATCGGCACGACGGCGCACTGCGTCCGGAGATGACCGCCAGCGTCACGGTGCTGTTGGAAACCAAGATCGGCGTGTTGGCGATTCCGGCGAAAGCGGTGAAACGCGAACGCGGCAAGAACGTCGTCTACGTCTCCGTCGACGGACAACCGGAGCCTCGCGAAGTCACGGTGGGCTGGAAGGACGGCGCGTGGATCGAGGTCCTGGGAGGCCTGGAGGAAGGTCAAACGGTCTTTGTCGAGGCGCCACCGGCCCCCCGCAACAATCCGCCGCAACTCTGAACGAGGTGTATCGATGATCGAACTGCAAGACATTGAGAAGACGTATACCAGTGGCGAAGTCGTCACCCGAGTGCTCAAAGACATCTCCTTCGACATCCAGCCGGGCGAGTACGTGGCCATCATGGGGGCATCGGGAACCGGCAAGTCGACCTTGATGAACATCCTGGGCTGCCTGGATAAGCCGACCGCCGGCCACTACCGGCTGGATGGCACGGACATGGTGAACTTGGACGATGAAGGACTCTCGCACTTGCGAAACCATAAGATCGGCTTCGTGTTCCAGCAGTTCCATCTGCTCCAACGAACCACGGCCTTGAAGAACACGTTGCTGCCGCTGATCTACGCGGACCATTACCCGGAGGATGCCGAAGAACTGGGCGAGCACGCGCTGGCGATGGTCGGTCTGAGCGACCGCATCGATTACCGGCCCAACCAGTTGTCCGGCGGCCAGCAGCAACGGGTGGCCATCGCCCGAGCGTTGATCACGAATCCATCGATCATCCTGGCGGACGAGCCCACGGGGAACCTCGATACCCGCAGCGGCACCGAGGTGATGGCGATCTTCCAACGCTTGCACCAGGACGGTCGGACGATCATCATGGTCACGCACGACCGGGAACTCGCGGAACATGCCCAGCGCGTCATCGTTCTGGACGATGGCCAGATCGCCGAAGACCATGCGGTCAGCCAACGGCGCGACGCCGAAGCGGAACTCGCGGCGCTGGTTCCCGCGGAGGAGAACGGATCATGAGGATACTGCGCACGGCCCGAGAGGGTTTTCACTCGTTGGCAGCCAATCCGCTGCGGACGTTCTTCATGATGGCGGGCACGATCGTCGGCATCGCCGCGCTGACCGTGATCATGGCCATCGGCAAGGGCACCGAATCGCAGGTCATGAAGCGAGTCGAGAACTTCGGCCCGCGGGCCATGATGCTGGTGGCCGGGGGAGGAAAGACCATCGGTCCGCCCGATCTGAATGTCACGACGCTCACACTGGCCGACGTCCGAGCGATCCGCGACGAGATCCCCGATCTGGAGTTCGTCACTCCGCAGGCGTGGCAGACGAGTGCCGGCTTGCGTTACGGCAACAGCCAGGTTCAGGCGACGATGTGGGGCATTGAACCCCAATGGCACGATGCCTGGAATTGGTATACGGCCAAGGGAGATGGAATCACCGACGAAGACGTCGCCACGATGGCCCGGGTCTGTGTGATCGGCAGTTCGGTGAAACGCGATCTGTTCGGCGACGCGGACCCGATCGGCGAAAGTCTGTACGTCAACAAGGTCGCCGTCACGGTCAAAGGGGTGCTGGAGCGTCGCGGAACGTCCGGTGGCGGCGGTGGAGATTTCGACAACCGCATCCTGCTGCCCATCACGACGGCGATGCGGCGGGTGATGAATGTCGACCATCTTGGCGGGATCCGGATCATCACCCGAGATCCGGCGCGGATGGCCGACCAGTCGGAACAGATCATCCGCTTGATTCGTGCCCGGCATCGCATTGCACCGCCCGCCGAGGACGATTTCCGGCTCACCACGCCGTTGGCGATTGCGGAAGTGGCTCGGGGCACTTCGCGAACGCTGTCCATGCTCTTGATCGCTTTGGCCAGTTTGAGCTTGCTCGTCGGGGGCGTGGTGCTGATGAACATCCTGCTGATCTCCGTGGCGGAACGCACGAAAGAGATTGGGCTGCGGCGAGCCGTGGGTGCTACGCGGGGCGACATTTTCAGCCAATTCCTGACCGAATCACTCAGCGTGACCTTCCTGGGGATGCTGTTGGGCAGTGCGCTGGGCGCGGGCGTCTCGCTGGCGGTTCGCAGATTGACGCCGATGGCGGCCGTGCTCTCCTGGGAACCTCTCGTGCTGGCGATCGGCTTTGCTCTGTTGGTCGGAGTGTTCTTCGGCGTCCAGCCCGCTCGCCGAGCCGCACGCCTGCACCCCGTGGAAGCCCTCCGATAGGCAGCGCCGTAGCACAGGCTGCCAGCCTGTGAAAACCACCGCGCAAACAACCTCTTCCAAGACGAAAGCGATTCACTTCCATGCGTAGTCTCCGGATCGCCAACCAGGGATTGACCGCCCTGTCGGCTCACAAGCTGCGGACGTTCTTCATGATGGCGGGCACGACCGTGGGGATCGCCGCCTTGACCGTGATCATGGCCATCGGCAAGGGCACCGAGCGGCAGGTCATGAAGCGGGTCGAGAACTTCGGCCCGCGGGCGATGATGGTGATCGCCGGCGGCGGAAAGGACTTGCCGCCGCCCGACATGACCGTGACGACGCTGACCCTGGAGGACGCAGCCGCGATTCGCGACGAGATCGAAGGATTGGAGGTCGTCGCTCCGCAGGCGTGGCGGTTCAACATGGATCTGAAGCACGGCGCCAATCAGATCCAGGCCGTGGTGTGGGGAGTCGAGCCCCACTGGCACGATGCCTGGAACTGGTATTCGAGCGAAGGGGCCGGCATCACGGACGAGGACGTGGCCTCGCTGGCGCGAGTGTGCGTGATCGGTTCGTCGGTCAAACGCGACTTGTTCGACAACGCCGATCCCATCGGGCAAACGCTGTACGTCAACAAAGTCGCCTTGACTGTGACGGGAGTCCTGGAACATCGCGGGACCGGCGGCATGGGCGGTGTCGCCGACTTCGACAACCGCGTCATCATCCCGATCACGACGGCGATGCGGCGCGTGATGAACGTGGACTACGTCGGCGCCATCCGGGTCGTCACCAAGGATGCCGCTGCGATGCCTCGGCAAGCCGAAGCGATCCGCGAGCTGCTGCACCAGCGGCATCACATCGCGCCGCCTCAGGAGGACGATTTCCGTATCGTCACGCCCGACATCATCGCCGGACTGGTCCGGGGAACTTCGCGGACGCTGTCCCTGCTGCTTGCTGGCTTGGCCGCCTTGAGCCTGCTTGTCGGCGGCGTCGTGTTGATGAACATCCTGTTGATCTCCGTCGCGGAACGGACCAAGGAGATCGGGTTGCGGCGAGCCGTGGGCGCGACGCGTGGCGACATCTTCCTGCAATTCCTTGCCGAGTCGCTCGGCGTCACTTTGCTCGGCACCGTGGTCGGGAGCGGACTGGGCTGGGTGCTTTCCCTGGCCATCGGCCGACTGACACCGATGACGGCCGTCGTCGGCTGGGAACCGTTTGCTTTGGCGGTTGGGTTCGCCCTGCTGGTCGGGACGTTCTTCGGCGTTCAGCCCGCTCGCCGGGCCGCCCGACTGCATCCCGTGGAAGCGTTGCGATGAGATGGTCGAAGAGCCTGACGCTATCGATCGAAATCCTGGCGGCTCACAAGCTGCGCACTTTGCTGAGCGTGCTGGGAATTGTCGTGGGCGTAGCCGCGGTGATCCTGATGGTGGCGGTTGGCAAAGGGGCGGAGAAACGGATCTTGGACCGGATCCGCGATATGGGCACCAACCTGGTGACGGTCAGTGCCGGACAGACGCGGATCATCGCCGGGCGGCAACGGCAGATCAGCATCGTCACCACACTGATCGTCGAAGACGCCGCGGCGATCATGGAAGAATGCCCCTCGGTCGCCGCCGCCGCTCCGGCCATCGACAAGAAATTCGCCGCTCGGTGGGAATCGGAGAACGCCAACACCACGGTGCTGGGGATCGATCCCGACGGATTCAGCATCCGGAATATTTCGATCGCCGCCGGGCGGGGGTTCGATGCCGACGAGTGCCGCGGCCGAAGGCGTGTGGCGGTGGTCGGGCCTACGGCGGCGAAGAACCTCTTCCTGGACGCCGACCCGGTCGGTCTGACGTTCCGCATCGGGCGCATTCCGTTCGAAGTGATCGGAATCACCGCGGCCAAGGGCGTCGACGCCAACGGCCTGGATCAAGACGACGTGGTGCTCGTTCCCTTGGACACCGCCCTTCGGCGTCTGATGAACGTGGACCATGTCCAGACGGTCTACGTGCAAGCCAAGTCGGGCGAGTTGCTGGACCAAGCCGAAACCGAAATCCGCGAGTTGCTGCGCCGCCGCCATCGGTTGGGTGACAAGCCGGACGACTTCACCATTCAGAACCAAGCCACGCTGTTGGCCGCCGAACGCGAGACGGCGCAAGCGATGACGCTGCTGATCGGCAGCGTGTCCGGCATCTCGCTGGTGGTGGGCGGCGTGGGCATTCTGGCCGTCATGCTGATCTCGGTACGCGAGCGGACTCGCGAGATCGGTCTGCGCCGGGCGGTCGGCGCCCGGCGCTGTGATATCCGCAATCAGTTCCTCTTGGAATCCGCACTGCTGGCCGGCTTCGGAGGCGCGATCGGCGTGGCCCTCGGGGTCGGTGCCGCCTGGACTGCTGCCACGTTGGAATACTGGGACGCCGTCGTCTCGTGGCCCTCAGCGGCCATCGGCTTCCTGTTCTCCGTCTCGCTCGGCATCTTCTTCGGCCTCTACCCCGCCACCCGCGCCGCCGCGCTGGAGCCCATCGAAGCGTTGCGGTCGGAGTAGAGTGCCGCAGCAAATAGGACGGACTGAAGCGAAGACGAAGCAATCTCCGTACCCCGCTAACTTGCCCAGCGGATCGTTCGGTATCCGCTACTCCCCCCTTTCCGCGGCCCGCATTAGCCCTGACGAATGCCAACAGAGCACTGAGAACTGGGGAGCGGACGCGGGAAATTCAGAGAGAAATCCAAGATTCATGCGGTTGCCGAAAGCTCGCGATGGACGGCGTCGGACGGACACGGTAGAATCCAGGGCAGCAGCCAACGGTCACTGTGAATCGGCGCAGGAATCCCATGTCGCTAGGAATCAAACCAACCGTCGATTTCGTGTTCAAGAAGGTATTTGGCAGTCCGGAGAATGTCTCTGTTCTGATCGGGCTGTTGAACGCCATCCTGAAGCTCGATCATCCGATCGTCCACGTCGAGATTCTCAATCCTTTCAGCTATCGGGAGTTCGCGGAAGACAAGCTTGTCGTGCTGGACGTCCGGGCACGCGATTCGGCGGGCAGGTGGCTGAATATCGAGATGCAGGTAAGCATTTTTGGCGGGCTTCTGCAGCGATTGGTGTACTACGCCTGTACGATGTATGTTGGCCAGTTGGAGTCTGGCGGAAGTTATGCGAATCTACGATCCGCGATCTCGATTTGCCTGCTCGACAAGAGGTTATTTCGCGACGACACGATAGCCCACCACCGTTTCCGGCTGGTGGATCAAGAGCATGGCATGGAGATTCCCGACTCCATCGCGGTACACACGGTCGAGTTGACGAAATATAATTTGCAGGAGGCAACGATTTCTTCGGCGTCGGCCATCGAGCAGTGGGCTTTCTTTTTCTTGTTTGCGGACCGGTATCAGCCGGAACGCCTGCGGGAATTGTTGCCGGGGGTCGAGTTTCAGCAAGCGATTTCGGTGGTCGAAGCGATCGCGGCCAAGACGGAGGATCGGATGATGTACGACCAGCGTTTGAAGGCACAACGCGACTATCAGTGGGGACTGGACAGCGCACGTCAGGAGGGACGCCAAGAAGGACGTCAAGAAGGCTGGAAAGGCGGTGAGTTGGCGGGAAAAATCAAGCTATTGCAGGAGCTTCTCGGACAAGAGCCGAGTTCTACGGCAAGTCTGCGCGAACGGACGATCAGCGAACTGTCCGGACTTCTAGCGGACCTGCAGCAACGTCTGCGCTCGCGCGAATCCTGACCGATTCACAAATGGCAGCGTTCCGGTGGAGACTGCAGGCCACGTGTTGTTCTGCCTACACGTCGCACGCCAACCCGCCCGACCTGTTCGGCCGCCATCAGAACCGCCTGGCGAGAGCCATCACAGATCCTCCCGCCCGAGACCATCGCCACGCCCAGCGTCGCCAGCACCGCCCACGTCCACATCCTGGATGCCGCGCAGCTTCTCCCGATCGTTGAAAAGACTCGAACTGGGTGAAACGAGAATCCGGATGGTCCACACACGGCGAAAAAACGCTGCGAGGGCGAGAGCGATCGAGCGATCACAACAGCCCTGAACTCGGACGGCGCAAGAGTCCGAGACGTCCGAGAGCCGTGGCCGGAATTGGGCGCCCCGCGCGACGTCGGATTGCCAGACGGACCTCGCGCCGCGGTCTTGGCCCACGGGAAAAAGACTCTTCGCGTCGCCGCAACCCCTTACCAGAACTGGCGATAAAACGCAAAAAGGCCGACGTCTCTGGACGCCGGTCTTGCGTATGACCCTGCGGTAGCTGGAGTTTGCTACCGGGAAAGCAAGTTATGTGCTTCGCACTCGCTTCGAACTAGGCTCGGAACTGTGGGTCATGATCATAAGTAGGGGGTATCCAGTTGACTCCACCACCACTAGATGTTGTGGTCGAGCACGGGGATCGGGCGGCCGCCGATGATGTGATCGTAAGGGACGGCGTCGATCTGGACGGCTTGTTGTAGAAGGCGGTAGAACAGCTTCCCTCGCGATTTGCTGGTGCGGCGGTTGAAGCGGAACGTGAATTCGTCGAGGTAGTAGTCCAAGTGCTCGGGCTGGACCGCGCCCTGGTGCGTTCCGAGCAGCCAACGCTTCAGCAGCGAGGCGACACGATGTACGCGAGGCAGGAACCGGCAGGCCGCATCCTTGTCCTTGCCCAACAGGATGGTCGCTTCATGGCCGTAGCCGAGCGATTCCAAACCCGCGTACGCAGGCAGACCATCGGTGTGCACAACGCTGCCCGGGTCGATGGATTGGCGAATGAAGCCGTGCAAGTTGACGCGCGTCGTATTGCGGATGCGTGCGAGTCGGATTCGTCCGATCCCTTCGCCGTCCTCTTCGGCGGCGATGATGACCAGCGATTTGCGGCCGAGACGTCGTCCTGGCGAGTTGGGATCTTCACCACCGATAAACGTCTCGTCGACTTCCACGCGGCCGTGAAGCCGGTCTCGCCCCGGACGGACCATCGCACGGCGAAGCTTGTGAAGCCACGTCCAGGCGGTCGAATAGCTCCCGAGCCCGAGCACGGCCTGCAAACTCGCGGCACTCGCGCCGTTCTTCTGACTGGTGACGTGCCACACGGCGCGAAACCACATGCGGAGCGGCTTGTGCGTGTCCTGGAAAATCGTGCCGGCCGTGACCGAGGCCTGGTGCCGGCAGGCCGCGCAGATGAGCCGACCTCGCGTCGCCGGCCAGCCGCCACAATGGCCGCAGCGAGGACAGACAAATCCGTCCGGCCATCGCAGGCGAGCCAGATACTCCCGGCACGCCTCCTCGGTCGAAAACCGATCTTCCAGTTCTAAGACCGTCCGCGGATACGTTTCCATGCCCCACATACTACATGTTGTGGGTGGTGGAGTCAACTGGATAGCCCCTTCATAAGTTCATTACCGGCGATTTTGGCGACTTGATCCACACGCTGCCAAGCTTCGCTGCCTGTCGACGTATCCCCGAAAGTGCCGCTGTTTCGAATCTGGCGCGTCTCTTGGTGTCCGTCACCGCTGTCGCTCGCACGAATACCGTGTTGCTGAAGATGGTCCGCGAGGCGGCACGATGATCTACACGCATGTGCTGAACCGCGGAGGCCGGGACGTTCGCAGTCCCCTGGATAGGGAGCAAGCGCACGGGTCGGCCTATGCCGGGCGAATCGTCCGAGATCGAAATGCGCAACGTCTTTTTGTGCAGAGCTTTAGGTATTCGATGGCGACCAACTGGTGGCGGTGATAGGCCGACCCAGCCGGTCGGTCTATTCGGCGGTCAATAGGACATTATCCAGGTCGGCCTATTCCGGTGGGCGGCACGGAGCCGGTGCCGATTCAACTGCTTGACAGGCAAGGGATTAAAGCGATAATCGTCCTGTGGCGGCGGCCGGGATAGCCCGCCGCGCCGGTCGGCCTATTCCCTGGGTGCGTGCCCGTGATAGGCCGTTATGGATAATCATTAGTTCGGCGAGCGGAGGATGTCACGGTGGCGACAGCTCTGGACACGGCGGTAACGTCCGTCGCCGTCCTGATCGACGACGCGGAGCAGTTCCGCGCCCGCGCCGCTGCCGTGGCGCGGGAACTGGGGCCGGCTGCCATCGAGGAGTTGGCCACTCGGTTCCACTCCCCGCCCCGGCCCGAGCCGCCGGGGTTCGGGTACGAGCAGCGGGGGCTAGGCGGGTGGCTCTCGACTTGGCAGTTCGCCATCTTCGAGCTGTTCTACCAGTTCGGGGCGGCCGCCCTGCCGGTTCTTCGCCGGGTGGCGTTCGGGGAATACGACTGGACCCAGGGTAACGCCGTCGAGGTGCTGGTCCGGCTGGCCGCGGCCGGGGTCGAGCGCGAGCGGACGGTGGCCGACCTGCGGCGGGAGTTCCCCAACTTCCGGTACGAGGCAACACTGTACTCGGTCGGCCCGCTGCTCCACCACTCCGCGCGCGACCCAGCCATCGCGGCCGTAGTCCGCGAGCTGGAGGAGATGCCCGAGTGGCGGGAGGCCGCGGAGGAGTTGCGGGCGGCGGGCCGTGTCCCGGACGCCGAACCAGGCGCTGCAGCGGACGGCGGGGGCACTTAGGCTTTCTAGAGTTCATAGCTCATCCAGCCCTCGCCGCTGCTGAGCTTGATCGTTATGCACTATGCCTCGTATCGACTTCACAGCACCGCTCATCGTCACTGACGCGGAGGACCGTCTTGTTGCGGACTGGTCGACGCTGCAAGAGTTCGTTGGGCGATCGTTCGAGAATACTGACATCATTGGCTACTTCGGGCAATCGATCGAAGACGTACCCGTGGCTGTCTTGCTTGAACGATCCGGGGACATCCAAATTCTCGCCAATCTACAAAATGATGGGTTGATCGCGAAGTCATCGCTTCGATCGGTTCGAGCGTTGTCAACCAACGAACTTGACATTCTTCAAAACCATGTTGAAGGCACGTGGTCTGACGGTGTCGGAGAAGGCCTCGACTTAGACGAAATGAATTTCCACATTGATCTAGACCACGTTGACCGGCAGCAGGTAGATGATGGCCTCGTCTCGCATGGATCTGGCACTCGTGATTTGTTTCCCTCAATTCATGCAGGCGACATCGAAAGGGTTCGTGCGGCAATTGAAAATGGCGAAAACGTCAATGCAATCCTTGGTGGCACCACAACATTGGGATGGGCAATTGCCTTTGCAGATGCACCAATCGCCCACCTCTTGATCGATAGTGGAGTGGACGTGCATTATCTTGAACATGGAATGCAGACGGTCCTCGTCTCATGTGCTGCCAGCAGAAACCTTTCAGATGGTGACGCTGCTTCAGTCGCAGCGAGGTTGCTGACCATTGACGGGTTTGACCAAAATGAAATCCAGCGGGCTGTTGAAATTGCGGAACAACGAGGCAAGACAAGCCTCTTAGATGTTCTGAGAGGCCGGAGTGCATAACCAAGCCGTGAACACGACGACTTGGTCCACGTGCTACGCGGGCGAATCGGCGTCGAAGGCAATGAATCGGTCGTACTGTTCATCGTACCAGGTGAAGTGGCCGCTCTCGGCCAGGTAAAACGTCGCGTGGAGCCGCAATTCGCCGAGCCCCATCGCGTGAGCAACGGACGGATAGGTTTCCAGAAGCTGAAGTTGGCGGAGCAGGCGGGCTCGCAAACGATCGTTCTTGGCTTCTCGACGGTGAACTCGCTGCAAGAGTCCTCCGCCACTCGACGAGACGGATTCGCAATATCCCGTGTCGTCGTCGCAGGACCCCTCCGAGCACATCGAGTGTCCGCAGACCACGATGGAACGCACGCCGATGCGTTCGACGGCGAAGTTGATGGCGGAGAGTTCTCCCAGCAAATCGGCCTCGTCGGCAGGCACTTCACTCTCCGGCCGGCGCAGAACAAGGACGGGGCCGGCTCGGCAAATGCGGTCCACGACGGGATCCATCAGCCGGTCCGTGCAAACGATCCACAGGCTTGGGCGTTCTCCCGGCTTGCGGATCCGATGGGCCTGCTGCTGCAAATCCACGAACGAACGATCGATTTCTGTATGACCTGTCTTGCTCATGACTTTGGTTCTCCTGTCACGTTGCCTCTTCGCAAACGAACTCGCCGCAGACTTCGGTGCTCGCGGTCTCCAACGCAGCAATGCGCGGCGCCAACCACCGAACGATCTCGCTCAGACACTGCTCGACGGACCAACGATCGGTCGGAATGACCAGAACCGCGTCCTCGGGCTCTTGGTAGGGTGACGTAACGCCCGGAAAGTTGACGATCTCGCCACGGTCCGCCGCCCGGTATCGTCCCGAGAGATCCCGCTTCCGGCAGACGGCGAGCGAGGCCGATAGATGAATATGTAGGAAACGCTCGGCACCGATGACTTGCCTTGCCTTTTCACGAATCGCGGCATCGGGCGCCACGAAGGCCGCCAGGCAGATCATCCCGGCATCATTGATCAGGCGGCAGATCTCCGCGGCGCGCCGGAGGTTCTCCGACCGCTCGTCGGCGGAGAAGCCCAAATCGCGGCTGATCCCGTGACGCAGATTCTGTCCATCGAGGACCGTCACCGCGCAGCCGGCGTCAAAGAGCAATTCTTCAAGTCCGTAGGCCAGCGTTGTCTTGCCCGCGCCACTCAGGCCGGTGATCAGGATCGTGAGCGGAGGGTGTGCGAATCGCTCGGCTCGTTGTTCGGACGAGATGCGGCTGGTGGAACGCTGCAGACGACCGCTCCGCAACTGGCCGGACCACGCATCGGGGCGAGCCGCGTCGGACAAGGGATCGCGAATCATGCCCGCTGCCACGGTTTCGTGGGTCACACGATCGACCAGAATAAATCCACCGCTGCGGCGATCGCGTCGATACGGGTCATGCATGATAGGATCGTGCGTGCAAACAAGGCAGCGGCCGATTTCGTTCATGCGCAGCGTCGCGGTTTCCACGTGCTGTCCTGTTGTAATCTCGACGCGATGCAAGACGATCTGCACCTCGGCGCTGGTCCGGCGTGTCGTGTGCTTCATCCAATACGACTTGCCCGGGACAAGCGGTTGCTCCGACATCCAAACCAGGTCGGCCTCCAACTGCCGGCCCACTCGCGGCGGACTGTCTAGATCGACGATCATGTCGCCCCGCGCCACGTCGATCTGGTCGGCCAGCGTGACCGTCACGGCGGCCCCAGCACCAGCCTGCCCGAGTTCCCCGTCGAATGTAACGATCGACTGAATCTGCGTGGTTCTTCCGCGCGGCAGCACCAGAACCTGCTCGCCGACTCGCAACGAACCGGCGATCACGGTGCCGCTGTAACCGCGGAAGGACGAATCGGGACGACTCACACGCTGGACCGGAAAGCGCAGACCACGGGAACGTTCCACGTCCCCGAGCGGAGTGTATTCCAGTCGCTCCAGCAACGTGGGGCCATCGTACCACGGCATCCGCAAGCTGCGGCGAGTTACGTTGTCGCCCGCCAGTCCGGAGAGAGGAACGCATTGCACGTCGGGCAGATCGAGCGTGCCGGCAAATTCGCGATACGCCGCGACGATGTGGCGAAACACCGCCTGATCGTACTCGACCAAGTCCATTTTGTTGACCGCCAGCACCACGTGGGGCACGCCCAGCAACGAGACGATGTAGCTGTGGCGGCGAGTCTGTGGAAGCAGTCCGTGGCGCGCATCGACCAAGATGATCGCCAGTTGGGCCGTCGAAGCCGCAGTCGCCATATTTCGCGTATACTGCTGGTGGCCCGGACTGTCCGCGATGATGAACTTGCGTTTCTCCGTCTGGAAGTAGCGATAGGCTACATCGATCGTAATTCCCTGCTGACGCTCGTCCTCCAGGCCATCGAGCAGCAGGGCAGGATCGAGCGGCAAATCCACGGTACCGTGCTTCTCGGAATCGCGCTCGAGGGACGCGATTTGGTCGTCGTACACCGCACCCGTTTCCAGCAGCAGACGTCCAATCAGCGTGCTTTTGCCGTCATCCACGCTGCCACATGTGGTCAGGCGCAGCACTTCCTTTCCCTGATCCTGTCTTAGGTACTCGCGTGTCTGATCGACCGAGTCGAGCGAGTGTTTCCAAAGCATGGTCTCTCCAGCCGGTTCGGCGGTGTTCAGAAATAGCCTTCTCGCTTCTTACGTTCCATCGCCGCGCATTCGTCCCGGTCGATGGCGCGCCCTTGTCGTTCCGAATGCCGCGTGGTCAGCACCTCGTGGACAATCTCCAAAACGTTGGCCGCTTTGGACTCCACCGCGCCCGTAACCGGATAACAACCGAGTGTGCGAAAACGCACCGACTTCATTTCGGGCGTTTCTCCGGGAAGCAGCGGCATGCGGTCATCGTCCACCATGATCCAGTCCCCGTGGCGCGGGACGACGGGCCGCGACGCGGCGAAGTACAGCGGAACCAAGGGGATCTTCTCCAGTTCGATGTACTGCCAGACATCCAATTCCGTCCAATTCGACAAGGGGAATACTCGCATGCTGTGCCCGCGGTGGACCCAGGTGTTGTAGAGTTCCCATAGTTCCGGCCTCTGGTTCTTGGGATCCCAGCGATGCTGGGAATCGCGAAACGAGAAGACTCGCTCCTTGGCGCGGGAACGCTCCTCGTCGCGCCGCCCTCCCCCGATGGCCGCGTCGAACCGATGCTTGTCGAGCGCCTGTTTCAGCGGCTGGGTGCGCATGATTTCGGTGTAGACGCGGCTGTCGTAATCGAAAGGATTAACGCCGGCGCGGACCCCTTCCTCGTTGATGTGGACGATTACCTCCAGGCCCAGTTGGTCACGCACATACGAGTCCCGGAACTCGATCATCTCGCGGAATTCCCAAGTGGAATCGATATGCAGCAACGGAAAGGGCAGCGGGCCGGGATAGAATGCCTTGCGAGCCAGATGCAGCATCACGCTCGAGTCTTTTCCGATCGAGTACAGCAGCACCGGACGCTCGAACGATTCCGCTACCTCGCGGAGGATGTAGATGCTCTCCGCCTCGAGTTCGCGCAGATGCATCGTTCGCGGATGGGCTCCGCCGGAGGTCGCCAGTGTGCCTTGCGAGGGGAATAACGTGTTTGGTGCTTCCATGGTTTATTCTTCTCCCGAGTTCGCTTCGCTCACGGCAGAAACCTCAACCGCCACGTAGCTCTGCCAGCCGACGGTGGGAACGTATTCGTAGTGCCGATCGTCGTCGATCGCCATCAGCAACAACCAGCCATGCTCGACCAATTCGCGGACCTCCGCGTGCTTTCGCAGAATCGCGTCGATGGTGGGACGTGGCGCATCGATCACGACCAGCAACCGCAGCGGCTCGTGCTGATACCGGCGACCATCATGCACGGATTGCCAGGGCAAGCCCGTCATCAAGTCGCCGCCGTTCCCCTGAAACACGCCGAACAGGCCCACCACGTTGTGAATCGTCTTGTTGCCGCTGCCGAACGCGCGGTGGTCCACGGTCGATGCGTAGTACTGCAGGTTGATCCAGTTGGTGACGATCATGGGCGCCGTCATGATCAGTTCGAGCACCTTGCCCTCCGGATCCTTCCGATGGTCGTAGCTGTGCATGAACGTTCTGCCGTCGAGCGTCAGACCGCTCGATCGTCTCCGTGGAGCGACGAGAAAAGCCGCATTTCCAGCCAAGCCCCACTCGGGTCGGACCTGCGACCAATCGCGGCTGCGCGCGGGCACCTCGCTGCCGCGAACGCACCCGAGCCGAAGGCTGCGTTCCTGCCGAGCGAGTTCTCCGGCCGCGCCCAACCAACGCTCAACCTGGGCGAGTTCCGCCGCATGCGACGAGGGTGCAAGGTGCATATCGCAAATGCGGATGCTGTCGGTCGTCGTATTATGAATCGCGGCAGCGAACCAGGTGTCGGAGGGGATGTGAATTCCCCGTTCGCTCAGCCCCGCTCGCACCTCGGGTTGATTCAAGAGCGCCGCCGCCACTCGCGCGTTGGGTTCCCCCGAGTGTCCGCCGCAGGCGCCGCAGTCCAGAGATCCACGATACGGATTGTTCACAACCTCCGAATGATGGCCGCAGAGCAGCACGACGCGCGCCATCCGTTCGGTGAGCCCGAGATTCCGCAGAATGGCCGCCGCGAGATCGATCTGTTCTGCTGCGGGAATGCCGGTATCGCCGAGCGGATCGAGCGCCGGCCCGACTTGTTCGCGAACGCGCCTCGGCACCCCGTCGAACTCCGCTGGAGATTCTCCGGACGGCAGACCCAACGAACTGGTGATCAGCTTCGTCAGGTACGTGATGCCGAAGGACTCTACGAACGAGAAGCACGAACTCGGCGACGACTGGAACTGCTTCCAGAGCTTGCGCCCCTTTCGCGTCAGGTTTCGAGCCCGGCTGATCTGTCGCTGCCCGGACTCGTCGCAACCATGCAGCGTCTCGCGGATTCGAAAACCAGGATCGAGCAACACAGGGCACTGCGCAGAACCTTCGTCGGCTCCCAGCGGCAGATACTCGAACGCCAGGCCGAAGAAGCCCGCAAAGCCGAAGGTCTCGATCGCCGTGCTTTGGGCCTCCAAATGGCGGCGGATGGGCTCCGACCGCACGTCGATGCAAAAGGCCATCTGCAGCGTTTTCCGGTCGGCCAACCGCCGGGCCGGACCGCTGCAACCGAGTTGCCGAACCAAGCCGCGCCGATACGCCGCTTCGGCCGCCGTCTGCCAGACGTAGCGGGCGAGCACATCAAACGACGGAACCGTCTCGGTGGGGTCGGAATCGCGGCCGCGGGCGTGCCACAAATCCAGGTCTTGAGGAATTCCAGGCGTCTGAGCCAAAGCAACGTCATACGCGAGCCGGATCGCGAGCAGCCCCAAGAGATCCTCGTCGTGCTTACCGGTTCGCGATGCTTGCGACACGCGGTACTTGATGAACGACGCCCAGCCGGCGATCGAGAACAATTCGCACATCAGCATCTGGCGCTGAACGTCTTCGGGGACTTCCAGAACGTCCAGCATCTGGCGTATCGCCTTGGCGGTGTTGCGGGGAAGCCCGGCGACGAAGTCACGAAACTCCGGCACGCCCAGCATGTCCATCCGATAACTTCGGCAAGCGGCGTTGCGCCAAGCCTGGTACAGCGGCTGATCTTTCCAGGGACTGGACCACATCGCCTGACCACCGTCGTAGTGTGCCCCGCAGTATCGAGCGATATCGTTGACGATGTGACTGTGCCAATCACTTCCCAGACGCTGGTCGACCGCCTCCGCGACTGTGCGAAACATGCGTTCCGATTCGACCACGGACGCGGGCGAAGCCATCCAATCCCAGAAATCCTCGACCGCATGACGACGATAGTACGCCGCATACTCCGCTTCGCAACGCTCGAAGGCCTCGGCGACGTCGCGCCGCGAAAGCCTGCCCTGCTCGACCAAGTCACGAAAGTACTCGCGGGGCATTAGCATCCGGCAGGGCCGCAACTGGCCGAGCTGGACATGAGCCTGCAGGAACGGCTGGTCCGTGAATCCCAGAAACGGATTCACTGCAACATAGTCGTCAAGAGGCCATAGCGGAGGGATCGCCGCCTCGACATCCGCGAGGACTCGCTGCAACGAATTGTCATCCACTGGAAGATCGGGCGTCTCGAATCGGACATGGTGCAAATCCGATGGCTCGATGGAATGAGCGGTTGTTGCCGTCAGCATGAAAGTGTCCTTGGTGGGAGATTCCGGTGAACAAACAGATCGCTTTGGCTAGGGGACCGGCGCCGAGCGTCCCCACAACAGAGCCGTCGCCCGCCGAGCGGGAATATCGACGTAGAAGCCGTGCATCGCATGCACGTACAGTGATTGCAGCAGCGCGTGGCGTGGCAGCAAGGCGACCGCGACCTGCAACGCGAAAACCGCCGAGAAGCCCGCGGCCACCAGAATCACCATCGGAACGGCGAGTGGAGAAGGGGCCGACAACCAGCCTACCGACGAGCCCGCGAGAATCCAGTCCGCCGTCTGGTAAAGGGCGCAGTAGCCGAAACTGACTAGCGCCGCCCAAACGATAGTTCGCACGGCGAGTTTCCAGACCATGGTCGAAAGCCCGATCCATAGCAACTGCGTCAACGCGAGAACCAAAATCAGCCCCAACACCCCAGCCCCTGGCTTCGTCGAGAAGTTCACGCCCAGCGTCCACGCGGCACCCAGGCAAAGGCCCAGCGAGATCGCCACAGCCAGAGGCAACATCCGTGGACGAAATGCGACGGATCGGCCGAGTTCACCCGCAGCGCGGAGACGGGCGGCGGAGTCGAGCACGCTACCGCTGCTCAGAAACGCGTGAGCTTTGTAGAGCGAATGAGCCACGATGTGCAACAGCGCGGCCGAGAACGCGCCCAAACCGCACTGCAGCATCATGAAGCCCATCTGAGCGATCGTCGAATAGGCCAACGACCTCTTGACGCTGGTCTGCGTGAGCATCACCACGCCTCCGAAAATCGCCGTCGTCGCCCCCACGACCGCCAGAAAGTCGAGTGCCACGGGAGACATGGAAATCAGCGGACTCAGACGGAGCACCAGGAAACCGCCTCCGTTGATAATGCCGGCGTGCATCAGAGCGGAGACGGGTGTCGGCGTCTCCATCGTGTCGGGCAACCAGCTATGGAAGGGAAACTGGGCCGATTTCGTCATGGCGCCGACGACAAACAGCGTACCGATCAGCGAGATCAGCCCCTTGCCACCCGCCGCACTCTGTGCCACCGTCACCGCGTTAGCGAAGACGGTCTTGTAGTCGAAACTGCCAAAGCAGTAGTAGGTCAGCGCCAACGCAACGATCAGCATCACGTCGCCCAGCCGGCTGATCAAAAATTTCTTCCGGGCCGCCCAGATGGCCCAGGGCCGGTCGGGATAGTGGGTCAGAAGCTGGTGCAGTCCCGCACTGGTCAGCATCCAGGCGACGGTGAACATGACCAGATTGCGCGACACCACCATCAACAACACCGCACCCAGCGTGAAGAGCATCCAGCGCAGGAACCGCCCCTGCGTGGCTTCACCATCCAGATAACGCACCGAGTAGCGGGCGATCACCATCCCGACGAAGCTGATCAACAACTGCATGACGGCGGCGAGACTGTCGTAGTACACACCGAAGTTCAGCGGCAGCGGCCAGTCGAGACTTACCAATGCCGCATCCAGCGGACCTCGCAGTCCAAGGGCGAACGCCGCCGCTGCCGACGAACCGAACGCGAGAACAGTCAGGACCATCGCTGCGCAGCATACCGTCCCCACATTGCGATTCGCCCAACGGCTCGGAGTGAATCCGGCGGCGAGCAGCAAGAGCGGCGGCAGTGCCACCAGCAGAGCGTCCCAGTGCATCGGCATAACCCCCTATGTCTTCGAACCAACGACCATCCCGGCCCGTCATTTCACGAACTTTATTACACGACATATATTTCGTCAATCGCAAATCGTAAAATTTTGGAAATCTCGCGATTTTCCGGAGTACGGCTCGGACGGGTGGAATTTCCATGCGGTGCATGATTGATCCACGGCGTATTTCCACCTAGAATCCAGGCCGCTGCGTTGACCGGTTCGGATTCGAAGCCTGTTTCGCACAGTCCGGAACGCAGTGACAGGTTGCTTCTCTCCCCAGGCACCGGACATGACGAAAAAAAAACGTTCCGATCACGTCAAATCAAGCCGCAGTGCGAATCGGTCACCTGTGGCCAGCCAACACGACCCAACGTCGCCGTCTCGCACGTCGAACTCGCTTGAGCCGGCTCACCGCTCCGAACACGCCGGCGGGCGTTGGACCTTTCTCACCAACCACTCGCACGTATTGATCCTCTTGTCTCGAAACCCGACGATGGTGCTGCGCGAGGTCGCCGCGTTGGTGGGAATCACGGAGCGCGCCGTTCAGCGGATCATCGTGGATTTGGAGCAGGCGGGTTACATCGAGCGAGAAAAGGTGGGACGCCAGAATCAGTACCGGATTCTGGCGGATCGACCGTTGCGCCACCCGATCGAATCGCACCGGAAGATCGGCGACATCATCGCCTTGATCGAATCGTCGGACTAGCCCCCGGCAGCGCGCGGACGAGGCGTCGTGCCGCACGCCGGTCATCCGCTGTTGATCCAACCAAGGCGGATCAATACACGATTTCGATGCTGTCCCAGAACAGTTCCAAGGATTCGCCACCGCCGGTGAGTTCCGCCTTGATGATCAAGGGGCCGCGGCGACCGGCGGCGGGGGCGAGATCGACTTCGATGGTCTTCCAGGGTTCGCGCAACGACCGGCCGCTGGATTCGTCGCGCAGCAGGACTTCATTGCCCAATCGGACTTCGATCGACCAGTCGCGCACTCCGCCGTGTCCCAGCGTGAATCGCAGTCGCGGCTGGCCGGTAGCCGGAACGGCGATGTCGCGCGTGAACACTACCGGCTCGTTGGGCTTGGCGTGCGCGACCAGCACGTTCGTTCGCCCTTGCCGCTCGGCCTCGATCGGCCCGGTGCGGTCGATGGTGCCGCTGATCAGTTGCCAACCCGGAAACCGCTTGGCCGCCGTGCGCAGCAGGTCCAGCGGGACATGGCGGGTCCACGGATCGGGTTCGGCCGCCGGATCCCAGGCCAAATCGCCCGAGCCCTCGGGGACCAACTCCAGGATCTCCGGTTCGAGATCGTTCCTGTTGGCCCCGTAGAAGGTCCAGATCCGGTCTTTCCACAAGGTCAACGGTCCCAGGCAAGTCTCGGGGGTGTTCAAGTCGCCCAGCGGAGAGACCGCCAGTGCATCGCCGCTGGCGGCATCCAGCCAAACCAAGTGACAACCTTCCTTGCGAGTCAGACGTCGCGAAGCGGCGGGTTGGGCGAACAGAATGCCGCTGGAGTCGCAGACTATCCCGTGAAGAATGCCCGGCAGGCGGTGCTCCCACCGAATGTGTCCCGTATCGGCCTCGACGGCCAGCAACTCGTTGTCGGTCTGCACGATCAGCAAATCGTCGACCAATCCGAACACACGCTGCAAGTCGGGCAGGACGCGGCTCCAGACCAGGCGCCCCGTGCTGGCATCCAGGCAATCCACCGAGGCCACACCCGGCTGAGCGATGTAGACCAAACCGCCCCGTCGCAGCGGACGCTGGAAATACTGGGCGACCCAACGCGGATCTTCCTCCGGAGGCAGCGCGGTTTGGGTCCGCAGCCAGTGAACGTGGCCCGAAAGGCCGCAGCGGAAGGTCACGCCGGACATGGCGACAATCAGCGAATCGTCGATCGCGAGCGTCTCGCAGCATCGCCGGCGCCACCAGACCTCGTTCAACCGCAGCAGATCGAAGGCGGTCAGCACGTACCCGTTTTCCGCGTCGAAGACGGTCAATCGCACCAGATTCGCGCCCTGATCCTGCCGCACGACCGTCAGCGCGGCCAGTTGGCCCTGGATCATCACCGGGTCGGAGATCACCGCCTCGCCCTGTCCCAGTTCGGTCGTCCACCGCACTTGGCCCGACGCCCGGTCGACGCAGACTAGAACCGGCCCCGGCTCGTACATCATCCGCGCGTAAATGCGGTCGCGAACCAACAGCGGACGCATTGGGATCAGCGGCCATTCCTGCGTGGGCAGCGGAGCTGCGCGGTCGGGAACTGCTTGCCACGCCCGCGAACCGTCGGTCAGTCTGTGAGCGGACAGATGAAACCGGTTGTTGACATAAAGCGTGTCGTCCCACGAAGTCGTGGCCAACTGGCGGCCGACCCAATCGAGATTAAACCGGATCGCGGAACCCGGAGCGCGGCTTGGCGCATCTTTGCCGACCGGACCCTGCAAGCGTCCTCGCCGCTGCACGCGATAACCGGTGGGCTGCGGCATCGAGGTGGTCGCCACCTCGCCGGCCGTTGGGGCAAGGTTGGCGCGGCTGCTGACCAATTCGTCGATCAATTGCTCGAATTGCTCGGCACTCAGGCGATGCTCGCCAAACTCGACATCGCTTCGCACCGTCCCGTCCATCCGCTGGCCCTGCAGTGCCGCGGCCAACCGTTGGCGGGCTTCCAGTTCGCCGCGCAAGACGGCACCGGCCGATGCAAGGCCTCGGCGGTATTCGACCAAGGCCGTGGCGAACCAACCGCCCGTCAGCGCCCGGTCGCCCAGCCAGCGATGAGCTTCCGCCGCCGCCTCGGTGCCGGAGAACTGGATCGTGGCCAGTTCCAAAGTGACCGCGTTGCCGCGCTGCATCGCGCTGCGCACTCGCAGATCGGCGACATCGCGGTACTGGTCCAGAATCGCTTGCCGCAGAGGCCCGGCGCCCTCCACGGCGCTGGCGACCGCGGTTGGCAAGGAGACATATCGCCGGGCGTCGCCGGCATCCGGAGCCAATCCGCGCAGAAGTTCGGCATCCAGGGACACGATCAGCCGCGCCGCGTCGTCCCACGCGCCGCTGTCGATCATCGCCTGCAACTCGGCCAGAAAATTGTACGTCGGCTTGCTCACTTCCTCGATCCAAACGGGCGCCCAATCGGCCTTGCGGCGCACCAGCCGATCGCCGCTGACATCCTGCGGAAGATAGCGCAGCGCGACCGCCTCGGCCCATTCGGTCAGCGGCGTGACGTCATTCAGCCGAAAGCACCACAGTTGACGGCACAGATCGAGCAGCTCGCGCCACCGCTGCTGGTGGCTCAATTGGACGATCTCGGCCCGGACCAACGTCTCGCGGGCCGGGCGCACATCGTCGTGCGAACCCAGCGGGACACTCATCAAATCGTGACGGATCCAGGTATAGGGTCGCTGCCCCTCGCGCCGAAAAGCTTCCAGTCCCAGCGCGTGGTAACGTTCCATGAGCGATTCTCGCTGAGCATAGTCGTCACGGACGGTCAGCAGCAGGGCCGCCTCGGCCAGCAGCGTCTTTCGGCGTTCGAGGGGCAGACCCCGCCGCGCGGCGTCGTCCAGCAGCAGATCGATCAGTTGCGTACCCAGCGACTTGGCACAGCCGTGACCCAACGTGCGGATCGCGCTAGCTCGCCGCCATGCGTCCGCATCGACGCCTGACGGCATGGATTCCATCGACTTCGTCAACCACGATCCAATGCCGTTGACCCGCGGCCACGGCGTCGCTTGGCGAACCAGTTCCGGATCGGCCAGTGCGTTGAACTCGGGCAACAAGCGAACCTGGACGCGGCGAAGACGGATCCGGCCGTCGGACACCTCGCCGCAGTGCATCAAGCCGAAGTGAGTGGCCGCTTCGTTCAGATCTCCCCAGTGCTTGTCGCCGGCCACCCAGTGCAAGCCGTCGCAACTGGTCCACCAGTGAACCGTCCCGCAGGCGAACAGCATCCGGACCCAGAGCGACGAAGGCGCAAACGGCACGAAGGCTTGCTGCACGGGCGAAAACCCCGTGTCGCGTGTGTCAAAATCGCGGAGCGTCGCCACCATGCGTCCGCTGTTGGAGTCCCGCAGCAGTCGCATCGCATGGGCGGGCCGAGCGTCGCCGGGGCCGACGAAGACGCCCGTGCCCGGCGTCGCATTCTCGACCTGCAACAGAACCTCGCCCAACCCGCTCGCAGGAATCGGACAAGCAACCCACGCGGGCTGCCGCGCCGTGGCCGCTGTCAATTCGACCGTCCCGTCCGGATGCCGCTCGAAGCGAGATCCTTCACCCAACTGTTCGAGCCACTCGAGGTCGGCGGGACGGTCCGAATCGAAGACGACCGGCCGTTCCGGCATGGCGTCGGGCGGCCACTGGGATCGCACCGCCTCGATCCCGTAGAACGTCGCCCGGCCTTCGAAGTAGCACTCGGTCGGCATGGAATCCAGCGGCGCTCGCAGCAGGACGACGTCACCGTGGCTCAGGACGACTTGTCCCGCGCGGCACCGAAGTGCAAGGGGCGCGCCCTGACGCACGCGAGTGCGCCGAGTCCGCGCCTCGTCCGTGGCCGCTGCTGCGTAGCTCTCCGGCCTCGCGCTGCCGTCGCGCCGACTGGTCCGATAGGCGACCCAGCGCGGGTGCTCCCGTTCGTAGTAGGCCAGCGTCGTCCCCGAATCACCGTGGAACAGATGGATCTGCAATTGATCGTACTCGGTGATCGACAACCGCAACGCGACATCCTCGCGCCACGGCATCCGCAGCCGCAGGAGGCCTTCGAGCCGCGCACTCTCGCCTGGCTGGGTGCGCACGTTGCGAAGTTCCCCGCCGTGACCGGAGACGGGCGAAAACCACTGCTGCAAATCGTCGCGCAGGGGCAACGACTTGGCCAGATCGAAATCGCCAAAACAGACCTCGGCGAAGGCTGGAGGATCGCCCGGTTGATCGTACGCAACGGTCCACGGCCCGGGTTCGGGAGTCGCCGGGGCGGTTTGCGAATCATCGTTGGTTACGGTCGGCGCCGTGCTCGCGTCTCCGCCAACGTTCGGTTCGGACGCTGTCCGCGGCGGGGATTCGTCCTCCCTCGCAGCAGGACTGGCGTCGCCCGGTGTTGACGCAGGCGTTTCGCGATCACGATCCGCGGCCAACGCTTCCGCCGCGTCGTTCGGCGCCACGGATTCCGCGGCGGTGATCGTCGAGTCCGGCCGACCTTCTCCGCCGGACCGCGAGCGATCGCCGTGCCGCATTTGCGCAGGCCACAGACCGAGTACGAGCAAAACAATCAACACGACGCAGGCCGTCAAGGCCACACGTATCGCGGTCGTGCCCGACTGTCTCGATTCTGGTTCGTTCATAGCTGTTCCTCGTCGCAGGACGTCGGCGTCCGACATGCGGTCTTCGTTTCCGCGTCGGAACCGAGCCCGTCAGAACTCGATCTGCTGACGGTCGACGGCGATTTCGGTTCGGGGAAAGATGGCACGCATTTTATCCAGTCCCAGCGGGTCGTCGGCTTCGGCCGACGGGTCGATATGCACCAGCAATAGACGGCCTGCCTGGGCGGCCTTTGCGACGCGGGCCACCGGCGATGCACAACTGTGGCCCGTCAGCGCGGCAAACTGTTCGCGACCGTCCGGAAAATAGCACTCGTGGACCAGCACGTCGACGCCCCGGATCCACTGTACGTAGTCAGCCTGCGGATCGGCGGTGGTGTCGGTCACGTACGCCATCGAGCGATCGGGCCAGTCGATGCGGTATCCGACCGAACCGCCGGGATGACTCAGCGGGAACCAGCTCAATCGCCCGCCGCCGCCCACGGGAACGGCCCCGGTCAGCGGCTGCCACACAATCGGCGGAAATGCGGGAAACACCGGCTCGGCGAACAAATGCGTGGCGATCGCGTCCAGCTTGTGCGCCTCGCCATGAACCCGAACGGCGACGCGATCGCGGCCGTCGAGCACCGAGAACAGATACGTCAGTCCGATGATGTGATCCAGGTGCGAATGTGTCAGAAAGATGTCCAGCGAGTCAGTCGTCAAGAACTCGCGGACGCGGTACATGGCCGTCCCGGCATCCAGCACCACACCGATCTCCGGCAGCATCAGACATGCCGTCTGGCGACGGTCGTTGGGATGGTAACCCGTCGTTCCCAGCAATCGCAACTGCATCGGCGGACCGCTCCTTGATTGTGGTCTGGCCAAGACTTAGCGCTGCCCCCCGGGGGCCAACGGCCAGTCGTCGGTGCGGAACAGCGATGCAGGCAATCCGGCGCCATTGACCAGGTTCCCGACCGGATTCGGCGCCCACGAGTACCGGACGGCGACCGGCTTGGCGACTTGGGTGCTGGAGACGACCACCGTCTGGCCGTCGATTCTGGCATCCGCCCACACGAATTGCTGATCCGCGCCGGCGACCGCAAAGCCCCGCAAGTCGTCGCCCCGCGCGCCCAGTCCCTCGCAGGCATAGTCGAAGGCCAGCACGATCGAGCCGTCGCGCGATTCGGCGGACTTGAACAGCGGACCGCTGGGACAGATGTCGCGCCCGTAGAACTTGGCCAACGCCCACCGGGCCAGTCGATCGCCGACCGCTTGCTTGTTGCGGGGGTGGATATCGTTGGCTTCACCCACGTCGATCGCGACGGCCATCCCCGTGTCCGGGACCGCCAACGTCTTGAGCATCTGCTCCTGCACAACGACCCAGCCACTGGTCTCGGCGGGCTCGGTCTGCGGCTGCATGAAGTTCGGCAACTGGACCCAGAGAAACGGAAAGTCGGCCTGCCAACGGCTCCGCCAATCGGCGATCAGCGTCGCCAGTTGCAGGCCGTACAATTCCGGATACGCACTGTTGGCGTTGCGTTCGCCTTGATACCAGATCGCGCCGCGGATCGAGTAGGGGATCAACGGGTGGATCATCCCGTTAAACAGATTCGCGGGCCGGTTCTGATCCTGGCGAGGATCGGTCGGCGCCGTGGGGCGGCGTGGGGGCTTGGCGCCGGATTGGCGAGCGGCCTGTGCGGCGGCTTGCCACTTGGTTTGCTGAGCTTCAAAAGCCGTCTGCGCCGCAACGGGATCGTATTGGGCGATCTTCTGCTCCCACGCCTCACGCACCGGCGCCAGTTGGTCGATCCCGGCCTGGGCCGTCTGCGAGGTCCAGGCTTCGACCGCTGTACCACCCCACGACGAGTTGATCAGGCCGACGGGGATCTTCAGATCGCGGTGCAGGCGGCGGCCAAAGAAGTACGCCGTTGCCGAAAAACCGCCGACCGTGTCGGGACTGCAAACGACCCAACTGCCTTGGCAGTCATCGGCCGGCTCGGTGGACGCTCGGCGGGCGGTTGTGAACATGCGGATCATCGGCAGATCCGCCGCGGCCTGCTCCTGCTCGAAATCCTGTGCCCGGTTGACGGTCATCGCCATGTTCGACTGGCCGGAACACAGCCAGACATCGCCGAACAAAACGCCCTGGATCGCGATCGTGTTCTCGCCCGCCACGGTCAGCACGTGCGGCCCGCCCGGCGGCATGGCAGCCAGTTCCACCTGCCACCGGCCCGCATCCGAAGCTTTCGCCGTCGACGTTTGATCGCCGATCGACACCGTAACCGCCTCGCCCGCCTTGGCCCAGCCCCAAACCGGCACCGGCGCCCCGTGCTGCAGGACCATCTGGTGGGAAAACACGGCCGGCAACTTCACCTCGGCCACGGCCGAAGCCAACGGCAGGACAAGAACAGCCAACCAACCCAACACGCGACTTGCTACGTTCATGATCGACGCTCCCAATCTGTCACGAGACCCGACCGGCACAGCGACTATCGTAGTCGAAACGTGGGAGCATCAACAGCAGAGAGCCCAAGGAACTTGGACGGTTCGCGAAGGGAGGGACGACCGGCGCACCGGGCCGGTCGCTGTCGGCTTGGGAAGCAGGTCATGCGCCGGTCAGTACGTGCAGTCCAGCGGATCGTCGGCAAACGTGGCGCTCAATTCCTGGTACACCGCTTCGATCATGAGCCCGTCGACCGTGTCCCGCTGCTGAGCGGCTGCGGCAAGCAGCGCGAGTTCGGCCAATTGCCCGACCCACCGCGGCGTTCCGTCGGTCAACTCGTGCAAGCGGAACGAGGCGGAATCCTCGAATACCGGACGGTCGCAGCCAACCCTCGCCAGGCTCGTCTCCAGGTACGTGCGGATATCGTCGGGACTCCACGATTCCAGCCGGATGCGCAATTGGGACAGTTGCAGCAAATCGCCCCCAAGCCGGGCCATACGCGACGATTCGATAGCCAAGATCGTCGTCAGACCGTGTGTATGCGTCTTCAACAGCCGCAGGATTTGGGTCAACACCTCGTGCGCGGCTTGGTCCGCGTCGTCCAAGAGCAGAACCGCTGTCCGCCCAGTTAACGCAAGTTCCCGCAGTCGGTCCGAGACGCGGCGGCCCAATGTGAACGGCTCCTCCGCCGCTCGCGGATTGCAGCCCAAGCCGGCAGCCAGCGTCCACAGAAAGGAACGCTCGTCCACACCCAGCAAATTCATCTGACAGACGACATGCCCCTGTTGCCGCGAGCCGAGCGCAAACACTTCGAGCACCGTCGAGCGGCCGACCCCATCGTGGCCTGACAGAATCCCCAACGAGTGCCCCGATTCCACCAGGAACCCGAGGCGCGCAAGCGCCTCGTCATGCGTCGGACTGGCAAAGAAAAACCGGATTCGGTCCTGTGCCCTGAATGGCGATTCGCTCATTCCCCAGTACGATAGCTGCATATTCAGGTTCCTTGAGACTGAGACGCTGGGTATCGCGAAGCTGCATTCCAGTCCGTCAAGCGGTGGGGGTCTCGCCCCATTTCTTTCACGGCTTCGGTACACTTCGATTCCGCAATGTCTTCCTGATCGGTAGAATCCGCAAGGTCGCTTCATCAAAACTCGGCGAGTCCCCGAATGTGTAGAAGATTCTTTGTCGATCGACCGGTGGTGGGCGAATGTGCTCGTCTGGAGGGCAGCGAGGCCGAGCATTTGATCCGAGTGCTCCGCGCCAAGGTGGACGACGAGGTCGTGCTGTTCGATGGCAGCGGCGCTGAGTTTCCGGCTCGCGTCGTGACCATCGGTCGGTCGCACGCCGAGTTGCGGGTTCTGGAGCGAAGCTGGGTTGATCGCGAGTTGAGTCCGCCGCTGGTGCTAGCAGTCGCTTTGCCGAAAGGGGATCGCCAGCGATGGCTGGTCGAAAAGGCCGTCGAGTTGGGCGTCGCGCAGTTGGTCCCGCTGGTGACGAAGCGAGGCGTGGCGCAACCGGTGGATCGGGCGCTCGATCGCTTGCGCCGCGCGGTGGTCGAAGCATCGAAGCAATGCGGGCGAAACCGACTGATGGAAATTTCGAGTCCGCAGACGCTTGCCGAATGCTTCGCGGCGGCACCGTTGGGTTGCCAGCGGTGGCTGGCCCACCCTTGTGCCTCGGCCCAGCCGCTGCGAGAGCTGTTGCAGCAAGTAACCCACGACCCGCTGCTGGCAGCCGTTGGCCCCGAAGGCGGCTTTACCGACGACGAAATCGCTGCCGCTGGCCCGGAATGCCAATTGGTGACACTCGGCCCGAGAATCCTGCGAATCGAAACGGTCGCGCTGGCGGTAGCCTCCGGCGTCGCGTTGCTGCGTCAGGCCGTCGCATGAACCGCACCGTGCCGACGAGGCTCACGCAACGTATGGCTCGATCTGCCGCGGGATGATCCAGCACGAATCGTGTCGGGTCATGCCGATATGCGGGTAGTACGATTCGGCTTTGGGGGCGGCCAACAGGATCAAGGTGGTGCCGCGACCGGCTGCTTCGTGCGTGCGGCGGATCAGTTCCCGGCCGATGCCTTGGCCTTGGTACGCCTGGTCGACGGCCAAGTCCGATAAGTAGGTACAAAAGCCGAAATCGCTGATCGCGCGAGACACGCCGACCAGTTGCAGACCGTCGCGCGCCGCAACCAGGATGTCGGCGTTGGCCAGCATCCGCTCGATAACCGGACGATCTGCCACCGGCCGTCGCTCGGCCAAGGTGGAACGCTCCAGAATGTCGATAAACTCGTCGGCCGTCAGCCCCGGTTCCAAGTCGTAGGTAATCATCTCGCGTTGCCCTTGCTCCTGTCGCCCGCACGCCGCGCGACTCGAAATGCCATTTCACGTTGGGCAGCAGGATAGCAAGCCGCCCACCGATTGAGTAGGGACGGCTTGGCATTCCGGACTGCCATTTGAATCTCGGCCGGATATACTGTTCGAGTGATGAGCGCGGGCCGCAATTCGGAGCCACGGCCAGCGGACGCGGGCCACAGGGGACCGCGCGCCCCCAAACGCGACTCGAAGAATTGGATAACGACCAAATCCCGGGAGCAAATCGTATGAACCGCCTTCCTGTCCTCGCGCTTCGGAATTGGGCCATCGGCACGTGTTTCTTGAGCGTTGCTTGCTGTGCTTCAACGCAGGCTGAAGCCGCCGACCCCCGTGTGACGGAAACCGACACCGAGATTCGCATCGAGACGTCGCAAGTCGAGGCGGCGGTGATCAAGCAGGGCTACGTCAGCGGAGTGGGGCGACAATCGTTCCTGGACAAGCGGACCGGGTTCCGCGATCCGGGATTCGGCCTGGACATCGTCGATTGGATCATGGAGCCGGGCAGCGACGAAGCGTACCGCGACCAGTTGGATCCGGAACTCGTCTACCGTTTCGGCAACGATTACCACGGCAACATTCCCAAGCGTTCGATCGAGGGACCGCAGATCTGCACGCAGGCCAAGCAATTGCAGCCGAAAGTGGTGAGCGGCGACGGGTTCGTGGCCGTGACGCAAAGTTTCCAGTACCAAACGGCCGCACCCGACAGGAAGACCGGTTCCACGTGGACTCAATGGCTGGTCTTCCCGGAGGGCAAACGCTACTTCGTTTCGATGGATCGCATCGATGCTGTGAACGACAGCCCGGCGATGTTCTTGCGCATCGATATGCCCGGACACGTCCGGCACAACCGCGGCGATACGTTCAGCGAAGTCTATCTCAGCTATCTGGGCGGTGAGAACGGTCTGCGGATCGCCGCCGAGGAGTTCTTCGAGAATTTCGCGCCGGACGAGCGGTTCCTATATCAGCGGGGCAAGCAGCCGACGCCGAAGCGATTCATCCGTGCCGTGCGATTGCGCGACCCGGCGACGGGTAACGCCGGTCCGTGGCTAGCTGGCATGACGCTCGATCCCGAGGTCACGTGCGAGGCATGGTGCCACCAGCGAGGCTACATCTGCATGATCCAGGAATTCGGCGGCCGACCGATCAAGGCGGGCGAACATTTCCAGGCCGCGTTCATCGTCGGCTACTTCGATTCGATCGACGAAATGCATGCGGTCTACGACCAACACCAAGGTGCGACAGGCCTGAAGGTGTCCGAAGACGGTTGGGAGTTGCTGCGTCCATAGCCCCCCGCCCCCAACGCGGACCAGCCTCTCCGAGATCGTCTGGGCGTCTCGGAGAGCCGCCCTCAACGTGGTCCGGTCTCTCCGAGACCGGTGCCGGTCCTAGGCCGCAAGAGTCTTGACCATTGGATTTGAAGTTCAGTTCATCCCAAAAAAATTCCCGTTTTTCGCAGCCGACCATGTCACGAACATTCCTTGCCCTAATCGTCACTCTCGCAGTTGTCGGTTGCTCCGGCAGCCAGCCCGTTCCGCCTGCCGCACCGGAGGCGACCGTTGCATCCGCTTCGCCCGATGACTCGCAGGTCATGGCCGTCTTGGCCGATTTCAACCGGGGCAACGCCCTGATGGAGCAGTATCGTTACGGCGATGCAGTCGAAGCCTATGAGAAAGTGGTCCAGGCCCGACCGGACTGGATCGCTGCCCAATTCAATCTGGGCATGGCCTATTTGAACCTGCAGGGTGAACGCGAGGCGAAAGAGAGCCTCGATGTCGCGAGGCAGAAGTTCGAGCACGTGCTGACACTCGACGCGAATCATGCCGCGGCCTTGTTCTCGCTGGGAATGTACTATCAGTACATGGGCGAGACCGAGCAAGCCGTGGAGTACTTCCAGCGGGCACACCGTGCGGACCCCGAGGATCTGCACGTTGCCTATAAACTGGCCGAGGTGTTGCTGGCAGTCGAACAAAACGATCAAGGCCTGAAACTTCTGGAGAACGTGGTCGCGCGGAACCCGGGTTTCGTCTCGGCGATCTATCGGCTAGCGATGCAGTACCGCAGCACGCAGCAGAGTGATCGCGTGATGCCGTTGCTGGACCGTTTCCGGAGACTGCAAGCTGCCGAACTGTCGGGCGGCAGTTTCGCGGTGCAGACCAGCTACGGCGCGGCGGGAAAGCACTATTTGATTCTCGGCGCGGACAATCTGCCCCTGGAGCGAAGGCCGGACGACACCCTTCGGCAGCCGGTTTTCTCGCCCGAGGTCCGCCAACTAGGCGTGGAAACTCAGGCGTGGGACTGGGGCGGCGGCCGGATCGAATTGCCCGGCATCGCCGTCGCCGACATCGATGGCGACGGCGATCTGGATCTTTGCCTGACGGCCGCGGGCCCGGAGGGCGAAACGTCGCTGTGGATCAACGACGCCAAGGGCAACTTCACCTCGGGTCAGCGGCTCGAATCGCGCGGCGTTTCGCCTTGCTTCGGCGATGTCGACAACGACGGCGATGTGGATTTATGGTTGGGCCGTGCGGGTGCGGATGCCCTGCTGCTGAACGATGGCCAGGGGCAGTTCAGTCCCGCCTCCGCGCAAAATGTGGCAGGTGCGGACGTGCTGACGCAGTTGGCACGGCTGGTCGATTTGGACAGCGACGGCGATCTCGACCTGCTCGCGTTTCGATCGGCGCGGGGGAGCGTGCCGGGGAACGAAGATCATCAACCCGCGGCATCCAGCGTGTTCCTCAGCAATCGGGACCAGACTTTTGCAGACCGGGCAGAGACGCTCGGCTTGGAGTTTGACGACTCGGCCGTGACCGGAATGCTGTACGACGATCTGGACAACGACTACGACATGGATTTGGTCTTGTTCCTGAGCGACGGCACGATCAAAGCTTGGATCAACGACCGAGTCGGTGCGTTCCGCATGGTCGACGGTGCCGAGATCGGCTTGGAGGCCAAGCTCGTCATCGCCGCCGCGAGCGGCGATCCGTACAAGCGCGGCAACCGCGACCTGCTGCTGTTCACGGCGTCCGGAATGACGCTGATGCGGAACGACGGTTATGGGCGGTTCAGCCGCGACGAAGGATTCACGTCTGCCTGGGGGCGCCTGGGTGGCACCGGTGGCCAATTCGTCGACATCGACAACGACGGCGATTTGGACCTGGTGCTGGGCGACGCGCGGCGCCGCGACGGCACTCGCGGCCCCGTGTTGCTGCTGAATCAGTGGCCCAAGGCCCAGTTCGTGGACGCCGCGGACGTCGTGCCGGGCCTGCTGCTGACGGCGATCGAAACGGCGGGCGACGCCAGTTGCGTGGCCGCCGATTTCACGGGCAACGGACGCTGCGATCTGCTGATCTCGGCCTCGGGACGCTCGCCGTTGCTGATCGAGAACGTCACATCCGGCGGCCAGTGGATTCAGTTGGATTTGGCCGGCACGCGTCCCGCCGATCAAATGGCGCGCTCGAACCGTTCGGGAATTGGCGCCCGCGTCGAGGTCAAGACGGGCGACGTCTTCCAGCAATACTTCGTCGGCGGTGCCTCGGGTCCGGTGGCCATGCCGCCGTTGCGCGTCCACGCTGGGTTGGGCGACTACACCAAACTCGATTGGTTGCGGGTGATCTGGCCCGACGCGGTGCTGCAAGCCGAATTGGAACTGGCGGCTAACCGGGTCGCGGCGGTCGAGCAATTGAACCGCAAGACGTCCTCGTGTCCGTACCTGTTCGCATGGACGGGAAGTCGCTTCGAGTTCGTGGCCGATTTCGGCGGAGTCGGCGGGTTGGGATACCTGCTGGAACCGGGCGTGTACGCAACGCCGGACCAGACCGAGTATCTGCCGCTGCCGGAGCTCCAACCGCTGGACGGCCACTACGTGCTACAGTCGGTCACGCCGCTGGAAGAGGTGACGTACTTTGACGAAGCCAAGCTGTTGGCGATCGATCACCCGATCGGCACGCGGATTTATCCCAACGAGATGATGGCGATCAACGCCGCGCCGCCCGCGTTCGAAGTGTTCTGTTTCCGCCGGACGATCGAACCGCGGGCCGCGACCGATCATCGGAGCGTGGACGTCACCGAAGCGGTGCGGCAAGTCGATCGGCAGTACGCCGGGGCCACCGAGCGCGACGCCCGCTTCCTGGGTCTGGCGGCGAATCACTGGGTCGAATTGGATTTCGGCGATCGCCTGGCGGAACTGGCGGCGGACGACCGGCCGATTCTCGTGCTGTACGGATGGGTCGAGTACGGGTATTCGTCGTCCAACTACGCCGCGCACCAGGCGGGATTGCGCTGTCAAGCGCCGACCATCGAAGTGCATCGCGACGGGCAGTGGGTCAATTTGTTCCGCGAGGTCGGGTATCCGGCCGGGGTCCAGCACGTGATGACGCTCGACATGACCGGGCACTTGCGGCCCACCGACCAGCGTCTGCGGATCCGCAGCAACATGGATCTTTACTGGGACCGCGTGTACCTGGGCCTGCACGACGCGGCCAGCGACTTGAGAATCACCGAGGTGGCGCCGAACAGCGCGGACCTGCACTTCCTGGGCTATCCCCGCGAGTACTCGCCCGACGGCCGGCATCCCAATCTGTGCGACTACAACAACATCGACCGTACGGCCGCCTGGAAACTGATGTCGGGCCGCTACACTCGGTACGGCGAGGTCGCGGAATTACTCACCGAGGCCGACGACTGTTTCGTCATCATGGGGCACGGCGAAGAGATCACGATGCGGTTCGATGCGGACGCATTGGGACCGGTACCCGATGGCTACCGCCGCTCGTTCCTGCTGAAGACGCACAGCTACTGCAAGGACATGGACCTGCACACGGCCCATCCGGATACCGTCGAGCCGTTGCCATTCCAAGGCATGACCGGATACCCGTACGGCCCCAACGAATCCTATCCCGACACGGCCAAGACCCGGCAATACCGCGAGAAATTCAACACACGTCAAGTGCTGGGGCCGCTGAATTAACATGGATCGCTACTACGCCGCCGCTTGCCAGATCGATCTGCCCAATCCGCGGACGCGGGACGAAATCGCGCCGCGCGTCAAGCACATGTTGAACATGGTCGAATACGCCGTGACGGGTTACGAGCCGCTGTTCGACGTGCGGCTGGTCGTGTTTCCCGAGTTCGCTCACGCGGCGCCAGTCTACCCGGACGTCGAGCATCTGTCGCGGCTGCTGGCCGTGCCGATCCCCAACGAGCATACCGACCGCTACGAACGCAAAGCGCGGCAGTTGGGCGTCTACATCCAGACCGGCACCTTTCTGGAATCCGATCCGCGTTGGCCCGGGCACGTGTTCAACACGACGTGTCTGATCGGACCGTCGGGGATGCTGCTGAAGTATCGCAAGGTCCACCCCTGGACGCCGTGGGAACTGCACACCAGCCCGCACGATCTGACCGGCTACGACCAGCCGCTGTATCCGGTGGCCGATACGGAGATCGGCCGGATCGGCGCAGCGATCTGCTACGACTGGCTGTTCCCCGAAGCGATCCGGCAATTGGCCCTGGGCGGCGCGGAGGTCTTGGTCCGGGTCTCGGCCTACATGGATCCCTGGGGTACGGCGGCGCCGATGGATTGGTGGACGACGGTCAACCGCTGCCGCGCGTTGGAGAACATGGCCTACGTCGTCGCGTCGAATCAGGCGAGCAGCCTGAAACACTACCCGCCGTTCAGTTGGCCCGGCGGCAGCATGATCGTCGACTACGACGGCCGAGTCCTCAGCCAAACCGACCCGGGGCCCGGCGAGAAGATCGTGGTCGGCCCGATCGATCTGGCCGCGTTGCGAGCCGAACGCTCGCGCCGCCGCGGACATGCGATGCTCGCCAACCTCCGCACGGAAACCTACGCCGGCTACGAACGACCCGTCTATCCGGCTGGCGGCGCGGACGCAGGCCCGCTGACCGCTGCGGTAAACGAACAATCCTGCCGGTCGGCCCAACAGTCGCTCGACGCCGTCCGCCGCTAACGCAACGCCGTGAAGGGGTTCCTGACGCGGAAGAAGGCCCGCGAGCGGATCGTAGCCGAAGTCGTGAGACTTCGGAGAGTTCGCAAATCATCCGAATTCTCACGAATTCGGCTGGAGAATGTTTGCAAATCATCCGAATTCTCACGAATTCGGCTACGAAAATGCTTCACGGCGTTGCCCTAATCCGCTCGTCCACTGGCCCCGAGAACCAGGCCGCCAGTCGCGTCGCGCCGCTGCCTGTCGGCCGGGTGCCGGTACTGCCAGGCCAGCGTCGGATCGGTATCGGGTTGCAGTGCTCCCGGCGTCGCGGGCAGCGGGGCTTGCGCAGCGGTCGGCGGTGCTGCGAGTTGTCCGGCGGCGGCCGGCAGCACTCGGAAATCGTGCCGCGCGGGATCGGCCAGCGGCGAGACATCGAATCGCTGGATCGGATTCGAATCGGCGTCCAGCGACGTGCCGCTCAGAGCCTCAAACAACCCGGCCAACCGATTGTTCCCGCCCGAAAAGCTTTCCAGTCGCGCGCCGGCGCGGGCCGCCGCCAACCGCTGGCCGTTCTGCCGTTGCCCCCCGTCCCACACGATGTTGCCGATCAGTTCGGCCTTCGCTCCTGGCGCAGACAACTCGACGACCGGCGACAGGAACGGCGTGACCACCGTATTGAATCGCAGATGCAGTGTCCCGTCGTGATCGCGCCCGCCGTCCTGACCGAAATGGATCACGCTGCGGTTGCCCCGGCACTGCGGATCTTTGACGATAATGTTGCCCAACAGCACGGTGTGGCTGCCCGGCCGAGCGGTATCGGCGGCATCGACCAAATCGAACTCTCGGTTGGCCGAGTGGTACAGGTAACAGTACTCGACGCGGTTGAAATGGGCGCGGCTCTTGTAATTGTGGCCGGTCAGGCTGGAATGCACCTCGCACGCCCGCATGGTCACGCTCGTGCCGCCCAAGTACAGGTTGTGGTTGTAGCCCGGATCGGCCGGATCGCCGTTGTGGTGGATCCGGCAGAACTCGATCAACTGGTTCACGCCGCGTTCCAAGCTCCCGTCGCCGTTGGACATGATCCCCATGTCGTTGCCATGGATCATGCAGTTCCGAACGATCACATGGTTGGCCTGGTTGATCCTCACCCCGGCCCCGTTATGGCTACCGTTGTGCGCACCGGTCAATTCGAAGCCTTCCAGCACGCAATGGTCCGTGCCGGCGTTGAACTGGAAGATGGCCCGCGGCGTGCTGCCGCGCCCGCTGTAGTCGAACCCGCTGCCGTCGATCTTCACCCATCGCTCGCCTTCGGCCGGCACGCCGCGGAACGTCAACCGAGCCTGGCGGACGAACACCGCCGTCTGCTCGTAAGGCTGCCCGTCGGCCCGTGGATGCACCAGGATCACATCGCCCGCCTGTGCCCGAGCATTGGCGTCCTCGATCCGCGCAAACGGCTTGCCCGGCCCGACCTCGAGCGTTGCGGCCATGCCTGTCGCGGCAAACAACGCGACGCAGACAAGGCACGCAGCCGTCGATCGGCCGAGGACGGCAGGATCCCAGTTCGCAACACGGTGGTGGATCCAAGGGACAACGCTCATGATGATTCCTCCGAATGCCGGACAAAGTGGAAACTTGAATCGGGAGGTGCGTACTTCACTGCTCCCCGCCGAGCTTGCTCGCTGGAAGCCGTGATGTTTCATTGTCCGGGCATTCTAGCACGCGGTCGGCGCCTCGTGCAGCCCGACGGCTCCTTGACGAAAGTTCAACGTCCTTCAACGGCCGAACACGAGCGACAGGATGGCGAACACGTCGATGATCCATAACGTTGGCGAGATCTGCTTGAACTTGCCTTGCAGGACCTTGATGGCGGTGTAGCTCAAAAAGCCCCACACAATGCCCTGCGTGATGCTGTAAGTCAGCGGAATCAGAATCAACGACAGAAAGGCGGGAATCGAGTCTTCGAAGTCGTCCCAGGCAATCTTGCGGATCGGCCCGATCATGTAGATGCCGATCAGCACGAGCACCGGCGCGGTGGCAACCGCTGGGACGAAGGACAGCAAGGGACTGAGAAACGCAAAGGGCAGGAACAGCAATCCGGTCACCACGGCCGTCAAGCCGGTTCGGCCACCTTCCTCGACGCCCGCGGCGCTTTCAATGTAGGTCGTTCCGCTCGACGTGCCGGCCAATCCCGACAGCGTCGTGGCGATCGCGTCCACCAGCAGCGCCCGTCCGACGTTCTTTGGCTGACCGGTCTCGGCATCCACGAAGCCGCCGACTTCCGAAACGCCCACGAATGTCGAAAGACTGTCGAACAGATCTGTGAACGTCAGCGCGAAGATCGGCAGCACCATGCCCCAGGTCAAGGCGCTGACCACGTCCAACTGAAGCAAAACGTCGGTACTCGGCAGCGCGAACCAGCGATTCGGCGGCGCCGCGAACGGCTCGCCGCCCAACGCCTGGCCAAGGCGGCTGGCTGCAAACGCCAGCAGCGACGTTCCGACAATGCCCCAGATCAGCGCGCCATGAATGCGGCGGATCACCAACCAGCCCGTGACCATCAACCCGACAACGAAGACAATCCGCTCGGCATTCATCCCGCCAAAACCGACGATCGTCGCGGGGTTCGCAACCACGAATCCAACCTTCTGCAGCCCGATGAAGGCCAGAAACAGCCCGATGCCGGCTGCCACGCCGAAGCGAACCGGTGGAGGAATCGCCGCCACGATCAGCTCGCGAACGCGGAAGATCGACAGCGTCAGGAAGACCAATCCCGACACAAACACGGCTCCCAGCGCCGTCTGCCACGGAACCTTCATGCCGATCACAATGCCGAACGTGAAAAAGGCGTTGATCCCCATGCCCGGCGCAATGGCAAACGGCAGATTGGCCACCAGTCCCATCAAGATCGAACTGACCGCAGCCACCAGGACGGTCGCAAACAAGACGCCGGCGTAGGGCATCCCGGCGTCAGCCAGGATCGCCGGATTGACCACGATGATGTACGCCATGGTCAGGAACGTGGCGACCCCCGCGCGCACCTCGGTCCGCACGTCGGTGCGGTGAGTTTCGAGTTGAAAGAACGATTCCATGCAGCATTCCTTTCACCCATGCGGTCGCCAGCATGCAACCATCCAGCCCGATCCTTGCACGCCGCACGCCGACGACACTTTTTTACCACGAAGCCGGATTGTTCGTAACCGGCGCATCGCCAGGGGTTTTCGATGGGGTTTCCCGCGGGTACATTGTTGAGACGCGATTCAAGTGGCTCGCGGGCGCCGAACGCGAGTCCGGAATCCAAACAAGTGGCTCGCGGGCGCCGAACGCGAGTCCGGAATCCGGCACAACATCAAGACGAGCGACTCGCGCATCCCCTGCCGCAAACCCCATCCAGGAGACCTCTCGATGACTCGCAGTATCCAACACCCGATTCGGAAAACGGTGCAGACACCGGGCACACGAGCGCCCAAGGCAATCCTGGTTTTGGCCGCGTTGGCCGCTTGGACCATAATCTTCGGATCGGTCGGAGCTTCTACCTCGGCCGCCGAAATCCGGATCGGTGCGGCCACGGTCGATATCACGCCTTCCGAGCCCGTCGCGCTCAGTGGCCAAAGGAACGTGCGGATCGCCAAGAAAGTCGAAACGCCGCTCTCGGCCACCGCGCTGGCCTTGGAATCGCGCGACGGCGACCGCTCACTTGACCAAGCGGTTATCGTGTCCTGCGACCTGGTCGCGATCCGGCCGGGAATTCTCGACATGGTGCGAAACAAAGTGAAGGAGCGTCTGCCGGACTTCGATCTGACGAAGCTCTTCCTTTGCGCCACCCACACGCACACCGCGCCGGTCATGGTCGAAGGCCGGTACGCGCTGCCCGAAACCGGAATCATGCAACCCGCCCAGTACGCCGAGTTCCTGACGACCCAGGTGGCGGATGCCGTGGTCGAGAGCTGGCAGAAACGCAAGGCGGGCAAAGTCGGCTGGGGACAAGGCCAAGCGGTTGTGGCTCAGAACCGTCGAGCCGTCTATGCCAACGGCACCGCGGCCATGTACGGCGCCACGAACCGGCCCGATTTTCGCGCGATCGAAGGCTACGAAGACCACAATCTGGAGGTGTTGTTTTTCTGGGACGACCAGGATCAACTGATCGCCACGGCCGTCAATGTGCCCTGCCCGTCTCAGGAAGTGGGCGGCGGATCGACGATTCACGCGGACTTCTGGGATCCCGTCCGGCGCATGTTGCGCGAGCGGCATGGCGAACACCTGTTGGTTCTCGGCCTGACCGGTGCGTCGGGCGATCAGACGTCCCGGTTGATGTACGGGCGAGCGGCGGACGAGCGGATGCGGCGTCTGCGAGGCCTGACGCGACTGGACGAGATCGCTCGCCGCATCGTGGCGGGCTGGGAAGACGCCTACGACGGTGCGCGACACGACATGCGCAGCGACGTCGAACTGCGGCATCTGGTCCAGACGATCGAACTGCCCTACCGCCAAGTGACAGAGGCCGAAGTCGCGGAGGCTCGCCGGGAAGCAGCCAAGTACGCCGACGACCCGGCCCAAACCTGGAACTACCGTTGGAACCAGGGAGTCGTGGAACGCTACGAGAGCCAGCAGGCGGGGACCGCTGGCGTGTCGACCATGGAATTGCACGTCCTGCGTCTGGGCGACGTGGCGATCTGCACCAACGAGTTCGAGTTGTACACCGACTTCGGCGTGCAGATCAAAGCTCGCAGTCCCGCGGTGCAGACCTTCGTCATCCAGTTGACCGGCTCGGCCGGCTACCTGCCGAGCGAACGAGCCGTCCGCGGCGGCGGTTACGGCGCCGTGATTCAAAGCAGCCGCATCGGCCCCGACGGCGGACAGATCCTGGTAGACCGCACCGTCGAAGCCATCGACACGCTATGGCCCAAGCCCTGAGCTTCCGCGATTCGCACCGCAGAATCTCGCACCGACGCACGCCTCGTCGGCCGTCGGCTACGGCCAAGGCCGCCAGTTCCTACTCGAACGATGCCAAGCCATCGCGGCCCCTGGATCGGCCATGAATACACCGGTCGGCCAATGCCGGGCGAAGACATCGAGAGCGAAGTGCGCAACGTGTTTACGTGCAAGGTTTTCGGAGCTCGATGGCGACCAAGCGGTGCCAGTCATCGGCCGACCCAGCCGGTCGGCCTATGCAGCCGCCAATAGGACATTATCCAGGTCGGCCTATTCCGGTGGGCGGCACGGAGCCGATGCCGATTCAACTGCTTGACGGGCAAGGGATTCAAGCGACAATCGTCCAGTAGTGGCAGGCGAGATAGCCCGCCGCCCCGGTCGGCCTATTCCCAGTCAGCCATGTCCGTGATAGGCCGTTCTGGATAATCACTAGTTATGCCAAACGCTTTCACCCAGAACGGTTACCATCGACGAACGAGTTGGCAGGACAGCGGGAGGTTTCGATGACATTCTTTGGTCGTCTCGCATTCGTTGTCTCGGCCTTCATTTCACTTGGACTCGCCATTTGGTTCACTGCGACGGAAGCGTACTCAGCGGGATTCGGCTGGCCAGTAGCATTGATCGCCATGGCCCTTTCGTTGGACGCCTACGGCGTGTTTGGCGTCGAACCAAGCGGATTGACGATTGAAGTACGAATCGCAGGATGGATCAGCATCTACGTCGCAATACTTGCCTGCGCGTTCGTGTTTATCTTCTTTCCTTTCTGGATTGCGGTTTTCGTAACGTGGGCTTGTTTGCTTGCGGTAAAGGGCCCCGTCTTGATCTTCGCCCCGTTTTCGACCAAAGAGCCCACGGCAGTGTTCCCGACGGTTGCTCGTACAACGGGCCCGCCATTACGTCGCTTCGTTTTCGCGACTATCGGTGCAATATCGGGTGGAGCAGCAGCGTTGGGGATCATCTGGGCCATTGCGAAGGCCGAACTGATCGATCAGGACATTCTCCCGCTTGTCGGGCTCGGATTGTTCTGCCCGCTATTCGTCCTCGGCGGTTGGATGGGCGTGAAAGCAGGGCGACCAAAACCCGCTTCGGCCAAGGCTCCATCTTGGATGACCCGCCCAAGAAGTACTGGGCCGACCATCCCCTGTCCCAGATGTGAACGCGACCTATCGCCAAGCACCAGAATCTGCCCGCGTTGTGAGTATAGGCTCGTAGACGAAGCATGAGTATCTCATACTGTGTGGTATTCCGAATCCTCAGAAATCGCGACGTGATGCATAACTAATGAAGGATTAGATCGTGCGGTGATCAGGGAGGGGACGTTTCCGGGGAGAGAGACGTTGTCGCGGGAAAGAGGTTGCGGGGCGGTAGACTCCGCCACGATCTAGTCCTCGTTCAAGTAGCCCGGCGCGCTCGGCGGGAGAGAACGGCAGCGTGGGAGAAGGGGCTCGCTGTAGGGTTTTGCATTTCTACTGGCCGGTTCCGACCAGCGTTCTCGAGCATCCAGGGGGCGGCGAGCAGCAGGGCGTCGAGTCCCAGAGGCATCGGGGACGCGTATCGGGAGGGCCGTTCCGTGTTTCGCTGCGGTCTTGCAGTGATCGCATTCTCGGAGGCCGAAAGAGCACGGATGGCGAACCCGGAGCACCGATGATCCGCAGCCCGTTTCTTGTTGGGAACGATCCTGGGGCTGGTCTGCCACGGAATGCGGGGATGGCGATTCGCACTTCCATCCGTGCCCCGGCGCTGCCATCCGTGCTGTCCTGGACGCGACCGGGTAGCTGCTGCGCGAACGTCTGCGAATTCGACTCGCGTTCGGCGCCCGCGAGCGGCGGTGGCCCATGTCACGCCGACATGCAATCAATCGACCCCCGCGTGGCACTGGCCCCCATCCGCCGCGCCAGCGGCTTACTTGAACCAGGGGATGAACGCGAGCGGCGGTCTCGTCCGCGACAATGGCGGGCGTGTCCGTCGCCGCCCGGTCAACATCGTCGCTCGTCTGTATCGAGCCTGCGCCACGATTGCGGCTCCTGACGCGTCCTGGCGATCGGGATGCTTGCCACTCGGCAGGCTGTCGAATACACTGCAAGGGAGACATTCGTCGGAGAAAGCAAAATGACCCTTGAGGCGATGATCGATAATCTAAGCCGTGACGAGAAGCTTGCGGCGATGGATCTTATTTGGCGGGATTTGGCGGCTGATTCCCAGTCGTTCGTCTCGCCCGAATGGCGTGGGACGATAATTGCGGACAGGCTCGAGAACCCAACTTCGGGGCCGGCACTGCGACTGGCAGAGGCGAAAGCCGAAATCAAGGATGCATTGGATGCGCGTCGAGCTTCGGGCGGAGGCCCGCCGCGATCTGGTTGAAGGTGCCTTGTTCTACGAGCAGCAGCGCGATGGCCTCGGTGACTACTTCACGGACCGTCTGTTCGAGGATCTTGGTCGCTTCGAGACCGAAGCAAGTATACACGCGACCGTTTTCGGCCTGCACCGCACCGTCATCGACGTTGTCGCGATTCTCGACTGTCGGCGAGACCCAGACGCGAGCGGCGGATCGGGTCGGTCCCGAAGTCGACGGTTTTCGGCCGCCGCCGCGTTAACCGTATCGTTCGGGCCGGCACGGTGGTACCGTTTCGCCTCCCAGACTGTCGCGCGGGTGGCCAAGGCCGAAAGATGCCCAGTCTGGTCGGCCCAAGCGTCTCGGCCGGTCACACCTTGCGGCTTGCTCAGTTCTGACCGGCGCGGTAGGCTCAAGGAATGGAATTCGAGTGGGACCCAGACAAAGGGGCGCGAAATTTGTCGAAGCACCGGGTTGCGTTCAGTGAAGCAGCCACGGTGTTCGGGGATCCCTTGGCCATCACCTTCCATGATCCAGGGCATTCCGACGACGAGGACCGGTACCTGACGTTCGGGTACTCGACGGATGGTCGCCTGCTGATCGTGTCCCACACCGATCGCGGCGATCGAAACCGAATTATTAGCGCTCGTGTCGCCACACGACGGGAGAGGAAGATCTATGAAGAGGGATAAGACGACTGGCGAGGATGACGATCTCCGTCCCGAGTATCATCCGGATGAACTCAAGGGCGGAGTCCGCGGCAAGTACCTGGAACTGTACCGAAGTGGAACGAATTTGGCGCTTCTTGCACCGGACGTTCGCGCGGCGTTTCCAACCGACGAGTCCGTGAACGAAGCACTTCGGTCCATGATGCACGACACTGTGGCCGCACCGTAGCACGCTGTTGTCGGACGAGACGCCGATTGGTCGTGGGTCGCAAGGGCCCGAACTGATGAAGGATTAGATGGTGCGGTGATCAGGGAGGGGACGTTTCGGGGGAGAGAGATTGCGGGGCGGTAGACTCCGCCACGATCTAGTCCTCGTTCAAGTGCCTGGCGCGCTCGGCGGGAGAGAACGGCAGCGTGGGAGAAGGGGCTCGCTGTAGGGTTTTGCATTTCTGCCGGCCGGTTCCGGGCGGCGCTCTCGAGCATCGAGGGGGCGGCGATCCGCGCGGCAAGGAGTTCGAATCGCATTGGGGGCGGGTAAAGGGACGGCAGTTGCGTGTTTCGCGGAGCTCTTGCAGTGATCGCGTTCTCGAAGGCTGGAATCGCACGGATGGCAAAGCCGGAGCACCGATGATCGGCAGCCCGTTTCGTGTCGGGAACGATTTTGGCCCGGATTATTCACGGGGGCATGTTGTAGCACAGGCAGCTTGCCTGTGTTCCCCAAATACAGGCTGGCAGCCTGTACTACGGTCCCGCGGAGCACTTCGTGAATAATCCGGATTGGTCTGGACCGCACGGGATGCGGCGATGGCAATTCGCAATTCAACCCCTGCCCCGGCACTGCCATCCGTGCTGTCCTGGACGCCGCCGGCTAGCGGCCTGCTTGAACCACTCGCTGGATGGGACAGCGGCACCCGCCGAGGCTTTTCCGACCACAGCGGGACTTCACACCTGCGGCTTCGGCGGTGGCGGAGTCTCGGTGGTGGCGCCCATGCCCTTGGTCAGGGCCATGAAGGCCGATTCCAGATTGATCTCTTCTTCGCGGAACATGGTCAGGCGGTATCCCTGCTGGACCAGCAGTTCGGCCAAGCCGCTGTGGTCGTCCACGCCGCGTTTCAGCGTGGCGATGATCTGGCCCTTGCGGATTTCGACCGAATCGACGATGTCCTGATTTTCCAGCAGGCGAGCGGCGCCTTCGCTGTTGTCCCGGACGCGGATGTGCAGCACGGTGTGCTGCCGGACTTGCTTCATGACGTCGGCGACCTCCGCATTGACCGACATCACGCCCCGGTCGATCACGCCGATCTTATTGCAGATGTCGGCCAGTTCGGGCAGGATGTGACTTGAGACGATGATCGTCTTCCCCATTTCGCCCAACCGCCGCAGCAGGTTGCGCATATCGATCCGGGCGCGCGGATCGAGGCCGCTGAGCGGTTCGTCCAGCAGCAGCACCTGGGGGTCGTGCAGCAGGGTGCGCGCCAGCCCCAGTCGCTGCGTCTGTCCGCGGCTGAGCGTGTTGGCGAATGCATCGCGTTTGAAGTCCAGATCGACGATCTGCAGCATTTCGTCGCAGACCTTGCGCCGCTGCTGGCCGCGGATCCGGTATGCGGCGGCGAAGAACTCGAGGTACTCGATCACCCGCATGTCGTCGTAGACGCCGAAGAAGTCGGGCATGTAGCCGACCAGTCGCCGGATCTCCTTGGCTTTGGTATAGATCGAATTGCCGCACACATAGGCCTCGCCCCAGGTGGGGTTCAGCAGCGTGGCGATGATCCGCATGGTCGTGGTCTTGCCCGCTCCGTTGGGCCCGATGAATCCGAACAGATCGCCCTGTTCGAGCTTCAACTGGATCGAGCGGATGGCGAACATCTCGCCGTACTTCTTCGTCAGATCTTGGGTCTCGATCACAATTCACGCCTTTCGAACCGCCGGACAGGACGGACGGCCAAACTTACGTTAGCGAACGGGGCTGTCCACAGGAAACACGACTCGGTACAAGGTCCAACGGCGATCGGTCAGTTCCGCCTGGGATCGACCGTCGCGATTCAGCGTGGCTGCGGGTTCCGCTCCGCGTCCCACCAGGATCGCCCGTCCCATGCGGAGGTGGTCGCTGAGGTCCAGGTACGATTGATAGCGATGCGTCAGGCCGGTGTACTTGCGGCCCCCCGCGGCCTGATAGAACATCAACACTTCCAGAATGCGAGCCACATCGAGCGATGCCTGGTCCCAGGGCGTGCTGACGTCTCGCGTATCCACCACCTGCCGCCTCGTCAGCCGCCACTCCAGATTCCGCGGACGCAATCCGTCGAATGCGACCACCGCACCGGGCCGGAGCGATCCCGTCAGCGGATAGGACCAGTTGCGGTACAACACCTGGCAATCGTTCAATTCCACCGCCAGCGGGTTGAGCATCCGTCCGCTCAGCAAACCGTTGCTGTCGACCGACAGATCGCCCGTGTCGGGCAGGCGGATATCGGCGCACCAGCGTGCCCGGAGAGCCTTGCTGGACGACACCTGGACGGGCATTCCGATCAACTCCGAACGGCTCGCGCTGTCGCCGTCGGCGTGCTGCCGGATTCGATACCCTTGCGTGAACATCGCTTCGGTTGCCCGCGTGTTCAGTCCCCCCAGTCCGTCACCCGGCAAACCTTGCCAGGCAAACAACTGCTCGCCCGGCTCCGTCGCCGACTCCGGCAGCGGCACTTGCGTCTGCAATTCCAGATCGAAGGCTTGCGTAGCCGGACTGTACAGATGGAGCCAAGTCGTGCCCTGAACCAGCGAACGATCGACGTCGACATCGACGAGATCCAGTTGGTTGATGTGGACGCGATTGCCCGAGGTCGTCAACGCCAGCAGCACGGCGAGCAGCGAGAATCCGGCCACCGCCCCAGGAAACGTGATCCAGGTCCATTGCCATCGCTGGTATCGCTTGAGCACGTAATAGTCGACCGGGCCGATCAGCAGGATGTAGACCAGGATCAACCCCGCCACCCACGAGAAATCGACGCGGGTCACTCCGTCGAATTGATCGAGCGCCGCGCGGAATTGCCCGATCAGATCGTCGTAGCCCAGATGCGAAATCTGGCGGTTCTCCGGTTCTTCGTCCAACTGGCCGCGGCGGCCCGTGCCGCCTTGCAGCACCCGCGCCACCAGCGCCGGCCGCCCCTGCCACCGGTCGAACGGGGCCTGATCGGGATCGAAAGCCAGAAACACCACCTGGCCCAAGCCGAACGCATGTCGAACGATCGTCGGCAATTGTCCCGCGGGTCCACCGATCTCGCTGCTCTCCACCGCGCCTCGCACCTCGCTCAGCACGGTCATCGGAATTGCGAAGCGGCGGATCTGCTGGCCGCCGGCACTGTCCAGTCGTTCGGTTGCGCTGGCATAGTCCTCCAGGCCGCTGGTGCTCCGCTGCTGAACGACCTCGACCAAGGTGCCTGGCGCAAGGGGGGCAAGGCGGCTGTCGGAGGCCAACACTTGGCCGCCGCGCTGGCCAACGCACAACACCAAGCGGCCGCCCAATTCGAGCCACCGCTGGAACGCGGCGAACTGCTCGGCGTCCATCGCTTCGAGTACGCTGGACTGGCTGGTTGCGACAACCATCGTGCTGACCGCTTCGTACCCCTGCCAACGCCGTGGCAGATCCTGCGCCGATTCCAGCTTGGCGATCGTGACTTGAGATGCCTGGTCCCGCAGGCGCCGCACGGCGTCCTGTTCGCCAATCGACTGTCCCAGCACGAGAACCAACTGTTGAGTAGACAGTTGGGGCGCGGGCAGGTCGCGGGGCGAGATCCGCCGTTCGGCAAGCGTCTGACCGGAGGCCGACAGTCGCACGGTCAACGGGGCTCGGGTGCGGCCGATCTTGACATATTGCAGCAAACGACGCTGACCTGACCCCTGTGGCTCCGCCCACATCTCGCGGTCGTCCCGGTAGGTCACTGGCACTCCGTCCCCGTCGACGGTTTCAAGTTCCACCTGCAAGTCGACCGTGGCGGACACTCCGTTGACGGTGATCCAGACGGGCGTCCAATGTCCCACCTTGTAGATGCCCGCGAATCCGATGTCGACGGCCTCGATGCGAACCTCCGAGGCATCCGCCGCCAAGCCGATCTGCGCAGCAAATCCCCACGTCGTCCCGACTGCGGCCAGGATCAGCAACAAGGCGGCTCGAGGTCGGCGTGTTTCTGTCCTTGGCGAATGGGGCATCGGTATTCGGGATTTCAGATATTGAAGGATCGGGCGGTAGATACGGGAATTGGCTGGCCGGAGTTGCTCTCCGGTGAGATCCTCGTCAGGGCTTTTCCGTCAGCGAACAGGTGCAAACCAAATGGCCGCAACCCGGACACCCGGACCCGTACTTGCGACTCACCGCTTCGCTGAGATCCACCCCGACAACATTCGCGATCGTCGTCAGCCACGCCAGGACGTCGGCGAACTCTCCCATCTTGTCCTCGAACGAGCCGTGCCGCAAGGCGCCCGCCAACTCGCCGACCTCCTCCATCAGCCACATGAACGTGCCGTCCACGCCCCGCGCCACGTCCTTTTCCAGGTACATGTCGCGGATCAGACGCTGGAAATCGGCCAAGCCGATCCCGGAATGTTCCGCGAGGCCACGATCTTCTGCCAGTCTGTCGAGCACCGTTCGAGTTCCTTCCAGTTTCCATCCGAATTCCCACGAATCCGGCTTCAAAGTATCGATCAAGGCCCCGCAGGTGCCTGTCCCTTTCTCCCGTTAACTCAGTCCAAGGCGTCCGATTCGGGGCGCAACCGAACCACATTTTGCAGGGCTTCTTCGGCCTCTTCGGTACGCCCCAGTTGCTCCAGCGCCCGAGCGAGCCCCGCGTGAAATTCGACATCCATCAGGTCGGTCTCCAGACCGCTGCGGGCCCAGCGCTCGGCCTGCTCGTAGTCGCCGTCGGCCAAGGACAACTCCAGCAGCTTCTTGCACAGTAGCGGGTTTTCCGAATCCCGCTCGGCCAGTTCGGCCAACGCGGCCCCCAGTTTACGCTGTTCCCCCGATTTCAGAAAGACGCGGGTCAGCGATTTCAACCAGTTCGCATCCCGAGGGAAACGAGTCGCACCCAACCGGTACAACCGCTCGGCTTCGGCAAAGTCGCCGGATTGCAGTCGCAGTCCGGCCAGCAGCGCGAGCGCATTTTCTTGCGGGGCATCCTCGGAAACGACCGTTTCAAGCAACTTCACTGCCTGCCGCGTGTCGCCGATCGACAGATACAGGCGAGCCAGCACGTAGGCGGCCCGTTGCTGGTCGGGCTGAATGCGCAGCGATTGGATGGCGTACTTGCGCGCTTGCACGTTGTCGCGCCGCTGGAGGTAGGCCTCGGCCAATTCGGCCGCCAAATCGGCATCGTCGGGTGCGCGGTCGGCAGCCCGCAGCAATTCGCTGAAGCCGCGCGATGCCACGGGCCGTTCGGAGGGCGCATCCCCGACGATCGGTTGCAAGAATTCGATGTACCGCCGCTCGAATTCTTCCTGTTCAACACCGAAACAACGCTGGATCGCTTGGCGGGTATTCAGGCGGTCGGTGTAGGCCTCCAGCAGGTCGATCAGTCCCTGGGGACCGAACTCGGCCTGGATGAACTCGGCGTACAACTGAGCCTGGCAGTAGGCCAGCGTCCAGTCGTCCGGGCCGCGCGGCCGGATGAAGCCGCGGTTGATGGTATCCAGGTCGAACAGTTCGCCAGCGTGCGCGCGGCGGACGAGGATCTCGGTCCACTGGTCCGGTCGCCGCTGATCCTCCAGCAGGACGGCCAGCGCTTCGGTGTACCAATGCGGGATCTGGAAATCGGTTTGCTGCAGATTGACGACATGGACGAACTCGTGCCTCAGCACGCGCGCCCAGTTGAACTTGACCGGCAACTCGGTCGGCGAAGCGATCGCCACCACTCGTCCCGCACAGGCGCCGACCGTGCCGATGAAAGGCAGTCCGACCATCCGGGCGCTGAACCAGGCGTGGCCGCTGGAATTCCGGGCGCGGCTGAAGATCTGGATCAGCGACTTGTCCGGCGGTTCGTAGCCCAGGCGGGCGACGATCTGGGGATAGATCCGCTCTTCCAAATACCGCGCCGCGAACGTTGCCAGAAGCTCGTTTTGCTCGGCGTCATACCGCAGCACGAAATGGTCGGTCTCCAGTACGGCGTAGTCCCGCAACACGTCGAGCACTTCCAGCATGTTCTTGACCCGCACGTTGAACGGGTCGTCTGCGAATGAAGTATCGAGAAGCTGCTTGGCTTCGGTCTCCTCGCCCAACCGCATCAGGATCATGCCCAACCGTCCGCGGGCGTACATCAGATTCGGCAACCGCTCGATCGCCTCGCGATAGAAACCGGCGGCCTGCGGATACCGCCGCATCAGGTCCAGGCTATCCGCGAGCGTGGCAAAGAACACACCGCAATGCGAGTTGCGGGCGGTCACTTCCGCCCGCAACTTCGGCCAACGCGAAGATGCCTCGGTCGAGTCCCAGCCGTCCAGCACTCCGAACACCGCGGCCAGGCGGCCCAGTGTTTCCTCGTCCAACGGGTTCAACAGCCGGGCGGTTTCCAAGGCGTCCAGCGCTTCGGCGACTCGCAATTCCGCGAACAACCGATCGGCCTGCAACTGATGAGCCGCCAGCAGGTGGTTGTCGATGTCCAGCGCGCGGCGGATCGCCTCGTCCGCCGCGTCCAAATCGTAGCTTTGCAGCGCCAATCGAGCCAAGGCGGCATGGACTTCTGCGGCGTTTGGATTGATCGCCAGCGCGGCCTGCAATTCCGCCCGGGCGTCCGCCTCGTTGTATTTTTCCAGCAGCAGCAAGCCCATCTCGTAATGAGCAAGCCAGAAATCCGGATCGCGCCGCAGGCAATCGGGATACAGTTGGCCGACCAGTTGCTGGAAGTGGCGGCTGTCGCGGTTCCAACGCGCGTGCTGGGCAACTGCTCGTCCGATCCATATTGCCTGCTCCGGAGACAGGTCGTGATGCTGACGCTGGTACTCGACAAACCAGCGGTAGCCATCCGCCGCCTGGTCGATCCGCCCGCCCAGGCGGTCGAGTTCCGCCGTCACCCAGCGGGCCGCCAATTGATCGGGCTGCTGTGCCAAGGCGGCCTGCGAGTGTTCCAACGCTGCGTCGTAGCGTCCGCGACGCAGAGCCAGCAGCGCCCGTTCGGCGGACAGCCGGGCATCGTCGCCGTGCATCGCGACCGCGTCGGCCAGTACCATCTCCGCCTGCTCGGATTGGCCGGTTGCCAGCCGGCAACGGGCGAGCCCCAACGCGGCGGCGACCGGCTGGTCGGCGGCGAGTTTACCGAACGCCTCGGCCGCCTCTTCGTAACGGCCGCGGAGCAACCAACGCTGGGCGTCGCGCAACGGATTGTCGTCGGCGCCACGCGACGGTGCGACGGACCAGGCCACGACGATCAGCCACAGAACAATTAGCCGCCTGCCGCGACGACTCGCGGTGCCGACACCTGTTGGTGGTTCAAATCGATTCAATGGGTTGATCCTTCCTGCTCACTCAAGCCGCAAACCAACCGTCGCCGTTGGACTTCACTATTCCGCGTGTCCGTTGCCAACTGCCAACTGCCAACTGCCAACTGCCAACTGCCAACTGCCAACTGCCA
>JAHDXO010000034.1 GCA_023382975.1 Pirellulaceae bacterium
AACCACCGAGGCGAGCTCGGCGGCGACGAAGAATTCCGTGCGGAGGCTGCGGCTCACAATTCTCCGCCTCAAGCAATCGTCCAGGATGTTTACAGCAGTTGGTCGGAGACCCGCGCCGAGCGCTGGTAGAACGGACGTCATCGTAGCTCTTCCTCGTGAACGACGATCCGCGGAGTGACCAAGAGGTACACCTTGCTGGTCCTGACTTCTCGTGTGTTCTTGAAGAGTTTGGTGACGTGGGGAATCTTGCTCAGCATTGGTACGCCAACCTCGTTGCCCAGGCCAAACGCTTCGGGTGTTAACCCGTTCCGCGGATCGATCAACAGGGTTTGGCCTTCGGGGATCGTGAGCGGCGGGTGGTTCTCTTGGAACTCGGTTTTTTCCGCTGTGCCGGCCGCGAAACGCAGTTGGACGGATTTGCGGTCCTCGCTCGCAACCGGCTGCAACAACAGCGCGTAGGGCGATTGCGGATCTCCCAAGTGCAGTGTGGTGGATTGACCGCTCAGCACCGTGATCTTGGGCGCGAACAGCAGTCCGTTCCGTGCTTGGTCCTGCGCGGTCCGCACTAGCAACCCGGTTTCCTCATCGGTCAACAGGCGATAGCCGTGCTTGGCGAACTCGTCCGTGTCCTGGGCCGGGCCGTCTTTGACGTCAGGACCGCAATTCACGCCTGTTCGCTGGAGAAAGTCATCGGTCACCCCAAGAACCCGCGTCTCGAGTGCGACTTGCACGTCCTGCAAACGACGGACCTGCTGCAACAGTTCAGTAATTTGCTGGTGTACCTCCATTGTCTGCGCAATCACCAAGCACAAGTTCGTCGGGAATGCCTCGATCGCACCAGAACCACCAACCGCGGTCCAGCTTTCCGGTGCGATCGTCGATTGGATCAGACTGATCAATTTATCGAAATCGGGCGCACAGCTTGTCGCCTTGTCCGTCGAGTTCGTCGCTTGCGGCGCGTTGTCGCCCTTGCTCCAGCGAATGACGGCTGGCGTAGGAACAGGGATGACAAGATCCGCAACATTGTAGACTCGCGGGTAAATGGATGGCCCCGGGATCTCCTCGAACGATGCCTCGTCCACCATGAGCGAGCCGATATCCCCCGAAGCACTCTCGACACCCGCGCCGACCTTTGTCTCCCCGCCTTCGGGCGTGACACGCCGCACGGTCATCGTTACCAGCAACGACCGAGTTCCAAGCTGTTCATCCTGCATCTGCAACCCTCCGATGACCAGGGTTTGGTCCAAGGGTGCCACCACCGTTAAATTGACGCCCGATTTGTGCAGCCGAGGCACCTGCAAGGTCACCGGCTTGTCCCTCCCCGCGACATTGATCGTGCGGGTCGCGACGTCGAGGATTTCCGAGTGGGCGACTTTGATTGCCACTTTGGCTTGCGGAGCCTCGGCCAAGTGGGCGACGGCGGCTACTTCGCGGCTTCCTTGCTCGGCGGGTTGGGCGGCGATCAACTCGGGAGTCACTTGCAGAGTGATTCCTTCGGTGATGACTTCGACTTGAGGCTCTTCGTCTTTCAAGCCCACAACGAAGGGCCGTTGGCAGCCGGATTGAACCGTGGCAGAGCGGCCGTTGGACGTGACGATTTTCGGCGCGCGCAGAAGATTCGTGCTCCGATCCTCTGTCAGCACCGCTTCCATGCGGTGCCACTGGTTGGCATCGACGATCTGAAACTGAAACGGCCCTTGCTGTTCGATCGACGAAACCGAGCGGTTGTTAGGCCGTTGTTTCACTTCTGCTGCCCAGGGTTCCGATGGGTTCAATCTTGCCGCAGCCGCGGAGGAATCATCCGCTTCGGCAATTCCCACAGGGGACAGCCGCCAAGCGGGTACCGCTTTCTCGACGACCGCGGTTCGCGCCATGATCAACTGGACCTCGATCAGCAATTGAGCGAAGCCGTAGCGGCGGATCTGAGCGATACGATCCGCGATTCGCTGGTGGCCTTGCTCGTCGTGCCGCACGATGGCGGTCGTTCCCTTCCAATGCAATTGAGGCTGCGTGAGATTGCGTTGGTCGTCCCGGACCACCAAGCTGCCAGCTTCCTCCTGGACCGCATCCGCGCTCAACTTCGCCGACTCCGAGCCACCCGCCGCTGCCATCTCGTCGGCGATCCGGCTCCGCGCGTCGCTTTTTCCACAACGTAGCTCTGCTCGGGTCTTGGCGAGCACATCCGCCAGCTCGTACTGGCGTGTGACCATTTCCCCCAGCGGTGCGCGTGCGACCGGGTTCGCGGCGGGAGGTAGCGGAGTCGCCGAGTGGGGAAGGATCGGCTGCGGTTGCCACGGCCGCGCCAATTCCGCCGGCTGATCACCGGCCGCTACCCAGGCGGCTCCGGGCAGCGTGGCCGCGGCCAAGCCCAGCGCGACGAGCCAACACCACCAGGGCGTACGATTTCGACATCCTTGTCGCAACTGCATAATTCGCTCCAGTCTTTGAGAAGTGATTTCCACGGGCCGTACGCCGGGAAAGGCCGGGACGGGCCGCAACAACTGCTTCCTTTCCAAGACATCCAATAGACAACGGGCGTAGCGGGACGGCCCGCAGCCGAGAACCGCCAGCACCGCTTCATCGCAACAACGTTCCGCTTCGCGCGAGATCCACCGGTTGACGAACCAGACCAGCGGATGGAACCACCACAGGCCCAGCGAGACAACTTGCAGCATCCCGATCCACAGATCGCCGCGGCGGACGTGGAGCAATTCGTGAGCCAGGATCGGTTCCAGATCGGTCGGCGATTTGCCTTGCACGATCATCTCGGGCAGGACAATGACCGGACGCATCCAGCCGATCACCGCCGGCCCAATCGGACTGGCCGTCACCATCAAGCGGACGGGACGCCTCAACTTGAGCCGCTTCGCCAGCCGCGACAGCGCGGCATCGTACATCGCATCATGCCGTATCCGCTGGCGGCAAAGCTGACTCCAACAACGCCACCACCGCCAAAGTGCGATGGCCATCACGGCGGAAGTTCCCGTCAGCCACACGACCAGAAACCAAGCGGCAAGGCCCAGACTCCAGCCAGCTCTCTCGATGCGATCGTCGCGTGGAATCACTCCTCTCAGCTCACTTCCGCCGTTGCCGTCGTGTACCCATACGACCAGATCAGTCGCGGCGTTGTGCGCATCGAAGTCGATGCCCCGCGGGGCGGCCAGCGGCTGACCGGTCAACGTCGCGACTTGAACAGCGGGCCGAAAGGCTGTTTCCAACCAACAGAAGACACCGCCGGGGCTGCTCCACAGCGGCGGTGTCACGCATTTCAGCAGCACGACCAACCACAGGGCATGGGCCAAGAACGGTCGGCGCCGCGAAGCGAAACGCACAACGAGGGCAACCACCGCGATCAGCAGGGTCAGTTGCCACGTCTGCGCCCCGATCAGCCGGAGCACTTCAGGGGCTTCCATCATGACCGCTCTCCTCCTCGAGCCGATCGATCAGCCGACGCAACTCGGCCAAGTCCTGATCCTGTAGTCCGCGATCTTCGATCAAATGTCGCACCAAGGGCAACGTCTCGCCACCAAACAGCCGGTCGACCAATTCGTCCACCGTTTCACGGATCACCGTGTTGGGTCGCACCCGTGGCGCATAGACCCGCAACCGCCCTTCGAGTTGGCCTTTCACATAGCCTTTGGCTTCCAGCCGGCGCAGATAGGTCTGGACCGTCGCAAAGTCGATCGTCCGGTCCGCAGGAAAAGCGTCATGCACTTGCCGCACAGTCGCCCGGCCCAGTTCCCACAGGATCCTCGCCACCTCCATCTCGCCCTTGGACAAGGACGGCCGTTCCGTCATGATTCTCTCCTCACGTACAGTTGTATGCCCGGGAATCTACACAAACATTTGTACGTGAACAAGAGCAGTTTTTGGTTCAAGGGCGGGCGGAAGGGCTCAATCAGACGGGCGTGGCGGCCAGTTCGGCTAGTGCCTGGACGGCTGCCTCGATGTGCTGCTGGGTGTTGAATGCTCCCAGACTGAAACGCACGGTGCCGCCGCGGGTCGCGGTTCCCAGGGCGCGGTGCTGCAGCGGAGCGCATTGAAAACCGGCGCGCACCTGGACTCGGCACGCCGTGTCCAGGGCGGTTGCCAGATCTTGAGGTTCCCAGCCGTCGACGGTGACGCCGACGACGCCGACGCGATGCGCGAGTTCGCTCGGCCCATAGATGGTGACGCCGGGCAGGTCGCGCAAGCCGGCGAGCAGTTGTTCGGTGAGCGACAGCTCGTGGCGCCGCAAAGCGTCGATTCCCTGCTGCCGCACGAAAGCCAAGCCGGCGCCCAGCCCCACGATGCCCGGCACGTTGTGATTGCCGGATTCGTAACGGTCCGGCAGGCTGTCCGGCTGCATATCGTTCTCGCTTTGCGTTCCCGTGCCGCCTTGACGCACCGGCGACAAGTGCTGCTCGACACCCGGCGCGATGTACAGGAAACCGGTTCCCAGCGGACCCAGCAGCGCCTTGTGTCCCGGAGCCGCCAGCAGGTCCGCGCCCAGCGTCCGCACGTCGATCGGCACATGGCCCAACGACTGCGCGGCATCCACCAGCAACAGGATCTCCCGCTGCTTGGCGATCCGCGCCACGTGCTCGACCGGCTGCAGCGCGCCGGTCACGTTCGAGGCGTGGATCAGTGTGATCAAGCGAGTGGCTGGTCGAAGGGCCGCGCGGATCTCGTCCGGGTCGATCACGCCCTGGCAGTCGCAGCCGACACGGGTGACCTGCACCTCGCGGGTCTGTTCCAAATACCGCAGCGGACGCAACACCGAATTGTGCTCGACCACGCTGGTCACGACGTGGTCGCCCGGTCTCAGCAGGCCATGCAGTGCCAGATTCAAAGCATCCGTGGCGTTACCGGTAAACACAATTCGCCGCGGTTCCTCGGCCCCGATCGTCTCGCACAACTGGCGCCGGGTCGCGTCGACCATCCGCTCGACTTCGTTCGCCTCGCGGTACGCGCTGCGGCCCGCCGGCGCACCGAGTTCCCGCTGATACCGATCGACGGCCTCGTACACCGCCTCGGGCTTGGGCCAACTGGTCGCGGCGTTGTCCAGGTAGATGCGCTGCCCGTCCGGCATTCTCAGCCTCCGATCTGGTACATCGCGCGTCGCGGGCGCAGGAACTCGGGCGAATCGATCCCGTGTCCCGGCTTCTTGGCCTCGACACAAGCGCGCACGAGGTCCGCCAACTGGTCGTCCTCGCCGCCGCTGCGGATCACCTGGCGCGCATCCCATTCGACGGTCGAGAACAAGCAGTTGCGGACCTGCCCCTCGGCCGTGATCCGCAGCCGGTTGCAGTCGCCGCAGAACGGCTGCGAGACCGGATTGATGAAACCGACTCGTCCCGCTCCGTCCGCGTATTGATAGTCGAGCGCCGGCTGGCTCGGGTCGGCGCGGTCGGCGGTGACAAGCGGCCCGAATTCGGCCTCGATGCGGCGCCGGATATCCTCGCCGGTCAACACTTGCCCGTCGTCCCAGCGTCCTTCGGCATCCAGCGGCATGAACTCGATGAACCTCAATTCCAGGCGGTGCTTTCGGGCGAACTCCGCCAGGGGCAGAATCTCGTCCTCGGTCAAGCCGCGGATCGCAACGGCGTTCAGACGGATACGGTCAAACCCGCATTGCTGGGCGGCGAAGATCCCGTCCAGAACCCGTTGGAGTCCCTCGCGCCGGGCGATCTTGGCAAACGTCTCTTCATGCATCGCGTCCAGGCTGATGTTCAAGCGGTTCAAGCCGGCTTGACGGAGCGCCGCTGCCTGGTCGGTCAGCAAGATCCCGTTGGTGGTCATCGCCAAGTCCTGAACGCCGGGAATCGCCGCCAGCCGGGTGATCAGCTTGTGGATCTCGTGGCGGACCAGAGGTTCTCCGCCCGTGATGCGCAGCTTCGTCACGCCCATCGGCACGACGACCCGCGCAAATCGCTCGATTTCTTCGAACGACAGCAACTCGTGCCGCGGCTTGAACCGGACGTTTTCGTTCGGCATGCAGTAGAAGCAGCGGATGTTGCAGCGGTCGGTGACGCTGATCCGCAGATTGGTATGGGCACGGCCGAAACTGTCGACCAGAGGAGCGGCGATGGTCATACAGGTGGAAATCCGAAGCCCCGTCTTGACCGGGGCAAAGTTCGTCTCGGACGGCATTTCGACGAAGAGGATACGGGAACCAAGGTTACCACCAATTTATAGCGGTTGGCTGGACGGTCGGCAAGTTCTTGTGAGTCTCGAAACTCGGACAGGCGGCGGGAATTCGTGCGTCAGTCCGTTGTAGGAGAACCTACCCACGGCGCATCGGCCGCTCTCGGAACGAGCCACTCGGCCGACCGGAAAGTCTCCGAATTTGGCGATCTTCGGAGCCCTCGCCGAGCGCCGTCGGAGACCCCTGCCGAGCGCGTCAGGCATCCGGTTGGTCGAGTCCTGGATGCACCCATTGGCTGGTGCCGTCCGCCCAGTTCTCTTTCTTCCAGATGGGCACCACTTGCTTGAGCGTGTCGATCAGCCATTGGCCCGCCTCGAAGGCCGCTTGTCGATGCGGACTGCTGACAGCGATTGCCACGCTGGCTTCGCCCAACTGCAGATGGCCGACGCGGTGGACAATCGCACAGGCGAGCAGTGGCCAACGGGACCGGGCTTGAGAAACCAATTCCCCCATTTTCTGCCGAGCCATCTCGGGGTAGCATTCGTACTCCAACGACTCGGTCTGCCGTCCGTCGGTGAACTCGCGCGTTGTCCCGAGAAACAACACCACCGCGCCGGCTTGATTCGAAGCGACGTGCCGCAATACTTCCGCGGGATCGATCGGTGCATGGGTGATTTCAATCATGGCACCGCCCGTTATATCCATCCGGTCCCGCCAGGACAACCACCATGTTCGGTCTGCTGAACTTGATCAAACCCCCGCGGTTGACGTCGCGCGACGTGGTGAATCGCGTGCAGCGGATCGCCGGCGGCGCCAAGGTGGGACATGCCGGGACGCTGGACCCGCTGGCGACCGGCGTGCTGATCGTGTGCGTTGGGCCGGCGACGCGGTTGATCGAGTATGTCCAGCGGATGACCAAACGGTACCGTGGCACTTTTCTGTTGGGCCGCACCAGCGATACGGAGGATACCGAGGGCCAAGTGATCGCGATCGAGTCGGCTTCGCAGCCCACCGAAGACCAGCTTCGGGCCGTCTTGCCTCGATTCGTCGGCGAGATCGACCAGATACCTCCCGCTTTCTCGGCGTTGAAGGTCCAAGGTCGCCGCGCTTACGCGCTGGCGCGAAGCGGCCAGCGCGTCGACCTGGCCGTCCGGCGCATCGTGATCCACGAACTTCGGTTGCTGCATTACGACTATCCGGAATTCCTCATCGAGATCGCCTGCGGCTCGGGAACCTATGTGCGGTCGCTGGGCCGCGATATCGCGCGGGCGTTGGGCACCGGCGCGGTGATGTCAGCTCTGGTGCGCACGGCGATCGGCGGATTCCGGCTGGACGATGCCATGGACCTCGACTCGCTGACGGCGGAGAATCTGGCGTCGAAACTCCTGTCGCCGCTGTTGGCGGTGGCCGATTTGCCGCAGATCACGGTTTCCGACGACCAGCGGCGGCGGTTGTCGCAAGGTTTGACGATCGACGACTGCGGGACCGCCGCCAGGTCCGAATTGGCCATGATCGACGCTGCCGGGCGACTGTGTTCGATCGTTGCGCCCCGCGAAAACGGGCAACTCGGACCGATTCGGAATTTTCCCGTCGATTCGTAGGGACCGTTGTCCGAGATCGTGGGAGCCGTCTGGGTAGCAATGGCCGAGAAAAAAGTGTCAGGAGTCATTTGTGCGAAGCACCCGGAGGGCCGGTTCCCGGCAAATGACTCCTGACACTTTTTTCTCGAGCAATCCTTAGCCAATCGCCGCTTGGATCAACTCGTCCAAGCGACTGACGAATTGGCCTCGCGTCAAAACCAAATCGCAGCCCGACTGGCGAGCCTCCTGCAACAACGGGCCCAAAACATGCGAAGCGTAGGCGACGACGGTCGGCGGCGACGGCAACTCGTGGGCCTCCGCCACGATCCGCTGAACATCGCAGTCGGCAGCGGACAAGTCCAAGACCAACAGGCGCGGCGAGTCCGATTCCGATACGTGCCGCAGAACCGCGTCGCTGGACGAAGCGACGGTCAGCGGCACGCCGGCGGACCGAGCCGCCTGGGCGACTCGCGACGAGAACAGCAGGTCGGAAGTGAGCAGGAAAACGCACATGGCAGTCAGACGGCTCCCGGACCGCGTTCGACGCCGCCGATTTGAATGGCCTCGTCCATCGGGAGCACGAATATCTTGCCGTCGCCGATATTGCCTTCGGGACCGGTTCGAGCCACGTCGATGATCGCTTTCAGTGTGCGGTCCACAAAGTCGTCGTTGACGACGATTTCCAAGGCGATTTTGCGCAACAGATGTGTCTTGTATTCGATCCCCCGGTATGTTTCCGTGTGACCTTTCTGTCGCCCGAAGCCCTGCGCGTCGCACACGGTCATCCGTTCGACCCCGATCCGCTGCAACGCCTCCTGGACCGGTCGCAACTTGGTCGGCTGAATAATGGCCACGATCATCTTCATCACGGGATCTCCCGGCAATCGCAGGAAAAAGGACGCACGGAGCGAACCGGCACGGACGCAGGAAACATCACGCCGGTTAGAATACCATGCCAGCGAAGACTTGGGAAACCGTCGCCCGCGCGGATTCGGCCGTGTTCAAACCACAACCGAACCCGCATGGCGGTTTTCTTGAATGGGCGTGACCGGCACCTGTCATGGATCCGCGTCCCAAGGCTGCCAGCGGCGGACGCTGTCGAGCACTCGGATGCGGTCCCCGGCGCCGAGTTGTTCGTAGGCCTGGCGAGTCCACTGGTAGGCGGCGGGCATCTGGCCGACAAAGGTGATCGGCCGCGGGTAGAGCAGGGCCAGATTTTGCGGCAGGTCGCCGATGCGTAGGATGCCCAGGAACTCCGGCGTCTCCGGATTCTGATGGCTTTCCGGCGGATCGACCAGAATGACCTCGCGGATCTGCGGATCGAGCAGCGCCGCGTAGATGGCCAGCGGCGCGGTGACGCCCTGTCCGTACACGGCGACCGGGCCGGTGGACGGCTCGCGGCGCAGCAGCGAGATGCCGGCCAGCAGATCGTGGACTTGCCGCTCGGGCAGCGTTTGCCCCAACAGCGGATAGACGCGGCGCAGGGTCCACAAGTAACCCGGTCCGACGGAGGTCACGGCCGTGTTGCGGACCTCGACGCCCGCAGTGGCGTACGGAGGACCGATGGCCGGCCGCGAAACGCCGCCGCCCGCAAAGGTGCTGCGCGCCTCGGGCTGCACCGCGAACAACACGGTGGGCACCGGCCACGCGACCGGTGCCGGTTCGGATTCCGCCGCAGTTCCGGCTACCTGCGGCTGCATGGTCTTGATGCGCAGTGTCAGTCCGTCCGGCGTGTCGAACACGTGCGTACCGAACCGCATCCCGCCTCGCTCGCTGCCGTCGGGGCGGTATTCGCGAACACGTACCGCGATGTCGCTGGGGATGTGCCGGAAGGTCAGCTCACGCAAGCGAGCCAGCGCAGCCTGCTGGTGTTCGCGCCACGCCGGGACGTCGGTCACCGATGGCGGTTCGGCCGCTTTGACCAGCAGCGTGTCGATCTGCCGCATGCGGTCGTCCTGCGGCAACTGGCCATCGAACACCAGCAGATTCTCCTCTGGTTCGACGAAATCCGTGACGTCGTCTTCGACCGGCGCCGGGTCGCCGCGCAGATGCGTATTGAACCAAGTGAAAATGGCCTGGCGCAGTTTGGGCGTGTAGCCGTGCGGAGTCAGGTCTTCGACCAGTTGGAACCGGTCGGCGGCGTCCAGCGCCGCGTACTGGTGCCGGATGCGCAGCGCCGCGTCGCGGTATCCGAACGGTCGCCACAGCACGTCTTCGGTGCTCGAGGCGATCAACAGCGCGCGCGGAGCGATCAGCGCACCGAGATCCGGCCAGCACCAGCGGTAGTAGTTGATCCAGAAAGCGCAGTCGCAGTGCCCGTCCGTCGCGCGGTCGACGACCACGTGTTCGATGCTGCCGGTCTGGCACACGGGCACGACCACTTTGACCCGCGGGTCGGCGGCGCCCAGGCACCAGGAAACCACGCCGCCGCCGCTCAAGCCCGTCGCGCCCATCCGCTCGGAATCCACATCGGGTCGGGTTTCCAGATAGTCCAGCGCGCGCATCGCGTTCCACACCTCGGTCCCGACCGGCGTGTACCCGCGACTGGGCCAATCCCAGCGCCCTTCGCGGTACGTTCCGTGATGCAGGCCCTGCGATTCGCCCAACTGAATCGGATCGAGCACCAGCGCCACATAGCCGTGTTGGCCGAACCACCGCGGATTCGCCTGGTACGGCGGGTTGACTTTGCCTTTCGAATGCCCGCACAGGTACAGCACCGCGGGCAGTCGTCCCTCGACCTTGGCCGGGCGGTACAGATTTCCGATCACATAGGCGCCGGGCACGCTTTGGAAGTGGATCTTCTCCACCACGTAGTCGCCGCGATCGAGAATCCCGGTCACGGTGGCCTTCAGCGGCGTGCGTTCCGGCAGCGGCGACAGTCCCAGCATCTCGCGCCACATCTCCCGCCGCTGTTCGAGCGTCGCCTGCCATGCTTCGGGAGGCAGGGGCACGCTCAGCGATCCGCGCGACACCGCGATCGCCTCGTGGCACACGCTGTCGTAGATCGTCTCCGCGCCCTCCGTCGGCGCTGACAGCAACAAACTACCCCAGCACAAACACGCAAGTACGGTGCAGGTACGGTTTGACGGCATGATTCCTCCTCCGTTGACGATGGGACCACGATTTCTCCGGTCACCTCAATACCCCGGCCCGAACAGGACGGCATTGACGAACAACCGCTGGGTCGCGGGATACATGGCGCGGAAATTCGGGTCGTCCGTAAAGGCGACCACGTGTCCGGACCCCAACGGTTCGTGGATCAGGTACGGCGTCTGGGCGATCACCTCCAGGGTCTCCGGCCAGCAGAAGCCGCTGGTCAACACGTTGGGTTGGGCGGCGAACGTGACCAGGCTGCGGCCCTTGGTGGCGTCGGGGGGCGTCAGGATGACGTTGCCGCGGTAGAACACGTCCAGCGGTTCCGGCGTGCCGAAGGTCAGCCAGTGCTGCTGGAAAACCTGGCCCCGCAGAAAGGCACCGGCCGACGAGTCGGCGGGTTGCGAATTGTCGGCATTCGCCGCATCGCCCGCCGTTTTCGCGCCGGGCTTGAACTTGCGCTGCACGCTCAGCAGCGAAGCCGGTTTCTGCGCGGCCCACGACGCCGCTCGCTTGACCATGATCAGTGTGCCGCCCTGGCTGACCCACTGCCGCAGGCGGGCGATCTCGCTCTCGCTGATCGCGTCGCGGCCGCTGTACTCGCCGTCGGGCAGCACGAGCACGTTGTAGTCCGTCAAGTCGAGGCGGCCCAGGTTTCGGCCTGCGACGCGCGTGACCGGATAGCGCCACACTTGGTCGAACAAATACCATGTATGCCCGACGGCATAACTGGCGGGATAGTCGACCAACATGGCCGCCTTGGGAGGCCGGATCCACTTGACGTGTGGACCGCCGAGCTGCGCGCCGGCCGAGGTCAAGGCCGTATCGCTCGCCACGATCCGCAGCCCGTACTGGTGCGCCGCACGCTCCATCGCTCCGTGCAATCGATCGGGGTTTTCGCCCGTTCGCAGGATCAGCGAGCCGCGCGGGAATTCCTCCTCGCCCAGCCGGAATTCGCGGTCGGCGACGTGGACGCGCAGCCCTTGCCGCAGCCAGGCGAAAAGGGCGGGAATCGCCGCGTCGTCGCCGCGAACCGAGTACACCGCCTTGGCCGGGCCGCCGATCACTTTTCCCGCTGGCCTAGTCCCGTCCCACGGCTGAACGGCCACATCGACCGGCGCGGAACTCGACACGCAATCGGCGCCGAACGCCAGCGGCAGCGACCAAGCCGTCACGTCGTAGATCTCGTCCGGAAACCGGTCTGCGTTGCGCTCGAGCTGCCGCTCGATGAACTCGGGTTTCAGCGGGACTTGGCGATCCAGCAGCACGCGGACCAGACGTCCGGCCGGTTGAGCGACCGGGACGCGATAGCTGCCGGCGGGGATCTGCCGTCGGGTCGTCTTGTCGGTGCGAACGTCGGTCGCGTCGAGCTTGACGCTCTTGGTTACCTGCTGGACGTCGACACCGTTGTTGCGGAGCAGTTCGGCCAGCGCGGCCGACCGCGTGGGGGACTCGCCGGGCAGCAGGAAGAAGTCGCGGACCGGGCCTTCGAGGCCCAGTTGAACGCTGCTGCGCCGCGCCTCGTGGAATTCGTTGACCAACCGCCGCGAGTTGGCGGCGGCGAATTCGATCGCGACCAGCGAACTGACGTAATGATGCCGGACGGCGTCGCGCAGGTGCAGCGTCCGTTCGTCGTCGCGGCGGATGAGCAACCCGCGCACGCCCGCCTGCTCCCACAGATGCGCCAGTCCGCCTTGGAAGTTGGGCCAGGTCGAGCCGTAGCCCGGATAGAAGGCCTCGAACATCTCGCGCGTGGTGTACGCGAAGCCGTATTCGTCATAGCGGCCGGCAAGCTGCCGAGCTAGTTGGTCCAGCGACTCGATCTGCCGCGGCAGGAAGAACGGGTTGACCGGCTCGCCTTTGGGACTGAAGAAGTAGTTGGCGTTGTGTCCCATCTCGTGGGCGTCCACGTAGGTGTGCGGCTGCCAATGCAGATAGGCGGCCACCTTGGCCCGCGATTCGACCTGGCTCTGCAGGAACCAGTCGCGGTTCATGTCGAACAGGTAATGGTTGAACCGCCCGCTGGGCCAGCGCTCGGTGTGTTCGGTCGCCAGTGGTTGCGCGTCCGGGAACACGCCGCGGGCTTCGCGGTACGCGTTGACAAACCGCTCGTGGCCGTCCGGATTCTGCAGCGGGTCGATCAGCACCAGGGCATCGTCCAGCAACCGCTGCGTCTCGGGGCGCTGGTCGGCCAGCAGATGATAGGCCGTCAGCAGCGCGGCCTCGGTGCCGGACGTTTCGTTGCCGTGAATCGTGTACGCCAGCCAGACCAGCGTCGGCACTCCGGCGGCGACTCGGCGGACCCGCTCAGCCGGCAACGTCCGCGGATCGGCCAGTTGCAGGTTGGCCGCGCGGATTTCTTCGCGCCGCTGGATGTGCTCGGGCTTGCCGATGATCAGATAGTACAGCGTGCGTCCTTCGTAGGTCTTGCCGTACGGCACCAGCACCGCGCGGTCCGGTGCGGCTTTGACCAGCGCCTTCAGGTAGCGTTCCATCTGGGCATAGCTGGTGATGTCTTGGGCCCAGTCGTGTCCGACGGCTTTCTTGAGCGTCGGGATCTGCGGATCGGCCTGGATGGCCGGGTCGGGCAGCCAACTCGCTTGACCCGCGGCCGGCTCGGCGGCCTGCGCCCATCCTGCGACCCACAACACCAACCAACCCGCGACCGCGAAACGCGTCCTCATGTTTGCAACCCTTTGAAGCGAGAACTCTTCTGAGACACCCAGAAACCAATGCACTGACAGCCGGCAACAGTGGGACAGCTCGTGTCTCTCGCGATTTGCCTCCGCAATGGTCGTTTCACCGCGCGGGCGCCACCTGCCAAACGCTCCATTTTGATTCGAGCCGGAGCGAAATCAACCCGCCCGATCTCGGCGAAAACCACAGAGCTCCTCCACGCGACTCTTCATCGGACACTCACCAAGTCTTCATCGCTTCTTTATGTACCCTCGTACAATCTCGACCATACGATGCTACGGGAGAGGACGCAGTCGGCGAATCGGGTCGCCGCAGTGAGACGTTCCTTCGAATGCAGTACATGAAAAGGAAAATAACGGTGATTTGGAGATTTGCGATGGCTGGCTTAGTAGAAGGCCGCAGGTTTGGAAGAGTTCGGCGGTCTGCGTTCACGCTGGTCGAGTTGCTGGTGGTGATCGCGATTATCGGTATTTTGGTGGCGCTGCTGTTGCCCGCGGTCCAGGCGGCCCGCGAGGCGGCTCGGCGAACGCAATGCACAAACAATCTGAAGCAGTTGGGCGTGGCGTTGCACAATTACCACGACACGCATCGGAAGTTCCCGCCCTCGGGAATTCACAACCGAGACGGACACGGGGCCTCGGCCACCAGTTCCAGTTGGGGTCCGTCATGGCTGGTGATGCTGCTGCCGTTTTTCGAACAAGAGGGCCTGTACAATCAGTACGATTTCGTGTTGCCTCGGGCTCGCGACGGGGTGAATCAATCCGTCGTGGTGGTGAACATCCCGTCGCTCAAGTGTCCAAGCGACGGCGGCGTCAAACAGCCTTGGTCCAATTCGGTCAATTTTGCACGAGGAAACTACGCTGCCAACTGCGGCGTCAGCAACGCGTTTTCGCGGAGCAATTTCGATATCGAACGCGAACGGGGGCCGTTTTCCATGGCCCGGCACTACGGTGCCCAATTGGCCGACGTTCAGGATGGCTCGTCCAACACGGTCCTGCTGAGCGAACTGATCGCCGGCTCGCGCAGCGGGGATGTCCGCGGCGCATGGGCCTATCCGAGCGGCGCGTATTTCTGCGGGGCGACGCCTCATTACGACAACCCGCGTTATGTGCTGCGGATGAACGGCATCGCGCTGGACAACGGCATGCGAGACCGGCCATCGGCCTGCTCGGCCGACAATGACGATCCACAATTGCGTTGCACCTCGGGCGGCTCGCGATCCGCTCAGACGGCGCGCAGCAAGCATCCCGGCGGCGTCCAAGTCTGCTTGGTCGACGGATCGGTGCGTTTCGTCAACGAATCGGTTGCATTAGAGACGTGGCAAGCTCTGCTGGCCATCGCCGATGGCACCAGTATCGGTCCCTACTAACTCAGATTCCGGATAAGGAACCATGACCATGAAAAGATTGATTCTCGGATTGCTGCTGCTGGCGATCATTGGATGCGGGCGGAGTAGAATGCCCTACACGGACCATTCCCGCGATTCGGCGGCCTACGCCAAAGACATCAAGGAACTGGTGATCGACCACGTGGGACTGGCCAAGAAGTCCCGCGAGCCGGCCGACATGATCGCGCCGATCATCAACGAATTGGAACAGATCCGCGAACGGCCGACCGGCCAGCACCACAGCGTTTATGAAGAACTGCTGGAAACGGCTCGCCGAGTGTTCGACGCCTGTCAGCAGGGCAACGGTCGACCGACGGGCATTGACAAACAACTGGACCAACTGGTCGCGTTGGTCGACCGGCTGCCCGGCGATGTGAACATCGTCTACGAGCAACAATAGACTGGCCGGAGTCGAGGTGCATCAGGCTCTTGCCCCGTTCTTGCCGTCCAACCGCCGTTTTTCGCTCTGCTTTGGCAAGTTCGCCCCCTTGGTGTAGAATGCCAACGGATTCGATTTCGGGTTGGACCGGTGAGAGCGGGGGATTGCATGAGCAACGGGGCGTCTGAAAACCGCGAAGTCGGCTTCTGCGAGGAAGCCTATGTTTATCAGGAGCCGGAAGGCCAGATCGCTGCTCACGAAGAGGAGAATCCCGAGTCGCCGTGGTCGTATGCCGTCAAACGCGGAAAGAAGCCGGTTTCGCTGAGCGGCGTCGAGTGGCGGATTCTGAAACTGCTCGCCTCGAAGCCCTACCACGCCTTCACCCCGCGCCGCATCGCCGCCGCGGTGACGACCGAAAGCCAGCCGGTCACCGAGGAATCGCTCCGCGGACACATCACGTCGCTGCGCGAGAAACTGGGCTTCTTCGCCGACTACGTGCAAACGGTGCCCTACGTCGGCTACCGGTTCCGTGAATAGAAGCGGGGCGCGGGCGCGGAACGCGACTCTTCAGGTGGATCGCGGTGGTCAGGAATGACAAAAAGATTGATGACAAAAAAATTGATGACAAAAAAATCAGCCACCGAACCATCTTTTTGTCATCAATCTTTTTGTCATTCAACTCTTCCTGGACGACGCTGCATCGACAAGGAATTGTCGATGTTGACGCCCGAGAGATTTACAGACCGCCGTGGGTGAAGGTCAGCGCGGGGGCGCTGTGGCGGGCGGTCAGGGGGCGCGACTGCCGCAGCAACTCCGCGGCGTGTTCGTTGGGCCAGTGGGCATGGAGGATCTCGAAGTAGCTGAAATAGTCCACGCCGCGCAGTCGTTTGGCGTCGCCCTCCCAGTACGGAAACGAGGCGGGATCGCGGGTCCAGCCCGCCAGCGGCTCGAACGCTTGGCGAACCGTCCGGCCCTTCGGCGATTGCCAATCGTACACGTCCCGGCCGGCAAGACGGAGGATCTCGGCGGCGATCGTCTGCGGGAACAGCGAGAAATGCGAGTACCAGATGCCGCGCTCGCCGCCGCTGCGCCGAACTTCGTGATGCAGGTGCCCGCGGTCGTCGATCTGCTCGTCCAGCAAGTCCTTCCAGCGTTGTTCGCCGCGATCCAGCAGCGCGCCGTCGTCCAGGTACTTGGCACAGGCCAGCACCAGGACCAAACCCCAGTTGCCCCAGTTGTTGTTGCGGTCCATCGTGTTCAGTGGCAATGCCGTCTCGCGGCAGAAACGTCGGAACGCATCCTGGCGGTCGGACGAGAATCCCGGTGAAGCCGCCAGCAGGTCCGCGCCAAAGATCATCGCCGGGAAGTGGTAGCTGAACGAGAGCGTCGAGTCGTCCTGGCGACTGGTCGATTGGACGGTACGCACCCAGCCATCGATCAGACGGACGGCGGACTGGGCGTAGCGAGGATCGTCGGTCATCCGCCAACACAACGCCAACTCGTACACCGCATTGGCATCGTCCTGCAAGCCTTGCTTGGCCCGCGCGTGGCCCGCCGCGTCCCCGGGACGTACCAGTGCTCGGGCGCGTGGGGCTGGCGGTCGAGCAGTTGCTCGGCACGGGCCCGGAGCGCAAGCCATGCCGAATAGGTCGGCTCGACTTGCTGTCCGACTCGTTGCTTGAGCGTCTGCAGCCTTGCTTCGCTGAGAAAGACTTCGCGCGGTGTCCGGACTTCGGCGACTGCCGGACGCGTGCTGACGGAGATCGCCGCCAGGCTGGCGATCAACAACGCCCGAACCGTTGTTCCCTGATGTCGTCGCATGGTGTCCTCGATCTTCTTGTGGTGCAATTCACGCAGGATGAAGTGTACCAGATCGGCTGCACAGAATGCAGGGATTGGTTATAAATGGCCGGTGAAGAAGGGGAAGTCATGTACGGCCGGACCCGACGCCCGATGGACGACAAGGAATTCGAACCCGAAGAAACTTCCAGCGCTACTGGAAATGGTCGGGCGATTGAAGCAAACTAGGGGCCAAGGAGGCAACGAAGATGGCGAAGACCGCCAATCCGGAAGATCTGGTGTTGGAAGCGATGGAGCGGGCGTTGGCCGATCCGACGCCTCGAAAACTGCACGGCACCAAGGCGAATCCAGGCATTTTCATGACTTCATCCGCGGCGGCGAAGGCGGCTGCACAGCTCTGTCTCGAGCGAGGGCTGATTGTGCCCTGTGGACAGCGAGGAACAAAGTCGAAGATCGAAACGCTGTACGGTTTGGCGCCCGCGGGAATCATGTATCTGCTCGAACACGATCCGCTTCGGCAACTGCTGACGGCTACTCACGATGCCGTGGCGCGGCTGGTCCAGACTAGCGTTACATGCCAGCAGACCTTGGCCGCCGTGCAACAGCAAGCGACGCAGTTGCAGGACGTTGTGCAGCGTGCCGCGAGCCGGCTCGAGCTGCCGGACATTGAAAAAATGCTCGCGGCCGTCCCCACGGCCAAGGGCGAAAGCGGGACTCAGGCCGCGACAGGCGGCTCCGGTGATGCGACGGCGAAGTTGGCCGACGAATTGCAGCAGCACGTCCAGCAGCACAAACGCCAGTCTCCGCTGCGCCCGCTCGATCTGCCTCAACTGTTCCGTTTTGCCCGGTCGCGACAGCCCGACCTCAGTTTGGGCCAGTTTCACGACTTGGTGCGACGATTGTCCGACGCTGGACGGATCCGGCTCTCTCCTTTTACCCAGGCGATGTATCAGTTGCCGGAACCCCAGTGCGCGATGATCGTCGGCCGCGAGATCATGTACTATGTCGAAGGTGTTTGAAGAGCAAGCCATCCGCTTTCTGCGCGGCGAAGAAAACCCGTTTGACGCGTTCGTGGTGCCGGACAAGCCGGCGCACGAATTCGCACAGTGCCACGTTCAGGAAGTTCACGGCGACCAGTTCGAGCAGATCGGCCGTGTGATCGACAAGTATCGTTTCCCCGACTACCGCACGCGGCGGCAATTGCACGAAACCCGCGTGCTGATCGTCCGTGGCACGCGGGGCAGCGGCAAGACCCACCTGCTGCATGTGTTGCGCCAGCGGGACACTCCCACACCGGAGATCTGGGTCTGTCCGCGCTATTTCGATCCGGCTTTCCCGTTCGCCGAGTACCTGCTGACCGAACTGGTCCGCACGCTGTTGTCCACGGAGGACGTCGAGGCTGCGAACCGGCTGCACTGGTGCGCCCGCGAACTGACGCGGAGGATGTTGGTCGAGGCCGTAGCGTCGCTCGATCTTCCGCAGTGGCTGCAGTGGTCGATTCCGGCCACGGACGCCTGGAGCTTGCTGCGGCGGGCCGCTCGGCGCCAAGCCGACCGCGAACGCTTGCTGGACGACTTGGGAGCCGGATTTGGGCGCGCGCCGTTGGCCGAGATTTGCGTTCGGCACGGACTATCGCCCGCAGCGGCGTTCGGCCTAGTGATGCGGCACGTCGAACGCACAGAACTCGGCACCGGAACCCCGGTTCGGATGAGGCGAGAAGTGCTGCTGGCGTTCGCCGAACTGGCGTTGCGGAATCCGAAAACACGACAGGCTCCCGGCGTTCATGCCGCGGAGCCACTCCCGTGGTCCGACCATGGCGATTCTTCCGATCGCCTCGCGTCGCTGCTGGAGCAGGATTTCGTCCAGCCGGGCGCGGCACTGCCTCCGGCTCGCGCTGAATTGGTGTCGCTCCTGTTGCAGACTCTGGCCGAAGTGCTAGCTGCCGCGGGGGTGCCGGTCATCTTCGCTTTGGACAACATGGAACGTCTGCTCGCGCCTCGCGGTCCGGTCGATATGCCGGCAGCGCAGAGTTTTTTCAACGGCCTGGCGCATTTTCTGGATCAGACGCGCGGCATGTTGATGGTGTTGTTCGTCGAGCGCGGGTTGTGGAACGAGTTCGGCTCGGCGATCAACACGTTTGCGGACCATCGCCTGCGGCAAGGCGTCCGCGTCCGCGACTACGGCTGCGTGTGGGATCTGGAGTTGAAGCCGCCAACGCCCGACCAGATCGAGCAAGTGGTCCAGCGGCGAATGACTCCTCTGTTGGCCCGCGTTCCCGGGGCGGAGCAGTTGCCGCCATGCTTTCCCTTTGAATCCGAAGAGGTCCGCGAGATCGCCACCGCCGGCGTGGATGTGCTGCGGACGGCGCTGCTTCGCCTGCGCGACCGCTACGACGAATTGGTCTTGCCGGACCATCAGCGGGCCCAGACGCTGGGCGACTCCGAATCGGCCCCAGCGGCCCAAGCAAGCGACGCGGACGAAGCGGCGGACGCACTGCGGCGAGCCTGGGACGAAGCGGCTGCGACCGGTCGCCGGCGGCTGATCATGTCGCGGCGGACCTCGCTGGCTCAGGAACTGCACGCCGGTCTGGGCCGCTGGCTGGAGTTGCTCACCGGCCAGCGAGTCAACGGATGGCAGCTCAGCGAAGCTCGGTCGGCGGTCACGTTCGGGGACCATCCCGCCTTCGGCTCCGTTACGCTGGCCACTTGGAGAGACGAGAATGGACGGACCTGCCGCGTCGCGTTGGGGCCGATTCTGGGCGAAGGCCGTTCGATGCCCAAGGATCTGGAAGTCAAGCTCTCGTCGCTCGATCAGCGGCCGGCATTGGCCGATCAATTGGTCGCCTTGTGGCCGGTCTCGCAGGGGACCATCGAAGCCAAACAGTTGCCGCCCGCCACGCGGCAGATCTGGGAGCAATCGGCGGCCACGCGTCCCGTCAGGCTGTGTCCGCTGCCGATGACCGACTTTGCCTGGCTACTCGGTTTTCCGGAGTGGCTGACGCAGCACGCCGCCGTCGCGACCAGCCCCGATGTGCTCCGCGCCTTCATCCTCCAACGCACGGACTATCTGATCGCCGACTTGGCCCCACACGAAGAAGCTAAGATCGAGAACGTGAAACCACTGACCACTGACCACTGACCACTGCCATGCCCCCATCCACAACTTCCCCCTGGATCGTCCGTCGGCCCGCATGCTGGTCGATGCCCGTTTGTTTGCAGCCGCGTGCGCCGCACCGCTTCCGCATTGTACGTGCCGAAGATAAACGCCCGGTTCGGCAGTCTTGGCTGGGATATCATCTGCGGCCCCACGGACACTACCAATTGGAGATTGCCGTGGCCGGCGATAGCGACGAACCATGCTCGTTGTCCGTCGTCGCGGGCCCGTTGTGTCGAGCCAACGACCAGACGCAGCGATTGGCCGACGACGGGTATACCGTCACCCGCTACGATGTGCAGTTCGTCCGGCATGACGACGCAGCGAGGTTGCCGGGATGTTGGTGGTCGCGTCTGGAACCGCTCGTGGTGCGGCTCGAATATGGCGATGGGCGTGAAGACTGCGAACAGACGCTAAGGCTGATCGTGACTCCGCGACGGTTGTGGGCCTTGCTGGCGTTGATCAGCACCGCCGTCCTGTACGGGCTGGTGCCCTGGCTCTCCCGTCGCATTCTCGACGAGGGCAATCTGTCGACCGCTTGGGCGCAGGTACTCGAGCTGCTCGCCCGGCCGGCGGTCTGGCAGGGGCTGATGCTGGTGATCGCCGCCGTCTGGTTCGCCATCGTCCTGAGCGACCGCATCCACATCTGGCTCCGCGCCCATCACCGGCGCCGCGAGATCCGCCGCGAAGTCCAGCGTTACACGAATGCACTCCCGTAATGGTTGTCTTGTTTTGGCCGGATAGCGGTTGGTGCAGACTTTTTTGCAGTGGCAACGCGGCAGCCCCTTGGAGCAGTCCCTGCTGGACCAGCCGGTGGCGTTGTTGGCGAAAGCTTTGGAAGCGTTGGGTTACAGGTCACCGACTCCCTAACGATGTGGTCGGTTGCCAGTCGCCGAAACGCCGCGCGCACCGATTTCTTGGCTTGATGAGCCCTGGATCGCCTTCATCCGCGCAACAGACTCGCGATGATGGCACACAGGATCACGGCCACGATCGCGGTCGAGACGTAGAATGCGACATCGGATCCCCGCAGCGCGCCGCTGTTGGAGGCGCGATGATGCCGCTTCGGCGAGACGTTCGCGCCGGGGGGGCTGGTATCGGTTCTATGATCCGAGTCTCCCATGACGATTCTCTCCGATGGATGCCGGCGACATTAGCGCGATTCGGTGGTTTGCCCCTCTTTCTCGAGCGTCTTGTCGTCTTCTCGCGAATTCTCCGGGGACGGATCCGCGTCATCGCGGTCTTCCGACGAGTGGAATATCTCGCGTGTCTTTTCCGTGACGCGTTCTCCCAAATGCTTGGTCTTGTCGATGGCCTGCTCGGCCTTCTCCTTGACTTCATTCTTGTCGATCGTGATATGCACTTCGTCTTCGGCGTTGCGCACGCGAAGCGCGCCCGTCATTGCCAGTACGACGACGACAACAATGCTGACGGCAGCGGCAAGAGCTAACAAGGTCTTCATGGTTCTTCTCCTTTTTCCAGTCGTTTGTTTCGGATGTGAGTCAACGCAACGCAGCGCTCCGGGCAGACGAGGCGCATGGCCTGCGTTGTTCGAGCGTCTGATGGACCTGTTTCCGCCACGAGTCGCGGTCGCTTTGGATTCGAACCCTGATCGGGGTCGCCGCAAGCCACAGGTCGTCCCCGTCGCGAAGCGGACGTTCTCCGACAAGGACTTGGTTGTTCACCCCCGTACCGTTGATGCTTCGCAGGTCGCGGACGAAGACCTGATCGTCTTGGATCGTCAGCAGGCAATGATGCCGACTGATCCATGGATTTCGCAGCCTTAGATCGCAATCTGCGGCGCGCCCGATCAGGAACTCGGGTGAATCAACAACCACAGCACGGGGGTTGCCTTCGGATACCGTCAATGTGACTTTCATGGCAACAACTCTCCGAATTTGGGAATCTGGTCCATTTCCACGGGAGAAAGTGATGACCGGACATCCGCCGAAGCAAGTCGGCTGCCGGGAAGCACCAGATACGATCGGCCGCCGCGAAGAACACGTGGGTGGTCCGCGGGATCCCGGTAACTTGACACGGGGGGGAGCTGACCGCACAAGGCATGGCAAACAAGACGCCCCACGATGGTCAAGACTTGCAGAGCGGGGCTGCCATAGCAGATGGAGGCGGCCCGTCTCGGACGGCCTCTAACAACTTTGTAGGACCGGCCTCGGCGCCGGTCAAGCCCTGAAATCGCGGGTTCGTCGCACAGAGGCACTGGGGTTCCAGACCGAACACTTTGGACACTTTGGCTTTTCGGGCGGATGGAACCGGCCTAGAATTCTGAAGCTTTGAGTTACGAGCCGCCCGGGAGGGCTGCGGTTCGTGAGTAGCGCAATTACGCGCAGCCTGCCAACGCTCCGCCACGGGTGGATCAGGTAGATGGCGTCATGGGTCAACCCAACAGCAATAATGCGACCGCCCGCCATCTTACGGTGAAGTATCTGCTGACGCTCGGCCTCTTGGGCGGGATCGCATCGGCCAACTATCTGATCCTGAGAAACCAGATTGCCGCCAGCCGATCGATGGGCGAGGTGGTGAACCTGAGTGGCCATCAACAAACGCTGCTCCAGCATAGCGTCCTGTTGGCCCGAGATTTCGCCTCGACCGCAGACAGTGCCGAACGGGCGAAACTGCGGGACGAGCTTTCGGCCATGGCGGATTCAATGAGACGCACCCATCACGGATTGATCCGGAAGGACTCGACCGTGCCGCCGCCGGAAAGCGTGCAACTGGTCTACTTCAGCTCGCCCTGGCTTCTGGATACGGAAGTGCGGAACTTCGTGGCTCAGTTGCGTTCGCTCATTGAGGCTCCGGACAGGGAACTCGGGCCGGGGAATCCCCACGTCCGTTATCTCCTTGAGACGGGCGCCAGCGGCCGCTTGGTGGACGGGCTAGAGGCTGTCGTATCAGCATATCAGCAAGAGGCCGAGGCGACGACCGACCGGCTGCATGGGTTGGCCTTCTGGTCTCTGGGCAGCACCGTGGCCGTGCTGGCGATCAGCGGCTGGCTGGTCTTCCGGCCGATGGTGCATCGCGTGCGGAAGGACATGGACGCGATCGGTCAACTGAACGCCACGCTGGAACAGCGCGTGGCCGAACGGACCGCATTGGCGGAAGAGCGAGCAAGAGCGCTGGCGGCTTCCGAACGGGCCATGCGCGATCAGACTCGCATCCTGCAGTCGATCTTGGACAGCATGAGCGACGGAGTGGTCGTCGTGGAGAAAGCAGGCCCCGTCCGTTTGTTCAATCCCAGGGCACGCGAGATCTTTCACCTGCATCAGGCGGAGGACGTGCCGAATATCCGGGAGGTCGATTGGACCGCGCGATATGGCTTGGAGTTGTACCTTCCCGATGGCCGGACTCCCTGCCTACCCGAACAGTCACCGTTGTCGCTGGCAGCGCAGGGGGAAGCGGTGGAACGGGCGGAAATCGTCCTGCGGAGCTTGGCGGAAGGACGCAACTCGTGGCTGAGCATCACCGCCAGACCGCTCGCAGATGGCTCGGGGGCCATCGGTGGCGGCGTGGCGGTGGTTCGAGACATCACGTCCCGGGTCGAAGCGGAGCGAAAGCTGCTGCAATCGGAACGTCTGGCGGCGATCGGGCAGATGGTCGCGGGCGTGGCGCACGAAAGCCGCAACGCCCTGCAACAGATTCAGGCGTGTTGCGGGCTGTTGAGATGGCAACTCGACGGCAACGAGGAGAGTCTGGAATTGTTGCGCGACGTCGACCGAGCCAAACAGCGGCTGCAACGGTTATTCGACGATTTGCGAGGCTACGCCGCGCCCCCGAAACTCGAACCGAGCCATCGCGACCTGCGGGAGATTGTCGGCGCTGCCTGGGAGTCGCTGGCGCAGCCGCGAGATGGCCGCAACGCAACGTTGCGCCAAACGACGCTGGTCGCGGACACATGCTGCACCGTGGACCCCATGCAGCTAGAACAGGTCTTTCGGAACATCTTGGAAAACTCTCTGGCCGCTTGCGTGGACCCGGTGGAAATCGACGTCGGTTTTTCCGCTGCGGGCGAGGACGGCCAGGAAGCGGTCCGGGTTTCCATTCGCGACAACGGTCCGGGTCTGAACCCCGAGCAGCGGGAGAGGATCTTCCAGCCGTTCTACACGACCAAGTCGCGGGGGAGCGGGCTGGGAATGGCCATCACCAAGCGGATCGTCGAGGCGCACGGAGGCCAGATCGAAGTCGTTGCGACCGATACGCCCGGGACCGAGATCCTGATCACCTTACCACGAGGAACACGATGACAACTTCCCTTCGAATTGTGATTGCCGACGATGAACCCCGGATGCGGGACTACATGTGGCAGAGTCTCGAACGATTGGGGCATCAAGTGGTTGCTGCTGCGCGGACCGGCCGGGAACTGATCGAGCAGTGCCGCACGCATCAGCCGGACCTGATCATCTCCGACATCAAGATGCCTGACATGGACGGCATCGAGGCGGCGGCCCAAATCTATCGGTCCAACGCGATCCCGGTCATCCTCGTCTCGGCCTTCCACGACGTGGAACTGATCGAACGGGCATCGCGGAATCACATCTTGGCGTATCTAGTCAAGCCGGTGGAAGACACCGATCTTGCACCCGCGATCGCTGTGGCCCGCCAGCGATTCAGCGAGTTCGAGGCGCTCCGGCAGGAGGCAGCCGACGCGCGGCAGGCTCTGGAAGACCGCAAAGTGATCGAGCGGGCCAAGGGAATCCTGATGAAGCGGGCGGGACTGGCCGAACCGGACGCCTTCCGCAGGCTGCAAAAATTGGCCAGCAGCAAGAGTCAGAAGCTGGTCGATGTCGCCCAAGCCGTCGTGACGGCCGAGGAGGCCGTGACTGCTGAAACGCAATCGAGCGGAGGTGCCGAGTTCGCTTCGATACCGAGGCCATCGTGATTCGGGCCCGAATGGGGCGGAATCGGGAATCATTCACTCCGGAGGAGACCGTGCCATGAGCAGCCGTTTTTCTCGAAGAGTTCTTCTGCGGGCGTTCACTCTGAGCGCCGGCGCATGCGCTTTGACAGCGTCTGACATGGCCGCTTCCGAGGAACGGGAATTCCAACTCTCGCTGAACGAATGGTCGCTGAGCCGGACGTTGCTGTCGGGACGCCTGGACCACTTGGATTTCGCCAAGACGGCTCGGATGGAATGCGAGATCCCGGCGATCGAATACGTGAGCCGCTTTTTTGCCGACCGGATACAGGATGAGGACTACTTGAAGGAGATGAACAAGCGAGCCGCGGAACACAACGTGCGGCAACTCCTGATCGTGGTCCGTGGCGAGGGTCGTTTGGGTGACCCCGATCCCGACGGCCGTAGGAAGGCGGTCCGCAACCATCACAAGTGGCTCGATGCCGCGGAGGCCCTCGGGTGCCATTCGATCGAAGTCGACACGGCAAGTACGGGCACGCCGGAGGAACAGTTGAGCCGCGTTGCGGAGGGGATGGCCTCGCTTTGCGAGTACGCTGACAAACGTCATTTGAACGTCCTCGCCGGTTATCGCGGCAACTCGCCCGCCGACGCCGGCTGGCTTCTGCAAGTGATCCGTGAGGTCAATCATCCTGCCTGCGGAGCCCTGCCGAGCTTCCCTGGACTGGCAGCATCCCGGAAGGAAGAAGAAGTAGCCAAGCTCATGAAACTGACCAAGGGAATCCGCGCTGCCGCAAGGGATTTCGACGAACGGGGGCAAGAGACTCGCTTCGATTTCTTTCGTCTTGTAGCGTCCATTGTCAATCATGGCTACCGAGGCTACGTTGGGATCGCCTACCACGGCCACGAACTGGGCGAACTGGAAGGCGTCCGCGCCACCAAGTCACTGCTCGAAGCAGCCCGGCGCTCGACGATCTAGCGGCCATTGCTGCGCTCCGCGGCAAGGACACGTTCAGCCAACCCTTGACTTCCAGGCGGACCGCCATACGATTCATTGAGTTCTGCTAGTGATTGGCAGACGACAAATGGCTATGGCAGCCCCTGGGTACATTGGTATCGCAGGGGCTTTTTTTTCTCCTGCTGCGGCGTTCCACAGCAGGGGTTCTCGTGCGATTTGACGGCGAGACGTTCCAAGCGATGCAAATCGACGGGTCAACCCACCGCGAAAGGGCGAACCGATGCGGCAGTTTCCGATCCTCTACAGGACGAGGAACCGACTGATGGAATGGCGAAGAACGAACGGCTGGGGGACGCGATTGCTGGCGATTTGGTTGATTGCTACGGGATCGCTGCCGTGGCTCGGAGCCCACATTCCTCAGGCAGGACCGATCCTATCGCTCTTGGCGATTGCAGCCGGGGTTCTGATCTTCATGAGGAGATGAGGTAGAGGGCTTCACGTCCACCGAGGTCCAGGCGTTCCGAGGAGGTACGTGGCAAGAAATTTTCACTTGGATTTCGGCCTTGACCACGCACCGCGAGACCATACGATTCAAAAGAGGCCCGCCAGTGTTTGGCGGGCGTTCAGGCTATGGAAGCCCCTCAGTGACCGTTCGCTGCAGGGGCTTTTTTATTGCGCCCAAGATGAACAGCCGAAAAGGGTGGAGCCGTCGGGGATGGCGGGCTTCGCCGGCTACGACAGCCCCTCGGCGCCAACTCGCTCGGACGGTCGGTGCGTCCGACTGCTTCCTCTGCGAACGAAGCGTCGAGGGTTTTCTTTTCACTGGCACCCATGGACGGCGCGACGACTAATACGGAGACCGTGCGATGAATTTACCACGCAATGTGGCACCACGACCGCCGCCTACGGCCGGGCCGCGGCCCGCACAACAAGTGCATTGGTTGCAGACAAGAACGCTGTTGTCAACACACTTTTCTTGAAGGAACTTTTTTGAGGAGGACCGTACAATGAGAACCTTTATGCTTACCGCCATCCCGCTGGTGCTACTTGCCTTTGCAAGTTTGACGCTCTTCAGCGGATGCGGCCAATGGGCGTTTGCCGACAAGGTCATTTCGGTCGGGGAACGCGAGTTGACCGTGGCCAAAGGGTCGGCCGAGACCGCCGAGACTCTCCAAGTCGCACCCGACGTGGAAGTCGTTCTGGACGGCGAACCTGCTGCGCTGCAGGATCTTCAGCCCGGCGATTTCGTCCAGTTAACCAAAGAATCGCAGGGCGAACAGGAGATTGCCGTCAAGATCGACGCCAATCGTCCCCCGAGCAACGAGCCGGTTAGTGAGCCAAGCGATCCGGAAGAATCGATCGAACCGTCCGAAGGCCTGATCGATGAGCCGGCGCTGGACGAGCCGGCCGTGCCATTGGAAGGCGATCAGGAACCGACGGCGAACGAGAATGAGGAAGCCGCCGAAGATGAGGAGGAAGCTGCCGACTTGGATGCGGCAGATGAGGAGGGGCACGCAGCCCAGCCCGCCGAGGACGCGCCCGCTGAGGAGGCGCCCGCCGAGGAGATCCTGTTCACCGGCGCGATCACATACCTGGACGGGGATCTGATCCGCGTACACGGCGAAGTGGAATCGGATGTCCTTGCCGAGGCGATGGTCTTCAAGCTGACCGACGATACGGAGATCACCGTCGCCGGCGAGCCGGGCAGCAAGGGCGATCTGACGGTCGGCACGATCGTCACCGTCACTGCGGAGCGTTCCGGCGAAGAAGATGTCGTCGCCAAGCGGATCGACGTGAGGCCGACCGCTGCTTGATCGAAAGGTGGCCGTTCTGCGGGAGCGTCGGCACACGCCCGGCACTCTCGCTGCCGGATTGACCGCTCGCCCCGTGTTTCGGGGCGAGTTTCGCACAAATTCTCAGGAGCCCTTACCGTGACGCCGAGTCGCCTTGCCAATGTCATTCTCGTGGCATCAAGCCTGGGCGCGGTGCTTCTCAGCGGAATGGCGATTGTGGTCATTGCGACGTTGATATGTCTGCTGGCTGCTGCGCATCTGACGGTCTGACAACGCACCAGTCCGGATCGGCGCCGCTTGGTTTGCGATCGCGTTCGGCGCCCGTGACCTACTTGGTTTGGTCGTTCAGTCGGGGGTTCCCAGATCGACGGTCACCAGTCGGTGTTGAGCCGCCAGGTCAGGTTGATCCAGGAATTCTCGCAAGGCGATCGAACGGGTGACTTGAAAGTCGAGCGAATTGAGTCCGTCGGCGCGCCAGTCGCGCTCGCCTCGCAGGAACTCCAACAGACGGGCATCGTTCCGCGAGTTCAGATTGCTTGCCGGGTGTTCGAGCGATTGGTACAGGCCTGGTCGGTTCCCCCAGATGATGCCCGAACTCCACAGCCGCCGCGCAAACTCGTCGTCTTCCCGGCCCCAGCCCCAGTAGTGATTGGAGAAGCCGTTGGCGGCCTCGAAATGCTCGCGCCGCAGCACCAGCACCGCGCCGAGGAAGGTCGGATAGGGAAGTCGTCCGCCATACTTGCTCGCCCGTCCGGCCAGATGCATCGGACGATCTGCGATGCGGTAATCGCACGATTCGTCCATCGGCAACGTGTCCACATCGTGCAAGGCGAACACGTCCGCGTCGTCCCGATGCAGATGAAACCCCACGTTCCGAAGCTTGCCGGGGTTGAACGGTGCGCCGAACGCCTGCTCGATCACGACCAGCCGGAACGACAGTTTGTCCCGCAGGAAACGGTCCATGTGCGGGGCGAATTGCCGAAGGTGCTCTAGCCGGTCGCGGTACGGCACGAGAATCACCAGGTCGTATTGCGGCGCCGGGCTCGCGGCGGATTGCGGTCTTTGAAGTTGCGAGTAGCCGAATTCGTGAGAATTCGGAGGTGTTTCGCAGGGTCCGGAGACCAACCCAGAGCCCGAATTCTCACGAATTCGGCTACTCTCCGTCGAAATGCGCAACGTAAGAGATTCCGGCGGACACTGCGCCCAAATGAGCTCGTTCAGCGCCGCGTTCAACAGGCTCTGTCGGACTTCGGGATCATTAGGTCGCAGTCGCAGGGCCGTCTGGAAGCTCTCCGCCGCTTCGCGGAATCGTCCCGCGGCGCTGAGCGTCTGCCCCAGGTTCTTGTGCGCCTCGCCCAGATCCGTCTGGCACTCGACCGCGCGGCGGTAGCAGGCGATGGCGGCGTCGGTTTGTCCGAGCAAGCGCAAGGCGTTGCCAAGGCTGTTGTGAAAGACGCCCGCGTCGGGGCTGATCGCGATGGCTCGGCGCAGATGCTCGACACCTTCCTCGACCCGGCCGGCCTGACAGGCCACCGCGCCCAGCAGGTGCCAGCCGTCGGCATGATTCGAATCGCACCGCAGCACGCTGCGATAGGCCGCCTCGGCGTCTTGCAGACGACCGGCCCGGTGGTGAGCCAAACCGGCGTCCAGTTGCTCGGAGATCGTCGCCATGAACGTCCTCGTCGTGAAACGGCTGCTGTCGGGCTAGTTGCCAATCTGTACCCGCCCTTTAGAATCAAGGGCATCGTAGACGATGATGCTCGAAACATCAAGGAAAGCCACGATGCAGCCGGCTGAAAAAGGGGGATACCTACATGAAGGATATCGATGCGGAACTCCGCCTCCGGCTGCTGTCAGCGAAACGCAAACCGCATTACTTTGCCCTGATCTGCAGCGGTTCGAAATGTCTCAAGTTGCTGCTGGACAAGAGGCGGATCCCGCCCGGAACGGCCCAGAGCGCCAAGCGGGAAGTCAAGGGCCAGAAGATCTATTGGGGAACGTGCCAAGGCAGCAAAGGCACCGACATGGTGTTCGAGGTGATCAAGGAACTGCCGACCGTTCCGGTGGCGACGTTCCGGAAATTCCTGGTCGACGCGGCCGGCGTGACGCTTGCGCCGCAATTCGTGCTCATGGAAAAGAAGAAGTAGGCGACCGACGATGAGCTGCATGTGCCTCCGCAAGTTGACGACGTTTCTGGAGAGCCTGAAGAACCTGCCGCTCAACATGCTGGCTTCGCTGATCCCCAAGGACATCATGCCTCAGCTACCGATGCTGGGCAGCATGGCCTACGGGCTCTCGTCGGCCAGCTTCATGATGTCGCCGCTCGGCTTGCCCAAGCTGAACGGCGGGCTGGGACTGAGGCTGCCGCAATTTTCCCTGCCCATGCTGGAACTGGCCAAGTTGGAAGCGATGGCTCAAGTCGCGGGCATGACAGGAACCAATCCCCTGTACGCCAGCCCGTCGCTGCAGCGAATGGCCACGTCGGCCAACGTCAATCTGCCCGGGATCATGCAGATGATGATGGAGTTGCTCGCGCCGTTGATCGACCCTTTGATGGATCTGCTGGCCCTGGTGCAGACGTTCAACGCCGTGCAAACGGCTTTTGGCGTCAACTTGGCGGTTCCCGGGGCCATGCCGCGTCTGGCCCTGGCCCTGTCGGCCCGCATCAATCTGCCGCAGATGCCGCCGTTCGATCTGGCAGCCGCGATGGATCTGGGCTCGTATGGTCGCGCCATGCGGGCCGCGTCGTCGCTCGGCTTCGATCTGTCCAAGCCGGCCCTGGGCATCAAGTTCACCGCCGCGTTGAACATGGCCATCGGTTTGCCAATTCCACCCCTGACGATCAATCTGCCGCAGATGAATACCCTGGCGAACTTGCTGGAAGCTCTCGCTCCGATCCAGAAGAGCATGCTGGGAATCAACATGACCCTGCCCAACGCCTGGGATCTGCTGGCGGCGGCGCTCTCGGCGTTGTTGGGGAATCTGATGGAGCCGCTGAAACTGTCGGCCGACGAAATGGGCAGCCTGGCCGATACAGCCCGCTGGGGGTCGTACTGCAGTGCGGTTCCGCCTTCGCTGGGAATGCCCCTGAGTCTGCCGATCGCCCTGCGCTTGAACTCCCTGCCGCTCAATCTGATGCCGGACCTGGGCGCACTGGCCGCCACGGCCCGCTTCGGCGAAGCCACCGGACTGAACGTCTGGTCCAGCAGCCCCTGTCACGCCAGTTGTCCCGTGGGCAAGATGTTTTGACATCGGCAAAAAAATCTAGGGCAAAAAAATGGAAGACCGAGGGCCGGTCAGAGAAAGCATCTAACCCTCCCGGACTCATCTTTTTGCCCCCGATCTTTTGCCGTCGTCGAACCTCTGTTTGATTGACCACTCGAAAGAAACCGTCGCCCAGATGATTGATAAACGTCTGGTCCAGCAGCCCCTGTCACGCCAGTTGCCCCGTGGGCAAGATGTTCTAACATCGGCAAAAAAATCTAGGGCAAAAAAATGGAAGACCGAGGGCCGGTCAGAGAAAGCATCTAACCCTCCCGGACTCATCTTTTTGCCCCCGATCTTTTGCCGTCGTCGAACCTCTGTTTGATTGACCACTCGAAAGAAACCGTCGCCCAGATGATTGATAAACGTCTGGTCCAGCAGCCCCTGTCACGCCAGTTGCCCCGTGGGCAAGATGTTCTAACATCGGCAAAAAAATCTAGGGCAAAAAAATGGAAGACCGAGGGCCGGTCAGAGAAAGCATCTAACCCTCCCGGACTCATCTTTTTGCCCCCGATCTTTTTGCCGTCGTCGAACCTCTGTTTGATTGACAACTCGAAACAAACTATCCCACTCGGAATACCTTCATTACCTCGTCGCCCAGGTGGTTGATGACCTTGACGGCGATTCGGCCCGAGGCGGGCTTGTCGAACGGGCGGGAGGTGTCGCTGTTCAGCGTGGCCCAGGCTTCGGCGTTGATCTCGGCCTTGAGCGTTGTCTTGAGGGCGCTGTACGGGTCGTTCGCGCCCAGGAAATAGGCGTGGCGGACGAAGAAGCTCTCTTCGTTGTAGTCCGTGTCGATGAACCAGCAGGCGATCCCTTCGGCGCCGTCGCTGCGGACTTCGCCCGTGTTGGGATGGAACACGTCGACGCCGTTGACCTTGACCCGCCATCGGCCGTCCTTTTCCGGCAGCAGGTCGATGTCCGGCTCGCCGAAGATGACGAACAGGTTGCCCTTGCCGGTGTTTTTCAAATCCTCGGCCATGTGCAGGTCGGCGTTCATGCGGGCCTTGAGCACGGGGATGCGGCCCAGCTTGCTGAATTCCGTGGTGTGCGCTTCGTAGTTGAAGGCGCACGCGATCAGCACGTCGAAGCCAGCGTCACCGGCTTCGCGGGCGGCGGCAACCAGATCGGGGCGGGTCACGGTGCCGAACTCCGGGCCGATGAAAATCGCGGCCCGCTTCTCGGATTTTTCTGCCCCCGAGGTTTCTGCCTGCTCGTATTTTCCTTCGCCGCAGACCAGTTCACCGGGCCACGGCGTCAGCGAGGTGAACACGATCCGGTCGTCCTTGTGCGCCTGTTGGACGCCGGCCGTTTTCAGGTTTTCGAGGATCATCTGGGGAAAACTCTGCTGGACGGCGTACTCGCCCGTGTCTTCCTTTAACGGGTCGATCAGGTCGTCGTTTTCGTCCACGCCCAGCACGCGGTGGGGGCTGAGGCTCTCGACGGTGAACGGGCCGGCCACGCGGACTTTCTTCTTGTCTTCGTAGGGTTTGTCGTACAGGTACTCGAACTCGGCCTTGGCGGCGATCGAGGCGTCGATTTCGCGCTGCCGGGCGATGCGGGCTTCCCACCAGTCGGCGTGCAGTCTGGTCGCTTTCTCCGGCCATGCCTTGTCCGCCTCGCGCGGGATCTCCCATTCCTGCCACTTCGTTTTCAACGCCGAGTTCAGCTTCGCGCGCAACGGTTCGAGAACCGTCTGCCACTTCTCCCAGATGACGTCGATCTCCGCGTTGTTGGCGATCGACTTGAGCGTGATGTGCGGCACGCGCTCGTAGACGAAACCGTGGCGAATATCGCCATGCACCGGTTGCGATGACGGAGCGGTGCGGGTGACCTCGGCTTCCTTCGTCTGGCCATCGCGGGAATCGTCCAACAGGTAGTACGGATACCGTGCGCCCATGATGCGGGCACGGGCGAGCGCCAAGGCAACGCGAGACGTGTCGATCGTAATCCAGCGGCGGCCCCACTGCTCAGCGACATAGGCCGTGGTGCCCGAACCGCACGTCGGATCCAGCACGAGGTCACCCGGATCGGTGGCCATGACGAGGCAACGCTCGATGATCGAAGTCGCCGTTTGAACTACATAGACCTTCGGATCGGCGCGGCTTGTTATTCCGCCCGATACATCGTCCCAAAAATTGTCCACGGATAGAGCGCTGAAGTCGTCGAAGTACTTCCGATACGACAAATTCTGACCAGTCTTGAGACAGCGGTCGCTTCGCAGCACCCGCCCCATTCCAATCGCTGACGTTCGCCACCCACCAGTGGACGGCGCGTAAACGCGTCCGAAGGCCGATACGGTAAACACAGTCGTAGCTGAACCTGACCGAGAAGTTAGCCCCTGATCGCGGAAAAGGCGCGCCCCGTGCGGAAGCGAAGCCGCATCAGCGAGTTCGTCGTCGGTCACACGACGCTCGCGGAGGTCAGCGAGACGTACGATCTTGTATCGTGTGGCTCCTCGTTTTCCGGCTTCGAGCAATCTGAAGAGTGGGCGGTATTTTAGCACATCAACGCTTCTAGCGTACCACAACAGGTAATTGCATGTGTTGTCGATTAGCTCAGCCGCCAAGCCAATGGATGTCTTGTATGAGATGACGCTTACGAAGTTCGCGTCGCCAAATACCTCGTCCATCAGCAGACGCACACGATGCAGGTTCTCATCGCCGATTTGGACGAAGATCGAACCGGACTCAGCGAGCAAATCGCGCGCGACGGTCAGCCGGTCACGGAGGTAGGTCAGGTAGCTGTGAATCCCGTCGCGCCACGTGTCGCGGAACGCTTTGACCTGCTCGGGCTCGCGGGTGATGTGGTCGACTTTGCCATCCGACACTTTGTTACTGGTGGTGGACCACTGGAAGTTGCTGTTGAACTTGATGCCGTAGGGCGGGTCGAGGTAGATGCACTGGACCTTGCCGCGCAGGCCCTCGCGTTCGGCCAGGCTGGCCATGACCTGGAGCGAGTCGCCGAGGATCATGCGGTTGGACCAGTTCTGGTCGTGCTGGTAGAAGTCGGTCTTGTCCACGCTGTCGGGGATGCCGTTGAAGTCGGCGAACAGATCGAGCTGCACCGGCTTGCCCTGCTTCTCCTGCTGCTGGGTCTGCCGGAGCAGGTCGTCGATCAGCACCTTGGGATGGACTTTTTCCTGGATGTACAGCGGCGGGGCGTGGACGACCAGATCGCTCCAATCCTGTTCGTCCTTGCCGCGCCAAACAAGCTGCGGGTCCAGGTCCCGGTTGCGGCGCTCGTAGGCCACGCGGATCGGACTCTGCTGTTCTTCCTTGACGACCGATTGGTACTCAGCCGTCGGAATGTTCTTCCGCTTGTCCGCATCATGCGTCAACGTCTCGACGGTTTTCTTCTCGGATTTTTTCTTGGCCATACATCCAGCCTCGTCTTGATCTTTGTGCCCCCGATTCTTCTGCCAATGACAAGAACAGCAGCGATCTGCTAATGGCAAAAAGATCGGGGGCAAAAAAATGGGCTATTGTGTCAAAGTGGTGAAGGTGATCTGTTTCATGTTGATGTTGAGCCGCGCGATCACTCGAATCCCGTGATCCTCAGGGCAACGCTCCTTCTTTCCCATACATCCAGCCTCGTCTTGATCTTTGTGCCCCCGATTTTTCTGCCAATGGCAAGAACAGCAGCGATCTGCCAAAGGCAAGAAGATCGAGGGCAAAAAAATGAGTTATCGTGTCAAAGTGGTGAAGGTGACCTGATGCATGTTGATGTTGAGCCGCGCGATCACTCGAATCCCATGATCTTCAGGGCGACGCCCCTTCTTTCCCATGCATCCTGCCTCGTCTTGATCTTTTTGCCCCGGATTTTTTTGCCAAAGGCAAAAAGATCGAGGGCAAAAAAATGGGTTATCGTGTCAATGTGGTGAAGGTGACCTGTTGCATGTTGATGTTGATCCAGGCGATCGCACGCAGTTGGACATGGGCGAGCAGACGCCGGGCGTGGGACTCGAAATTGGCCAACGAACGCTCGAAGCCCGTGATCTTCAGGGCGACGCCCGGGGCGATCAGCCGCATCGTCTGTTCGCCCACGTGCCGGTCGCCGATCGTGACGGGCACGTCCACGTTGACGCGATCTGGACCGCCGAACTGATGGACGACAGCTTCCTCGTACAACGCGATTTCCAGTCCGATACCGAGATCGCGCAACAAGGCGGTTACGTATTCGTGGAGCGTGGCCGCGGCGGGAACCGTGTCGTCCCAGCGCTCGGTGTCCACGATAAATTGTCGGCGGTCGGGCGCACGCCAGTGCGTATTCACGAATTCATGTTCTACGTCTTCGGTCCGTAGGTTCACAAGCTTGCCGTGGGCCAGATCGCACATCAGCAGGTAATTGAGCAATTGCGCCCGATGGCGGCCAGCGAGCGATTCGACCGCTTTGAACTCGAACAACGCGCCCTCGGCGACCAGGACGTCCAGGAAATAGGTCTTCCGAAAGGACCGGAACGCAACGTTGACCGGCTCTTCCAAACGGACATCGGGCAGACGCTGGGCGAGTTCCCGTTTGTAGATCTTTTCATCAAAGAAGCGGCCGATTTCGTTGCGGATGGCGAAAACGTGGTCCATCACTTGGTAGGAAAGCTCGCCGAATTCGGCTTGGGACAGACGGCGGAGAGGGATGCGGGTAGTGATGGGCATCGGGGTTCGCGGGGAAAGTGGAACGGGCAAAAAGATCACGGGCAAAAAGATCACGGGCAAAAAAATCGGGGGCAAAAAAATGGATACGAGGGGCGGAAATCACTCTTTCTTATCAGGCATTCATTTTTTTGCCCCCGATCTTTTTGCCTGCAAAACCGCTTGGTCAACCATCGCGTCGAATTGCTTCTCGACCTTGGCCTTGAAATCGGCTTCGATCTGGTAGACGTCGGTGAATTCGGCGAAGGCCCAGCGGCCGTAGGTGCCGAGGTTGTTGACGCCGGGAATCCAGTAGGTGTCCATCGTGGCTTTCTTGTCCTTCGCGTCTTCGCGGCGGTAGCCTTTGATCTCGACGATCAGATGCAGCAGGTCGTCGTCGCCGTGGCCGTCGTCCACCAGCGCAAGGTAGTCGGGGATGTACTTGCGTGTCTCCGATCCGTAGCGGTAGGGCACTTCGAGTCCGAGGTTCTGGTTCTTGACGTAAGCGCGGACCCGGGGATGCGACTCGGCGACGCGGCAGAACTCGGCTTCCCAATCGCTGTCGAGAATCGCCCAGTTGACGTGGCAGCGTTCGGAGCTGGTCTCCCAGCGGAGCGTCTTCGAGGTATTGAAGCGGACATGCATGGTGGATCCGGTCGGATTGTACGGATCGAGCAATGCTTTGATGGGGCGCTGGCCCAGGAAAGCCTGGGTGATGCCGGCCGTGATGCGGTTGCAGGCCATGTCGGCCAATTCCTGATACATGAGCAGCGCGGGGTAGGTGCCGCCCTTGCAGACGAGACACGTGTCGATCCACTGCTTGGCGATCCGTTTGAGCTGGCCGAACAGGTGCAGCTTGGGCTCTTCGCCCGGATCGCGGAACTTGGTGTACAACAGCCGGTGGGTCAGATGGAACAGCAGCGTGGAGGGCCGAACTTTGTCCAGATGTTCCAAGTTGAAGTCCTCCGGTTTGCCGATGATGCCGGAGTTGCGCGTGATGCTCGGCCCAACCAATTCGGGACTGAGTGGCAAGATGGAATCCTCGTTGAACTTGGCCGTCAGCCTTTCCTCCGGCAGCTCGACGCGGTAGCCCTCGACGCGCGGAAAACGGATTTCGAGCGAGTCGCGGTCGGGCCGCACGGCTCGGACCTGAACCGTCTCGCGCGGCGGCTGGGGCGGGGCGATGACCGGCTTGGCCGTAAAGTCGAAGGGGACGCCGAACACGTCGGCGTACTCGACGTTGAACAGTCCTTCTTCGTTCAGATCGTAGGACTGCCGGCGCAGGGCACGGCCGATGACCTGCTCGCACAGCAGTTGCGTGCCGAAGGCTCGGATGCCCAGTACGTGCGTCACGGTGTTGGCGTCCCAGCCTTCGGTCAGCATCGACACGGAGACGACGCACCGGATGGAGCCGCCCAACTGGCCTGGCTTGCCGACCGTGTTCATGACCTCGCGGAGCAATTCCTGGTCGGTGATGTTGTCGGCGGCCAGGCGGTTGCCGGTACGCTCGACGATCTCGCGGCGGAATCGCTCGATTTCGTCCGTCGCCATGTTGCGGAAGTTGTCGTCCAGGGCGTCGCCGGCTTCGAGCTGCTGGCTGTCGATCAGCAGCGTATTGGGACGCGGGAGCGGGTTGCCAGTGCCTTCGTCAAAGTTGCGAAACAGAGCGAGCCGTCCGTTTTCCAGCGTGGTGGTGCCATCTTCGTTCTTTCGTTGGAAGCCGGAGATGAAATCGTACACGAGCTTGGAAATGGCCGTGTTCTGGCAGACGATGATGAAACAAGGCGGAACGGGAATGCCGTGTTCTTCCCACAGCTTGAACGTCTTTTCGTAGTGCCCGTACAGTGCCTGCAAGGCCGTCTGGAGCCGGGTGGGCAACTTCAGCGGGTCCAGTTCGCCCCCTTTGCCGCGGCCTTTCTTGGGCATGTCCTTGCCGATGTTCTCCCACAGGTTGCGGAACATGGGCATTTCATCGCCGGGAATGTTCTGGGCCACGGGGACGCGAGGCAGCTTGACGATCCCGCATTCGATGGCGTCCATCAGCGAGAAGTCGGTCATGGTCCACGGGAAGAGGGTGCCTTCGGCGTACCCGGATCCGCGCAGGAAAAACGGCGTGGCCGACAGGTCGACGACACGATTGAGGCGGAGATGGCGGTTCACGGCTTCCAGACCGGATATCCACAGGCGGGCCGCTTCGTTGTTCTTCTCGGCCTCCTTCCGCTCGTCGCCCGTCAGGGCTTCGTCGTCCGGGGCCGGCGGCTTCTCGCGATAACAGTGGTGCGCCTCGTCGTTGATCGCCAAGATGTGCTTCATCCCCATCAGATCGGGCATCACCCGCTGGAGCATCTGGCCTTCGGTTTCCTGCGTCGAGAGCGGAGCGCCGCGCCGGCCCTGGAGCAATTGCCGTCCGCCCTTGGACAGATCCAACCGTTCCCGCAGTTTGAAAGCGTGGTAATTGGTGATGACGATCTTCGCCCGATTGACATCGTCCAACATGTCGCCGGGCACGAGTTCGCGACTGGCGTAGTAGCTGTCCGGGTCGTTCGGCAGGAGCACGCGCAGACGATCTTTGATCGTCAACCCCGGCGTCACGATCAGAAAGCCGCGCGTGAACAGCTTGCTGCCCGCGTGTCGCACCGCGTTGACCGTCTGCCACGCGATCACCATCGCCATGATCGTCGTCTTGCCGCTGCCGGTCGCCGCTTTGAACGCGATCCGAACCAATTCCGGATTGCTGGCCATGTTGGCCGCGATCAGATGGTCGAGCAACCGTTTGCCTGCCTTGGATTTGGGAGCCACTTCCGCTAACCAAATCAGAGTTTCCACGGCCTCGATCTGACAGAAGAAGGGCCGAAAGCTGCTGAACTTGTGGTGTCGCCAATGCTGGAGAAGACGAGCCGTTTCCGGCGTCACCTGCCATTCACTCGGGTTCGGCTAGGCACGCCATCGATCCACATGGCCGCGCACTTCGTTGATGATCGGAGTGGGGTCGTATTCCTGCTGTTCCGTGGAAAGCCCGTGGCCCTCGTCAAAACCCAGTTTCTTCTGCTTGGCGCTGCCCTTTCGCTTCTTGGGCTTCGGGATCGGGGTGATGAACTCCGCCAAGCGGCGGCTCTCGACAATTCGCTCCGTCGGTTGCCCGTCCGCATCCAGTTCCCAATGCCGCTGCGGGCATTCGTAAGGCGAGTTCAGGATCGGATGCTCGAAAAACGCGTTGTCCACTTCCCCGTCCCTTCCATATCGCGGGAGACCTTCGGTCGGCGGTTTCGGCGGGATCGGAGACCCACCACGCCGAGCGAGTCTCGGAGATACCTCGACCACCAAGTTCAGTCGTGCCGTCAAGCGACCGCACAGCACCCGATGGACACAGGCTACCCCCCGTGCAACAGGTTTTCAAGCAGTCGAAGAGATTTACCGACGGGTTTGTCGGGCTTCGTTGGCGCTCCATTCGCAGCGATCGTCAAGGACAGATGCTCGCCAGAAGCCAAAGCTATGATCCGCGGTGCTGACCGCCATCACCTCGGCGGGATCAGCCTTGTGCAGGACTGCCGCGGAGAACCCAGCGCAGCGGCCGTGTCGCGCCCCATCGGCTCGCCGAGGGTTTGATTCGCGGACAAGCCCAAGCTGCGACAGATGATATCTTGGTGGCTCAGACGGGCGCATCCGACGCGATGTTCTGCCGATACCAGTCCTTCCAGACGATCGTGGGCAAGTTGCAGCAGCGTTGAACCACTGGCCAGTGGGAGAAGTTGCTTGGGCAGCGCCGACCGGCTCCACGGCGAGAGTTGCGTGCCCGATCCAACGGCGAGGATGACGGCGTAACGCATGGGAGTATCCCCCGATGACAGCTAGAAACCTCGCAAGCCGGTACTGCTGCGGCGAGGCAGCCCCGGCGCAGGCGTGCGTCTGAGAACGAGATATTCGATGCCCAGACGTTCGCAGTATTCGCGTTTGCCCCCTTTGTCGCCGTCTTCGTTCACGGCGTAGATGTCAGGTCTGAGCCGGCGGATTTCCGGATCTGCGTCCAGCCAGCCTTCGCCGCTGGAGATCAGGGCCTGCTTTACATACTTGATCGAACCAACCACGTAGCGCCGCTGATCCTCCGGAAAGAGCGGATGCCCCTCGCCCTTGAGCAAGCGGATGTTGGCATCATGCCCAACGATCACGTACAGATCGCCGTAGGCGCTCACTTCTTCGGTGAATCGCACGTGGCCCGAGTGGTACCAGTCGTAGCAGCCCGTGGCCACGACCTTCTTGCGGCCCGGCGGCGAAGGTATCGGCGGCGGCTCGGGAAACCCTGCCATCTGGGAGGCCGGCAACTCGCAATACGCGATGCCGTGCCGACGGCAGAAGTCACGGCTGGCAGGATTCGCGTCGGCCGCCTCGACCGCCCACACATCGGGCACGCCACCGTCCAGGTCCGGAAGCCCATTGAGATCCGCGGATGCCGCCAAGGGGACAACGCGACTGACGTATCGCACCGCGTCCAGGAAGTACATCCTCTCGGCCAGGGGAAATTTCGGCGGATTGCCGGTGATGCGGCGAAGCGTTTCGTCCGCCCAAAGCAGCACCGTCAGTTCGCCCAGCCCGGCGGCTTCCTGCAGGAATCGCAGATCGCGTGCGCGGATGTCGTCAAAGCCGCCGGAAACGATCGCAATTCTGGGCTCGTTCATGATCCTGAATTCCGAACCGTGATTTGGAACGCACCGGGCACCGGACGATCGGACACGACGAACAGGTATCCGCCCCCGCAGCCGGAGTACATGGCGCCTAAGTATCGCGACTGGTAATAGGCAAGGATGCCTTTGAGATCAACCGTCAGCGAGGGATGCCGCACCGTGTGCGGGAGAATCGCTTCCCAGCACTCCATGCAAGCATTCATTGTAGAGCCCAGACGCGTGGCGTCGCGGGCCAGAATCGCGTCGTAACACTCTTTGCCCGTGTCGCCCAGCCGGCCGACCCACTCCGGTTCCAGGTTCTTGATCCCCAGCGGATTGTAGCCTTCCGGTCGCTGGTTGACGGGGAGCAGCCAGATCACCTCTTCCAGCCAACGGGCCACGCGCGGGTCGTTGTTGGATTTGATGTGCTGCGGGAAGATCCCGTCTTCGTGGCGGAAGTCGTAGTCGAGGCGGTTCACTCCGGGGTAGATCAAACCGATCATGTCTTGTGACCCGGAAGGCTCGCATTTGCCGCGATTCTCCTCGGCGTACAGCTCGCGCACCAATTGGGCTGGATCGCGATCTGGCAGCCGGCCCTTCCAGAGCCGGAGTGCCACATCGCGAGTGCCGGTCGCGAACCCGGCCCGCTGCATGAACCAACACTCCGGTTCGAGGCACACGACGACCATCGAGCCGGGCGGCTTGGGGTTCAACCGCGATAGAAACGGCTGGTCGATCCATCCGCCGGCAAAGGCCATGCGGTAGGGCATCGCGCCGATGACATCGGTCAACTCGGGGCTTCCATTGGTATTCATGGCCGACATCGCCTCAGATAGTGTCGCGGACCGTCCGCCGGCCAGCCTTACGGTCTTCGTATTGCTGAGCGATCCAGGCATACGTCTTGGCCAGGCCCGTGCGGAAGGGCATGGTCGGCTCCCAATCCAGGATGTCTTTGATCATCGTGTTGTCGCTGTTGCGTCCCGCGACGCCCCGTGGGGCATTCAGATCGTGAGTGCGGTTCAGTTTGACACCGCCGATTTCCTCCGCCAGACTCACCAGTGCGTTGATGGCAACCAGCTCGCTGGAGCCGAGGTTGATCGGCGTGGCGATCAGCTTGTCGCAGTGCATGATCCGGTCGATGCCCTCGGTGCAGTCGTCGATATACATGAAGCTGCGGGTCTGAGTGCCGTCGCCCCAGATATCGATGGTACCTGTGTTCTTGTCTTTGGCCTCGATCACCTTTCGACAGATGGCCGCCGGAGCCTTTTCGCGGCCGCCGTCCCATGTGCCGTGCGGACCGTAGACGTTGTGGAACCGGGCGATGAAGGTCTTCATGCCGCGCTCTGCCCAGTATTCCTGGCAGAACATCTCCGACAGAAGTTTCTCCCAGCCGTATCCCCGCTCGGACATGGCCGGGTAAGCGTCGCTCTCCTTCAGAGCCCGGCAATTCGGGTCTTCCTGGAGTTGCGTGTTGTAAGCGCAAGCCGATGACGAGAAGAAGTAGCGTTGGGCACCGGCCCGATAGGCTGCTTCGATCATGTGCGTGTTGATCAGGATGCTCCGCAAGCACTGCACGCGAAAACGCTCGATGAAGCCCATTCCGCCCATGTCGGCGGCAAGGTTGTATACCTCCACGGCTCCTTCGCAGACCCGCTTGCAGTTGGCCTCGTCGCTCACGTCCAGGCACAGGCTTTCCACGCCGGGAACGATCTGGTACCAGTCCGGCAGCGGCTTCTTATCGACCGCCCGAATGCAGGTGAACCCGCGATCATGGAAGTAGCGCGCCAGAGCCCCGGCAATGAAACCCCCGGCTCCGGTAATCACAATCAGATCATCCTTCTTGCAGTCTGAGAAGGTCGTCAGTTCGGTCATGTCCGTCCTTTCCAACAAGTAACGTAGTGCGTCATGCGGAAGGCGATCTACGGGATCACCAAGGCCTCCCGCAGGAGGAGGCTCAACGCACGGGTAGCCGACGCCGTGGGGCCTGTCGGGATGCAGCCTGCCACATATTTTTCTGATACACGTCCCAACTCCAACAATTCTATCCGTTGAAAACCTGACGAGTCATACCTAAACTTTACCAGAGGATGCCATTTATTGACCACGGTCCTGCCAATGATGCCTGATTCTACAACCTCCACACAACCTGTCCCCGACTTCTTCTCACCGCAGGTACGCGAGGCGCGGCGGTTCTACCTCGACCTTTCTCCGCCCGCCCGGCAACCATTGGCCGTCGTGTGCGGCGGCCTCGAACGTTCCGCCGTCGATTACTCGATCGAGCGAGCCGATTTTTCCTACTTCGCGATCGAGTTGGTCGTTCGCGGCAAAGGTACCCTCTTGCTTTCTGCACAGGAAGTGCCCTTGTCGCCCGGCACGGTGTTTGCCTACGGTCCGAAAGTGCCGCATCAAATCCGCACCGATCCCGACGACCCGCTGGTCAAGTACTTCGTTGATTTCACCGGGCACCGGGCCGGCACTTTGCTGCGTCAACAAGACCTGGAGCCGGGCACGAGCGGTCGGGTAAGTGCCGCCGGCGAAATTCAACGGGTCTTCGACGAATTGATCCGAAACGGACTCCGGTCGACTCGCCGCACGCCCCAGTTGTGCGCAGCCCTGTTGGAATACTTGTTGCTGCTGATCGGGGAGTCGTTGTCGACTTGGGAGGCGGCCCAAACGCCAGCCTACGCTACCTATGAACGCTGCCGACAATGCATCGAGACGAATTACGCGGCGTTGACCAGCCTGCCGCAAATTGCCCGACTCTGCCATGTGACTCCCGCATACCTTTGCAGACTCTTTCGCCGCTACGATCATCAAACGCCTTACCAATTGTTGATGCGTCTCAGGATGAATTTCGCCGCAGAACGCTTGCAGAACCCCGGTACCTTGGTGAAACAGGTTGCCGCCGAGTTCGGTTTCGACGACCCCTTCCATTTCTCGCGTGCCTTCAAGAACGTTCTGGGACTCTCGCCCGAGAAGTTTCGGCGACTGCGCTAAACACAGGAGGTTTCACGCGGACGTCCATCAGCGAGAAGTCCTTCATGGTCCACGGGAAGAGGGTGCCTTCGGTGTACCCGGAACCGCGGAGGAAAAGCGGCGCAGCCGACAAGTCGACGACACGATCGAGGCGGAGATTGCGGTTCACGGCTTCCCAACCGGAAATCCACAGGCGGGCCGCTTCGTTGTTCTTCTCGGCCTCCTTCCGCTCGTCGCCCGTCAGGGGAGCATCCGGCCTTCGGTTTCGAATTCGGTTGCGGGCGCCAGCCAGCATCAAGTCTGGCTGTCAGGAGTCAGCCGGACAGGTTTTTCAGGGCGCCGTTGCTGTCGCCCAACGAGGCGACTTGGACGTCCATGCGGTCCAACAGCGAGACCCACAGGTTGTTCAGCGGCGTTTCGTTCGGGTAGCGGATGTGACGCCCGGTCTTGAGGGTTCCGCAGCCGCCGCCGGCCAGGAGGATCGGCAGGTTGTCGTGGTTGTGCGCGTTGCCGTCCGAATTGCCGCTGCCGTAGGCGATCATGGCGTGATCGAGTAGCGTGCCGTCGCCTTCGGGGATGGACTGCAACCGTTCGAGCAGATAGGCCAGTTGCCGGACGTGGAACGTGTTGATGTCGCGGATCTTGGCCTTCTTGGCCTGGTCGTTGCCGTGGTGCGACAGGTCGTGATGGCCCTCCGGCACGCTGATGAACGGATAGGGCCGGTTGCTGCCTTCGTTGGCCAGCACGAACGTGGCGACGCGGGTCGCGTCGGATTGAAAGGCGAGTACGAGCAGGTCGCACATCAAACGGATATGCTCCTCGTACGTGCCCGGCACGCCGGCCGGCGCGGCGGTACCTTCGGGCGGCTCGGCCGACGACAGGCTCGCCGCGCGGTCAATCCGCAGTTCGATGTCGCGTATGGCCGTGAAGTACTCGTCCAGCTTCCGCAGATCGCCGCTGCCCAAGCGGCCTTCGAGATCCCGCGAATCCTCGCGGACGAAATCCAGCACGCTCTTGCGCCGCCGGTCGCGCTCGACGCGTTGCGCGTCGGGGACGGTCGAAAACAGCCGCTCGAAGACTTGCTTGGGATTCACTTCCTTGGGCAGCGGCTGAGTGGCCGAGCGCCAGGACATGGTCGAAGAATACACGCAACTGTAGCCCGAATCGCAGTTGCCGGCCATCGCGCCCTGCTCGCAGCCGATTTCCAGGGAAGGCAGGCGGGTCAAATGCCCGAGGTGCGCAGCGGCCACCTGGTCGGCCGAGATCCCGGCGCGGATGTCGGTGCCGTCCGTCTTGCGCGGCTGAGCCCCCGTCAGGAACGCACCCATCGCCCGAGCGTGGTCGCCACCTCCGTCGCCGTGCGGACGAGCCTTGTCCGCGGTCAATCCGGTCAGCACCAGCAACTGGTCGCGAACCCGGTCCAGTGGCTTCAGGATCGGCGGCAACTCGAAATCGGCGCCTTCTTCCGACGGGGTCCAATCGGCCATGTTCTTGCCGTTGGGCACGTACATGAACGCCATCCGGTTCGGCACCGCCTTCGCAGGCGATGGCTGATCCGCCCAAGCGGACAACGGCCCCATGGCTTCGAGCCACGGCAATGAAACGGCTACGCCTAATCCTCGCAATACCCGGCGGCGGGAAATCGGTCGATCGAACATGGATTCAACTCCCTATGGTTCGTGGGCAAGATCACCCGCCCCGGCGGAACCGGAACGGATCGCTCTTGGCGATCTCGATCACCAAGGTGGAAAAACGGTCCTCGTTGGCAGCCAACGAGGCAACGATGCGGTCGACCGTCGGCCGGTCGTAGTACTCCAACCCGCGGCCGAGTGCGTAGATCAGCATCTTCTCGGTCAGGCAGCGGGCGAACAGCTCGCGTTTGTCTTTCAAAACCACTTTCAAATCGCCTGGCCCCTGGAACGATCTGCCGTCGGGCAACTCGCCCGCCGGATCGATCGGAAACTGGCCGTCGTGCGTCCGGAATCGGCCGATCGCATCGTAGTTCTCGAAGGCGAACCCGATTGGGTCCATGCGGGCGTGGCAGTTGGCACAGGCCGGGTTGGCCCGGTGCTGCTCCATCCGCTGCCGTAGCGATCCGCTGAGCGTCGCCTGTTCGCCTTCCGCCAACTCGGGGACGTTCGGCGGTGCGGGCGGGGGTGGGGTGCCGAGGATCTGCTCCAGCACCCAGCGGCCTCGCTTGACGGGCGAGGTGCGGGTCGGATTCGAGGTCACGGTCAACACGCTGGCTTGCGTCAGCAGCCCGCCTCGCTGCTGTCCGGCCAAGCTGACTCGCACCCATTGATTGCCGCGGATCGGCTGGCCGCCCGGCACGGCCGGCTGCTGGCCCGACAAGGTGCCGACCGTGTCCACGATGCCATAGTGTCTGGCCAGTCGTTCGTTCAGAAACGTGAAATCGGCATCGATCAAGTCCAGAATGCTGCGGTCCTCGCGCATCACGGATTCGAAGAATCGCTTGGATTCGTCGAGCATCGCGGTACGCAGCGATTCGTCGAACGCGGGGAACAGCTTCGGGTCAGGCGCAAAGCTCTCCAGTCGCTGCAGTTGCAGCCACTGCATGGCGAAGTTCTCGACCAGTTGACTCGACTTCGGATCCTGCAGCATCCGGCGCACCTGGTTTTCCAGTTGGGCGGTCAGTTGCTTCTTGGCGGCCAGTTCGAACAACTCGGCGTCCGGCATCGTGCTCCACAGGAAATACGACAGACGCGATGCCAAGTGGTATTCGTTCAGCGGCCGGATCTCGGCACTCGCCGGCCGGTCGTCCAGTTCGACGCGGAACAAAAACTTCGGCGAGACCAGCACGGCCTGCAGCGCCAGTTGGATCGCGGCTTCCCACTTCTCTCCGTCAGACTGCGCCGCCGCGACCAGATCGGTCAGACGCTGAATCTCCGCTTCGGTTGCCGGGCGGCGATAGGCTCCCGAGGCGAACCGTTGCACGATTTCGCGAGTCTGCTCGGCTTGCGGCTTGCCCGGATCGCAGGCCAGCAGCCGCCGATGCGACACGGGGCGCGTGTCCAACGGGCCTTGCAGCGCGAAGTACTCGACGTGCAACGTGGCCGCCGGTTTGCCGTCCGGCGGCTTGACAATCGCCAGCGCGATCCGTTCGCGGCCGGACATCGGCGGCACGGGAACTTCGATCACTTCGGCCGTCGCCTCGCTGTTGGCTCCGATTTCGACCGTCTTCAAGATCACGAACGGACGCAGGCCCTTGACGGCCAAGCCGGACAACTCGGCCGCCTGCTGGTCGGTGACGTCGCGTTCCAGTTGCTTGCCGCAGGCCAGAACGGCCACTCGCACCGGATCGCCGCCGGCCGATTCGGCCCAGACGCGGGCGCGGAACACGTACTCGTCCTCCGCCTGGAACTGGTATCCCGTGAACAACGGGCCGGTCCGGATCGGCGAATCGCTGGCTTCGGTCGAGATCGGACGAAAGCGGCCTTGAGGCACGTCGCGTCCGGCCGGTTCGGTGTACTTGGCCGACAGATGACGTTGCGGCGGCGCCGGCGGATCGGGAAGGATCGCGCGCTGCACGATACTCTCGGCAGCCGCCAGGTAGCGTTCCATGAGCACGGGCGACAGCGTCAAGACGTCGCCGATGTTGTCGAACCCGTGGCCGATGTCGTCCGACGGAAAACTCTCGGCCGGATTGAAATCGATGCCGACCAGGTCGCGGATCGTGTTGCGGTACTCGACGCGGTTCAACCGCCGCACGGTCACGCGCCCCGGATCCCGCTCCACGTTGCGGTCGGCCTCAGTGAATACGGCCTCGATCTCGCGGACCAGCGACTCGCGCTCGTCCGCATTCGGCGCCGTGCTGCCCTCGGGCGGCATCTCGCCGCTGCGCAACACCCGCAGCACGTTGTCCCAACGCTTGCGGTCGCGGACCAAGTCCAGCGGGGTGCGGAAGCCTGCCAAGTCCAGATCGGCTTCCGGTTGCCCGCCGCTGTGGCAGTCAAAACAGAACTTCTCCAGCAGGGGCCGGACCCGAGTCGCATAGTCCGCCGCGGGCTCTGCTGTCGCGACCGGCACGGCATTGATCGCCAAGCAACCAACAGCGAGCAGTCCGGCGGCCATGGCCCCGAAGAATCTGCGTTGTTCAGCAAGCCGCGTGGGCCGTTGTTCCACCATCAAGCAAACTCCCACCATGAGTCGCGCTCCGTGCCTTTTGTTTTCGGGATTCCGTCCGCCGCATCATTACTGATAAACCGTTACTTATGGTATCGCAAGTCGAACGCGAGAACACTGCTACCGCGGGAATTTTCCTGGGCTGCATGTGGCGGTCTCTATATGCGATTATCTGTCTTCGGGCGTCGTGTTGGCGGACGGGCAAAGGTCAGGAACGTCCCATTGGCATCGTCGCGGGTTCGGCGTTTCCGTTCTCACAGGGGTCGGGTAAGATAGAAACCAGGAGCTTGGTTATGTCCACCGTGCCTGAGTTGTTGCTGACGCCACAAGAGTATCTTGCCCGCGAACGCCAAGCCGGCTTTCGCAGCGAGTTTTATCGCGGCGAGATGTTCGCCATGGCTGGCGCCAGTTGGCAGCACACGCTGATCAAGGACAACTTGTCACGTGAGACGGGCAACAGGCTGCAGAACGGTCCCTGCCAAGTGGTGACGAGCGATCTGCGAGTCAAGATCAGCGCGACGGGACTGTACACCTATCCGGACTTGGTCGTCGTTTGCGACGAGCCGCAGTTCGAGGACCAGGTTCAAGACACGCTGCTCAATCCGCTGGTGATCGTCGAGGTGCTTTCGGACTCGACCGAGAAATATGATCGGGGGACCAAGTTCTCGCACTATCGGCAACTGCCGTCGGTGCATGAGTACGTGATGGTGGCTCAGGACCGACTGCTGATCGAGCGGTACGTTCGCCAAACCGATGACAATTGGCTCTTGACGGTGTTTGGTGAATCCGCGGCAACGTTTGAATTTGCTTCCATTGACGCGTCGATCCCGATGTCGGCCATCTATCGAGGTGTGAAACTGCCGGACGATGGGAATCATTAAGCCAACCGGGCCGCAACTTCTGTGGTGAAATCATGCACGATTCCGTTCTCCGAAAAGCGGGCCACTTCGTTTCTCTGCTCGCTGCGGTCATGGCTCTGATCGGCTCGGCGGCGATGGCGCGCGAGTATTCGCCGCGGGTCGTATCGCCGCATCGTGCGGACGCGTACAGCATGAAGACGTTCCGCGATTTCGCCCGTTGGCGTAACCTGACGGACGACGAACTGGCTTGGGAAGTGTACCGCTATCTGATCGATATCCAGAGCGGCGTCTTTCATGTGAACGAAGTGCTGGAGGGCTCGGACGGGCTCAGCGAGTTCCGCACGGTGCGGGATCCGGTAAAGCTGCTGAATGTGTACGGATATGGCTACTGTGCCATTTTGGGACCGATGATGGCCGGGGTGTGGCAGGACATGGGGCTGGGCAATGCTCGCACCGTAGTGTTGCCGGGGTGGGGCCATGTGGCGAGCGAGGTCTACTACGGCGGCGGCTGGCATTATCTGGACCTGGACGTGCGGGCTGCGTTTCGCCGTCCCGACGGCCGCTTGGCTTCGCTGGAGGAAGCGCGGCGCGACGATTCCCTCTGGCGCGACCGCGGGCCGTTGTTTTTTCCCAACGATCCGCTCGGTCCGACGCAGCAGGTGTACCAGCGGACCGAGGTGCATCACTACCACGGCTTCCACCAGAGCGGGCACACGATGGACTTCGTGCTCCGCCAAGGTGAATCGCTCCGGCGCTGGTGGCAGCCAAAAGACGGCCGTTGGCATCATCCCGCCGAATGGAATCGCGCCGAGTGGCTGCGGCGCCTGATCGAGCAACCACCGCGCGGCCCCAAACCCAACCATCGCCATTTCACCGTCCACAACCATGCCAACGGACGATTCGTCTACGAGCCCGACTTGACCGATAAATCGTCGGACTTTCAAGACGGTGTGTACCAGCAACAAGACGTCCACTCCGCCGCGGACGGCTTGCGACGAACCGGCCAGGGCGCGGCGTTTGCCACATTCGAATTCCGTACGCCCTGGATCATCGTGCCGTTGGTCGGTGATCTGGACCGCACTGATGATGACTCGGACGCGTCGGTGGTCGAGATCGACGGGCAGGGTTTGAGCGTGTCGCTGTCGCTGGACGGCGGCCTGACGTGGCAGGAAGTGCGGCTCGCCGGCCTGCCTGCTTCCATCGATTTGACTCCTCGCGTCAGCGGTACGTATGGGTACTTGCTGAGAATCGCGCTGCACGATGCGCAGTCCGTGCTGCGGCGTCTGCGCGTGACCACGTGGGTGCAGGTCGCGCCGGCGGCTCTGCCATGCCTGGGACCGGGCAGCAACCGCATGGCGTACCGGATCGGCGACCACTACGGATTGCCGACACGGGTGCGTGAAATCTGCTCGCAAGCCAGTCACCCGGAGACGTTGCTGAAACACTTGGTGGAACCGCCCGCGGATTACGATCCTCAGCGGCAGACGGCGCGGATCCGAGGCGCCGTGACCGTGAAAGTCGAACCGCCGCCGGGCAGCCGGATCGCTTGGTTTGCCGCCGGTGCCAGCTTTCGTACGCATTTGCACCAGGCGGCGCGGAACAACAAGAACTCGATCGCCTACGGCCTGGCACCGGACGGAGATTTCTTCGAGATCTATCGGGCCGACGTCCCGACCGACACGGAGCACTGGCACTACAACGCCTGCCGCGAAGTGCGTCTGGAAGATCCCGCCAACGCCGTCTACGTGCGCTACGTCGGCGATCCGGCCTTGAACAACGTCCAGATCCATGCCCACTGCCTGGACGATTACCGCCGCTCGGATTCGCCCGTGGTGATCACCCACGCCTGGACCGAGGGCGATGCGTCGCGAACCGCCACCGTCCGTCTCCAGGAACCTGGCGAGTACGAAGTCATGGCCGGCGCCGAACCGCGCAACGACTGGATCGAAATCGCCGTCCCCAGCGCGTCTGCTGTGGGAGTGACGAGTTGCGATAACCCGTGACCGCGGGGGAAAGCAATGCGAAGTTTCAGTCCGGATTCGGGAGAGCCTTCTCTGGAAAAGCATCTATCCAGACATCGGCAGACAAGGCGAAACCTCCGGCGACCGCGGCCGGGATGCCCAGTTGTTCCAGTTCGCGCCAGACGTGGCGCAAGGACTTGAGGATGGCTTCAGCGGCCACTTCCGCCTCCAGTGGCGTTCAGCCGTTGAGCGAGCCGCTGGAGTGTCCGTTCGTGTTCGTCCATTCGGTCGGCGTACCACTGGCGGTAGGCCGCTTGTAGATCGCCGTCCGGTCCGATCTCGCGCCGCAGGCCAGCCAGCAGGAATTGCTCGCAGGTATCCAGCAAATCGAGCCACATCGCCACGCACTCGCGAGGCGTGGCGCGGTCAGGCACGCGCGGCGCAAGATCTTCGCAGTTGAATGGTCGGCCATCGGTTGTCTCCAAGGACATCATACCACAACCGATGGCTCGGCAACGAGCCTCTCCCTCAGTCGGTCAGTTCGAACTTGACCGTGTTAGCACCTTCGGTGACCGTGGCGGTCAGTTCCGAGGTCTGAGGGTTGGCGTACTTCGCGGGCAGCAGGTTCCGCGGCACGAAAGTCGCCACGTTCGGATTGTAGTCCGGGTGGTCTTCGGGCACCTGAGTCTCCTGCGGCGGCTTCTCGAACTTCGTGATCGCCACACGGTATTCGCCCGGCAGAGCTCCGTCGCCGGCGGTGAACGTCGTCAACGAAAAGTTACCTTGTTGATCGGTGAGGCCCGAGGCGCCTCGCGAACCATCGGTCAACTGGAAGTTGACATTGGCATCGGCAACCGGCTCGCCGTTCATCGTGACCGTTCCAGCGACAGGATACGTCGTCGGGTGATCGCTTTGAGGCGTCGAGCCACAGCCTGCCGCGCAAATCGTCAGCGTCAGGACGGCCAGCAGAAGTGCAACTCGCGAATCGATTCGCGACATGATCTTTCCTTTCAGGCAAATATGCAGAAGTGCAAACAAGGGTCAGTACGCCGGGATGGTTTCGCTGCCATCCTTCGATCCCAACGCGCCCCAGACGCCGTACGGACTTCGCCCCGAGCTGACCGGGGCCAGGCCGAGGTTGCCCGCATCGATGGAGTCGGTGACGAAACGCGTGGAACCGTCCGCCAACACGACGTTCACTCCGCCCGCATGCCGACTGGTCGGAGGCAGCAGCGCCGAAGTATTGTCCGAGTTCGCATTGTTGCCATCCGAGCACGAGGGCGAGTTGGGCGGCAACACGGTATTGAAACCGACTCGCTCCGCCTGGCCGTCCGTGTAGCAATGCCCCCACCTACCCTTGACTTGGATCCCGGCCGTGAAGAAGCGGCCACTGGCGACCGTGGGGCCTAGGCAGACCTGGGGCGTTGTGCTGGCGCCAGGGATTTCGTTGGCGATTCCCAGGAGAATCTCCACCTGATTGGCCGTAGTTGCCGCTGGCCCGCTGTCGTTCCGGGAACGAAGCCGTTCGCTCATCATGATCGTGTTGCTTGTGCCATCCGTGATGTCGGCAAACCGGGTGGCCTGACCGAATATGCCGCGACTGGTGCCCGTGTAGCCGGGGTTCAAATTGGTCGTTTCGTCGCCCATGCAAAACGCGTAACTATGCGAGCGGCTGACCGTGATTCCACCAGAGTCGGAGGGGCAACTGAGCGTCTTGGGTGCGTTGTTCCACACGGCCCATCCCGCGTAAGCATAGGGGCCACCCGGACTGATGGACGGCGGTTCACCTGCCAGGATCTGCTCGTACATCGCCCCCTGTTCGTAGAAAGGCATCAGCGGAACGAACGGGCTCAGGCGCTGCGCGTTGTTGGCACCAGAAGGCCCCCCGGAAACCCAGCAGCATGTACCTCCCCGTCGGAACGGAAGAGCGTTGAATGTGTCGTGGTAATTGTGGCTGGCGAGACCAAGCTGCTTCATATGATTGATGCATTGCGTGCGTCGTGCAGCTTCCCGAGCCGCCTGGATGGCGGGTAAAAGAAGTGCCACCAGAATCCCAATAATCGCGATGACAACCAGTAGTTCGACCAGCGTAAACGCCGACCGTTGGACGCTCGCGCGACATACGCGAGCCGAAATGGATCTGCGGAACATGCGTTGTCTCCTGGAGTGAGAGGGAGGCAGGAAAATCGGTGGGTTGACCAGCGGGAATTCAGGCGTGATGGATACGGAGAACCCGCGTCGCAGACATGATTGTAAAGAATGCGTTAATTGACCGCAATAACACATCAATAGAAATAGATAAAATTCGTGCCCGGTCGCGTCGCGTTCTCAGTGGCAGACACGGCGCCGGTCAAGCCTCTGCGCGCACACCGTTCGCATCACCCGCCGATGGTGGTGAAAAGAAGTAGCTTGCCAGCATACCCACGAGGAACGTCGGAAAGACGGAACACGCGCCGTACCACCAGCCGGGGATCTCGGTCTTTAAGATGGCGAAGATCGTGCAGGCGGCGCCGGCCGCGAGCCCAATCAGCACGCCGGCCGAATTGGTGCGCGGAACGAAGATGCCGAGTAGAAACACGGCCATCAGTCCACCGAGCAACGTTCCAGCAATCGTGTTGATGATGTCGATCACATCCTTGGCCAAGAGCGGTGCGGCCAACGCGGCGGCGATCACCAGGATCCCCAGCACGACGGTCAACGCGCGGCTGGCTCGGATCGACAGTTGTCTGCCGCCCAGCCAATCGTAAACCATGACCGATGCCACGCCGTTGATGCCACTGTCCACCGTGCTCATCGCCGCCGCGAACAACCCCGCCAACATGAGACCGACCAAGCCGATCCCAGCAGCCTGCGTCGAGACAAAAGTCGGCAGGATCTGATCTTGGCTCGGCAGGTCCGGCAGTCCGGGGCCACCTGGTTGGACGTAGAAGGCGAACAAGGCCACGCCCAGCAGCATGAACAGGAATCCGAGCACAGTATTGATCGCTGCGCTCAGCACGACGACGCCTCGCGCTTCGCGGACGCCACTGGTACACACATAGCGCTGAATCATGTTCTGAGCGACAGCATATCCGGGCAGATACATGAACAGACTGTAGGCCAGCGCGGTGTAGACGGAATTCCGCGCCGTGAAGTTGATCGCCGCGAACGGATTGGGATCCAGGCTACACATCGTCCAGCGGCCATGCTCGAGGCCGATCTGCCACAGACCTTTCCAACCGCCCGCGATGCCCGACACCGCCAGCAGCAGCACGACCAGGACGGCGGCTCCCAACGTGATCGCCTGCAACACGTCGGTCCAGATCACCGCGCGCAACCCGCCGACCGCCGTGTAGGCCGTTGCAAAAGCACCCACACCGATCAAGACCAGCACGTACTGAGTGTCGCTCAAGGCCATCACGCTCTGCAGCGTCAGCGCAATGGCATACAGCATGGTGCCCATCCAGCCCAAGGCATAACCGCAGTACAGCAACGAACCGACCCGCTGCACGCTGGGGCCAAACCGCATCCGCAGATAGGCGTAGCCGCTGCTGACTCGCAGCCGCGCGTAAAGGGGCACGAAGACGAACCAAAGGATCGGAGTGATCAGCAGCGGGATCAACAGGATCGTGAAGAAGAAACTGAAATCCTCATAGGCGCCGCGTCGCGGCAGTCCCAGGAACGAGATCGAACTGAAACTGGTCGCGAACATCGACACGCCCACCGCAAACCAGTTCATCCGGCGTCCGCCAACGAAATAGTCTTCGTTGTTCTGCTGCCCGCGCATACTCCAGAGCGCCAAGCCGGAGACGAAACCCAGGTAGGCCAAGCAGACGAGCCAGTCGATCGGGCTGAGACCTAGCATGTCGCCGAGTATAGCTGGCTCTCGGTTCTGCGGAAAGATCCCTCGTTGGCCGCGGAGCACCGTTGGCCGATGAACTGGAAACGGCGCTACCGGTGCCAGGGTGGGGCGAGGAAGTTGATGGCTTCTTCGAAGGTGGCCTTGCGGCGGAAGTCGGCTGGGTCGTAGGCGGGCTGGTTGGGGTCGGGACCAGTCCATTGCGCATGCTGCCGGCCGAAGTAGCTGCCGTAGAATTGATAATTGGTGTCCACCCAGCGGCTGACGATCATCCGTTCCATGTCCGTGAGCATCTGGGCGTGGTTGTCCTTGGCATTCGCCGGATGCTTGGCGTCGGTCAAGACGGCCATCAGCTTGCTGGCATGGCTTCCCAATTGCTTGGGCGGCAGGTACGCGCCGTTGAAGTTGCCGCGGTCGCCGTGCAGGAAGGACGTGAATTCGGGGATGATCGGCCCGGCCAACTCCCGTTTGGCAAGTTCCTCGTAGGACGTGTTGTAGAAGGCCGTGGTCTCGCCCGTCAGGCGCAGACCGCCGGCCGGTTCATTGGCGCCGTGGCAGCCGACGCATTTCGCATCGAGGATCGGCTGGATGTCTGTCGGGTAGTGGATGACTTGTCCGGCGAGACCGTCTCCGCCGTTCTCGACCAGATCGCACGGTTGCGGCTGGGGGACGCTCGGCTCGCGCGCCAGGGCCAGCGGCGTCAGCGAGCTGCCGACGTGCGCGGTCCGGCTGGATTGACCGTGGCAGCCCGTGCAGGACCGGACTTCGCCGGCCCCGTAGTGAACGTAGGTCCGCTCGCGCTGCAGCTCGCGGAAGTTCTCGTCCAGGGCTTGGAAGAACAAGCTGCGGTCGGCGGGCACCAGGAAGTGGGCCGAGCCGTCTGCTTCCACGGGGACCAGCCCCCACTGGACTCGCGGCCACAAGGCGGCTTTCCAACTGGAACTGCTGTTGGACGGCGACCACTGGCGGCCCGTGGACCAGTACCGAGGCAGCGCCTCGTTGATCCGCAGCCACTTGACTTCGCCCGGCTCGACTCCCTCCATGCCGTGGTGGATGTTGGTCACGATGCACAGGGCTTGACCCGTGGCGGCGTACCGGGGGTCGCGGATCGATTCCCGCTTCGGCGGGACGGTCCGCGAGACCAGCGGCAGCGGATGCCAGCAGGACAACTGCGGGTCGGCATGGACGAAACGGTGTTTTCCGTCGACATCGATCAAGTACAGAGCATAGGCGTTGGGCACCTCCTTGTAGTGATCGGTGGGTTCGACCTTGTACGAGACCAGAAACTCCCGCTCGCTGACCGGATAGGGATGCGTGTACAGGTGCCCGCTACGACCGTCGCGGTCGTGGACGTACGAGCCGTCCGCTGTGCGGAAATGCCAGCCGGGTTCCGTCCGGCGTTCGACAAAAACGTGCGGGGTCAGGTTGGTCACTGCGTACCGGTCGTCGTTCTGGACGTAGTCCGGTTGATTCGGGTCGGGGCCGCGCGTCCGCACTCCCTTGCCGAAATCGACCAGCATGATCGATCCCACGCAACCGCCTTGCGGAAAGTGGCACGTGCCCACGCACACCAGGCGATGGTCGCTGCCAGGCAGCGGCTGCGGGTACATGTAGACGGTCGTCGTATCGTCGGCCAGCCCGTACAGTTCCTGAAGCCCGGTCCCGTCGGGATTCATGGTCCAGATGGTTTTCGCCACGCGGGCGCCTTTGTCGATGTACTCCCAGCGGTGATACATCACGCGGCCATTGTCGAGCACCACGGGGCAGAATTCGCTGACGGGACTGCGGCTCAGTTGGACCACGTGCGACCCGTCGGCGTTCATGCGATGCAACACGGGAACGGCCAGATGGGCCGACCCGCCGCAAAGCACCGTGTGTTCGCAACGGGTCGAGGAAAAGATGATGCCGCCATCCGGCAGATAGCAGGGGTGGATGTCGTCCGTGTGCCAGCCCTTGCGCCACCTTGCGGCTTTCTCCGCTTCGTCGTCGGGCGGGAACGATACCTGGCGCAAGCCCGTGCCGTCGACACCGACTTCCCAGATGCGGAAGCCCGATCCCGGATCTTGTCGGAAGTCGAACAGGATCTTACGGGCATCGAACGACAAGCTGGTCTTTCCAATGAAGCCTTTGCCACCGGGCAGGTCGGCCGCGGTCACAACGGGCCGCTCCGACCGGGTGCGGAGATTAAAGACATAGATCCCGTTCTCAGGCAGAAAGCGGTCGGGGCTGGTGCCGTTGTTGATGTCGGTGTAGTAGTGATCGGACGAATAGGGCTTGCGCTTTACGAACACGATTTCGTCGCAGCCCACCGTCTCTGGACCGACGACCGGGGACTCGGCCGTCCGATTCGTGTCCGTCCCGCCCCCGGACTCGCTGGCCTCCGCCAACGCAATCCACGGCAGCATTCCGGCCAGGATGGCGATTGCCAGAGAAGCGAAAGAAACCGAAGCCACCGAGCGGATGCGGGATGTTTGGTTCATCGACGGCCGTCCTCAAAACGAGTTACTTCCTGTGATCGAGGCGCTGTGCGCTCGACGTTTCACCGACATGGAAAGTCTACCAAGGCGAAACGACCACCGTCAACGGACCATTCCAAGCTGGCCGCCTTCGCCGCGGCCGAAATCCGGTCTGGGGTTGAATCGACGGCGTCGAGCGTTGGCAGGGTGGCAATTCCACGGCGAGCGTCTAGAATTTGAGAAACCGAAACCAGGAGGTTCTCCCTATGTTCCAATCTCTTCGAGGAATCTGCCGCGACGGTCGAGTGGAATTGCTAGAACCTCTGCCCCAAGATGCAGAGGGACAGGTCATCGTCACTTTCCTCAACTCCGGGCCGGTTCGTCTGGATGAGCGCGGCATCAGCGTGCAGCAGGCGGCGAACTTGCGTCAGCGACTGGCGGCGTTCGCCGACGATTGGGACCGACCGGAGATGGGTGTTTACGATGACCTTTAATCGCGGCGACGTGGTTCTCGTCCTGTTCCCCGACTCCAACCTTCGGACAGCCAAGCGGCGTCCTGCGCTGGTAGTTCAGCAGGACTGCTTGCAGACCGGGCTGTCGCAAACCATCGTGGCCATGATCAGCAGCAACATGGCCCGTGACGGGCATCCCAGCCGTGTTGCAATCCGGTTGGGCGATCCGGAGATCCAAGCCATGGGTTTACACACCGATTCGATCGTCATGACCGATAATCTGGCTACGATCCTAGAGAAGGAGATCGACCGAACGATCGGACATTGTCAGGACATGCGAACGGTGGACAACGCGCTTCGGCATACGTTGGGCCTGTAGGGGAAACGTACCTCCCAACGAGCGTATCATCAACTGAAGGGAAACCAGCCATGAGTGAGATTGTGACCCGGTGCAGATCCTTGAGGACGAGCGCTGCTGATGGTCTAGCAGTGTCTACGATGCCGTGCTTCATCCCCCCTTTGCGTGGCGAACGCGATAGACCGCATCGCGCTGCGCGGGATCGGGGTGGCGATCCAGACGTTGCAAAGCTTTGATTCCTTCAATGCTCGAAGAGCTAAACGGATAGTACGACATGCGTTTCACGACGATGCTGATGGCAACCTGGATCGGATGGGCAGCCCTGGTTCCGGCGACAGCGGGCGAAGCGCTCATGCCGAAAACGCTGGAGCAATCCTTGCTGGAGGAAGTTCCGGAGGAACTGGCGCGGGCGGCCCGGGAAGACGGCGATCCGCGATTGGGTGCGCTCGCTTTCTATCACCCTCAGTTGGCTTGTACCAAGTGCCACGGGATCGGCGACGAGCAGACGCCGCTGGGACCAAATCTGAGCGTGCCGCGGGAGAACGAAGAGAAGGCCGATCCGGTCGAGTCGATCTTGCTGCCGTCGAAGTCGATTCGCAAGGGCTACGAGACGGCCGTGGTGATCACCGACGAGGGCAAGACGATCAGCGGCCTGTTGGTCGAGCAGAATCCCGAGCGACTGGTGCTGCGCGACGTAGCGGACGTGGACAAGACGATCGTCATCGACCGGCAGACGATCGACGATCAGATGACCAGCCAGACCTCGATTATGCCCGCCGGGTTGGTCAACTCGCTGGCCAGCCGCCAACAGTTCCTGGATCTGCTGGCCTACGTGATCGAGGTCACCGAGAAGGGGCCTCGCCGGGCACAGCAACTGCAACCGCCGGCCGCGTTGTACGCCGTCGCGCCGCTGCCGGCCTACGAGAACGATCTGGACCACGCGGGTCTGATCCGCGACAGCGACCAGGCGTCCTTTCAGCGCGGTCAGAGAATCTACCGAAGTCTGTGTCTGAGCTGTCACGGCACCAAGGACGAACCGGGTTCGCTGCCCACGTCGCTGCGGTTCGCATCCGGATCGTTCAAACGCGGCGGCGACCCGTACAGCATGTACCAGACGCTGACCAAAGGCTACGGTCTGATGATGCCGCAATCCGGCATGGTCCCGCAGCAGAAATACGACGTGATCCACTACATCCGCGAGGCGTTCGTCAAGCCGTGGAATCCCGGCCAATACGCCGCGGTCGACGAAGACTATCTGGCTCAACTGCCGCCCGGCAGCGGCCGCGGTCCCGAACCGGAGAGTCTCGAACCCTGGGTCAGCATGGACTACGGCCCGCACCTGACCGCCTCGTACGAAGTGGGCAATGACGGCACGAACTTCGCCTACAAGGGGATCGCCGTTCGGCTGGACCCGGGCGCCGGCGGAGTGTCGCGCGGCAGTCACTGGATGCTGTTCGACCACGACACGCTACGTTGGGCCGCCGCCTGGAGCGGCCGGGAGTTCATCGACTACAACGGAATCCTGTTCAACGGCCACCACGGGGTTCATCCCCGGATCGTCGGCCGAGTCCAAGTGAACAATCCAACCGGCCCCGGCTGGGCGAATCCCCAAAGCGGCGATTTCACGGATTCGCGTCTGCGCGGCCGGGACGGTCGGTTCTACGGACCTCTGGCCCGCGATTGGGCTCGCTACCGCGGCATGTACCATTTTGGCAATCGAGTGATCCTTTCCTACACCGTGGGCGACACGCCCGTGTTGGAGATGCCCGGCGTCGATACGGATGGGGCGGAGCCGGTCTTCACCCGCACGCTGGACATCGGACCGCGCCGCGAGGAACTGGTTCTGCAAGTGGCGCGCGTCGAGGAAGCCACCCTGCGGACCATCGAGCCGGCCACGACGGCCGTGTGGTTCGGCCAGCCTCGGACCAGCGAGCCGTCCGCCGATGTCCGCTTCGACGGCGCGACTTGGCTGCAAATCGACGAAGCCGAGGATTTCGATCTCACGGGCCGCGACTACACCGTCTTTGCCCGCATCAACACTCGCCGCGGCGGCTCGATCTTCTGCCAGACCAAGCCGGAAGGAAACTGGGTGCCGGACGGCAAAACTTTGTTCGTGCGAGGCGGCCGGCTGGTCTTCGACATCGGCTGGGTCGGCGCCGTCACGTCGCGCAGTGCGGTGGATGATGGTCGCTGGCACGAGGTCGCCATGACGTACCAACATGCCGACGGTCAAGTTCGGCTGTACATCGACGGTCGTCTGGATGCCGAGGGACGGCTGAAACCCAAGCAGGCCGTGCAAGGACACGTCGTCCGAATCGGCTTCACCGCACCCAACTTCCCCGGTCCCCAGTCGTCTTTCGAAGGACAGATCGACAGCGTGTCCTTCTTCGATCGCTGCCTGGAGAAACGACAGATCGAGCAACTGTCGGCCGGCCCGAGCTTGCCTGAGGGTGCCGAACGGTTGGGACAGGCGACTGGCCGCGTTCCGGAGCCCGTCGCTCGTTGGCAGCCGTCATTGGCTCGCGGCGAGTCGGTGGAAGACCTGACCGGAAACGGCCACGGCGCGCGCGTGCTGCGAGGCGCCGCCGCGTCCAGTCCCGCGGGGGCGATGCTCGCCGGAATCCGGCCGCCCGTGGACGGCGTCCGATGGACCGCCGATGCACAAGGCAATCTGCGGCTGCGCATTCCGGCGGGCGACGAGACGCTGAAATTCACCGTGGCCACGGTCCGCGTCGACGGCGACCAGCCCGCCGAATCCCTGCTGCGGCGCGTGACCGAGGGGGACGAGTCGTGGGATCTGCCGCTGTTGACCAAGGGCGGACCGCCTCGTTGGCCCGACCGGTTGACCACTCAGGGCGTTCTGGGCGACGACCCCGGCCCGTTTGCCATCGACGTGCTGCAGCACCCCGATCCGAACCCGTGGTCGTGCCGCACGAGACTGACCGGTTTCGACTTCTTTCCGGACGAGCGTCGCGCGGCGGTCTGCACGTGGGACGGGGACGTCTGGATCGCGGACGGCATCGACCCGACGGCTTCCGAAAATCGCGAGCCCGGCCAGCCGGCCACGTTCCCGATCACCTGGCAGCGGATCGCCAGCGGTTTGTTTCAGCCGCTGGGCCTGAAGATCGTCGACGGGCGGATCTTCGTGGCGTGCCGCAATCAACTGGTCGTCTTGCACGATCTGAACGGCGACGGCGAGACGGATTACTACGAAAACTTCAACAGCGATCACCAGGTCACCGAACATTTCCACGAGTTCGCGATGGGGTTGCAAACCGACGCCGAAGGCAACTTCTACTACGCCAAGTCCGCGCGTCATGCCCTGCCGGCGCTGGTGCCGCACCACGGCACACTGCTGAAGGTCAGCCGGGATGGAAGCCGCACCGAGATCCTGGCCCACGGGTTCCGCGCGGCCAACGGCGTCTGCGTCAATCCGGATGGAACGTTCTTCGTCACGGATCAGGAAGGGCACTGGATGCCCAAGAACCGCATCAATTGGATCGACCGGCCGGGAAAATACTACGGAAACTTCTGGGGCTATCACGACATCGCCGATCCGTCGGACGAGGCGATGGAAGCACCACTGTGCTGGATCACCAACGCCATGGACCGCTCGCCGGCCGAACTGCTGTGGGTCGACTCGCCCGCCTGGGGGCCGCTGCAGGGCAGTCTGCTGAACTTGTCCTACGGCTACGGCAAGATCTACGTCGTGCCGCACGAGCGCATCGGTGACCGGATGCAGGGCGGTGTTTGCGAATTGCCGCTGCCCCCCTTCCCCACGGGCATCATGCGAGGCCGGTTCCATCCCCGCAACGGCCAGTTGTACACCTGCGGTATGTACGCCTGGGCTGCCAACCCCCAGCAACCGGGCGGATTCTACCGCGTACGTTACACCGGGCGGCCCGTCTATCTGCCGGTGGAACTGAAGGCGCACGGACAAACCGTGGAGATCACTTTCAGCGGCCAACTCGACCCGAAGACCGCCGGCGACCCGACGAACTACCGAGTCAAAGCCTGGTCGATCAAGCGGACCCAACGCTATGGATCGGACCACTTCGACGAACATGCTCTGCCGGTCGAGTCGGCCACCATCGCCGAGGACGGACGAACGGTACGGTTGGCAATCCCCGCCCTGCATCCAACTCAGTGCATGGAGATCCGCTACGCGATGCAAGCCCTCGACGGCGAATTCATCGACGGCCGCATTCACAACACCATCCATCCCGAGACCGATTAGCAACGAGGCGGGAATCAAGAACGCAGCAGAACCTGTGACGGATTAGACGCTTCGGCGGCCTGTTTCTGGCTTACGGGTCGGACGGTGGCAACTCGCCTTTGAGTGCGGCACGGCGCGCAGACACGGATCGGGACGGTGCGTCCGGGCGCTGTCGCATCGGTTTTCTGTCCAACCCAGTCGTCGCGCGCGTCGAATCTTGAAGTGATTGACTGGCCGCGTTCCGCATGTAGACTGGTGAAATAGGATTTGCCGATCTCGTTTCTTCTCTTCCAGTCGGAACCGGCCCGAGGGCCGCTGCTTGCGATGAACGGTCGACGATCGATCGTCGTGTTCACGGTTGACGACCAGCGGGGAGCGCTGCCGTTGCGGGTGGTGGATCGCGCGGTGCGGGCGGTGGAGGTGACGCCTCTGCCGGATGTGCCGGAACTGATCCTGGGCGCCGTCAACGTCCAGGGACAGGTGCTGCCGGTGGTCAGTCTCCGCCGCTGGCTTGGACGGCCGGACCGGGCGATCGAACCGGAGGATCATCTGCTGGTCGTCCACTCGGACACCGGTCGCTTGGTGCTGCTGGTGGACGAAGTCTGCGGGGTGGTGGAATACGAGCCGCGACAAGCATCGCCGGTTTCCGAGGCGGTTTCTGAAATCCCGGCAGGTTGCGAGCTGCTCGATCTGGCAGATGGACTCGTGCTGGTACCGGACTTGGAGAGAATCAAGGCGGCTTCCGAAGCTGCTCCGCGCGCGACGGGCGCGTCGACCGAGGCGATGGCCGCACGGGAGCCAAGCGCATGAATCCGACACTGACCGACGATCTGCTATCGCGGTTTTCCGGCTGGGTGGCCGAGCAGATGGGGCTGCATTTCGGACCGGAGCGGCGTTTGGATTTGCAGCGCGGACTGGAAGCGACGAGCCGCGAACTCGGTCTCGGCGACGCCGACGCCTGCCTTCGACGACTGATGGCCGGACCGGTCGGCAAAGACCAATTCGACGTCCTGGCCCGCCATTTGACCGTCGGCGAAACCTACTTCTACCGCGATCAACGCAGTCTGGAGATTCTGGAAACGGAGCTTCTACCCGGTCTGATCCAGTCGCGTCGTCGTGGCGAGCGCTGTCTACGGCTGTGGAGCGCCGGGTGTGCCACGGGCGAAGAAGCGTATTCGATGGCGATCCTGCTGTCGCGGGTGCTGCCCGACTGGTCCGACTGGGCGATCACGGTTCTGGGCACGGACATCAATCCGCGAGCTTTGGAGCACGCGCAGCAAGGCGTGTACGGCGAGTGGTCGTTCCGCGGCGCACCGTCCTGGCTAAAGGACCGCTACTTCCAGCCGGTCGCTCAAGGCCGATACCGTTTGATCCCGCAGATCCGCCGGATGGTGACTTTCGCCACACTGAACCTGGCCCGCGATCCCTACCCGTCGCTGCTGAACAACACCAATGCGATGGACGTGATCGTCTGCCGCAATGTCGTGATGTACTTTTCACCGGACCAAGCCCGCCGAGTCCTAGCGCGGCTGCGACTCTGCCTGGTCGACGGGGGGTGGTTGTTGGGCAGCCCGACCGAAGGTCTGTATCTGACCGAGAGCGGGTTGACCGCGGTCCACTTTCCCGGCGCGATCCTCTATCGTCGAACCGAATTGACCAGCGCGCGAGATGAAGGACTTGCCGCGGAACCCGACTTCGCGCACGCGGTGCCGGCACGGGAGAACAGCCGGCACGGTCCTCCGATGGTCCCCGACGTTTCCGGAGACCTCCGGTCGAAGACATGCCTCGGTCAGGAGACCGGCCGTGGCGCCGAACTGCCGTGCGCTGGGCCTGATCCGGTGGTTACCGTGTTTGAACGGGCGTTGGAAGACCATCGCCTGGGACGCAACGCCGAGGCAGCAGCGGCTTTGGAACGTCTGGCAGAGGGGCCTGTGCAGCGGGTAGAGGTCTTCGATTTGCTGACGCGGGTGTACGCGGACCAGGGGCACTTGAAGGCTGCGCTGCATTGGAGCGACCGGGCGCTCGCTGCCGACCGAACAGACCCGCAGCATCACTATCTGCGGGCCACGATCCTTCAGGAACTGGGCCAATCGGAACAGGCCGCCGCCTCGTTGCAGCGGGCGTTGTACCTGGACCCGGACTTCGTGCTGGCCCACTTCACGCTGGGTAGTCTGGCTCGCCGCTTGGGTCAGGTGGCATCCGCGCGGCGGCACCTGAACAACGCGCTGACGCTGCTGGCGGCCAGTCCGCCCGACGCGGTGGTGCCTGGGTCGGAAGGCGTGACGGCCGGGCGTTTGCGGGAAATTGTGGCCGCGATGGCGGCGCAGGAGGCGGTGGCATGAGCGATCGACAGCTCCAGCGGGAACACGGTCCGGATCGAGCGGCGGTATTGCGAGCCCGGGCTCGCGAATTGGCTCGTCCAGTTGCCGACGAGGAACGCGGGGACGACCAGTGCGAGGTGGTCGAATTTGTCGTGGCGCGTCAGCGACTGTCGGTCGAAACAATGCAGGTGCGCGAGGTCTGCCGGCTGCAGGAACTGACTCCCGTGCCCTGCACGCCTTCGTTTGTCTGCGGCGTCGTCAACGTGCGCGGGCAGATCCTGACGGTCTTGGACCTGAGACGGCTGTTGGATCTGCCGGATTCGGGCCTGATCGACCGTCAGCATGTGGTGATCGTACGCGCCGGCGGCGTGGAACTTGGCCTATTGGCGGACGGCACGCCGCTGGTCCGCCGAATCCGAACCGCCGACATCCAGCCTCCGCTTCCGACATTGGCGGGTGGCGTTTCGGCCTACCTCCGCGGTGTGACGGCCGACGGGCTGGCGCTGCTGGACACCGCCCGGCTCGCGACCGATCCCCGTCTTGCGGTCCATCAAGAGGTGACGACCTCGGCACGCAGCTCCAAAACAACAGGAGATTCAACATCATGAAATGGTCCATCGCAACGAAAATCATGAGCGGCTATGTCTTGGCAATCGTCGTCGTGGCGGCGATCGTCGGGTTCTCGTACCGGAGCGTCCTGGCGTTTATGCGCGACGTCGAGCATCGGGGTCGGACCCATGAAGCTCTCCTTCATCTCGAGAGTATGCTGTCCTATCTGAAGGACGCGGAGACGGGCCAACGAGGCTACCTCATCTCGGGAAAGAAGATGTATCTGGATCACTACGGCACGGCGCGCGAGGCGGTGAACAAGGAACTCGAATCCTTGCGTGCCTGGGGAGCGCAATCGGAGGCAACGGTAGACCGCCTCGACCAAATCGCGACGTTGATCGACGACCGCTTCACATCGCTGGCCGAAGGCATCACCTTGTACGACGACGGGGCTGACGTCGAAGCCATCAAAGCCAAAATTGCCGAAGGCGCCGGCAAGAAGATCATGGACGAGATCTATCGCGTGGCCGGGCAGGTCAATCGCGCCGCGGCGGCGGACCTGAAGAAAGTGAGCGATGATTCACATCGCAGCGCCCAGTTGACACACGTGGTGGAACTCGGCGGCGGAGGCCTGGCGGTGATCGTCCTGCTGACGGCCGGCCTGCTGATCACCAGAAACATCACCCGGCCGTTGCAGGAGGCGATCAGCATCTTGACTTCCTCCGCCAATCAGATCGCCGGTGCCGCCAGCCAGATCGCCGCCAGCGCGACGGAAACCGCCGCGGCCGTGACCGAGACGACCACCACGACTGCCGAGGTCAAGCAGACGGCGCTGACCGCGGTCCAGAAAGCGAAGCTGGTCGCCGACACGGCCCGGCATACGTCCCAGGTCTCGCAACGCGGCTTGCAGGCCGTCGAGCAGATGAACCAGGGCATCAATCACATCCGTGCGCAAACGGATTCGGTCGCGGCCAGCATCGTGCGGCTGAGCGAACAAGGTCAGGCCATCGGCGCCATCATCGCCACGGTCGACGATCTGTCGGCCCAGTCCAATCTGCTGGCCGTGAACGCGGCCATCGAGGCGGCCAAAGCCGGCGAACAGGGCAAGGGCTTCGGGGTCGTCGCCCAGGAGGTGAAGAGCCTGGCCGAGCAATCGAAGCAAGCGACGGCCCATGTCCGCACGATCCTGAACGATATCCAGAAGGCGACCAGCGCGGCGGTGATGGCCACCGAGCAGAGCGGCAAGGCAGTCGAGACGGGCCTGAGGCAAGCGGACGAAGCCGGTCAATCCGTCCAGACGCTGTCCGAAAGCATCAACCAATCGGCCCAGGCAGCGATCCAGATCGCGGCTTCCAGCGAACAGCAACTGGTGGGTATGGATCAATTGGCCCTGGCGATGGAGAACGTCAAACAGGCCAGTTTGCAGAATGCGCAAGGCACGCGACAAACCGAAGAGGCGGCGCGGAATCTGACCGAATTGGCGCAGCAACTGCGGCGATTGGTTTCGGGAGCCTAGTCGCATGAGCATCCACGACGCCCAGTTCATCCGGGAATTGCAGGCCGCGTTCCACGCCGAGGCGCAGGAGCATCTGCAAGCGATTTCCGCGGGGCTGCTGGATTTGGAAACGATCCAGCGCCCGGAGGACGCACGCAAGTTGATCGAAGTCATCTTCCGGGAAACGCACAGCTTGAAAGGCGCCGCCCGGACGGTTTCCTTTGCCGACATCGAACGTGTGTGCCAGGAGCTGGAGAGCGTCTTTGCCGGTTGGAAGTCGCACGGCCACGTGCCGCAACCGGCCGACTTGGACGTTGTACTGCAAGGCGTGGACTGCGTCTCGACGCTGGCCACCAGGGCGCGCGAAGGCACCGCCGGAGAGTCGCCCGCGATCGATCCGCTTCTCGAGTCGCTGCGGGCGCTACACCCCGAGCCGCGCAGTGCGCGGGAGCGGCCTGGTCACGAAGCGGTCGCTGCGAAAGAGGTGGCCGCGGCCAAGGAGGTGGTCGCAACGAAGGAAGCGGTCGCTGCGAAAGAGGCGGCCGCGAGCGCAACAGGCGCGAACTCGCCGTCGGAGACCACCGCGGCGGTGTCCACTCACTCCGAAACGCCCGAGACGGTGCGCATCTCGATCGCCAAGCTGGATGCGCTGCTCCGGCAGGCCGAGGAGCTGTTGGTGTGGAAACTGGCCAGCAGCCAGCGCGTCGCGGCCCTGCACCAATTGCAGGAGGCGGTGCAAACGTGGGAACGCCAGTGGGCTCGGTTGCTGCCCGACTGGCGAGGCTTGCAGCAGGCGATCGAACGTTCCGAGTCGGGGGCGGCCTTCGAGGCTGCGCCGAACTTGGACCGGACGGCCTCCGAACAACGCGCTGCCTCCGGCTTTCGCAGCGTCTCGTCGCCGTCGGCTTCGCTGCCGGTCAGTTCGTCCGAGCCGACGGCGCGGCTGCTGGACTTCGTCGACTGGAGCCACACCTGGATCAAGTCGCTCGAGGGCCGTTTGGCGGCCGTGTCCCAGGTGTCCGAACAGGAAGCGCGCAGCCTGGGCGGGATGGTCGATCATCTGCTGGATGACGCCAAGCGGTTGCTGATGCTGCCTTTTTCCACGCTGCTGGCGGTTCTGCCGAAACTGGTCCGCGATTTGGCGCGGGACCAAGGCAAGCAGGTGCGGCTGGAGATCCGTGGCGGAGAAGTGGAGATCGACAAGCGGATTTTGGAGGAACTCAAGGATCCGCTGATCCATCTGGTCCGCAACAGCATCGATCACGGCATGGAGAAGCCCGCGGAACGATCCGCGCGCGGCAAGCCGCCCGAGGGCTCGTTGACCGTGACCATTTCGCAGGTGGATGGCAACAAGGTCCAACTGATTCTGGCCGACGACGGCGGCGGCATCGACGCCGCGCGAGTCCGGGAATCCGCCGTGCGGCAGGGGCTGCTGTCGGCGGAACGGGCCGGGCAACTGGACGAGCGGGAATCGCTGGCGTTGATCTTCCTGTCGGGCGTGTCGACCAGCCGGATGCTGACCGAAGTCTCGGGACGCGGATTGGGCATGGCCATCGTGCGGGAGAAGGTCGAGCGTTTGGGCGGCCAGATTTCCATCCAGACGCAGGTCGGCCGCGGGACATCGTTCCGGCTGCTGTTGCCGCTGACCATGGCCACGTTCCGGGGCTTGGTGGTGCGCGCCGGCGACCAATCGTTCATCATTCCCACCGCCCAAGTGGAACGAGTCGTCCGCGTGCGGGCCGACGCCGTCAGGCACGCGGCCGGCCAACCGCTGATCGAACTGGATGGAGCGGCCCTGTCGTTGGTCTGGCTGGAGCAAGTCCTGCAATTGCCGGCCAAGCCGTCCAGGGCGCCGCTGGATGTCGTCACCGCCGTGGTGTTGGGCTCGGGCGACCAGCGGATTGCCTACGCGGTGACCGAAGTCTTGCAGGAACAGGAGGTGTTGATCAAGAGTCTGGGTCCGCCTCTGGTTCGCGTGCGGAACGTCGCAGGTGCGGCCGTGCTGGGATCGGGCAAACCGGTCTTGATCTTGAATCCGGCGGATCTGCTCGCGTCGGCGCTGCAGTCGCCGCTGGCAACGGTTCCGGTTGCGGCTGTGGAGACGCCCGAAGGCCGGGAGAAGCGGGTGTTGGTGGCCGAGGACTCTATCACGGCCCGCATGTTGTTGAAGAATATTCTCGAGTCGGCTGGCTACCACGTGACGGCGGTCGTGGACGGCGCGGACGCCTGGACGGCGCTCAAGACGGAACCTTTCGATCTGCTCGTCTCCGACATCCAGATGCCGCGGCTGAACGGCTTTGACTTGACCTCCCGCATCCGCGGCGAACGGAAGCTGGCCGATCTGCCCGTCGTGCTGGTGACCGCACTGGCTTCGCGCGAGGACCGGGAACGCGGCATTGACGTGGGCGCCAATGCCTATATCGTGAAGAGCAGTTTCGACCAAGGCAATCTTCTGGAAGTAGTCCGCCGATGGCTGTGATGTTCCCGCCGCAAAGGATTCGCGTGCTCGTCGTCGAGGACTCGCCGGTGGTACAGGCGGTGCTGGTGAAATTGCTAACCGACGATCCGCACTTCGAAGTGGTGGGGACGGCCAACAACGGCTTGGAAGCGGTGGCCTTTGTCGCGCGGGCCAAGCCCGACGTGGTGCTGATGGACGTCCACATGCCCAAGCTGGACGGCATCGAAGCGACGCGGCAGATCATGGAGCAGCACCCGGTTCCGATCGTCATCACCAGTGCGACGATTCAAGCGCACGAGGTTCCGCTGGCCTTCCGCGCCATGCAGGCCGGCGCGCTGGCCTTTGTGGACAAGTCGGCCCAGGTCGGGACTCCGCAGTTCGCCGAACAGAGTCACCAACTGAAAGAGATGCTCCGGCTGATGTCGGAGGTCAAAGTGGTGCGGCGCAGGAACCGGGGGACGCCGTCCGGTTCGGCTGTGGATCCGTCGGCCGGTTCCGCCGGCGAGCGTGCAGCCGTTGTGCCGCCAGCACCCAGCCGCTCGTTCAAGTTGGTTGCCATCGGCGCTTCGACGGGCGGGCCGCCGGTGCTGCAGATCATTCTGTCGCAGTTGCCGAGCGGTTTTGCCCTGCCTCTGCTGATCGTCCAGCACATTACGCCGGGTTTCGTCAGTGGCTTGGCCGATTGGCTCGCCCAGACCAGTCGCGTCCCGACCCACTTGGCCGTTCACGGCGCCGTTCCGTTGGCGGGCCACGCCTATCTTGCCCCGGACGACTGCCACCTGGGCCTGGATGCAAGCGGCCGGATATCGCTCAGCAAGGCGGAGCGGGAGAACGGCTTGCGTCCTGCCGTGAGCCACCTGTTTCGCAGTGTGGCCGACACCGTCGGCGCACAGGCCATCGGCGTCCTGCTGACGGGCATGGGCAAGGACGGCGCCGCGGAACTGAAACTGCTCAAGCTGCGGGGCGCGGTCACCATTGCCCAGGACCGGGCCAGTTGCGTCGTCAACGGCATGCCCGGCGAAGCCGTCCTGCTGGGCGCCGCCGACTACATCCTGCCCCCCGCCCAAATTCCGCTCTTCCTCACCAGCCTGGCCAGCCGCCCGTGACGGGGAGCCTTGCCACGCGCGTCCGCTGCCCGCATAATGCCGGAGAACGCGGCGTTTGGGAATGGGCGTCCACCACGGCGCCGGCGGTTCGATGTTCTGGTTCGCAACGCAACACGTCACGCGTCGAAGGAGAAGTAGTATGTCCACGTTGTTTGGTCGGCGGACGTTTCTTCAGGGACTGGGCGGGCTTTGCCTGGCGGGAACGGTGGGCCGGAGTTGGGCCGCCGACGTGCCGCAACTTCGTCGCGGCCACGCCCAGACGCCGGAAGAGGCGCATCGGGAACTGGAGGAATTCAAGGCGACCTACTCGGACCTGGCTGGCTGGGAGCAACGCAAGGCGCGGATTCGACAAGGCATTCTGGAGGGGGCTCGTCTGTCGCCGCTGCCGGAGAAGACGCCGTTGAAGCCGCAGTTCTCCAACCGCCGCGTCTATGACGGGTACACGGCCGAGAGCGTGGCCATTCAGAGCTGGCCCGGTTTCTACGTCACGGGAACACTGTACCGACCGTTGGACATGAAGCCGCCGTACGCCGGCGTGGTTTCCGCCCACGGCCACGGTGGACGATTTGTTCCCGGCCGGCAGATTCGCTGCGCCGTCCTGGCTCGCATGGGCGCGGTCGTCTTTCATTACGATATGGTCGGATACGGCGATTCGCAGGAGGCCGGCTGGTCCCACGGCAATACGCCCGAAGTGCTGCGCATGATCACCTGGAACAGCATGCGGGCCTTGGATTTCGTCCTGTCGATCGAAGGCGTCGATCCGAACCGGATCGGCATGACGGGGAACTCCGGCGGCGCATCGCAGACGTTCTACCTCTCGGCCATCGATGACCGAGTCAAGGTCTCGGTGCCCAGTTGCCAGGTCTCGGCCCACTTCTTCGGTGGCTGCGTCTGCGAGAGCGGCATGCCGATCCACTGGGGCCCGAACCACAAGACCAACAATGCCGAGATCGCTGCGATGACGGCGCCGCGGCCCCAGTTGCTGCTGTCCAACGGCGCGGACTGGACGAAGTTTATGCCGCAGACCGAATTTCCGTACATCCAGCACGTTTACAGCCTGTACGGAGCCGCCGACAAGGTCCAGAACGCGCACTTCCCTCGCGAAGGCCACGACTACGGACCTTCCAAGCGGATGGCCGCCTACCCGTTCTTTGTCCGTTACCTGGAACTGGACGGCGAACGTCCCTGGGGCCGCGACGGCGTGATCAACGAGACCTTCGTCACGGTGGAAACCCGCGAGCAGATGCTGGTGTTCGGGCCCAACAACCCCTACCCGAACGACGCCGTGCCGCCAAACACGCCGTTGCCGTAACGGCTCGGGGGCATTCTTGGCGCGGCGGAAATCCGTTAGATTCAGAGGCGGTATCGATCGGAAATTCGAGGGCGGCTGGCGCTGCTCCGTGAATCACCTACTTCGACGACGAAAGGAACGGCGATCATGCAACGACGGGGATTCTTGAAAGCGGGGGTTGCGGGGCTGGCATCTCTGGCGGCCATGCGGGGGCGGCTGTATGCGGCGGGCGCGGACCAGGCGTTGCGGGTCGGACTGATCGGCTGCGGCTGGTACGGCAAGACGGACCTGTTCCATTTGATCCAGGTCGAGCCGGTCGAGGTCGTCGGCTTGTGCGACGTCGACCGCCAGATGGTGGACGAAGCGGCGGAGCTGGTTTCGCAGCGGCAGGTGTCCAAGAAGCGGCCGGCGACCTACGGCGATTACCGGAAACTGCTGGCCGACCAGAAGCCGGATATCGTGCTGATCGGCACTCCGGACCATTGGCACTGTCTGCCGATGGTCGAAGCCTGCAAGGCGGGCGCCGACGTCTACGTTCAGAAGCCGATCAGTTGGGACGTCGTCGAAGGCCAGGCGATGGTGGCCGCGGCGCGGAAGTACCGGCGCACCGCCCAGGTCGGGCTGCAGCGGCGCAGCACCCCGCATCTGCTCGAGGCGCGGGACCGCTTCATCCGATCCGGGAAACTCGGCAAGATCGCCTACGTGGACATCCACAGCTACTACGGGGCTCCGGGCGAATTCCCGGCGGTTCAGGCGCCGCCGGACCATCTCGATTGGGAGATGTTCGTCGGGCCGGCCACATGGCGCGACTACAACCCGGGGCTCCATCCGCGCCGCTGGCGGGCAGCCCGCGAGTTCAGCAACGGCCAGACGGGCGATCTGTGCGTCCACTTGCTCGACGCGGTTCGCTACTTCCTGGATCTTGGCTGGCCACGGCAGATCGCGGCCAGCGGCGGCATTCTGCAGCGCCGCCCCGACACCAACGTCAACACCCACGACACGCAGACCGCGCTGTTCGATTACGGCGATGTTCAGCTCGTCTGGACCCAGCGGAACTGGGGCCAGAATCCCGACCCCGACTACCCCTGGGGCGCGACGCTGTACGGCGACAAAGGCACGCTGAAGATCAGCGTCTGGTCGTACGATTTCATTCCCAAGGGCAGCGGGACGCCCGAACGGGGCGAGGCGCTCGACGAACGCGAGAAGTACCCCGAGGACGTGGAGCACAAAGCGACCGAGTGGTTTGCCGCAGCGGCCACGCGCCAGCACATGCGGGATTTCCTGGCGGCGCGCCGCGACGGCAAGTTGCCGGTGGCGGACATCGAGCAGGGGCACATCTCGTCGGCCTGCTGCATTCTCGCGAACCTGTCGATGGAACTGGGGCGCGGTCTCCGCTGGGACAGCCAAGCCGGCCGCATCATCGGCGACGACGAAGCCAACAGTCTGCTGGCACGCAAGTACCGAGGCGACTGGCAACACCCGACGCCGGAAAACGTGTAGACGATCGGGGCGGCTTCTTCCGCGCGAAGAAACGCTCATTCAAGTCTTGGATCCCACCGATTCACTCCGAAGGATTGTTGCCATGAGATGCCTTGCTCGACACCTTGCCGTCCTGTCCGCGCTGTCCTCGCTGGCGTTGGCGATTTCCACCGCGGGCGCGGCTTCGCCCGAGGCCGCCCCCGACGGTTGGACGCCGTTGTTCGACGGCCGGTCGCTGGACGGTTGGCGCGCCGCCGAGCACCCCGGTACGTGGCGAGTGGAAGACGGATGCCTGGTTGCCCGGGGCGCACGCAGCCACCTGTTCTACGATGGTCCGGCGAGCCAGCATGACTTCCGCAATTTCGAACTGGTGGCCGAGGTCCGCACCGAACCGCAGGCGAATTCGGGAATCTACTTCCACACGCAGTACCAGGAGACCGGCTGGCCCGAAAAGGGATACGAAGTGCAGATCAACAACACGTATTCCGGAGTCGGCAGCTACCGCGAACTGAAACGCACGGGCAGCCTGTACGGCGTCCGGAATATCTACCGGTCGAACGTCCAGGACGGACCGTGGTTTCGTGTCCGGATCCGCGTCGTGTCAAATCGCATCCGCGTCTGGATCAACGACGATCCGACCGTCGATTATCTGGAGCCCGCCAGCCCGGTGCGCAAGCCGCGGGATGCGGGGCGCGTGCTTTCGCGCGGCACGTTTGCATTGCAGGGGCACGATCCCGGCAGCGTTGTCGCCTTTCGCCGGATCGCCGTCCGCATCCTGCCCGAGGATGCCGACCCGCAACTGGCCGACCGGCCGACAACCGACGGCTATGGCGTCGATCCCGATCGGCTTGATCGTCTGGTCGGCGAGGACATCCCGGTCATCGACTACCACATCCATCTGCGCGGCGGGATGACCGTCGAGAAATCGCTCGAGCGACAAGTCGTGACCGGCATCAACTTGGGTGTCCTCGAAAACCTTGGCGAAGGCTGGCCGCTGGACACGGACCAGCGGTTGCGCGAGTTCCTGGACGGCGCCAAGAACCGGCCGTTGTTTGTCGGCGTCCAGGTCAACGACCGCAATTGGCACTTGAAACACGCGCCCGAGTTGCTCAAGCGACTGGACTATGTGCTGGGCGATACGATGATCATGCCGATGCCCGACGACAACAGCCCGCCGGTCAAGCTGTGGATTGCCGATCAGTACACGATCGACGATCCCGAAGCATGGATGGATCGCTACGTGCGGCACAACTTGCGAGTCCTGGCCGAGCCGATCACGATTTTGGCCAACCCGACTTATCTGCCCCCCGCGGTCAAGGATCGGTACGAAGAACTGTGGACCGACGATCGCATGCGGCAGGTGATCCAAGCGGCGATTGACAACGGTGTGGCGTTGGAGATCAACGCGACAAGCGGGTTGCCCGGCGACCGGTTCCTCCGCATGGCCAAGCAGAAGGGCGCGAAGTTCACCTTTGGCACGAACAACTTCGACGACCGCCGCTTCGACCTCAGCCGCTATTTCGACGCCATCGAGCGTTACGGGCTGACCAAGAACGACATGTACGTCCCCGTCCAACAACCGCTTGAGAAATGAACCACGCGAAGCGAAACGTGGCACGTTTCGTCGGGTGGGAAAGGCGGTTAGCCCGGATTATTCCCGGGGGCGCATTGTGGCACAGGCAGCTTGCCTGTGTTCCCCAAATACAGGCTGGCAGCCTGTACTACGGTCCCGCGGAGCACTTCGTGAATAATCCGGGTTAGCGGGAAGACCGCGGTACGGACACAGCAGACCGCCGCGCCCCGCTCGCGACCGTGTTCTTGCTACTACCAGAGTAGTTCACGAAGTCCGGTTCCGCGGAAAAAATCCACGGCGCGGTGTTCCCGGCAGTATCTAGCCGGGTTATACTGTTCGTCAGCGACGACATCTTCTGTCATTCCAGTCGGATTCGCGGCCTTTCGGCGGACTGGGGGCTGACTGGGTGATCGTCGGACTTGCGAGTGTGCCGGCAGGGCGCATCCCCGTTCGCGGTCATGGCCTGTTGGGTCACCTCGTATCACTTCCGTTCCGATTCATTCGTTTCATGTTTCTTGGGAGGCTCTCATGACGACGCACGCATCTTCTTGCACGAATTGTCCCCGGGGCGTTTCTGCCCAACGACGAGGCTTCACGCTGGTGGAGCTACTGGTGGTGATTGCCATCATTGGAATCCTTGTCGCCTTGCTGCTGCCGGCTATTCAGGCGGCGCGCGAGGCGGCCAGACGGTCTCAGTGCAGCAACAACCTGAAACAGATCGGTCTGGCGCTGCACAACTTTCACGATACGTACAAGCACTTCCCGGTTGGGCAACCGGATGACGACTGCAACAATTATGCTTGGAGCGCCTACATCCTGCCGTTCGTCGAGCAACAGGCCACATACGACCAACTGCGAGGCGGTGGTGCGGCGATCGTTTACTACGGAGGTGGTTTGAATGGTCCGTCTCACGGCTCCATCGTGGCGCAAACAGGACAGACGGTGCCCTCATCGAGCGTCAACAACACCGACACGTTCAACTGGTACGCTCAAGTCGGGAACAACCACGGCAACAGTATTGCCAAGACGTTGATCAACGGGTTTATGTGCCCCAGCGACTATCTGCCCAAGTTCGACAACAATGGCTACGGCAAGAACAACTATTGCTGCTGTCTGGGTAATGACGAGCCCTGGACGTCTTGCTTGACTCAATTGGGTGCGACTCAGTGGGCGTGGCCTTCCGGATCGGGAGCGACTGGCGGGACCGCTGGACAAACTGGCCAGACCGGCATGTTTCGGTTGGCGCAGAACAACGACAACCACTACGTTACCCGGTTTTCGGATCTAATCGATGGGACGAGCAACATCATCGCGGTGGGCGAGGTAAGCGCCTCGGCCAACGTCGATATCCATATCCTCAACGCTATCTTTCCGATTTGGGCGGGCGGCAATAACGATTGGTCAGGACAGTGGCGAATCGGTTCGTGGGCTCGTCTGACCGGTCCGACCTGCTACATCAACAATCGTACGGTGGCCAACGTGGCCAATGGTCAAAGTTGGTCCGATTTCAGCTACGGCAGTATGCATCCCGGTGGGGCCCAGTTCGTGTTTGCCGACGGCACCGTCAAGTTTCTCTCCGACAACATCGACAGCACGGTGTACGCTTTTCTGGGGCACATTCGCGACAAGAACCCGATCTCTCCTCCGTAAGCTCGGTACGGATCGCATCGTGTTGACAACGACGGAAATGTCTCGCTCTGGAAAGGAAAGCTGCTCATGATTACGTTCGCTCGGCAGGCCCTGCGCCTGGGTAAGTTGACCGCGCTGGCTTTGCTCGTATCGCTGTCCGGTTGCTCGGGTGGCGGCGGGTTTGCGGTCGCGCCGGTTCGTGGCAAGGTGACCTTCGATGGCCAACCGGTCCAAGGAGGCGTGATCACGTTCCGACCGGTCGCGGCCCAAGCAGATGCTTCCAGGGAGGCGGGCAAACCTGCCTCGGGTGAAGTCGGAAATGACGGGACGTTCGTTCTTTCCACGTACGGCACTCAGGACGGTGCTGTAGTCGGACGGCACCAGGTGAGCTATACGCCGGTAGCCAAGGGCGCCGAATCGTACGAGGATACGCCCGAGCCCTCGCCTTACATTGGCCTCGTTCCCGAGTCGGCGGAGGTCGAAGTCAAGAGCGGAGCGAATCAGATCGAGATCAAACTGGTCAAACGGTAGCACCGCGTCGTCGTCGCACAACGCGGTTGGATGTATTCCTGCTGGAGTTCGCGCTTCAGCGTGTTCTTGTTGGAGTTCACGCTTCAGCGTGTTCTTATTTCCTGTTCCTTTCATGAATTTCTCAGTAGGGAACATGAAAGAAATCAAAGGCACGTGGACCGTGAACTCCAGCGTCCAAATGACTTGCCAGGAATATCCCTTGCCCGGTGCCGACGGCGAGGTTCGGTTCGCACGAGCGTGGACGCTTCAGCAAGATGTTCGAGGCGTGGTCGGCATCGTCCACGGACTCGGCGAGCATTCGGGACGTTACCAGGACGTCGCCGAGTTTTTCGGTCGCAACCGGTATGCCGTCGTCGCCCTGGATTTGGTCGGTCACGGGCGCAGCGGGGGGCCACGCGGTCATGCGTCGGACTACGCGCTGCTGCTGGACGATGTCGGCGTGTTGGTCGGTGAACTGCAGCAACGCGGCGACGGGCATCTGCCACGCTTTCTGTATGGCCACAGCCTGGGCGGAAACCTGGTGTTGAATTACGCCCTGCGCTGTCGTCCGCAAGTGGCCGGGTTGATCGTCACCAGCCCGTTGCTGCGTCCGGCGGTTCAACTGCCGTGGTGGAAGTTGCTCTTGGGGCACGCATTGAACCGTTGCTGGCCGCGAGTGACGTTTGACGCGGGCATCGATCCGACCGACCTTTCCCACGACCCGCAGGCGGTGCAACGCTATCGCGACGACCCATTGGTGCATCGCCGTGTCTCGGCGCGATTGGGCGTCCAGATGTTGGCGGCCGGACTCTGGGCGTACCGGCACGCCGAAGAATTGAACGTACCGACGCTCTTGATGCACGGGGCCGCCGATCGAATCACTTCGGCGGAAGCCAGCCGCGAATTCGCAGCACGCGCCGGCTCGATATGTTCGCTGAAGATTTGGCCAGACCGGTGTCACGAACTGCACTGGGAGTCGAACCGCGCCGAGGTGCTCGACTTCGTTCTAAACTGGCTGAACAGGTCGATGATCGAGACCTTGTAGCCGAATTCGTGAGAATTCGGATGGAAACCGCAGAATCCGAATTCTCACGAATTCGGCTACCGTTCTAGCAGCGACAGCACCTCTCAATACGGCAATCAAGTTGCGCAAATCGCCAATTCTCATTGCCCAGCCTGCCTGGATTTGCCTTTCTCCCATTCCAGGGATTGCGGAAGCGATTTCGACCTCGGATCGGTCTGGCTCTCGGCCGGGCAAAGCCGTATTTTTCCGCCAGTGCTGTTCCTGGTTCTGCCGATTCGAAGCAAATGCGACCAAGAAACAAAATCTCCTGGGCGATGGATCGTTTGATAGCATTCCCAGAGTGCGTGCGGTTCGGCGGCCGATGGCTCGTGCTGTTGGCGTTCGCCTTCGCCAGCGCCGCGTCGGCACAGGATCTTACGGCAGAGCACTGGGAGGCCCCCAACGATCAACCTTGGGAAGCGCCTTACTCGGCCATGGCGGAATTGTCGCAACTGGACGAACTCTCGTATGACGCGCAGCCGGATACATCGAGGATGACGGCTGTTGACCGATCGGACTGGTTTTGGCACTTTCGTCCCAAAGGATTCGTCTACTCGACGTATTGGGCGAGTGCCGCGGAACCGCGGATGGCGACGCATTTCGTCAAGGAGGCCGACCAGGGCTGGTTGCTCGATTCGCATATCGGCGGGCGAGTGGGGATCGTACGATTCGGACCGTCGGACCGCGACGAAGGCTGGCAACTGGACGTCCTGGGTGGTGCCAAGCTTCGGCAAGACTGGGAAGACGGATTGGATGTTCTGGCAACCGACTTCCGCTACGACATCCTGACGACGTACGGCGTGGACCGGTACCGGTTCAAGTTCGGCTTCTACCATGTCAGCTCGCACGCCGGCGACGAATTCCTGCTGAAGAACGAGGACTTTGACCGGCTGAACTTCTACCGCGATGTCCTGGTTGCGGGCTTCTCGTACTATCCATTTCCCCAGTTGCGGTTCTACGGCGAGGCGGGTTGGGCCTTCTCCCTTGAAGTCTCCGAACCGTGGGAATTCCAGTTTGGGATCGATTACGGGCCCGCCTTTCCCACCGGCGTCGCGGGGGCTCCGTTCGCGGCGATCAACGCGCATCTGCGGGAAGAACTGGATTTCGGCGGCAATCTGGCCTTTCAACTCGGCTGGGCCTGGCGGGGCGAGCAGGCCGATGGCGTGCTGAGAACCGGCCTGTACTACTACGATGGCCACAGCCCGCAATTCTCGTTCTACGCCCAGCACGAGCAACAATTGGGCTGGGGACTCTGGTACGACTACTGATCGCTGAAAATGCGACAGGTTCCTGACCCATTTTCGGAGAAACGCCTGTACTTCCGGCGAGTTTTCGCGCACAATAAGACCCAGATTCAAGGTTCTCAAAAGTTTTTTTCTCGGAACCCGCCGTTCGGCGAGTGGCTTTCGGGGCCGCGAATCCACCACTCTAAGTTGGAAGGAAGACAGACTATGTGGCTTCTCGCACAAAACGATGCTGGCGGCGCCATCGGTGGCATGCTGGTGATGGTGATTCAACTGGCGATCATCATCGCTGTTTTGGTGGGCGCCTGGAAGATGTTCCAGAAGGCCGGTAAGCCGGGATGGGCGGCGATCATTCCGATTTACAACATCATCGTGATCCTGGAAATCTGCGGACGCCCACTTTGGTGGATTCTGTTGATGCTCATTCCCTGTGTGAACATCGTGGTCGCCGTCATCGTGTGGATCGATGTGGCGAAATCCTTCGGAAAGAGCGAGCTTTTCGGGCTCGGTCTGGCGTTTCTCGGGTTCATCTTTATTCCGATCCTCGGATTCGGAAGTGCTCAGTACGTTGGCCCCGCCGCGGCTGGCCGTTAGGCAGCACCGCGAGTTCCTGGAGCCTTCCGGCTGGGGGAAGTTCGGCGGGGTCGGGAGACCCGCGCCGAGCGCGAGGAAGACCCGCGCAGAACTCGACGCCATCCGGTAGACGATCTTTGGCGGGCCGCCTATCCTGGTGGACATGACACTGACCCCCGAGAAGATTCTGGGTCCGGACGGCCGGATCGCCGCCCGACTGAAGAACTACGAGTATCGCCCCCAGCAGTTGCAGATGGCCTCGGCGGTCTGGTCTGCGCTGCGCCAGGGGCATCATTTGGTCGCCGAAGCGGGCACGGGGGTTGGCAAGAGTTTTGCCTACCTCGCCCCGGCGATTCTGGCGGTGAGCGACGAATATGAAAAGGACGACAAGAACGCCGTCCGCCGAGTGGTCGTGTCGACGCACACGATCAGTCTGCAAGAGCAGCTACTGCACAAGGATTTGCCGCTGCTGAACAGCGTGATCCCGCGCGAGTTCACGTCGGTGCTGGTCAAAGGCCGCCGCAACTATTTGAGTCTGCGGCGGCTGGAGACAGCGCTGTCTCGAGCCCATACGATGTTCGGCTCGGACGAGGAAATGCAGCAGTTGCGCGACATCCGCACTTGGTCCCGGGAGACGACCGACGGTTCGTTGAGCGATCTGTCGTTCCAACCCGTCAATCACGTCTGGGACGAGGTTGCCAGCGATAGCGGCAACTGCATGGGCCGCAACTGTCCCCGATACAAGGACTGCTTCTACTTCCTGGCTCGCCGGCGGCTGTACAACGCGCAGATCCTGATCGTCAACCATGCCTTGTTCTTCAGCGATCTGGCGCTGCGGCGCGCCGGTGCCAGCCTGTTGCCGAAATACGACGCAGTGATCCTGGACGAAGCCCACACGGTCGAATCCGTGGCCGGCGACCATCTGGGGATCAGCGTCAGTTCCGGCCAGGTTCAGTACGTGTTGAACAAGTTGTACAACGTGCGCACGAACAAGGGCTTGCTCATTTCGTACGCGTGGCAGAAAGAGGAACGCGAGACGGAACGCTGCCAGGGACTGGCCGACGATTTCTTCCGCGACCTGCAGAATTGGCTCTCCGCCCAGAAAGAAACCAACGGCCGGGTGCGACAACCCGGGATCATCGACAACCGGCTCAGCCCGGCGCTGGAGAACCTGGCTGTAATGATCCGCCGACGCGCCGAGCGACTGGACGACGACGCGCAGCGTCAGGACTTCACGTCGGCGCACGACCGCTTGCAGACGTTGGCCGGGAATGTCGAGGCATGGCTGACGCAGGAGATCCCCGACGCGGTTTACTGGCTCGAAGGCGGCTATTCGCGGCGCAACCGTTTGTTTGTCAATCTGTTGGCGGCGCCGATCGACGTCGGCCCTTCGTTGCGGAAAGAACTGTTCAACACCACGCGGTGCGTGATCATGACCAGTGCGACGCTGTCGGTGGGCCGCAACCCGTCGTTCGATTTCTTTCAGTCCCGGATCGGCTTAACGCAATCGCAATCGGTGCGAGTGGACAGCCCCTTCGACTATCGTCGCCAGGCTCAATTGATCCTGGTCACCGACATGCCCGATCCAACCAGTCAGCGCACTGAGTTCGAGGACCGCTGCCTGGCCATGATCCGCCGCTACGTCGACCGCACCGACGGGCGGGCTTTCGTTCTGTTTACCAGCTACGAGATGATGCGCCGCGCGACGCGAGACCTTACCGCTTGGCTAACCCAGCGGCAATTGGCGTTGTACAGCCAGTCGGAAGGCCTGCCGCGTCACCAGATGCTGGAGCAGTTCAAGAGCCATCCCCGCGCCGTACTGTTCGGCGTCGACAGCTTCTGGCAGGGCGTGGACGTGCCGGGCGAGGCCTTGCAGAACGTGATCATCACCAAACTGCCGTTCAGCGTGCCCGATCATCCCTTGCTGCAGGCTCGGCTCGAAGCGATCCGCAGCGCCGGCGGCAATCCGTTCGTCGATTATCAACTGCCCGAAGCGGCCATCAAATTGAAGCAGGGCTTCGGACGATTGATCCGCAGCCAACAGGACCGCGGGATCGTGGTGTTGCTGGACCCGCGAGTCAAGACCAAGCCCTACGGGCGGTTGTTCCTGGATTCGCTGCCCGATTGTACGGTCGTCGAAGAGTCCAGCCGCGAACAAGCCGAACCCGTGGCGAAACTGGAACCCAACCCGGACCGGTTCCCCTCTCAGTAACACACCACTCGGCGGACGCCATGGCAGGGATGCCGACGCTGCCGTTCCGCTTCGGATTGAGTGAGCATCATCCGCAGACCGCTGACGATGGCCGTCGTGTCGATTTCCGCGATAGGTTCGCGGGGAGGCATGTCCGAGTGTTCCGGAGCGGGCGTATAATGTCGGCTTGTTCGACGGTTTTTTCGGGAGGTTCGAGATGAATGGACGGCTGTGTGTTTGCTGCTTCGTCTTGTTCGCGGTGTTGGTTCCAATGCCGTGCGTCGGGGCAGAGACGCAAACGGAGACACCGCCGCGGGTGTTGATCGAGTGGCGGTTTGACGAGGCGGGGAATCTGCGGGGGTGGGTGCCGGGCGGGCATTTGGCCGACGTGGCCGTGCGCGACGGCGCGCTCGGCGGCAGGGCGACGGATTGGGATCCGATCCTGCTCGGGCCTGTGTTCGAGATCCCGGCTCGGCCGACTCAGTGGATCGAGATCCGGATGCGGGCTTCGCAGGAAGGACGCGCCGAGTTGTTTTGGACCGAGACACTCGCAGGCCCGTTCGGCGGATTCAGCCAGGAGAAGGCGGAGTCGTTCCCGGTCGCTGCTGGCGACGAGTTCCGCGATTACCGGATCGCGCCGTTCTGGCACGCGGTGGGGAAGGTGGTCCGCCTGCGGTTCGATCCGCCGAGCGTCGAGCGTTTCGAGATCGCGTCGGTCCGCATCCTCGATGTGCCTCAATCGGCTTCGCGAGCAACTTCTTGGGATTTTCGCGAGGGCAAGCACGGCTGGACAGTCTGGCATACGGGTGACCAACCGGTTGCCGATGCCGGTGGGCTGCGCACGAAGGCGGGAGGTCGCGAAGCGTGGCTGGTCAGCCCGCTGTTGGAGATCCCGGCCGACGACGTGAGTTTCCTGGCGATTCGGATGTCTGCCGATGCAGGTAATCGCGCCCGCGTGTTCTGCGTTAATGCCGGACAGTCGGGCCGCGATACCATCGAATTCCCGCTTCGCGGTGATGGCCAGATGCACACCTACCACTTGGACATGGCAACTCTCGCGAGATGGCAGGACCGCGTCGTGATGTTGGGCGTCGAGCCGAGCGACGAGGCGGAGGCCGCGGTATGCATCGAATCGATCGCCTTGTCGGCCGAGCCCACCGGTCCGCCTGTCTTGCAAGTAGACTTCTTCGGCAGCACCTCGGGCGTCCAACGCGCCGGGCGGCCCTTCGAGGTGACCGCATTGTTGAAGAACTGCGGCGGCCGGGCAGCCGACGGCCTGAACGTGACGCTCGACGTGCCCGCGGACGTCGAGGTGCTGGACAGCGACTCGCGGCGCATCGCCCGGCTGACGCGATCGATTCCCGAATCGGTTCGTTGGCAGGTGCGTTCTTCCCGGACGGGGCAAGTGCCGCTGAAGCTGTCGGTTCGAGCCGACGGGGCGTCGTCCGGCGAGATGCGTTTGCCGATCGAGGTGACGACAGCGGTCGCGGTCACCGCGCCGCCCGTGGTCGCGCCGACCGATTATGTTCCGGAGCCGCGGCCGGTGCGATCCGATATCGATGTGGGCGTGTACTACTTTCCCGGCTGGCACAGTGGGTCGCGCTGGCAGCCGATCATGGATTTCCCCGGCCGCAAGCCGGTGCTCGGCTGGTACGACGAAGCCAACCCCGAATGCGCCGACTGGCAGATCAAGTGGGCGGTCGAGCACGGGGTGCGGTTTTTCATGGTGGATTGGTACTGGGACCGCGGCAACCGGCACCTGGAACACTGGCTGCACGAGGCGTACGCGAAAGCCCGTTACCGCAGTCATCTGCAGTGGGCCATCATGTGGGCCAACCACAACGCGCCCGGTTCCCACTCGAAGGACGACTGGCGGCGTGTGACCCAGTATTGGATCGACCATTATTTCTCGATGGACGAGTACTACCGCATCGACGGCCGGCCGGCAGTGTTCATCTGGGCGCCGGCGAACATCCGCAACGATGTGGGCGGCAGCGAGTCGGCCGCGGAACTGTACTCGCTGTCACAGCAGATGGCTCGGGAAGCCGGGTACAAGGGCATCTACTTTGTCGCGATGAGTTCCCACGAGTCGGCGGCTCAATGCGCCCAACTGTTGCGCGAAGGCTACGAAGCGTGTACGTCCTACCACGGCTTCTACCTTGCCGAGACCCGCGCTGGGGGAAAACAGTTTCCATTCTCGCGAGTCGTGGAAACAGGGCCCGAAGTCTGGCGGGCGGCGGATCAGCGGGCCGCGGGACTGGAGTACTTCCCGGTCGTCGATACGGGCTGGGCCTCCGAGCCGTGGCATGGCAACCAAGCCCGCGTGATCCACGGCCGAACTCCGGAATTATTCGGGCAACTCTGTCGGCAAGCCGCCGAGTACGCGCGGGAAAACGGGAAGCGGATTGTCGCCGTCGGACCGTGGAACGAGTGGGGCGAGGGCAGTTATATCGAACCCTATGCCGAACATGGGTTCGGGGATCTCGAACAGTTGCGCCGCGCGTTCTGCCCGCCGGGCGACTGGCCGCCAAGTCTGGTTCCCGCCGACATCGGCCGCGGACCGTACGATCTGCCACCGATTCCGCTACGCACCGCGTGGCAATTCGATACGGAGGACGACTTGCAGGGCTGGACGCCGAACGGAGCATTGCGGGCCGAGATCGCCGATGGAGCGTTGCGAGCCGAGTCGGTTGGCGACGATCCGATCCTGCAGGGGCCAGGGGTTCGTTTCGAGGCGAGCCGGTATCGGTGGCTGGTGGTGCGGATGAGCAGCTCGCGCGACGAAGCCGCGCAACTGTTCTGGGCCACGACCGCCTCGCCGGTCAGCGAGACAAACAGTGTCCGCTTTCCGGTCGCTGGCGCCGGCGTGGTGCGCGAGTACCGTGTCGACTTGAGCCAGTCGCGGCGCTGGCGCGGCGTGATCACCGGACTGCGGTTCGACCCCGTCGCGCGGTCCGGCGTGCAAATGGTCATCGAGGCGATCCGACTGGAGCCATGATCGTGCTGACGTTGGTCAATTCCAACCGGATGCTGCCGCCGATCGCGCCGATCGGACTGGACTACATCGCGTCCGCAGTGCGTCAAGCGGGCCACGAGGTCGAGCTGGTCGACTTGTGCTTGGCCGACGATGCCGAGGCGGAATTGGATCGCTACTTCGCTGCGCGCCAACCGGACTTGGTCGGCATCTCGTTCCGCAACGTGGACGATTGCTTCTGGCCCAGCGCCCAGTCGTTTCTGCCCGTTCTGCAAGCCGACGTAGCCGCCGTGCGCCGCAGGACCGACGCGCCGATCGTTTTGGGCGGCGTCGGCTATTCGATGTTTCCACTGCGGATTCTCGAAGTCACCGGAGCGGATTTCGGCGTCCACGGCGATGGCGAAGCGGCACTGGTTCAGTTGCTGGACCAAGTCCGCGGCCAGCGGTGTTGGGAGCGTGTCGACGGGCTGTTGTTTCGGCGCGACGGGTGCGTCGTCGCCAATCCTCCGTCCTGGCCGCGACGGGTATCGGTGGTGTCGCGGCGCGATCTGGTCGACAACGCGGCCTATTTCCGGCTCGGCGGCCAGATCGGCGTCGAGACGAAGCGCGGCTGCCGACGCCGCTGCGCGTACTGCGCCGACCCGATCGCCAAAGGCCGCGCGTATCGCCGCCGATCCCCCGCGGCGGTAGCTGATGAGTTCGCGACCTTGCTGCAGGCGGGGATCGACGTGATTCATCTGTGCGATGCCGAGTTCAATTTGCCGCTTCAGCACGCGGAACAAGTCTGCGACCTGCTGATCGACCGCGGGCTGGGCAAGCGGATGCGCTGGTATGTCTACATGGCGGTCGTGCCACTGCCCGAATCGTTGATTCGCCGGATGCGGCAGGCGGGTTGCGCCGGGATCGATTTCACCAGCGATTCGGCCCACCCTGCCATGCTGGCAGCTTACGGCCAGAAGCACCGACTCGGCGATCTCGAACACGCCGTGCGGGTTTGCCGGAAGCATGGCATCGCCGTGATGTTGGACCTGCTGCTCGGCGGACCCGGCGAGACGCCGGAGACGGTGGCCGAGACGATCGGCGCCTTCAAGCAGATCGATCCCGACTGTGCCGGCGCCGCTCTGGGGGTGCGAGTCTATCCCGGCACGCCGCTGGCGTCGATGCTCGAGGCCGCCGGACCGTTGGAAGCGAATCCCCATCTCTGCCGACGCTACGCACCTCCCGTGGATTTGCTACAACCGACCTTCTACATCTCGGCCGGCTTGGGCAGCCGACCTTCGACACTCGTCCGCGAGCTGATCGGGGACGACCCTCGATTCTTCCCACCGCAGGAGGATACGACGAAGGAAGCGTCCCCCCGAGCGGACCATCACAACTACAATCGAAACGAGACGTTGCTGAAGGCCATTGGCGCGGGATGTAGGGGTGCTTACTGGGATATCCTTCGCAAGACGCGTTGAGACGCCGAATTGCCGCCGCAGAACCGTAGAAATCGTTACGAGTGTCAAGTCCGACACGGTGTTGACTGGAGTAAACGCGACTGCTGGCAAATTAGGTCAATTCGTCAAAACAGGTCTCCGAAACTGGGAGTATGAGCGGCATGGCAGATGCCGAAGCCGACAAGGACTGTCTGGCAGAGCATCGCTGGTGGTTGATTCCTCCCCGGAGGAAGCCGCGGCGAGAGTTGAGAAAATCTCTCGTCTCTCAAAATTGTGCGGAGTCAAGATATGACTGTTGTGCCGAAGTTTCTGCTGTTGGCGTGCTCGCTTGGCCTGTCCGCCGTGGTTGTTCCCGCCTCTGGATTCGACGACGTGGCTCGATCGACCTTGGTGATCGTGCAACAAGACGAAACCGTTCCGCCCGCGCCGCTGGTCAGCGACGAGGCGGAGCCTTCGCCGAGCGACGTTGTTGTGCCGCCGGCGCCCCCGACGTTGCCGCCAGCGCCCCCGACGTTGCCACCGTCAACCGTGCCGACCGAGCCGTTGGTGGCACCACCGAGTGCGCCGAGCATTTCCGAGCCCCCGGTGTCGTCGGTCGAAGCGATGTTGAAGGACACGTTTGCCAAGGATAGCTTCGACACCTGTGACCGCTGCAGCATGAGAGGCTGCTGCTGTCTGGGCGAGCCCTGGAAGCTGCCGCAACCTTGCATGCTGGAGCGGATGGGAATCAGCGTCGGCGGTTGGCTGCAACACGGCATCACGTTCAACGCGCAGAACCCGCCCAGCCGGTTCAACGGACCCGTCGCCACGAACGACCGGGACTCCGATTACCAGATGAATCAATTGTGGTTGTATCTCGTCCGTCCCGCGGACACAGGCGGCTGTGGCTGGGCTTGGGGCGGTCGAGTCGATATGTTGTACGGCACCGACTGGCGTTTCGGGGTCAACCACGGCCTGGAAGACCGCATCAACGGTTTGAACAACCAGACCTACGGGATGGTGATCCCGCAGGCCTATCTGGAAGTGGCCTACAACGATCTGTCCGTCAAGCTGGGACATGTCGCCGCGATCCTGGATTACGAAATGATCCCGGCGCCGCCGAACCCGTTCTATTCGCATTCGTACAGCTACGGCTACACCGTACCGCAGTTGGTTACCGGCGTGCTGGCCGACTGGAAGATGACCGATCAATGGTCGGTTCAAGCTGGCGTCCATCGCGGTTGGATGATGTTCGAGGACTACAACGACGACTGGGACATCATGGCCGGGATCAAGTGGGCCGGCTGCGATGGAAACACGTCGGTGGCTTTCGCTTTGTCCAGCGGACGTCAGAGCCTCATGCCGGTGATCGAAGCCAACGACGACAATCGGTTCGTCTACAGCCTGGTGGTTCAACAGAAGTTGACCGAGCGGCTGCGCTACGTGCTGGTTCACAACCTAGGCTACGAGACTGGTTTCCCGGTTGGGCCGGAGCAGGAGATCGACGCCGAATGGTACGGGTTGAATCAGTACCTGCTGTACCAGATCAATCCGTGCCTGGCGGCGAACCTGCGGGCCGAATGGATGCGGGACGACGACGGAGTCCGGATCGCCGGTCCCGGAAACATCGAAGGGATTTCGGCTTGGAACGGTGCGGGCTACGCGGGGAACTTCTACAACCTGACCGCCGGGCTGAACTGGCGGCCCCACGCCAACCTGCTGTTCCGGCCCGAAATCCGCTACGACTGGTACAATGGCGAAGACAGCCCGATTCCGGGGAGAACGCGTCCCTTCGGCAATTTCAACAGGGACGACCAACTGACGCTCGGCGTCGATATGGTGATCACGTACTGAACCAGGTTTCGCGAAAAGGGGATAAGCCCCTTTTTTGCGAAGCACCCTGCGGGCCGTTCCGGAAAAAGGGGCTTATCCCCTTTTTGCGACGGCCATCGAGACAGTGTTTGGATGACTCCTTACCTGCGGACGCAAGACGCCGGTCATCGGATCCCGTGACCGGCGTCTTGTCTTTTCACCACCCCTCGCTCACGCCGCCGCTCTGCCCGATTTCCACCGCCACAGCATCTTGACGGCGGGCAGGCCCACGTAAGTCAGCAGCAGCAGGCCCACCAGCACGGCGCAGATCGGGCGGGTGAAGAACGGTCCGAAGTTGCCGTCGCTGTTGATCAAGCCGACCCGCAGATTCTCCTCGACCATCGGCCCCAGAATCAGGCCCAGGATCATCGGTGCCAGCGGAACTCGCTGCGATTCCAGGAGGTAGCCGACCACGCCGAAGATCAACATCAGATACACGTCGAACAGACTGTTGTTCAGCGCATAGCTGCCGACGACGGAGAAGACCACGACGGCCGCCAGAACCATGCTGCGCGGCAAACGCATGATCGCCCCGAAGGCTTTGATCCCGGCCAGTCCCGCGATCAGCAGCAGCACTTGCGTGATCACTGCCACGGCGAACAGCGCCTGCATTTGATGGCGGCTCTCGACGAAAATCTGCGGGCCCGGCTTGATGTCGTACATCATCAGGGCGCCCAACACGATCGCCGTCACGGCATCGCCCGGCACTCCGAAGACCAAGGCGGGTATCCAAGCGCCGGCGACGGCCGCATTGTTCGCGGCGGTCGGTGCCACGACTCCCTCGATGACGCCGGTGCCGAACCGCGGTCCGTGCCGAGTCGACTTCTGCGCAAGGCCATAGGCGCCCCAGGCGGCGATGTCCGCTCCGGCGCCGGGCAACGCGCCGATGACCGTTCCCACGACCGAGGATTGCAGCACGGTGACTTTGTGCCGCCAGATCAGCCGGCAGGCCTCGAACAAGGGCAACGAATCCCGGTCGCTGATCATGGTGTCCCGCAGCGCACCGATCGGGCGACTTACGTGGCGGAAAACCTCGGACAGTCCGAACAGCCCGATCATGACGGGAATGAAATCCAGGCCGCTCATCATGTTGACGCTGCCAAAGCTGTACCGCGGCACGCCGCTGACAATGTCCATCCCGACGGTCGAAAGCAGCATTCCCAGGCAGGCAGCCATCAGCCCCTTGCCGGTGCTGCCCGCGCTGACCAGCGCACTCAGGCTGAGTCCGAACACGGCCAGCCAGAACTTCTCGTAGAAACTGAACTGAAGCGCAAACCGAGCCAACTGCGGAGCGACGGCGATCAGCAGGCCGACCCCGATCAGCCCCCCGAACGAAGAACAGAGAAGATCCAGCGTCAGCGCCAGTCCCCCGCGGCCTTGGCGGGCCAACTGGTGGCCGTCCAAGGTCGCCGCGGCGGAGGCCGGGGTACCCGGGATGCGCAGGTAAGTCGCCGGGATGTCCCCGGCGAAAATGGCCGTGAAACTGACGCCCACGATCATCGCCAGACCGGCCGTCGGCGACTGCAAGTGAAAACTGATCGGGACGATCAGCGCGACCGCCATCGTGGCCGTCAGCCCCGGGGTGGCTCCGACGAAAATCCCGAACACCATCCCCAGCAGCCAGGGCACCAGCACCGAATAATGCAGCAATTCTCCGATCAAAACGGCAATCCCAATTCGCCCGTGGGCAACTGAACGCGGAACAAGATCCCAAACAGCAACCGGACGGCAATCACCATCAGCACGGCGACGATCACGGAGACCCACCACCGATTGCCCAGCCAGACCATGATGCCGGCGGCCATCGCCAGGGTGCTCAGCGAAAACCCGACCCAAGGGATCGCCACCACGTAGACGGTCAACACGGCTAACAGGATGAACCAGCGGTGAGGCCGCGATTCGGACAGCGTCGAACCCGATTCGGCTTCCCCATCGGCGAGCGGAACGATCACGGGCCGGAACAGTCCCCACGCGGCCTGAACCGCTCCGCACGCAAACAGCAGGCAGGACAGCAACAGCGGAAAGAAGCGCGGCCCCGGATCGTGGCCTCCGCCGGTCCCGGTTCGGCCGATGTCCGAGGCGAACCAGAACGCCACGACGGCCAACACCACCAAAGCAACGCCCAACAGGCAGTCGCCCCGGGCGGATCTTCGCTCGCGGTTCGCGATTCGGCTACTGGGCATATCCGGCCGCCTCGACCACCTGTTTCCAGATCGCATCCTGTTCCGCCAGGAATTCGCGAAAGTCGTCTTTCAATCTAATCTGAATCGAATAGCCGCCCTTCTTCATGAAGTCACGGTACTCGTCGGATTCGACGATCCCGCGCCCTGCGTCCGCCAACCGGTCGATCAGCTCGGGGGGTGCCCCCTTGGGCAACGCCAGTCCGCGCCAGCCGACGGCGACCCAGTCCACGCCTTGTTCTTTGGCCGTCGGCACGTCGGGGAACTCCTCCAGACGCTGTTCGGACATCACCGCCAGCGCCCGCAACTGTCCGGCTTCGATCTGGGACGAGGCTTCGGGCACGCTGCAGCAGACGGCATCGATGTGCCCGCCCAGCAGCTCGACCAACGACGGCGCCGCCCCCTTGGTCGGCACCCAAACCACGGATTCGACGGGCACGCCCGCTGCATGTTGCAGACCGGCGCGGGCCAAGTCCCAAGCTCCCCCGGTCGACGTTCCCGACATCTTGACGGTTCCCGGATTCTGGCGAGCGTGGTCCAGCAAGTCGCCCAGCGACTTCCAAGGCGAATCGGCCTGAACCAGAATCGCCGCTGCGTCGCCGTTCATCTGCAGGATGCAGGAGAAATCCTCGTAGTCCAACGGACAGATTCCCATCCGGTGCATGGTCGACAACTCGAAGGTGATCAGCGTCAGCGTGTACCCGTCCGGCCGGGCGTGCGCGCCGGCCATGTGCCCGACCGCGCCGCTGCCGCCCGTCTTGTTCACCACCACGAACGGCTTGCCGAACTCTCGTTCCAGAGCCGCTGCCCAGAATCGGGCGATCTGATCCGTGCCGCCTCCGGGCGCCCAGGGGCAGATGATCGTCACCGCCTTGGTCGGGTACGAACCAGTCGATCCATCGCTGCCGCCATTCGGCTGGCAAGCCAGGCCCGCGAGACACAACCAAAGGGCAAGCTGTCTGTATCTGTTCATCATTCGATCCGTGTAGGCCATCGGCAGTTCTGCGAACGCTCACTATGATGGCAACCGGGGGCCAGTGTCAAGCCACGGCCTCGGCATGCTGTTCGGGTTCTCCGTACCGACCAACTCGTCTACGCCTGCGGGGCATGGGGCTGGACCAGTAAATCGGTTGGTGACGGAAGCATCGGTCTCCGCGTATAATTCCCTGGGGGAGCCCCGCATGGCTAGACGGAGCGCAATCATCATCGAGCTCGATCCGTGCGATAAGCTCCAGCCTGAAGTCCGGGCTCGCAGGCTGTAACGCTATCCCACCGAGCCACGGTCCCTACCGATCCCAGGTAATCCGATGCAAGCACGCGACGAAACGCACGAGAGACTCCTGCTGGAACTGGCGGAGCTAAGACAGCGGGTGGCGGAGTTGGAAGCTTCCGATGAGGATCGGCGGCGTGCGGAGGATGCCCTGGAGCAAGAACGTCATCTGCTCCGCACCGTGATCGACAACTTGCCGGACTACATCTACGTGAAGGACGCCCAGAGCCGGTTCGTGGCCGCCAATGCCGCGGTGGCGCGGGTCATGGGCCAGGCGGCTCCGAGCCTGCTTGTGGGAAAGACGGACCAGGACTTCTATCCAAAGGACTTGGCGGCCAAGTTCCGGCGCGACGAGCAGCGCGTTCTCAGCACGGGCGAACCGTTGATCAACGAAGACGAACACCTGGTCGATGCGAACGGGAAACAGAGCGTCGTCCTGACGACCAAAGTGCCCCTCCGCGATGCGCAGGGCAACATTGTGGGCTTGGTGGGGATCGGCCGCGATATCACCGCCCGCAAGCAGGTGGAAGAAGCGCTGCGGCGGGCCCATGCGGAATTGGAGGCGCGAGTCGCCGAGCGAACCGGCGAACTGGCTCGGGCCAACGAGGAACTCAAGCGGGAAATGGCCGATCGTGAACGGGCGCGGCAGGTGCTTCGCGATTCCGAAGCGCTGTACTCGTCCCTCGTCGAGAATCTGCCGGTCCACGTCCTGCGCAAAGACCGGGCCGGCCGATTCGAGTTTGCCAACCGCTCGTTCTGCGAATTGGTCGGCAAGCCGCTGGCCGAGATCGTCGGCAAGACGGATTTCGACCTGTACCCCGTCGAGTTGGCGCAGAAATTCCGCGACGACGACCTTGGTGTCATGGAGAGCGGGCAACTGTTCGAAACGGTCGAAGAGAACCGGCAGGATGGCGATTCGCGGCAAATGCAGGTCATGAAATCCCCCGTGCGCGACGCCGCGGACAGAATCATCGGCGTGCAAGTCGTGTTCTGGGACGTCACCGAACGCACGCAGGCGGTGGCCGCCCTGCAACGGGAACGGTATCTGCTGCATTCGCTGATGGACAATCTACCCCACAACATCTACTTCAAGGACGTTTCCAGCCGATTCCTGCGCATCAATCGAGCCATGGCCACCGCCTTCGGGCTGACGGACGCGGCCGACGCACTGGGCAAGACCGACGCGGATTTCTTCACCCAGGAGCACGCGCGCCAAGCCATGGCGGACGAGCAAGACATCTTGCGCACCGGCCAACCGGTGCTCGACAAAGAGGAGAAAGAGACCTGGCCCGATGGCCACGTCACCTGGGCCTCGACCACCAAGATGCCGCTGCGCGACGAAGCGGGCCGCATCGTGGGCACGTTCGGAATTTCCCGCGATATCACCGACTGGAAACAGGCTACGGAGGCACTGCGACAGGCCAAGGAAGCCGCCGAGGCCGCCAACCGGGCCAAGAGCACCTTCCTGGCCAACATGAGCCACGAGATCCGCACGCCGCTGAACGCCGTGATCGGCATGACGGAACTCGTGCTGAGCACGCCGTTAGCGCCCCAGCAGAAGGAATTCCTGACCGCGGTCCGCGATTCTGGCGAGGCCCTGCTCTCGGTGATCAACGACATCCTGGACTTCTCCAAGATCGAAGCCGGTCGGATCGTGCTCGATCGCGCGCCCTTCGACCTGTGGGAGAGTCTGGGCGATACCACGAAGTCGTTTGCGTTCCGGGCGCACACGCAAGGTCTCGAATTGGCCTTTCACATCGATCCCGACGTGCCTCGCTTGGTCCTGGGTGACTACGGCCGGTTGCGACAAATCATCGTCAACCTGATCGGCAACGCGCTCAAGTTCACCGAGCGGGGAGAAGTGGTGCTCACCGTGCGGCGGGAATCATCGGTGGGGGACGATGTGGTTCTACACTTCACGGTCGCCGACACCGGGATCGGCATCCCGCGCGACAAGCAGGTCACCGTTTTCGAAGTCTTCGAACAGGTCGACAGCAGTCTGCGGCGGCGGCACGGCGGCACGGGGCTGGGACTGACGATTTCGTCCCGGCTGGTCGAATTGATGGGCGGACGCATCTGGGTCGAAAGCGAACTCGGCCAGGGCAGCCGGTTCCACTTCACGGTTCGTCTGGCCGTAGCGGGCGAGGCCGGGACGCCGGGCTACCGCTTCGAAGCTCCGGAGCTTCACGGGCTGCCGGTCCTGGTGGTCGATGACAACGCCACCAACCGCCGGATCCTCGACGAGGTGCTGCGGGCTTGGGGGATGCTGCCCACCTTGGCCGCCGGCGCAGAGGCAGCGTGGGAGCGGATGCAACAGGCGCTCCTTGCGGGCGAACCCTTTCGCTTGGTTCTGACCGATGCCCACATGCCGGACATCGATGGCTTCTCGTTGGTGGAGCAGATCAAAGCCGACGCCCGGCTGAGCCGGACGGTTGTCGTCATGCTCACGTCCGGGGATCATCCAGAAGATGGTCAGCGTTGCCAGAAGCTAGGCATTGCGGCGTACCTGCTCAAGCCGGTCAAGCAGTCGGAGCTTCTGGAATCGATTGAAAGGTCGTTGGGCTTGACCGTGTCCGCCAGGGACGAAGCGGAGCCGAAGGCGGCAGCCACGCCTCCTGCTCGTCAACTCCATATCCTGCTGGCCGAAGATAGCTTGGTCAATCAGAAATTGGCGGTCGCCTTGTTGGAACGTTGCGGGCACGTGGTGACCGTGGTCAACAACGGCCGCGAAGCGCTCGCGGCCACCGAACGCCAGGAATTCGATCTCGTGCTGATGGATGTTCAGATGCCGGAAATGGACGGTTACGAAGCCACGCAAGCGATTCGGATGCGGGAGCGGCAGAGCGACCGGCACCTGCCGATCATTGCCGTGACCGCCCACGCTCTTAAAGGCGATGACACCCGCTGCCTGGCCGCCGGGATGGATGCCTATGTCAGCAAGCCGATCTCGGCCGCGGAACTGTACCGAGCGATCGAAACAACCGTTCCACTCGACGGCACGGACTGATCTCCGGCGTATCACTCGTTCATTCGCCGAACGCTTGTCGATCGGCAGGAGCGGTCGGTTCGGCGCAATCGGCCGGGGTCGATGATTTCGCATCGCCAATCCGCACTCGGAGTGGCGCCAATTCCGAGTGCATCTGGCGGTACCGCCATACGGCGAACGGGAGAACGATCAGACCGACAACCAGACAGGCGACGCCCACGACCGAGAACCAGATGGCCTGGGCGAAGTGCAGAAACGTCACGCCGGCCAGGAGCAAGGCGAGGGCGGTTCTGAGGTAGGCCAGCAGCGTCCTTTCGTTCGCCAGCATGGTTCGCTCCAGCGCCAACTCGTCTCGCAGGATGAGTTGCTGTCGGTCAAATCGGGAATAGGGATTCGTGGAAGTGTTCACCTGAGTTGCTCGCCGTGAGATCGGACTTGACTTGATGCTGTCGCCCGGTTTGTCGAACGGACCCACTCGCCAACCGAATCGGCACCCGCTTGGATTCTACCATTCATCAGGAAATGGCAACATTCACGGAAGCCGTCCTACGAGGATTTCAGTTGGCGGCGAATCTCCTCCAGGCGCCGGGCGAGTTCCGCCTCGAAGCCGCGATCGACGGGGCGGTAGTATTCGCGGTCGACGCCCAAGTAGTCCTGGGCCGCTACGCCGCCGGCTTCGTCGTGCGAGTATTGGTAACCCTGGCCGTGGCCCAGCGAGCCGGCGCCGGGGTAGTGCGAATCGCGCAGGTGCCGCGGGACGGGCAGCAGACGCGTCTCGCGGATATCGCGCCGCGCCTCGGCGATGGCCACCGTCGCGGCGTTGGATTTCGGGGCGCAAGCCAGATAAGTGACCGCCTGGCTGAGCGTCAGTTGGCATTCCGGCAACCCGATGAACTCGCAGGCATGCATGGCCGCCACGGCCAGCGGCAGCGCCTGGGGATCGGCGTTGCCGACGTCTTCGCTCGCCAGGATCACCAACCGCCGGCAGATGAAACGGATGTCTTCTCCGCCCTCTAGCATGCGAGCCAGCCAGTACAGCGCGGCGTCCGGATCGGAACCGCGGATGCTCTTGATCAGCGCGCTGGCCGTGTCGTAGTGCGCGTCGCCGTCCGCGTCGTACTGAACCGCCTTGCGCTGCACCGATTCCTCGGCCAACTGCCGAGTGAACTCGATCGGCCGCCGGTCGCTGGACAGCACGCCGATCTCCAGGGCGGCGAGCGCCCGCCGCGCGTCGCCGTCGCAGACTTCGGCCAAAAAGTCCAAGGCATCGTCGGCCATGCGGATCTCGTGACGGCCCAGGCCGCGATACTCGTCCTTCAGCGCGCGGCGCAGCAGCGTCTTGATATCGTCGGGCGACAGCGGTTCGAGCTGAAAAATCTGACTGCGACTGACCAGCGCGCTGTTGACCGCGAAGAACGGGTTCGAAGTGGTTGCGCCGACCAGCGTCACGACACCTTCCTCGACATCGGGCAACAGGGCGTCCTGCTGAGCCTTGTTGAAGCGATGGATCTCGTCGATGAACAGCAGCGTCTTCTGCCCGCCGGCGGCCAGTTCGTGCCGTGCCTCGACCAGCACCTCGCGCAGATCTTTCACGCCGCTGGTTACGGCGCTCAGTTGGCAAAACCGCGAACGGCTCTCGGTGGCCAGGATGCGAGCCAGCGTCGTCTTGCCCGATCCGGGCGGCCCGTAGAAGATCACCGACCCCAGTCGATCCGCCTTCAGCAGCCGTCGCAACAACTTTCCTTCGCCCAGGAAATGTTGCTGCCCGACAAAATCCTCCAACCGCGCCGGGCGCATCCGCGCCGCCAGCGGCTGGGCACGCTGCAGGTTCTGTTTCTCGGCGTTTTCAAATAGCGATTTGCCGGGCATAATGACTATCATGGCGCCGGGCCGGCGCGCAAGCAAGCAGTGAACATCGGCTGCGGCCGGCCAACTCGTCCGATGGATGATAACCCCATGAAGCGATTGCGTCGCCCTACCGTTGTCGAGTGGATCACGATTGTCGGCGTGTCCGCGATCCTCGCGGCAGTGCTGCTGATCCCCGATACGGCAACTTCGACTCGGCGGCAGATCGAGCGACGGGCCCGGGACTTCGAAGCGGGAAGCGTTGACAGATTGACCGACGAGTCGATTCTCGCCGCCGACGCGGACATCGCGGGCCGTTGGATTCGTTGGCATCGCCTGAACAGGTCGACCTTGTTTTTCCTGCCGCGTCCCGACGGGCGATTCGATGTCCGTTTCGCCACCGCGGGGTGTGGCGGGGGTTGCGAGTTTGTCAGAATCGCCTCCTTCGCCAATGGCGTCATTCGTCTGGACGGTGCGATCGCGGAATACGGACCGCGGACCTTCGATACGCTGCACCCGATTCGCGTCGACGGCGCAGAGTACTTGCTGCCAGCCCATGGGCTCGCCGAGTTCGAGGAGAAACTGCGATCAGACGGGGACGGATGGCAGTGGTATCCGTATCGTCGGGCCGACAAAGCCGACGAGTAACGCGGCGATCCGATCCAACACACGCGATTCGACGCCGGCAGGGCATTCACGGCGGATCGTACCCGCCGGGATGGAACGGGTGGCAGCGACAGATCCGCAACAGACCTCGCGTGGCGCCGCGCACCGCTCCGTATTTCTTGACCGCCTGGATGAAATACTCGCTGCACGTCGGCGTGAACCGGCAGTGGCGGCCCAGCAACGGACTGAGCAGCAATTGGTACAACCGCACGGCAGCGATCATCAGCCACATCGGCAGCGCGAGCAGCGCGGCCCACACGAATTTCATGACGGATTCTCCGACAGCCGCCGAGCCAAACGCCGCGCCAACCGCGGAAACGAGTCACGGATGGCCCGATAGTCGGCAACGGCTCCGCGGCGCGGCCGGACGACGAAATCGTAGCCGATCGGCAGTTCGCTTCGGCAGCGCCGAAACGCCTCGCGGATCAGTCGCTTCCAGCGGTTGCGGACCACGGCTCCGCCGACCTTGCGCGAAACGGAAAGTCCCAGGCGGGAAATCGGCAGGCCGTTGCGGCCGACGTAGATCACCAACACCGGATCGGCCGCGACCACATCGGTGCCAAAGACGCGATCGAAATCCGTCTGGTGGCGGACGCGGTACCGGGCCGAGAATCCGAAATCGTTCGACACGTTCAGCCTTTCGGCGACGAGGGAGCGTCCTCGTCCGGAACCAGCGGTTTGGAGGCCCAGTCGTCAGGGCGGTGGACGCTCGAAGACCCGGATCGCGGCGGCCGATTCATGTAACGCCGAGTCCAGCGCCCGGCCCACCAAGCGAACGCGGCAAACGCGAAGCCCAGGAACAACAACAGGGCCAATGCGAACAGGACCGTCACCCGGTCCTCGGGCGGCAAGCGAAACCAGAGCGGCCGCGCGGCTTGAGCCCAGAAAGAAATTGCGGCCATCAGCATCAGTCCAGGATTCACCATGTCAACTCGCCGCGGGGATCGCGTTGGTAGCGTCGGTCCAGTTCGCGGAGTCGCTTGAGATCCGCATCGTCCAAATCCGGAGGCAGCACGATTTGGACCTCGGCGTACAGATCCCCGCTGCCGCCGTTGCCCGCAACGCCCATTCCCTTCAGCCGCAGACGTTTGCCGCTGGACGTGCCGGGCGGAATCGTCACCGCGATCACGCCCTGCGGCGTGGGCAGGTCGATCTTGGCTCCCGCCGCCGCCTCGCTCAGTTTCACGGGCACGGCGACCTCCAAGTCGTTGCCGTTGCGGCGGTAGCACGGATGTTTGCCCACCCGCACCGTGATCAGCAGATCGCCGGGCGTCCCGCCGCTTGGCGACCGCTCGCCCTGCCCGCGCAGCCGGATCTTCTTTCCGTCTTCGATCCCGGCCGGGATCTTGGCCGTAATCGCCTCGACATTGCCGTCTTCGCGACGGACGGACAATTGGGCTTGGCCGCCGGTGATCGAAGTCGCGAAGGGAATGTGCAGCTCGTGATGGAGATCAGCACCGCGGGCCGCCGCCTGTCGGCCGCGCCGACGCCCGGCACCGCCTGCGAACTGCCGCAGGATATCCTCGAAGCCGCCGAAACTAGCTCCACCGCCGGCCTCGCCACCGCCGAAGAACTGGCTGAAATCGACCTCCTGAAAGCCCTCGGGCGCCCCGCGTTGCGTCCGCCAAGTCGGCCCGCCGCCGCCCATCGACTCGAAGCCCGCCCCGAACTGGTCGTACATCTTCCGCTTCTCGGGATCGTTCAGAATGTCGTAGGCATGTTGGACCTTCTGAAATTTCTCCTTGGCCGTCTTGTCGTCCGGATTCAAGTCTGGATGGTACTTGCGCGCGAGTTTCCGGTAGGCCTTTTCGATGTCTTTCGACGAGGCTCCGCGATCCACCCCCAGAATTTTGTAGTAGTCTTCCGCCATCTTTCTTCACCGTTTTGCTGCATTTTACGACAGCGGGCCGAGGTCCATCAAGCGGCTGACGAGGAAGGCAGCGCACTACCTTGGCGGGAGCATTCCCGAAAAAGGCATGGTATCGATCGATGGCGATGCGTATTGTCTGAATTCTCACGAATTCAGCTACGAGGTTTCGAGCTGCGTCTGAATTCTCACGAATTCAGCTACTCGGGCCTTGGCGGTTGTTCTTCACAACTCTGCAACAGATCGATGCGGTCGAATAACGCTCGCCCACCGATGGCCGTTGGGGCGAGTCCGGTCAGGACCATGTCGCCAAAGTCCTTCCAGAGATCGCGGGTCACGACGATCCACTGGCCCGGAGGATCGGGGGAGATCTGCAACGCTTGCCAGCCGGTGTCGTTCGCGCCGCTCACGTAGCGGCGCAGCGGCCGGTCGGCGGGCGGCCAAGTGCCTTGATCCGCAAGTTCCAGCATCACTCCGCGCGCCGTATCGGCTTTCCAAGCGAATTGCAGATACCGATACTCGCCGGGTCGGGGATGCTCGCGGATCACGTACTGCCAGCCGGGAATGCGGGCGGCGAAGCGCTGCGGCGGGGTGACTGCCAGCGACGCCGTACCGGAATGGACATCCTCCGTCTCGATCGTCGCGGTGCCTTGGCCCTCGTTCAGCCATGCTGGGAACTTCGGATCGTCCTCGAACAGCACGATCCGCGGCGGCGGCACGGGACCGAATGCCTCGCGCAGATAGGCGATCAGGTCTGCCACGTCCTGCGGGCTGACTTCCTGCTCCAGCCGTTCGGGCATCATCGAGATGGACGAAGCGGCCAAGTCGTCGATATCCTTGCGCAAAATGGTGGTATCGACCGCCTGCTCGCGCCGCAGCGTCACACTGGTCGCCGTTTCCGCCGCCAGGACGCCGCTCAGGATGTGCCCGTCGGCGGTCACCACGGTGTACTGGTTGAAGCCGACGGTGATCTGGTTGTTGGGATCGAGCACGTCGGACAGCAGCATCTCGTCGGAACGGCGGATCGTGGCCGACAGATCCGGTCCTACGACCGAGCCGCGGCCCTGCGCCTGATGGCACTTCGAGCACTGCTTTTCGAACACGGCGAGTCCCCGCTGTGCATCCCGTGGACCGGACAAGGCCTCGCGGTAGCGGTCGAGCAGTGTACGCTGCTGGGCCGGTTGGGTCTGGCGGCTGAGCAGCGTCTCCGCTCGGCGGCGGATGGCAGCGTCTGGGTTCTGCAGCAACTGGGTTCTGCGGAACGCGTCCAGACTGGCCAAAGGAATCCGGCGCTCGGCGATGGCTTCCAGCAGAGGGGGCAGTCGCTGCTGGCGGGCGAAGATCGCCTCCAAAACAGCCTGCTGCGCCGCCGGCGTGCGCGCCGGCCAATCAGCGATCAACCACCCCGCGGCGCGCGGGTCGTCCAGCGAGGAGATCACGCCGATCACCGCCAGTTGCAGTTCGATCGGTTGCCGAGGATCGAGCAGTTCGTCGGCCAACGGTGCGACGCGGTCGGCGTCGGCACCGTCCAGGACGGCCAGCGCGGTGATGCGGGCGGCAAGCGGTGATTGACTGTCGCGCGCCGTCCGAACGGCCTCCTGCAACACAGCGTTCATCTCGGCGGCCTCGTGAAACCGCAGTCGCTTGGCCAGTTGAAAAGCGGCGTCCTTCACGTCGACTTCGGTAGCTGCCAGCAGTCCCGCCAGTGCTTCGGTGGCGGTCGGCGAAGTGAGACGCGACGCTGGAGACGGAGGCAGGCCTTCGAGCAGGCCCCGCAAGACGCGCTGTTTCGACGTCGCCGATGCGCCGCTGGTCGCCGTGGCTTGCAGCACGGCGGCCAATTCGCGCGTCTGCTGGCGCGCGCCGACCACTGCAGCCAGACCCGTCAACAAGGCGCGGCCTTGGCCAGCCGCTTCGTCGTCTCGCAATACGGCGGCGATCAGATCGGCGGCCGATTCGCTGGTCGAACAGAGGATCGCCGCCTGCATCCAGCGATCATCGCCTTGTTCGACGGCCAGGCGATGAAGGGCCACGGTGGCGGCGGCCGATCGCATCTCGCCCAGGGTCAAGGCCAACTGCAACCGGACTCGCGGATCGGGATCGTTGACCAGGGCGAAGATCGGCTGATCTAGCGAACTCGGCTCGCCGAGCCAGCGTTCGGCAAGCTGCAGAGCGTGGGTCCGGACGGCGAAGTGCGGATCGCCCAGGGCCGCTTCGACCACCGCGGCCGACAGTTGCCCGAGCCCGTCCAGCGTGTACACGGCATGCAGTCTGGCTTGGGGCGTCGAACCGCGGCGTGCGAGAGTGGCCAGGGCTTCGGACACGGAGCGGTCCCCTCGCTCGACCAACAAACGCTGCGCCGTCTCGCGCCACCAAGCGTTGGAGTGATCGAGCGTCTGCACCAGGGTCGCGGCGTCCGCTCCGTGCGGAAACACGGGACGCTGTGGAGGAACCTCGCCGTATACGACACGCCAGATGCGGCCTTTTTCGCCGCCGGCGATCAGCGATTCGATGTACTGTTGCTGCAGATAACGCGGAATGGCCGAGTAGTCCTCGATGATCGAACGGTACATGTCCACGATGTACAACGCGCCGTCCGGCCCCACGGCCAAGTTCACCGGGCGGAACCACTGCTCGCTGGACGTCAGGAACTCGACCTGCTCCGTCTCGTCGGGCCGCACGGCCCGGTAGCCGGCGCCGTCGCGGACCAGGCGGCAGTGATGCACCAGGTTCTGAGCGTTGTCGACGCTGAAATGGCCCTCTTGGTATTCGGCGGGAAACCGATCGGCTCGATAGATCGTCTGCCCACTGGCCGCGGTGAAGAAACCGCTGGCGGTCGCCTCGGCCACTCCGTAGAACTTGACCCACGCGGGATCGTTGGCCCGTGCCAGCCGCCAGGGATCAGGCTGGCTGGTCGGATACACCCGCGCCGGATGACCATAAGTGCTGATGTTAACGACCGGGTTCGGGGACGCCCGGTAGGGATTGCGGATCAGGTAGCGATGCGGCAGCGGCGCGACGAACAGAACATGCTGCTGGTTGGACACCAGGAAACGGTCTCCCCAGTCGTTCATGGCCAGTCCGAAACCGCTGGTGCTGCCGCTGACCGGTTCAATGGCGGTTCCGTCGGCGCGGAAGCGGAAACAGGTCGCGCCGATCTGCACGGGGGCGGGCAAGTGCGGACCGGAGATCCGGCCCCCGCTGCCGATGCCGTTGACCGCATAGATCCAATTGTCCAGGCCCCAGCGCGGGTTGTTGATCCGCGACCACATCTCGCCGACTCCGAAACCGGTGAACAGCGTCTCGCGTACCTCGGGCCGACCATCACCGTCGCGGTCCGCCAGATAGACGATCTCCGGCGCACACAACACGATCACTCCGTCGCGCGCCGGTACCACACCGTAACAGCATGGCAGCCGGTCGGCCCAGACCGTCACTCGATCGAAGCGGCCATCGCCATTGGTGTCTTCGAGCCGTTTGACCGTGCCGTATTGCTCCGCCGCCGCTTGGCGCAGGGCGGCTTCGTTGGCAGGAATGCGGCGAACCGCGGTGTCCAGTTCTCCGGACCGGTTCAATTCCAGGACGTCCAGGTAACCTTCCAGGTTGTAGCCGTGGATCTCGCAGACGAACAAAGCTCCCGAGGCATCGAAGGCCATCGCCACGGGATCGGCCAGCAGAGGTTCTGTGGCCACCGGTTCGATGGAAAATCCCGGCGGCAATTGAAACCGTTGCCGACTGGCCTCCGGCGACAGCGGCGGCGGCGCGTCCGTGGCCAATTCGATGTCCGCCGCGGAAAGCGGTGCCGCGGCAAAAAACGAGACTGCGAGCAGAACAACTTGAAGTCGCATCAGAACATGCTGGAACATCTTGGGATTCCTTGCGGTCGGCGAGTTTTGCAGCCGTAGGTCAGACCTTCGTGTGCCGTGACAGTGCCGACACATTCTAACACGGGCTACCGTCCTCGATCTTCAGATGCAGGTAGATCAGCCGATCGTGGTTTACGAAGTACCCGTTGCCCGGGAACGGTACCGTCAGCCGATTCGTTCTGAATCGGCGGGCCAGATCATCGGCGGCCTTTTTCTGTTCCGACCAACTGGCAAAATTGCCCCGCCGTTCATCCGCTCGCACTCGGCTTGCTTTCACCTTCACTTCGATTTCCGGGGCAATCTTCAACACTTTCGGCTTGGGAAGCACCAGCGGTTTTGCAGGCGGTTCCGGTTCGAGCACGCTCATCGCTTCCCGCGCCAGCCCAAGTCGCCTGCGCTGGACGGCGACCCCATCCGGTCGGGACGATCAAACACAGCGGCTGCAACGGCACGCGGAGTCCAGGTGTTGGCGAAGTGCTTGGGATTTTGCGTCAGCAGTTGCGTTCGTGAAGTAGACCTCGCCGCACTCGACGCAGCGGCGGGGAGAGGAGAGCGAGCAAAGGGTATCGTTGTTGGATGGGTGCGTCATCAGGCAGTTCTCCGAGAGTTTGCAGCCATTGTTTGATGCGACAGCCCCTCGTTGATGATTTGCTGCAGATCGTCGGGCGACCGATCGCTGTGCTCAGACCACGCGACACGCCGCAACATGCGTCTGGCCGACCGGCCGGCTCAGGCGGGGACTCCGGAACGTAGAAAGTAGATCATCTCCCAAAGGCGATCCGCCTCGCCGCGCTCGATCACTTCGATCGGTTTGAATCCATCCAGCGCGTCGTTGGCGGTCTGCAACCACGTGCCCAGCGATTCGGCCCGGACGACCTCTGCCAGCCCATCGATCAATCGACTGAGTTCCACCAATCGCCGCGCGACCGCTCCCCGTGCCGGCGCCCCGCTTTCGAGCGTCGCCAGAGAGCGCAGCGATACCGACAGCAACCGCGCAAAGTCGGTCTGATTCAACCCCAATCGTCGGCGAAGCCCCACGACATCTTCGCGCTTCGGCCCCGAACCTGCCCGTCTTGCGGCGGCCGGCGTTTCCGTTGTCGCCTTCCTGCGTCTCTTGCCTGTAAGCGTTCGCATCGGGATCTCCCATTACCATCGAGAACTGCTAACACGGTCGTCGCCACTTAGTCCCCACGCCTCATTATCGGGCGCCAGGCTCTTCCCGTCAAGCAAAATTGCACGCAAATATGCACAATCAATGCGAAAGCCGGTCTGCATTCAGTAATTCTAGAGTGCTCCCGCTAACTAAGTTTGATGGAAATGCCATCAGATTCGAGCCTCCGTGATCGGAAGCAGAGGGGACGAGTAGACCTTCCAAGCCTAGTTCAAAGGCTGCTTGGCCTATCGCCTGCGAGACCGGCATTCGTCCCCGGCGCTGATCTGCTCGCCAGTCCACGGTGCGTAACCGTTCGAGCGACACCTGGAGCCGCCGTCGGACATCTCCGTCCTGGATGTCTAGAATCGCGTGAAGCTCCACCCGGATCGCGACAAATATGCGTGGCATGGCATCTTCGACCGGAATGCGAAAGTGGCGAAAGTGGGCAAGCGTCTCGGCTAAACTCGTCTCAGGGGTAAGCGACGCATAGACGGCGGGAATGCCTACCGGGTTCCAGCGACCACCATGATGGCTACTGCCTTGGCCGGTAAGTAGTTCAAGCTCGTTGGCATATCTCGGTGTGCTTGACCGATACACCGTGGTCGAAAGGGATTTTGCCAACGGCACTAATCGTTTCAGACGCTCCCTGATCTGATCGAGTTCGGTCTTTTCTGACGCCATGTATCACCTGCGCTTGGTGCGTGGATTTCACTAGATGGTAACATTCGTCAAGTCGCACTTGAAGTTGCCATCGAGCAGAACCGCGTATTGGATCTCCGGCCCCGATTCGTTGACGGCAATCACGGCCCCGCGAGCGTCAGGCTGTGACTTCAGACGGACAAGGGTCCCCGGTTCAAATTCTCTTGGATCAGACATGGTCTGCTACGACTCCGTATTGCTCAGCACGGTCATGGGACCGGCGAAATGATGGTCGGTGTTGATTTTCCACTTGCGTTTTCCGCTGCAATTCGGCGAAACCACGTATCGAGGCTGTTTCGACGCAACAGCTTCCATTCGGTGTCGTCCGTTTGGCCGTCCGAACCGGATCGGCATCTCAGGAGCCGCAATCGCATTGTCGTCTTCACGGTGGACCAACCGCCGGAATTCGCCGAGATCGATGTATTTGCCCCCGGCAATCGTCTGGTCGGCGTCGAGGTTGTGCCGCTCGAAGACTTCACGGGCATAGTGCAGTGCGTGCAGGACGGTGCTCTTTCCGGAACTGTTGGCCCCGAAGTGCAGCGTGATAGGCCGAAAGTCGAGTTTGACTGGCTCTCGGATGCCTTTGAAGTTTTCGATGGAGATGCCAGTGATCATCGTTTGCCGTATTACCCTCGAATGCGAACCTTGAACGGCTGGGAGCGGGCTACACAGACTCCGTTCCGAATAATGAAAGCCTCAATCCAATGGGTCCCTCTGTACTCGGTCGCTTCCCAGCGGATGTGCTTGGTCGCACCATTACTCTCCTCGAATTCGTCGCCCCGCAGGCCATCTGCGAGGTAGGCGTCCTGACCAGTGTTCACAACCTGCCATCTGACCTGGTATGGCTCTGGGACAGATGTCTTCGCCTCGAACCGAAGCCAGACATTCCGAGGAACTGGTCGCTGTGTTAACGGCCACTTGACCTTGCTCTTCGGTGACCCCGGATGAACTGAGCCCTTGATCGAGACCTGATACTGCAAACTGATCGGCCAGACAGGTGCGATGCAGTGGGCAGTGCTTCCCAAGGCTGGTACTTGTGGCGCTGATGCCGTTGCCGACTTGGTCGTCAGTGCGTTCGTCTGAATCCCAAGACTCGCAGCAGCCCGCGACACGGCATTTCGACCGAGCGCTGGTGACAATGCAGCGGCCGATTTGATCAGCGATTCTGTCTGGGAGGCCGACACAAAGTCGTCGCGAACCTGTTCGAGCCAGTTAAAGAATGCTTCGCGTCGTTTCGGGTATTCATTCCACTTGTCTGCGAAGTTCTCCCCCTCGTCGACAGGGTTTTGCACCCACCACTTTCCGTCGTCGCGTTTCTCGATGTATTCGTGCATCGTGGTCGCGACGCTGACCAACGCTTCGTACAGGTTGGGCTGATTTCGGTACGCCCGCGCCGCCAATGTGGTGATGATGATGGAAACCGGACGGTTGCCGGGATCGTTCTGGAAATAGACGTCCCGATGCCGCTTGAGGATTTGGACGACTCGCTGAAGCGGAGTCTTGACCTCGTATTCGGGGACGTCCTCAATGCTCATCTGATACCGCTTCGCATAGGCCGCACGTTTCTCCAAGAGGACGACCTTCATCTGCTCCTTGAACCACTCGGCGTAGTCGATGGGATTGCTGAACTGCCACCGGCGCAATTCCGTATCGGTCAGCAAGATGCCATTCGGCAGACGCTCGACGTTGGGAATCACCGGCAGAATGTCCATGTGAAACGGTTCCGGGTAATCCAAGATCCAGCACCGTCGAGATGGCTTCAGAATCTTCTTGATGTCTTGGCGAGCTTCCAGACGCTTGCCGACACGATCCTTCAGTTCCTGCTGGGTCGTGTTCTCCTTCTTGATCTTCAAATGACAGACGAGGTCGATGTCATACTCGTCGGAATCGTTGATCGGACGGACCATTGTTCCGAGACGGAACGAACCTTGTGGAAAAATGTCCGGATCAAACTTAGCCAGCTCAGAATCCTCTTGAGCTAACCACTCGCCGACGTCCGCATACTTGACGACCGCGTCCTCGTACATGTGATTGGGGATGTCCAGATCGTCAGCGATCGCTCGCAGCAGATCGCTCAGCTCTTCCTTCATGACTACCTGCATTCTTCAGCGTCCTTTGTGGTTGCTATGAGTAAAGTGGTTCGTACGTCGCCGCCTTGTGGTCGGCGAACATTTCCTTGAACCGGGGCATGTGGATTCTGCTGTAGTGGGCGGCCTTGCCGACGAGATCGTCGACCTTGTTGATCCCATCGAGCGAAAACGCATCGGAGGCAACTTTCGGGTCCCAGCGTTCGACTCGGTCTTTGCCGAGCAGGAACGTTGCCTGATTGTCTACGCCGACGCTCTGCCCACGCATGATCACGTCAACGGCGTCGTAGCCGGTCACCCATGGCAGCTTCCCACCCCAGTTCAAGGAGTTCTTGCGATTGTTCAAAGCATCCGTCGTGCCAATGCTGAACACCTTGATTGTTTGGAGCGGGATTTCGAGAGTGCCGTAAGCTTCAACGATGCCGACCATTGTCGGGTTGTTGGCCCAAACGCCGCCGTCGATCAGACGTAACTTGTCTACATGTCGAGAGCTAGGGAAAAAAGTCGGGGCGGCACTGGTCGCGAGTCCGACTTTCCAGAGCGGAACTTTCCAGTCGCGCCGAAGTCGTTCGTGGTGTGGCGTCCGAAACAGATAAACGTCGTCGTCACCCAAATTGTACGAGGGGATCACAACTCGTTTTGTGCAATCAGCAATTCGTTTGTCCTTGAAGCAGTTCTGCAACGCTTCTCGGAGTGGCGTCTGGGAGTATTTCCGGCGAACCCAGTGCTGAAGCCAGCGGAGTCCCCAAGCTTTGCCGAAAATGCTTGGCCCCTTCGAGAGATAAAAGTCGACGATCTCCCTCGGTCGCATTCCACTCGCAAGGCCGAGGGCGATGATGCCTCCCGTGGAAGTTCCGGTGATAAGGTCGAAATGGTCAACAACATTTGTGGTCAGGTCGTCTTCAATCGCGGCAAGGACTGCCGCAGAGAACAGGCCCTTGATACCGCCACCATCAAGCGAGAGGATCTGGAATCGCTGATCATCCATGGGTTACAGCTCCCCCTTGAAGGCGCGTTGGACGAGGGAGTTGAAGAGGTCTTCGGCAGTTTTTAATGCAACCTCACTTCTTCCAATCATTTGCAAGACGTGTTTTTCTTTCGCGACGAACGACAGTTGCCTATCCATAGGCGGTACCGCCACGGGGATTCGATCCAGACTACCCCTGTTCAACTTGAATTGATCGATTCCAGTCACGAATTCACGAATGTGCTTCAGCTCCATGTAACGTGCGAGGTATGGCAAGAGGACCGTCCCATTTGCCGCCAACACATGGGCGTGATTATTCACCCAGAATTTGCCCAAAGCTAAGCAGGCAATTGGCCGATTCCGAGATTCAAGATGCTTGCCGTCTTCGCTGATCAGCAAGTAATCCCCGTCAAACAGGTAATCGTCCAAGTAGTCAATAATGCCGACAGACCCGTAGTACGGGTAAATACCATCGCGCTTATCCCGATCAGATTGCTTCAGTGGAACCCGCCGCGAATCACAGTTCTCTACTACATCGCCGAATGGCAGCTCGCGAAAGCTGTGAGGGTTGTGCTGCGGGCTGCCGAATGTTTTTAGGAACAGCGACGTCAAGAAGTCATGTGCTTCAGTAATAAAACCATGCCGTTTTCGGCGGATGGCGTCGGCTTTGTCGAGGATGTTGGCGATCCGCTTCTGCTCCGGCAGCGGGGGCAGGGGGATTTGGATCTGAGCTACGAACGCTGGGCGTGCTCTGAGTAGCGAACCACCAACGCCAGCGACGGTGTTCATGAATTTCGCATGAAAGACATCACTCATTAGCAGGTGTCGAAGATAGCTCGGTTGGAACTTTGGGCTGCGAAATACAATCCATTCGCTGGAAGCTATTTGCCGCCTGCCACTCGCGTTCGGAACGACCCAGGCACGACGAATGTGAGGGACAATCCGCGAAAGCAAAACGTCGTCTGGGTTAACCACCTTTTTCGCCGAACCAATCGCTGATCCCTCAACGATGTCCGGTTTCCGAGAATCGTACGCGGGAATGCTAAACAACTCGAATACCTCGCTTAGGTAGGCCGATGGATCCACGGATTCCTGCTGAGAGACCATCAACTCTCCCAGTGCAGTCATGCTCACGGATGTCTTCATCTATTTGCCGCCTCCCGTCATTTTCTAACACTGGCTAGAGCGATTGGCTTCCCATCGATTGCGGTGACTTCAAATAACCACTGACAACACTGGGTTTCACAGAGGTGAACGCGAGATCTGCCCCTCTGTGCTCTCTGTGCCCTCTGTGGTGAATTCCGCCTCCCTGTCTTCATCCCAGCATTTGCTCCAGTTCATCCAGATCTTGCATGATTTCGGTTTCCAGTTTCTTCAGGCGTTTCAGGATGGTTTTCGGGGGGTCGTATTGGACTTCTTCATGGACGATCTCTTTGTACCGGTTCAGCGAGAGGTCGTATTTATTTTCGGCGATTTCGGCTTTCGGGACGAAGAACGCTTTGGCGGTGCGATCGGTGTCTTTCTTCGGCTTGCGCTTGCTCCAGCGGGCGCGGACGTCGGGCAGGTCGTTGGCTTCGATGGGGTCGCGTTTGTCGTCCAGGCTGTAGCCGTCGGCTTGCACGTCGCAGAACCAGACGTCGGTGGTCTGGCCGCCTTTGGTGAAGATCAGGATGGCGGTGCTGACCCCGGCGTAGGGCTTGAAGACGCCCGCGGGCAGCTTGACCACGGCTTCCAATTGGTGTTCTTCGACGATCAACCGCCGGGCCGCGACGTGGGCGTTGGACGATCCGAACAGCACGCCGTCCGGGACGATCACGGCACAGCGGCCGCCGAGCTTGAGCATCCGCAACATGAGCATCAAGAACAACAACTCGGTCTTCTTGGTCTTGACCTTGCCGGTCAGGCTGGAGTGGACGTCCTGCTCGTCCAAGCTGCCTTTGAACGGCGGGTTGGCCAGGATCAGGTCGAAACAGTCGCTGGCGTAGCGGGGAAACCGCTCGGGGAAGTTGTTGCTCAGCGTGTCCTGGTAGTGGATGTCGGGCGTGTCGACGCCGTGCAGCATCAGGTTCATGGCGGCGATGCGGAGCATGGTGACGTCGAAGTCGAATCCGTGGAACATGCCGCTCTGGATGTGCTTTCGGTAGGGTTCGAGCAGGTCGCCGGTGTAGGTGGTAATCTGCTCGCCGTTGGAGTGTTCGACCAAGCGGCCTTCTTTCGACGTGTATTTCTTGCGCAGGTGCTCCATGACGCTGACCAAAAAGCCCCCGGTGCCGCAGGCGGGGTCGCCGATTACCCAAGTGGGCTCGGGTTCCATCAAGTCGACCATCAGGTTGATGATGTGCCGGGGCGTGCGGAATTGGCCGTTGATGCCGGCCGTGGTCAGCTTGCTCAGCAGGTACTCGTACAGATCGCCCTTCGTGTCGCCTTGGCCCAGCGGCAGTTCGTCGATCATGTTGACGGCGGAGACCAGCAAGCTGGGCTTCTGGATCATCAACTGGGCGTCTTTCATGTATTCGGCGAACGTGTTTTTCGGTTCGCCCTTGGCCACACCGCCAACAGCGCCCAGGGTGCGGAAGTGGGGGAACACTTTGTCGCGGACCAGCGGCAGCATGGCTTCGCCGCCCAGATGGCGGAAGTTGGACCAGCGGATCTTCTGGCCTTGGTCGGTGGCGGCGAAGAACGAGCCGGGAAACGGCTGGCCCTTGTTCGTGCGGTTCCAGCGTTTCTCTTCGGTGCTCTCGCGCATGTCCAGCAGCCGGGCGAACATCAAGAACGAAATCTGCTCGATGACCGTCAACGGGTTGGTGATCCCGCCCGTCCAGAATTCTTCCCAGAGTTTATCAATCCGGCTGCGCAAAGGTCCTGTAATCATGGCGATGTTTTCTATCGTTGGGAATCTCACCACAGAGGGCACAGAGAGCACGGAGAGGATACCCAAAGGCTCATTTCTCTGTGCTCTCCGTGGTCTCTGTGGTTCACTCAAATCCTGTGGTTTGTTTCAATTCTTCAATTTACCAATCGCTGGATGCCGTCTTTCAGTTGGCGGACGTGGAAGTTGATCAGCAGACCGACTTTGTTGCCGCGCAGCTTAAGGTACGACAGCAGTTGGGCCTGGTGGATCGGTTCGATTTTGCTGACCGCTTTCAGTTCGACGATCACTTGATCCTCGACCAGCGCGTCGATCCGATAGCCGACGTCCAAGCGGACTTCTTCGTATTGGATCGGACATTCGACTTGCGTCTGGACGGCCAGCCCTCGTTTTCGCAATTCGTAGGCCAAACAAGCCTCGTACGCGGACTCCAGCAGTCCCGGCCCCAGCACGGTATGGACTTTCATAGCCGCATCCACGATCTGACCGGTGATCTGATTCAGTTTCATGATTTTCTCCTCTGTGCTCTCTGGGTTCTCTGTGGTTAGTCTTCCTTCATCTGAAACGATCCGATGATTTCCAGGAGTTCTTCGGCCAGGGGTTCTTCGAACAGGCCGTCGAGGCTGTCGGTGTGCAACAGGGTGAACGGGGGTTCGTACAGGCGTTGGACTTGGATCGAGCCGTACCGGGCGATGTGGTTCTGCAACAAATCGAGGAACTTGATCTGGTGCGACGCGAGATGCGGGTGCTGCTGGACGAAGTGGCCAAAACGCTGGTGGACGGTGCGCGCGTCCAGGCCGATGATGCTGCGGATGGCTTGGTCCAGGTGCCCGGCGGTCTCTGGGAAATAATCGGTCAGGTCGTGCAGGTCGAGGCCGGCGTCCAACGTCAGCACCAGCGAACACAGGCTTTCGAGTTCGGCCGGTTCGACGGGCACCCCGGCCTTGATCTTCTGCAAGATCGCGTTCTCGTCGATGATGTCCTGCAGGACGCGGTGGACTCGGTTCCGGTAGGCCACCATGTCCAGCCCGGTGAGCTGGACTCGGTGCCGTCGGCGCTGGACCAGCGCGGCGTCTTCGGCGACGTCGATCACCTTGGGCGGCAGCGGCACGGGGCCTGTCTTGGGCCGGAATTGCAGCAAGCCGCGCAGCTCGACACGCAACCGTTCCAGTTCGCGCACCGTGATTTGGTCCCAGAACTCGGCGCTTTTCGCCTGCTCGATGATCGGCAGCTTGACCTTCACCTGGCTCAGATTGACTGGCAGGCTGCTGATCTGGTTGATCAGCTCGTCTTTCAGGTCGTCGAAGCGGCTCGAGCCCTTGATCAGCGCCGCTTGCATCTGGGCGATCAGGCGGTCGAATTGGTGTGCCTGCTCGTGGCCGGTGATATTAACCCACTGCATCAGCGGGGCGATCTCGTGCTCGAGCGTCGCTGTGGTCGCCGGTTCGAACCGCCGGAGCGTCTCGGGGCGGTTGGCCGCGGTGATCTGCTGCCATTTTTCGCGGATCGGAATGCTCTTGTCGGGCAGCGCGGCCAGATCCTTGCCGATCAGCTCGATGGCCAGGTCAAAGGCGTCGGCGTGCTGCTGAGCCAGGGCCGTACGAGCCAGGGCCAACCGGGCTTCGAACACGTGCTGCATCAGCGACTTGGCCTGCTGCGGCTCGGCCGTCTCGTACCTCTGCTCGAAGCGTTCGAAGTTGCTCCAGTGATCGAAGATCTGAAAATGCGTCTTGTCCCGCCCCGGTCCGAACAGATCCGGGCACAGCCGCGTGCCGCGTCCGATCATCTGCCAGAACTTGACGTACGAGTACACCGGCTTGGCGAACACCAGGTTGACGATCGCCGGTACGTCGATGCCTGTATCGAGCATATCGACCGAGATGGCGATCGTCAGGTCAGGGTTCGTGCCTTCGCCTTTGAAGTCGTCGATCAGTTCCTCGGCCCGCGGGTCGTAGGTGTCGATCACGCGGCAGAAGTTGCCGCCGTACTGTGGGTATAGTTCGTCGAACAGATTCTGCAGCAGGACGGCGTGATCGTGGTTGCGGGCAAAGATGATCGTCTTGCCCAACCGGCTGCCGTCGGCCACTCGGATGCCGTGTTCCATCAGATTACGGAGGATGATGCGGTTGGTATCCTTGTTGAAGATCCGCCGATCGACCTCGGCCTGTTCGTATTCGATCGCCTGCGGCAACTGCTCGTCCTCTTCCAATTGGCGGCGCTGCTCGTCGGTCATCTGCGAGTACTTGATCCCGGCTCGCAGGAAGGGCGTGGTGTGCGTATCGACGACAAACGGGACCAGGTAGGGCGGGTTATTGGCGATCGCCTCTTCGAACGAGTAATTGAACGTCGGGTCCTTGGTGCCGCACTGGAACATGTCGAACGTGCTCTTGGCCACAAAATCGATGGGCGTCGCGGTCAGTCCGACCTGGTAGCAATCGTAGTAATCGAATAATTGCCGGTAGCGGTTGTACAGGCTGCGGTGCGATTCGTCGGCGATGATCAGGTCGAAGAAGCCGGGATCGAACGTGTGGAAGATCTTCATCATCGCCGGGTAGGTGGCCAGATAGATGCGTTTGGTGCGGTCGTAGGCCGTCTGGGCGGTGACGTAGGTCCGGTTCTCGGCGGGCAGAAACTCTTTGTAGGCGTTATGTGCCTGTTTGCGGAGTTCCCGGCGGTCGCAGAGGAACAGGATCCGCTTGACCCAGCAGGCTTGGATCAGCGCGTCGCTCAACGCGATTGCGACGCGCGTCTTGCCGGTGCCGGTGGCCATGACGATCAGGCCTTTGCGTCGCTTCATCCCGAAACTCTCGACGATCCGCCGCACGGCCTCGAACTGGTACAACCGGGTGATGATATTCTTGCTCTTATCCGGCCCGACTTCCGCCAGAGGCTTGCGTTCTTTGCGCTGGAAGTGCAGGTGTTGCAGGCTGTCCTTCGAGTAGTAGCCGTAGATCTTCCGCGGCGGTTCGCCGACGGAGTCGTTCCAGATCCACAAGTCGTAGCCGTTGGTATAGAAGATCACCGGGCGCTGGCCGTGCTCGGCCTCAAGTCCGTCGGCGTAGCGTTTGGCTTGGGTTCGGCCTGCCTCGGCGTCTTGCGCGGTCTTCTTGGCTTCGATCACGCCCAACGGTTTGCCGTTATCGTCTTTCAGCACGTAATCCGCGTAGCCGGTCCCCGACTTAGTTGTCTGGTATTCGACGGGTTGCTCGCGGACCAGTTCCGGGTTGTTGGTCTCGGCCACATTCCAGCCGGCTTCGGCCAGCATGACGTCGATCAGGTATTTGCGGGTCTGCTGTTCGTCGAACGACAGCGGATCGACGGCTTGGACGGCGGCGGCGGCTTGCTGGCCCGCTTCCAGGGCCAGTTGCAATTCGGCGGCGGATGCCGCGGCCGTCTCGGCTCGGGCCCGCTCGGCCTCCAGGTTCTGCAGCAATTCTTGCATCTGGGCTTCCTGGGCGGCGATTCGTTCCAGGATGGCCCGTTTTTCGCGGCGTCGCTCGGCGGCTTCGGCGCCACCTTCCGGCGGCGGAGAATACGGAGGGCAATCTTCGACGCGGCCGCCGGCGAAATTGACGTACAGCCAGCGGCCCAGGTCGTAGGCTTCTTTCAGCAGCCGCAGCGCGGTGGTCGTATCGCCTCGGTTTCCATGCACGGCGTGGTTGCCCTCGATGCGCAGCGCGTGCATTTTCGCCACCACGACGTTCGGCACGGCCGATTGGAAGGCGGAATCGTCCAACAGATCGATCAAGTTGGGGCGGATGAGGCGAGGCAGGCGGAGTTGGTGATGGATGAACTTGGCGGCCTGTTCGCAGAACGCGCGCAGCTTGGCGATCGCGCCGAGCGGATCACCGTGCGCGTAGGATTCGGCGAAGCCGGCCAAGCCAGCAAGTTCCGGCCACGTTGCCCGGAGGAACTCGAAGTTGATCGATTGCATCGTTTGGTAGTCGCAGGCTGCAGACATGGCGGAAGGGAAAGGCAAACCGCGTGCCAGACTTATGGTCGTCGCTCGCCCGGCAAAAATCAAGGGTTCCAGTCGCCCGACACCTGCAAGCGTTTCAGTTGGGCGTCCAGCGTCTGGTAGCTCTTCATCCCCAGCAACTGGGCCGCCTGGGATTTGACGCCCTGTGCCTGCTCCATGGCGCGTCGTAAGTAATTGCGGCGCAAATCGTTAAGGTACTCCTCCAGATCGAAGCCGTCGCCCAGTGGGCAGTCGAAAGCCGGGCCCCTCGGACCGCTGCCACCGGGCATTTCCCCCAGGGCGGCGACCAGATCCGAACGGTCCAGAACGTGGCCCTCGGCCAGTACGGCAGCCTGGACCAAGACGTTATGCAATTGCCGTACGTTTCCCGGCCACTCGTGTTTCTTCACAAATGCGGTTGCGGAACCAGAAAGCCGTTTGTGCTGATAGCTCGGCTCTTCGGTCTGAAAGTTTCGGTTGATCTGGTCGAGCAGACGCTGGGCAATCGCGGGGATGTCGGCCTTGCGATCGCGCAGCGGGGGCAGCGTAATCGAGATTGTCGCCAGGCGGTAGTAGAGATCTTCGCGGAACGTCCCCTGGCGAATCGCCTGGTGGAGGTCTCGGTTTGTCGCCGCCACGACGCGGACGTCCGCTTTTCGATCCCGGTCATCGCCCAGTCGACGAATCGTCCGGATCGTCGGGGACTCGCCCGGCAGCGACTGCAAGACTCGCAACAGTTTGGCCTGGGTTTCCAGATCGCACTCCCCGATTTCATCCAGGAACAAGGTACCGCCATGCACCAGTTCGAATGCTCCTTTGCGCTCTTTGTCCGCCCCAGTGAATGCACCGCGGGTGTGGCCGAACAGTTCGGAATCCAGGAGGGTTCGCGAGAGGGCTGCACAATTGATCGCCAGCAGCGGCTTGTCCCGTCGTGGGCTCGCGTTGTGGATGGCCTGGGCGAACATCTCCTTGCCCGTCCCGCTTTCGCCCAGAAGAAGGACCGTCACACCTCGGACGGCCGCGCGTTTGGCTCGTCCGACCGCGTCGCGGATGGCGCGGCTGTCGCCGACGATGTCCCCAAAGCCTTCGATTTCGCTCGGGCTCTGCGATGCCAGATGCTGAAGGTACGAATCGGGGTTCTTCAAGATCTCCGGCAGTACATCGATGGTCAGATCAAAGGGCACTTCGGTGACCCACGACTTTCCGGCGAACGTCTCGTAAAACGTGGCTGGATATCGGGTTTTCCCAAGCAACAACCAGACCGCAGCCATCGCCGGCGTGCCGGGACTCAGATGCAGACACAGTTCGATCTCTGTCCACTCCTTCCGCTTTCGGATGGCGGAGAGCACCGCGTCAGCGATCTGAAAAATGGCGTTGTAGTCCGTAGGCTTCTTCAGATTTGCCGGGATGACTTCGGCCTTCGTGCCGAGCCACGCTACGTATCTCTTGTTCCAAGCGGATGGGTAATTGGTCAGCAGATGAATTTCGTCGAACTGCTGGGTGGAAAGGAGCGTTTTGACGGGACCAAGGTCGCCTTGCTTCGGCCGCTCGCCCTTCACCACTTCCAAGATCTCCTCACGCTGAGCAGGCGGAAGCGATGCCGCCATCGCCCGCAAATCACTATGACCGATCCACTGAACCAAGACTCGTTTTGCAGTCATTGTCATAGCGTCATTCCTTGCGGTCGGCGAGTTTTGCACCGCCACATTCTAACCCGGGCCCCGGCCGCAACCAAAGCGGCCCGCGCGCCGCCGAACGCAGCTTCAAGTGGCTCGCGGGCGCTGAACGCGAGTCAGGGCGGTTCTCAATTCGGACCCGTGGCCGGCGGACGCGGGCCACTTGGGATGCGCGCCGCCGAACGCAGCTTCAAGTGGCTCGCGGGCGCTGAACGCGAGTCAAGGCGGTTCTCAATTCGGACCCGCGGCCGGCGGACGCGGGCCACTTGGCTCGCGGGCCGCTGAAGGCGAGTCGGGAAGAGTACCCCGCGTTCGGCATCTTGTCGGCTGGCCCGGTCTTGACGCATACTGAACCGTGGTGCCGGGCTGTTGATCCATTCCGGCTGACTTGTCCGTCGAGTTCACGGTGGCAAACATCATGGTGTATTCCGCAGGTACTCTGCTCTATCGGTTTCGGGACGGCGAGCTCCAGGTGCTGCTGGTCCATCCCTCGGGGAATTACAACCGCCGTGCTCCGTGGAGCATACCCAAGGGGATTCCCGACGACGGCGAGGCGCTGGAGGCGGCGGCTCGGCGCGAGACTCGCGAGGAAACGGGTGTCGAAGCGGCCGAGTTGTCGGAGATCGGCTCGATCGACTATCGGCGCAGCCGGAAACGCATTTTTGCCTTCGCCGGTCCTGCGCCGCCGGATGCGGAGCCTTGTTGTGCTTCGTGGGAAGTGGACGGCGCCGAGTTCGTGGCGGTCGACGAAGCACGGCAGCGGATTCATCCCGACCAGGCGCCGTTCTTGGACCGCTTGGAGGCTTTGCTGAATACCAGATCGCAGGTGCAGGAGCCGATGCCATGAGCCCCGGCACGGAAGAGAACGCAACCCGGCGGATCATTCTGCTGTCCGGATCGACCGGTCGGACGGTCGAGGAGGTGGTCAAGGCCGCGTTGGCCCAGTTCAAGAATCCTGATGTGACGATCGATCTGCGGCCTCGTGTCCGTAGCGTGAAGGCGGCGGTCCGCATCATCGACGAGGCAGCCGAGAGCGGGGCAATCGTGTTCCATAGCCTGGTTGCGCCCAAGGTGCGCGACGCGGTGATTCAGCACACCCAAGTTCGCCGAGTCCCCAGCGTCGATGTGCTCGGGCCGGTGCTCACCGCGCTGAACGACTACCTGGGGGAAGCACCGCGACTGCGGCCTGGATTGTCGTACCAGTTGCGCAAGGAGCATTTCGACCGGATCGAGGCCGTGAATTTCACGCTGGCGCATGACGATGGTTGCGCGTTGGACGGGTTGTCGCGGGCGGACGTCGTGCTGGTCGGTCCCTCGCGCGTCGCCAAGAGCGTCACGTGTTGCTACTTGGCTTACCGCGGCATCCGGGCAGCGAACGTGCCTCTGGTTCCCGGTTGGGAACTGCCGGAGCAACTGACGGACTTGGACCAGCAGAAGGTCATCGGGTTGACGATGAACCCCGCGCGTTTGCAGAGCATCCGCCGCCAGCGCATCCGCGACATGGGACGCGGCCCCTTCGATCGGTACGACGACCTGGACAACGTCCGTCAGGAATTGCGGGAAGCCAATCGCATCGTCGCCCGGCACGGTTGGCGGAGTATCGACGTGTCGTACAAGAGCGTGGAAGAGGTGGCCCGCGAAGTGCTGACGATGATCGGTCGATAGCACGCGCCGGCCGCGATTGGCAGACGTCCGGCGTTCCGGGTAGAATGCCCGTGTGTCGGGGGAACGATTCTTTCAAGTGAGTTTCTCATGGACTGGTCGAATTTGATACCGTGGGCGATATTCGGAGGCATTGCGGTTCTGATCGTCGCGTCGATGTACTTCTCCTACGCCCAGGACCGCAAACGAACCGGGCAATGGCAGCAGGTCGCGGACCAGTTGCGGGTGCCGTTTCTCGGTGAACTGAACGATCTGCTCAGCCGCTTCGGCGGAATGAGGATGTTTCAACGGGGCAGTGACCGAGCGTTTCGCAATGCGATTGCCGGAGATCTCGGCCCGGTGCGGATCGCCCTGGCCGATTTCCGCTACACGACCGGCAGCGGCAAGAACCGCCGGACGCATCGGTTCACGGTCTGCCTCGTGGAGAATGACGCGATCGACGTGCCCGCGTGCCATCTGCGGCCGGAACGGCGTTTTCTGGACGCACTCGGATCGCTGTTCGGCGGCCAGGACATCGACTTTGCGGATGACGACGAGTTCTCGCGCAGCTTCGTGCTGCAGGGCGATTCCGAACCTGCCATCCGAGAATTGTTCGACCAGGACGTGCGCACTTGGTTCTGTACCAATCAGCGAGCCAACCTGCAATTCGAGGCGCGGGGCAATACGCTAGCGCTGCACACGGGGCGGTTAGTGCCGCCCGAGGAAGCCGCGCAATTGCTGCAATTCGCCCTGGAGATCACCAAGGTGTTGGGAGGGCAGAAGCGTTAGAGTCTCGTTCGCAGGATGCGCGCACGGCGAGAGCATCTTCGTCGAACGGCAAGCCGAAGGAGGCTGCTGAAAAAGTCGTGGGGTAAGCTTCCAGCTTG
>JAHDXO010000035.1 GCA_023382975.1 Pirellulaceae bacterium
TAGACGCCCCATTTGGCAAGCTGGAAGCTTACCCCACGACTTTTTCAGCAGCCTCAAAAGACACGCTGAAGCGTGAACACCAACTGGGACGGCGGAAGTCCGCTTTAGATAAAGGACCGCGGCGGCGAATTCCTGTCAGAAAAATCGAGCGAACTCAGTCGCACAGTTCCGTCATGCCTCCCATTTCTCGCCGTAACTCCCGCAGCACTCGGGACTTGGCGATCAGAACGGCGTTGACCGTCAGGCCGAGTGCCGCCGCCACCTCGCGTGGCTTCTGACCATCCAGCACCGTGCCGCGGAAGGCCGCCACGGTAGCCGGCTCAAACAGCGGCGCGATGCGGGCCAACAGCCGGTGGGCGACGTACCGGTCGTGCTCGGCGTCCCATTGGCGGCCGAGGCTGCTGCCGGGGTCTTCCAACTGATCGAGCATGTCGGCGATGTGGCTGTCGCCCGTCCCTTGCGGATGCCGGTTCCGTCTGCGCCAGAATTCGCGCACCCGGTTGGCAAGCACCGCCCGCAGCCAAGCTCGAAAGCTGCCTTGGCCGCCATGTTGAAAAGTGCCGACACGTTGGACCACGAACGTCAGCGATTCCTGGACGACGTCGTCACGGTCGGCCGGCTGCAAGCCCAGTCGCGCGAGCCATTGGTCGAGCAATGGAGCATACAATTCGACGACGTCTCGCCACGCGGCTTCGCTAGGGCCGGACTTCAGACGCGCCAGCAGACTGAGCGACGTGTCGTCCATTGCAGAAATCTCGAAAGCGGCAGATGACGAGTCGCTATTCTGATGCGTTTAAGCGGAAATGCAAGATGTGGGCACAAAGTAGGTAGTGGAAACCAACGAATCGAAATGCCCAAGGTGGACCAAGGACGGTTCGGTGTTCGACCGACAGGCACTGAGACGAAACCCTTGGAACCTACGGGACGCGTCGTCACCGTCACTCGAAGAAGAGTGCGTCCAAATCTCGCGAGGCGTGCAAGACTCGTTCGACGCGTATCCCCGTCTCTGTGGGATGAAAGTAGATGACGTAGTTTCCAACGGTGAATGCCCGCAGACCCGGAGACAAGTCGTTGCGCGAAGTCCCCGCGAAGGGCGTCGTGGCCAGGAAACGGCATTTCTCTTTGAGTCGCTGGACAAGTTGCCGGGCAGCCTGAGGCCTATCTCTAGCGACGAAGACAAGAACTTCTTTCAGATCATCGAGCGACTGCGGCGAAAAATCAGGAAGCGTCATGGCGCGCCGTCTTCGGCCTGAGCCGCGAGTCTTTCCGCCAATTGTTCGAGTTCACGAAAAACCGCCTCCCCCGAGATCGAGTCTCCCGACTGGACCCCTTTCGCGATCGCACATCTCAGCGACTCGCGACGTTCTTCCACATGGGCGTAAAGCCGCAAAGCTTGGCGAACGACATCGAGTTCATCGGTGCCCCGGCCACTTGTAATGGCTTTACGGATGATCGGCTGTAGATCGGACGGGACAACAATGCTCATCAACAACCCTCCAGAAACTGACGATCCGGATGTCACCTGTTTACCGAATGATAACCCATCCGCAGTGGACTTGAAACGGTGATGCTCGTCCATCGTCGCCAGCTAGGGCTTCGGGTAGCACGGATGGCAATGCCGGAGCACGGATTGAGCGTAGCCGGTGGCGAACTGGAAAATCGTGACCCTTGACGTGGGAAGGGCCTTGTACACTGCTTGGAAATTCATCCAGGTAGCCCTACAATTCGGGCGACAACGGTGACCCAGGGATCATCGTGGCCCGAATGGCGAAAGCGGGAGATGAGGGGAGACAGGTATGCTGCTGTTGACGAACGCATTGGTCGGCCGCTTCGTGTTCGCTGTTACTCTGCTGGCCCTCGCATTGGCGAGCGTCGGCGCGAGGGGCAGTCTTGCCGCGGAGACCGTGGACTACAACCGCGACATCAAGCCCTTGTTGTCGAATTCGTGCTACGCGTGTCACGGCCCGGATTCGCACGACCGACAGGCGGATCTGCGGTTGGACGTTCGCGAGTTCGCCGTGGAACATTCCGGGGTGATCGTGCCGGGGCGTCCGGACGATAGCGAGGTGATGGCTCGGCTGATCACCGATGATGCCGACCTGAAGATGCCGCCCGCGGATTCGCATCGGCCGGTACTCACGCCCGAACAAGTCGAACTGATCCGGCGGTGGATCGCCGAGGGAGCCAATTTCCAGGAGCACTGGGCTTTTGCCAAGCTGACTCGGCCAGCCCTCCCCGCCGTGAAGAATCAAGACTGGGTGCGCAACCCGATCGATGCGTTCGTCGCGTGGCGACTGGAATCGAAGGGGGCCATGCCCGCGCCCGAGGCCGACCGTCGGACGCTGATTCGCCGACTGTCGTTCGATGTTGCCGGGCTTCCGCCAAAGCCCGAGGCGGTCGATGCCTTTCTGGCGGACCAATCGCCGGACGCTTACGAGCGATTGGTCGAACGGCTGCTGGCGGATCCGCACTACGGCGAGCGGATGGCCCAGTATTGGTTGGATCTGGTTCGCTACGCCGATTCGATCGGCTACCACAGCGACAATCCGCGCGAAGTCAGCATGTACCGGGACTATGTGATTCGTGCCTTCAACGACAACATGCCGTTCGACCGGTTCACGATCGAACAGATCGCGGGCGATCTGCTGCCGGACGCCGGCTGGGAGCAACAGGTCGCATCGGGCTACAATTTGCTGCTGCAGACGACGGAAGAGGGTGGCGCGCAACCCAAGGAGTACGCGGCGAAATACTCGGCCGACCGGGTTCGCAATGTCGCGGATGTTTGGCTCGGCGTCAGCATGGGCTGTGCCGAGTGCCACAACCACAAGTACGACCCGTTCACGACGAAGGACTTCTACAGTCTTGCGGCCTTCTTCGCCGACATCCAGGAACCTGCCGTCGGACGCAGACCGCAGACTCCGGTTCTGACGCCGGAATTCGCCGCTCGTCAAAAGGAATTCGAAGCGGCCGTTGCCGAGGCGCAGAGCCGGCTGGACGCACCGTCGCCGGAACTGGATGCGGCCCAAGCCGAATGGCAAGCGGCGATGCGAGTGCAAGGCTTCGTTGCGCCGCAGTTGGGAACGTGGCATTCGATCGGCCCGTTCACGGCGGGCAGCTTTGACGAGGCGCACGACAAGGCGTTCGAGCCCGAGCAGGAGATCGAGTTGAAGAAGACCTACGCCAACGGGCGGCTGAAGTGGCAGCCGCAACCGGATTGGAAAGACGGGCAGCCGCGGGAATTGAGCGGTGAAAACGCGGCCACCTACTTGTTCCGCACGATCACGGTCGGCGAGGCCATGTCGCTGCCGGTATCGCTGGGCAGCGACGATGGCATCAAGGTTTGGGTGAACGGCACACTGGTGCTGAACAACAAGATCCAGCGGGGGCTGGCTCCGGATCAGGAGCAGTTGACCCTCGATTTGAAGCCGGGCGAGAACAAACTGCTGGTGAAGATCGTCAACGCGGCTGGCGGCGCGGGCTTCTACTTCGCGGTGGCTCAATCCGGTTTGCCTGCCGAGATCGTTAAGATCCTCCGCACGCCGGACGACCAGCTCGACGCAGCGCAGAAGGCCGCGTTGGGCAAACACTTCCGCAGCGTGGCGCCGCAGTTGGAGGAAGCGCGACAGCAGTTGGCTGCCCGCCAGCGCGAGTTGGAGGAATTTAAGAAGACGATCCCCGTCTCACTGGTGACCAAGTCGGGTTCGCCGCGAACGATCCGCATTCTGCCGCGCGGCAATTGGCTCGACGATTCGGGGCCGGTGGTCGAACCGGCGCTGCCCGAATACCTGGGCAAGTTGAACACCGAGGGGCGGCCGACGCGACTGGATCTGGCACGCTGGCTGACCGCTCCCGAAAATCCGCTGGTGGCCCGCACGATGGTCAATCGGCTTTGGCAATTATTCTTCGGCGCCGGGCTGTCCCGCACGGTCGAGGACATGGGGGTGCAGGGCGATCCGCCGACGCATCCCGAGTTGCTCGACTGGCTGGCTAGCGAGTACATCGACAGCGGCTGGGACACGAAGCACATCGTGCGTCTGATCCTGGGCAGCTCCACGTACCGCCAGGATTCGCGTCCCGGCGGGGATCTGAGGCAACGCGATCCCGAGAACCGCTGGTTGGCGCGGCAAGGGCGGTTCCGCTTGGATGCGGAAATGGTTCGCGATAGTGCGTTGGCGATCAGCGGGCTGCTGGTGGATCAGGTGGGCGGGCCGAGCGTCAAGCCGTACCAGCCGGCCGGGTACTGGATGCATCTGAACTTCCCACAGCGCGAGTGGGAGAACGATGCGGGTGAGAAACTGTATCGGCGCGGTTTGTATACGCACTGGCAGAGGACGTTCTTGCATCCCAGTCTGCTGGCCTTCGACGCGCCCAGTCGCGAGGAATGTACGGCGCGGCGTCCGCGTTCCAATACGCCTCAGCAAGCGTTGGCCTTGCTGAACGACCCGACCTATGTCGAGGCCGCCCGCGCCTTCGCCGAACGCATCCTGAGCGAAGGGGGAGAAGACGCCGAACAGCGTCTGGATTTCGCCTTCCGCCAAACGTTGTCGAGAATGCCGACGGAGCAGGAGCGGCAGCTTCTGCTCGATCTGCGGAACCAACACTTGGAAACCTACCGCGGGGACGCGGCGGCGGCCGAACGGTTGCTGAGCATCGGCGCCTGGCCACGCTCGAGCGATTTGGACGCGGCCGAACTGGCCTCGTGGACCTCGGTGGCCCGCGTGCTGCTGAATCTGCCCGAAAGCATCTTCCGCTATTGAAGGAAAATCGTGCCATGACCGCTTCGAACGATCTCCGCTGGTTGCAGAACCGCCGCGACTTCCTGGGCCGGGCGTCGCAGGGACTGGGCATCGCGGCGCTGGCGTCGCTGATGAATCCCGGACTGTTGGCAGCCCCCCCGGACGCCGCGGAGCATCCCTGGCCCGCCGCGCTGCCGAAGCTGCATTTCCCACCGCGGGCCAAGGCGGTCATCTTCCTTTGCATGGCCGGCGGCCCGTCGCACTTGGAGACGCTGGATTACAAGCCGAAGCTGGCCGAGATGGACGGCCAACCGATGCCGGCCTCGCTGACCGAGGGCCAGCCGATCGCCCAACTGCAGAACCAGCAACTCAAGTGTCTGGCCCCCCAATTCCCGTTCCAGCGTTGGGGCAAGTCCGGGCAAGAGATCGCCACGGTCCTGCCGCACATCGGTTCGATCGCGGACGAAATCTGCATTGTCCGATCGCTGCAGACCAACGCGATCAACCACGACCCCGCGCACACCTTCATGAACACCGGCAGCACGGTGTCCGGACGCCCGAGTATGGGATCGTGGATTCTGTACGGGCTGGGCAGCGAGTGCGACAATCTGCCCGGCTTCGTTGTCTTGACGTCGGTGGGCGGCGGACAGAGCCAGCCGATCGCGTCGCGGCAGTGGCACAGCGGGTTCCTGCCCAGCCGCTTCCAGGGTGTGCCCTTCCATTCCAAGGGCGATCCCGTGCTGTACGTCCGTACGCCCGCGGGCGTGGATGAGCGCCAGCAACGCGACGTCGTCGATGCGGTGAAGCAGTTGAGCGGCTGGCATGGCGAAGCGGTCGACCATCCCGAGATCGCCGCCCGCGTCGCTCAGTACGAGATGGCTTTCCGCATGCAGGCCAGCGTGCCGGAGTTGATGGACACGTCCGACGAGCCTCAGCATATTCTGGACATGTACGGCGGGCGCGGCGGCGACGGATCGTTCGCCGGCAACTGCCTGCTCGCGCGGCGACTCGTCCAGCGCGGCGTGCGTTTCGTCCAGTTGTACCATCGCGGCTGGGACCACCACGGGAACGTTAAGGGAGGCGTCGAGGTCGTGGCGAAACTGGTCGACCAGGGCTCGGCCGCGCTGATCAAGGACCTGAAGCAGCAGGGCATGCTGGACGATACCCTGGTGATTTGGGGCGGCGAATTCGGCCGCACGCCGATGGCCCAAGGCACCGGCCGCGACCATCACATCAAAGGCTTTTCCCTATGGATGGCCGGCGGCGGCATCAAGCCCGGCATCACCTACGGGGCGACGGACGACTTGGGCTACAACGCCGTCGAAAACATCTTCCCCGTCCACGATCTGCACGCCACCATGCTGTACCTGCTGGGCATCGACCACCTGCGTCTGACCGTACGGCACCAAGGCCGCGACTACCGACTGACCGACATCGCCGGCCACGTCGTCCGCGACATTCTGGCGTGAAGCCAAACAGGAAACCCGGCGACGATTGCGGGTTCCGTTCGCAAGCCTGCAAAGTGCTTCCGCCGCGTGAGTAGCCGTCCTGGCAAGACCAGGGGGCGGTCGTATTATCCCTGTACCAGTTGTTCCCAGCCCGATGCCCAGTGCTACCGCCGGTCGTGACGGGGGAACCGGTGGCGTAGCTGGTGGTCTTGTTCACGGTCTGCGTCGACGTGCTCTCCTGCAACACCGACTGCGTCGTTTCCCACTCGTGGGACGCTTCGGCGCCTTCGCCATTGTACGACGCCTCGTACCAATTGCCGCCTTCGCTAAGGTACAGATAATCGAGCGTCCGCTCGACAGCCGCGCCGCCGGACTCGGTCACGATTCGCGCGACCGCAGACGCTGCTGCAGATCCGCGAGGATTCCAGCCAATTCGCCCGTTGTTCGTTCGTCCAGGTTTTCCCAGGAACTCGGCTCTTCGCCGAGAAGCTCCCGAAGGATTCGAATCTTCCCTATCAATTCGCCCTCCTGCCGGCCCTCCTGCCGGCCTTCCTGCCGTCCCTCCTGACGGCCTTCCTGCCGGCCTTCCTGCCGTCCCTCCTGCCGGCCCTCCTGCCATCCCTCCTGACGCCCCTCCTGCCGGCCTTGCTCCCGCGCGCTGTCCAATCCCCATTGATAGTCGCGCTGTGCCTTCAATCGCTGGTCGTACATCATCCGATCCTCCGTCTTGGCCGCGATCGCTTCGACCACGGATATCGCCTGCTGAAATTCAATTCCCGGCAACAACTCCCTCAACCGCTCCGGCTCGTAACGATCCGCATGCAGAAAGAAGAATGCCCATTGCTCGATCTCCGAAGCTTGGGAAATCGTTGCTTCCTGCAAATTATACTTCGTCAGCTCCAACGTGTGTACCTCGATCGCGTCCGGGATTTCCATGCCGTGCTCCGGGTCCGCCAGCCGGAACCGGTGGTGGGCGACCGCGTCTTCGCGAAACAGGATCTTGTCAAGCAGGCAGATCGAGATCGCCGATCGTAGATCCGCGTAACTTCCGCCCGACTTCAACTGATCGACGTACATCGCACCGGCGTAGTAGACCAGTCGTTGCAAGAGCCCGGGAAAGATGGTCACCTGCATCTCGATGTTCAGCCACCGGCCCACCGAATCGCGCGCCCGGATGTCCAGCACAATCAGTTTGTCGTCCGCGAAATCCTGGTAGCTGAACGGATTGAGAATCTCCACGTGAACGATCGGATGGGCCAGCTTCAGGATCGCGTTCAGCAGTCCGATCAGCACGGAGACGTTCTCCGGACTGCCAAAAACCTTCTTGAACACGAAATCGACCGTCGGCTTGATTCCCAGCGACATGATTGCCCCGCGATATTCCAGATCGACCACTCGCTCTTGCCCCGAACGGTAGATTGCCCGTTCGCGGCCGTTGCCCGGATTGTCGTTTCGAAGAACGGATTGGGATTCTCACGCGCGATCGAAGAGAACGCAACCCTCCTTGAAACTGATCCCGGTGACCCGCGACTGGCTGCTGCGAGACCAGAAAGTCAGAAACGGCGGGGGCCAGCGAATTTCGGGCAAGCGAGTGTCCGGTTGGGTGGCGAACGCCTGACAGTGGCCCGCGGGCGCCGAACGCGGGCCGGGATTCGTTGATTCTCTCCTTCGTTCGGGACTCCCATTGGCGTCAGCCGATACCTGCCGGACGACTACGCCTTCTGCGAGCGCGCCCGGCGTTGCGGCCACCGCATCCACGCCGACACCACCCTCCGCCTCAGCCGCCTGGCCAGCTACGCCTACAGTTGGGAAGAAGCTGGCGCCACCCTCCCACGCTACGCCCGCTTCGACCTCCACCTGCCCGCGCGATGAGCAATTACAAAGCCAATTCGGTCGACGGCGCAGATAGGAACCTCACGGCCAGGTTTGGCAGACGCGGCATTCAAAATACCAGATGACGGAGCTTCTTCACGTGACACGGACAGCCTGAATTGACCGGCCAGGCGGGGGACGGATTTGGGTACGAGAAACCGATATCTGCCGCCCCGTTCTTTGGCTTTGCGCCTTGGGATGCTGGCAATGGACTTCGCTCGGGGGTATGCTGTTGGTCATCGCGTGTTACTGGGCGACTTGGGATGACCGAAGTTGCCGTCGAAAGGTTTTCTTGACGGGAGACAGTGATGGACAAGCAGGCGAAGCATCGCGGCTTAACGCGGCGGGCGTTTGTCAAAGCGGGGATGGCGGCGTTGGCGGCACCGTATGTGGTGCCGCGAACGGTGTTCGGTGCGGCGGCGCCTAGTAACCGGATCAGCGTCGCCTTGATCGGCGCCGGGAATCAGAGCCGCGTGGATCTGCCCAGCATGTTGCGGTTCGATGACGTCCAAGTCACGGCGATCTGCGACGTCAACCGCGGCAGCTACGGCTATGCGCGGCCCGAGCACTTCCTGGGCCGCGAACCGGTGCGCGACCAAGTCAACAAGTTCTACGCCGAGAAGACCGGCAACGCGGAGTACCGAGGCTGCGAGGCATACGCCGATTTCCGCGACGTGCTGGCCCGCAAGGACATCGACGCCGTGATGGTCATCCTGCCGGACCACTGGCACGCGCTGGTCACCGTGATGGCTTGCCAGGCGGGCAAGGACGTGTACTGCCAGAAGCCGATGTCGCTGACCGTGCATGACGGCCAGCGGATGATCCAGGCGGTGCGAAAACACGAACGGATTCTGCAAGTCGGCAGCCAGTACCGGTCGAATCCCGTCGTGCGCCGCGTGGCCGAATTGGTCCGCAACGGGCGCATCGGCCAAGTCCAACGTGCCGTGGCCATCGTCAATGACAGCGGCCCCGGCCCTGGCCCCGGTTGGGAGGCGATGCCGGTTCCCGATGGTTTCGATTACGACATGTGGCTCGGTCCCGCCCCCGATGCGCCGTACCACATCGACCGCTGCCTGTACCGGTTTCGCTTCCATTTGGATTATTCGGGCGGCCAAGTGACCAACACCGGCCATCATTCGAACGACATCGTCCAGTGGGTGCTGGGTTTGGACGGCACCGAAGCAATCGAGTACGAGGATCTCGGATCGGTCTGGCCGCCAGCGGGCCATTTGTACACAACGGCGATGAAGACGGCTTTTCGGGCGAAACACGCCAATGGAATCGAACTGATCTGCCAGACGCAGGATCCCGGCTTTGGCGCCCGATTCGAGGGAACCGACGGCTGGGTTCAGTACTCGGGCAACAAGATCCAGGCTTCGTCCGACGAGATCCTCAACTCGGTGATCGGCGACGACGAGATCCGTTTGCCGGTTAGCGACAACCACTACCGGAATTGGTTGGATTGCATCAAATCGCGTCAGGAGCCGATCGAGCCGGTCGAAGTCGGCCACAGCACGGCGAACATCTGCCACTTGGGCAATATCGCGATGCGTCTGAAACGCAAGGTGCGTTGGAACCCCGATACCGAGACGTTTATCGACGACGACGAAGCGAACAAGATGCTCCGTCGGCCCTACCGCGGACCTTGGGTGATCTGACGACGTCCCGGTTCGCTGTAGTGCAGAATCACGGCTTCCACCGAGCAAGCTCGGCGGGGAGCAGCGGAGGACGGGGAGCGGCTGTAGTGCAGAATCACGGCTTCCGCCGAGCGAGCTCGGCGGGGAGCAGCGGAGGACGGGGAGCGGCTGTAGTGCAGAATCACGGCTTCCGCCGAGCGAGCTCGGCGGGGAGCAGCGGAGGACGGGGACGGCTGTAGTGCAGAATCACGGCTTCCACCGAGCGAGCTCGGTGGGGAGCGGCTTGGTGAGAATTGAGCGTACGGCATGGAGTCGACGGCAGCATCCGCAACGGCATCACGGTTGATGCGAGAGTTGCCCGAGCTTCTCAGCTCGCAGGAAGGCTTCGACCCGTTGTTGACGGCGCTGGCGCAAGGCCAGTGGGCGACGCTGGACGGAGTCTGGGGTTCGTCGTGCGCGCTGGTCGCCGCGGAGGTGCAGCGTCGTCTGGGCCGCACGTTGGTCGCCGTGACGGCTCATCCCGACGACATCGACGATTTCTGCGGGGACTGGTCGCTGTTTTCGCCGCTGGAGCCCGAGAAATTCCCCGTATGGGAAACGGAGCCGGGCGAGCGGATTCTGCACGACGAGATCTTCGGGGACCGACTGCGGACGCTCAAACGGTTGCTCGATAGCGGCCAGTCGGCGACGTCCGTGCCGCTGGTGGTGACAAGCATCCAGAGTCTGCTGCAGCCGGCGCCTTCGCGCGAGACGCTGGCGGCCAGCAGTCGCCGCCTTTCGGTCGGCCAGCGTTGCAACGTCCCGGCGCTGCTGGCTTGGATGACCGAAAGCGGCTTTCATCACACCAGCGCGGTCGAATTGCCCGGCGAGTTCTCGCAACGCGGCGGAATCCTGGACATCTTCGCCGCGGACTGGGCGGCGCCGGTGCGGATCGAGTGGTTCGACGACGAAGTCGAATCGATTCGCCGCTTCGACGTCGCGACCCAGCGCAGCCTCGAACCGCTGCAAGAGATCGAGATCACCGCGGTCAAACCCCTGTTCGGTGGCCGCGGCCACTTCAGCGACTACTTGCCGGACACGGCCGTGATTCTGCTGATCGAGCCGGATCGTAGTGATGAGGAAGGCCGCCAGTTTCTGAAGCGTTTGCAGCGTCCGGAGGCGTGTCACAGCGTGCCGGATGTCATGCGACGTTTGGGCCAGTTCGCGGTGCTGAGCGCCTCGGCCATCTCGCGCGGCGGCGTGGGCGAGTTCTGCCACTTGGCGATCGAATCGGTCGAGCGGTTCAGCGGCGAGATCGACCGGGTGCGCGAGGAACTGGACCGCGTCGGCGAGGGCCACACGGTCTTTGTCGTGTCGCAGACCGACGCCGAGGTCGAGCGACTTTCGGAGATTCTCCGCACGACCGCCGCGGCTCGCGCCGGCCGTCTGCACTTCCCCCTCGGCAGCCTCCGGCACGGCTTCCGCCTGGCTCGCAACCGGATCCTGGTGATCACGGCGGGAGAATTGTTTCACCGCGGGGAACTGCGGCGAATTCCTCGACGGCGGTTGGGCAAGGCCATCGACAGCTTCATGGAGTTGCGGCCGGGCGACTTGGTCGTCCATCTGTCGCACGGCATCGGCCGCTATCGCGGACTGGAGCTGTTGGACAAGGACGGCCGGGTCGAGGAGTTCCTGAAGATCGAATTCCACGGCGGGACGAAAGTCTACGTGCCGGCGTCGAAAATCGGCTTGGTCCAGAAGTACGTCGGTGGCAGCAAGACTCGCCCGGTGCTGGCCAAGATCGGCAACAAGACTTGGGTGCGGCAGAAGAAGGCAGCCGAAGCGGCGGTGGTCGATCTGGCCGCGGAAATGCTGCAATTGCAGGCCGAGCGTCAGTCTCGGCCGGGCATCGCCTTTGCGGTGGAAAGCGATTGGCAGCGAGAGTTCGATGCGTCGTTCCCGTATCGCGAGACGCCCGATCAGCTCACGGCGCTGTCGGCGATCCGCCAGGACATGCAGCGGTCCCAACCGATGGACCGGTTGCTGTGCGGCGACGTCGGGTTCGGCAAAACCGAGTTGGCGATGCGAGCAGCTTTCCGGGCGGTCGACAACGGATACCAAGTCGCGTTGCTCGCCCCGACCACCGTGTTGGTCGAGCAGCACTACCGGACGTTCCGCGAGCGGATGGCCGAGTTTCCGCTGGACATCGCCCGGCTCAGCCGATTCGGCACAACCGGCGAGCAGCGTGAGACCGTCCGCCGCTTGACAGCCGGCCAAATCGACATCGTGATCGGCACGCACCGACTGGCGTCGCAGGACGTCCGCTTCCACAACCTGGGGCTGGTGATCATCGACGAGGAGCAGCGGTTCGGCGTCGAGGTCAAGGAACGTTTGAAATCGCTGCGGGCGTCGGTCGACGTGCTGACGCTGTCGGCCACGCCGATTCCGCGTACATTGCACATGTCGCTGGTCGGGGTGCGCGACATCTCGAATCTCGAGACGCCGCCCGAGGACCGTCTGGCCGTCGAGACGCGGGTGACTCGTTTCGATCCGGAATTGATCCGGCACGCCGTGCTCCGCGAACTCAACCGCGGCGGCCAGATCTTCTTCGTCCACAACCGCGTGAACGACATCCGCGTGATCGAACAGCGATTGAGCGAGATTGTTCCCGAGGCGCGGATTCGCGTCGGACACGGCCAGATGCCGGAGCAGGAGTTGGAGGAGGTGATGGTCGGTTTCGTGGCCGGCGAGTTCGATCTGCTGCTGGCGACGACGATCGTCGAAAGCGGCTTGGACATTCCCAACGCCAATACGATCTTCATCGACGAGGCCGATCGGTACGGACTGGCCGACTTGCACCAATTGCGCGGCCGGGTGGGACGCTACAAACACCGGGCCTACTGTTATTTGCTGGTCGATTCGAACCGCAGCATCACGCCCAATGCCGCGCGGCGTTTGAGGGCGATCGAGGAATTCAGCGACATGGGCGCGGGTTTTGCCATCGCCATGCGGGATCTGGAGATCCGCGGCGCGGGAAACCTGCTGGGGACTCAGCAGAGCGGCCACATCGCCGCGGTGGGCTACGAATTGTACTGCCAACTGCTGGAGACGGCCGTGCTGCGCATGAAGCGGCTGCCTCCGAAGCTGTCGATCGACGTGGACATCAATCTGCCCGGCGAGGCGTATCTGCCGGACGACTATGTGCCCGACATGCGGCTGAAGATCGACCTGTACCGGCGGATGACGCGAGCCGACGGGTTAGATCAACTGGGCGAGATCCGCGAGGAGTTGCTCGATCGCTTCGGGCCGCCGCCGGAACCGGTGCTGCGGATGCTATCACGCGAAGAGTTGAAATTCGATGCGGCGATCTGGCAAGTTGCCGAGATTTATTTGGAAGACCGCGACCTAGTCTTCCGATACACCAATCGTCCGCGTGCGGAGCATTTGGCCCGGTTGAGCGAAAGAAAACTTCGACTGGTCGACGACCAATCGGCGTATCTTCGTTTGGGCTCGGGAGTTAGCGATCCGGACGCAATTCTGCGCACGGCAAAATCGGTGTTGCGGCCAAAGTGAACTCGTCGATATACTCCCGCACCTTTCTCGGGCGACGCCAAGACCGTTCGTGTCGGGCTTTTCCAGGCGTCTCCGAAACCCATGACATTTTCCCAACGTCGAAGGCAGACACTTTGATTCGAGGGATTGGCTTGGCAGCGACGCTTCTCGCACTCGCCGCGATGGCAGCCAGCGCACCTGCGGTGTCGGCGCAGCAGCCACCGCCAGCACCTCGTTTCGATACTGCCATGACGCCGCCTCCGCCACCGTTCTCGCCTCCTCCGGTCGCCTCGGTTCCGTATCCAAACTATGGTCAACCGCCCGCGAATTACGGATATGCTCCGCCGGCGCCGCCCATGGCAGCACCGCCGCTGGTGACGGAAGTTCCGCGGCGTTTGCCACCGTCCAACGGTTTCGCCGCTCCAGGTTCGGACCCACTGTTGGTCGCCGCCGCGATGCAGGGACCGCCTGTGCCGACGACACCTCCCGAACAACTCTTCGAACCCGGCAAGATCATTGCGTGGGTCGGGGACCAGTCGATTCAGAGCGGCGACATCATGCCGACGATCGACCAAATGCTGGCCCCCGTGCTGGAGAAAATGTCGCCCGAAGAGATCCGCAGCCAGCAGGCCCAGATCGACGAGCAGAAGCAGAAGCTGTTGCAGCAATCGCTAGGCAATTCGATCGAATCCAAGCTGCTGTATTTGGACTTCCTGCGCAGCCTGCCCGACGAGAAACGCAAGGAGATCCTGCCCAACATCACCAAGCGGGCCGAGGATCAATTCTACGAGAAGCAACTGCCCGATGCGCTCAAACGAGCCAAGTTGGAGTCGGCGCCTGCGTTGGATGCCGAACTCCGCAAGTACGGATCTTCGCTCGCCGCCCAGCGACGGATGTTCGTGGAACGCATCCTGGGCCAATCGGTCTTGGGGCAGAAGATCGACTATGAACCGGAAGTCACGCACCAGGAAATCTTGGACTACTACCGCGAGCACGCCGCGGATTACGAACGGCCGGCGCGGGCGCGGTGGGAAAAGCTGACCGTACGCTTCGACCGGTTCCAGAACAAAGCCGAGGCCTGGGCCGCGTTGGCGCAAATGGGCAACGAGGTCTTGCGAGGGGCTCCGCTGGAAGCGGTTGCACGCCGCCATTCCCAGGATCCCGACGCCCAGCAAGGCGGATACCACGACTGGACGACCTACGGCAGCCTGGCGTCCGATGTCTTGAACGAAGCGATCTTCTCGCTGCCCGTCGGCAAACTGAGCGAACGGTTGGAAGATCAACGAGGATTCCACATCGTCCGCGTCGTCGAGCGTGAAGACGCCGGACAAGTTCCCTTTGTCGATGCCCAAGTCGACATCAAAGAGTCGATCCGCAAGCAGAAGATCCGCCAGCAGATCACGGATTACGTGACGAAGCTGCGCAAGGAGATTCCGGTCTGGACGATCTTCGACGAACAGAATGCGGCCGCTCGGCAAGCGACGGCCAACCGGCCGCCGACCTCAGGTCCATCCGCTCCAAGGCGGTGAAGCAACGGGACAGGCCGCGGGCATCCACACACGGGCGCGGAGGGAGTCCTCTCGCCCCACCCTATTTCCGACCGTAGTCCGCGGGGATCTCGCCCCAGCGCTCCGTGTCCCACTTGATGATCCGGTTAGGGTACTCGTTGTCGCGCAACCAAGCCTCGGCCCACTCGATCATTTGAAACAGCGGTTCGTTGGCCTTGGTCCGCGGCATGGCCGTCTTGGCCTGCTTCTGGCGAACCCAAGCCAGTGCGGTGATCGAATCCGAATAGATGCAGCAATCCCGGCTGTCCAAACGCAGCAGGGCCAGCGCCTGGACCACGGCCAGGAATTCGCCCATGTTGACCGTCCCGTCGTCGAATGGACCGGCGTCGAACAGCAATTCGCCGCTAGCGGTTTCCACCCCCTGGTACTCGAGCACTCCGGGATTCCCGCTGCACGCCGCATCCACGCAAACGCTGTCGAGGACCACGCCGAGTTCTTCGAGTTCCTCGGCGGTCCGCCGAGGCGTCTTGGGTTTGCTGCCGCCGCCTTGAGCGATGTGCTGTTGATAGTCTTCGGCGAATGCCCGTTCGGCTTGAGCCCGAGTCGGGAACGATTTGAACTTCGCGCCTTGGAACCCCTTGACTTGCTGCTCGCAATCGGCCCAGGTCGCATACACGCCCGGTCGGCATCCTCGCCAAACAACATAGAACTTCGGGCTCGACTTCTTCCCCATGCAACTCTCTCCTTCCCAGCAATTGCGTCGTTGAATCCGTGAGAATAACGACGTCCACTTCAATGCTCGACCGACTGCATCGCGAGTTTCAAGCGTCCGATGACCTGGACGATCGGCAGCATGTCTCCGAACGCAGTGGAACCATCCATGCTGGACACCGCCAGCTTCAGGTGATCGGCGCCGATGCCCCCGTCGCCCAACGTCGCGTCCAATCCGATCCAACGGTCGTTGATCCACACTTCGGTCCACATGTGATAGGCAAAACCCTGCGCTGGTGGATAGTAGACCAGTCCGATGGCGACGCGAGCCGGGATTTTTCGCGCGCGGCACAATGCGGCCAGCAGCATGGCGTGTTCGGTGCAATCGCCTTCCAACGATTTCGCCACCTCGGCGGCCGTCGCCATGGCGGTCGAGTAGTTCTTCAGTTGGACGGACCGCTTGACCAACCGCTCCAACTCGCACGCCAATTTCCACAGATTGGTTTCCTCGGACGCCACCCGGCTTGCCATTTCGACGACCCGGGGATCGTTGCTTTGGATCAACGATGTCGGCTCGCGATCGGCCCGCGTTGGCTCGGCCCACGCCGAATCCGGAAAACTGGCCGGCCGCTCGGGCCGAATCGACAGCACTGTCAACGCAACCGCTCCGTCGTCGAGAGGCTGGATCGACTGCGAACCGTCCTGCACGAACATCGGCAGAATGTCGCCTTCGGTCAAGCGGGCGAGATAGACCGCGCGCGTGGTTTGGCGCGGCTGCGGTAGCGGCTTTTCCAGACGTACCACGGTTCCTGCGCCCAGATCGAACCCGTCACCGCTGGTGGGCCGCAGGGCCGTCTCGCGGTCGCAGCGAAAGGCTTCCAAATTCAGTTGCAGGTCTCGCGTCTTCCAGACCTGTCCGCCGTCGTCGCACCAGACGATCGAACGCAACTGCGTCGCGCCGGCGACCGTGGTGACATCGATGCGGAGCAATTGGCGAGTGCCTTCGAGCAGCCGCACCGATTCGAATCCGACGGCCTCCAGGCGGATCTCGCCGACTTGGTGGAGAATCGGAAGCAAGGCGTTCAAGCGGCGAGTTTCACGCGGCTTCATCGGCTGCTCGGCCAGCGACAGATGATCGGCGAAAAAGCCTCCCCAGCGGGAATTCCACTCGATCGACCGCGACTCGCTGCGCCCGGCCGTGTGCAGCTCCATGCGAAGTTGGTCCTGCTCGACGACCCCGTCGGTGATCATCGCGGTGGGGCCCGTCTGCACTTCGCTGCGGAACCGCAGCAGTCGGCCAGTGGGATCTTCCAGGCATTCCAAGTTGGTCCGCACAACCGTTGTATCCTGAAACCGCTTCATCTTTAGTTCGTCGTCGTAGCGGTACTTCCGACACAACTGCCCGTCCACGTCCACTCGTTCGGTAGTCAAATGCGTGAACCCGACTTGATTTCCTTGGACAAAGCAGGCCGCCCAGTGTTCGACGCGGTTGGAGTGCTGGCTCGCAGCATTGTTCGCCGCTGCCGCGGCAGTTCCCTTGGAATCCGCACCCGCCGCAGTCCCCGGTCTGGCGTCCCGGACCGAATCCACCGGCAGATTCGGCGCAGGGCCGGGAACCTGTTCGCAACCTGTGATCGCCGTCGCGATCACCAATATCCCGGGCAGCCAGTGCCGACCGCAGGCAAGTCGTCGAGGGGCACGGGACCAACAGGGAAAAGCACGTCGATTCATGAGACTCTCTGGGGTAGCAAAGGACGGACGATGGCACGGGACTGCGAGGAGTATACCAGAGTCGGAACCGGCCTTGCGAGGCAAATCCTGGTTAGCTGTCAGACTTTGCGCTACCTGTCGCGACAGCAACAAAACTGTCCGAATCGTTGAGCAAGCCGCTGGGTTTTTCGGTCGCGCGCCACGCGGGTGCTAGAGTAACTTAGAGATTCGCCATGACGAGCGTGTGCGAGAGCCTGCGGTGCGATCAGCCAAGTGCAACCGGCCGCCTCTGGGTGGGGAAAGTGGGTAACTTGGGTTTCCAACACGATTTGTGCGCAAAGCGTAACCTAGACTTTCCTGTCGGCAACCGATGGTGCGGCCTTACCAACAGAAGGGAAGAATCGAGGATGAACATGGGCTTCCTGAAGCGTTTTTTCATGAACGTGTTGCACGAAGAAGACGCGCCGAACGATCATCGCAGCAGCTTCGAATCGTTGTCCGAGGACGAGTTGGACGCCCATTTGGGGGTAGAGCGATACGGCGACTTCTTGCTCACGGACGCCATCCGGCCGTCATACGACCTGAAGGTTGTCCCTCAACAGGGCTATCGCCACGATGCCTATCGCGACGACGCCAACGGACAGTCGGTGCCCGTCCTGATGGCATCCGCGTCGCGGGAACAACTGTTCGATCTATTCATGGAATGTCTGGATCCGCTGGGCTACGAGGTGGATGTGGTTCTGGAAACGAGCCACAGTCAAGACCGGCGGCACCACCACCAGGACCTGTATCGCGAGCACATCGATTTGCCGGTTCTGAAAAGCGTCTTGTGGGACTACGAGGATCTGTTGCTGAACGACGGCTGCACGGGAATCGCCGTGATGAATCCCCACACGCCCCAGGAAGTTCAGTTTGACGAGCACAAACTGCTCATCATCTACGGCGAACCGCTTCGCAGCTTCGAAGAAATCCTGCGATCGCGCGACGTGTGGCATCGCCAGGAAATTCGTTTCATCACCGAAGCGGAACACGTGCATTCCTCGAAGGACGAGTACAGCCGCCAGTTCGAGGAACTGAAGATCCGCCTGGGGATCGATGACGACTATTGTTGATTGGGACGAATTGCTCTCCCCGAGCCGACGGGCATCCACTCGTAGATGGCCAGTGCGATGCGGTGCAGGACCAGGCCGATCGCGATTCCGCGGGCATCGGCCAACCAGTCCGCCAAGTCGGCGTGACGTCCCGGGATCGGTCTCTGCGATATCTCATCCAACGCCGCGCAGATCAGCAGAACGGCTGCCATCCACGCGTAGGTGCTCCAACGTGGTCGGCGGTACGCCGTTACGGTCGTGGCGAGCAGAAACGCCAGACCCGCGTAAGCGGTGAAATGCAGCCATTTGTCGGGCAGCCGAACTGTCCCAGCAGACGTACCTGGCAGATGGGTTCCCAGGATGAGCAGAATCCAATAGACCGCCAGCGCGACCGTCACCAACCGCGCGACTAGTCGAGAAATCAGCAAGATCATCGCCCACCACCAAGTCCGTTTCGCGGAACAATAGCCTTCAACTTGCCCCGTCCTCTGATTACGCTAGTAGGAAGCCAAGCTGTTGGCATCCCAAACGTCAGCGATAGGGAACTAGATTTGAATCGATACCATCGTACGATCGTGGTTAACCACATCAAGGTGATTCTGTTGGCCGCGCTGCTCCCTTGCGTCTCTGGGATCAAGGCTGGCGAATCGTCCAAGGCGGCTCGAACGCCAGGATCTCGCGTTGGCTGTTCCGTCAAGGCGTCGGGCTCCGGAGCCCGTCTGCTCGGTACTGGCCCGCGTTCGGGAGAGGTTCGCCGAATTCGCATTCAGCGCCGGTGTATGTCTGCTGGATTTGGTCGGCATTTCGGCGGGCGAGTCTGGAATCCGGTCGCGCGAGATCCGGCGGCTAGCAACGCAGTCGCCAGCGTTGCCGCCTCGCCGCATTCCTGGACGCCCTTGTTTGACGGCACGTCGCTCGAGGGGTGGCAGGTGACCAATTTTGGAGGCGAGGGCGAGGTGCGGGTCGACGACGGCTGCATTCTGCTGAGTTTCGGGGAACCCATCACGGGCCTCACGTACCAAGAAGAATTTCCAGTTTCCGACTACGAAATTCGCGTCCAGGCGATGCGCACCGGCGGTATCGACTTCTTCTGCGGACTGACATTTCCCGTGGGCGACACGCACTGCAGCTTTATCGCGGCGGGGTGGGCCGGTGCTGTCGTCGGACTGTCATGCATCGACGGCAAGGACGCATCGGAAAACGACACGACCAAATTCATGAATTTCGAGAACGATCGCTGGTATCGTTTTCGGGTCCGGGTCAACGACGACCGGATCGCGGCTTGGATTGACGAACAGCAGGTGATTGACTTGGCGATCCAAGACCGGAGGATCTCGATCCGTCCGGAGGTCGAATTGTCCAAACCGCTGGGCATCGCCGCGTGGCAGAGCCAGGCGGCTTTGCGCCAACTCGAATACCGTCGGCTGAAATGATCGACATGCACGAGCACTTCATGCAGCAGGCGCTCCGCGAAGCGGAACAGGCTTTCCGCGAGGACGAGGTTCCGGTCGGGGCCGTGATCGTCCACAGCGACCGAGTCATCGGTGCGGCCCACAATCAACGCGAACAGTTGCACGATCCCACCGCCCACGCCGAAATGATCGCCATCACCCAGGCTGCCGAATCGCTGGGAAGCTGGCGCCTGGAAGGTTGTACGCTGTACGTCACGCTGGAGCCGTGCCCCATGTGTGCCGGCGCGATGCTCTTGGCAAGGATACCACTTCTCGTGTACGGCGCGACCGACCCAAAGGCTGGCGCTGTCGATTCGTTGTTCCATCTGCTGAGCGATCCACGCCTGAATCATCGCGTTCAGGTGGTTCCGCATGTCATGGCGGTCGAATGCGGACAGATCTTGAGTCGCTTCTTTCAGGGAAAAAGGCAGTTGGGGAAAAAATAGAATTGTGGTAACATGCGTGACAAGTGGCGATTGGCGGCTTTGAGAGGATGCCGTAGAGTCTGACGGTCAGGCGAACGAGAGCGGTCGGGAAGGTGTCGTCGATAGCGACGGGAGCCGACACGACCGCTTGCCCTCTCAACAGCCGATGTGGTTAAACCCTAGCGCTAAGGAGCGGCATGATGCAGCTTATTCCACGATTTCTAGGGGCCGTTGCATGTACGTGCGGCCTGCTGTTGACCATGGTGCAGACTGCCGATGCGCAGTCGGGCGCGGATAGGGTCGAGTCGGCACTCAAGTCACTTCATCAATGGGTCGGCACTGGCGCCAAGGGCGAAGGATGGCGTCGCCACTTGATGTCGGACGAATTGGAATCGCAGTTGGCTAAGCGGGAACACGCTGACCGGCTTGTCGTAAGCGAGGTCTTGGATCGTTACTCGGGCAGTGAACCAGGGCTGGAATTGCGACGGTTTGCGGCCGTGCGGCAGGCTCTGCGTGCGTGGCTCGATGAACTGCCTCCTCTGGCAGTCGGCCAACTCGTCTCGGCGGCGCGTCAGGCAAGCGGCGATTTCGCGAAAAAGGACGACCAGGATGTGCGTCAAGCAAGACAACGTCTGGATCAAGCGGTCGCCGGTATGGAGCGACTGATGGCCCGGTGGGTTAGCGATACCCGAACCAACTGGGAGAAATACCTGTCTTGGCAGGCGATGAAAGAACAGTTGGCAGCGGACAGCCCCGATCTGCGGGCGCTGCAATCGATCTCGGACAAGTTCTACGCGAATCACGAGGGGCTGGAATTGCCCCAATTCATCGCCCTTCGCGAGGCGCTGCGAGAGTACATCAACGTATCGCTGTTTGCCACGAACGCGAAATCGCAGGAGGGATACGAGAGACTTGCGGACGAATTGGCCAGTCGTCTGGAGGCCTACGTTCAGCGTCCCAACACGGACGATGCGGTCAAGATCGGCCAGATCAACGGCTGGATGTCGCGGTTCGGCCAGGCTCCTGAGTTAGTCGCTGCGGTCCGGCATCATTTCTCGCGGCCGAATCTGTTCGTGCAGTTTTCCGAAGACATGTTGCGGACGGGGATCGAAACGAGAGTTGAAGAGCAAACTCGCGTGCGCGAAGACATCCTGGGAACTGCGATCCACGGCAACGCGACACTCAAGGCCCAGGTGAGCATCGACTTGGTCCCCAACGCAGACAGTGCAGCGATCGATCTGATGCTGACGGGCACGACCTATTCGAACAACACGGGTTACAACGGGCCCGTCACGATCTTCAGTTCCGGCGTAACCTCGGTGGATGCTCGGAAACGGGTGTTGGTCGATGCCGAGGGCATCGTCACGCAACGCGCTCGTGCCGCTTGTCGTACGAGCAGCCAGATTCATCGCATTTCGGCCAAGTCACCGTTGATCGAGAACATCGCGTGGAAACGAGTGCGGCAGAGCAAGTCGCAGGCCGAGGTCATCGCCAGCCAGCGAGCATCGCGGCGCGTGGCTGCTCAGATGGATTCCGAAGTGGTGGAAGTGCTGGCTCCGGCCAAGGAGTTGTTCGCGGAGAAGTTCCGCAATCCGCTGGTGCGACGCGGCGGCTTTCCCGAAGAACTCTCGCTGAGCACGACCGACGACCGGCTTTACGTTCAGGCGATGCAGGCAGCGGCAGATCAATTGGCAGCGCCGGGCGATCCGCCGGCTCTGACGGCCGAGCATGATGTCGCCGCGCGCATCCACGATTCGCTGGTCGGTAACTTGTCGCAGGCCTACATCGGCGGCGTCACCTGGGACGACGAACGGATTGCGATTCTGGCCGAGCGTCTGACCGGCGATGTGCCGCCCGCCCTGCGGATCACACGCGACGACGATCCCTGGTCGATCACCTTCGCCAACGAGCGGCCCCTGGATGCTCGCTTCGACGACAACCAGATCACGATGATCCTGCGGGCCAAACGCTTCACCCGGGCCGACCAGGAGCTGAAAGAGAATGTCGAGATCAAAGCCGTCTACTTGGTGGAGAAGACCGAGGGCGGCATGCGAATGACGCGCCAGGGCGACGTCGATGTGAACTTCGGCGATGGCAAGTCGTTGTCGGTGGGAAACGTGGCAATGAAGTCCTTCGTTCGCAAGAAATTCGAGAGCTTGTTTCAAGAGAAGTTTGAATCGGACGGCGTCGCGCTGCCCGGCCGCTGGCAGATGGCGGGCAAGATGCGGTTGGACCAACTGACGTGTGGCAAGAACTGGCTGGTGCTCGGCTGGTATCAGCCCTCGCTCGAGACCCGGGTGGCCAGTCGCGATTGATATCGTCCCTCTGTTCGACCAAGTTCGCATCCGCAACAATAGGTTGCGGGTGATGGATTTCGTGGTGTAGCTGACTTCGTGCGAACTCGGCAGCCCTCGTCGATCGGCCGAAGACAGACGACTTCGGTCTCCGTTGAAAGGACCACGCCCGTCGAATGGACTCCTGAAAGGGGAAGGCGACGCAACATGCAACGTTGGGTACAGATCGAATTCGATTGTCTGCCGCTTCGCAGTGTTGGCCGTCTGGACATTCCGATCGACGCATCGCCGAAGTACCGCGCGTTCTGCGAGCGGGTCAAAGCCGCGTTCGAGAAGCACGGCGCGCACAACTCTTACTATCTGCACAACGCACGCTGCCGATTTCATTTGACCAACGATCCGGATCAAGGGCTGCTGGAATTCGGTTTCGAGGGTGTACTGCTGACCGACGACCAGGATCTGCACGCCATGCATGCCGACCTGGAAGTGCAACTGCTCGGCGAAACGTGCAACTGGCTGACCGAACCCGTGGTGCGTTGGTTCCACGAAACCGTCAGCCGGGCCGTCGTTGTCGAGTTCGACCGGTTCGTCGAGGCTGGCGATCTGGAGCAGACTCGCCAGCGCATCGCGAAGCTGCAGGCCGCAAGCGAGGAATCCGGCGGTTTACTGGGCATGTACCTGTAGTGGACGCTTCGAAGCTTGCGTCCCGTTCTTCGCTTCGCTAGACTTGGTGCCGATTGCAACTAGCCGACTTGAATCTCTGGATGTTTCCACTCCCGCATTTTCCGGATCGATGATCCTGTTTTTGGAGTCGGTGCGGTCCCGCCGAGTTTAGGCAGCCGTGGCGTCGGGCTGGAAAAAAGCCAGAAGGAATGGTGTTTCCGCGTCAATCAAAGGAGAAGGAACGATGAGTCAGGTGATGCCCCAAACAGCTTCCCTCCCGCTGCGGATCGTGTCTCCGTGCGAAAAAGACACATGCAGCGGGGAAGTCGTGGCGATCGAAACCAAGTACACGACCGAAATTTTCGTGCGTTGCGCCCCGCTGCGGGGCGAAGCGGCTGAATTGGATTTCGAGGGGCAGACTCGCCGTTTCTACAACTGCTTGCCCAAACTGCTCGGCCGGGCCGGCGGCGAAGTGAAACACGTGATCCTGGAACGCGCCTTTTTCGAGGATTTCACCCGCGACATGGATACCTTCCTGCGAGTCCGGCAGGAGGCATACGAGTTCGGCGACGTACCAGCCGACCAGATGCCGGCGACGACCTACATCCGCCAGCCGCCGTGCCATGTGCCGCAGAAAGTGGAAATTCAGATTTATGCCGTCGTGCCCAAATCGCCCGAGTCGGTCTCGGTGGAGACGCACTTCGATCAGGAGACCCGCACGACGGCCAAGTTGCTGACGATCGGCGGACGCCGGCATCTGTACATCGCCGACATCAAAGGGATCGACCCACGCTCCCCCGTCGCGACTCCGTTCCGCGAGCAGAGCGACCGGATGTTCGCCAACGCCGCCAAGTTGCTGGAACCTTACCAGACGAAATTCACCGAGGTGCTGCGAACTTGGTGTTACTTGAAAGAGATCGATGACGACTACGCTGAATTCAACCTGTCACGCAACGCATTTTTCGCTCAGCACGGAGTGAAGCGGTTGCCGGCGAGCACGGGGATCCGCGCCGGATTGTGGCCGGATCAGGCCCTGTGCGGCATGGACTTGTACGCGCTGCTGGACATCGACGGGGTAGGCATCGAGGTGATGCATACGCCGACGCTGAACGAGGCCGACGAATACGGCTCGTCCTTCTCACGCGGCATGAAGATCGATCTTCCCGAGAAGACGGTGCTGCACATCTCGGGAACCGCCAGCATCAACGAAGTCGGCGAGACGGTCCACGTTGGCGATCCGCAGAAACAGTTGGAGCGGATGCTGGTGAATGTCCGCGAACTGCTGAACCACCAGGGCGCTTCGTTCGAAGACGTCACCCAGATCGCGACCTTCCTGAAACACGCCGAGTACTACGACGCCTGTCAGCAATTGCTGCGGGAATGGGGCATCCGGCACGTTCCCAACACGTTCGTCGAAGCCGGCGTTTGCCGCCCGGAGCTACTGTGCGAAATGGAAGCCATCGCCATTCTGCCCAAGTAGCAATGTTCCTCGCAGTGCGCAAGGCTCGCAGACGTTTCCGAAAGACAACGCCCCCGGGGAATCCCACGGGGAGTTGAAAGCGGCACCGAGTGGGCAATGTTCGCTACGTTTACACGTATCGAGTTCCTGCGGCCACCGCAGGAACTCGAACGGTAATTTCGCCGACCGGAGTTGGTTATCAGGCCGTTTCGCTGGCCTTCTCTTCGCTGCCGGATGATTCAGCCTCAGCGGCTTGGCGGTCGGTTTCATCGTTGGCCGGTTGAGTCGCGGACTCAGGGGCCTTCGAATCGCCCTCTTCGTCGCCAAGATCCTCAAAAGCCGGACGCTCGCTGACTTGCCGCACTCGGTCATGCTCGCCGACGAATTCCAGGATGGCTCGTGTTCCGGCGTCACCCAGGCGCGGCTTGGCCAATCGCAGAATACGAGTGTACCCGCCGTCGCGTTCCTCGAAACGCGGCGCGATTTCCTCAAACAGCACCCGCACGGCCGACTTGTCGCCGATCATCTGCAAGACTCGGCGGCGCGCCGCTACGGTGGGGGCAATGGCTTTGTTCCATTGCAGCCACTGTTCGCTGCTGCGCCACTGGCGCCACTTGTCCGACCCACGTTCGGCTGTTGTCGCGAATTGCTCCGCCGCCTTCTGAGCCCGCAACGAATGGCGGGCGATGGTGATGCATTTCTCGACCAACGACCGCACTTCCTTGGCCTTCTGCAGCGTCGTGATGACCCGCCCTTTGACCTTGGGAATGCCCTTGTCCAAGTCGGGATCGGTCTGCCGTTCGGTCAGGAAGATACTGCTGGCCAAGTTCTTCAGCATCGCCTTGCGGTGACTGGAAGAACGCCCAAGATGTCGACCTCGTTTTCTGTGTCTCATGATCGCCTATGGTATCAGATGGGCTGCGGCAGATCGTGCAATGCTCCTTACGAACTCGCAGCAGGGTGACAAAACCGGGGCTCCTCACTTCTTCGATGGACTTAGCGGATCATCAGCGACAGAGGCGACAACCGCATTCCCAGATGGAGGCCCAGGTCCTTAAGTTTTTCGTTGACTTCGTTCAGTGTCGTTTCGCCGAAATTGCGAACTTCCAGCAACTGGTCCTCGGTCTTCTGCACGAGATCGCGAACCGTGTTGATGTCGGCCGACTCCAGGCAGTTCATGGCCCGAACGGAGAGTTTTAATTCCGCCAAGGTCATGTTCAACTTCGTCTCGAGGATCGCATCCATCGCACCTCCGCCCGACCGTGGCGGGGCGGTGATCCGCGGTCCCAATTCGTTGTACTGGACAAACGGATTCAAGTGCTTGCGGAGAATCTTCGCGGACTCGACCAGCGCCATCTCGGGGCCCACCGATCCGTCGGTCCAGATTTCCATGGTCAGCTTGTCGTAGTTCGTCTTCTGGCCGACGCGAGTTTCTTCGATGTCGTAACGCACGCGGACCACGGGACTGTAGACCGCATCCACGGGGATGATCCCGATCTCGTGATCGCCCGCGCTGTGCTCGGTCGACGGCACGTAGCCTCGCCCGTTCTCGACCACCATCTCCATCATGAACGGTACGTTGTCGGTCAGAGTCGCCAGGACGTGATTCGTGTTGATCACCTGCACGTCGGCGTCCGCCTGCACGTCGGCTCCGGTCACAACGCCGGTTGTGTTCTTCTCGACGGTGATGACCCGCGTCGATTCGCTGTAGTTCTTGACCACCAGCGACTTGACGTTCAGAACGATGTCGGTCACGTCCTCCAGAACCCCCGGAATCGTAGAGAACTCGTGCTGAGCGCCGCGGATTTTGATCTGAGTGACGGCGCTGCCCATCAGGCTTGACAGCAGGATTCGCCGCAAACTGTTGCCGATCGTCGAACCGAATCCGCGTTCGAACGGCTCGGCGACAAACTTTCCGTAGGTGGTCGTCAGACTGTCTGCATCGCAAGTGACCACGCTGGGCAATTCAAGTCCACGCCAGCGAATATGCATTCTTGCCTCCTCTAGAAAACGCTCTCAGGCTGCTCGTTGATTCGATCCGGGTTTCGGAATTGTTCACGGTCTCGGCGAGACCGGACCACGCGAGGGAGTCTCAACGAGACGGGCCACGCGAGGGATGGAACTCTTGTGGGTTTACACGCGCCGCTTCTTGCGAGGCCGACAACCGTTGTGGGGAATCGGTGTGCAGTCTTCAATCGACTTGACGCTCAACCCGGCTGCCTGGAGCGCCGTGATCGCGCTTTCGCGACCGGAGCCTGGCCCCTTCACTCGGACATCCACTTCCTTGACCCCAAACTTGATCGCCTTTTCCGCAGCCTGCTGAGCTGCGCATTGGCCAGCGAACGGGGTGCTCTTGCGACTTCCCTTGAACCCGCACGTGCCGGCGCTCGCCCAGCACAGCGTGTCGCCTTTGGTGTCGGTAATCGTCACCGTGGTGTTGTTGAACGTCGCTTGGATGAACGCAATCCCTACCGTGACGTTGCGACGAATTTTGCGCTTCTTGGTTTTGACTGCCACCGCCTGGCTACTCCTGTCGTTTCACAAATTGTCGGATTACCGCAGATCCTTGACACCCTTCTTGCCTGCCACTGTCTTCTTCGGTCCCTTTCGGGTTCGCGCGTTGGTCCGCGTCCGCTGACCCCGAACCGGCAACCCCAGCCGGTGCCGAATGCCCCGGTAGCACTTAATGTCGCGCAGCCGGTTGACATTCTGCTGAATCTGGCGCCGCAAAGGCCCTTCCACGACGTAGTCGCGCTCGAGCAATGCCGCCAAACGGCTCAGTTCGTCGTCCGCCAGTTCGCGCGCCTTGCGCTGCGGATCCACACCAGCCTTGTGACAAAGATCTCGCGCGACCTTGTCGCCTACCCCATAGAGGTAGGTCAGCGAAATATGAGTTGGCTTGTCGTTCGGAATGTCCACACCCAGTAGACGCGGCATAACTTCTTGACTCCTGTGTCGGGCACTAACCCTGACGTTGCTTGTGACGCTTGTTGCTGCAAATCACGTACACTCGCCCTTTTCGGCGGACGACCTTGCAGTTTTCGCAAATTCGTTTAACGCTCGCTCGCACTTTCATTGCGGAACTCCTGGACCGGGGAAATCGCCTAATATACGAACACAGCCACTGCCAACGCAAGTGGCTGGACAGCGGAGAGTCTCACGATTCCAGCAGGCCGCGATAGTTCCGCATCACCAAGTGACTATCGATCTTCTGTACCAGATCGAACGCTACGCTGACGGCGATCAACAACCCGGTGCCTCCGTAGAAACTGGCAATGGTAAAACTCACTCCAAGCGATCCGGAAACAACCGTGGGGACGATGGCTACAATCGCCAGGAAGCCAGCACCCACATAGGTAATTCTTTCCAGGACTCGCTCCAAATAGTCGGCAGTTCTTCTTCCTGGTCGGTAACCCGGAATAAAGGTGCCGTAATCTTTCAAATTCTCAGCCATTTCCTTGGGATTGAAGGTGATCGCAACCCAGAAGTAGCAGAAGAAGTAGATGGATGCGACGTACAACACATTGTAGGTGTACGACGTACCAGGACCGAAGATCTGGTACAGATTGGACCAGAGTTGTGCGGTCGATGTGAACGTGTTGGCCATGAAATTGAACACCATGGCGGGCAGCATGAGCAGACTGCTGGCGAAGATAATGGGCATTACACCTGCCTGGTTGATCCGCAAAGGCAGATACTGCCGGGTGCCTCCGTAGACACGGCGTCCGCGGACATGCTTGGCGCTCTGTGTCGGAATCCGTCGCTGCCCGAGCGTGATGAACACCACGCCAACCACGACGGCGACAAACAGGACCGTCAACACGATTAGCGTTTCAACTCCGATCCGTCCCGGAGTGAGTCCGGCCAACTGCATGTCGGCATCGCGGAATAACTGGGCTGCGGCACCGGGCATCTGAGCGAGAATGCCAGCCATAATCAACAGACTGATACCGTTTCCGATGCCAAACTCGTCGATTTGCTCACCCAGCCACATCAAAAAGATCGTTCCGCAGGTCATTGTCAACACGGCAGTCAACTGCCAACCAAAGTGCAGAACGCCTCGCGAATTGAAGAATGCCGGATCGATCAATCCGGCCTCGCCACCCGCAGGTTGTGCCATCAAGTAGAGTTTTACATAAAACCAGCTTTGAACCAGACACAGGGCGACGGTCAGATAACGTGTGTATTCATTGATCTTCTTACGTCCGGTTTCGCCCTCTTTTCTCAGATCCTCGATCGGCTTCCAAACACTGCCCAGGAGTTGGAAGATGATCGACGCGCTGATGTACGGCATGATGCCCAGGCCAAAGATGGTCGCTTGGCGCAGATTGCTGGCGCTGAAAACGGCAACGCGGTCCACAAAATCGCCGAGTCCGCCGTCTTGCCCGGAGGTCTGCGACATGACTTCTTGGTTGATGACCGGCAAGGGAATGTGCCAGCCAACCCGATAGATCGCCAGAAACAGGATGGTCAGTAGAATTTTTTGCCGCAGTTCCGGAATCGTGAAAACGACGCGAAGTTTCTCCCACATGATCGCGATCCGTCCTTTCAACGACCGCCGCGTAAGTCGTCACGACGGTCCAATAGGAGTCTTCGAGAAATAGCCTCGCTGCTCGTCCTTCGCATGTTACGAGGGCTGTTCCGTTGTATCTGAAACGGCTGCCGGAGCTCCGAGCACACATACCTCGCCGCCCGCCTGTTCGATTTTCTCGCGGGCTGTCCGGCTGAACCGGTGAGCCGACACCTTGAGCCGCCGCGTCAGTTCGCCGTCGCCCAGGATCTTGAGCACATCGTAACGGCCCTTCGCCAGGGATTTGGCCCGCAGCACATCGGGAGTCACTTCGTCGCCATCCTGGAACAGGCGGTCCAAATCTCCCACGTTCACGGCCGCGACCTGCAACGCAAATCGGTTGTTGAATCCCCGCTTCGGAACACGGCGAACCAGAGGCATGGTGCCTCCTTGGAACACCGCGGGCGACGACCATCCGGCCCGCGAACGCTGGCCCTTGTGTCCCCGACCGCAGGTCTTCCCGCGCCCAGACCCAGTCCCTCGTCCCACGCGGCGGGATTTCTTGTGCTTGTGGATTCCCTGATTGACTTCGTTCAATCTCATGACAACGTGACTCCTCGAAGCCGCTCGGTCTCTTGACGCGTCCGCAATTGGGCCAGGGCGTCGAAAGTCGCTTTGACGAGCGTGATAGGATTGCTGGTTCCGTAACTCTTGGTCAGAATGTTCTTCAGCCCTGCCGCTTCGCAGACCGCGCGAACTGCTTGGCCCGCGATAATTCCCGTCCCGGCGCCGGCGGGAACCAAGATGACGCGGCCGGCACCGTAATGGCCATGTACCGTGTGGGGGATTGTACCTTCCACGATGGTCACATCCACCATCTGGCGGGCGGCTTGTTTATTGGCCTTCTCGACGCTGGGCGGCACTTCGTTGGCTTTGCCGTAGCCCCAACCGACCTTGCCGTTGCCGTCGCCGACCACCGTCATGGCGGCGAAGCTGAACCGGCGTCCGCCCTTGACCACGGCGGCACAGCGGCGGATCTTGACCACTCTCTCAATGCTTTCCCCAAAACTTGCGTCTGTCGCCACGTTGATTGCTCCCTAACCACAAATTACCGACGGGTTGTGCGGGTGATCTCTCTTCGTTTCGCTCGGAAAATCCCTAAAAAGCCAGACCTGCACCACGTGCTGCGGCGGCCAGCGCGGCGACGCGACCGTGATATTTGCAGTGACCCCGGTCAAAGGCAACTCGCTTGATTCCCGCCCCGAGCGCCTTTTCGGCGATCAGTTTGCCGATGGTCTCAGCCGCCGTCTTGTTACCGCCGTAGGCAATCTGGCCTCGAATATCCCGGTCGCGAGTGCTAGCGGATGCCAGCGTACGCCCTGCCGCGTCATCGACGATCTGCACGCTAATGTGCTTCAGGCTGCGTTGCACGGTCAGTCGAGGACACTCCGCGGTCCCTCGCACCCGATTGCGCACATGGTTCCGGCGACGCTGACGCCGCAATTCAATCTCTCTTTGCTTGTTCACGTTTCGCTCTACTCTGCTTGCTGCACAAGGAACCGACTCGCACCCGTCCGGAGGCATCACTCCGGACCTCACCGCTATGTCGCCGACTTGCCCGGCTTGATCTTCACGTATTCACCTTGGTAACGGACGCCCTTGCCTTTGTACGGCTCCGGTTTTCGGATCGACCGTACCTCGGCGGCAAACTCGCCGACCTGCTGCTTGTCGCAACCGCGAATCACGACGTGCGTTTGATCGGGGCATGTCACCTGCAACCCATCGGGGATCTTCTTCTGAATCTCGTTCGCGTACCCAACCCGCAACTGAAGGACGCCGCCTTGCACGGCGGCCAAATAGCCGACCCCGACGATCTCCAATCGCTTCTCGTATCCATTCTTGACACCGATGATCATGTTATTGATCAGCGATCGGGTCAGCCCGTGATAGGCTCGCGCCTGCCGCGTCTCGACAGTCTTGCTGATCACGACCTGATTGGTTTGATCATCAATGCGGACGGCGACCTCTGACCGATGCTCCCACTGCAATTTGCCTTGGGGGCCCTCGACCGACACGGTACGGCCTTCGACGGCGATCCGTACGTCATTCAGGATGGGGATGGGTAGATTTCCGATACGGGACATGGCACTAATCGCTTCCGGTAACTGGCTTACCAAATTTCACAGAGAACTTCGCCGCCCAGGTTTCGCTGCCGCGCTTCTCGGTCGCTCACCACGCCGCGACTGGTACTGATGATCGAGATCCCCAGTCCGTCGAGAATCGGCTTCAGGTCTCTCGCCTTGGAGTAGATGCGCCGTCCGGGCTTGCTGACGCGTCGGATCTTCTGGATCACGCGTTCCCCGTTGGGACCGTACTTCAATTCGATGCGCAGCTGCGCCGCCGGCAGAGCCTCGACTTCCTGCCAATCCCAAATGTAGCCCTCTCGCTTGAGGACATCGGCCAAGCCACGCTTGACCTTGGAGATCGGCATATCGACATACGGGCGCTCGACACGAACCGCGTTGCGAATGCGGGTCAACATATCGGCGATCGGGTCAGTCATCATGGGGGTTACGTGCTCCCTTTACCAGCTCGACTTTCGGACCCCGGGAATCAATCCCTGGTCGGCCAATTTGCGAAAACAGATCCGGCAGATGCCGAACTTGCGGTAGACCGCCCGGGGCCTTCCGCACAGTTTACACCGCCGCACAAGGCGAGTGGAAAACTTAGGCTCGCGCCGAGCCTTGGCAATCTTGGATTTGCTAGCCACAGACTGTTACCTGTTACGGGTGGATGGATCAAATTTCCGGAAAAAACAAACGTTCCGCCGCGAAGCCCGGACGACGGACTTAGGCGGCGGCCGACTCTTCGCGTTTGAAGGGCAAGCCCAGAAGCGTCAACATCTCCAACGCCTCCTCGTCGCTGGCACATGCGGTGACCAGCGTGATGTTCATGCCCTGCACCCGCAGATACTTGTCGGGATTCAGCTCGGGAAAGACCAACTGTTCGGAAAGTCCCAAGCTATAGTTGCCGCTGCCGTCGAAGGCGGTCCGGCTGATCCCCCGGAAGTCACGGACGCGGGGCAGCGCCAACGACACCAAGCGATCCAAGAATTCCCACATGCGGGCCCGCCGCAAGGTAACCTTGCAACCGATCGGCATTTCCTCTCGGAGCCGAAATCCGGCGACGGACTTCCTGGCCCGAGTGATGATCGGCTTCTGGCCGGTGATCTCGGTCAGCGCGTCGACCGCCATTTCCAGATGCTTCTTCTCCTGGATCGCGGAACCAACGCCCATGTTGACCACGATCTTTTCCAGACGCGGCAGCGACAGCCGGTTCTTGCGACCCAAGCTCTCCTGCAACGCAGGCAGTACTTCGGTCTCGTACTTTTCTTTCAGTCGCGGACTCATGATTGTGACGACTCCTTAGCGTAGCCGGGACGCGGCGGACTGATGACTCCCAGCGATGCCCCGCTGCGTTTCGCGTACCGCTCCTTGGAACCATCTTCCAGGTAGCGGTAGCCAATGCGCGTCGGCTTGCTCGTCTTGGGACAAAGCACCATGACGTTCGAAGCCGGGATCGGCATCTCCTTGGACAGACGTCCGCCCTGTGGATTCTTCTGACTCCGGCGCACGTGCTTGTAAACTCGGTTCACGCCCTCGACGACGACCTTGCCGGCCTGGGCATCGACGGCCAGCACCTTTCCGCGCTGTCCTTGGTCATCGCCACAGATGACCACCACGATATCGTTCACTTTGATTCGCATCAGATCACCTCGCTCGCAAGGCTGACGATCTTCATGAAATTGCGTTCCCGCAATTCACGGGCGACGGCACCAAAGATGCGCGTCCCACGGGGATTCTTGTCGTTGTCGATAATGACCACGGCGTTGCTGTCGAAGCGGATATAGCTTCCGTCGGGACGCCGCGTCGGCTTCTTGCAGCGGACGATCACAGCCCGTACTACCGCCTTCTTCTTAATGTCGCTGCCTGGGATGACACTCTTCACGCTGCACACGATGATGTCTCCGAGGCCGGCAAAGCGGCGCCGGGATCCTCCCAGCACTTTGATGCACTGCACCTCTTTCGCCCCGGTGTTGTCGGCCACCTGCAGGCGTGTCTCTTGCTGAATCATGGCTGGCTATTCCTCTCGTTTACCGCTCACTTGCCCGTCTTGCTGCGCCGCAGCGCGGAGTGCGGCCAAGTCCACTGCGGTCGACTTCTCCACCACGCGGACCAGTTCCCATCGCTTCGATTTCGAGCGCGGCCGCGACTCGACAATCTCGACCTTATCTCCCACCGCGGACACTTCCGTTTCGTCATGCACGTGGCAAATCGTGCGCTGGCGGATGAACTTTCCGTACGTGGCATGTTTCACAAGTCGCGGGATCTCGACGACTCGCGTCTTCATCATTTTGTCACTGGTGACAATACCGACGGCAACTCGTTTTGGCATGGGTGATCAGTTTCCTTGCGTGCTCATCTCGCGCTGTCGTTGAATGGTCTTAATCTGGGCGACCAGGCGTCGATGCCGCCGCAACTCGCTGGGCGCGTCCAGGCGTTCGGTCTGGGACTGGATCCTCAACCGGAACAGATTTTCGCAGGCATCGCGAAGCTGCAGCGCCAACTGCTCGTCGCTCATCTCCCGCAATTCGGAAATTTTCATTTCGGAATCCTTATTTCGCTCAAGCAGGCCGCCGCCTGACAAACCGCACGGGAATGGGCATCTTGTGGGCCAAGCGGGCGAAGCACACTCGTGCCTGCTGTTCCGTCACTCCCCCCAACTCAAACAGCACCGTCCCCGGCTTAACCACCGCCGCCCAAAACTCTGGCTCACCCTTTCCCTTGCCCATGCGGGTTTCGAGAGGAGTGGAGGTTACGGACTTGTGGGGAAAAATGCGGATGTACAAACGGCCTTCGCCGCGCACGTATTGCTGCGCCGCGATACGCCCGGCTTCGATTGTCTGCGCCTTGATCCACCCGCCTTGGAGCGATTGGAGACCATAGTCGCCGAAAACAACCTTATTGCCACGCGTGGCGTTACCTTTTATACGTCCTCTTTGGTTTTTTCGATGCTTGACTCGCTTCGGCATCAGGGCCATCGAAACCGTCTCCTTCGTACATGCCTTGATTGATCCACACCTGGACTCCGATATGCCCCTGGGCCGTCTTGGCTTCGGCGAAGCCGTAATCGATCTTCGCCCGCAGCGTGCTCAGGGGAATCGAACCCATAATCTGCTTTTCACGGCGGGCCATTTCAGCCCCGCCCAACCGGCCGGCCAACTGGATCTTGATTCCCTTGGCTCCGGCATCCATCGTCTGCTCCATCGATCGCTTCATGGTGCGGCGGAAACTCGCCCGCCGGCCCAACTGACCCGCGATGTCTTCAGCCACCAACTGGGCCCGCACCTCTGGACGATGAATCTCTTCGATCTTCAGATTCACCCGTCGGCCGATCAAGTTCTGCAGGTCTTCCTGAAGCAACTCGACCTCCGTCCCCTTCTTGCCAATGATCAGGCCGGGCTTGGCAACGTGCAAAACGACCTTCACCTCGTCCCGCGTCCGCTCGATGTCGATGCGGTCGATTCCGGCGTTTCGGTACTGGGTCTTCTGCGGATGATTCTTGATGTAATGCCGAATCTTCTGGTCCTCGACCAGCAACTCGGCGAAATCCTGCTTCGAAGCGTACCAGCGGCTTTTCCAGCCGGTCATGACGCCCGTACGGAATGCAATCGGATTGACTTTCTGCCCCATAGCTTTAGGTCTCGTCGATGTTGGCCAACTTAATGTGAATGTGTGCCATCCGCCGCTTGATCATGAACGCCATGCCACGAGCTCGAGGCCGGATGCGTTTGAACATCGGTCCGTTGTCGATCCGCGCTTCAGTGACGAGGAGTCCCTCCACGGAGACCGTATGCCCTCGGTTCTGATCCGGATCTTGGGCGCTGCCCAGGGCGCTGCGGATAACTTTCTCCAGCAGCCGCGCCCCGCGCTGCGGCTGGTATCGCAGCAGATCCAACGCTTCGTCGGCATACTTGCCGCGGATCATGTCCGCCAGCGGCCGAACTTTGCGTGGGCTGATGCGAGCAAAGCGATGAGAGGCTTGGAATGCCATCGTCCCGTGCTTTCCTTCTAACGCTTACCTTTTCCGCCGTGCCCCCGGAAAGTCCGGGTTGGGGCGAATTCACCCAGTTTATGTCCCACCATGTCTTCCGTGACGAAGACCTTGACGTGCAATTTGCCGTTATGCACCAGGAACGTATGACCAACGAACTCGGGTACAATCGTACACGCCCTGGCCCACGTCTTGATCGGATCCTTGGTCCCCGCCTCGTCCTGCAACTGGACCTTGCGGTACAGTTTGAAGTTGACGAAGGGTCCTTTTTTCAATGACCTGCTCATGCCTGACGAAAACTCCGGTTAGCGGTTGATCTTCAACTGGCCGTAACGCCTCGAGCGGCGGCGCCGCACGATCGCCGAATTCGATGGCTTGCGCCTCTTGCGGGTCGCTCCGCCCTTGGCGGGTTTACCGGTGGGACTGACGGGATGACGCCCGCCCTTGGTCCGACCCTCACCGCCGCCGTGCGGATGGTCGATCGGGTTCATGGCCGTTCCACGGACGTGAGGCCGCCGCCCCATCCAACGTTTTCGTCCCGCCTTTCCCAGCGCGATGTTCATGTGGTCCGCGTTGCCCACCTTGCCGATCGTCGCTCGGCAGTTGGAGGGCACTCGGCGAATTTCCCCACTGGGCAGCGTGATCTGCGCCCAATTGCCTTCGCGAGCGACCAGTGTCGCGCCGGTTCCTGCACTGCGGCACATGGCGCCGCCCTGGCCCGGCAGCAATTCGATATTGTGAATATCCGCTCCCAGCGGAATCTTCTTCAAAGGCAAGCAGTTCCCGACCGTGGGCGGCGCGTCCGCACCGTTTTCGATCCGGTCTCCCTCCTTCAGTCCATCTGGGGCCAAGATATAACGCTTCTCGCCGTCCGCATAGTACAGCAACGCGATCCGGGCGCTGCGGTTTGGATCGTATTGAATGGAATCCACCTTCGCTGGCACGCCGTCCTTGTCCCGACGGAAGTCGATGATTCGGTAGCGCCGCTTGTGCCCTCCGCCACGATGGCGAGCGGTAATCTTGCCCTGGTTGTTTCGGCCGCCCTTCTTCTTGAGCGGTCGCAACAGCGACTTTTCCGGCTTTGCGCCGGGTGTCAGATCGGCGAAATCGCTGACACTGGCGTCGCGACGTCCCGGACTGGTCGGCTTGTATTGACGAATTCCCATGTTCTTTCTCTCGAGGCGATATTCACGCCGTGGCTGTCCAAGGTTTAGAAGAAGTTGATCCGATCCTCGGTGTTCAGACTCACCACTGCCTTTTTCCAATTCTTCGTATAGCCTTCGCGGAACCGATGACGCCGCGGCTTGCCGCGACGATTCAGCGTCCGAACTTTGACCACCCGGACGTTGAACAACTCCTCAACCGCGACGCGGACGTCGTCCTTGGACGCCAGTGGGTTGACCTCGAAGGCGTACTGGTTCAACTCCCCGGCGACAAACACGCCTTTCTCCGTCACCAACGGTCGCAGCACCACCTGATGCGGACTCAGCATCGAGGCGGCTTTTTGCTGCGGTACTCTTGCTTTCGACACAACCATTGCGTCACCCCATGTCTTCCTGCAGTCGTTCCCTTATTCGGTCACGAGGCGGCCTTCTGCCGCAGCGTGTCCAGCGCCGCCTTGGTCACCAGCATCCGCTTGGGCTGGAGCACATTCAAGACATTCAGCTCCGCCACCGGCGAAATCGTCACCCGGGCGATGTTCCTTGCACTCTTATACACGTTGGCGTCGTACCCGTCCGTCGTCACCAGCGTACTCTGCTCGGACAGCTTCAGCGCTTTCAGAATTCCAAACATCTCCTTCGTTCGCGGCGCATCGAACACCAATTGATCGATGACCACCAAGCCGCCACTTCGGATCTTCGCGGCAATTGCCATCCGTGTTGCCGCCCGGAGTGCTTTCCGAGGCAGTCGGTAGGAATAGTCTCGGTTGCGAACCGCGTGAATGTGACCACCGCCGCGCCGCACGCCGGACCTGCGGTGACCAGCGCGGGCATTACCCGTGCCTTTTTGGCGGTACATCTTCTTTGTCGAGCCCGCGACTTCACCTCGCGTCTTCGACCTCGCGGTACCTTGCCTTTGGTTGGCCTGATACATGACGGCAGCGTCATGAAGAAGCTGCTTATTGATGCGAGGCGCCAACTCGGCGGGATCGATCTCGTACGTCCCGACCTCGGCTCCGGTGCGATCATAAATGGGTATCGTTGTCATGGTCACCCTCAACCGACCTTGTTTGTTTCACGAATGACGAGGTAACCCCCGCTTGGGCCAGGCACTGCCCCGTGTACCAGCAGCAGATGATTCTCGGCGTCGAGCTTGACCACCTTCAGATTTCGCACGGTATTCCGCTCGTTCCCGTACTGACCGGCCATGCGAATCCCTTTGAACAACCGACTAGGATCGGCGCTCATGCCAGTACTGCCAGGATGGCGGTGGACTTTCTTTACGCCGTGCGTCGCTCGCTGGCCTGCGAAGTTGTGGCGCTTCATCACGCCGGAATATCCACACCCCTTGCTGATGCCAGTGACATCGACGGACTTGACCTCAGCCAACGCCTCGACCGTCACTTGCTGGCCCACCTGCACGCCAGAGACAGGGCCGCGAAACTCGCGGACGAACTTCTTTGGTTCACAGCCAGCTTTGGGGGGAAGACTAACCCCTGCGGCAGATCGCCGCTTAGCCCGCTTACTTCCAATATTTGCAACATGACCACGCTCGGACCGACTGGCTTGGCTGGCACGAATCCGCTTTCCGCGAGGACGCTTCTTGTTCAGAAATCCCAACTGAACTGCTTCGTACCCGTCTCGTTCGATTGTTCTCAACTGAAGCACATGGCACGGACCTGCTTGCACGACCGTCACCGGAATCGCACGTCCGGAGTCGTCGTAAACCTGCGTCATGCCGACTTTTACGCCGAGAATACCCTTCACCATCGGTCTAGTCCTGTATGCTATGGTCTGTTGCCTTCCGGGAGCCTGAAAACTTGCTAGTAGCCAATACTTGCTTCTGTTCGGGGGCGAGTCGCAAACAACCCGCCGCGGTCTGCTACGGCTGTCTCAGCTTGCCCGAGCGGCTTATGCCCATACACTTTCTCAAATAGCGGGTTACCGTGTGGATGCTTTGATTTTGATATCGACACCTGCCGGAAGGCTCAGCTTGTTTAGAGCTTCGATGGTTTTCGCGGTCGCCTGGACGATGTCGATCAGACGCTTGTGCGTACGAATCTCGAACTGCTGCCGCGCCTTTTTGTCGATATGCGGACCAGAAAGCACTGTGTACTTCTCGATTCGGGTCGGAAGCGGGATCGGGCCATGTACCTCGGAGTGGGTGCGTTTGGCCGTATCCACGATCTCTGCAGCGCTCTGGTCGAGGATCGAATGGTCATACGCTTCCATTCGAATTCGAATTACTTCGTGAGTCAGACCACCCGCCACGTTTCACTCCTTCCAAAACCTCGATCGGCAATCCGCAGATTTCGATGCTTCCACCTGTCCGCATTCTGAACCAAAAGCAAGCAGAGCAATGTAAGGGCAACGCATCATGTCGTCAACGGCTCATTGATGGTGATAGCAAAAATTTTTTCTCCGTTTTTTCACGTTTTTCGCGGACGGCGATTCGCCAAGTTGCGATTGGGGCCGAAAAATCTTGGTCAAAGCCTGCAAACCTCGCATATTCTGCAGGCCGGCGGCGAGTTGGAGCCGAGGGCGACGGAGAAACGGGGGCCTGCCTTCCCGCGTGCTCAAAGGCGGATTATTCTGGTGCTTGCGACGTGATTTGGAACGTGTGTGTCATTTCGGAAGGAGTGAATCGATGGCGAAGACGACGATCGTGTCGGCAGTGATGGCCGTAGCAGTGTGCTGGTTTGGCATCGGGGCGAATGCCTGGGGAGACGAATATTTGACGGGAATCGAGTGGGCGGAACCGCCTGTCGTCGATCCGGGGGCGGCTGACCGTCCACCGTCCGATGCGGTGGTGCTGTTCGACGGCACCGACCTGTCGAATTGGAGTGGCGGCGAGAAGTGGACCGTCAAGGACGGTTATTTCGTCGCCGGTCCAGGGACGCTGCGCAGCAAGGCGGAGTTCGGCGACTGCCAGCTCCATCTGGAGTGGGCTTCCGCGGAGGAAATTACCGGGAGCGGCCAGGGACGAAGCAACAGCGGCGTCTTTCTGATGGGTGTCTACGAGATTCAAATTCTGGATTCGTACGAGAACAAAACATACTTCGATGGCCAATGCGGAGCAATCTACAAGCAACATCCTCCGTTGGTGAATGCATCCCGAAAACCGGGCGAATGGCAGACCTACGACATTATCTGGAAGGCCCCTCGGTTCGACGAGGAGGGAAAGCTGCTGAGCCCCGCATACGTCACGGTGCTGCACAACGGAGTCCTGGTCCAGAATCATTTCGAGCTGCTGGGAGACACGCCGTTCAACCGACCTCCCGCTTACCGGCCGCATGGCGAAAAAGGCCCGATCACGCTGCAGTATCATGGAAATCCCGTACGATTCCGCAACATCTGGATTCGCGAGACCAAGCCGTTGGAGAGCAAGCGGGTTCACGAGCCGAAGATCGTCAAGTAGGGTGGGGCCCTACGTTTGCGGAGCGCCGTCGAATACCCGAGCCCCGCGGCGGCCTCGTCGCGGTGGGGCCCTACGCTTGCGGAGCGCCGAAGTCTGTGTATCATCTGATTTGGTGGAATTGCTATACGAGGCCATTCTCCTAGAATCCCCGTATACGGGCGATTTGCGAGACGCACTGCCCGGATCTCAACACGGAAACCTTGCCTCTTGGTGGTTTGCGAGAACCGAGCGTGACTTTTCCACAGCTTGACAATTCGGGACGCGGCGAAATGTGGATTCGACGGGTCGGGTGGTGCCGGTCTGGCAGGATTGCGTTCGAGCGGGGAGGCTGTTGCGCATGATCAGGATTCGGAAGGGCTTGAACATCCCAATCGCGGGTGTTCCCGATCAAACGATTTCGTTTGCTCCGACGCCTAAGACCGTGGCCTTGGTCGCCGGGGATTACGTGGGGCTGAAGCCGAACCTGCTCGTTCGCGAAGGCGAGCCAGTCGCCTTGGGACAGCCCGTAATCGAGGACAAATCTCGTCCCGGCGTGTTGCTTACGTCGCCCGGGTCCGGCACGGTGGTGTCCATCAACCGAGGGCAGAAGCGACGGTTTCTGTCGCTTGTGGTGGAGTTGGCGGGTGAGAGGGAAGTTTCGCTGACGGCGAGTCGCGATCTCGGCGCGGTGTCGGGCGAGCAAGTCCGCCAGACCCTCTTGCAGTCGGGCCTCTGGACAGCGTTTCGTGCCCGGCCCTACAGTCGGGTGCCGCTACCCGACTCGCAGCCGCACTCGATTTTCGTGACGGCGATCGACACCAATCCGCTGGCTGCCGACCCCGTGCCGATCATCAAAGAGAATGCCGAGGATTTCATTTTCGGCTTGCACGCCTTGACGCGATTGACCGAGGGAAACGTGTACGTCTGTCACGCCGCCGGCGCGGAAGTGCCGGGACGCGACGTGCCTCGCGTGTCGATGGCCGCTTTCGCGGGGCCGCACCCGGCGGGGCTCCCGGGGACGCATATCCACTTCCTGGACCCGGTGAGCGCAAGAAAGAGCGTGTGGGCCATCGGTTGCCAGGACGTGATCGCCTTCGGCACCTTGTTTCGAACGGGTCGCTTGAATGTCGGACGAGTTGTTTCTCTGGCCGGCCCTGCGGTGAAGCAACCGCGTTTGCTGCGGACCCGTCTGGGTGCTTGCCTGGACGATCTCGTGGCCAACGAGTTGGCCGAGGGCGTCAACCGGGTCATCTCCGGTTCGGTCTTGTCCGGTCGCAAGTCGGAAACTCCATGCAACTATCTAGGACGCTACCATACGCAGATCTCCGCACTGCGGGAGGGCGACGAACGGGAATTCCTGGGCTGGCAGATGCCCGGCTTCAAGAAGTTTTCTGTCACGCGAGCCTTCGCGTCGGCCTGGCTGGTTGGGGCTACGCGGAAACTGAACATGACGACCTCGACCGGCGGAAGCAAACGCGCGATGGTGCCCATCGGTGTATACGAGAAGGTGATGCCGCTGGATCTGCTGCCGACCCAGTTGCTCAGAGCGTTGATCGTCGGCGACACCGAGCAGGCCAGCGTCCTAGGCTGCTTGGAACTGGACGAAGAGGACCTGGCCCTCTGCACGTTCGTTTGTCCGGGCAAGTACGACTACGGCCCGATGCTGCGAGAGAATCTCACCAAGATTGAACGCGAAGGCTAACCTGTCCCATGTTGCGCAGATTCCTGGACCGTATCCACCCGGCGTTCGACCGTAAGGGCAAGCTGGAACGTTTGTACCCGCTGTACGAAGCGTTGGACACCTTCCTGTACACTCCGGGCGAGGTGACGCGTGCGGATTCACACGTCCGCGACTCGCTGGACTTGAAGCGACTGATGTCGATGGTCATCGTCGCGTTGGTGCCGTGCATCTTCATGGCCTTTTGGAACACGGGCTATCAGGCCAATCTGGCGATGCAGCATGCCGGAATCGAAGCGGCGTCGGGTTGGCGTGGAATGGTGATGAGCAGCCTGCAACTGGGCTATGCTCCGAACAATTTCTTGAGCTGCCTGGTTCACGGCGGCTTGTACTTTCTGCCGGTCTACATCGTTACTATGGCCGTGGGCGGAACCTGGGAACTGGTTTTCTCGTTGGTCCGCAGGCACGATATCAACGAGGGCTTTCTGGTCACCGGGATGCTGTTCCCGCTGACCCTGCCTCCCACGATTCCGCTGTGGCAGGTCGCATTGGGAATCAGTTTTGGCATCGTGATCGGGAAAGAGGTGTTCGGCGGTACGGGGAAGAACTTCCTGAATCCGGCGCTGACCGCCCGCGCGTTTTTGTACTTTGCCTATCCGGCGCAGATCTCGGGCGATGCCGTGTGGGTTGCGGTGGACGGATACACGAGTGCGACTTCGCTGGGCAGGATGGCGGTGGCCGATCCGGCGACGGGCCTGCAAGCATTGCTCTCGCCTGAGGCGCAACAGGTGCCCATCACCTGGATGCAGGCTTTTCTGGGCACGATCGCCGGTTCGATGGGCGAGACGTCGGCGCTAGCCTGTCTGATCGGAGCCCTCATTTTGATCGCTACGGGAATTGGGTCCTGGCGGATCATGGCGGCCGTGTTGGTCGGCGGGATGGGATTCTCAGCCGTTCTGTACTACCTGGGCAGCGAAACCAACCCCGTGTTCAACGTTCCACCGTGGTGGCACCTGGTGCTCGGCGGGTACGCGTTCGGTTTGGTCTTTATGGCGACCGATCCGGTTTCGGCAGCGATGACCGATACGGGCAAGTGGGTCTACGGGATTCTGATCGGGGCGATGACGATTCTGATCCGCGTCATCAATCCGGCGTTTCCCGAAGGAATCATGCTGGCGATTCTGTTCGGAAACGTGTTCGCGCCCACGATCGACTACTTCGTGATCCAGGCAAACGTCAAGAGGAGGTTGGCCCGCTATGCAACGTGATTCGATTGCCAACACGATCGGCGTGGCGCTCTGCTTGTGCATTGTTTGCTCGGTGGTGGTCTCCACTGCAGCGGTCGTTCTGCGCCCCGCTCAGGAGCGCAACAAGGTGATGGAACGAAAGCGGAATATCCTGCAAGCGGCCGGCCTCTATACGCCGGATAAACCGCTGGAGGAGCTGTTCAAGCAGGTCGAAACGCGGATCGTCGACTTGCGCACGGGTGAGTTTGTCGAACCGTCGGTGGTCAATCCCGAAACGTTCAACCAGCGCGCGGCGGCCCGGGATCTGGCGACCAGCCAGCGACTTCCCTCGGGCGAGGATGCCGCGGGAATCGGCCGACGCGAGAACTATTCGTTCGTCTACCTGATTCGCAGAGAAGGCCGTTTGGCTCAGATCGTCTTGCCGATCTACGGCAAGGGACTCTGGTCCACCCTCTACGGATTCCTGGCGCTCGATGCCGATCTTGACACCGTCGACGGCTTGACGTTCTACGAACACGCCGAGACGCCGGGACTGGGCGGCGAGGTGGATAATCCCGATTGGAAGCAGCAATGGGTGGGGAAGCAGATTTTCGACGACGAGGGCATGATCCGCATTCAAGTTCTGCGGGGCAAGGTGAACGAGGAACAACCGGAGGCCATTCATCAAATCGACGGACTGGCCGGAGCCACAATCACTTCGCGTGGCGTGTCGAATCTGGTCCAGTTCTGGCTGGGTGAGGGAGGTTTCGCGAAGCTCCTGGAAAATTTGCGGAAACAGTCGAGTTCCTAGGTGCGAATTCGGCGACAGGGGAAGCGAGAGAAGCGGCTGAGGAGAGAGCATTCGATGGCACAAGCGACAGCAAAAGAAGTCCTGCTGAACCCGCTGTTCAACAACAATCCCATCGCCCTGCAAGTGCTGGGGATCTGCTCGGCGCTGGCGGTGACGACCAAAGTCGAAACGGCGCTGGTGATGAGCATCGCGGTGACCCTGGTCACCGGATGCTCGAACGCTTCGGTCAGTTTGATCCGTTCGCGAATTCCCACCAGCATCCGCATCATCGTCCAGATGACGATCATCGCTTCTTTGGTGATTCTGGTCGATCAGATCCTGCGGGCCTATTTCTGGGAAGTCAGCAAGCAGATGTCGGTCTTTGTCGGTCTGATCATCACCAATTGCATCGTGATGGGACGTGCCGAAGGGTTTGCCATGAAGAACAGCGTCTGGCTCAGTTTCCTGGACGGGATCGGCAACGGCTTAGGTTACAGTCTCATTCTATTGGCCGTGGCCACGTTTCGCGAAATGTTGGGTTCGGGCCAGTTCTACGGCATTCAGGTTCTGGCGGTGAGCGGCTCGGAGGGCGGATGGTATCTGCCCAACGGGTTGATGTTGTTGCCGCCGAGTGCATTCTTCCTGATCGGCCTGTTGATCTGGGCGATTCGGACGTGGAAGCCAGAGCAAGTGGAGGAAGCTTGAGATGCTCGAACACTATCTGAGCCTGTTCCTGAAAGCGGTTTTTGTGGAAAACCTAGCCCTGGCCTTCTTCCTGGGCATGTGTACGTTCCTGGCCGTATCGAAGAACATCAAGACGGCGCTGGGGTTGGGCGTGGCCGTGATCGTGATCCAAACCATCACCATCCCGGTCAACCACTTGATCTTCCAGTATTTGTTAAAGCCCGGGGCGTTGGCCTGGTTGGGCTCGGACTACGAGAGCGTGGATCTTTCGTTTCTGGGCTTGATCAGCTACATCGGGGTGATTGCGGCGATGGTCCAGATCCTCGAAATGGCCTTGGATCGGTTCTTTCCGCCGCTGTACAACGCCTTGGGAATCTTTCTGCCGTTGATCACCGTCAATTGTGCGATCCTCGGTGGTTCGCTGTTTATGGTCGAGCGGGAATACAATCACGTGGAGAGCATCGTCTTCGGGTTTGGATCCGGAGTCGGCTGGGCGCTGGCCATCGTGGCGCTGGCCGGGATTCGCGAGAAGATGAAGTACAGCGACGTGCCTCCCGGACTGCGGGGGCTGGGGATCACGTTCATCACCGTCGGCCTGATGGCTTTGGCTTTCATGTCGTTTGCGGGGATTCAACTGTAGGATCGGCGAGCGAATCATGTTTGAAATTATCCTTGGCGTAGCGATGTTCACCGTGGTCGTGCTGGCCTTGGTCGCGATCATTCTGGTGGCGCGATCCAAGTTGGTGGTCAGCGGCGATGTCAAGATCTTGGTGAACGAGCAGAAGACGCTGACCGTGCCGGCCGGCGGCAAACTGTTGGGCGCACTGGCCGACGCGGGAATCTTCGTCTCCTCGGCCTGCGGCGGAGGCGGCACGTGCGCCCAGTGCAAGGTAAAGATTCACTCGGGTGGTGGAGACATTCTGCCAACCGAGCGGACGCACATCAACAAACGCCAGGCGAGCGAGGGGCTGCGGCTGTCTTGCCAGGTCGCCGTCAAGCAGGACATGCAGGTCGAAGTCCCCGAAGAAGCATTCGAGACGCGGAAGTGGTCCTGCACGGTGCGCTCGAACCGTAACGTCGCCACCTTTATCAAGGAGTTGGTTCTCGAATTGCCGGCAGGCGAAGAAGTCGGATTCAAGGCGGGTGGTTACATCCAGATCGAGATTCCGCCGCACGAGATCGAGTACAAGGATTTCGACATCGGCCAACAGTACCGCGAGGATTGGGACAAGTACAATCTGTGGCGATACCAATCGGTCGTCACCGACCCGGTGATCCGCGCCTACTCGATGGCGAACTGGCCGGGCGAACGGGGCATCATCATGCTGAACGTGCGCATCGCTAGTCCCCCGCCCCGCGCTCCGGAAGGAACCCCGCCCGGCAAGGCGTCGTCGTACATCTTCAGTCTGAAGCCCGGCGACCGAGTGACCATCTCGGGCCCGTACGGAGAGTTCTTCATCAAGGACACCGATGCCGAGATGATCTACATTGGCGGCGGGGCCGGCATGGCTCCCCTGCGCAGCCACATCTTCGAACTGTTCAAGAACCGCCGCACAAACCGCAAGGTCTCGTACTGGTACGGCGGACGCAGTATGAGGGAACTGTTCTACGTGGATGAGTTCCGCGCGATCGAACGCGACTTTCCCAACTTTGCCTTCAACATCGCGCTGTCCGAACCGCTGCCCGAGGACAACTGGACCGGCTACAAAGGCTTTATCCACCAAGTGCTGTTCGACGAGTACCTGAAGAACCATCCCGCTCCGGAAGACATCGAGTACTATATCTGCGGTCCGCCCATGATGAATGCGGCCGTTTTCAAACTGCTGGACGATCTGGGTGTCGAGAAAGACAACATCGCCTACGACGACTTCGGCGGTTGATCCGCATGAACGCCCGCAGCTCTCAACTCGTTTGCCTGGTGGTTGCCGTCGGTGCGCTGGTTTGGTTCGCTTGCCGCCGCGGCGCGCAGCCGCCGCAGGTGCCCTCGGTGACAGGTTTCACGATGGGCACCGCGTACAACGTCAAACTGTCGGAAGTTCCGGCTGGAACCCGTTTGGAATCGCTGCATGCGGAAGTGGACCGTCGGCTGCAACAGATCAACGGGCTGATGTCGACCTACTTGGACGACTCGGAACTGTCGCGGTTCAACCGCTGGGAAGACGACGGGTGGTTCGACGTCTCGTTGGAAACGGCGACAGTGGTGGCCGCGTCGCTTGACATCAGCCGGAAGACGGACGGCGCGTTCGACGCCACGGTAGGGCCGTTGGTCAATCTGTGGAATTTCGGGCCTGATCCGAGACTGGGGCAAATGCCGAGTGAGGCGGAGATCGAACGCGAACGGGAGCGGGTGGGCTACCAGCGGCTCGAAGTCCGCCTTTCTCCGCCGGGTCTCCGCAAGACACATCCCGGCATCTATCTCGACTTGTCGGCGATTGCCAAGGGCTACGCTGTGGACGAAGTCGCCGGACTGCTGATCCAGCGAGGCGTCCCCGGGTTCATGGTGGAGGTTGGCGGCGAGGTTCGGACCCTGGGCCACAGGCCGGACGGGCAACCCTGGCGGATCGGTATCGAGAAGCCGGTGGACTTCCAGCGAACCGTTCAACAGGTCGTCGAGTTGACCGGCAAGTCGCTGGCGACCTCGGGCGACTACCGCAATTTCTTCGAGAAAGACGGGCGCCGGTACTCGCACGAGATCGATCCCCAGACCGGCTATCCGGTGCAGCACGAGTTGGCATCGGTTTCGGTCATCTCGGACAGTTGCATGCTAGCCGACGCCTGGGCCACGGGCCTGATGGTCGCGGGCCCCGAGGCCGCGCTGCGGTTGGCCCGCGAGCACAACTTGGAAATACTGCTGATCACGCGGAAACAAGACGGATTCGAAGAGCAGATGACAGACGGATTCCGACAGTTTCTTCGAACGAAGAACGAGTGAAGGAACGGAGACGCATCATGAAAGTGATGATTGCCGCCCTGGCAATTTTTCTGCTGGCCGTGCTCGGCATGGCGTTGGGCGTGATCTTTGGCAAGCGGTGCATCCGCGGCTCGTGCGGCGGCCTCTCCGGCATCCGCGACGAATCCGGCCGCCCAATGTGCGACCATTGCCCCTCGCGCAACGACGCAACGAACGGCGAACCGGAAAAGTCGGACGCGGCTTCTCGGTAGCCGTTGCGACTGGTCAACGCGGGGCGGATCTGCCAAGATAGAGGGAGCGTTGAACACGATCCTTTGGCGTGCCACCGAAAGCCGGAAATCCTATGGAACCGCTGTCCCCGCTGCCCGTGTCTTCGTTGTGCTGGAAGTGCGATCCGGAGGCGCTCCCGTTCCGAACGACGGATGATTTGCCGGATCTGACGGAGTTCCTGGGGCAGGCCCGGGCGTTGGACGCCGTGCGTTTCGGCATCGGCATCCGCCGCGACGGCTACAACCTGTACGTCCTGGGTCCGCCCGGCGTCGGGAAACGGACGATTGTCCAATCGTTTCTCGAACAGAAGGCGATCGGCGACTCGCGCCCCAACGACTGGTGTTATGTCCAGAATTTCGACGAGCCGCACAAGCCCCGCGCGTTGTGGCTGCCAGCGGGGCGGGGCGCCGAATTCGTGACGGACATGGAGGGATTGATCGAGGATTTGCGCACCACGATTCCCTCGGCGCTGGAGACCGAGGAACACAAGACTCGCATTCAGGAGATCGAGCAGGAAACCAAGGAGTTCCAGAACCGCGCCTTCCAGCAACTCACCGATCTGGCCCAGACCCGGGGCATTCAGGTGATCCGCACCCACGCCGGTTTTGCTCTGGCTCCGACCCGCGAGGGCAAGGTGCTCAGTCCGGAAGAGTACGAGGCATTGTCCGACGAAGAGCAGAGCAAGATTCAGCAGGTGATCGAAGAGTTGCAGGAAGAACTGCAATCGTTGGTCGCCAAGCTTCCCCGCTGGCGGCGCGACGCCCGCGAGAAGATCAAACAGGCCAACCAGGACGCGGCCCAGTTCGCCTTGGAGCATCTGATGGGGCCGCTCCAGGACAAGTACGGCGGTCTGGAGGACGTGGTCGAGTTTCTGCGCGATGTCGAAGAGGATGTGATCGCCAACACGGACGAATTCCGACCGCCGGACGACGAGCCGGAATCCCCGTTCAAGTCGCTGCAGAAGCAACGCAGCGCCCTGGAGGAATACCAAGTCAATCTGATCGTCGACAACGGCCGCCAGCAGGGGGCGCCGGTCGTGTACGAAGAGCATCCCAGCTTCCAGAATCTGCTGGGCCGCGTCGAGCACCTGTCGCACATGGGAACCTTGGAGACGCATTTCAGTCTGATCAAACCCGGCTCGCTGCACCGTGCCAACGGCGGTTATCTGGTGATCGAAGCCTTGCGACTGTTTCAGCAACCATTTGCTTGGGAGGGTCTCAAGCGGTGCTTGTACGCGAGGCACATCAAGATCGAGTCCTTGGCCGAATCGCTCAGTCTGATCAGCACGGTGTCGCTGGAACCCGAGCCGATTCCGCTGGACGTCAAGGTCGTGCTGTTGGGCGACCGGATGCTGTACTATCTGCTGTACCAGTACGATCGGGATTTCGCGGAGTTGTTCAAGGTCGCGGCCGACTTCGAAGAACAGATGGACCGCAGCGACGCGAGCTGTCAACTGTACGCCAGCTTGATTGCCACGCTCGTCCGGCGGGAACGCCACCGCCGCTTCGACCGCACAGCGGTGGCGCGGATCCTGGAGCACAGCGCCCGCGTGGCCGCCGATTCGGAAAAGCTGACCACGCACATGCGGACGATCGCCGATCTGATTCGCGAAGCCGACTACTGGTGCTCGCACAACGCCCACGACACAGTCACCGCCGACCACGTCCAGAAAGCGATCGACCAACAGGTCCATCGCGCGGACCGGCTGCGGGAGCGAGTGCAGGAACAGATCCGGCGCGGCACACTGCTGATCGACACCGAGGGCGGTCAGGTGGGGCAGGTGAATGGGCTGTCCGTGCTCGACCTGGGCAACTTCTCGTTTGGTCGCCCGTCGCGCATCACCGCCACCGTGCGAATGGGCAAGGGGGAAGTTGTCGACCTGGAACGCGAAGTCGAATTGGGCGGACCGATCCATTCCAAGGGTGTCTTGATCCTCTCTTCGCTCTTGGCCGCCCGCTATGCGCAGGACCATCCGCTGTCGCTGACCGCCAGCCTGGTGTTCGAACAGTCGTACGGCATGGTCGATGGCGACAGCGCTTCGGTCGCCGAGTTCTGCGCGCTGCTGTCGGCGCTGTCGGGAATCCCGATCAAGCAATCGCTGGCCGTCACCGGGTCGGTCAACCAACGCGGTCAAGTGCAAGCGATCGGCGGGGTGAACGAAAAGATCGAGGGTTTCTTCGACGTCTGCCAGCACCGTGGGTTGAACGGCGAACACGGCGTTCTGATCCCCGTTTCGAATGTCCGGCACCTGATGTTGCGACGGGACGTCGTGGAAGCGGTCGGTTGCGGCCGTTTCCACATCTACCCGATCGCCGATGTGGACCAGGCGATCACCTTGCTGACCGGCACCGCCGCGGGCGGACTGGACGAACAGGGCCGCTATCCCGAAGGCACCGTCAACCACGCCGTCGCCGCTCGGCTGTTGAAGATGTTCCAACTCCGCCAACAGCACACGGCGGAAGCCGGACGATCCGACTTGTCGCTTGGAATTGGCTCCTGAGTGCGTCAAGGTTTTCCGCGTGACCGGTCATTTGCTATGATGGTAGCTCAGACGTTCCGAACTTCCCGCCCGGCGCTGCGATGACGAACTTTTTGCGTTTCCGCAACCGACGTTCGCGATACCTGACGGTAATCCTGATTGCGGTCATCGGCGGCGCATTGTCGTTCACCGCCTTCGGTTTCCTGCGGAGCAATCAACGGGAATTCGTGCGGACGGAGGTCCAGGCCGAGGCGAGTCAGCGGATTCGCGCCCTGGAAAACCGGTTTAGCAACGACGTCCGGGCGATCTATCAACTTTCGTCATTCGTCAGCGAATCGGTACCCGGCACGCGGGCGGATTTCAACCGGGTTGCACAACGGGCCGTGGAACGATTCCCGGACCTGAAGGCGGTGATGTGGGTTCCACGCATTCGACCGGATCGGCGGTCCTTGCACGAGGAGCAGATGCAGCGTCAAGGATTCCCGGAATACCAGATCCGAATCCTCGACGGCGACGGGCAGTTCGTTGCTGCGGAACCTCGCGCGGAACGCGGGGACTATTTCCCGCTACAGTTCCTTTGGCCCGCCGAGGTGGATACTTCGCTGTTGGGCGTTGATCTGGAGACCGTCCCGGATCTCCAGCCGACGCTTCAGCAGTCGCTTGAAACGAATCAGATTGTGGTGAGTTTGCCGTGGGAGTTCCCGCACCAAGCCGACAAAGAAATGATGTTGCTAGTGGTGCGATCCGTGTTTCATGACCTAAACCCGTCGGACACGCCGCAGACGGTCCTGGAGAAATTGGTGGGGTTCTTTGTCATGGCCATCGGGATCGATGCCATGTTGGACGACACGCTGGGGGCCTATTCGCCCAACTTTCATGTCCAATTATTTGACATGTCGACGTCGAAGGGTTGGGAGTTCGTTTGCGCTTACGATGCCGACGACCGTCGCACATGGTTCCTGCCGCTCGATTCCCGGAAGACGCAGCGGGCCGCCGGCCTGATTCAGACCGCGGTACTGGATGTTCCCGGTCGGACCTGGACGCTGGAATGTGTGCCCGGCGAGAAATACCTGGAAGAACGCGAAGGCGAGTTGCCGATGGTCACGTTGATCTTCGGGCTGGTACTGACCGGTCTGGCGACCTTCTACGCGAACACCCTGTTGGGCCAGCAGGCCAAGGTCGAGCGTTTGGTCGTGCAGCGCACGGCCGAGTTGCAGGAGAGCAACGAGCGATTGAAATGCGAAATGGCCGACCGGACCAGAGCCGAAGACGCCTTGCGCGACAGCGAGTGGCGGTTCCGGTCTCTGGTCGAGACGACCAACGACTGGATTTGGGAAGTCGACGCCGACGGGATCATGACCTATTCGAGTCCGCGCGTCGAGGAACTGCTGGGGTTCGAGCCGGCCGAGATTCTGGGCAAGCCGCGGGTGGATCTGCTAGACCTTTCCCAGCAATCGTCCGCCAGCCAGAATTTCCGCCAAGCAGCCGAACAGCAACGGCCGATGATGGCCGTCGAGCAGACGTTCCGCCATCGGGACGGTCGGGCGGTGGTGATGGAGACCAACGCGGCGCCAATCCTGGCCGCCGACGGGAAGTTCGCGGGCTACCGCGGTATCTCGCGGAATATTACGGCAAGAAAACAAACCGAGGAGGATTTTGCTTACGAGCGTTTTCTGCTCAACACACTGCTGGACCACTCCCCGGATTTCATCTATTTCAAGGATGCCGCCAGCCGCTACATAAGGATCAGCCGCGCGTTGGCAGACTACGTGGGCCTGGCCAAGGCATCGGACGCGATCGGTCGTTCTGACTCCGACTTCTTCGACTTCCAGCGCGCCCGGCAGTACCTGGAGGATGAACGCCGGGTGATGGCTTCCGGCCGGTCGGTGGTCAACAAAGAGGAAGAGCAAGAGTGGCCGGACGGGCGGGTGAACTGGGTATCCACGACCAAGGTTCCTCTGCGGGATCAGCACGGGCAGGTGATCGGGACGTTCGGGATCTCGCGCGACATCACCGACCGCAAGCAGGCGGAAGCGGCGATGCAGGCGGCCCGGGAGGCGGCGGAGGCGGCAAGCCGGGCGAAGAGCGACTTCCTGGCCAATATGAGTCATGAAATCCGCACGCCGTTGAACGCCATCCTCGGCATGACCGAGTTGGTGTTGGATACCCGGCTGACCGATTCGCAACGCGACTATCTGAAAATGGTGCTCGTCAGCAGCGAATCCCTGCTGTCGGTGATCAACGACATTCTCGATTTTGCAAAGATCGAAGCGGGCAAGCTGGATCTTGTCCCGTCGGTGTTCGACTTGCGCGAAAGTCTGGGAGACGCGGTGCGTGCCTTCGCTTTCCGGGCGCACGCCAAGGGACTGGAGTTGGCTTGCCGGATTCATCCCGATACGCCCGACCGTTTGATCGGCGACATCGGGCGGCTGCGGCAGGTGGTCAACAATTTGCTCAGCAATGCGATCAAGTTCACCGAACGCGGCGAGGTGGTCGTGCAAGTTGAACCGCAGTCCCTGCAGGCCGATAGTGTCGAGTTGCTGGTGACCGTCAGCGATACCGGCATTGGCATTCCGGCCGAAAAACAGCGTTTGGTCTTTGCGGCGTTCGAGCAGGCCGACACGTCGTCGACCCGGCGGTTCGGCGGGACGGGATTGGGACTGACGATCTCGTCGCATTTGGCCGAGTACATGGGCGGGCGACTATGGGTGGAGAGCGAAGTCGACCGGGGCAGCCACTTCCGTTTCACCGCCCGTTTCGGCTTGGCGCGGGACGACAAGCAACTTCCCTCCAGTCCCTCGGCACGCATCTCCGGAACCCGAGTCTTGGTCGTCGACGACAACGCGACGAACCGCCAGATCCTCAGCGAGATGTTGCGCAACTGGGGAATCCGGGTGACCGTGGCGGAGGACGCCCGACAAGCGCTGGTTGCTCTGCAAACCGCCCGGCAGCAAGGCGATCCCTTCGCCCTGGTGCTGAACGACGCCTGCATGCCCGACATCGACGGCTTCAACTTGGCGGAAAAGATCCGCGAAGACCAGCATTTGGGCGGCACGATCATCATGATGCTCACCTCCGGCGACCGTCCCGGTGACATCCAGCGCTGCGGCAACCTGAACATTGGCACCTATTTGCTGAAGCCGATCAAACAATCGGAACTGTTCGACGCGCTGATGTCCGAACTGGGAGTCACGTCGGCCGAGGATGAACCGTCCCAAGGTTCGGCGGACCAGGAGAACGCCACTGTCCATGGCCCGCTACGCGTGCTGTTGGCCGAGGACAGTCTGTTCAACCAGAAGTTGGCGGTCGGGTTGCTGGAGAGACGCGGACACTCGGTCGTGGTGGCCCAGCATGGTCGCGAAGCGCTGGCAGCCATCGAGCAGAATTCGTTCGATCTGGTTCTGATGGACATCCAAATGCCGGAGATGGACGGACTCGAGGCGACTCGGGCGATCCGGGCGCGAGAACTGGACTGCGGTGGCCATCTGCCGATCATCGCGATGACGGCCCACGCCATGAAAGGGGACCGTGAACGGTGTCTCGAGGCGGGCATGGACGCCTACGTCGCCAAGCCGGTCAGGGCCAAAGACCTGTTCGATGCGATCGATCAACTGCTGCGGTCCGCCGGAATCAGCCGAGATCAGTCCGCTTGATCTCCGAAGAACAGACTGGTGTGCCGAATTCCCTCGCGCGGCTGCGCCATCATCTCCGCCACGGCCTCGCGCCATCGCAGGTAGTGCTCCGTTTTCTGATGATGGGCGAAGTCTTCGGCCGTGCGATACGCCTCGTACAGTAGGAATCGCGTCGGCGTCTGCTCTGCCTGCAAAACGTCGAAGCGGACATTGCCGGGTTCCAGCCGGGTATTGCGGGCGTTTTCCAAAGTCGCTTCGACGAATGGTTTGACACTTTCGGGTTTGACATGCACCGTCACGCTAACCACGTACATCGGTTTCATCCTCTCGACGATTGTCACAAAGCCCTAGATCCATCCACTACTTGAGCCCAGAACTCCCGCAAAAACGGAACAACCCTTCTTTCAGGGATTGCCGTTGATTGCTTTCCTTGGGTATTTCTTAAGATACACCGCTACCCAACTTGAAGACACCACCCTGTCGCCGGTACACTTACAAGATCGAATTTCGGGCGCGATGAACCGTCGAAAAAGCTGTTGGCATCGTTAAAGGTTGAAGTTATGCGAATTCTGGTCGCGTGGGATGACCCAGCCGAAGCGGAATTGATCGACACCTTTCTAAACGTCGATCCCAACGAATGCTACGTCTTCTCCGACGTAGACGAGTTGGATGCAAGTCTGCGTCCCGGCGCGTACGACGCGGTTCTTCTGGCTATGAGCTTCCCTTCCGAGGAGGCGGTGTTTCCACTCTTCGAGCGTATTCGGCGAGTCATGCCGGATGCTCCGGTGGTGGGCGCTTGGGCGCCAGGTGAGATCAGTCAGGTCGCCAAGTTCATCAAGAACGGCCTGCATTCGTTTATTTCCCGCGACGAGAACGGGGATTTCATCTTCCTGTTGACTTCGATCATGGAAGCCGCCTTTATGACGGTCCAGGCCCAGCGGGCTCAGATCGTGATGGAGAAGCTGCGGGACGAAGTCGAATCGGTTCGCCAGTTGCAGGAGGCCGTGCTGCCGCGAAATCTGCCGATGCCCAAGGGCTACAAGATCCTGGCACGCTACGAATCGTCCCAAATTCGCGTGTTGGGTGATCGGCCGGTGGTGATGGCCGGTGGCGACTACTACGATGTCTTCAGTTTCGATGACGGTCAGGTCGTGCTGGTGCTGGGTGACGCGGCGGGTCACGGGGTGAAAGCCTGTATGTCGATCATGACGATGCACACGCTGATCAGCATGATCCGGGACCGGCGGTTTCCGAATACGGCCGAATTCGTGACGGAGGTCAACAAGCGGCTGTGCAACAGTGATATCATCGGCGCCGACCAGGGCGGTTTTATTACGCTGCTGTACTGCACGCTCGATTCGCACCGGAACATCCTGGAATGGACATCGGCTGGTCATCCCATGCCGATGATTCAAGACTTGGCGACTGGCGAAGTCCGCAAGCTGGGCACGAAGGAAGAAGGCGGTTTGCCGTTGGTGATCGACGAAGACTGGGAATACGAGCAGTGTTCCGCCGACATCCCGGACAACAGCCGCATCCTGCTGTACACCGACGGTCTGGACGAAGCCTTTCCTGAACATGGCCGCGAGGACGAACAATTCGGCGAAGAAGGGATCATCAATACGCTCAAGGAGACGGTTCACCTGACCCTCGAAGAAGCGTTGGAGCGGTTGTTCCAGGATTCGCTGGAAGCCACCGGCGGCATCGGTCGCCACGACGACACCTCCATTGTTCTCCTCGAACGACGCAGCAATCCCTGAACAAGGTTCCCGAGCAGCCACGTGGTTGCGAGGGGTCTTTTCCGTTTCCTTGGCCAGAGTCCGCATGCACTACAACAACGTTTGTTTGGAGTCGTTCGGCTACACGGTGCCGGATGAGATTGTGACCAGCGACGAGATCGAGCGCCGGCTGGAGCCTCTATACCGCCGCCTGCGGTTGCCCGAGGGACGATTGGAATTGATGACGGGCATCCGCGAAAGGCGGTTCTGGTCGACCCGATCACTGCCCAGCGACCAGAGCATCGCCAGCGCTCAGCGAGCGATTGCCGCGGCGGGAATCGATCACCGATTGGTGGGCGCGCTGATTCACGGTTCCGTTTGCCGGGACTATCTGGAACCTGCCACGGCATGCCGCGTTCACCACGCGCTGGGGCTGTCCCACGACTGCATGATCTACGACGTGTCCAACGCTTGCCTCGGACTGATGAACGGGATGCTGCAAGCGGCGAACATGATCGAATTGGGACAGATCCGCGCGGCGCTGGTGGTGGGCACGGAGGACGGGCGCCCGCTGGTGGAAACCACAATCGCGGCACTGAACGAGAGTCAAACGCTCACGCGGCAGCAAGTGAAGCATGCCGTGGCTTCGCTGACCATCGGCTCGGCAAGCTGTGCCGTCCTGCTGACCGATCGCGAACTGAGCCGGACGGGCAATCGACTGCTGGCCGCCGCGGTGCGGGCCAACACCGACCATCACCAACTGTGCCAGAGTCATCGGGACGAAGCCGTCGGTTCCGGCATGCAGCCGTTGATGCAAACGGATTCCGAGCAACTAATGCAGCAGGGGGTTGCTACCGGTGCCGCGACTTTCCGCCGTTTTCTCGGCAACGCGCGGTGGGACGTCGAGGATATCGACAAGACGTTTTGTCACCAAGTCGGCACGGCGCATCGCAAGCTGATGCTCGAGTCGCTGGGAATCTCGACCCGCATCGACTTTGCCACCTTTCCTTGGTTGGGCAACACGGGCTCGGTCGCCCTGCCCATCACGATGGCGATCGGACTGGAAAGCGGCCATGTCCGCCCCGATGACAATGTCGCTTTGCTGGGCATTGGCTCGGGCATCAACTGCCTGATGCTCGCCGTGAACTGGCAGCGTTCGATCGTCGCCGGCAACGGCAACTTTGGGCAGGCTCGCCCAGCGTCGGAACACCACTCGGTTGCCGCGCCCATCTAAAGCCGAAGGCGTCGTGACAAGGTCGCCCGAGCCCATCGCGGACGTGGCAAGTCGCTGCTAGCATGCCCGATGAATTCGTCAGAATTCGGATTCTTGGGTTGCGGACGGCATCTCGGTCAAGCCGGCTGCGAGCCACCCAAGATCCTGTGACCACTTACCCAATGGAGCGGGATACTGCTCTTGAGTCGCTTTGGCAAGCGGACTAGACTTGCCGCTCGCTTCCGTCCACGAATCTGGCGATTCTTCTCTTGGAGTACTGCGCTGTGCGACAGTTTTGGTTTCATCAAGCGATCATTGTGCTCGTAGCCCTGGTGGTGCTGTTCACCAATCTGGGCGGAACAAGGCTTTGGGATCGGGACGAGCCGCGGAACGCCGGATGCGCTGCGGAGATGCTCGAGCGCGGCGATTGGGTCGTGCCGGTTTTCAATGCCGAATTGCGCGGCCACAAGCCGGTGCTGCTGTACTGGTTGATGATGAGCGCCTATGCCGTCTTCGGAGTTGACGAGTTCGCAGCCCGTTTCTGGTCGGCCGTCCTGGCGGTCGGCACCGCCTTGGCGACGTATCAAATCGGGCGCAAGCTCTTCGATCCGATGGTCGGATTATGGGCGGCGGTGATTCTGACGACCAGCCTGATGTTCGACGTCGCCGGGCGCGCGGCGACGCCGGACAGTGTGTTGATCTTTTTCTCGACCCTGGCCTTGATGATCTACGTCTTAGCTGGCTTCGATGCGCGGCAAGGGTACTTTCCGCGTTCGTGGGCGGCGGTTGCCGCGCTGTACGGCACGATGGGGCTCGCGGTGCTTGCCAAGGGACCGGTCGGCCTGGTGTTGCCGACGGCGGTTATCGGCATGTTCCTGCTGATCATGCGGTTGCCGCAACTTCAGCTCATCCCGGCCGCAGCACCCTGGTGGAAGCGACCGATCGGCTTGCTGCGTCCTTTTGCTCCGCGTCACTTCTTGGCGACCTGTTGGTTCATGCGGCCCATCACGGCGGTGTTGGCCGCCGGTGCGGTCGCGTTGCCTTGGTACATCTGGGTCGGCATGCGGACGGACGGCGAGTTTCTGCGGGCATTCTTCCTGGAACACAACTTGGGCCGCGCCCAGACGGCGATGGAGGGACACGGAGGCTCGATCCTGTTCTATCCCGCGGCGATTCTGATCGGGTTCTTTCCCTGGTCTGTTTTCATGGGTCCGACCTGGATCGAAGCGATCGTGCGCATGAAGCGACGTTCGGCGTCGTTCCCAGGCATCGTGTTCGCGATGTGCTGGATCGGTGTCTATGTCGGCCTTTTCTCGTTAGCTCAAACGAAATTGCCCAGTTACGTGACGCCCTGCTACCCGGCTTTGGCACTGTTGACCGGCTTGTTCTTGCACCGTTGGACGACGGGTGATTCCGTCGTATCGCCGGTTTGGATTCGCCTGTCCTACGCGACACTCGGCGTGGTCGGTTTGGGAATCGCCGTCGCGCTGCCTGTCGCGTCGCATTTCTTCCTGCCTGGCGAGGGTTGGTTGGGGGTGATCGGCGCGATTCCGTTGCTAGGCGCCGTCGGTGGACTTTGGCTCATCTATCGGCAACGTAGGCAGGCAGCGGCTCTGGCCTTCACGGCGACGGCAACCGTCTTCGTGACGACTCTGTTCGGACTGGTACTAGTTCGCGTCGACCGTCACCAGCAGAACCATCTGCTGCTGGATGCCATCGCGCAGCGGAGCTTGAGTCCCACGGTCGCTTCGTACCGCACCTTGGAACCGACCTGGGTGTTCTACGGAGGTCGGCCCATCAAACCGTTGGTCGAAGCGCAGGCGGTCGACGAGTTTCTGACGTCGGGGCGAGATCGGTTTCTGATCACCACAAGGAAAGCCTGGGAGCAGGATCTTCGCGAAACGCTGCCCGCCCAGGCCACGATCCTTGCCGAATGTCCGTTGTTTCTGAAGAAGGGCAAGTTGGTGCTGATCGCCTGCGCGACGGAAGACGTTCGCACCGCGGGACTCCTGCCGCCACCCGTCGAAGTGCGACACCGCATCGAGAAAGTCGAACGCCGTTGACGTAGCACAGGCTGTCAGCCTGTGCGTCCGTCTTGCCGTCACTGTCCGAACCCTCACGGATTCGGCTACCCCCGGATCGCAGGCACCGTTTTCACAGATACCGGTTGATCAGGTTCTCCAGCATTTCTTGGCGTCCGCTGGCGTTGGAAGCGATTTCGCCTTTGCCCAGCATGTAGGCTTCCAGGGCCTTGAAATCGGCCGCGCCAGATTCGATCTTCGCGCCGATCCCCGTGTCCCAACTGCTGTAGCGTTGCTTGACGAAGGCGTCCAATTCGCCTTCGGCACGGATCGCGGCGGCGATCTTCAGACCGCGGGCAAAGGCGTCCATACCGCCGATGTGCGCGTGGAACAGGTCGACCGACTCGAAGCTCTCGCGGCGCACTTTGGCGTCGAAATTCACGCCGCCGGGCGCCAGACCGCCGTACTTCAACAAGATCAACATGACCTCGGCGGTCAGATAGTAATTCGTCGGGAACTGGTCGGTGTCCCAGCCCAGCAGCAGGTCGCCGGTGTTCGCGTCGATCGAGCCCAGCGCGCCCTGGTGCGCGGCATAATCCAGCTCGTGCATCATCGTATGCCCGGCGAGCGTGGCATGGTTCGTTTCGATGTTCAACTTGAAGTGATCCAGCAGATCGTAGGCTCGCAGGAAGTTGATACACGCGGCCGCGTCCGAGTCGTACTGGTGCTTGGTCGGTTCCTTCGGCTTGGGCTCGATCAGGAACTGACCGGTGAAGCCGATCTCTTTCGCGTAGGCGACGGCCAACTGCATGAAGCGGCCCATGTGGTCCAGTTCGCGTTTCATGTCGGTGTTGAACAGATTCTGGTAGCCCTCGCGACCACCCCAGAACACATAGTTGACTCCGCCCAATTCCTTTGTCACCTCCAGGCACTTCTTCACCTGGGCCGCAGCAAAGGCGAACACGTCGGCGTTGCAACTGGTCGAAGCGCCGTGCATGAACCGTGGGTTGCTGAACAGGTTGGCCGTTCCCCACAGCAGCTTGATTCCCGTCCGGTCCTGCTCGTCCTTCAACACCTTGACCACGGCGTCCAGGTTCTTGTTGGATTCGGCCAACGTCTTGCCCTCGGGCGCCACGTCCCGGTCGTGGAAAGCGTAGAACGGCGCCCCCAGCTTCTCGATGAATTCGAAAGCCACTCGCGCGCGGTTCTGAGCATTGGCCACCGAATCGGTTCCGTCTTCCCAAGGCCGCAACATGGTCCCCGGTCCAAACGGATCCGATCCCGTACCGCGGAACGTGTGCCAGTAGACGACGCTGAAACGGAAATGGTCCTTCATCGTCTTGCCTTCCACGACTTCGTCCGGGTTGTACCAGCGGAAAGCAAGAGGATTCTTCGAGTCCGGGCCTTCGTAGCAAATCTTCTGGATCTCGGGAAATGCAGCCATGGCGATTCTCTTTGTTGGGAGCAGCGGGGTTTTGTACAACGGAACGAAATTCCGCTAAGATGATGGCAAAAATCACGGCCCTCGGCAACCGGGGGCGAACTCCCGTGGGCGATGCATTTCGAACGTTTACCCCGGCAGGGTTGGATCGATCCGGGCGAGTTGAAGATGTTCCACTCGACTGAGGATCATGCCGTCTCCGGATTGGGAAAGGGAAACGATGGATCTTGAGTTGGGTGGCAGTGTGGCGGTCGTGATCGGCGGTGCCAGTGGGATTGGGCTGGCGATTGCCCGCCAGTTTGCCCGCGAAGGTGCAGACTTGGCGTTGTTGGACATTGCCCCGTCGGTGCAAGCGATGGCGGGCGAGATCCGCGAGCAATCCGGCGTGTCCGTGCATGCCTGCATCGTCGATGCAGCCGAATACGATGCCATGTGCCGGGCCGCCGAAGAAGTGCTGGCCACGTTCGGCCGATGCGACCATGTTGTCGTCCCGGCGGGAATCGGGTCAGGCAAGTTCGGGTTTCCCTTTTGGAACTTGACTCCGGCCGACTGGGACCGCGTGTTGCGGGTAAACATCATGGCTCCCGTCCATGCGGCGCACGCCTTTGCGCCGACGATGATCCAAACCCGTCGCGGTTCGTTTCAGTTCTTCGCCTCGGTCGCCGCTCAAATCGGGTCGCAGACCGACCCGCCATACAGCGCTGCGAAAGCGGCCGTGGTCAATTTCACGCAGTGCGCCGCCAAGGATTTGGCGCGGTACCAGATCCGCGTCAACGCCATCTCGCCCGGGATGATCAAGACGCCGTTGAACCGTTCGGTTTGGGAAGCGTGGAACCGCCAGCAGCCCGAAGCAAATCGACGGTCGTACGACGATTGGGCGGAAGAGAAGATCCGCGTGGTCTCGCCGCTGGGCCGTTGGCAGACTCCCGAGGACGTCGCCGCGCTGTCCGTGTTTCTGGCATCCGACCGCGCCCGGAACATCACCGGTCAAACGCTGAACGTGGACGGCGGCCAAGTCATGCACAGTTGAACGGCGTGAAGGGGGACGCTCCACCTTTCGCGAAAAGGCGGAGTGTTTCCTTTCTCCCGAGGTACCGACGATGCCGATCTCTGCGACGACTGCGAGCCCCAACGACTGGCCGGTGCGAATTCGGCGGCGGCCGGACGTGGTCCCGGTCGAGCAGCGGTATGGAGAACGGCGCTATTGGGTGCTGAAGGATCCGGTGGCTTGGCGCTATGTCAAGCTGAGCGAACTCGAGTACGCGATATGGCAGACACTGGACGGCCATGTTTCGCTAAGGCAGATCCAGGAGTCGTTCGAGACCCAGTTCACGCCGTTGAAGGTCAGCGAGCCGCAACTGCACGCCTTCCTCGGCGAACTGCACCGCAAAGGATTGGTGCTGGCTGACGCGGCCGGGCAGGGCACCGCGTTGCTGGGCCGCGATGCGCAACGCCGCTGGGACGAGCGGGTGCGAATGCTGGGCGGCGTCCTGGCCCTGCGTTTCCGGGGGATCAATCCCGATCCCGTTTTGGACCGCCTGTACGGGCTGGTGTATCCGCTGTTCAGCCCGGTCGCTTTGCTCAGTTCGCTGTTGGTGGTGCTGGCAGCTCTGGTGCTGGTCGCGGTTCAGTTCGACGTCTTGCGCGGTCGGCTGCCTCAGTTTTCCGCCTTCTTCCAGGCGACGAATGTCGTGTGGATCGCTGCGGCGCTGGCCGGAACCAAGATCTTGCACGAACTGGGCCACGGACTGACGTGCCGCCACTTCGGCGCCCGCTGCCATGAACTGGGCGTGATGATGCTGGTGTTTGTACCGTGCTTGTACTGCAACGTCTCGGACGCTTGGACGCTGCCGAACAAGTGGCACCGCATCGCCGTGACCGCCGCCGGCGTCTGGGTGGAACTCGTTCTGGCAGCCGTGTGTACCTTCGTTTGGTGGTTCAGCGAACCAGGTTGGCTGAACACGCTGAGTCTGAATACGATGTTCGTGTGTTCGGTCAGCACGCTGCTGTTCAACGGGAATCCCTTGTTGCGGTACGACGGCTACTACGTGCTTGCGGATTGGCTCGAAGTGCCCAACCTGTGGCAGCAGTCCCGCGGCTACTTGACGTCGTTGGTCCGCCGTTTTCACCTGGGCGTCGACGTCTACGACGATCTGGCTTGGCGAACGGAGCCGCGGCAGTTGCTGGTGCTGTACGGGTTGGCTTCGATCGCCTATCGTTGGATCGTGTTGGTGGCGATCCTGTTGTTCGTGTTCCGTTTTTTCGAGCCGTACCGGCTGGAGATCGTCGCTTGGTCGGTCGCCGTCCTGGTACTTGCCGGAACCGCGGGGCCGCCGATCAAGCAAGGGTGGCAATGGATGAAGCATCCCGGAAACCGACGCCGCATTCGCTGGGGCCGATTTGCATCGAGTGCCCTGGTCGTGTTCGTCGCGACGCTTGCGCTGGCGTTGACGCCGGTCCCGTTCCGCGTGACGGCTCCGCTGGTGCTGGAACCCGCCGACGCACGCCGCGTGTACGTGCCGGTGTCCGGCGAACTGGATGCCGTGCCGGTCGTCGAGGGCCAGCAAGTTGCTGCGGGCGAGGAACTGGCCCGACTGCGGAACTTGGCCCTGAGTGTGGAAGTGCTGGAGTTGGAGGGGGAAGTCGAGCGCGAGCAGGCTCGTCTCGACGGGTTGCAGGCGCGGCGCGCCTTCGACCCCGACGCGGCTTTGCAGATCCCGGCGTCGCAGGAGGTTCTGGCCGACTTGCGAGGAAGGTTGGATCAGCGGCGCGAGGAAGTATCGCGACTCGTGTTGCGAGCCCCGATTGCGGGAACCATCATCCCGCCTCCTGAACTGCCGAAGCAGCCGGCCGAATCGGGCCAGCTTCCGGATTGGACGGGGACTCCGTTGCAGACGCGGAATCTGGGCAGCAAACTGGAATCCGGTACGCTGTTCTGTTTGATCGGCGATCCGCAGCGTCTGGAAGCGACGTTGTACATCGATCAGTCGGAGATCGAGTACGTGCATCCCGGCCAGCGGGTGCGTCTGCGGTTCGACTCGCTGCCGGGCCGCATTCTGGAAGGCGAACTGGTCGAACTGGCCCGCATGGACGCCAAGATCGCGCCGCGCGAGTTGATGCCGCAGGATCTGCCCGTGCGAGCCGGGGCGGACGGCGTGATGCGTCCGCTGCAAACGCCCTATCAGGCGCGAGTCCGACTGGACGATCATCCCTACTGGCTGCCCGTTGGCGCGCGAGGCCAAGCTCGCGTCCAGGTCGGCTCGCTGTCGCTGGGCAGCCGGATCTACCGCCTCGTTCAACGGACGTTCCATTTCGACCGTTCCACGGGCACCTAACACCAAACGATTTTGTGGGGTTTCGGCTTAGGATTGGTCGAGAAAGTTACTTGACTGCGGGAGATCAACGCATGGTTCGTTTTTGGATAACCCTTGTCGTCACCATCTTGAGCTTGTCCGCATTCCAGGGTTGCGCTCCAGCCGTGCAGGGTGTGAAACAGGAGGAAAGCGTGCTGAGATTCAGAGTGAAGTCGTTGGCTGGCGAAGAAGTGGATCTCGCCAAGTACCAAGGGAAGGTCGTCATGATCGTCAACGTCGCCAGCAAGTGCGGGTACACGGGTCAGTACGAGCAACTGCAAGAACTGCACGAGAAGTACGCAAGCCAAGGACTGGCGGTTCTCGGCTTCCCGTGCAACCAGTTCCTGGGTCAGGAACCTGGCTCGGCCGAGGAAATCCAGACGTTTTGCCGGAAGAACTACGGCGTGACGTTCGACATGTTCGCCAAGGTCGAGGTGAATGGCGAGAACGCCTGCGAGCTGTACAAGTTCCTCACGTCACTGGACACGAATCCGAAAGGGGCCGGCAAGATCGGCTGGAACTTTGAGAAATTTCTAATCGACCGCCGTGGAATGGTCGTCGCACGGTTTGGCCCCGGCACGAAGCCGAATGCGCCAGAGATCGTCGCGATCATCGAAAGGGAACTGGCGAAAGATCCCACTGGAAATGGGGATTCGCAGGGAATTGCGCCCATCGCTGAATGAAAGCGTCAGCCTCGGTTCGACCGGCTCGGTTCTTGTGGATGCCGCCGAATCTCATTCGCGGGGCTGCCCCCGCGATCGCCTTCGACTCGCATGACCGCCGCTTCCTCTCACTTCAGGCTCGATGAAGCGCGTCGCGCCAAGTCTGGTCCTTCGACCTCGACGCGCAGCACGAACTCGCCGCCGCCCTGCGGGTAGCCAACCGTAAACGGATGCGGTCCCGCCTGGAGCCCGCGGCCAATTCGTCGATCCAAGCTTTTCGGCGTGTTGCACGACTACCGCGTCTTCACATCGAAACAGTACTGTTCCTGTCGTAGCGGAGATACAGCCGGCCGCCGACGACGACCGGTTGCGCCCAACTTGGGCCTTTGCCGTCCACCTTGACTTTGCCTTTGATCTCCAAGCCTTCGGGCGAGCAGGTCTCCAGGGCCGCTTGGCCGTCGTTCCCGTAGATGTAGCCGTTGTCTCCTTTCACTTCGCCCCCACGCAGTACAGGAACTTGTCCGACCTGATCAGCAAGCGGTTGCCGGCTACGGCGGGGCTGGCGTTGAAGACGCTTCGGTCGGGCAGTTCGTTCACGGCCAGTTGCTCGAACTGGGGCTTGGCCGCGAGCACGAACATCTTGCCGCTGCGGGTGAGGTAATACAAACGGCCGTCGGCCAACAGGGCCGAGGCGTAGAACTGACCGGAACGAGGCAGCCGCTCTTCGTACACGATCTCGCCCGTCTTCGCCACGACGCAGTAGGCGATCTCGCGGGATTCGTGCGCCCAGTACAGATGCCCGTCCAGGTAGACGGGTGACGAGACATTCGAGCCTTTCTGGCTGGTCCACAGACGGTGCGTTGCCGTCACGTCGCCGCTGCCGCCGGCCCGGATGGCCAGCGCGGCGGTGCCGGAACGTCCGCCCAGGCAATAGATGACGCCGTCGGCCGCGACCGCGCTGGGAACCATGTACCAGCCGATGTCGGTCTTGCAGGACCACAGCGGCTGACCTGTCTGAGGATCGAACGCGTACACGGTGCCCGCCGTGGGGACGATCAGCTCCTCGCGGCCGGAATCGGCGGTCACCACCAGCGGCGTGTTCCACGCTTCACGGATGGCATCGGGTCGGCGTTGTCCTCCAACCCGCCATCGCTCCTCGCCCGTCTTCCGATCCAGGGCCACCAACGACTCGCTCTCGACGCTGGCATTGATGAAAACCAAATCCTTGTACAGGACCGGCGAAGCGGCCGAGCCCCAGCCGTTGGTCTGCGAGCCCACGTCGGCCTGCCACTGCTGGTTGCCGTCGTGATCGAAGGCAAAGACTCCCGTCTTGCCGAAGAATACATAGATCCGCTCATCGTCCACCGCAACGGAACTGGCCGCGAAGCCGTGGTCGCGGATGGACTCTTCCTCGGGCAGTTTGGCCGGGATCGCCTTGTCCCATACCACTTGGCCGTCCTCCAGACGCAGGGCGATCAGATGGCGTTTCAGTCGCTCCAAGCTGCCGCCCGGTTCGCCGGGAACAAAGTAACCGGTATAAGCAGTCAGATAGATGCGGTCCCCGAAAACGATCGGCGTCGACGCTCCAGCGCCGGGCAGCGCGGTTTTCCAGACGACGTTCCGGTCGCCGTCCCACTCGACCGGCAGTCCCGTCGCGCCCGATACTCCCATCCCGTCGGGTCCGCGGAAGGCGGGCCAATCACTGTCCGCGGCAGCCGCCGTCGCTGTCGCCGGTTTGGTCAGACCGCGAAGATAGGCTTGGTCGGCTTCGGACAAGCCGGAGATGGCCACGCTGAACCGCCGCCCGTCGGACCGCTCGAGCGTCACCTGGTCGCCGCTTACCTCCAGGGCGCGGGCCTGGATGCTGCGTCCGCGACCGTCGGTGAACGTGCGATACTGCTCCTGCCCGTCGCGGCTTTGGGCCGTACACGAAGCCTGCAGGAAGACGCCGCAGATCAGCGTCGCGATGCCCAAACACAACCTGTTCTTTGCCATGATGAATCCCTTTCTTGTTATCGGTTTCTCGATCTCACTGAACTTTCGACCTCGCTCGACCAGCACATCAACGACGGTCATCGATCCTGGCCAGCAGCGGCGCCGGACGGCGCTGGGGACTTCGGCTTTCCCGCCACCCCGATGACTTCTTCTCCCGTAATGTACGCACCCGCGGGGATCACGGCGTCCGTGCCCCGGCCGGTGAGGTTGAGCACATCGCGGCCCAGCGTGCGCGCCGGCGAATCAGGCTGCAACCGATAGTCGCCGTTGACAGCATCGACAAAGCGCGGATCCACATCGTCCAGGCTGTTCAAATCCAGCTTGAATCTGGCCCTCCATTGCTCGAACGTCTGTTGGCCGAAACTGTCCTCCAACTCCGCAAACAGCGTGTAGCCTGCATACAGGTTCCTATCGAACCGGATGCCTTGCTGTCCCGGATTCGCGCCGCTCCAGGTGTACACGACCTTGTGGCCATCGGCAAAGATGTTGTTGTAGACGCCCACGCCCAGCAGTTCATTGCCTTGCGGAGTGAATTGCGCGTCGTTGGGCCTGCTTCCATCGAAGGTGTTATTGACGATCATGGTGTTCTCGGACGTGCTCCAACCGACCCATAGATGCGAGTTGACGAAGACATTCTGGTAGACCTTGGCGTTTTTCGATCCGAGAACACGAACCCCGTTTCCGTCTCGGAAGAGATTGTAGCGAATGACGTTGTTTTCCTGGGTAAAGCCCCAGTCCGCACGGACTCCCTTGATGAACACGCCCTGTCCGTTCTTATAGATTTCGTTGTTTTCGATGATGTTGTGGTTAGAGTCATAGGCCATGATGCCGGCTTCGTTCTGGCCCCCGGTGAAACCGTGAATGCGGTTGTTCTTGATCAGGGTGTGATTGGCCGGTTCCAGACTGATCCCGCGGTAGTTTCCGCCAAAGGTGGCGTAACCGTGATAGTAAGACCCCGGATGCCCCTGAACGTCACAGTTGAGTAGCTGGCAATGGTTCGAGCCGTTGAACACGACCGGTCCCGTGTCGGAAGTGCTGCCGCCGTAGTAGTCCTCGATTTGGAAATGGTCCCAGACGATATAGTCTCGCCCCTGGCTGCCGATCATGCCGCCGCGATAACCGGCATTCATGCGGATGTAGACTAGCCCTTCACCTCGGAATGTGATCGGATTGCCGGCGGTGCCGTTGTTGACCGGATTGAGCGACACGGTGAAGCGGCCCCCCTCGCGGTCCCCGTTCTCCCAGTAGATTCCCGCGGAGACGAGGACGGTATCACCCGCCTGTGCAGCCTCGCGGGGGACCGGCGCCGCCCGTTCCGTGCTTCCCCAGGCAGCCCGGCCAATGGTGCGCCACGGCCGAGTGCGGCTGTTGTCGCCGTAGGCAACCGCGTCGTCGCCGTCCGTGGCAACGTACAGCGTCTTGGCGCCGCTGGTCCCCGCTAGCAGCAGGCCGGCCAGAACCATCGCACACACGGCGCAAGCCCGCACGCCGAGTCCGGCCGGCAGCAAAATCGGCGAAAACAACCCCGCCTCCGCCCCGCATCGCACATATCGAAGCATGATCGACCTCTCCTCTACTGATTTGGATACAGCCGCGAGTGCGGTACGACGTCCCGGGACGTCGACGGACTGCTCCACAACAACTGAATCCGGGCTTTTTCCTGGCTTTCGTGATACTCCAACTTCAAATCATACTTCCGGCCAGCCACCAGCTCGATCGGCGGCGACTCCCGCTTCTCGCCGCTCGCGTCCTTCCGGGCGTCAATGACCAAATTGCCGTCGATCCACAGCCGCGCACCTTCGTCGGCAATCACATCGAAAGTGTACGGTTCCGTACGTTCCGCCGCGACCTGGCCTGTCCAGCGGGCGCTGAAATGGTCCGCACTGACGGCCGGGGCAGGCGAACGTAGGCGTCCGGCCCGGTCTTCAGCGAACCACCCGGCGCAAGCACCGCGCCCAGGTCCGCCGGAACCCGTCCGTCGGCGCCAGTCAACTCAACCTGACCGTACACCGCGGCAATCTGCGCTGAACGCGCCGCCACCGCGAGCTGGCTCAGCACGCGTTGTCCGACGAGCGCCGCGATCAGGATCAGTGTGGCCGTCGTCAACGCCACGGTCAGACGCCACGCAGTCGGCTGCGTTTGCTTTACACCACCGCAAGCCTGTGCGAGAATCCTCTCTGGCAGCGTGGGACCAACCACTTTCCCTGTACTGAGAGCATGGCCATGAAAACGAGCCAACAGGTTGACCGAAGAGAGTTCCTGCAGCGCAGCTTTGCGACGGGCGCGTTGTCCGCATTGCCGCTGGTGATTCCGGGACGTGCGCTCGGACTGGACGGTACGGCGCCGAGCGAACGGATCACGATGGGAGTGATCGGATACGGCGGGCGGTGCGCGGCGATTCTGCCCCACTTCCTGACGTTCGGCGACTTGCAGTGCGTCGCCGTGTCGGATTGCCGGGCGAATCGTCTGACGGCCGCCAAACAGACCGTGGACACGCACTATCAGAACACGGACTGCGCCGCGTACGCCGACTTTCGCGACCTGCTGGCCCGCGCGGACATCGATGCCGTGCTGATCGCTACTGGCGACCGTTGGCACACGCCGTTGTCGATCCTGGCGGCCAAGTCGGGCAAGGACATCTACTGCGAAAAACCGGTTTCGCTGACCATCGGCGAGAGCCGCTTGCTGGCCGACACGATGGCTCGCTACGGGACAGTCTACCAAGCGGGACACCAACGCCGCTCGGTGGGGTCCTACCGTTTCCAAATCGAGACGGCGCGCAGCGGCGCCATCGGGCAAGTCCACACCGTCGTCTGCCAAGTCTGGCAGGGACCGACGGTGGCTCCGGATGTGCCGCAACCCGTGCCCGACGGATTCGACTACGACATGTGGCTCGGCCCCACGCCTTGGCACCCGTACACGCCCGCGTACGTGAACGGGTGGAACTACTTCTGGGACACTGGCGCCGGGCCGGTGATCGGCATGGGATGCCACTACACCGACATCGCGCAATGGGGGCTGGAGCGGGACGACACCGGACCCGTCAGCTACGAGGGCACGGCGACGTGGAAGGCGGACGCCTTCAGCGACACGCCGGTAACCGCCGACTGCTGCTGCACGTACGCCGACGGCGTGAAGATTGTCATTCGGTCCAGCGGTGCGTTCCAAGACCGCTACATCCGGTTTGTCGGCACGGAAGGTTGGATTCAGGTGGATGACCAGACCAACGCCATCACCGCCGAACCGAGTTCGATTCTGCGCGACCGGAGCGTGTCTGCCCGTGGCTGGGCCGAGACGGGAGACCACGTCCGCGACTGGCTGGACTGCATCCAATCTCGTCGGCGGCCGATCTGCCACCCGGAGAGCGCTCATCGAGCCACGACCATCTGCCATGCCGCCAACATCGGGCTTCGGCTCGGCCGGGCGTTGAAGTTCGATCCGCAGACCGAGCGGTTCACGGACGACGACCAAGCCAATGCGATGCTGGTGCGGGCCGGTCGCTCGCCGTGGAACGTGTATTGATTGACTTTCCCCTTCCCCGATTGCGAAAGGAGACTCGCACATGCCGCCCACGTTCAAGGAACTGCTCGCTGCCGACGAAGTGATTCCCGTATTTTCCGTAGCGCGGATGGCCCATCCGATCGTCATCGAGATGTTCGCACTGGCTGGCGGGTATCGCGGCTTCTGGCTGGACCAAGAGCACGGCGCGATGGTCCAGGAGCAGATCGTAACGGCGGCGCTGGCGGCGCGGGCCAACCAGTTCGATTTTTTCGTCCGCATGCCGCCGGTTGGCTACTGGCAGGTGACGCAGAGCATGGAGGCCGGCGCGGGCGGCGTCATGGGGGCACAGATCCAGTCCGTCGATCACGCCCGCCAATTCGTCTCGTGGACCAAGTTCGCCCCGCGGGGAACCCGCGGTTTGGTCTCGACGGGCCGCGAGGCGGATTACACTCACCGGTCGCTGGCGGACGTCATCCAGACAGCGAACCGCGAGCGTTTTGTGGCGATTCAGATCGAAACGCTCGGCGCCTTGGATCAGGCGGATCAGATCGCCGCCCTGGATGGCGTCGACTTGTTGTTCGTCGGACCCGCCGACCTTTCGTTGGTGCTGGGCATTGTCGGCCAGTTCCATCATGACAAGTTGTGGGAGGCGATCGAACGCGTCGCCGAGGCGTGCCGTCGGCATGGCAAAGCCTGGGGCGCGGTCGTTCCGGACGCCGAGTTCGCGCGTCGCGCCGCCGATTTGGGCTGCCGGATGCCCACGATCGGTAACGAGGTTCTCGCCCTGCGCCGGGGCATCGAGACGCTGCAGAAGGCGTTTTCCAACCACTTTCCACCCGCCCCCAACCGCTGAACTTCTCAGCACCCGGAATGCAAGTCATGCGAATTCCAACGGCACATGTTCGCAACCGAAAAGCTCTCGATCGAGTCACCGGTCTTCCTCATCCGCACTCCGTCCAGTGCGTGACTTTGGCGTCTTTTTCCCTGGTCTGTCTGATGCTGGCCGGGTGCGGCGGCGACGGATCGCGTCCTGTCAGCGATGCCCCAGTCGTATCGCAGCAGCCAGCCCACGAGGCATCGGCCGCCGTGACCGAAGACGTTTCGCCGCCCTCGTCCGCTGTTCGCGTTCCGGACGACGCACCGCCGGTTAGCCAGCAACCTGCGGCACTGTCGGATGCTGGACCGACGGAATCCGCGCCGACGGAATCCCCACCGGTCGAGTCCGCCTCGATGCCCCGTGGCGAAAACCTCCCTCTGGAACCGACTTCAGACGCCGTTCCCGGTTCCAAGCCGTTGTCGCTCGACGAGCAACTGGCCTCGCTGCAGATCCCGCCACCTTGGCTGGATGCCGTCACGACCAGTTACGACACGTCGAATCCGTGGAAGGACGCCCGGCTGGAAATCCGACGGTTGTTTTCGCTGAATCGGCCCGAGGCACATCGGGAAGGCATCAAGCTGACGTGGCTCTACCTGCAAAAGGATGACATTGGCGATGGCCACGAATACGCGATGTACACGTTGCTGGGCGGCGAGCCGTTATGGTCGGTGCGCGCCCACGAGGAGTACTTGAACAAGCCGCACAACGAGACACCGATCCACGCCTATCTCTCGCTGGCCTCGCTGTACGCCCAGTTCGGCGAGTTTCAACGCGGCGAGGCTTGCCTCGACCGCGCAATGGCCGGTTTGCCCAAGCCGCCCTGGGACGTCATGCGCAAGGCGGATGTGCTTGCCGCCTACGGTGATCTGTACGCCGACTGGGGCCAAGCCGAACGAGCGAAGGAGTCCTACTCGCAAGCGGCCCATTTGTATCCGACCGCCAAACCACCATACGGCGGGCACCTGCTGCCACGCCGCGCGGCCGAGGTTCAGTCGAAACTGGATCGGCTGACCTTCCGTTCGCTGCAAACCGCTTCGCTGAAGGACGGGCAATACCGGGACAAGGCTTTGGGCTACGCGGGCGATATCGACGTGACGGTCACGATCCAGAACGGCCGGATTTCCGAGATCCGGCTGAAACACGAAGAGAAGATTGATCAGAACGCTTGTGTGATCATCCCGGAGCGGATCAAGGCTTCGCAGAGTCTGGAAGTGGACGGCATCAGCGGCGCCACGGTCAGCAAGGACGCCATCGTCAACGGCGTGTTTCGTTGCCTGAAGCAAGCGGGGCTGGAATGAACCGGACGCGCCTTCGCCGGGCTGCAAACCACTACTTCCCGTTTCTGAAGAAGAGCCGGCAAACGGGGTGGCGAGGGAGAATCCACCGGCTGCTCGCCCGGATCGGGCCGGTCACCCGCAGTTCGCCGTGGCGGCGCACGATCCAGGTGATCGCCCTAGCCATGTTCCTGGTCGCCTTTGTCTACGTCTGCTGGCCGTACTCGCAGCATTTCGACGAGACGCTGTTCTCCAGCAAGGAGACGTACCCCGTCGAACTGTTCTTGCTGATCGATCCGCTGGTCGGCGTGTCCACGGCGCTGGCCGGACGCATCGTGAATCCGGCGACGTTTGTGTGGACGTTGGCCATACTCGCCTTCTGCCTGCTCGTGCCTCGGGCCTTCTGCGGATACTTGTGCCCGTTGGGAACGTTGATCGACGCTTTCGATTGGCTGATCGGGCGGAGGTTCCAACGCTGGCATTTGCCGGAGAACGGACCGAAGGGCGGTTGGGTGCATGCCAAGTACTATCTGCTGGCCGCGGTCTTGGTCACTTCGCTGACCGGAGTGCTGACGGCGGGGTTCGTCGCCGCAATTCCCGTGCTGACGCGGGGCATGTTGTTCACCATCGGCCGCGTGCAGTTGGCTTGGCTCAAAGGCATCGGCCATCTGCCCGCGACCGATTGGACGTTCTATCTGTCGATCGGTCTGTTCATGGCCGTGTTTGTGCCCAGTCTGTTCGGGCGGCGGTTTTGGTGCCGTTATCTCTGCCCGAGCGGTGCGACGTTGTCGGTATTCAATTGGTTCCGCATCGGCGAACGCAAGGTGGAATCCACCTGCATCCACTGCAACCGGTGCGTGGAAATCTGCCCGTTCGATGCCATCCGCGAGGACTTCACGACTCGCACCAGCGACTGTACGTACTGTCAATCATGTGGCGGCGTGTGCCCGACCGGGGCGATTCAGTTCGTCACTCGCTGGCGCACGGAAGACCTGAAACCCAGTGGCGACATACCCGTTCAGCCGCGTCCGGTTTCCCGGCGTGCCTTTGTCGCGACATCCGTGTTGGCGGCATCCGCGGCGGCGGTCGTGCGCGGCGTTGATTCTGTCTCGCAGCGCAACTGCCCGGCTCCGATTCGTCCTCCGGGCTCCGTTCAAGAGGATCTGTTCCTGGACCTGTGCATTCGCTGCGGGCAGTGCTTTGTCGTCTGCCCCGGTCCCGTGCTGCGTCCGGCGGGATGGGAGCACGGGATCGAGTCGCTGTGGACTCCGGTTGCCGACCTGGATCATGCCGGGTGCCATCAGGACTGCAATCACTGTACGCTGGTCTGCCCGACCGGCGCGATTCGCCCCTTGGACTTGGCCGTCAAACGCACGACGCACATGGGACTGGCCCAAGTCGATACGGAATCCTGTTGGCCCTTCCGGAAGACGGATCGCCGAGAGTGCGATCTGTGCTTCGTCGAGTGCGAGAGTGCCGGCTACCACGCGATCGAGATGCGAGAATTCCGCATCGAACTCGATCCACCGCCGCCCGAAGGCATGTTTTCGGCGGACGAGTTGGAACAGATGAGTTGCATCCGCGCCCCGGTGGTCGATCCGGACGCCTGCGTCGGATGTGGAATTTGCCAGTACCGCTGCCATACGCGATTCGTGCTACAGGAAAAAACGCTGCCGCGCAGCGCCATCGTCGTCGTGCCGGAAGATCGAAATTCACCGCACCGGCCGGATTAGAATCCGGAACTTGGCCCGGAATTCGGCACGGGTTGCATTTGAAGCCCGCGACGAATTGCCGTACAATTCGAGGCAAAGCTCCAGATCGCCGAAGATTTCCAAACGCGTTCGGCGCCCGCGCCCCACTACGGAGAACCTGTGATGTCTGCTCAGCAATCGGAATCCGTGCCAAGCCATCCGTCCGCGACATCCGGGCTCGAGCCGGCGCGGCGACAGTTTCTGCGGACGGTGGGCGGCTTGCCCGTTGTCTTGGCCGCCGGCGGCAGTTTGACTGGTGGGCAGGCCTCGGCGGCTGCAAACTCATCGTCAGTAGATCAGCAGGCGCTGCCACAAATCCAGTTGGGACCGTATTCCATTTCGCGGCTGATCTGCGGCGCGAACTGCTTCAACGGCGGTTCGCATCTTTCGGTGTTCGTCAATCGCGCGATGAAGGAATACTATACCGAAGAGCAGATCTTCCGGACGCTGTCCCGCTGTCAGGAGGTCGGTATCAACTGCTGGCAGGACGGGCTGGGAAATCTCGACATGTACGGCCGGTTCGTCGACCGCGGTTTGCAGATGCGGTTCATCGCGCTGGCCGCGGGCGATCCGGCGAACATCGACCGGCTGAAACAAGGTGGTTGTGTCGCCATTGCGCACCACGGCGAAGTGACGGACCAGATGTTCAAGCGAGGCGAATTGGACAAAGCCCAGGATTTCCTGAAGCGTGTCCGCGATGCGGGCTTGGTCGTCGGCGTATCGACGCACATGCCCGATGTGGTCGATGCCATCGAGTCGAAGGGCTGGGATCTGGATTACTACATGACGTGCGTCTACCAGCGGCACCGCAGCAAAGAGGATCTCGAAAAGTTGCTGGGCCAGGCGCCGATTCCGGTGGGCGAAGTCTACTTGCCGAACGATCCGCCTCGCATGTTCCAAGCGATCCAGCAGACCCGCCGCACGTGCCTGGCCTTCAAGATCCTAGCTGCCGGGCGATTGTCCGACCGGAGCCAGTGGGTCGAGAACGCTTTCCAACAGACTTTTGCGGGCATCAAGCCCAGCGACGGCGTGATCGTTGGCATCTATGACCGATACAGCGACCAACCGGCGGAAAACGCCGGTTACGTCCAGCGTTTCGGCCAGACCACGAAGGCCGTCGGCACGTGATGGCCGTTGGAGCGAACGACGCATCAGTCACCCCGCACGCGAGCAAGATACGGCCGCGAGCCTAACCCAGGAGTTGACCCATGACTTGCCGATTTGTGATTGGGATCGCCGGAATCGCTTTCCTCGTCCTGGCCTTGCAGACCGGCCTCAGCAGTGGCGAGGATCTGCTGCGCAACGAGCAAGGCCAGCCAAGCCTGGAGCGCTGGCAGGCCTTCCACGACCCGCCGGTGGAAGATGTTTCCGAGGTCTGGCAGTTGGACGACGGAGTGCTCAGTTGCAAGGGCCTGCCTCGCGGCTACTTGTACACGAAAGCGGCGTACAAGGATTTCCAGTTGCAACTCGAGTGGCGCTGGCCGCCGGAGAGCAAACCGGGCAAGGGCGGTGTCCTGTTCCGCAAGTCGGGCGACAACCGCGTCTGGCCGAAGAGTCTCGAATCGCAATTGAACGCTGGCAACGAGGGCGATTTCGTGGGGCTGGTCGGATACTCGTTGACCGGTCCCGCGGAACGGTCGCAGGTGATGGAGCATCCGCAGTTCGGCAAATTGACATTCATCCGCAAGGCCGAAGCGACGGCCAAACCGGCAGGGCAGTGGAATGAATTGGAAGTTACCGCACAGGGCGGCACGGTGATCATCCGCATGAACGGCCAGACGGTCAATCGAGCGACCGAGTGCGACCTCGTGAGCGGCCCGATCCTGCTGACCGCTGAAAACGACCCGATCCAATTCCGCAACATCCGGGTCAAGGTGCTGGACGAATAGCCGCCGAAAATGGGATCGGCGCCGGGTCAAGGGGGCTCGGTGCTTGTCTCGTTTTCATCGTTTCCCTGCGCCGCCGTCTGCGGCAAGGACGCATCGTTGCGAAAGCCGGAGGGCGCGGCGAAACCGAAGATCGTCTGGCGTTGCGGTTCCGCCCGGCCACCGTGGAAATCGCTCCAGGCCCGGTCCCATTCGCAGCGGCCGGTTTCGATCTGCTGCAGCGCAAGTAGTTTCTTCAGTTCATCCAGTTCCGCAAAACTCAGCCCTTCGGTCTCTTGAATCACTCGCGAGACGGGCAACTGGCTGCGCAGGTCTTCGTGCCAGCGAGCAGCGATCAACTGGCCACGCAACAAACTGCACGGTGGCTGGAAGTGAAGAATTACGTCCAGACGGCCCGGGCGGCGGATCGCGGGATCGATCTCATCCAGCCGGGCGTTGCTGGTAAAGACATAAACGACGCCGTGATGGGCGTGGATGCCGTCCAAGCCGCCCAGAAACGACGACCGCTCCGCGTTGGTTCCGTGCGTATCCCGGTCGCGCAGCGCCGAGTCGAAATCGTCGAAGAAGATGACGCCGGCACGCCCTAGTTGAAACAGCGAGTGAGCCTGTCCTTCGGCAAGAGCGTGGGAGAATTCCTCGGCCGACACGTTTCGGCAAGCCAGCGCGCGCCGCTGGCATTGGGCGCGGATCCAGCGGCAGGCCATCGTCTTGCCGTTGCCCGGTCTTCCGAGCAGCAGCAGGCCGCGCCGTTGAGGCACCCCGTAACGCTTCAACAGGCGGCAGTCGCGTCGCAGAAACCCGATCGTGTTGTCTTGCAGTCGTTGGAGTTCTCCCGACAACATCATCGGCGGAGGAGCGTCCAGCGTCCGACGTTCCAAACGCCGCAGCGCGCGGTAGAACGACCGGTACGCCGACTGGCCGACTGCCCAGAAATCGTAATAGGCCGCTTGTTGGCAGTCCGCCGTCGGTACGCTCACCCGCACCAGCCGGACCGCCGAAGGGCCGCTGCCGACGCGGTACGATTCCAGGCCGGCGACCAGTTCATGCCCGGGACGCCCACTGTCGAGAAGCAACACCGGCCCTGTGCCGAGGATTCCGCGCCGGGTCTCGAATACCAGATGCGGAAGCAGCAACTGTTGGTATTCCCAGCTCAAATCGACCGCCCGAGCGGGCTCGCCCAACAACTCGGCGGCCGTATCTAGAAATATCCGGTGATCTCGAAGACAACGTCGAAGACTCATGCTCAACAACGACGTCTTGGCCGCCGAAAGGTTCGCCGCGCCGCTTGGTCCCAGGCCGCAGCACACGATTGGCGGGGCGGCGCAGGCGGCTGCGGAGGGCGTCGCGTCGCGGTCGGAGACCGGTCCCAGTGGCTTGCCGCTGGATTGCATCGAAGCAGGCAACTATGATAAATTGCACGAGCTTTTCTGCTCAGTCAAAATCCCCGGGGTTTCGAGCGTACAGTTGTCAATGCTAGATCGGACTGCTTGGAGTCTTAGTCTCGGTCACTGGGCCGGTGTGCATGTGCGGTTGCACATGTTCTTCCTGCTATTTGCTGCCTGCGCGCTGTTGCTGAAGTGGCAATTCGCCGAACCGATGGCGGCATTGGAGTGGGTGATGCCGGCCAGCTTGCTCGTGTTGTTCCTGAGTGTCCTGTTTCACGAAGTGGGCCATGTCTGGGTCGCGCGACGGCACGATGGAAGTGCGGAATTGATCGTGCTCGGTCCCTTGGGCGGATTGGCGCCAGTGCATGTGATCGGCGATCCCCGGGCGGAATTCAGGGCTCATTTGGCTGGTCCGCTTGTGAATCTGTTGATCTGCCTCGTTTGCATGCCCGCCCTCATGTTGTTTCAGACATCGATACCGGGCCTGCTGAACCCGTTGGCGCCCGCGGACGTGGCGACTGGGTCCTTCGTGGAGGTGGGCGTCAAACTGACCTTCTGGATCAATTGGTCGCTGTTGTTGGTCAATTTGATCCCCGCCTTTCCATTGGACGGTGCGTATGCGCTTCGTTCGGCCATCTTGGAACGATGGCCTTTGATCAAGCCGGTGGAGGCATCCGCCATCGTGGCCCGGACCGCGCAGGTATTGGCTTGCCTGCTGGCTACCGGTGCCTTGGTCTGGCCATTCAACGAAACCCTGACGTTTCTGCCGATCCGGTTTTCCCTGGTGGTGTTCGCCATTTTGCTATTCTTCGCTGCTCGACAGCGCCGATTGGCGGATGAGCGGGAACAATCGAACAACCCTTTCATGGGATACGAGTTTACGGGTAGCCTTTCGGCACTCGAACGCGACTTGGAAGAATCCGGCAATTCTTCGCCGGGACCGCTGCGGCGTTGGATGAAACAGCGGCGTCAAGCTCGGTTGCTTCGGCAACGCCAACTCGAACAGGAGGAAGAGCGGCGGGTCGACGAAATCTTGTCCCGCCTGCACGAGCAGGGCATGCAGTCTCTGTCGGCCGAGGATCGGGCCATTCTGGACCGCGTCAGCGCCCGTTACCGCAGTCGAATGGAGCATTAGCCCGGATTATTCGTAACCCGAAGCGTGAGCGAGGGAATTCAACTTATACTCCTCGCTCACGCTTCGGGTTACGATTGCGCGGCGATTTGGGCAAGATGGATGCAACCAATTGCCACCAAACGACCTATAGGGAAAGCCAGCCAGCTCGTGAATAATCCGGGTTAGCGGGTCCAGCCGTAGCCGAAGTCGTGGGCATTCGCATCGAACCTCCAGAATCCGCAGAATTCGAATTCGCGAGAGTTCGACGATGACGTTTTCGGATTGCAGCGTTTGTATTGGCGGTCGGATGGGCGACGTTGGCTATGTCTGTCCGACAGCTTTTGACCTCCCTTCGAGCGTGACGTACGCTACTTGGGGAGGACTTGTATCTTCAATGCCCCGAACAGCGGATTCGACTCAGCCGGTGATTGCGAGGTGGGCGCGCTGGTTGCCACCGACGGTGCTGCGACTTGTCGGCTCGTGCGCTCACAGCGACCGCGTCGCTAAGCTTGCCGTCCGTCTGGCCAGGGAGCTAGGCTGGTCCCGGGAAACGCTGTCGGAAATCTATTGGGCGGGTCTGCTTCATGATGTCGGCAAGCTGGAGATCGACGAGCGTCTCTTGTGCAAACCTGACCAACTGACGGACAAGGAATACGACCGAATCAAACTCCATCCCGTTCTGGGGTTCGAAATGCTGACGGGCATCGAGCCTCTTTCGGCAGTCCTGCCGGCGGTTCTACACCATCATGAACGTTGGGATGGCCGCGGGTATCCAGAAGGGTTGGCGGGCAAGGACATCCCCGAACTCGCGAGGGTCATCGCGGTCGCCGACGCGCACGACGCCATGACCAACAACCGCCCCTATCGCGCGGGATTGCCCCCGGAGACAGTGGATCGCATCTTCCTGGAAGGGGAGGGGATCTTCTGGGATCCCGACGTAGTGCGCGCCTACTTTCGAGTACGCCCCGCTGAATTTCCACCGCGAACGACCAGGGTTACGGCAAGTTGATCGCCTCGCCGTCGTTGCGAATCGCCATGCGTTGCACGATGGTCGAGTTTGTGTTCTGTCCGACAAACCGTACTGCGCCGTCGCACATGACGAATTGGGTGCCGCCTGGGTGATAACTGGCATAGCCCTTCGACTGATTTTGGGGAGCGCCAGTGCCGGTGTAGTCGAAGTTGATGACGAATCCGGCACGAGCCGTCGCGCGCGCCTGCTGTTCGTTGCCGATCCCATTGTTATGGCCCACCCCGGCCCACTGGGCTGCCAAATGCGAGGCACTTCACTCGCCCACCGCGATCGTCATCGTGGTTCCATCGAGAATGTCTTTCACGCCGAGCCAACTGTTACCGTAGAACACCCCGTTGTAAGCCGTGCTTGTGCCCGTGTCCCCTGTCGTGCCGATATTGGCAATGTAATTTGACGTGGCGATCCGGAAATGGTTGGTGCTTCCAAAGGTAACAAGCGTATTCAACGCTTTGAGTGTATCAGAGGGGCAACGGTACGCTTTGATCGGCGTCTGCAGAAGCGCCTGTACATCAGCCGGCGCAGTGGCCACGTATAGTTGGCTGAGCCGACGTCCTGGAGCGGTGGGATTGAGTTCTTCGTACAGCGTTGCCTGTTCCATGAACGGCAGGATCATGACCGCCCAACCCCAATCCGGATTTCCGTTGGCAGACTGATGATTCCACCCGGCCGGGAAGGTGTTGTGGGTATCGTGATAGTTCATCAACCCCAGGCCGATTTGCTTCAGATTGTTGCTGCACTGGGATCGGCGAGCCGCCTCGCGCGCAGCCTGGATTGCTGGCAGCAACAACGCCACCAAAATCCCAATGATGGCGATCACGACCAACAATTCGACCAAAGTAAAACCGTTCCGCACAGGTCTGGACGGAACGACGACGCGACAACGCGACTCTTGGAACAGCATCTGCGAAACTCCTGGAAACAAAAGGTATGGAAATCAATGGCGGTGCGACCATTCAGTCGCAGCAGGCGTGAAACAGCGAGCGTGTGGTGCCTGACGCAGCCTTCTTCGCGTACGCATGCATGTTCGAATCTTACCGATCTTCGGACACGGCGACAAGGAGCCCTCTTGTTTCACGACACCGTCGTTGAATTCACCCCAGATCGCGACGCGAAGTTATCACGTGCGATCGGGTATAGTCCGCCTGCCAGGAAAGGCGGTACTGTGAGTATTCCGAACGCGAGGGGCGCAAGACCGCCCTCGCTGTTTGGAACCGTTCGGAATTCCAGACTTGCGGCTGGTGTTCCACACAGTTATGGCAAAGAGATTGCTTCGCCGTCGTTGCGGATCGCCATGCGCTGGACAATGGTCGAGTTCGTGTTCTGTCCGACAAACCGTACTGCGCCGTCGCACATGACGAATTGGGTGCCGCCTGGGTGATAGCTGGCATAGCCCTTTGACTGATTCTGGGGAGCGCCAGTGCCGGTGTAGTCGAAGTTGATGACGAAACCGCCACGAGCCGTTGCACGGCCCTGATGCTCATTGCCGTTATTGTTATTTCCTCCTACACCCGCCCATTGGGCTGCCAGATGCGAGGCGCTTCGCTCGCCCACTGCGATCGTCTGCGAGGTACCATCGAGAATATCCTTCACACCGTGCCAACTGTTGCCGTAGAACACGCCGTTGAAGTTCGTGCTCGTTCCCGTGTCCGCTGTCGTACCGCTATTTGCCACATAGTTGGATGTCGCAATCCGGAAATGATTCGTAGCACCGAAGTTGATCAGCGTGTTCAGAGCCTTCAGCGTGTCGGAGGGGCACCGGTACGTCTTGATGGGTGTTTGGAGCAACTGCTGTGTGTCGGCCGGTGCACCGGCCACGTAAAGTTGGCTGAGCCGACGTCCTGGCGCGGTGGGATTGAGTTCCTCGTACAGGGTTGCCTGTTCCATGAACGGCAGGATCATGACTGCCCAACCCCAATCCGGACTTCCGTTGGCCGACTGATGATTCCATCCTGCCGGGAACGAGTTGTGGGTGTCGTGGTAGTTCATCAACCCCAGGCCGATCTGCTTCAGATTGTTGCTGCATTGGGATCGGCGAGCCGCTTCGCGCGCGGCTTGGATCGCCGGCAACAATAACGCAACCAAGATTCCGATAATGGCGATCACCACCAACAACTCGACCAACGTAAAACCGGTTCGGATGGACTTCGACGGGGCGAAGACGTGACAACGCGGCTCTTGAAACACCATCAGCGAAACTCCTGGGGACAAAAGGTGTGGAAGTCAATGGCGGTGCGACCGTTCGGTCGCGGCAGGCGTGAAACAGAGGGTGGTGTCACTGACTTTTTTGGGGGCTGGTGCACCTTGGAGAGCTACCGGCTTCAGGCACCGGAGCAGGTATCCCGCTTGTTTCACGACAACTCGCCTTTGAATTCAACCCAGGGCACGACACGAAGTTTCCGTGTTCGGTCGGGTGAAGCCTGCTCCCCAGTACAGGTGGCAACACGAGAAGTCTCGATGCGAGGGCAGCAAGGCCGGCCCTCGCTGGCTAGATTCGAGTGGAATTCGAGTGTATCTACTGGCGTTCCACCGTGCTACGGCAAGGAGATCGCTTCGCCGTCGTCGCGGATCGACATATTCTGGACAAGTGCCGATGGCGTATTTTGGGAAACGAATCGTACCGCGCCGTCGCACATGACAAACTGCGTGCCGCCCGGATGATAGCTGGCATAGCCCTTCGACTGATTCTGGGGAGCGCCCGTGCCGGTATAGTCGAAGTTGATCACGAAGCCACCCCGCGCCGTGGTCCGAGGTTGGTGTTCATTGTTGATACTGTTATTTCCACCTACGCCGGCCCACTGTGCTGCTTGGTGGGAAGCGCTACGTTCCCCCACGGCGATGGTCTGCGCTGTGCCGTCGAGAATGTCCTTCACCCCATGCCAACTGTTGCCATAGAAGACTCCGTTGTTCGCACCCGTGCCGGTTTGGCTTCCCGTACCGACGCTCGCCACATAATTCGATGTGGCCAACCGGAAATGATTGCTGCCTCCGAAGTTGATCAGCGTGTTCAGTGCTTTCAAGGTATCGGAGGGGCAACGATACGTCTTGATCGGTGTCTGCAGAAGCTGCTGTGTGGCGGCCGGCGCACCGGAAACGTACAGTTGGCTCAGCCGACGTTCGGTAGGATCGAGTTCCTCATACAGAGTTGCCTGTTCCGTGAACGGCAAGATCATCACCGCCCATCCCCAATCGGGCTGTCCATTCGGAGACTGCTTGTTCCATCCGGCTGGGAACGCATTGTGGGTATCGTGATAGTTCATCAGGCCCAGGCCGATCTGCTTCAAGTTGTTGCTGCATTGCGATCGACGGGCTGCCTCGCGTGCCGCCTGGATCGCAGGCAGTAGCAGCGCAACCAGGATCCCAATGATGGCGATCACAACCAGTAGTTCGACCAGGGTGAAACCGCGACGGACATTCCGAGACTTTGTGGCAGTAGATTGGCGCAACGAAAACGACGACATGATTGAATCTCCTTGAAATAGTGGAGTGAAGAAGGGACAAACACGAACAGCACTCAAACAGCCGGCGGAAAACACTCACAATGTGTGCTAAATGCCGGAAAGAATAGAACTGAGCGTCGAGTTTGAACTTAGCCTTTGATGGAACACTATGCAAGTTACCCGAAAGAGGGTTTTTCCTCGGCAACAAGTTCTGGGCATGTTTTCGCATGCCGGGTTCCGTGGAGTCGGTCTTGCCGACTAACACGGCGTGAGCGCAATCTGCATTGGTTGGCTTGCTGCTCGCGTGTGCGGCGGGTTTCGGCGAAGTGGACCGTCGGCTAAGATCAAGGACGTTGGATCTAAGTCTGCGGACTGTCGACGTGGCGCGACCCGTTGGCGGCTCCGCATGGTGAAGTTGTTGCCTCGCATTCTAGGAGCCCGCCATGTTTCCTCTTGAACTGCCTCCGCAGCCGCCTTGGGAAGGTCTTCATCCGCTGGTGATCCATTTCCCGATCGCGTTATTGTTCGTTACCCCCGTGTTCGTCGTGCTGGCGGGCTTGCTTGGGCGGCCAGGCCGCTGGTTTGGGTTGACTGCCCTGATCCTGCTGGTGATGGGGACGGTCAGCGGTTATGTGGCCGTTCAAACGGGCGATGCAGCGTTCGATGTACTCGAAGAGATCGACGACGACGGCTGGGAAGTGGTCGAAGAGCACCAGGACGCAGCAAAGAAGGTGCAATCGCTGTTTGTCGGACTGACGGTTCTGTACGCCGTGATTCTCGCCTTGCCGCTGGTGATCTGGAAACTGAATGCTTGGCTATACTGGTTCATCGCAAATCTCGTCTTTCTTGCTTTGCTGATGGTGGTCAATATCCAATTGGCCAACGCCGCGCATCTCGGTGGGCGACTCGTCCATCAGTACGGAGCGCGGGCCGTCCTGGGCGAGCCAGCCGAGGAGTCGGAACCCGAAGAGGAAGCAACCGACGAGACCATGGAAGAACCGACCGAAGAATCGGCGGACGAACCGGCTGTCGAGCCGATGGAGGAGCCAGCGAGCGAATCGACGGATCCAACGAGCGAATCGACCGAGCTGCCGGCGGACGAACCGATGGACGAGACGGAACCCGCGCCGGCGGAGTCGCCTAAGACGGAAGCCGAGACGGAAGAGGCCGAGAAGGTTCCGGCCGAGAAAGCGGCAACCGAGGAAGAACCCGCGAAGGAAGAACCGGTGGAATCGGAGTCGGAAACCGACGAAACGGAGGCGGCCGGTTAATCGCTTCTGCGCTGCCGCGGTTGACTCGGGAAACCCACGGATGAAATCACGCTGGATGCATCCGTGGAATTTCTGAGCTGGCCTGAGCCGGTATCAATGGCTCAGCACCACGATCGCCAGATCGGCGTTGCGGTTGGGATCTTCGCTGATGCGGTCGCCCGTTTCGGTGTCCAACGCGACGGTTTCGTGGATAGTAATGGCGTGGTCGCGGCAGAATTCTTCGAAATCCGCGATCGTCAGGAACCGCACGTTGTGCGTCTCGTACCAACGGCTGCCACCGCCCAGGGCGACCAGCGGAGCACGGCCCCGCTGTGCCAACTGGTCGCGCAGCTTGTGGTAGCCGAGGTTCGGGAAGCTCACAATTCCTCGCTTACCCACCCGCAGCATCTCGCGGATGACGGTTTGCACGTCGATGACCGTCTGCAGCGTCTGCGAGAGCAGCACGACATCGAACTGCCCATCGGCGAAATTGGCCAAGCCTTGGTTCAAGTCGGCTTGGACCACGTCCAGACCGCGGCGCACGCATTCGACCACTGCCAGCTCGTCCAATTCGATTCCCATCAGCCGCGCGTGGTCCCGCTCGCGCAGCAAGGACAGCAGGACGCCGTTGCCGCAGCCCAAGTCCAGCACGCTGGCGCCTTCGGGAATCAAGTCGGCCATCATGTGGTAGTCCAGCCGCTGAGGATCGTGGAAGATGCTGGTCGGTTTGCGAATCCGCACGGTTCCCGAATCGCTTGCATCCGTGTCGCCGCCGTTCAAGTTCGCCAGGAAGCCCGAGACCAACGTGCCGTAGCTCGGCAAATCGTCGGGCAGCAAGAAAGCGTCGTGACCGCAGTTGCTCACCACGTTGCAGTAACTGACGCTTTGGTTCGTGACCAGCAGGGCATCGACAATCTGCTGCGACTGAAACGGCGGGAAGAGCCAGTCGCTGGTGTAGCTGATAACCAACCAGCGGCACCGGGCCGGCCGCAGCGACTCGGCAAGTTGCTCCTGCGTCCCTCCTAGGTCGAACAGGTCCATGGCCATCGACAGGGTGATGTAGCTGTTAGCGTCGAAGCGTTCGCCGAAGCGGTCGCCCTGATATGCCAGATACGAGCCGACAGAGAACTTGGTTTCGAATTGCGTGGCGACTTCGCGCGGCCGAAAGCGGTCGGCGTCGAACTTCTCCATCATCGCTTCGCGCGACAGGTAGGTGATGTGCCCTAGCATGCGCGCGATGGCCAGACCGACGCGCGGCCCCGGTCCCTGGTCGTAGTACCTGCCGCCCTGGTAATCGGAATCCTGGAGGATCGCGTTGCGCCCCACCACGTCGAAGGCCAACGCCTGGCTGGTCAATCGCGGGCTGGTGGCAATGGCCGCGGTGCCGGCGACCTGTTCCGGATACCGCGTCGCCCAGGTCAGCGCCATGTGCCCACCCAGCGAGCCACCGATCACCGCCAGCAGTCGCTTGATTCCCAGCGTGGCAATCAACCGCTGCTGCAGATTGACGATGTCCCCGATCGTGATCAACGGAAAGTCCGGACCGTAGGCGCGGCCGGTTTCCGGATTGATGCTGTTGGGTCCGGTCGTGCCGCGGCATCCCCCCAGCACGTTCGCGCAAATGACGTAATAGCGGTCGGTATCGATCGGTTTGCCCGGTCCGACGGCGATGTCCCACCAGCCGGGATCATCGCTTTCGTCGTGCCGCGCCACGTGGGAATCGCCGGACAAGGCGTGGCAGATCAAGACGGCGTTGCTTCGGTCGTCGTTCAGTTCTCCGTACGTTTCGTACGCGACCGTGACCGATGGCAGTCGCCCGCCGCGTTCCAGATGCAGCGGACCGTCGAACGTGACGGTTCGGGCGTGGACCAACGGACGGGCCGTGCGGATGCTGTCGCTGCTTTCGAATTCGTTGTTTGTCATGTCGTCCGAATTGCCTCCCACCGCGTCACTGCTGCGATGCCCGCAGGGCTTGGTCCAGATCGGCGCGGATGTCCTCGATGTCTTCCAAGCCGACGCTCATGCGGACGTAATCGTCGGTGATGCCGGCCGCCCGCAGTTCCTCGTCGGTCTGCTGGCTATGAGTTGTCGACGCCGGGTGGATCACCAGCGACTTGGCGTCGCCGATGTTGGCCAGGTGCGAGCACATCTTGACCGCTTCGATGAACTTCCGTCCCGCATCGCGTCCGCCCTGGATGCCGAACCCGAGGATGGCGCCGGGGCCCATCGGCATGTAGCGCCGAGCCAATTCGTAATTCGGATGCGAAGGCAGGCCGGGATAGTTGACCCAGGTGACCAGCGGATGGGCTTCGAGGAACTCGGCCACGGCCTGGGCGTTCTGGCAGTGCCGCGGCATCCGCAGATGGAGCGTCTCCAATCCTTGCAGGAACAGGAACGCATTGAACGGGCTCATCGCTCCCCCAAGATCCCGCAGCCAGTGGGTGCGGCAGGTGATGATGTAACAGAGTTGGCCGACGACCTCGTGAAACACGGCCCCGTGGTACGACGCATCCGGTTGGGTGAACTGCGGCCAACGATCGGCGTCCTTGGTCCAGTCGAAATTGCCGCTGTCGACGATGCAGCCACCGATGCTGGTTCCGTGACCGCCGATGAATTTGGTGGTGCTGTAGACGGAGATGTCGATGCCGTACTCGAACGGCCGGAACACGATGGGCGTCAGCACGGTGTTGTCGCAAACGACCGGCAGGCCGTGCTTGTGCGCCAGCGCGGCGATCGCTTCGTAGTCCAAGACATCGTTCTTGGGGTTCGCCAACGATTCGATGTAAACCGCCCGCGTTTCCGGACGGATCGCGCGCTCGATTTCGTCCAGCTTCGTCGCGTCGACGAACGTCACGTCGATACCAAGCCGCTTGAACGTCTGGCCCAACAGCGTGATTGTGCCGCCGTACAACGCTCGGGCACTGACCAAGTGCTGCCCGCAGTGCGCCAAGTTCAGCAACGACACGGTGACCGCCTGCTGACCGCTGGACAGGCCCAACGCCCCGATGCCGCCTTCCAGGGCCGCCATCCGCTGCTCGAAGACGTCCGTCGTCGGGTTCATCAACCGCGTGTAGATCCAGCCCATCTCTTTCAGCGCGAACAGATCGGCCGCGTGCTGGGTGTCGCGGAAACAGTAGCTGGTCGTCTGGTGGATGGGCATCGCCCGAGAGCCCGTGGTCGGATCGGGCCGCTGGCCCGCGTGAAGTGCCTTGCTGCCAAGCCCTTGGAGTACGAATTCTGCGGAATCCATGTTGTTTTCCCTCTCTGTGGTGACGAAACCCTCGCACGGCGAAGGCGAGTTGGCATGAAATGGGACCGCATCCGAGGCGGTGATACAATTCCGTCGCGTCGTCTCACTGCTTGGAGCGGGAGGGCAAATTCTATCACGGTCGATGACAACCGCCAGACAGCAGTCCCCTTTTTTGCGGGTTCTGCTTTCTACTGCACGGCATCCGAATCGCCTGGCCGGATATGCAGGTGGCAACATCCGGAACGGCCAGGCTGCCAAGTGTCCGGAGCGAACTGGAACCCGGCCGCTTCGAAGGTGCCCTTGTCAATTTCACCGGCGATGCGACAAAGCGTGACGCGCTCCGAATCGTCCAGCCCCAGTTCTTCCCAGGCGGCTTTGAGCGGGCAATGCTCCAGTTCGATATCCAATCCCTGGTCGTCGCAGCGAACAACACGCGGCGCGAACAGACGGCCATCGTCCGGGATGACAGCCAGAAATGCGTCGCGCAGTCCGGCGAAGTCGTCCGGGCCGAACGCCTGAAACTGCCGGCCGATTTGTTGGCCGCGGCGCAGAATGGCCCGCTTCATGATCGACTCGGCGCGCTGATCGCCCACTTCCTGACGCAGTTCGTCGAAGATCAAGTAGTACAAAATGGCTCGATTCTTGAACGAATCCAACAACTGCCGACGGAGGAGTTCTTCGCTCACTTTTTTGGCTCCTGATCGCGCGGGGAATTCGGCTACCGGAGGATTTGACAATTGGGTAGCGCGGCTTGCAGCGTTTGCACGCCGGCATCGGTGACGAAGGTTCCGGCTACGTGCAACTTCCGCAGTTCGGACAACAGATGCAGATGAACGAGCCCTTTGTCGCTCACCTGCGTGGCCGACAGATCCAGGTCCTGCAGCTTCGTGAGGGGCGCCAGATGCGCGAGCCCCGCGTCGCCCGTAAAGGTCGCTTCGAGCCGCAGGGATCGCAGTTCGGACAAGCTGCCGAGCGGCTCCAGTCCCGCATCGCCGATCTGCGTGTTCCAGAGATCCAACGTGCGGAGCTTTCTGCACGCGCCCACGTGCTGGAGCGCCGCGTCGGTCAACTGGGATTGGCTCAGGTCCAGAAACTCCAGATCCGGCAGCTTGTTCAGCACCTCGAGTCCGCTGCCGTCGACGTACGTCCAACGCAAGGAAAGCCGCTTCAGCCGCGGCAGGCTGGCCAAATGGACCAAGCCTGCATCGGTGAAGTTCTGACTGGACAGCAGGCTGAGGTCGTCCAACTCCGGCAAGCTCTGCAGAACGGACAAGCCAGCGTCGGTCACCGATGTCTGCTCCAACGCCAGCGTGCGCAGCGAGCTCAGATCGGCCAGCCCGGCAATGCCCGCGTCGGTAAAGCTGGTGTTCTGCAGTTTCAGCGCGCGCAGGGCCGTCATCTTCCGCACGTGGGAAAGCGCGACATCGGTCAGCCGCAACGAGCCGCGCAGATCGAGCGACTGCAGCGCGGGAAACTCGACCAACCGCGATACTCCATCGTCCGTGATCGACGTGAACAGCAATTGCAGATGCTGCAGCGCGGTCAGGCCGGCCAGCGACTGGATGCCCGCATCAGTGACTTCGCTGCCGTGGACCTTCAGGCGGCGCAACGACGCGATACGGGAGAACGCTTCGAGATGTTCGTCGCGCGCCACTTCGTCGGGCAGATCGATGCCGACGACCGCCCCCGAACCGTCTCGTTCGACCGAACCGCCCAGTTGCTGGACCAATTCGATTGCGGCCTGAACTTCGGACGCCAACGGTGCAGTCGCTGGGGATTCATCCACCGGTGGCGCTGCCTCCGTCGTCGTTTCCGTCGCATTCGTCGCTGGCTCGGCAAATTGGGCGGATTGCCGGCCGGATTCAGCCTGCGGAGGAGTCTTCGTGGGCTCGGCCGGGCCGCAGCCGCCGACGAGGACGGCCAACCCGACGAGCCAGGAGTTACGGATCATGACCCTAGTCTTTCTCATCGCGAACCCGTCTACTTCCTGCTCAGTTGTTCGAACCGGCCGTAGGCGTCGTCCCACGGCCCCGGTGACTGGGGAACGTACTCGACCACGTCAAAGCTTCCGCGGACAAACGCGCGGGCCTCCGCGATCCCCGACACATCGCCAGCCGTGGTCGCCTGGACCATCACATTGCCGATCGCCGTTGCCTCGACCGGTCCCGCCAGAACGCGGCAGTTGCAGGCATCGGCGGCCATCTGGCACAGCAATCGGTTCTGGGTGCCGCCGCCCACGATGTGGATCGTGTTGATCGGGGAACCGGTCAATTCGCGCAGCCAACCGAGGACCATGCGGTATCGCAGGGCCAGGCTCTCCAGGATGCACCGCACCATGGCCCCCGGCGTCTCGGGAACCGGTTGTCCGCTGGCCCGGCATTGCTCGCGGATAGTCGCCGACATGTCCTTGGGCGCGACCAGCGACGGATCGTCCGGGTCGATCAGCGAGACCAGCGGCGCGGAACTTTCGGCCGCTTGAACCAGATCGGCCCAGCCGTACTCGCTGCCCGCCTGGTTCCAGACGCGGCGGCATTCCTGCAGCAACCAGAGTCCGGCGATGTTCTTCAACAGCCGGATCGTGTCGCCCACCCCGCCTTCGTTCGTGAAGTTCAATTCGCGGCACGTGTCGTTCACCACCGGTTGAGGGCTCTCGACACCCATCAACGACCAAGTACCGCTGCTGATGTAGCACCAGTCCGGGACGGCGCCCGCCACGCTGGCGGCAGGCACCGCCATGACGGCGCTGGCCGTATCGTGCGAACCGGGCAGCACGACGTCCACGTTGCGCAGGCCGGTGGCCTCGGCCACATCGGCGCGAATCGGCCCCAGCTTCGTGCCCGGCGGCACAATGGCGCCGAAGATGTGCGACGGCAGACCGAATTGCTCGATCAGCTTCCACGACCAGTCTCGCGCCACCGGATTATACAACTGCGTCGTCGAAACATCGGTGAATTCGTTCGATGCTTCGCCGGTCAGCAGCCAGTGGAACAGATCGGGCATCATCAGCAACCGCTCGGCCACGTCCAACAGCGGTGAACCGGCCTGCTTCATGGCCAGCAACTGGTACAGCGAATTCAGCTCCATGAATTGCAGGCCCGTCTCGGCAAAGATCTGGTCCCGCGGCACGGTCTGGAACGCCTTGTCGAACATCCCGGCCGTGCGGCGGTCGCGATAGTGGTACGGATTGCCCAGCAATTCGCCGCCTCGTCCCAGCAAGCCGAAGTCCACGCCCCAGGTGTCCACGCCCACGCTGACGATCCGATCCCCGAACTTGGCCGCTGCCGCGAGCAGACCTCGTTGGATATGCGTCCATTGCGCCAGCAGATCCCAGTACATGCGACCGTTGGCCACGACCGGGCCGTTGTCAAAACGGTGGACTTCCTCCAACCGCAACCTATCCGATTGCAACAACCCTGCCACCACGCGGCCGCTGGATGCGCCCAGATCGACCGCCAGATAGACTCGCGCCTTGTCTGACATCAGCATTCCCCCGTGAAACTCCAGTTCCTTGCGCCGCGTCACAGGACGCCAGCGTACCAGCGCGGCGGGACTCGGGAAAGGCGGGGGCTACGTGCGGCGGCCTTGTTCGCGGAGCAAGGCATCGAGCCACTGGGCGTCGTCGGAGGCCAGACGCGGCACGGGGTCTTTCTGGTAGTCGATGCCGTAGCAGCGGCCATCGCGGTAGCAATCGTCGATCAGCGGTTGAAGCTGCAAAACCGCGTCCGTTTCGCCGAGCCGCAGGGGGATGGGGATGTTCGGCAACCGCTCGCGCAGCGGCGCCGGGTAGACCTCGAACCGCTCGGGCCGCGCGTTGCGGTAGACACAGATCATGTAGACGCTGTGCATCGTTTCCGGCAACAACGACTCGGGCGCGGCCAGCATGTAAGCGCCCTGCCGGACCAGATCGATCTCGACCAAATTGACGCTACTGTTCAAGTAGCGTTTCTGCCTTTCGGAGTATTGTTCGCGTCCGTGCCGGCCGATCTTGTTCCAGGGGCTAAGGAACTCGATCACCGTGATCACTCGCCCCGCGGGGTCGACGATCTCCAGATGTCGCTCGCGCGGGTCGAGCCTTGGCACGATGACAGGCGCGGCGACCGCAACCGCTTGCGTCGCGTATGGTTCGGCGACCGCGCTTTCTTTCACCACCAGCACGTCCGGTCGGATCGTGTCGCAGTACGTTTCCCCAGCCCATACGCCCAATGTCTGTTCGATCCCGGTTCGCAGATCCTCGGGCAATTGAAGGTTGAGTTGATTGCTCGCATAGACTATCAACCGAGCATGTACCTCGGACCATCTGGCTTCGAGATACGGATCCATGCCGGGAAACGGGCTTGTCTGCGGGTTCATGGCTTCGATATCTCCTCCATCGTGCGCGAGACTGCTCCATCCACTATAACGCGATCGACAGGTTCACGCACCGATGTATTTGGCATGGACAGTGCGTGCTTCGCTCACGTTGTCCGTTCCGCCGACGATGACGCGGCCGTCAGGAAAGACGGTGATCGTGTACGTTTCGACCTCGAACCGCAGCAGGAAACGATTGCGGCTGACGCGGCCGACGCCGTCCAGTTTGCGAGCCAAGTGCTCCAGGTCGATCGGGTGGCGGTCCGGGTAACTCAACTGAACCGAATTCCTGCCGCAGAGCACGGCCGTATGACTGCCGCGGCGGCCTTCAAGCCACGGAAATTCGCGGCCTCGACAAGTCGGGCAGTCAATCTGCTCGCGCAGCGAATCCAAACCGACTTGCCTGATCCGGTTGTCCCACAGTTCGAATACCAGCAGCGACCGGTTGATCGCGTCCAGGTTGCCGCTGAGGATCTTCAATGCTTCGTTGGCCTGCACCGAGGCAATCACGTTGACAATCGGACCGAGGATTCCGGCCGAATCGCAAGTAGGCGTCGAACCCGGCGGCGGAGCTTCCGGCATCAAGCACCGCAGGCAAGGTGTCTGGCCGGGCACGATGGTCATCGTCTGGCCCTCGCAGCCGATGCAACCGCCGTAGACCCACGGCATGCCGAGTTTGACTGCCGCATCGTTCAGCAAGAACCGTGTTTCAAAATTGTCCGTGCCGTCCAAGATCAAGTGGACGTCATCCGCCAGATGCTCGATGTTCGTCGGCGCGACGTCGGCGACAATCGCTTCGATCCGCACCTGCGAATTGATGCGCCGCAGCTTGGCCTCGGCGGCCACCGCCTTCGGCAGTCCGTCCGCCACGTCCTGTTCGTCGTACAGAACCTGACGTTGCAGGTTGTTCAGTTCCAGAAAGTCCCGGTCGACAATCCGCAAGAAGCCGACTCCGGCCCGAACCAGCGTGTTGGCAATGACCGAACCCAACGCCCCGCAACCGCAAAGCAACACCCGCGAGTCCAAGAGATGCTGCTGTCCTTGTCGACCGATGGGCGGATAACGCATCTGGCGAACGTAACGGTCCAAAAGCGGTGGTGTGTCAGTCACGATACTCCCTTCCAATGATGATTTCGTTTTCCGCCGTCGATTTCGTTCGTCGTCAATGGCAGCTCGAACTGTGCGAACGCAGAATTCCGATTCGTTTTGGCGTTTTCACGCTCTTCTCTGCTCAAAAGTCGTCTGGTAGCCCAACAAGCGTTTTGCTACAGTCCGCCCCGCTTGTCAATCAACCTCGTGAGACCCCGATGATGGAACGTCGCAATCGCTCGTCAATCTGGGTGGCGGTAGCTTTGGGAGCCGTCCTCATCTCGGGCTGCGCCGACAGCCCACTCCATTCGCTTTACTATCGCAAGCAGTGGCAGGACGACGAAAAGTATGGGCCAACGCTGTTCACGCGACTAGAGGAACTGAAGAATCTGCGCAAGGAAGCTGCTCGCATGAACGAGCAGCAGCAGGTCGAACTAGCCAAGCGGTTGAATCGTTCCGTCGCCCAGGATCCCAGCACGGTGTATCGAGCCCAAGCAACCCGGACTTTGGGGGCACTGACCACACCCGAGGCGATCGACGGGTTGTATCGGGCCACTCAGGACGCGGAGCCGACGGTACGAGTCGCCGCGTGCGAGGCATGGGGCCAGCGTGGCGATGGTCAGGCTCTGAATGCACTAGGGCAACTGATCCGTTCCGACAGCAACCTGGACGTGCGGGTCGCGGCGGCGCGGGAACTCGGTGGATTCGAAGATCCCGCGGCGGTCCAATCGCTGGGGGTCGCTTTGGATGATCCCGACCCGGCGCTGCAATTCCGAGCCGTCGAATCGCTCCGCCGAATCTCTGGCGAGGATTTTGGGAACAACGTTCCCGCGTGGCGTCAGTACGTTCGCGGCGAGCCCGTGGATCGCGGGGAGACTCCCTCGATCGCTCAACGGCTGCTTTCGTTCTTCTAGTTCGACTGTCCCAATTCGGAAAAATCGCCTCGGTAACGGGCGAGCGGTGAAGCGTCAGCCCACCGGTCTTCCGCAACACTCACCCGCCGGCAGCATGGGAACCCGCGGGGCACCGCCTCACCGCTCGGCGAAACAAGGCACCGGGCACTACGGCTTTCGTGCGCCCTGAGCGGACTGGCCCCAGGCAGACCATTCGAAACGCTCGCCCATCATGGCCTGCAATTCACGGCGTTGAGCTGACGTCAGGCCTTCGAACATCCGTTTCTCGGCTTCCTCGTTCATCTTGGCGTAGAATTCCCGCATTTTCTGCTGCATTTCCTCCTGCAACTCTCGCTGTATCGTCAGCAGTCGCTCTTTCTGCTCGGACGAGATGCCGAGCCTCTTGGCCAAGTCTTCGCTGGTCAGTTGCTGGCCGAGCGCATAGTAGTTTCGCAATCGCATTTGTAGCGAGATTTGTTGCAGACGCTCCCGCTGCTCGGGCAACAGGACATCCATCAGCTTCTTCTCCGTCCGCTCCGCCAACCCGACGTTCATGTCGTAGTATTTCTGCTGACGCTCTTCGGCAGGCACCGAACTGAGATTCTTGTAAGCGTCCTGCATTTCTTGCTGCATTTCCTGGCGGATGTTGTTGATCTTCTCGATCTGCTCGTCGATCAATTCCAGATCCTTTTGCACCGCAGGCATCGCCAACCATTGAATTGATCCACTCCAAGGACTGGCATACGGACGCTGTACGATGCCACCCTGACCCACTTGGCCGGGCTGAACCATAACCACCGACTGAGCTGCGGCAGGCATCGCCCCAAGTCCCCCAACCAGAAAGCACCCAACCGTCAGCCACCGAAGAACTTGTACCGACATGATCATTCCCCCCCGAAAGCAAGTTACTGCTATCACCTTCGTATTAGTCGCCTGGAAGATCCAATTTGTTCGAATTACGAGACGGTGAGAAAACGGGGCAGGCATCGAGCGGCCTCGTCGGAACCTGGTCCTGTCTTCTTCATCCGTTGGTTTGGCTGAGCAATTTCTGCAGTTCGTTCATCGCCGCGAGATCCTGGTGCTGGTCGGTCGTCGAGAAGATGCTCTGCAGGTTGGCGATCATCCTCGCCAGCCATTGGACGTTCGTTGCGCTTCGCAGCAGACGCGTGTCCGGAGGAACCGTCCGACCGGTGATCTGACCCAGTCGGTCCAAGGCCTCTTCGGGCGTCAGCATCTGCCCGCGGAAAAACGGATCGACGAGGATCGGGCCCGAGTGGTCGTAGACGCGGGCAAGGAAATGCCCCGGGGCATTGACGCCTTCGACTCGCAATCCGACTCGCTCGGCCACCGCCTTGTAGACCAGTGTCAACGAAATCGGAATTCCCAAGCGGCGTCGGAGAACCTCTGACAGATAGCTGTTGCGCGGATCGTAGTAGTTCCGCTGGTCGCCTCCGAATCCCGCGTCTTCGAACAGCACTTGATGCAAGTGCGCCAGAACCGCCTCGACATGTCTGGTCCGAACCCGCGAACGTACGACCTCGGCGTAACCGCGAAGCGTGTCGAACAGCCGATCCAGATCCACGTTGCCAAGCCGATGCATCGAGACCGCCACTGCGGCTCGCACCAGCGCATCCGTTTCTTCCAGGTGGTTCAACTGGTCGGCGAACAAGTGAAACGCTTCCGGCCGACACATCACGGGCTGAGGCTTCATCGTGTTTCTGTTCCTCCGTCGGCCATTCTAACCGAAATCCGCAGTCGCGTGTCCGGGGATGAAAGGTGACGGAATCAACTGGCAGCGGTCGGTTTTCCAACTCCGTTTGACCTGTTATCGTGTTCGTAAGCCAAGACCGAACGATGGTAATTTTGACGCGAGTCGTCGCGAGGCCAGTGACCGACCCCATGAACAGCGTGAACGCAGAAAACGACGCCCTCCGACTCGCGATCGCAGGCGGTGAGCCCGTCTTCCCCGACGGTCCGCCGACTTGGCCACCCGCCGATGACGACATCCGGCGTGTTCTCCAGGCAGTATGGGCCGATGGAAGTTGGGGACGGTATCTCGGACCACATCGAACGGCGCTCGAGGAGGAACTTGCTCGGCAATTCCAGACGCCTTATGTCGTCGCCGTCTGCTCGGGAACCGCGGCCGTCGAACTCGCCCTGCGCGGTTTGCGAATCGGCCCGGGGGACGAAGTGATCCTGGCCGGCTACGATTTTCCCGGCAATTTCCGGGCCATCGAAGCGGTCGGCGCAACGCCGGTGCTGGTGGACATCTCGCCGAAGACCTGGGCGTTCGAAGTGGAATCGCTCGATGCCGCCCACGGCCCCCAGGTTCGAGCGATCTTGGTCTCGCATCTGCACGGCGGCTTGGCGCCGATGCGAGACATCTGCGTGTGGGCTGCCCAGCGGAACGTGGCGGTGGTCGAAGATGCGTGCCAAGCACCTGGCGCCAACGTGCAAGGGCGCCCGGCCGGTTGCTGGGGCGATGCGGGGGTCTTGAGCTTTGGCGGCAGCAAACTCTTGACCGCTGGGCGAGGCGGCGCGGTATTGACTCGTGACGCTCAGGTTCGCCAGCGGATTCAGGTCCACAGTCAGCGCGGCAACGAAGCGTTTCCGCTCAGCGAGCTGCAGGCCGCCGTCTTGTTGCCTCAGTTGAAGAAACTCCCGGCACACAATCAGGCACGGCGCGCGGCGGTCGATCGGTTGCTGGAGCAGCTTTGCGATATTCGGGGGCTGAACTCCGTGCAGCGGGATCCAGGCCGTGGCGAAGCCAGCTTCTACAAGTTGGCTTGGCTGTACGATCCCAATGCTTGCCGGGGCCGAAGCCGGGCGGATTTTCTGGCCGCGGTACGTGCCGAGGGAGTGGCTCTGGACGAAGGCTTTCGCGGCTTTGTTCTCCGCAGTACTCGCCGATGCCGAATCGCAGGTACGCTGGACGCCAGCCGAGCTGCGGCCGAGAATACCGTGCTGCTCCATCATCCCGTGCTGCTGCATCCACCCGAATCGATCGACAGTGTGGCCCAAGCGATCCGAAAAGTCGTTTCTGCCTTTCAGAGAAACTGAGGATTCATGAAACTTCTGCTGACCAACGACGACGGAATCGATGCCGAGGGACTGGCCGCTCTGGAAAGCGCGATGTCACCGTTCGGCGTCGTCCAAATCGTGGCTCCAAAGGAACCTTACTCCGGATGCGGCCACCAGATCACCACACATCGGCCCTTGACCATTGAGAAGATCGCAGGTCACCGAACCGCCGTCGACGGTTCCCCGGCGGATTGCGCGCGGCTCGGGCTGCTCTACTTGGCCACCGATTCGACTTGGCTGGTTTCGGGAATCAACGCGGGCGGGAATCTGGGCGTGGACATTCACATGTCGGGCACGGTCGCGGCGGCGCGGGAAGCGGCGCTGCTGGGCTTTCCAGCGATCGCAATCTCCCAGTATCGTGCCCGCGAAAGCCGCTTCGATTGGGGCTGCGCGGCGGAACGGGCCGCGATGGTATTCCATCGACTGCGCGATCTGCCTCTGGCTGCGGGGACGTTTTGGAACGTCAATCTTCCGGACTTGAAGGGAGATGAGCGTACACCGGAGTTGATCTTCTGCGATCCGGATCAGAACCCACTGGCAATCGACTACGAGCGAACTGGGGATTGCTTCCGATACCGAGGCGTCTACCAAGACCGTCGCCATTTACCGGACACCGACGTCGACCACTGCTTTCGCGGTCATGTGACTGCCAGCAGAGTGTCGTCGGGTGTGGCGCCGTGCTTGGCTTCCTCGTCCGCAGCCCGCAATTCGCGCCGCGAGATTTGAAATTTTTCCGGAGCGGCGATGCCAACAGTCACTCGATTTCCCGAGATTCGGGTAATGATCAACCGAATGTTGTCGCCGATCATAATCTCTTCGCCTGCTCTTCGACTTAGCACTAACATTCTCAACCCTCCATGTGCAATGTGGCGTCCCGCAGCGCTGACTCTTCCTCAGGGGAAATGTGATCGCAACCGACCGTCCCTGTCTTTGATCCAGCCCCAGTTCGACCCCGGCCTCGGCCGGCAAGACGCCACCAAGGAACGGCCCAGTTAATTTGTAGGAGCAAAGCAAGTGCCAGTCGGTTCACTTGCGGGAAAAAAGTCGTTCAAGAATAAGGAATCCCGTTCGTTTCGCTAGGTCAACTCTCTGACCGGCCAAAGCCACTCACCAATCAATGCACCGTAACTTCTTACGTGTGTATGCATGGTTTTCGTTCCGTCAAATAAATAATTTTCTGTGAAATCTGACGTTTTAACGGCTTTCTTTCTGGGTGACCGCCCGAGCTAGCGGTGCTGGCAGTCCACTGGCTGACGTCGATGGACAGCGGATGGACAGCGAAGCCTGTCGCGAAGGCGACGATTTTCGGGTAGATTCTGGCGATGAAATCTCCTGAAAAACAGAGCGGTCAGGATCTGTGGACGGCGTTCTGCGGCTTCTTCATGGGGGCGGCGGACGTGGTTCCGGGTGTCTCAGGCGGCACGGTCGCGTTGATTCTTGGCATCTACGAACGCTTGGTGACGGCGATCAGCCAGATCGACGTTCGCTTGTTCCGCCTGCTGCGAGAGGGGCAGTGGAGGCAAAGTGCGGAGCATGTCGACCTTCGATTCCTGATCGCACTGCTCGCCGGAATCGCCACAGGTTTCTTGGCGATGACCATGCTGATGCATCGCCTACTGACCGACCCGGTTTCGCGGTGCTTGACCTTGGCGGCCTTCTTTGGCTTGATCCTCGGTTCGGCGTTGATGGTGTCCGGATCGATCCGGGTTGTATCCAAGGGTCAATTGCTCAGGTGCTTGGCGGCCGGAGTTGCCGGCGCGGCCTTCGCTTTTTGGCTGGTCACGTTGGGCAGCGTTCCGCAACAACCGGGTTACCTGTACTTGTTCTTTTGCGCTTCCGTGGCCATCTGCGCCATGATCCTGCCAGGAATCAGCGGGGCGATGATCCTGGTGATTCTCGGCGTGTACGAACATCTAACGGAGATCCCTGGCAACCTACTGCACGGTCGGCACGTCGCCGAGGGCTTGATCACGATCGTCGTGTTCGTCACGGGAGCGGGCATCAGTCTGGTGCTTTTCAGCCGCGTGCTGCGTTGGCTGCTGAGACATTATCACGCGGTGACCATGGCGCTGTTGTGCGGCTTCATGTTCGGCGCCTTGCCCAAGCTGTGGCCTTTTCAACGCGATCTGACGCCGGAGATTTCGGAGATCAAATCGAAGCGGTTTCAGCCCGTTTGGCCCGAGGCGTTCGATGGTCGAGTGGCCGCCGCGTTGGCCATCGCCATCGCGATGGTCGTCTTGGTCCTGCTGATCGACCGAATCGGACATGCCAAACGCCAATCCAAGTCACCACCGGACCGACCGTAGCCGAATCCAACCAGCAACAGCGAACAGATGCCCGTTACTGCCGGCCGCGTCTTCTGGTTCAGTAAAGGACGACCGGCGCGGCGACGTACACGGTTCCCGAGTTGGACTTGCGGGAAGGGTTGTCGAGCAGGAAGATCGATTCCCAAGTCAGCGGAAAATGAATGACGCCGTCGGCGGCTCCGCCCCAGTGGCCGGTGTGCGTATCGAGTGGTAGCTCCACGTATTGCCAACCGCGCCAATCAATCGAGCGCCCGGAGGGCTGCCAGGTCTGGCCCGAGCCGTCCCTCACGCGAAGTCGCGGGCTCGCATTTTGACCATCTCCGTAGATCCAGATCCCGAATCCCGCGGGCTGGCCGTCGATGCGAGTCAAATCCCGGATCGTGGGATCCACTTTCAGAAACTTCCAACCGGCTTCGAAGCGGTACGAAACTCTCAGGACATCCGAATCGGAACCGGGTAGCGGTTCGGGAGCCGGGGCGACCGCGATCGACAGTTCCGCGTCCACCCGCGAGTCGCCGTCGGCCACGATGCGGCTGGTCGCCAGTACCTCGTCGGGCAGCCTCTCGAATCGACGCGCGGGCAGGACCAGTATCGATCGGCCCGACGAATCCTCGATCCGCAGTCCGGCGCGGCACGAACCGGCGGGGGCTGCGGTCAGGGGAAAACGGAGACTCCGCTGCATCTCGCCCGCTTTCAACTCGACCGGCTGATCGCTGCGGAGGAGGTCAATTCCCGCAGTATCCACCAAGCGAACCATGCCTCGGAACTCGACCTCCGCCGGATTGTCCAACTGGACAGTCAGCCATTTCCCCGGTCCCGGGATCAACTGCGCTTGCAGCGGGTGAGCCGCTGGCGCGCTGGCCAGACCAGGGTTCGGCTCGACCGCGATCAGAAACTGCGGTTCCTCCGAGACGGTCAGCGACAATTTGCCACCTTCGACTCGAAGCGATTCCCGGTGCTGGCCCGTATGCGAAACCACCTCGAACCGGCCATCGCTGGCCGCGATTTCGATCCGTCGCGGCGCCGCCGACGTGGTCCAAGCGGCCAACCGAAATCGATCGCCCTGCCGGAACAACAGTGCGTACTCGTCCTGACGACCGGTGGCGAGGCGTTTGTCGAATTGGCATCCTGCGAACGTCGCACTCAGCGTCTTGGCCGCCAGGTAGGCAGGCTTGGGATCGAAAACAGGATCGCTGCCGTGACGGTACTGGTGGGCCACCGTGCCGAAATGATGCTCCGGTTCCTTGGGATCGAGTCCGTCGTCGCGCCAGTCGTACCAGATGGACAGCGGAATGTCGTGAGCCAGATTGGTGAGCCACTGGCGCGAGAGCATCCTGCCCTGCTTGTCCGCATCGAACCCGTTCCACACGGCCGAGTAACCCCATTCGGCCGACAGGATCGGTATCGTCCTCTTGGCGGGAGCGTACTTGGCGATCAAGCGACGCAACTCGCGATACTCGGCCACCGCGGTCTCCGGCGCGCTCTGACGGTATGGATGCACCGAGACTGCGTCCCACCATTCGAGCAAGCCGGCCTGAAAGCATCCTTCGAGAAACGGCAGATCGATCGTCGATGTGGCCGGTCCGATGATCGCTTCGCCCGGCGCCGCCTCGCGGATCGCGCGACAGGCGGCCAGGGCCATCGCGGTGTAATCCGGCATGTTCGGTTCCGGCTGCCAGAAGTTGCGGATGTTCGGCTCGTTCCAGATCTCCCACAGAATCCCCTTGCCCTGAAAACGCTCCGCCGCGGACGCGGCCCAGCGCGCGTAGGCACGCCGTCCTTCTTCGGTCACGACGGATCGGTTGTCTTCGTACAGTCGGTTGCTGTAGTCCAGGATGAACAACGCCCGGATGCGGTGTTCCTCCAAGGCCGCTACCAGACGATCGTAGGCCGAAAAGTCGTAACGGCCCCGTTCCCGTTCGGTAGCACTCCAAATCAAATCCATCCGCACCCAGCGAAAACCGCCTGCGGTCAGCATTTCCATCTCGCCGGGCCGCGGGTCGGTGAAGTGGATATTCACGCCCAGTCCATCGACCGTGCCGGACCGCGGCAGCGAAGGATGCGGATCGCTGCCAGTCAGCGTCCGCGCCCAGGAGAAAGCGATCAGCAAACAGACGACAAGGTGCGGTGGAACCGTGGGGCGTTGTGGCATGTGCTTGTTCCGCGAGGTACGAGTTGGTGGGCCGCAAAAAAAGGGGCATCGGCAAATGAATTGCCGTCGGGTTTTCAAGGTGGTCATCACGCTCCGCCGTGATTGTCTGTCGTCACGGCGGAGCGTTACGACGACAATTTGTGCGACAGCCGTTGCTTTGCCGATCCTGGCGCCGTTGGTCGTGCATCTACACGTCGCAGAGTTTGGCCGCGTGGCGCAGCCCGGAAATCGGATCATCCCACGTCGGGATAAACTCGTGCGTCACGTAACCGTCGTAGCCGGTTTCCAGAATGGCCTTGATCACGGCCGGGTAGTTGATCTCCTGCGTATCGTCCAACTCGCCGCGTCCGGGTACGCCCGCTGTATGGAAGTGCCCGATGACGTCCTTGTGTTGGCGGATACGGCGGATCACATCGCCGTTCATGATTTGCACGTGGTACACGTCGAACAGCAGCTTCATGCGGGGCGAATCGACGCGGCGGATCAACTCGACGCAGAAATCGACGTCGTCGCCGAAATAGCCCGGATGGCCCTTCATCGGATGCGAGTCGTCCCGCGTGTTCAGGTGTTCCAGGCACAGATTCACGCCCTTCTCCTCGGCGTAGGGAAGCACCTGTTTCCAACATTCCACGCAGTTCTTGGCCCCCTGTTCATCGCTGATTCCGTCCTCGCGCATGCCCGTGAACGTGATCACGTTCTGGCATTGGACCGCCACTGCCCGGTCGATGCCTTCTCGGAGTTTCTCGATACAGAACGCATGGTTTTCGCGGCTGAACGGACCGGTGCGGAAGCCGTGGCTGCCGACCAGCGAAATTTGGAGCCCCAGTTGGCGAACCGCCGGATAGTGACGTGCGTCAATGCCCTCGATCCCCACCAGCCCGATCGCCTTCGCATGTTTCGCCAGTTGTTCGGTCGGCATCGGGTTGAAGCACCAGCCCATCACCGACTGACGCACGCGACCCTTCTTCACCGCCGGCTCTTCCGGTGCGTCTTCTTCCGCGAGGGTTGGTGCAGCCCATCCGGCCAGGACGGTGGCGGCGGTCGCCTGAAACAGGCGGCGGCGCGTGAGACGGGGCGAGGCTGCTGCTGCTGGACGATCGCGATCGACTGCGATTTGGTTGCTCATGAGTTCGTGCGCTCCAAAAGAAGAAATCCCGCCGCGACGGAGCCGCCGCGACCGTTGGCAGTGCTCAGTGTACCCCATCCGGCACCGCGGAAATATGTCCCGCCAAACTCCCCCCGGGGCGAAATGTTCCCTGCGAAACCAGCCATAACGGAGCTTGCCGACCAACGGGGCATTTGGTACAAAAGCGGACTTCGTCTGGTCCAACTGCTTTTGGCGGTCGTGGTGATCGCCCGGGAGGATCCAGAATACTCTAACCCGAGTCTCGCCCGAACGGAATTTTCCCCTCGCATTCCGGTGGTTCACCGCACCTGTTCAGCCCATCAAGAAGCGAAGGTGCGTCGCTCGCAGACAAACCGGTAAAGGCGCGAAATATCCCTCCGCTTAGGGGTGGATTTGGCAACTGAGCAAACCATGGTAAACCGTAATCTGATCCGCAATCTGGAAATTGACCACGAAATCGACAGCGCTTTCGAGTCGGCGGTGTCCGACATCCTGGATCCCGCCGACCTGATCGACATGATCAGCACCGAGCAGGACTACGAAGTCAACAAGATTGTTGACGGGCGAGTGATCCGCGTCGAAGAAGACTGCGTCCTGGTCGATGTGGGCTTTAAGAGCGAAGGCACGATCCCGCGGCACGAGTGGGACGAGAACGAAGAACCACCCGCGATCGGCGACATTGTCAAGGTTCTGATCGAAGAGATGGAGGACGAGCTGGGCTTGGCCGATGACCCCTACGGCATGGTGAGTCTCAGCCGGCGCAAGGCGCAGAAACTGATCGAGTGGGACAACGTGATGAACTCGGTCAGCGAGGGCCAAGTGGTCACGGGCACGGTCACACGCAAGATCAAGGGCGGTTTGTTGGTCGACATCGGCGTGAACGTCTTTCTGCCGGCCAGCCAAGTGGACATTCGCCGTCCGCCGGACATCGGCGACTTCATCGGCCGCGTCGTCCAGTGCGAAGTCCTGAAGATCGACGAAGCTCGCCGGAACATTGTGGTCAGCCGCCGGTCGCTGATCGAGAAACAGCGCAAAGAGGATCGGGAGCGGTTGCTGGAGGAGTTGGAAGACGGTCAGGTCCGCACGGGCGTCGTCAAGAACATCGCCGAATTCGGCGCGTTCGTCGACCTGGGCGGGATCGACGGTCTGTTGCATATCACGGACATGAGCTGGGAACGGATCAACCATCCTTCGGAGATGGTTCAGTTGGACCAGGAACTGGACGTGGTGATTCTGAACATCGACCGCGAGAAGCAGAAGATCGCCCTGGGGCTGAAGCAAAAGCAGAAGAACCCCTGGCACACGGTTGTCGAGAAGTACCCGCAGGGCAGCACGCATCACGGTCAAGTGGTGAACGTGATGAGCTACGGCGCGTTCGTCAAACTGGAACCGGGAATCGAAGGACTGGTCCACATCAGCGAAATGTCGTGGACCAAGCGGATCAACCATCCCAACGAACTGGTCAACATCGGCGACGAGATCGACGTGGTGATCCTGGGCGTGGATCCCGAGGGCCAGCAGTTGTCGCTGGGAATGAAGCAGACTCAAGAGAACCCGTGGGACCATGTGGTCGAGCGGTATCCGGAAGGTTCGGTCGTCGCGGGCAAGGTCCGCAACCTGACCAACTACGGCGCGTTCGTCGAACTGGAGGAAGGGATCGACGGCCTGCTCCACGTGTCTGACATGTCGTGGACCCGCAAGATCAGCCATCCCAACGAAATGTTGGAACGGGGCCAGAAGGTCACCTGCCGCGTGCTATCGGTCGATCAGGACCGGCACCGGATCGCGCTGGGCCTGAAGCAGATGGACGAAGATCCGTGGTCGCACGATATTCCGAGCAAGTACCAGCCGGGCCAAGTAATCAAGGGCCAAGTGACCAAGATCACCAACTTCGGCGTGTTCGTCGGCTTGGAAGATGGCTTGGAGGGCTTGCTGCACATCTCGGAACTGGCGGACCACAAAGTCGAAAACCCCGAGGAAGTGGTCAAGGTCGGCGAGGAGATCGAGGTCAAGATCCTGCGGGTCGATACGGACGAGCGGAAGATCGGCCTGTCGCGCAAACGCGTGGAATGGGCGGAAGAGGAAGGCGCGGCGCCGGGCGAGCAGCGTGCTCGCGAACCGCGGACGGACTTGAAAGGCGGTTTGGGCTCGTCCGGTCCGCTGATCGGCCCGCGGTCGGAAGAGTAGCAGCAGCGGCCAGGTGCCGCTTGCCACAGTCAGCTTGACCGGGACGTGTCCTCTGCGGGCATCGTCCCGGGATTTGAGCCACCCGACGGCCCGGAAAGGGCCGTCTTCTTTCATGGGCGTGGCCGAGCGCAGCGAGGCCGCGACAGGGCCTTCTATGAGCCGCGCGTTCCACGTGGTGATCACGGACTTGTTGAACGACAACCTGCGTCCGGAACGCGAAGTTCTGGACGACTTGGCCGAGGTGACGGCACTTCAAGCCCGAAGTGAAGCCGAGTTGGTGGGACGCATCGAGCGTGCCGACGCCGTCATCGTCTATCACGAGGTCGCACTGACTCGCGCGACGATCGAGCGTCTGCAGCAATGCCGCGTCATCGTGCGCGGCGGAGTCGGGTTCGACAATGTCGACGGAGCGTTCGCCCGTCAGCGCGGCATCCCGTTGGCCAACACGCCGGACTACGGGTCCGAGGAAGTCGCCGATTCGGCGCTGGGAATGCTACTGTCCCTGACGCGCGGGATCCACCTCGCAAATTCCGTGTTGCGCGCGGGCCGAGCCGACTGGGCGTACGACGTCAGTGCGCCGTTGGTGCGACTTCGCGGCCGGGTGCTGGGCATTGTCGGCCTGCGACGCATCGGCACGGCGATGGCGGTTCGCGGCAAGACGCTGGGGATGGACGTGGCGTTCTACGACCCGTACAAGCCCGATGGCTACGACAAGGCGTTGGGCATTCGCCGCGTGGAAACGCTGGGGGAACTGCTGGCCCAGTCGCTGGCCATCAGTCTGCACTGCCCGCTGTCCGATGAGACCCACCACCTGATCGACGCCGCAGCCATCGCTGCCATGCCCGCCGGATCGTACTTGGTGAATACCGCTCGGGGCAGCGTCGTGGACTGCCTCGCGGTTCCGCCGGCGCTGGCCTCGGGGCATCTTGCCGGTGCCGGAATCGACGTGCTGCCGCACGAACCGCCGCCGGTCGACGATCCGCTGTTGGCGGCTTGGCGCGATCCCGAGCACCCGGCCCACCATCGCTTGATCCTCAATCCACATCTGGCTTGGTACTGCGAGGACGGTAAACGTGACATGCGGCGCAAAGCCGCGGAAACCTGTCGCCGCGCGCTGCTGGGCGTCCCTCTGCGGAACGTGGTGAATTGAAGCATCCGATGGCGAACAACAGAATCCACGCGTTCGATAACGATCTGCTCGCCGATCACGATGCGGTAGCACTGGCGAATCTGGTGCGGCGGCGCGAAGTCAGTCCAGTGGAATTGGCCGAGGCGGCGATCGCCCGGGTGGAAAAGGTCAACGGCGCCCTGAATGCGGTCCAGGTGGCGGACTACGAGCGGGCGCTGGACGCGGCTGCAAGGCCGCGCGCGGGGCTGTTGGCGAGCGTGCCGAGCCTCATCAAAGACAACACCAATCTCCGCGGCCTACCGACCCGATACGGCTCGCAGGCAGTCGCGAATCGTCCGGCCGAATCGGATGGCGCATTCGCCAAGCAGTTCTTGTCCCTGGGATTCACGGTGCTTGGTAAGACCACCCTGCCCGAATTCGGTTTCAACAGCACGACCGAGTACCAGGGCAGGCCACCGACGCGCAACCCCTGGAGCATCGATCATTCCAGCGGAGGCAGTTCCGGCGGGGCCGCGGCGCTGGTGGCCGCCGGCGCGGTGCCCATCGCCCACGGCAATGACGGCGGCGGCTCGATCCGCATCCCGGCCTCCTGTTGCGGCTTGGTGGGCTTGAAGCCAACTCGCGGCCGTCTGATCGAAGGCGAAATGGCGCGGAGCCTGCCTGTCAAGATCGTCGTCGAGGGCGTGCTCACTCGCTCGGTGCGTGACACCGCCTACTTCCTGGCCGGGGCCGAGCAATACTGGCAAAATGCCAATCTGCCGCCGGTGGGACTGGTCGAGGGACCGGGGAAGCGGCGGCTGAGGATCGGCTTGGTCATCGATTCGATCACCGGCGTCCCGACTTGTCCCGAGACACGTTCGGCGGTCGAGCAGACGGTGACGCTGCTGGAGGAACTCGGGCACCGGGTCGAAGAGATGCCTCCCCCCGTCCCCCGGTCGTTCATCGACGATTTCTCGGACTATTGGGCATTTCTCGCTTTCCTGGTGATCCAGTTCGGGCGACGTCGTTTCGGCAAACAATTCGAGATCGAACGTCTTGATAATCTGACCCGCAGTTTAGCGGCCCGCTTCCGCCGCCGCAGTTGGCGTCTGCCGCTGACGCTGATCCGGCTGCGATGGAACGCTCGGCATCCCGCCGCCATCGTGATGAAGTACGACTTGGTCCTCTCGCCAGTGCTCGGCCATGTCACTCCGGAACTGGGCTTCCTCAGTCCGGAGTTGCCTTTTCCCGAGTTGTTTCGGCGGCTGGAGAGGTACGTCAGCTTCACGCCGATCAACAACGCCAGCGGCGGTCCCGCCATCTCGCTGCCGATGGGGGTGGCCGCCAACGGTCTGCCGATCGGAGTCCAGTTTTCCGCCGTGCCGGGTGACGAACGCACATTGCTGGAGATCGCCTACGAGCTGGAGCAGGCAAAACCCTGGCGGCGGATCACCGACGGCTGATGCCGCGCGGAAGGTTCCGCTATTCCCCCCTCGCCATTCACAACAGCAACTGGATCGCTGCCCACGGGAAGAAGAAGAACAGGATCACGCACAGCTTGACGAAGGCGATCCCGCAGTAATGGATCACGCTCAAGTCGTGTTCGCTCAAACCAAACATGCTGCCGTGCAAGCGAACGATCACCTTGCGGGCCAGCAGGAACACGCCCGTCCAGAACACCAGCAGCAGCAATCCGAAGACCCAACAGTACAGCAGGACTTGGGCCAAGCTGTCGAATAACTCGTGTGTCGCACCGTTCATGTCCATTGCTCCTTACTTGAACCCTGCCTTGGACCCCACCACTATTCTGCCAGTTCCGCCCGCGTCCAGACATCCCGCCATCGGTCTTCGAGTCGGCAGGATTCATTCGTCCTGCGGTTCGACGTCGACGGACACCGCCATGGTATGGTGCCCGGCGCCGACGAAGACGCCGCGAACCGGGGCGACATCGCTGTAGTCGCGGCCCCAGGCCAGGGTGATATGATCGGTGTCGACCAGCAGATTGTTCGTGGGGTCGAAATCGATCCAGCCGAACGTGCCGGCGTAGACGGCGAACCAGGCGTGGGAAGCGTCGGCGCCGACCAGACGCGGCTTGCCGGGGGGTGGAATGGTCCGGAGATAGCCGCTGACGTACCGGGCCGCCAAGCCGAGCGAACGCAAGCAGCCGATGGCGACGTGGGCGAAGTCCTGGCAGACGCCGTGCCGGTGCTGGAACACCTCGTGAATCGGAGTGGTCACCGAAGTAGCTTGCGGATCGTAACGGAAATCGGCGTGGATGCGGCGGTTCAGGTCGGCGACCGCTTCCAGCACCGGGCGACCGGCGGGAAACGATTCGGCGGCGTAGGCGGCCAGTTCCGCAGATCCCTTGACGCACGGCGAGTCGAACACGTACTGGCAAGCGTCCAGCCACTCGGGCGTCCGCACCGAGGGCAATTCGTCGCGGGTGGCTTCCCAACCGGGCGATTTCGACTCCTCGATCGACTCGACCGGAGCGATCGTCACTCGGCTGCTGGCCGTGACGCTCAACCCCTGGTGCGACTGCTGGATCGAGAAGTAGCTGCTCTGGTTGCCGAAGTAGTCCTGACGCGACGTGACGTGGACCGGTTCGGGCGAGATCTCCAAGCGGAAATCCTGGCAGCGTTGCCGGGCGCTGCGCCGCGGCGTCAGATGCACCAGGTTATGGCAGACGGCGGTTAACTCGCCGTACTGGTATTCGGTGGTGTGAGTGACTTTGTATTTCACGGCTGCGTCTCCAGACGGATCTCGGTCAACTGGTGAGCCGGGCCGGCGTGGATCAGGTACAGGTGATTGACTGCATCGGAGAGTCTGGGCAAACGTTCCTCCAGACCGGCCAACAACTCGACCAGCGGGGCGGATTGTCCGCGCGCGTGCAGATCGGCCAGCATGGGAACGTCCACCATGCGGATGTCGTACAGCAGGCTCATCGCCAACCGCTGTTCGAGTCCCAGCAAGGGCTGGGCGCGGTTGCGCGGCAGACGGTCGACGTGCTCGGCCAGCAACACCAACTGATAGGCCAGCGACCGCGGATTCGTGTCGTCGGTCAGCAACAGGTCGATGACCGGGCCCAATTGCAGGTTGGCCAAATACCGGCCTCGGTAGGTCATCAGACTGTCGCCGACTTCGAGCATCGCTTCGAGCACGGGGCCGGACAGTTCATTGGCGTGCTCCAGCGCGCTGCGCGCCAGACAGATCATTTGCAGCGAACGCTCCAGACGCCGCCCCAGATCCAGGAACCGCCACGTGTGCGTGCGAGTCATGCTCTCCATGACCATCCCGCTGAAAGCCGCCAAGTCGATGATCATCTGGTCCAGCATGGTCAGCAGATCGGTCAGGTCCACGCCCGCATAGCGAGGCCACGGACGGAACTGCTGGTCGATGCGGCGGATGATGCGCCAACTGTCGGTCGAGATCCGGTCGCGAACCAGCGTCGCGGCGCGGATCAACTGGGTGACGGTGAAGCGGAGACTGCCCGCCTGGTTCTCGTCCAGCACCAAGGTGGGCAAGGCGCGGCGGAGATCGGGCAAGTGAAGGTTCATCCCTTCGACGACATAGCCCGGCTCGATCTGACCTTGTTCGGCCAGCGCCCGCAGCAGCATCGGCAATTCGGGCAGCAGTTCGACTTCGGTCTCGCTCGTCAGCCGAAGAATGGTCGTACGCAGCAGCCGGGCGGCGGCTTCGGAACGCTCGATATGCCGCCCCACCCAGTACAGGTTGTCGGCCACGCGGCTGGGCAGTTCCGCGCCGCTGCGCCGCAGTTCGACGGTCCGCGATTGCTGCTGCAACAGACTGATCTGGCTGACCGGCTGTTCCGAAACGATCCAGGCGTCCTTCGATCCTTCACCGGAGAGGATCGACAGGTCCAAGGGCCGGGAACTCTGGGAGACGCGGACCAGTCCGCCCTGCATCACTTCGTAGCCTTCGCCCGCTGCCACCACGTAGGAACGCAGCGCGATCCGGGCAGGCTTCAACTCCCCGTCGGACCAGATCGGCGCGGTCGAACGTTCCACTCGCTCCTGAGCCACGAAGGCATGCGGCTCCGCTTCGATCGCCGCCGCCAATTCATCGGCCGACCATTGCTGCAGCCTGCGGTTGAACGGCAGTTCCTGGCCGCGGACGCGAAAGGCTCGGCGCACGAGCAGTTCGTCCAGATGGTCCAGCACGTACCGTCGGGCCTCGGCGTCTCCGCACCACCAGGTGGCGATGTTCGGCAGCAGCGGAGCTTCGTGCAACAATTCGTTGCAGCAGGCCGGCAGATAGGCCATGAAGGCCGGCGATTCGACCAGTCCCGACCCGAGCACGTTGGCGACGGCCACGGTCCGGTCGCGGGCGGCTTGCAGCAGGCCCACGACGCCGCTCGCGGCATCCGCAGCCAGTTCCAGCGGATCGCATTGTTCGCTGTTTGGACGCCGGAAGACGACGTCCACGGGCAGCAGTCCGCCCAGTGTCTTCAACATGATCTGGCCGTTGCGGACGGCCAGATCGCCGCCTTCGACCAGCGTGTACCCCAGATAGCGCGCGATGTAGGCGTCTTCGAAGAAATTCGGCGTGCCAGGCCCCTGGCTCAGCAGCACGATTCTCGGGTTGTCGCGATGCTGCGGCGCCGACTCGGCCAGCGTCCGCTGCAATGCGATGAAGTACGTCGCCAGCCGCTCGACCTGGCAGCCGTGGAAGATATCGGGCAACATCCGCGAGATGACGATTCGGTTCTCCAGAGCGAACCCCACGCCCGACGGCGCCTCGGTGCGGTCGGCCAAGACCCACCAGTTCCCGTCTGGCGCCCGGGCCAAATCGGCAGCGTAGCAAGGCAGGAAGCGGTTGCCCGCCGGACGCTGGCCGTGGTACGCGCGCAGAAAACCCGGGTGGCGAAAGACCAGTTCGGCGGGCAGCACGCGGCGAGTGAGCAACGTCTGCGGGCCGTACAAATCAGCGAGCACCCGGTCCAGCAAGCGAGCCCGCTGCGCCAAGCCCGCGGCGACCTGCTGCCACTGGTTCGCCGCGATCAACAGCGGCAGCGGATCCAGGGCCCAGGGGCGCGGCGGGCTGTCCGGGTCGCCGAACGCGCCGAAAGCGATCCCGTTCTCGTGCAACAGACTCTGCGACTGGTCCCAGCGCCGCGCGAATTCGTCGCGGCGAAGTTGGCCGACCAAGCTGTGGAACCGGTTCCAAGCAGGCCGCACGTTGCCCGTGGCATCCAACAATTCGTCGTACACGCCCGGCTTGCCGGTGTAGCGGTCCAGAAAGGTCGTCTGTTCGACATCTTGTGAAGTCAACACCATATTGGCCCAATCTGGTCAACTCGCTCGTCGCCGCAGGTCGAGGGTCAAGGGGAAGTCCGGATTCGTCTCCGCGTGCGGCGGGTTCATTCTGCCCGGAGTGTGCCCGGATTGAAAGAACCTTGCCACCCGGCGGCTTTCCGCTTCGAACGCATTCACCGGAAACACCTCGGGATTCAGTCCGCCCGGATGGCCCACATGGTACGTGCATCCGCCCAGCGAACGGTGATTCCAGGTGTCGATGATGTCAAACACCAGCGGCTCATGCACGGCGATGGTCGGATGCAGGCAACTGGGCGGCTGCCAGGCCCGGTAGCGGACGCCGGCAACATACTCGCCGACCGTACCGGTCGGATGCAGCGGCACGCGGCGGCCATTGCAGGCGATGATGTAGCGGGTGTCCGTCATCCCCGCGATCTTGACCTGCAACCGCTCGACCGAACTGTCCACGTACCGCACGGTGGCCCCGACGCTACCTTCCTCGCCCAGCACGTACCAGGGTTCCAGCGCGGACCTCAGTTCCAGAGACATGCCCCGGTGAGCGACCTCGCCGATCTTCGGAAAGCGGAATTCCCAGTGGGGCAGATACCAGGCGGGCTCCAGCGGGAATCCGGCGTCGCGCGTCTCGCGGATCACGTCGCCGAAATCGTCCCACACGAAATGCGGCAGCATGAAGCGGTCGTGCAGCGCCGTCTGCCAAGGCACCAGCGACGCCCGGTACGGCTGGTGCCAGAACCGGGCGACCAGCGACCGCAGCAGCAATTGCTGAGTCAGGCTCATTCGGGCATGGGGCGGCATCTCCAACGCGCGAAACTCGACCAGTCCCAAACGGCCCGAGGACGAATCGGGCGAGTACAGTTTGTCGATGCAGAATTCCGCGCGGTGCGTGTTGCCCGTCATATCGACCAACAGGTGGCGAAAGATCCGGTCCACCAACCACGGCGGGCAGTCGGCGCCGTCGGGTACCTGCTGGAAGGCGATTTCCAGTTCGTACAGCGCGTCGCGCCGCCCCTCGTCGACGCGCGGCGCCTGGCTGGTCGGGCCCAGAAACGTGCCCGAGAACAAGTACGACAGGCTGGGGTGGTTCTGCCAGTAGGCGATTAAGCTGCGCAGCAGGTGCGGTCGCCGCAGAAACGGGCTGTCCGCCGGCGTGCGACCGCCCAGCAGCACGTGGTTCCCGCCCCCCGTGCCCGTGTGCCGGCCGTCCAGATCGAATTTCTCGGTGCCCAGACGCGTCAGCCGGGCTTCCTCGTACAGCGCCGTGGTGTTCTCGACCAGATCCTGCCAACTGGCCGACGGATGAACGTTCACCTCGATCACGCCGGGATCCGGAGTAACTTTGATGTGATCGATCCGCGGATCGAACGGCGGCGTATAGCCTTCGATCACCACGGGCGTCTGCAGGGCCGCCGCTGTGTCCTCGATGGCCGAGACCAACTCCAGGAAGGCTTCCGCTCGGTCCAGCGGCGGTAGGAACACGTGCAATTGGCCGCCCCGCGGCTCGACGCACAGCGCCGTTCGCACGATCTCGCCCGGCTGCGAATCGGTCGATGCCGCACGTCGCGAGCGGCGGGATTCGCGACGCGACTGCATCTGGAATTGCTCGACCGCCGGCGCGTCGCGAGTCACCTGGGCAGCCGCTCCGGGCAACGGCTGGCGGAGTTCCGCGTGTTGCGGCAGCGGAGGCCGGGGCTCCAGCGGATCTTGCGGAAACAGGCGGATGCCGGTGCCCGGGCCTGAAACCAGGGGCAGCGTCTCCAGCGGCAGACGAAGTCCGACGGGCGAATCGCCCGGAACCAGCATCAACCGCTCCGACCGCGCCGGCCAGGGACCGCTGCGCCACCGCGGACCGGCCTGCCACCATTGATATTCCAGCGGCAGCACGCAGCCCACCGGCTGGTTCAGACCTCGCTGGAACACGCGAGCCAGCCGCGCCCGTTCCTCGGGATCCTCCAGCCTGGGATCGCTTGGATCCACATCGATCGGCAAACGGTGTTCTCGCCACAAATAATACGCCGTGTCCTCGTAGGCCGGCAGGACGCGTTCCGGATCGACGCCCAGTCGCTCGCTGAGCGCCTCGGCGAACGATTGCGCCGCGTCGATCGTGCAGCCGCGATTGTCGTCCAGTCGCGCCAGCAACTGCTCGTCGCGCCAAATCGGCTGCCCGTCGGTTCGCCAGTAGCCGCTGAACGCCCAGCGCGGCAAGGTTTCGCCCGGATACCACTTGCCCTGCCCGTGATGCAGCACGCCGCCCGGTCCGAACCGCTTGAGCAACCGCCGGATCAACTGGTCCGCCAGACGCCGCTTGTCCTCGCCCAGCGCCGCCGTCCGCCACGCATCGCCCTGCATGTCGTCGATCGACACAAAGGTCGGTTCGCCGCCCATCGTCAGACGCACGTCGCCGGCCGCGAGGTGCTCGTCGACCAAGTGCCCCACGGACAAGATCGTCGCCCATTGATCTTCCGTGTAGGGCTTCGTGACGCGAGGATCTTCGTGGACACGCTGGACCGACATCGCATGGACGAATGTCGTTTCGCACAGTTCGACGCTGCCGGTGATCGGAGCCGCGCTGCCCGGATCTGGCGTACACGCCAGCGGAATGTGGCCTTCGCCGGCCAGCAGACCCGACGTGGGGTCAAGACCGATCCAGCCGGCACCGGGCAAGTACACCTCGGCCCAGGCGTGCAGATCCGTGAAATCCGCCGGGGGGCCGGCCGGGCCGTCCAGCGGCTTGACGTCGCCCACCAACTGCACCAGGTAGCCAGAGACGAAGCGTGCCGCCAAGCCCAGATGACGAAGCACCTGGACCAGCAGCCAGCCGGAATCCCGGCACGAGCCCGAACCTAGCTCGAGCGTTTCTTCGCACGTCTGCACCCCCGGCTCCAAGCGGATGAGGTAGCGAATCAGCGTGTGCAGCCGCTGATTCAAGCCGACCAGGAAATCGACCGTCTTGCGAGGCGACCGATCGATCGAACGCAGCAACTCGGTCAAGCGGGGCCCGATTGGCTCGGTCTCGAGGTACGGCCTGAGTTCCTTGCTCAACACCGGGTCGTACTCGAAGGGATAGAGGTCTGCCTCCGGTTCCAGGAAGAAGTCGAACGGGTTGATCACCGTCATTTCGGCGACCAGATCCACCTCGATCGACAAGCGACGGGTCTTGTCCGGAAAGACCAGCCGCGCCAAGTAGTTTCCTTGTGGATCTTGTTGCCAGTTGAGGAAGTGCTCGTCCGGTTCGACGCGGAGCGAATAGCTGCGGATCGGCGTCCGGCAGTGCGGTGCCGGCCGCAACCGGACCACCTGGGGTGAAAGACCGACCAACCGGTCGTAGTCGTACTGGGTCTTGTGATGCAGGGCGATTTGGATCGTCATGTTTCTCCCAACGCAAAATCAACTTCATTCGCTCCAGGCGTCTTTCCCCTGGAAAAGACCACGCCGCCTGGTTCGTCGGACATCCGTCTCATCGCCCAACGAAAACGGCCACCGCCCTACCTATTCACCGTTTTGATGGGAACGTGAAGGAGTAAAGATAATGTGCCGGAGCGGGACGGGAAAGGCCCGTTGCACTCGGCATCTCTCGCCTGTGCGACAAGGTGGTGTAGAATGTGCCCTCGATCAATCCTCTGTGTCACGCGATGAATGAGATGCCGGAACGGTCTCGTTCCCATACTTCGGAGCCTAACCATGCGAATTTTCCTGTTGTCCCTCGGCGGCGCCATCATGCTCGCCGCAGCGTTTGCGCCTGCGGCCGACGAAACCCGGCCATTTTCCGTTCATGACATGCTGGCGATGGAGCGGATCTCGGATTGGCAGGTGTCGCCCGATGGCCGGTTGGCGGTCTTCGGCGTGAGCACGGCCGATCTGGAAGCGAACCGGCGGCGGAACCGATTGTGGATGATCGGGACGGATGGCGCCGGCTTGAAGCCGCTGACTTCCGCCGCAGGCGGCGACGCCCATCCGCGCTGGATGCCCGACGGGCGGAGCGTGCTGTTCCTCTCGTCCCGGTCGGGTTCGAGCCAAGTTTGGCGGATCGCCGTCGACGGGGGCGAAGCCGAACAGGTCACGCGGTTGCCGCTGGACGTCGGCAGCTTCGCCATCTCGCCCGACGGCCTGTTGCTGGCGCTGTCCTTAGAGGTGTTTCCGGACGGCGATACGCTGGCATCCACGGTCGAGCGTCTCGATGCCGAGAAGGCCCGCAAGTCCAGCGGTCGAGTCTACGAACAATTGATGATCCGCCACTGGGACACGTGGCGAGACGGGCGGCGGTCGCATCTGTTTGTTCTGCCGCTGGTTGGCGGTGACGCCATCGATCTGATGCGCGGCATGGATGCTGACGCGCCGAGTAAACCGTTCGGCGGCGCCGAGGAGTACACGTTCACGCCAGACTCGACGGGCGTGGTGTTCACCGCCAAGGACGATGGCCGCGAAGAGGCCTGGACCACGAACTACGATCTTTGGCACGTTCCAGTCGATGGGTCCGCTGTGCCTCGACGGCTGACCGCGGACAATCTGGCCTGGGACACGCACCCGGTGTTTTCGCCCGACGGCAAGACGCTGGCCTATCTGGCGATGAGCCGGCCGGGATACGAATCGGATCGGCTGCGAATCGTGCTTCGCCAGTGGCCCGACGGTCCCAGCCGGGTGCTCGCCGACGACTGGGACCGCTCGCCCGAGGACATTGTCTGGTCCGCCGATGGACGGACAATCTACGCGACGGCGGCCAATCTGGGCCAGGTCTCGCTGTTTGCGGTCGATGTTGCATCGGGCAGCGTCCGCACTGTCGTCGAGCAGGGTCGAGTCCGCGGGCCGCGAGTCGCGGGCGGTAAGCTGCTGTTCGGCCTGGATGATTTGCAGTCGCCCGTCGAGTTGTACACCGCCGCGGTCGACGGGACACAGCGGCGGCAGATCACTCGGATCAATGCCCCGAATGTGGCTCGCTCCAGGATGGGCGCTGCGGAGCAGTTCACGTTTCCGGGGTGGAACGGCGAGACGGTGTACGCTTACGTCGTCAAGCCCGTGGACTTCGATCCCGCCAAGAAGTACCCGGTCGCTTTCCTGATCCACGGCGGACCGCAGGGCTCGTTCGGCAACACGTTCCATTATCGCTGGAATCCGCAGGTCTACGCGGGCCGCGGCTACGCGTCGGTCATGGTCGACTTTCACGGCTCGGTCGGTTACGGACAGGCCTTCACCGATTCGATCGGCGGCGACTGGGGCGGCAAGCCGCTGGTCGATCTGCAGAAGGGACTGGCCGCTGCCCTGGAACGCTATCCGTGGATGGACGGCGATCGAGTCGGCGCGCTGGGCGCGTCCTACGGCGGATACATGATCAACTGGATCGCCGGCCAATGGCCCGACCGGTTCCGCTGCCTCGTGTCCCACGACGGCAACCTGGACGAGCGGGCGGCGTATTTCATGACCGAAGAGTTGTGGTTCCCCGAGTGGGAACACCGCGGCACGCCTTGGGACAACCCGGCGGGCTACGCCAAGCACAACCCGGTCGACCACGTGGACAAGTGGCAAACCCCGATGCTCGTCATCCACGGCGCGCTCGATTTCCGCGTGGTCGAGACCGCCGGCATGGCGACGTTTACCGCCCTCCAACGCCGCGGCATCCCCAGCAAATTCCTTTATTTCCCGGACGAGAACCACTGGGTGCTGAAGCCCCACAACAGCATCCAATGGCACGACACCGTCCTCGACTGGCTCGACCGCTGGCTCCAGCCAACGATGCCGTAGGAACAGCGGTCGCGAAGTCGTACACCTGCTGCCTGGCAGAACGGATTTCTGCCGGTCCCAAATCCGCGGTCGGGTTCATGCATCGACTGGACATCCGAAAGCACATCGGCAATCACACACCTCCCACGTAGTCCGCGTGCGCCGACGCCCGCGGCGCACCCACTGCCCCACGTCGATCGTCCGACCGTGCGACGCGCAGGCCAAGCCGCGCCGTTACGGCAGATCCCCGTCAATCGTTGCCGACCGGCGAACCTGATTGCCGCGAGCCCAGCGGTCCATCCCGCCCCCAGCAGGTCTCACCAGAAGTTGGCGACACTGCGAAGAAACTACTGCCGAACATCCTGGTGGACGATTTTGACGAAGAGTTGGAATCGCGCGGTCTGGAGCTTCGTGCGCTGCGCGGAGGATTTTCTCGTGTACCATATCTACAGTGGCCAGTTCCGCGTGGTCCGAAGTAATCTCAACAAGTTCCGGGTCGAGCGTCCGCGAGCACGAATCTCTCAACCAAAGTACGAGCAACAAACGGTCTTGGGTGCTCTCGTCCAGTCAGGCGGTGCATCAAGAACTGTCCACGGCACTCGTTGAAGACCGAAGGCTGCCAAGTCTGTTAGGCTTCTGCAAGACGCTTACTGCCAAGAATCGAACCGCCCAGTGCGGACCCGCAAATTCTCGTGGTGCGGGAGGAACTCCGGCGCAACCCGGCTCCCGATCGATGTCTAGCCGTCGCTTGGCTAAAACGGGACGTCATCCTTATCAGTACCGACGGGCTGCGATTCGTATGCATCTATTGGCAATCAAAGGTTAATCGAAATTGCTAAGTTAAGCAAATCGTCGCGGTCCATGAACATCACGTGGCGACGAGACGCTTGATCGAGGTGCTGTCCGAGCCAGTTCTTTGCCTGCTTAGTGATCTCTGCCGCAGAGATAATGAACACGTGGTCCACGAGATTCTGTTTGTTCGTTTCGGGATCCCAGATCGGATGGCCGAGCATCATCGTGATTTGATTGAGTATTTCCCCAACGTTTTCATTCTTGCTTCGTCCTGATGAATCGATCTTGGTACGCTTGACCTGAACGCCGAAGTACAGAAAGTGCATCGTCGGCAGTTGGTATTTCATCCAAATGTCTTTGCCATACTCAAGCGATTTGTCCTTGTGGCCGGTGAGCGAGATGCGAACAAAACCGAGTTGCTGAAACAATGGCTGCAAGATCTGTTCGATGAACTCATCTTCGGACGCGGAATCGAGATAGTCCGAGAGTGCCTTTCGCTTTTTGATTTCTGCGTCCGTCCAAGCACGTCGCTGAAGCTGCAGCGATGCGGAAGTTGCATGCGTTCCGTCATTGCGAAGATGACATCGATTGGCACCGTCGAGATACGCTTGGATGCCATCTCGCGCGAGACTGGCATTCAAATCCACCAGTGCCGCGTCCCGGTCGAGATTGTGGGTTTGAAAGTCGCCAGCGTCCATCAGCTCTTGAACGACGCGAACGATTCCATCCGGCGGGAGCTGCGGATTCGAGGCCGGGCCGGCGTTGAGCGACGCAAGAATGTCTAATACCCACGATTTTCGAGTGCTGCCATCATGCGTGTAATCCATGTCGCAGTTCAGGAAGAAGTCGGTAAGATAACTGCTTGAGCGATATCGGAAGTTCTTTCGCTGGAAACCCTCGCCACCAGCGGCACCGCAAATCATCTCCGCGAGTTCACTGAGGGCGCGTTTCTGAAGCTGCATTTGGAGATCACGCCGGGAATGTCTCGGCAAGGCTAATGTGAGGACTTCATCCTGTTTTGCTTAAGCTGGACGTTGAGCTTTAGCCATGTGCTAGAGTTTATCAC
>JAHDXO010000036.1:0-88617 GCA_023382975.1 Pirellulaceae bacterium
GAACGCTTTCACTGGCGACAATGGCCGCAGGCTTGATGATCGCCGCGTTCTGCGGGCTGCCGCGCGGGGACGTCTCGACCGATGCCAGTCGTCCCATCGCCGCACTGCGAGTTGGCGACCAAGTGGTCACCGACGCTCCTTGGCAGGCACTGGCTGCCGACGATCACCTGCGCATCGAAGATCGCTTCCCGCGGAACCACGGCGGTGCCTCTCGGAGCGCATCGGTACTCGACTCCTCCGACGTACATCGTCCGCAGGCTGTGGACTCGGCGTCACGGGCATCGTGTTCGGAGGAATCCTCGCGGCGTTCTTCGCTCTGGGCCGTCGCACGCAATAAGCTGGATTCCCGAGGGAATCGACCATCGGTAGCATGATCGATCGGAGGTATGAATTTTCATGAGCATCGAAGAAGCGTTCCATTTGATCGAAAACCTGGACTATCCCGAAGGGCTGAAGCGGAAGTTCGCTCCGCGATACTCGTTGATTCAGCTTGCACGCAGCGGCGAAATTGTCTGTGTCGAAAGATACAAGTCGTGTCCTGGCGAGGCGGTTCAGCTTGAATTGCTGAAGCGACACCGGGGAACGATCCAGCTCAGTGGAAGCCCAGGCATGTACGAATCGGCCGCAGAGTTACGAGCACGAGTTGAGAAGAGCATGTGGTTGTTCGAGAAGATGAAGCCGCGACAAGACTGATCGGCCCATTGTTTCGCGCGCGGTTCCGGGGCCGCTGCCTGCGAACGGATACCGCTGGCGAAAGCCGATCTGTCACTTTGAGAGGCTCTCGCGAACCGCCCCACGGCGCAGGAGAGCCATGCCAATTGGGCGGTTGTGCCAGCGATTCGAACGGGCGGTCTAGTTGTCGCCAAGCAAAAGGTCGAGCGAATCGTCCCATTCGTCAAAGATCTGATCGACGGAGCGACGCGTCTGGTCGGCGTCTGAGTCCGCTTCTCCCTCGGGAGCGCCGAACAAGTCGCGGTTCAGGAAGTTGATGACGGAAAGGACATCGATCGGCGAGCAGGTTCCATCGCCGACCACGTCGAAGTAGGGCAGCGTGGACCCCAGAGGTCGCGTCGTCGGGAGCCGGTTCTGAGCGTCGATGATGGTCCGTTGGTTCAACTCGTTGATCAGCACCAACACGTCCAGCGGAGTGACCCAGCCGTCGCCGTTGGCGTCGTGGACGTTCAGGGCGTTTTGCCAGGGCAGCCGATTCGGGTCGACCACCAACAGCACCGGTCGCGTGAGCGTCAATTCGGGCGCGTCGCTGCGCGTCACGGTCACCTGCACCGAGACCAGCGATTCGATGTCGCGATCCAAGAAGTGGTCGGACGTCAACTTCAACTGGCCGCCGACGACCTCGAATCGCGGGTCGTCCACCGAGACCTGCAGGAACTCGGCGCCGGGGGTGTCTCCCAAGCCCAACTGACCCACCGAGGCCCCATAGAGTCGTTCCGGCACGCGCGCTCCGAACAGCGCGATCCCGACGGGGACGCTCGGGCCGGGAACCACCGTAAGAACGAAGTCTTGCGAATGACTGGCCGGCGGCCATCCCGAATCGGTGACCGTGATCGTCAACCGAATCTCGCGTTCGAAGGAGTAGTCGAGCTTGGCATCGGGATGCAGCTTCAACTGATTCGCCTCGACCACAAACCGCGGATCGGACACGGACCACGAATGGGTTTGCCCCGCGTCCTGATCGCTGACGCTCACGTCGCCGACTACCGCGCCGGGCCGATCGGACAAAACGACGGTACTGGACAAGGCGATATCGGTCGGTGGCGAATTCTCCGGGAACAGGATCCATTCCACCGTTGCGGTTCCGAGCAGAGTCTGGCCGACGGTCCCCGTGATGGTGCCATCCGCGAGCAATGTCAGTGCGTAGCTGCCAGGGACCTGCGGTGCGGCGGGCAACGTCACGGTGAATTGCGTGCCGTTTCCGGAAATCTCAGCGTCGTGCAGATCGATCGGTTGTCCGTCGCGCGTCCAGATGAAATCGGTCAAGTCCACTCCGGTAACCTCGTCGCTGAACCGAAGCGGAACTTCGAGCAGTGGTTGGGAACGCCAGGCATCCTGCAATGGCATCGTCGCTCCGAGGCGAACCGTTTGGATTTCCAGGGCACCACCCTCCCGCACCAAGTGGGAAGCCACCGAGGGCTGAGCAACCAATAGACGCGCGTCGAGCGAGTCGCTGGCGGAACGCAATCCGACCGTAGCGGGAAATGGTTGACCCGACGAAGAACCAAGCAGTTCCAATTGCACGTACTGGAATGTCATTCGCCCCGGACCGACGGTGTCGAGTTCCAGGATCGCTTGGAAGGTCGCCGTGCTGGGGTCAAAGCCTTCGGAATAGGTGAAGTTGTACACCTGCCACTGGATGATCAGCCGATCGGGCAGACCGGCACCGCGGTCTTCCTGGAACCAGCCGAGCACCAAGTCATCCGACTCCCAATCGGCGATCCAATCGCTCCAAAGCGGAGCGATCACCAGGGATGCCGGAGAACTGGCCAAGTCCGTCGGTTTCGCGTCGTAAACGGGCTCGCCGAAGGAAATCAAGCCGTTCGTCGAAACGAACAACGGCTGACCGTCGCGCAATTCGTGATCGTACACCCGCAGCGTGTGTTGCTTCAAATCGACACGGCGAACTTCGTCGTCACCGAATGCGTGGATGACGAAGACGCCGAGCATGTCGGGTGTGAGCTGGATGTCCTCCATGGCGACGGCGCACGCTCGGTATCCGGCTGCGTCCGGTCCAACGCAATTTGCCAGATGTGCGGTAACCGTGAGTTGGTCGTCAACCTCTTCACCGGAGATCCCGTCTCCGTCCTGATCGATCGGCGTGCCGTCCGGCCGGGCAACGATCGATGGCGTCAGGCGGAGGACGTACAGACCATCGGCATGCTGCGGGGCGAACCGGATTCGCAGGGTCCGCGGATCGAGCCATTGCCAACCGGTCAGTTCGCTCCGCAGGTCACCCGCTGGCCCGGTGAATTCCAGCACGTCCTCTTCGAAGGAGAAGCCTGCAAAATCCATGGCGCGGTCGAAGGTCAGGATGAACTCGTCCAGCCACCCTGCACGAACTCCCGCAGGTTGCGTCTCGATCAGTCGCGGCGCGCCCAGGACGATTTCCTCGCGATCGATCCGCAGGCTGCGACCGCTGCCCACGTAGTCATTCTCCCATCCGTAGCTGGAAACATCGACGACCCAGTTGCGATCGTCCTGATCGCCTGCCGCTTTGATCCCGATGGCGCTCGCCCATCCCTCGGCGAATTCGTCACCGGTCTCCAGATTCGCGTAATGGAACTCGATGGAGCCGTCCTGGCCATGCAGTACCGCCTGAAACGTGACGGGCGAACCGTCCCCGCCTTGGAAGAGCGCATCGTGCCATTGCAGGATCAGCGACGAACCAGCAGGCCCCTCGACAACTTGCCAATAGACGCCGCTCTGCGGACTTCCCGTGAGGGTCAGATCGTCGCCCAACGGCACGATCGCCGCGTTGCGAGGCGAGAATTCCAGGTAATAATCGGCCTCTGCGTATTCCTGCAGGTCGCCAAACAAGATCAGGCCGTTGGGACTGACTCGCAACGAGGAATACTCCTGACCGTAGAAATAGAATCGGAAGGCTCCCAATTCTCCAGGACCGAGCGTTGCGAGTTCTTCATCGGCACCAGCCAGGATCCGTTGCCCGGTCGCGGCGATATCGAGAAACCCGGATTCGATTGCGCGAGCAGCGTACCCATAGGCGTCGGGCGCTGTGGACCGACCCTCGACCCTCACGATGTCCCGAGTCTCGACCAACTCGTTTCCGGCCCGATCGGTCAGGATGAACGTGAACACATTCGATCCGACATCCAGCGCGAGATCCCGCAGTTCGAAGTATCCCAGTTCGTCGGCTTCTTCGTACGCTACCAGGATCTGTTCCCATTCCACCGTCACTGCGGCCCCCGGTTCCGTGCGGCCGAGCAGCGTGATCTCGGGCTTGTCGGTCACCAGTTCACCGAGAATGCGTCCGCGGCTCTCGGGTGCCAATTCCAGGGATTGCAGCTCGGGCGCGGTTGTATCGATGGTCAGATCGAGTTCCACGGAGGCTTCGTTGCCCGCGGTGTCGGTCGCACGCACACGAAAGACATGCTGCCCTTCCGGAATCTGGCTGGACCAAGCATCCTCGAGGTCCGCGAGTTCGATCGAAAAGTGGCCATCCGTCTGAAGCCAGGGCAAGGCATCCACCGTCGGCAGATTCGAGCCAACCAGCTCCAGATTCAAGATCGCGATCCCTGACCGGTCGACGGCTCGTCCTTGCACGGGGAACCCGGGCACCGTGACATCGAATCCCAGGGCCGGCGCGTACACGTCGGTCCAGTCGGCCCACAGGTACGGCGGAAACGGTTCGTCGGTGGGCGCGAAGCGGACACTCGTCTGATTATCGACCAGATCGAAAGGCATCGTCCCGTGGGCCAGCAGGAATCCCAGGTCAGGAATCGCTGACTCGCCGGATCCTTTGACGAAGACCATTTCATCGCGTTCGGCCAAGAGCCAAGGCCCCGCGCCCAGCGAGTCGTAATGGAACTCGATGGAATGATCGCGCGTATCGAGCACGGCTTGAAACCGCACCGGGATCGTGCCGAATTCGAAGTCGTCCGGGGATTCGAGATACCCCTGCGTTTCCGACTGCCATTGCACGGTCAAGCGGCCGCCGCCGGTCAGCGGCGTCCACAGCCAGTAAACGCCGTCCTCGTCCGCCGAAATCTGGGCGCTCGACCAGAACGGTGCTATCGTGGCTGCCTCCGGCAGGAACCCCGGACTGTCGAAAACCAGTTCCCCGAACGACAGAATTCCATCCAGGCTGAGGTGAATGGAATCGTACGTCGTGCCGTAGAATTCGAATTCGAATCCCGGAAGCTCGGCGACGGTCAGCTCGACACCGGTCGCGGCTCCATCTTCAAACAGCCGCTGACCGGTGGCCGAGATGTCGACGAAGCCCGCATCGACGCGGGTTGCGTGGTAGCCGAATCGATCGGTTCCGAACGTGCCGTCGCTGGTGTGACGCACGAGCACCAGCGCGGACAGCGTCTCGTTCCCCGCGGCGTCCAGCGTGCGGACATCGAACACGTTTCGCCCGTAGGATTCCAGATGCACGTTGGAAACCGTTAGATTCCCCTGACTGTCACCGACCGCTCGATACACCGTGGGCTCGTCGCCGTCCCACCAGCGGAGCGACAATTCGACTTGGCCGAACGGTTCGGTCTGTCCGACGAGATCGACCGTCGGCGCAGCAATTCGGTAGCCGCCGTCCGGTGTCTCGATGCTTCCCTCCGGCGCGAGTTCGGCCGATGCCGGCCCCGTCAGATCGATCGTGAATTGCTGCTGGCGGAGCGTCTCGTTGCCCGAGACGTCGACCGCCCGCACTTCGATGGTGTATTCTCCCTCCTGCCAGTCGTCTCCGATGAGTGCGGCGAGTTCATGCGGTTGCAGGAAGGTGAACCGCGAATCGAGATCCAGCTCCATTTCGTCGGTCGGAGGGTTCAGGAACCGGATGCTCAGCGAAGCCAGTTCGTGATTGTCCGACGCGTTCACCAGCACGATCGGAACGTTGGTGGGACTCGCGGAGTTCAATTCCAGTTGCGGAGGGGTGGTGTCCGGCAAGACTGTCACCGTGAAGGCTTCGGTCACGGCGACCGTCCGCGGATGGTCGTAGTCGATCACTTGGACCGTGAACTCATACGTGCCTTCGGCAGGGGGGAGCCAGGAGAATTCGCCGGTCAGCGGATGCAGCTTGACGTCCTCGATCGAATTGCCGACCAGACGGAACTCCTTGAAGGTTGCCGGCACATCGGGGTCTTCGACGGAGATCGTGAATTCGAGAGACGACCCCAGTTCCACCGTCCGCTGATGCTCGTCGGGCAGCACGATGACCGCGGGGCTGTTCACCTCGTCGACAAACACCAGGATCCGTGCCGTGGTGACGAGTTCCGGCGAGCGACCATCGACCGCCTCCACGAAAAACGCGTGGTGTCTGCGGCCGTCCAGTTCGCCAGGCGTCCAGGCGACGACACCGGTCGCTGGATCGAGGGTAGCGCCTTCGGGCGAACCCGCCCCGAGACGCAACTCAGGGGGCGGCGAATCGCTGTCAGTGGCGATGACCTGGAACGTGATGGGTTCGCCCTCCCTGCCGGACGGTGTGGGCAACGACTCGAAGATGGGCGGCAGGTTACGCGCCCGAACCGTGACCGGGATCGCCATGGTCGACGATGCGGGAGGCGCGGCGTCATCGCGAACTTCGATCGGCAACCAGTATTCTCCTGGCGCAACGTCCATTCCCGGAGCCCAACTCAGTTCACCGCTTTGCGGGTCGATCGACGCGCCGGGCGGAGCCGTGGACAACAACTGGTAGGTGAGTTGCTGAGCTGGGTAGTCGGCATCGCGGGCGCCCACCCGCAGGGTCAACGTGTCTCCCTGAACCACCTCCTGCTGCCTGACGGGAACGATCACCGGCGGCGTGTTGGTCTTGACCAGTTGCACTTCAAACGATCGATAGTCGGTCAGACCAGCAATCTCCGCGTCACTTGCCACGACCGTGAAGCGGTAGACGCCCGCCGGGTAGCGTTCCGGCGGCGCCCAGGTGATCACCCCCGTCGCCGAGTCGACCTCGGCATGCGCCGGTGCTTCCACCAGCGCATACGCTACCGTCCGGCCGAGTTGACCAGGGGTCGCTCGGGCTGTCAGTTGCAGAGGATCGCCCTCGAACAACACCTGATTCGGCAGGGCGGCCAGCACGGGCGAGGCCGGCAGCGCGGGCGATTGCTGGCTGCCATTCTGGACATCGACCCGCAACCGCAGAATTCCGCCGGCGATTCCGTTGCCGGTTGGCCCAGCGTTCAACAATTCCCCGTCCAGCCGATTTCCGACTTCATCCTGGATCGAATCGAGCAACGTCAAGAACGCGGTGCCGTCTTCGAGCGGTTCGCTCAGCGTCCAGACGGCCGACCGCGTAGTCTGGTCGTACTCGAAACCGGTGATGGCAAGCTCGGGCTGCGCGGTGGACGCAAGCTGAAACGCCTGCTCGGGCACCCGCACCGGCTGATCGAAAGTCACGCGGACTTGGTCGAAATCGGTGCGTCCCGCAACCGTCGCCGAGTTGCTCAGGATGGACAGGTTCGTCCCCGGCGCGGCGCTGGACCCTAGAACAACGGCCGTCACCCGGGCACCGGATTGATTCAACGGCGTGGTTCCGTCGTAGCGCAATACGACATCGCGAACCGGATCTTCCGCATCGTCGGAACGGATGCGAAGCACGGCTTGGGCCAGGCTCGAAGCGTCGAGCAGCCGTATCCGGTAGGACTGGCTCTGTCCCTCGAGCACCGTCCGACTCCAAGGAGACGGGTCCAGCAGCGTGAATCCCGGGCCGACGACCTCGACGCTCTCGACCACCAGCGGCAACTCGCCGTCGTTGTGCAGCGTCAGGGTTCCGACCGTTCCACCCGCCGTGTCCAGGCCGAAATCGAGCGATCCGTCCGCGACCGTTCCGACAGGGCTGCCCAGACGCATCGCCGGTCCGCCGACGTGCGCCGCAAAGTCAGTGAGTCGCACGTGGACTGCACCCGCGGATGCCTCGTCCGTAGCGACCAAGCGGAATTCGATCTGGTAGGATCGATCGTCCGGCAATAGGTCGGGGGCGATCGGGACCGTTCCGCTGCGGGTTGCGACAAGATCCGAGTCGGAGATGTAATCCAGCGTCGCCAGATCGATGCGATCGAGTATCCAGCTCTCTCCTGCCCCTACCGCGACGACCTCCAGAAAGGCAGCGTTCGGCGGTAATTCCGGGACGGCTGCCTGGGCCGCGAACCGGTAGTCGATGCGTTCCAGCCGCCGATCGAACGGTTGGTGAAAGCGGAGTCGGCCACCGGGGACGGCATCGGACAGCGGCGGCAACGAACCGCCTTCGCCCTCTCCGGGTCCCGTCCCTCCCGAAACGCCCGATCCGTCCGTCGAGTAACTGCCGGGGTTCAGCGGATCGGCCTTCGGCGGCTTCCGTCCCAGGATTACCTCGGGTCCGAACGTCTTTTCTCCGAGAGTCTCTAGCAGGCTCGCGTCGTTGCACGGCTTCAGCCCGAAGAACTCGCGCACGTCGTCACCGGCGAAACACGTATTGTACTTGAGTGACACCCGACCCGACAGCGTGACCAGGGTGTCGTCGAAATCGATTCGAGGGCCGCTCATGGGCCCCTGGGCGTTCAACTGAATCTTGCCGTTCAGGTTCACCGTTCCCGTGCCCTTCATCACGGCCTGGACGATCTCGAACCGGAATTTCTCGATCTTGTCGCGCTGCTCTGGAGGCAATCCCGGAGGCGCAGTGAAACCGGGCGAAATCCCGAGGCTTCCCTTGCCGTCGACTTCGATCTTCCCCGCCGCGTCCAGGTTCAACCGCGCGAACGAGCCGTCCCGGTTCAACTGCAGCACGCCTTGTTGGAACACCAACTGCACGCCGGCCTCCAGCCAAATCCTCTTCGCCAGGATTTCGTAGCTGGCCGTGACTTTGAGTTGGGCATCGAGCGTGCCGATGCCGGCCGACACGAACGGAACCGTGAGGTCCAGTCCCTGGAAGTCGCTCTTGGCAACGACCTTGTTGCTGGCGAAGACCAACGAACCCGACGTGATCGAGATACCCGCGCCATCCAGACCCAACGCATGAGGCTCCACTTGGCCCGTCGCGCGGACTCCCGACTTGGGAAACAAGCTGCCGCTCCAGTCGGTCAAGGTCGTATCGAGGAGTTCGGCCTTGATGCGCCAGTTGTTCGCCGTCACCTCGGGCGTCATCCGCACGTTGGGCGAGGCGAATACCTTGACGTCCAACTCGGTCTTCAGATAGGTTTCGCGCCCGTCGAACAGTTCCAGCGGACTGTCTTGCACGGTAGGAAACTGTTGGTCGAACTCGAATCGCCCTACGTCGATCGAGTACGCATAGGTGTTGCTGCCGAAGACGTCGGTCAAGCCGTATTTCACGTCGCTCGGGCTGGACTGCATCCAGTCGGGCAGACGCGTCGTCTCGATCGGATGCGCCGCGGTGAACGGTTTGCCGAAGGCGGCATTCTCTCGCGGCGGCCGAGCGATGACCCGCGCCAGGTAGTCGACGCCGGCGACTCCTGGCACGCGATCGTCGAACGCCGAGCCGACGATCACCGAACCGCTTGCCGAGAATTTCCCCCCGGTGCCGTCGCGGTGCAATGGCGTCGAGAAGCTCACGCTGGACGGCGAATCCGGGCGGGCGAATCCCAAGGAGAACACGTAGTTAGCGTAGGCGCTTGCCGTCGGCAGATACGGGGCCGAGATCGAGAAGGTCCAAGAACCGGCATTCACGTCCTCGATGAATCGCACATCCCGCGCATCGAAGGCATTGCCGTGCGGATCGCGCCAGGTCATCGTCGTCGGCAGACCATCGATGGTCCGGACGGACGAAATCATGTCGTACTTGTAGAGCAGGCGACCCTGGGGATCGAGCAGACGCACGTCCAGGTACGTTGTGCCGGCGGGAAACGTCGCGATGTCGCGATCGATTTCGACACCTGTCCGCCAGACCTTCTGGTCGTGCCAGCGATACTGAACCTCAAGGTCGGGCGGCAGCGCCGGCGAGAACTGCAACTGGATCTTGTTCGGTAGTTCGACCCCGTACAGAAATGGCCCCAGGACGGAATCGTCCGGGTTTTCGTCCCACTGCGAAGTGACTCGGAGCGCGGGGCCGGCCGGATTGTAGATGGTCCCTTCGAAAGAACCGCCGCCGCCCACGTTCCACGTCACGAGATGCACCGGCTTGTTGTTGTCCACATCGACCACGACGGTCTTGCCGCTCGGTTGGTACGTCACTTCGTACTGGGTAGCGCCATCGGCGAAGAAACGATACTGGTGGTTCCCCACCCCCTTGATTCCTTGGACCATCAAGCACCTGTCGCCTGTGCAACCGAGGCGGTCCACGGCCTCGGGGTAATGGTTCGGCAAGTAGGTCCAATTGGTGCCGAAGACCGCCAGCAGATTTCGGGCTTCCAGGACTTCGAAACGCAGCGGTCGGCCGAACATCGCGCGCTCGGGTGATGGCCGACGACTGCTCGACTTTCTCCGGGATCTCGGTCGCGAGAAGCGTGTCCCTGCAGTGCTCTTGCCACTAGGCGATGATACAGGCATCAAGATGTGGTCTTTCCTTGATCTGGAGGGTTCGTGAACCAGTATCCCATGCGCCGCTTGGCGGACTCGCAGTAGACTAGTTTCGGGATGCGCAGTCCGCAACCGAAAAGTGATCGCGTCCGGCACAATTTCGACACTTTTTCGTGGGATCTCTCTCGATCATGCCGACCCCCGAGACATGCCTGCAACCGCATCCGCTTGTTTCGATATCCGCAAATCCCGCAGCCTGCGGTAAGAAGCGATTGGGCGTCTGTTCACAGAAGGCGAGCCCGGTCTGGAAGGACAGCCCGGGAGCGCACCGTGGAACGCGGAGAAGGATGACGAAACGAGCGCCGAACAAGGCTAGGCCGGTCCGATTGACCTAGCCTCGTTCGATGGCGTTCCGTCCGACTGCGGTTCGATCAACCCTCGCCGGCAAACGAGGTGAGATGCTAATTCGGCGCGGAAGCGGTGGTCTCGACCGGCCAGGTGGCTCGGTACGCATCGTGGTAGAGTCCGATCTCGTCGAGCGGGATCGGATGGAACCCAACGGACTGGCGGAGTGTCGCGTCGGGACGGAGACGGAAATCGCCAGCGTCGGCGTCGGTGAAACCAGGGTCGGCATCCGCATCGGTGAAGACGGCGTTCTCGATCAACTCCAAATAGGCCGCGTTGCCGCGCGTCGTCTGACCGCAGCGGAAGAAGACATTCCGCCAGAGGAAGTTGATGCCCGGATCGTCCAGCATGCGCGACATCTCGGGATAGCGGGAGAGGTACAGCTCGGTCTGATAGAAGCCCGCCAACTGCTCGCCTTCGCGCATTTGCCGCCAGACGTTGTTTCCCCGATTCCAACCGCCGCTGACACCGATCTTGCAGTCGGCGAACAGATTGTTGTCGATCACGTTGTCCCGGCCGCTGTTCATCTGAATCGCGCCGAAGTTTCCGTTCGCTGCGCGGTGGAAGACATTGCCGTAGACCAACTGGCCGCTGATCGCGTCGTCGAAGCGGATCGCCGCCTGGCCGTGGACCTGGACCTCGCCCTCCGGCTTGCCCAAGTGGTGGAAATGATTGTAGCGGAAGATGTTGCCTCGGTACGTCGGGTTGCGAAAGATGTCGATCGCGCCTTGGTCGTCCGATTCGCGCACGGCGCTGTGGACTTCGTTGAACTCGACCACGTGATCGTTGCCTTCGATCCGCATCACGCTGCTGGGACTGTTGTGCATCAGATTGTACGCGACTCGATTGCCCACACCCTCCAGTTGAATGGCTGGCGTGTAGGTGCGGTCGATGCGGGCGAACGAGTGGATCTGGCAATTCTCGATGAAGTGTCCCGCGGGGGTGAGCGTCGCGCGGTCGCCGCCGATCAATTCCACGCCGCGCCGCCCGAGCGTGTGGATGTCGCAGCCCAGCAACCCGCTGGCTCGACCACCTTGGATCGCGATGCCGTTGCCGGCCATGCGCGACACAGTGCATCCGGCAAACAGGCAGTGATCGCTATCGATGCAATGGACGCCATTGTAGCGGGCCAAGTCCAGCACCAGTCCCTCGAAGCGGACGTGCGACACGCGGTCGAGCGCGATCATCGGCGTCGATAGCATGCCGATCTCGATCGACGACTGGTTCAGGTCCGACGGCGGATACAGGTACAGCACGCCCGTCGTGCGGTTCAGATACCATTCGCCCGGCTGATCGATCTCCTCCAGCAGGTTGAAGGCGTAGTAGACGATGCCTTGCCCCGCGTCCATGCCGCGTCCACCGTAGTGATAGGCTTCGGCCGTGGTGACGGTCCGGGCCGCCGGATCGATCGCGCCGATCTTGATCGTCGCGTCGGCCCAGAGGAAATGGAAATACCCGAACAGCCAAGCATCCTCGGCGCGCGTCCAGCGCTCGTGCCGGTCCGATTCGTACTCGAACACCGACGGCTGCTTCTCGGCCCGCGAGCCGCTCTGCACCAGCTTGCGGATGCCGACGAAGCCCTCGTTCGGCCAGCGGGCGAGCGTCATCGGCCTGCCGTCGACGAACAACTCCAAGGTGGGCGGCGACGGCGATTGCGCAAAGCCGCGCACCCGTAGCGTTCCGTAATCGGTGATGCCCAACGATTTCAGATCGCACTGCCAGACACGGCCGCGGGACTCCTCGGGCAGGCGTTCAAGCACCGTTGGCTCGGTCACTGGCTGGAACCCCGAGAGTTTCCGGCCGCCGTACAGCACCGATGTCCCCGGTTGTTCGGCCCGATAGACGACGGGCGCATCCGCCGTTCCCGAATCTTCGCGGGTCAAGGCGAGGGTTTCCTTCATGACGTACTGGCCCGGCCGAATCCGCACGCCGACCGGGCCGGCGATACCGCGGCCGCGGATCGCTCGCACTTCGTCCCGAGCGCGGTCCAGAGTGGCGAAGGGCTGTTCGGCCGAACCGTCGTGGCTGTCGTCGCCGTCGGGTGCCACGAAGACTTCGGCAGCAAACTCGGTAACCTGCGGAACCGAAGTCCGGCGCGCGGCCGGATCGCGGGGCGGCAGTCCCTGCGCCGCGCGCTGCAACTCGCGAAAGCACTCCTGCGCCTCGAACCGATGTACGGCCGGGTAAGCGGCTTCCGCGGCGATCCGTTGGTACTGGCGCGCCGCGTCGGTCGCATTGCCTTCGGCCAGAAAGCTCTGAGCCGCCCGCAGGTGCGCGTAGCTGCGCATCTGCGGCGGAGCCTCCGTGTTGACGACCACGCGCGCCAACTGTTTCCGCACGGTGCCAAAGTCCTTCGCGGCCCAAGCGTTATTGACGCTCGCCAACAGGCCCGCGATCGACTCGCGCAAATGAAAGGCGGCAGCCTCCGCCGGTTCCTCGACCTCGAACGTCTGGTGGAGTCGGAGGAACTCGGCGCGGACCTCCTCGCGCGACAAGGCACGCCGATAGATCTTCACCTCGTCCATCACGCCCCAGTAGTTCTGCCACCCGCTGCCCACGGTCAGCGTCCCGCCGCGCACAAAATCGCCCGCGAAATCCGGCCGCATGGTCGCCGGGGCAGGGCAGTAGCCGTTCACGTACAGCCAGATCTTGCCCTCCTGGCGGTCGCAGACCAAGGCCACATGCGCCCACTGGCCCGTCTGAACGGCCGTAGACGACGATCCGCCCGTCGAGACGATCTGTCCCGCGTCGTCGCGATAACTGAAGTAGCAGTTCAGTCGGCCATCGCCCGTCAGGTCGATCACGAGATAGGCGTCGGGGTATTCGCCGAACGAAAAGATCCGCCGCTGGTTCTGTTTGCTGTCGATCGTCAATTGCTGAGGCTTGACCCAGGCCATGAACGACCACGAAGCCGTGCCGAACCGCTGCCGCTCGGGCAACTTGACCGAAACCGTCGCCCGCGGAGTGCCGTCGAGCACCAACGCCTGGCCCGACGGCGAAGCGGTCCACGCAGCCCGCACCGCGCCGTGCAAACCGTTTCCGGAAGCGTCCTTGGACGCCTCGCCGGCACCTTCGTCGAATGACCAATGGATCAACAGCTCGCGTTCCGCCCCGGCGGCCTCCCCAGCCGTCAGCAGCAACGCAACGCCAAGCAAGCCGCCAAGATGCCCAAGCCATCTGGATTGATTCATGCGTTTATCTCCCAAAGAGTTTCGCCGAGCCTAACATCCCGAAAGCGTGCGGGCAAGCCACTCGCCTGCCCGCGATGCATCCACCCCGGCGAGCAGTGCGACGTCAGCCCACCGGTATCCATCCTACTCTCCTTTCATACAACGACACGGTACACTGAACACCGTATCCTGAACCGGAACCAACCTTCCGCGACGACTCGGACATCGCCATGAAACGCTCCTGCTTTCTTCTGACCGTCTTGCTGCTGACGCTGGCTCTTGCCTCGACCCTGGCCGCCCAGTCGCGACGCCCGAACGTCGTCTGGATCGTGGCCGAAAACGCCAATCTGGAATTTGGATGCTACGGCGAGAAACTGGTCTCCACGCCAAACGTGGATCGGTTGGCCGCGGAGGGCATGCGCTACACTCGCGTGTTCTCGACCGCGCCGGTGTGCGCGCCGAGCCGCTCGGCATTCATGACGGGCTTCTACCAGACCACCACCGACACGCACCACATGCGCTCGCATCGCAGCGACGATTTCCGGTTGCCCGAGGGAGCACAACCGTTGACGCACCGGTTGAAGGAAGCCGGCTATATCACCGCGAACATCAAACAGATCGACGGCGAGGTAGTCGGCACGGGCAAGCTGGATTTGAACTTCGTCAACGAAGGGCCGATCTACGACACGGACGACTGGGCCGCGCTGAAGGGCAGCCAGCCATTCTTCGCCCAGATCAACATGCCTGAGGCGGAGTACGATATCTACGACCGGAAGACGTGGAAGAAACAGCGAGTCCAGTGGGTGGGCGAAGACGACCCGCGCCTGCCCAGCATCGCGACGCCTGAGAATGTCACGCCGCCGCCCTATTACCCAGACCACCCGATCGTGCGCGAGGAATGGGCCCGTTATCTGAACACCACGTCGCTGATGGATTTCCACGTCGGTCGCATCCTGCGGCAACTGGAGGAGGACGGTACGTTGGAGGACACCGTTGTGCTGTTCTTTGCCGACAACGGCCGGATGGAACCACGTGGCATCCACTGGTGCTACGACAGCGGACTGCACGTGCCGCTGATCGTCCGCTGGCCGCGGAACTTTCCCGCGCCGCCACAAATCCAGCCGGGCGCCGTCAACGAGGACGTGGTCAGCCTGCTGGACGTGACCGCGACCACGCTGGCCATCGCCGGTCTGGATCGCCCGGCGGGCATGCACGGCCGCAATCTACTGGGCACTGACGTCGGGCCGCCGCGGACGTATGCGTTCAGCGCCCGCGACCGCATCGATGAAACGCAAGCTCGCGTGCGAACCGTGCGTGATCGGCGTTGGCGCTACATCCGCAACTACCCGCCCCATGCCACCGTGGCCACGCTGAACCGCTACAAGGAAAAGTGCTTCTTGATCATGCCGCTGCTGCGCCGCCTGCACGCCGCTGGGGAACTCGACGGTCCGCCGCTGGCGCTGATGGCCGAGCGGGCGCCGGACGAGGAACTGTACGACACGCACGCAGATCCGCACCAGATCGTCAACCTCGCCGCCTCGCCGCACGGCGAGCACGGCGAAGCCCTGTTGCGGCTGCGCGCCGCCCTGGACACCTGGATCGCCGAGACCGGCGACCGAGGCCACATCCCCGAGCCGCCCGAAGTCGTCGCCCCGTTCACCCAAGAGATGCACGATTGGTTCGGCACCCCCACCTGGCATCGGCCGTAGCACACGACTACCCTCTGTTCGCCTTTGACAGGCTGGTGCCGGACGCAAGTCTGCGATATACTGGGACGACAGTCTGACGATGCGGAGACGATGTGACTGGTTCGCTCGCCACGACAACCCGGAGCTACCCATGACTGAAATCGTTTTTCTCGTTGAGGAATCGCCAGAGGGTGGTTACACCGCTCGCGCGTTGGGAAGATCGATTTTCACCGAAGCCGACACGTTGGCTTTGCTGCGCGCCAATGTACGGGAGGCCGTCCAGTGCCACTTCGAAGATGGCCATGCTCCCCGTTTGATCCGGTTACACATCGTGCGCGACGAGGTGCTTGCGACGTGAAGCTGCCGCGCGACCTTTCAGGAACCGAACTTGCTCAGGCCCTGTCGCGGTTGGGCTACGCCGTTACGCGACAAAAAGGGACACACATGCGATTGACAACTGTCGAGAACGGCGAACATCACGTGACGATTCCCGATCACAGTTCATTGCGGGTCGGAACGTTGTCCGCAATACTGAACGACATTGCGGATCACTTCGACTTGTCACGCGACGAGTTACTGGAACGGTTGTTCGAAAACTGACTTCGGTGTTTTGCCGCAAATCTCTTGGCAATACATGCCGTTCCACCCCGCATGCTCGTTCCAATGTCGAATCGGCAGAAACCGCCGTCGCCGGGTACGTCGATCATTCACGATGCTCGCATTCCGCACCGATGTTTTCATTCTTCCAGTCGCCAGCCGGAGGCGTCGGCGGTCAGGGCGGTGTGGCCTTGGTGGCGGCGGTATAGTTCGTGCATCTCGTCGATGCTGTCGAAGTACCCGACGATGTGAGCCGCGCTAAATGATTGGCCGGCGCGAGTCGGGCGGCCGTGGATCTCTTCGATCATCACGATGATCCCGCCGGGGCGCTGGCTGCACCAGGCTTCGTAGACCACCGACGGTTCCAAGGTCAAACCGGCCAGCCAAGGTCCCTCCGCGCCGGTCTGCTTGTCCCGCAAACGGTACGCTCGGATGAAGTGCTCGGGCAGCGGGTGCGTGTCGCGGCGGTAGCCGAACTTCTCGTCCGGCGGGAAGGGAGTGAAGAACTCGCTGGCCGGGATTCGCTGCCCCTTGGAATCGTTCAGGTAACTCAGATACATCTCGCTGAACGTGTCGCCGCGGTCGTGCCGCACGCAGCCCGGCGTGTCGTTGCGCAAAAACATTTCGTCCGAATCGTTGACCGTGTCGATCCGGTCCATCAGCAGGAAGTAGCGGACACCTTGCGAGAAGACAATCACTTGGGTCCAGAGCGAGCCCGGCTTGCGCCCGGGTGCAGCGTACTCGTAGCGGTAAGTCGTCTTGACGGCCACGAAGTCCTTGCCGCGGATGATCTCCGGCTCGACCGGTTTCATGCGATGGCACAGTTGCGGACCTTCGATCATGCGTTTGCGGTGGCTGGTGCCGTGGGCCATTCGCGCGTACTCGCGCCGGCCGGGGTCCGATTCGTTCTCGTACCACGTGTACCGCCCGACTCCGTGGCCGTCCCGGGCGATCACCTGATCGCTCCAAGCTGCATCGCTGCCGGCCTCCATCAGCCAATCGATCACCATCAGCCCGTCGCCCGCTTCGCGAAACCCGGTCGTCTTGTCCAGGAACGAATGCTTTTCGATTCCGGTCATCCAGTGCTTGGGGTTCTTCTTCGGGATCGCGGCTACCAGTTTGTCGGTTTCGATTTCGATCCGCGTGTCGCTCTCGGTCACTCGCACCCACGGACGATCGTCCGCCGCATCGGCCCCGGCGACGGTGGCAGTGCCTAGAAGAAAGAGCATCGAACAACAAGCGACCTGAGCGGCATCAACTCTGTTAATGAAAACGTTCATAGCGAAGACTCCTCGGTTCGAGATCAACATCGGTTACAGACTTCCGTCCGGGACGAACTGGGCGATAACCTTCTGGTCGTAGATTTGAAATCCGGCTTTCAAGTAGTTGGGCAAGGCGGCGGGATGGTCCAGGTCGCAGGTGTGGACCCAGACGCGGGTGGGGCCGAGCAACCAGGCCGTTTGCAGCGTCCAGCGGAGAAAGTACTTGCCGAGCCCTTGGCCGACGAAGGCCGGGAACAGGCCGAAATATGCCAGCTCGATCTCGCTGGCGACGCGAGCGTCCAATTCCGAGTATCCCGCCAATTCGCCCGCGACGCGAAGCACGTACAGACTCACCCGATCGTCGCTCAAGATCGACTGCAACTGCTCGTCGGGCATCACCAGACGATCTACCCAGCCAAGCTGATCGCCGACCGCCCGGTAGATTTTCCGGTAGAACGCAGTGCTCGGGCGATCAACTCGTTCGACGCACACGTCCGATCGTAGCGGTGTCACATCACCGGCTGGCGGCGCGAACATCTCCAGGTAAGTCGTTTTGGTCGAAATGTAAGACATCGATGCTCCGTCTTCGTTCTTCCGTTTGGGATAGCATCACAGTACGCGGAACGCATCATACCACGCCTACGCCGGCCAAGAATCCATCGACCGCAGTATCCGCGCATCGCGCATGCTCGGAGCAACCATCGGAGATGGGAACCGCTAAGGAACGCTGATTCACGCTAATCGTGAGCATCAGCGTTCATGTGCGTAGATCAGCGGTTCCAAATGCCCTTGCTTGTTTGCCTTCGATTCTCGCTACAACTTCATCACTCGGAAGTTGTCAAACCGGATCCAGCGACCCGCATCTCGTTTGAATTCTTCCGTGAAGCTGCGACGGGCACGCTTCTTGGACGTCGTCTCTTCTGTTGACATGGCATCCTCCTCTCAGGATTCTCTAAAGATTCCTCGGAGTCCGCTAGCACTGGGCCACCGCAAGCCGCCCCCGCGACGCGGGATTGGCTGAACCGCCCAGTTCGATGAGTCTGTCTCTCACGGAGGCATCGAGACACGAAGGATCCGGATCCTGGTTCCCTTGGATGATCCGTGTGATGCCATCACGCACTCGGTGCAAATTCAATAGCACCGTCGACGACCATCGTCTCAACGGCATTGTCATTCATCTCCTTGCCTCCGTGCCGTTGGGCCTCCGTGACAGCCATCAAAGCAACCGAGTTGAGCGGCGTGGAGGCCAACTTGCCACTGTATTTGCCTGCAAGTGCCAACTGGCAACCTTTCCGTTAGACGCGGTATAATCCAGTACTTTACCGTGTTTTTCACGTGAAGCATGTTCCAATGAGAGATGCCGACCCACGTGAGCCGTTTCGTTCAACCAAGGTCAACCGAAAGGATCTGCGATCATGGCGACGATATTCAGTCTCTGTCTGGCGAGCTGCGGGCTGGCGATCGGTGCCGCGGCCGATGCGGTTCCGGCGGGCGGCGACTACGGCGAGCCGCGGTTGCTGGTTGCGTCGCCGGACGATGCGGCGGTCGCCCATCTGTCTTGGCCAAAGATCGTCACCACCAGTGACGGCACGCTGGTGCTGGCCTACAGCGCCGGCAAAGGGCACAACATCGGCGGCTCCGGTCCAGCGGTCTCCCGTTCGACGGACGGCGGCGCGACGTTCAGCCGCCCACAGGTACTGATCCGGTTTCCCGACGACGACGCTCGCTATCGCGATTGCGGCAACATGGCGCTCGGCATCGCCGGCGGCGGTCGTGTGGTGGTGCTGCTGGCGATGGCCTACTCGGGAAACACGCACAATACGATCCTCGGCTGGCGGTCCACTGACGGCGGCGCCACTTGGGTTCGTGTCGATACCTCAGCGCTGGCCGACAACAAGACCGGATCGGTCTACGGTCACATCTTGCAGATTCCCGACATGGGGCATGTGGTGTTCGGCCATTACCGGCAACCCAGCCAGCCGGCCTCGGGGATCTGGATGTCGGTCTCGCGCGACCACGGTATGACGTGGGGGCCGCCTCGCGTCGTGACGAAGAAAGCGTACTTCGAACCTGCGTTCACATTCACTCAGGGCCGGTTCGTCGGCCTGCTGCGTCTGCCCAGCGATGGACAAGCCCGGCGGTACGACGAGGCCGTCTCGGACGATCTGGGCAACTCGTGGCAGATCCGTCCTTCGACGATCGCGATCCCCGAGGGTCAGCCGGGCCGCCAGCCCAGCCCGTTCATCACGGTCTCGCCCGCCGATCCCTCGAAGCTCTACGCGCTGCAATCGGTGCGCGACCAGCGGGATGAGAGCCGCGGCCGAGTGTACCTGTGGACGGCCGATGCGAAGCAACTCGATTGGCAGCGGCAGGGCGTCGTGGTGAGCATTCCGGCCACAGCCGGAAACTTGTCCGATTGGTCGTATCCCTGGATGACTCCGGTGGGCGACGGAAAATGGATGCTGGCCTTCTACGCCGGTTCCAGCCGCGGAGCGAACTCGATCTACGGGATGATCTGGAGTCCGCAGCCGCAGCGGTGAACCTTCGGGTGCGAAACGCCGGGCAGCTCTACCGAACTCGACGAAGGAATCATTCGGTTGCCGGCGCAGGACAATTCCTCTCGTTCAGGAGACAGATGATGCGAGCAACGACCACTTCTCCGCATTGCAGACTCGTCTTTCTGCTTCTGACGGTCTCGCTCGTCGTACCGATCCACGCCGCGACGCCGCCTCCGCCACCGAAACGGAGCGACGTCCAGCGCGTGCTCGCTATGGCCCGAGCGATTCGGGCCGAACGACCGACCGAGCGGCCGTTGCAGATCGTCTTGTTGGCCGATCGGAAGGATCACGGGCCCGGCGAGCACGATTATCCCCGCTGGCAATCGCGCTGGGCGCTGCTGTTGGGCGGCGCCGCCGCCAATGCCCCCGCGGCCAATCTGCACGGTCCGGATCGTGTTGATCCGGCGCTCCAGCATGGCGCGCCGCACGTTGGCGTCACGACGGCCGATCAGTGGCCGTCGCCCGAGCAGTGGAAGACCGCCGACGTGATCGTCGCCTTCTGCTACTTGGCCTGGACTCCGGAGCGAATTGCGGAATTGGGCCAATTCCTGGACCGCGGTGGCGGTCTGGTGGTGATTCACTCAGCGACCTGGACCAAACCGAAGGCTTCGGCGGACGTGGCGACCGTTCTGGGAGTGGGCGGGTTTCAGCGCTGGCGTCACGGAGCGATCTCGCTGGAGACGTCCCAGCCGGAACACCCGATTTGTCTCGGCCTGCCACCCGTGCTGGTCCTGGAGGACGAATCCTATTGGCCGCCGACCCCGCCGATCCATGCCGCCAACGTGCAGGTCTTGGCGGCCAGCATGGAACAGGCCGAACCCGGCCAGCCCGCCACGGCGCCGCAGCCGATGTTCTGGACCTACCAGCGCGGCAGGGGGCGGGTCTTCGGCTGTGTCCTGGGCCATTATTCGTGGACCTTCGACGACCCGTATTTCCGGCTCTGGCTCTTGCGCGGAATCGCCTGGGCCGCTCGTGAGAATCCCTACCGGCTGGACGATCTGGCGCTGCGTTCGGCCGCGGTTGCGGACGAATGAAACGCGCGGTCCGATGCGCGAAAAATGGAGCGATTCAAGGACACATGCCGCCGGTGCTCATCACGTCGTTTCGCCGTCTGCGCTGTCCCATCCGCCGCGTCTGGTCGTGTAGCGACCGCGTGATTCCAGTCTTGGGTTTCAACCCACGGGCACGGTCTGGACATTGTCCTGCAGCAAAGTTCCAATCAAGGAAACTGAACGCGAATTGGAAGGCTTGACCATGAGGCACACTCGGCTGCCCCTCACCGCTTTGCTATTGCTGCTGCCGCTGGCCGCGCTGAACGCCGCTGAGCCACGGATCTTCCGCGTCGCGGATTTCGGCGCGGTTGGCGATGGTCAAACCGATGACCGAGCGGCGCTCCAGCACGCCATCGACGCCGCCGTACAGGCCGACGGGCCTGCCGTCGTGCGGTTCGAATCCGGCAGAGTCTACCGGCTGGCGCCGCACGTGCCGGCCAACGGGATGCTGATCGTGGCGGGCGCCGCCGACTTGACGCTGGACGGGGCGGGAGCGACGCTGCTGTGCCATCCCTCGAATCGGATTCTGGCGGTCTACGCCTCGCGGCGAATCGAAGTCCGCAACTTGACGCTCGATTACGCGCCGCTGCCGTTCACCCAGGGGTGCATGCAGACGGTGGATGTGCAGACCGGATACGTCGAGTTCCGGCCCGGGGCCGGATATGCCGCACCGGTTCTGGGCGGCGAAGAACTCTATCGCGACTTCAAGGACTCCGATTGCGTCTTCGTCCGGGCCGACGGGAAGTTCACGCACTCGTGGCTGAGAATCCGCGGCATTACCGAACCGTCGCCGGGCCTTTTTCGCTGCACGTTTCACGGAGCGAATGTCGCGGAGCAACTGCGGCGCACCCAGGTGGGAGACTTTATCGTCGTGAAGATGAAGTACCCGCAAGGCGAAACGCTCCGAACCCCCGAGGGTCGATTCATCGCCACCCCGGTGGCCAATATCAACGTTGCCTTCAGCGAGCAGGTGCTGCTCAAGAATATCACGTCCTACGCGGCGCCGGGCATGACTTTCAACGCACACGGTTCCGAAGCGATCGTGCTGGACCACTGCGCCGCGATCCGCAAGCCGGGAACCGACCGGCTGGTCGCAGGGCAGAGCGACGGTTGCCATCTGAAAAGTCTGACGGTCATGCCGCGGATACTGAACTCCCGGTTCGAGGCGTTGATGGACGACTCGATCAACGTGAAGATCTCCGCCGAGCGGGTCGAACAGCTTGAGGGCCGGCGCGTGCTCGTGGCCCACAACGACATTCTCTACAACGACACGGTCGTCGACGCCGGCGATGAGATGGAGTTGTACGATCCGGACAGCAGGAGCCATCTCGGGTTCGGCACCGTGACCCACGTCGAGCCTGCGGGATACCGGAAGGCGTGGCTCACTTTCGAGAACGTTCCGGCGGGCCTCGGGCCCGGCGATCTGCTGTATCACCGGCCGGTAACGCCGGTCGAGATTCGAGCCGTCCAGTTCGGCAGCCAACTCAAGACGGCGATCCTTGTTCGACCGCCGGGCACGATTGCCGACTGTACGTTCGAGGACGTCGCGTATGGCGTCCACGCCTTCGTGAACGGGCCGATCGAGGGTTGCATGCCGCGCGAGATCCGCGTGCAGAACTGCACGTTCCGGCACAACACGGTTTCGGCGCTGGCCCTGTCCATTCCCTCGCCGGCCGCTGCGCCCCCGAACAAGTTCACGTTGGACGTGACAGGCTGCCGATTCGTGGTCGGCGGCAAGCAGGGGCGGCTGTTGAGCGCCCACAACATCAAGGGCATTTCGCTGCGGGACAGTCTGGTCGCGATCGAGGACGACCGGGCACTCGAGAGCCTCATCGAGACGCGGAACTGCAGCGAGGTCGACGTGACTGGAGTGCGCGTCGAATGAAGCGCAAGACTCGCAGCTTCGCAGACCGCCGACCGGTGGGCCCATGCCATATCAAAGGGAGTCGACGCATGAGAGAATTGGGCTGGTTTGGAATTCTGGTGGTCGGCGTCGCCGGGCTTGCGCGAGCGGAGGAGATTGCCGAACGAGTCGTCCTGTACGCGGACGGGGTGGCGGCGGACTATCGCGTGTCGGCTTGGTCGATGCGGCAGGAAGAGCGGACGGACGCTGGAGGGCAGGGGAGGTTCCTGTGGGTGAACGGCGATTGCCAGTCGCAGCCGTGGGCGGGCGTCCGGGTGATCGCCAACCGGGACGACCGCGCGCTCGCCATCGATGCCGAGTGGCTGGCGAAGGGGTTCCTCCGCTTTCAGATGACGGTCGGTTACGACCAATACGGAAATCCCGGCTCGGTCGAAGTCCAGTTGCGGCCCGAGGCTCAGGGGATCGATTTCCAAGCTCTGCGCAGCAACCGGATCGACCGGGGCAGGGGGCTGGACGAGGATCCCGGATCGTGGCAAACCGTGCTGGTTCCCCTCAGCTACTGGACCGAACTCAAGTCCGGGGCCGTTGTTCGCGGGATCGCGCTGCAGAACCGGGGCCAGGCGGATCGCCCAATCGGCTACAACCATATCGAGTTGATTCGCTTTCGAGAGATTCCCGACTGGCTGCGGCAGCAAGACGAGGAGCGGGTCGCCCAGCCCGAGGTCGCATGGCCTGAGTACGCCGAATTGCCGCCGAGCCTGCGAGACGAGCAGAGCCTACCGCGAGTTCAGAACGGGGTCTTTGTCGATGGCCAGGGGCGTAGGACGTTTCTGCTGGCGCCCTACTGCCGCGAAGACCAGCGGTTGGATGTCTGGGGAACCACGGACGAAGCGCGCAGAGCCGAACTGCCTCACCACGGATTGTCCGATCCGGACCGGCACGGTTGGATCTACCAGGAACTCTTCACCCGCGAGCACTTCTGCCGCCTGGGTTTCAATGTCTACTCGGCCACCATGCCGGCGCAGGTGTTCTGGGATGCCGTGGGTTACGAGAGAGTCCGCCGCGAAGAGGATCCCGCCCGCCTGGCATCGACCCATCAACGCATCGGTGCGCCATTTTTCGTGGATACCGTCTGCTGGCCCTGGACCATCGGCGCGCCGGGGACGGATCGGGAAAAGAGCCCGCTGCCGCCGGACTCGCTGACCGAGGGGCAGCATCACTGGGTGCCGTACCGCATTTCCGGCGCCGGTCGCGAAATCTGGCTGAGCATCTGGCGACTGTACGCCGAACGTTACCGAGACGCAGGTGTGCCAGTGGTTGGCTTCGAATTGTTCAACGAGCCCGCCTACCTCGGTCGTTCCGCCGACCACCGAGCCGAATTCGCTCGTTGGCTCGAGGCACGCTACGGTTCGATCGCGGAATTGAACCGCGTCTGGAACACGGATCTGGCGGATTGGACCGCGGCGGCGGACGTCTCCGCCGATCCGAAGTTGCAGGCCATTGCCGGACGGTCTTTCGACTACGACGACTATCTGTCGGAGCTGTTCGTCGAGTTGGTCCGCGCCGGGGTGGCTGAGGTTGACCGGATTCTTCCTGGGACGCCCACCGGCGTCCAGACGATGGGCGGCTATGTCCTCAGCCCGCGCGAGGCGGTCTTCGCGCATCGGTTCATTCGCCACCAGACCCTGGTGCTGACGCCGACCGGGGGTGGGCGCTGGACGGCTGGCGCCAGCGCCAGCCGGCCGCCCGCCAACCGGCTCGCTTCGCCGCTGGCTGCCGCGCCGTTGGAGAACGACCTACTCCTGGCTCTGGCCGGGAACAAGATGATCTTCGACAACGAGACCTACCTCCAGGGCCAGACCCGGCGGGAAATCCGCAACCGGCTCTGGTCCCACGTGCTCTGCGGACTCGATGGTCTGACCGTTTTCAGTTGGAGCAAACGGGGCTGGTCCTGGTGGCGGGGCCGCGAGGAGGTTCAAACCGAAGCGGACAAATATCCCTATTCGAACCTAATCCCCATCGCCCGCCGCACGGATGGCCTGCGGGGAATCCTCGATTTCGCCGAGGAGATTCAGGAAGTCGCCGGGCAGGTCTTGCCCAAGGGCTGGGGGCCGACGCCTTCCGTCGGGCTGCTCTACTCGTGGCCCCAGGCCCGACGGCTCGTGCTCGATGCCACCACGCCCGACAAGACCGCCGCCTACTATGCGGCTTTGAAGTACGGCCACGCCAACCTGCGCGTCGTCCCTTCGGACCGGGCGATGGAACCCGATGGTCTTGCCGGTCTGAAGGTACTGGTGTTGGGCGGGATCCGGTATCTCGAACCCGAATTGGCGCCGGTGCTGGAGTCCTTCATCAACAACGGCGGCGTGTTGGTGTATGGCGAATCGATACCGGCCTGGGACCTCCACGGCCAGGCATTGCCAAATATGCCGGTGGCAGGCGTATTCGGCGAGCCCGACTTGACGCCCAGTCGCTGCGGCGACCTCGAACTGCGGCGCGGCGTCCGCACGATCGAGGCCGTGCCAGGCGCGCAGGTGCTGCGGCGCGACTCGGCGGAACGCCCGGTTCTGGTTCGCCGTGATCTGGGACGCGGTCGGGTGTATTTCCAGACGGCGGACGTAGTCGGCTATCCTCTGCTTGAGCTGCTCGAGGAGGTCTTCCAGGACATCCGGCCCGAACCCGGTTGGCATCTGGCCGCGGAAGTCCACTTGGCAGAGCGAAGCGAACCGGCGCCGAACGTGCTGATCTCCCGGCGTTCTTACGCGGATCGGCATGTACTGCTGGTCCAGAACCGCGACGGTTACGCTAAACGACTGCGCCTGCATCTGCCGGGACTCGGCACCGGCTGGCAGCCCTACGACGGACTAGCTCGCCGCAAACTGCCCGCCGCAGCAGACGGGAGTGTTTCCCTGACCCTTAACGAAGGCGATCCCGCGGTGGTGATTTGGCAGCGTGACGAACGACGCTGACTGGCTGCCTTCTGGCAAGGCGATTCGTCTATGCGGACGTTGGACAGAACTACTCGATCGCCTTCAACAGTTCTCGCAAACTGAGGAGCGTGGATGGTTCCGATTGAAGTGAAATTCGGCTGCTAGCCGCCGTCCCGCGGTTTGCGACCAGACGCCCCCCAACGGCGTCCTGAGTTCGACGCCCCGTTGCAGCTTGAGTCGTGGGAGCCCCTCGTCGATTTCGATCAACAGGGAATGAAGCGGCTGCTCGCACGCAAACTTCCCGCGGAACAGGGATTCGAGTTGGAAAAACAGCCAGTATTCGTACAGGGTTGCCACATTCCGCGCACCGCCCTGCCAAACATCCTGACCGCCGTCCCAGGCCAGTTGTGCGCCTACGTGAAACTGCAGCCACAGATGCAGCAGTTCCCGATATCCGGCCTTTTGCTGCAACACAGGGCTGCCCAACAGCAGCAGCATCTCCGGGAGCGAAACATCCGGCAGAAAATTTTATCCTAGCACTCTGGCCAAGTTAGTGCGAAGCCAATCCACTTCGTTAACCAGACGTACGTTTTCCGGCTTCGCAGCGTCCCCGCCGCCACGGCCGAGCAACACGCCGACTTCGGCGAGAAAGTCGCGGAACTCGACCAAGACCATCTTGGCGAAGCGATTCTCCGGCGTGTCCAAGAAATCGTTGCGAACGCTAACGGACACGCGCCTCGGCAGCGAAGTCAAACTCGGCTGCGCCTGGCGCAATGGATGCGTCGGCTGCAAAGCCACACGTTCGCCTGCGCAAGCGATCTGACGAGCCAAGTCCTTGCCGCTCCGAAACGTCCGGCTCATCTCGCGCTGCTCCACCTCGTCCTCCAGCCGCCGATGCGGACTGCGCAAAATCTGGTCTACCGCTCCGCCAAACGCGGACGACTCCAGCGTGTGCCGCAGGAACTCCAGTTGCTGCTCCAACACAGCGCGATTAGTGCGCCAGTCCAAGGCTTCGCGTACTTCGGCGCAGAAGATCAGGCAGTTGTTGTCGGCGTAATATGCTCTCCTGGTCAAACTGGGCGACGCGAACACCTCCTGCGCAATCACTGCCGGATGTTTGGCGCGTGCTTGCTGCTACTTGGCCGACAGTCCACGTTTGCGGCGCAAGGCCGCACCGGGCTGCATGGACCAATTTTCCGCATATTCCTGAGTTGGGTTCATCCTGGTCGCGCCCTTGCAGATCAAACAACACGGCTGGGCATTGCCACAGATCCGCCCGGGTCGTATTGTCACCAACTGACCGCAGGTAGCAACCCGGGACGGAACATTTTTGGGTATCGATCGTGCTCTTAGCGAACCGCGACCCTGCCGGCTGCCCCAACGGGTGAACCAGTCTTGTCAGCGAGAACGGCAAAACAAGACGAACTCGGCGCGGGCCCGGCGGCCTTCTGCAGCCGTTGAACCAGCGGCTGTGGACACCGCGATGGCTGCACGACGATACGACCGGGCCCTGAACTCGGATCGAGCGGGACGGTCGTCATCCTGCCGGCTGACGGTCGTCCACTGCCAGATTCCGTTCGTCCAGGAATTCCACGGGCGGTTCGTTCTGGCCGTGTTCCCACATCAGCGAGTAGAACCAGATTCCGCTCTCGCCGATGCAGAAGTCGGCGGGCGTGAACAACATCTTCGAATCGAGCGGCGGCTCTGGCCGCTGCGGACTGTACTCGGCCGACCACCCGAACGCCTCGCCCTTCCACGGCTGGCCCCGAGCGTGCAAACGCTCCGCAAATGCCCGCACTTCCTCGCGGTCGGGAACCGCAATCGGCACAACCGGCGTCACTCCTTCCAACACGCGGACTGTTGCTCTAACCACCGGCACGTTTATCCACCTCCTGTTCCCAGGCAAGGAGCAATTGCTCGTGATATTCATTCAGGATACGCTCGATTTCGCGAAGTTCATGCCTCGCGAAACGCCCCGGCCGTGCGAGTTCGATTGGGTTGAGCCAGTACTTGGCCTCTTTGCCATCTTTGCCCACATGAACGTGAGCGGGTTCATCCAAGTCGGCTTCGTAGAACCAGCAACGATACCCACGAACTCGCAGAATGACCGGCATGATTCCACCACGACGTTGGATTTTCTTTCGCGCCAGATTCTACCCGCCAGCGGCACCGCGGACAAGATCGGGGTCGGAACGGTCGTCGCCCTCGTTCCCGACTTGTTTTTCCTCTCAGGCAAACAGACGATAGTAGAGTTTGCTCGCACCGGAGAATACGCCATGTCGAAACGATGCAGGTCACTTGGTGGGTCCGCAGAGTACATCTCGACCTCTCCGCTTTTTCGGCTGACGAGCGGCGGATCGACCGCGGGGATGGTTGTCGCCTTTTTCGTGGTATTGCTGCTGTCGGCAAGCCCGAGTCGCGCCTTCGAGGTGCCTTTGACGATCTGGGAAACGGCGGGAGTCGATCGTCAGCAGGAGATCTGCTCGACGGGCGTCCCGTTGCCGTGCGGGCTGCTGCACGAACCTGCAGGTCTGGCGGTATTCGATTCGGCCGGGACAGCGGTCCCGGCTCAATTCCGCGTGCTGGAGCGGTGGCGCGATACGGGCGAAGGACGCGACGATCTGTCGATCCGCTGGCTGCTGGTGACGTTCCTGGCCGATGTGCCGGCCGACCAGCATGCGGTCTACCATTTGAAGCGCGGAGCGAACCCCGTGCCGTCGGAACCGCTGAGGATCGACCAGGACGCGGACGGATACCGCATGGGCGGGCTGACGTTCCGCAAAGATTTCACGGCGCCGTTCGCCTTAGAGCTGACCGACCCGGACGGCAAGCGGATCGGGACGGAAGGCCAGCAGATCCAGTGGAGCGTCTGGGAAGACGGCCCGGTGCGGGCTTGCCTGCGAGCCGAAAGCGCGACCGATCATTCGCGGTTCGGCTTCATCGCCTGGATCTACGCCTATGCGGGGCAGAAGCGTTGGGACATGACGGTCGTCTTGAAAAACACGCCGAACGAAGCTCAAGGCCCGTTCTACCTCCGGGATTTCTCCGTCGTCTGGCAACCGCCCGAGGCGCGTACGGGCCGCGAATTTCTGCTCGGTGGTCAGTGGGGACGCGCGGTCGCCGGATGCATCGAAGGCGATCAGCCGGTCTATGTGATGCAGGCTTCCGACGGCACGGATCGATGGGATGCGCTCGGGGACAACAATGGGCTGGTCATGGACTGGACGCCGGACAAGGCGAAATGCAGGGCAGGGCAGGGCGGGTTCCGCGGCTATCGAGTGCTGTCGGGCGAGCAGCAACTGGGTACCGGCGACTTCGCTGCGGGCTGGGCGGCCGTCAACACGACTCAGGCAGGCGTCTGGGCGACGGTCCGCGACTACCATCATCAATGGCCCAAGGCGACCGAGGTTAACACCGGGACCATCACGCTCCGCTTGTGGCCCAAGTACGCGCAGGGTTTCGGCGGCTTGCATTGGCTGGATGACTGTACCCGCAAGGCTCACGATCTGTCCTTCCGTCTGTCGGAGACGCCGTTGACCGCGGACCAGGGTGAGGCCGCGGACAAGGCATTCGACCATCCACTGGTCGCCCATGTGCTGCCCGAGTGGTCCCTGGCAGCCGGTGCGTGGCGAATGTCGCCCGAGCGGCGAATTCAGCCGTTCGCGGGCGGCGGCGCTTCAGCGCAAACGGCGTCCGGCCGCAATTGGGTCACCTGGGGCGGCGACGTCTCCGACCGCATCCGCCGCCGTTACCATCAGGCGACGCTCGAACCGTTCGCGTGCGGCGGAGATCCCGCGGAAGCCTATCGACTGGCTCGCACCGCGCGGCATTCGGCCGGCATGACGCCGCTGTGGCTGGACGAATACCAGTACCCGCGGGACGTCGACAAGCTGACGCACGCTCAATACTGCGGGCTGGCACGAAAGGCGGGGACCTATCGCCCGGACACCTGGCACTACGGGTTCATGACCTGGAACGCCTCGCATTTCTGCTGTCAGGAACTCTTCGACGCTTGGCGGCTGTTCGGCGATCCGTTGGCGTTGGAAGCCATCGGCACAGTCGGCCGCTGGTGCCAGGCGTATGTCGACTTCCGCGAAGGCGGGGGCAATCTGGTGGCGGGGACTCGAGCCGACGGGTTGCCGTTGTACAACTTGTGCGAGGCCTATCGCATCCTGGGCGACCCGTCGATGCGCGAGTCGCTCGACCGCTTTGCCGAATTGTGCTGGCGGCAAGTCGACAAGCAGCGCGGCAACTACGGCGTGATGGACTCGTGGGAGGGCGGCCAAGAGCGGTGCGAGAAGCCGTTCATGATGGCGCAGGTCATGCAAGGGCTGCGCGATTATTGGGAAGTGACCGGCGACCAGCGCGCGGTCGACCAGTTCGTCGGCATGGCGGATTTCATCCTGGCGGAGTCGTCGCTGGGTCCGTGGGGTTTCCACTACGTGGTGCTGATCGATCCCGAGCAGAACCGCGAACGATTGGCGCAGAAGCGGCGGGAACTGGATGAAGATTCGCGTCCCGACGGGCAGAAGAACCTCAGCTACGGGCATCTCGCCTGGGTCATGGCCTGGGCGCATCGCCAGACGGGCGAAACCCGGTTCCGCCAAGCCGTGGACGGGCTCAACCGACACGCCTACCCGCACGTTCCCTGGGCGTACACGGGCTACCATCCAGAGCGATCGGATGCCGAACCGCCCGCGGCCATCACGGATCTGAGGGCCGAGCGGTTGGACAACGGGCGCGTCAGACTCCGCTGGACGGCCCCGCTGGGCGAACCGACACGGTATCAAGTGAAGTGGGCACGAAGTCCGATCGTCGAGCGGCTGGAGTATCCGGCAGAGAAGGACACGAAGACCAACTGGTGGGCTGCAGAAATCGTCGCCAACCCACCGGCCCCAGCCGCCGCCGGCACGGACCAGTCATTCATCGTCGCCGCAGCGCCCCCCAGTCCCTGTTGGTTCGCCATCCGCAGCTTCGACGCCCACAACAACCGCAGCGCGATCAGCAACCAAGCGCAAGTGCCATGACCTCCAAATTCATCGAGCATTCGCAGGGGAGAACGCTTGATGAAGACAGGAAGTAGTAGGGCAGGGCAGGGGGGAGGGGCAGCGGCTTGGAGATAGTCGAGTCCGCAGCCGGTCCCAAAATTTGACTTCGATTCGCGATATCCGGCTATTCTTCTGCCATCGATCTTTCTGCCAGTTCCGTCCATGTCAGTCGGCCCGCGCTTCCGGGTTCTCGACCAACTCCCGGATTACTTCGGGGCACTTGGCCCAGGTCGTTTGGTAGGTGGCTTCCAGCGGCGCGGGGACGTACAGCCCGGGTTCGAGGAACAGCGGCAGCGTGGGCAGTGCGTCGCCCACGGCCACGGGTTCGACGTAGGCGGTCGGCGGGTCGTCGGCCGAGTAGGCGGCGACAGTCAGCCGTTTGTCCGGCGGCAGCTCGAACGGTTCCTCTTGAATCGCATCCCAGATCGCCTTGTGAATGCCTTGCGGATCGCGGCTCGTGGGCGGAAACAGATCGACGACCAGCAAATGGATGCCTTGTCGCAGGAGTTCTTCCGCTTTCGCAACGAATGTCTTCAGCGCATGACGGCTGCTCTTGTTCCCTGGCGATACGATTTCCAGTACGGCGACCAACTGTCCCAACCGATGCCGGATTGCGATCCGGTTGGCCCGCCGGGCGTAGCAATCGGTCGTCGCCGACGTGACATACGCTGCCCGAGGCGGCGCCTCGGCCACTGCCGTCCCGCCACCATTCGGGAAATCCTCCCCGGGCCTCTCCCGCCGCTGCAAAGTAATCACATCCGGGATCGGCCCACCCACCGCTTGCTCGGCCATCGCGAAGAAACCAGGCGGAAGCGCACCGGCGTTCAATTCGTTACGGATCTCGATCGTCCATCCCTGGTGGAAATCGTGAAATGTCCCGGCATCGACTCGGCTCCAGTCATGGATCGGCATGGTGCGATTCTCCCTGCGAACGGCGCATCAAGCCCGCGTGCCACCGACGCAAGCTTTTCAACATCCTATCACGCTTCGGCGCGCAAGGGTATCGTGATGCTCGCCGAACCAAGTCGTCCGACGCACGAGTTCGTTTACAATGACATACCCAGATCCACAGGAATGTCGAGTTGGTTGGCCCGGGAGAATGCATGATGGAGCCGAACGAATTGATCGAACGTACCGCTGACCACGTACGCGCGTGCCTCTCGGACGAAGGCAGCGGGCATGACTGGTGGCACAGCTACCGGGTCTGGCGTACGGCGAAGCGAATCGCAAAGGCCGAGGGCGCCGATTCGCTGGTGGTGGAATTAGCCGCCCTGTTGCACGACCTTGGCGATTGGAAAGCCCACGGCGGCGATGCGACGGTCGGGCCGGCCGTATCGCGCCGTTGGCTGGAGTCACTGGGCGCAGAGTCGCCCATCGTCGACCATGTGTGTCAGATCGTCGGCGGGATCTCGTTCAAGGGCGCGGGTGTCGAGCAACCGCCGTTGTCGTTGGAAGGCCAAGTCGTCCAGGACGCCGATCGACTGGATGCGATCGGAGCGATCGGGATCGCCCGAGTATTCGCCTACGGCGGAGCCAAAGGCCAACTGATCCACGACCCGCACCGGCAACCGATCGAGCACCGTACGGCCGAAGCCTATCTGAGCAGCGGCGGCACCTCGATCAACCACTTCTACGAGAAACTGCTGTTGCTGCGGGACCGCATGAACACGTCCGCCGGCAGAGCCCTTGCCGATCAACGGCATCAGTTCATGGAACAGTTCCTGCGACGGTTCCACGAAGAATGGGAAGGCGGCTGAGATCCAATCGGAAACGGTACCGACGGTGATCTGCATCCCGATGCGTCATGGGCACGATCCTGCCCTTTAGGGTGACGAAATCAGGAACGTGGTCATACCAACGGTCAGCCGGTCATTGGGTAGGAGGACCGCCTCGCGAACGTAGGAACCATTCACCAACGTCCCGTTGGAGGACCCCAGATCGCGGACCACGACCTGGCCGTCCCGTCGGTCGAGCACGCAGTGCAAACGGCTGGCCCAACGGTCGAGCAACCGGAAGTCGGCTTCAGAGCCACGACCAATCGTGACCGGGAGGCGGTCCAGCGGAATCTCGGCTGGGCTGCTGTCCGGCGCGAGGAGAACGACTCGAGTCGCAGCCCCGGACGGACAAAGGTCTCGTATCAGGCAACTGGTGGTGTCAAGGTTGGTCTGCATCGCGTTCTTTCACGTTTCTGATCTCTTCGCCCACGGCGACGCGTTGGATGGCTTCGACCAGCATCGGTTCGTCCCGTCCCTTCGCGAAGTAGCCATGCGCCCCGCGTTCCCGAGCCTTTGCGACCGCAAACGGCGAGTCATCAAGCGCGTACACGAGAATCGGAAGATCGGGACGGATCTCTTTGATCTGCGACAGGGCATCGAGTCCGCGGATTAACGACGAGTTGATACCCAACAGCACGACATCGGCGTTGCCCTCCCGCGCCATCGCCGCCGCCCCAAACACTTTGGCTTCGCCTGCGATGGCGATGCCTGCCGCGATCGCCAAGCTTCTCATGCCATTGCGGACTGCCGTGTGATCGTCCACAATCAGAAGCTTGACGCCCACACTGTTTCTCTCATCGACAGACATCATTCCTCCTCAATCCGCATCGGCGAAGATACTCAGGATGGCCTTCAACACGTCGTCCGCTTCGCGGCCCCCGACGGAAAGAACGAGTGTTGTGCCACGGCTGGCGGCAGCAGTCCCAGGTCATCCTGGCTACCGCGGTCGCCTGGAGCCAAAGACGGCATCTTGCCGGTCTCGAAAGACGGGCAAGTTGCGGCCATAGATGCTGCGTCGCAGTCGCTGACGCTCATTGCGTGACATGCCGCACAGACGCACGCAGCCGTGCTGGAACTGGGCGAGTTGGCGCAGTTCCAGCAACTGGCGAATCAACGGCGGGACCAACGACTGCTCCTCCGCAAACTCCAACACCAGCCGATAGGTCAGGTGCTCTTGCATGACGGCCCAGAGGCTTTCCACCAGGGAACGCTCATCTTCCGCATCCACGGTTGGATTCTCGGCTCGCACCAGCAGCCAGTTCGGCCCTCGTTCAACCGCGAAATCCCACGCTACCTTGACTTCCCCCATGACGATCACCTCCCGACAAATCACGACGGACACGGCAGTGCAGCCACCTCCAGCCGGTTATCGATCTCCTCCACCCCGTCCACCGTGCGGACCCGTTCTTGCGCGAGCTGTTTGGCGTAGAAGGTCGACACCTGCCCGCGCAGGGTTAACACGCCTTCGTGGAATTCACAAATCACGCGTCGCAGTTCCGTGTAGCCTGACATTGTCAGATGCGCCTGTGCGTCCGCCTGGACCCGCGGCTCCTCCGTTGTCAGTCTGTTTTCCTGATTCCTTAGCACAACCGCCAGTGTCAATCCGTCACTCTCCAACATGAAAAGCCTCCCGCCGTCGTTGGGCATCGTGACATTGCGTCTTCGTACGAATCGTCGGTGCCGCAATTCCGCACGCGAACGATTCGCCGGTAACCAAAAAAGACCTGCTCGTGCGACCCGGCTACTCACGACGGATGGCACGAGAGTGCATATATTCCAAGCAGTCTGTGCGAACAGGGAGTGGTCCCATTTCAAGACGACCACGACGCTGCTGCCAATTCGCATCGATCCCTGATCTCTGTGGCGTCGCGATGGGAAGCGCAAACATCATACGAAGCCGCGCCCTCTTCCCGCTCCTCTGCAATCTCAAAAACCAAATCAAGATGGGTCCGAGTCAGGACCTCGTGGAGTCCACGACGGATGCCGCACAACACGAGCCTGCCCGCTTTCTGCTGCAATCGCTGCCGAAGCTGAATCAGCTTGGCCAGCGTCCCGCTACTCACGAATTCCACTTGAGAGCAGTCGAGCCAGAGCGTCTGACAATCGCCACGATCAGCCACGTCGGTCCACTCTGCAGCAAGCTCCTCAACCTTCTGATCACAAGCATAGCGCAGTCTGCAACTCAGCACGCGCACAACGAACACCGATCCACAACGGTGCAGCTCAAGATGACGATAACTGGTCACGGCGGTGTCTCCTTCGTCATGATGTGTTTTCGAAACGACGTGTCCCCGGCAGTTTGTGCTTCGGCCGTTGGCCGTTGCGCAGCGCACAAGTCCAGCAAGTGCTCGAGATGGAACGGCTTCTGCAGGCAATGCGACGACGCCACGCCGGTTCGCGCGGACATCGCTTCGGGTACGGACCGGCCCGTCACGACGAGAACCGGCTCCGATCGCCGAGCCGGTTGTTCACGAACCCAACTGAGAACGCCATCGGCTCCTCCCCACAGCATATCGAGGTCCATCACGAGCACATCCGGCCAATGGGTCTTGAGTTTCATCAGGCAGGTCAGACCGTCGATGGCAGTGATCACCGTGAACCCACTCGCCACCAAGCGACGCTGACAGATTTCACGCCACTCGACATCGGACTCGGCCACCAACACCGTCTTCTGCAGCATCGCCAATTCCTATTCGGCCGCGAATGCGGCCTCCAGAGGTACTTCCCAACGGTCCCGAACGTGCCATCGGCGTGGCGGCCCCTCCCCTGTCACACCGTCCGTCCCCCGCCATCCCACGAAACCTGTTACGAACCGTTCTCCAGTCCGGCCACCATCACTCTCCATCATTGCACCGCTCGCCGGCGCAGCAATTCCGGGTGCCAACAGTTTCCACGTAGCGACAACGACTAACCTAGCGACGTTGACCACCCTTTTTGGTCAGGCATGCTGTTAGCGCCCGCATTTGCCGGTTCGGGCATTTTCTAGGTGGCCCGCCGTCCCCATTCTGCGGTTAGTGCTGATGCTGTAGAATGCGGTAATGCTGCAAGGCATCGGCGCAACGGGGATCGCTCGAGGCCGTGTTGCGAACTTCGCTGGGCACGATTGAGTCTGGACGTAATCTAAATGGCTGCCAAACGACAACAACCGATTCGACGCCCGAAGACATCGCCGAAGGGCGTCGAGCAAGAAGTGGACACAACGCAACCGGGATCGGGTGGCAATCCGAGTGAGCCACGGGCTTTGCCTGCGGATACGAGCCACGACGACGAACCGTCTGCCGCAACGGCTTCTTGCGAGGTGCCGACGGCGCCGTCCCGCCGATTTCCAATCGTGGGCATCGGTGCGTCGGCCGGCGGCCTGGAGGCCCTGCAAGAGTTCTTTCGACACCTACCGGCCGATAGCGAGATGGCCTTTATCGTCGTGACACATCAGCACCCGGGACACGTCAGCCTGCTGCCAAGCCTCCTTGCCAAGGCCACGCCGGTCCCGGTCGTCGAGGCACACGACGGGCTGCTCGTTGAGCCGAACCACGTCTACGTGGGCCTACCCGGTGGTCTGCTGGGCATTTCCGGGGGCGTGCTACACCGCCTGGACGCCGATTCGGTCCGGGCTCCGCACCTGCCGATCGACCATTTCTTGCGGTCCTTGGCCGTGGACCAGCGGGAACACGCCATCTGCGCGGTGCTTTCCGGCACTGGGAGCGATGGGACGCTGGGCGTCAGGGCAATCAAAGCCGAGGCGGGGATGGCGATGGTGCAGGAGCCCCCATCAGCCAAGTACGCGGGGATGCCGGCCAGTGCTGCCGCTACCGGTCTGGCCGACTACGTCCTCCCCGCCGCCGCCATGCCTGCCCAGTTGATCGCCTACGCGCGGGGGCCGTATCTGAAGGTGCGGACGCCGGCGACAGACACCCCACTGTTTCCCAGGGAATCGCTCCAGCAGATTCTCGGATTGTTGCGAGTGCGGACCGGGCACGATTTCACCTGCTACAAGTCGAGCACGATCTGCCGGCGGATCGAGCGGCGGATGAACGTGCATCAGGTCAAAGAAGCGGCCGCCTATGTCCGTTACCTCCGGGAGAATCTCCACGAACTCGATGTGCTCTTTGGCGAATTGTTGATTAGCGTGACGGGATTCTTCCGCGATCCTCAGGCCTTCGAGGCATTGGCGGAAAAGGCGCTGCCTGGTTTGCTCGCCTCGCGCGCCGACGGCGAACCGATCCGGATCTGGGTGCCCGGCTGCGCCAGTGGCGAGGAAGCCTACACGGTGGCCATTCTTGTGCGCGAGAGCCTGGAGAAGATCAAACGGACGCCCGACGTGCAGATCTTCGGGACCGACTTGGACGCGCACGCGATCGATGCCGCTCGGGCCGGCATCTACCCGGCAGGCATTACAGCCGATGTCTCGAAGGAGAGGCTGGAGCGGTTCTTCACGCATGACGAAAGCGTCTACCAGATCCGGAAAGAGATCCGCGAGATGTTGGTTTTCGCGCCCCAGAACGTCGTCAAGGATCCGCCGTTCACGAAGCTCGACATGGTGGTCTGCCGGAACCTGTTGATCTACTTCGACGCGGAAATGCAGCGCCGCCTGCTGCCCGTCTTCCATTACGCCTTGCGCCCCGGCGGGGTGCTGTTACTCGGGCCGTCCGAATCGATTGGCTCCTTCGACAACCTCTTCGAACCCCTGGACAGCAAGTGGAAGATCTTTCGCCGCCGGGAAGCGGTTAGTTCCGTCCATCTGCTCATGGAATTGCCGCCCGAGCCCTCCGAGAAACACCTGCCGGAGGTGTTGCCGCAGGGCGCGGTGACCGGCGTCAAGCATCCCAACACGGTCGCACACGTGGAACGGTTGCTCTTGTCGCGCTTCGCGCCGACGAGCCTGATCGTCGACGAGCGCGGCAACATCGTTTACATCCACGGCCGCACGGGGGCCTATCTCGAGCCAACCGAGGGCCAACCCCGCAACAATGTCCTGGAGATGGCGCGGCACGGGCTAGCCCGTCCCCTGGGGGCGGCCATGCGACAGGCCGTCAAAGAGAGAGTCGAAATCATTCGCCCGAATGTCCGCGTCAAGACCAATGGCGAGTACGTCCACGTCACCCTTACGGTCACGACAATCGCCGAACCGGAGCCCATCCGCGGCCTGCTGCTGATCACCATCCAGCCCGAAACTCCTGCGCATCCCCCGGCGAAAGCCCAACAAGGAAGACAGAGAAAAGAACAGCCCGCCCGCGTGGCCGAACTCGAACAAGAACTTCAGTACGTCAAAGAATCGCTCCAGACGACCATCGAGGAGTTGGAAACCTCCAACGAGGAACTCAAATCGACCAACGAGGAGCTGCAATCGACCAACGAGGAACTGCAGAGCAGCAACGAAGAGCTGGAGACTTCCAAGGAAGAGATGCAATCGCTCAACGAAGAATTGAACACCGTCAACACGGAGCTGCAGGCCAAGGTCGAGGAACTCTCGCACTCCACCGACGACATGCAGAACCTGTTGGACAGCACCCAGGTGGCAACGATCTTCCTGGACATTCAACTCAACGTCAAACGGTACACCGAGCCGGCAAAACTGTTGTTCAACTTGATCCAAACCGACATCGGGCGGCCGCTGAGCCACTTGACTTGCAGTATCGATTACGACCACCTGACCGACGATTGCCGCCAAGTCCTGCAGACGTTGGTGCCCAAGGAGGCCGAAGTGTGCAGCCGCCACGGCAAGTGGTATCTCGGGCGGGCGATGCCCTATCGCACCGCGGACAACGTCATCGACGGGGTTGTGTTGACGTTTGTCGACATCACACGGCTCAAGGCTGCGGAGCAACAAGCGACCGACGGGTGGAATTGCCTTGCCGAGATCGTCCAGGTCGCCCGCTACCCGATGGTCGTATTGGATGCACAGCTTCGAGTAGCTTCGGCAAACCGCGCTTTTTGCAAGGCGGTTCAGGCAAGTACCGAGGAGATTTTGGGACGCCACTTTTTCGAGGTCGGCGACGGGCGATGGGGTATCGCGCCCGTCCGTAAGATGCTGGTGGAACTTTTGCGGCATGATACCCCCGTCGAAGATCTCCAGGTGGAGCTTCACGGACCCGAGGGACGCCGGGTGTTGCTGCTGAACGCGCGCCCGCTGAAACGAGGCCGGGAGGGAGGGCGAATGATCGGGCTTTCCCTGGTCGACCAGACGACCACAGACCAGTCGTGACCGATCAGCGAGACGTTTTGTTTTTGAACCGGCGCATCAAGAGGCGTCGCGGATAACGAACCCCGGTGCGCCTCATGTCGCCTGGCCGGAGTCTGACGTTCCACGACCAAGGGGGACGACAAGATGCCAAAACGAAAAGACACCGCTTCGACCAATCCCGCGCAGACCCTGCGCCAACGAGCCGAGGAACTGGCTGCGGCGACAGTCGCCGACGTCGCTTCCATGTCGGCCGAGGAAGTGAGGGTCTTGGTTCATGAACTGCAGGTCCATCAGATCGAGTTGGAGATGCAAAACGAGGAGCTGCGCGCGGCTCAATGGGAATTGGCCGAAGCCCGCGACCGCTATCTCGATCTCTACGACTTTGCCCCGGTAGGGTATTTGACACTGGATGATCGACGCGTAATCCGGCAGGCCAACCTGACGGCCGCGTCGTTGCTCGGAGTGAAGCGGAACAAGTTGCTCGGCATGCAACTGGAGCGATTCGCCGTCCAGGAAGAACGGGACGCCTTGTACTTGAATCTGCAGGCCGCGCCCGCGGCCCCAGCCAGTCGGGCGTGCCGCCTGAGTTTTCGCCGACCGGACGGATCGGGCTTTTTCGCCCGCCTGGAAACCACGTCAATCGCACCGCCTGGCAAAGACCGCGCCCGCTACCGAGTCGTCCTCACCGACATGAGCGATTTGCATTCCGCGGAACAGAGGCTGGCAGCGTCGCTTCGGCAGGCAGAAGAGGTCGAGGCCAAGCTCCGCGGAGCTTTCGATAACGCGCCGTTCGAGTTCTGGATTTGTGATGCCGAAGGACGTTGTCTCTTGCAGAATACCGCCTCGACAAAACACTGGGGCGACCAGATCGGGAAACGCGTGGAAGACACTGGCGTCCCCGAAGATGTTGCTGCGGCATGGCAGGCCTACCATCGCCGCGTCTTCGCCGGGGAGGTTGTCGAAGGCGAAGTCGAATACGGCTGCGATGGCGAGTGGCGAGTCTACCACAACATCATCGCGCCGTTTCGCTTCGATGGCGAGATTCGAGGGATCTTGGGCTTCAACATCGACATCACGGAACGCAAGCGGGCCGAGGAAGCGGTGCAGCACCGACTCGCGATCGAACAACTCCTGGCGCGGGCATCCAGCCGCTTGATCAACGTGTCCGCGGCAGCGTTGGATGCCGTCGTCGACGGCCTTTTGGGCGACGTCGGCCGACTCATGCAGGTGGAACGCTGCTTCGTGTGTCGCGTTTCCGACGATCTGGCCTTCGTCGACACCACGCGCGAATGGTGCGCGCCGGACATCCCTTCCCAGCTCGACGGCCTGCGAGACATCCCCACGGCGACATTCCCCTGGATGCTGGAGCGAATGCGGACGGGCGAGCCGCTGTTGATCGCCCGCACGGCGGACCTTCCCCCGGAAGCCGTCGCCGAGCGACAGTTCATGGCCGACGGTCACACCCGCTCCGTCATCCTCGTGCCGATCCGGCACGCCGGTAAACTGACCGGGCTGATCGGCGCCAATGCCGTGCGCGCCGAGCGCCCGTGGTCCGAGGACGACTGCCGCTTCCTGCGGACTGTCGGCGAACTCCTGACCAGTGCCCAGGCCCGTTGCCGCGCCGAGCAGGCGCTGCAGAAAAGCAAGCAGCGACTGGCTCTTGCAGTCAGTGGCACCCAGATCGGCATCTTCGACTGGAACGTCGCCACCGGCGAGACCCTATGCACCGAACAGCAGATTCGCTTGCTAGGTCTGACGACGACGACGACGACGACGACGACGACGACGACGACGACGACGACGACGCTTTCCCAATCCTATCATTATGGCGAATGGGCCAAGCGTGTCCACCCGGAGGATCTACGACGCGTTGAGGCCGACATGGGTCGCTGCCTGTCCATGCATGGGCCGTTCGAGGCGGAATACCGGGTGGTGTGGCCGAATGGCAGCGTGCGTTGGATTGCGAGCCGCGGTATGTTCCAGCGCGATGCCCAGGACCAACCGCCGCGAATCCTCGGCATCGTGATGGACATCACCGCACGCAAGGTCGCCGAACTGGAGCTTGCCAGGCATCGCGAGCACCTCGAAGAGTTGGTGAGGGATCGCACCGCGCAATTCGAGAAAGCCAATGTCGATCTTCAGGCCGAAGTCCGCCAGCGCACACGAGCGGAGAGAGAACTGGCAGAACACGCGGAAGCCGTCCAGTTGCTTCACGATGTGTCTTCCTTGGCCAATCAGGCGCAAGACCCTAACGACGCCATCGCGTCTTGCCTCGACCTGGTGGCGAGGTACAACGGATGGAGTTTCGGACACGCCTTGCAGCCTGCCGGCGACGATTCAGACCTGCTGTTCCCCACCCACTTCTGCTACCCTGGGGATCGCGTTCGATTCTCTCGATTCCGTGAGGCGACACGAAGGATGCGGCTCCGGCCGGGTGAAGGCTTGCCGGGACGGGTTCTCGCCAGTGGCAAGCTGGTATGGGTCACGGACCCGCGGAGTGAATTGCTCCCATTACGCGCGGGTCTTGCGGAGGAACTGGGAATCCGCACGGCTCTCGCCTTCCCCGTCTTGATCGGAACGGACGTAGGGGCCGTCCTGGAGGTCTTCTCCGAGAGTTCCATTCCGCCCCATGATCGGATCGTCGATGTGATGGCCGGCGTCGGCCTGCAGTTAGGCCGGGTTCTGGAACGAGCCAAGTTTGAGGAGCATTTGTTATCAATTCCCGAAGAGATTCAGCGGGCCATTGCCCAAGACTTGCACGACGACGTCGGTCAAGAGCTGACCGGCCTGGGGATGAAAGCCAAGACCCTGGCGGAAATGCTTGCAGTTTCCAAGACGCCGGCGGCCAAGCTTGCCGCGGATATGGCGGCCACCGTGGATCGCACTCGCGTCAAGATCCGCGGGCTTTCCCATCGCTTGCTCCCCGTCGAACTCAGAGAAGGTCTGCTGGCTGTCGCCGTTGAGGAGCTTGCCGCCGCGGTGAACACAGGCTCGCGTATTGCCTGCACGTTCGACTGTACTCACCCCGGCGCAGTCTTCGACTCTCTTGCGGCCACGCACCTCTATCGCATCGCTCAGGAAGCCGTCTCGAACGCCATGCGCCACAGTCGTGCGCGGAACATCCGGATCACGCTGAACCAGGACCGCGCCGAGACAGTCTTGAGGATCGAAGATGACGGCACGGGACCGCCGAACAAGGCATTGCAGGCCGGGGGGATGGGGCTGCGAACCATGCAATATCGCGCAGGACTGATCGGCGGGAGAGTCAAGGTAGGACCGGGCTCAAGTGGCGGAACGCTGGTCGAGTGCAAGTTGCCCTCGAACATGCGTCCCTCGGTGCGTAATCGGAGGCGAACCTAATGGCTGCTAGAGTCATGATCGTAGACGACCATCCCGCCATTCGCGAGGGCTTGGCCGTGCGGATTTCCGCGCAACCCGACCTCGAGGTCTGCGGCCAAGCTGCCGATGCCGCCGAGGCGATGAATCTGGTGAAGAGCGCCCGCCCCGATGTGGTCGTCGTCGACATCCAGTTGAAGACCGGGAATGGGCTGGATCTCATTCAGCGAATCAGGGCCTACGACGACTCGATCCGGACGTTGGTCTGGTCGATGTACCCCGATGCGCTCTACGCCGAACGAGCGCTGCGGGTCGGCGCCCTGGGCTATATCAACAAGCAAAACATGACGCATGACATCGTCGATGCCATCCGCGCCGTCCGCGATGGTAAGGTCTTCCTTGTTGAGGAGACGGCCGCGAAATTGCTGGGCCGGGTGGTCGGTCGCGGCAGCCGTCAGAAGGAGTCTGGGGTAGAATCCCTGTCCGACCGCGAACTGGAAGTCTTCCGCCTAGTCGGCCTGGGGCTCTCCACGTCACAGATCGCTCAGCGGTTCCACCGCAGTCGCCATACCGTGGAAGCTCACCGGCAATCCATCCGGCGCAAGCTGAACTTGAAAACGGCCAGCGAACTGAACCGCGTCGCCGTCCAATGGGTGTTGGAATACGGTTGATGGTTTCTCAATAGAATACCCGGAACGCCTTCAACACCTGCTGAAACTCATGCAGGTACGACCGCGCGACATCGGAGCTGGCCGCGACCACCAGCAGATCGTGGGAGAACGTCGAGGTATTGTACCAGTTGAAACTGCCATCCAGTACGAGGAAGTCGTCCACGACGCAGTACTTCGCGTGCAGCGGACAATACGGTACGCGGTGATCGTTCTGCCCGTACGTCAGCCCCACCGGGATGCCGGCCCGCCGCAATTTGGGCACCGCTGGCAGCAACGGCCGCTCCAATTCTTCCTTCATCGTGTATTCTTTGCCCGGGTCGCCGTGGCGCACGAGATGTCCGTTGACGAGTACGTGGACGTCGACACCCCGCTGCTTTGCCTGAATCAGCGCATCGATGACGCTGTCGTGATACTCGCCACGCAGTTCGTTGATCAGGAACAAGCAGAGCTTGATCGAACGCCGCGCCCGGTGGATCGCGGAGAGTATGGCTTGGTGCGGCCGGTAATACTTGCCGTTGGGCAACGCCTGGCGGCCAAAGGTGTACAGCAGATTGAAATGGCTGAGGGGATCGATTGTATAACGTTGGACGACGCCGCCGCGGATACTCTGGAAGACGTTGTCGAGTAGCCGGCAGACGCCCCGCGAACGAAAAACCATGCCTGATTCCCAGTTCGCCCACCAGCGGTCGAAGGTGATATTGAACGATCCCAGCAGGCAGTCCTCGTCCCCAAAGATGATAAACTTCGTATGCATGTCCGGGGCGACTTCGATCGTCGGGTCGTCGGGCATGCACAACACTCCCGTCAGTTCCAGCGGCGCACGTTTCAACCGGGCGTAGTTGCCGCTGTTGGTCAATGTCATCTTCCGCCAGTCCACGACACATTGCACTGCGACACCCTGGGTGCTCGCGTAGATCAAATGATTCGTGAAATCCGTATCGTCGATGCAATCGACGCAGACTTTGATTGTCTGCGTGTCGCCAGGACGCTCCCGCTGCCGTCGGATCACCGCGTCCAGGCGATCGTGAAGGTAGGGCTTCGGGTGAAAGGGATGCCAGGGCGAACCCTTGGTGAACTTGGGGACCAATCGGAGCGATTCGAAGTGCGAGTTGTACCAGTCGACATCGCGTTGCAGCAGCCCGCTCTCCAATTCCTTGGTGCGGTAGTGGTTCGGCGTCGCCCACTCCCGCGTAATGGCCCGCCGGTGGTGGCGATCTGACTCCCAATGACACCCGTCCATGAAAATGTATTCAAACTGGGATGCGAACGACCTCTCTCGGAAGTGGACGATATACGCAAGCTTGACACAGGTGATATGGCCCAGACCGGACGAAAATGGTCGCAAATAGAAGTCGCGAGTAATGCGTTGGTGACGATTCCATTGGATCTCGCATGGATCGGTATCGCTGAGGAACTGCTCGCAGGCTCCTTCGCTGCGGTACACTTTCAGAAGAACCTTCAGGTTGACCTCCGTCCCCCAAAGCACCTGGAAACGGACTCTTCCCCATCGCAGGTAGAAGACCTCCTTGAGATCGTTTTCTCGCGCAAAACTGGCGCTCAGTTCGCCCTCCAGCGGAACGGCAAGTTCCTCGGCAAATTCCATGCTCCCAGCCCTGCAGTTGTCGGCCCGTGTTGATCTTTGGTGTGCATTATCGCTTGTCCTATCAGTCCATCGTTGCCGCGCGACCGAGGAATGCAATTCCAGATGCCAACGATTTCCCTGTAGCGAGAGCCGCTAGAGAGGCCTGCAAGTTGGAGTGCCGTTCGCTCTGCGAGACAAATCGCTCTCCATCGGTTATACTTCACGGACTAGTTTGGACGCCCGCTTGCTGAACTGCCCCGATACGCCTTTATGGCAAGTGCCAAGCCAATAGGTTGCGGAGCCACCATGCCTCCCATCGAACTACTTTACGCCAAGAGTCGCATCCTGCGACGTCCGGACACGGTGGAGCAGGAACTGATGGTCGCCTCCCTGGTCCGGAATCTTGCCTACCGGAAGTCCGTCGAAGTGGTCTGGGCCGGCGAGGACGGCGCGTGGCGCAATCTGGATGCCGAATACGTCGGCCCGAGCGGGGAGAGTTCCGAGATCTGGCACGCACGGACAACCATTCCGCTGACGCCGGAATCCTCCTTGCCCGGAGATATTCAGTTCCTCTTACACTACCACGTGGCCGGGCAGGACTATTGGGCGCCGGCCGGCCAGCAAAGCTACGCGATCGGGGCGGATTCCGGCATACGCCTCGCCGACAGGCTTCCGCTGCTGCACGTTGATTTCGCGCCCAATCTGCATGTCGGCCAGCAGTTCTATCCCATTACGATCGCCGTGCGTCAAGACCTTCATCCTGAGAAGGTGGCGATTCGCTGGACGACCGATCATTGGGACACGGTGACCGATACACCAGCGTTCTTGCGTCACAAGCATTGGCATCGAGCGGTCGGCAGCCATGCCCGCAATCCCAACCGCTACGGGTGCGGCCAATGGATCAGCCAACTGCACCTGGGGCATGCGTACCGGGTCGAGTACGCCCTGTGCTGCTTGGCCAAGGGCCGACGCTACTGGGACAATAACTCCGGGTTGAACTATCTGGCTCGGCATGACCGTCTGAAAGTCATGACGCTGAACCTGCACTGTTATCAGGAAGATCGGCAAGAGGAGAAGTTTGCCCAAATTGCCAAGGCCATCCGGGACTTGCACATCGACGTGGTCTGTCTCCAGGAGGTCGGCGAGCATTGGAATGATGGAACTCGCGAATTGAACTCCAATGCGGCCAGAATTATTCGCGACCAACTGGGCGAACACTACTCGATGCACGCGGATTGGAGTCATTTCGGATTCGGCCGATATCGCGAAGGCTCCGCCATCTTGAGCCGTTACCCGATCTTGGAAGCAGAGTCCAAGTACGTGTCGGCCTCGCAGGATGTCCATGACATTCATGCTCGTCGGGTGGTCATGGCCCAAATCGACGTGCCGTATTTCGGTGTGATCAACGTCTTTTCGGTGCATCTGAGTTGGTGGGAAAGCGGATTCCAAGTACAGTTTGAGAATCTGCGACGCTGGGCCGAGAGCCGTGAAACGCCTGATCTGGCCGCGACCTTGTTGTGCGGCGACTTCAACAACGCCGCGAACACCAAAGGCTATGAGCTATTGAGCAAGGAGTACGAAGATCAGTTCTTCAGGGCCAACGCCCAATATCTCAGTCAGATCGACGACCGGCGCATTGATTACCTTCTGATGAAAAAGGGCGGCGCGCTGAACGTCAAGTCGGCCTACCGGCTCTTCACCTCGTCCGACTATGGCCGCGTGTCCGACCATGAAGGCTACTGTGCCGAATTTGAACCTCCGGAATGAAATCTTGCATTCGACGCTGCCGAGGGTTGATCCAGCCATCGAGCAGGGCAGGGGGGAGGTCGCCGAGAAAACGTGTTGGACGGGATCGCCGCGGTCGATGTGGCAGACCGAATCGCCGTCGAGTAGGATATCCAGTTGCGTTTCTGGAATCAGCTCTTGACGGAACGATCGGGCTGGAGAGCCTGACGACCGTCGTGATGGTCCGGCAGGAAAGCGAGGAAATCCATGAGCGAGCGTGAATCGATTGCAGCATCGAAGCGGGACCGGGCGTGGGCTCGGCGTGAGTTTTTGGGCGGCACGGCGATGTTGGCGGCGTCCGCGGCGGTGGGCAAGGTTGCTGTGGGTCGGGCAGCGGAGGCCGAGACGCCGCAACACAAGATCAAGCTGGGCGTCGTCGGCTGCGGGGGGCGAGGCGCGTGGATCGCGAAGTTATTCCGCGATCACGGCGGGTACGAGATGCATGCCGTGGCGGACTATTTTCCGTCGGTGGCCGAAGCGGCGGGCGAATCGTTGGGAGTGGATGCGTCGCGGCGATTCAGCGGACTGCTTGGTTATCGGCGGTTGATCGACAGCGGAGTCGAGGCCGTCGCGTTGGAGACTCCGCCGTGTTTCTTCCCTGATCACGTCCAGGCGGCGGTCGACGCGGGGTTGCACGTGTACATGGCCAAGCCGGTGGCGATCGACGTACCGGGCTGCCGCCAAGTCGAAGCGGCGGCGAAGAAGGCCACGGACGCCGGACGCTGCTTCCTGGTGGACTATCAGATGCCCACCGATCCACACGTGATCGAGTGCGCGAAGCGATTCCGGGACGGCGCGCTGGGGACGCTCAGCATCGTCAAGAGCTTCTACTACGGCGGGCTGTTCGGCGACCCGCCGCTGACGGACACGATCGAAAGCCGGCTGCGCTCGCTGGTCTGGGTGAACGATACGGCGATCGGTGGCTGCTACCATGTCAACGCTTGCATCCATCCGATCCAAGCGATGATGTGGGTGCTGGACAAGGTCCCGGTCGCGGCAGCGGGGATCTCCTGTACCCGGCGAGCCAACCCGCACGGCGACAGTCACGACATGTTCGGCATCACGTACGAATTTGACGACGGCCTGCTCTGGACACACACCGGACGCCATGCCAAGGGTTTGACGGGGCCGGAAGACCCGCTGGCGACGTGCGAGTTCCTGGGCGACGCCTACATGAAGATCGGCTACGGGGGCAAAGCACTGATCCGCGGCGGCTCGCATCACTACCCGGCCGAATCGATCGATAACCTGTACGGCGCCGGCGCGACCCGCAATATCGCCACGTTCTATCAGGACATCGTCGCTGGCAACTCGGCGAACGAGACCGTCCGCATGGCGATCGACAGTTGCCTGGCCACGATCCTCGCCCGCGAAGCCTGCCTGCGCAAGGGTTGCCTGACGATGGAGGAACTGCTGAAGGAGAACCGCCGGATCAAAACCGACCTGACGGGCTTGAAAGCATGAGAACCACTTGCCACAAGCTGCAATCAGAGGAAAGGGCAGGGGGGAGGGGAGGCGGAGTGTTTGGTAGAGCGGCGCCTGTTTCGTTCTCCAGTGATCGCTGGGCGCATGGAACGAATTATGCTCAAATACGGGCTGTTGAGATCATCCCTGGAGCTTCGATTCAGTCATGGCTGTCTTCTTGTTCTGGAATACGGCGAATCGTGATCTGACCGTGGAGGTCGCGCGCCTTGTCGAGGAGCATCACGTGGACATGCTGATCCTGGCGGAAGGCGACGGGATTCCTGCTGCGCGGTTCTTGGCAACGATCAATTCCCGCGGCGATTCGAATCTGCGGTTTCACAATGTCGTTGGACAGCAGAAGATCCGCATCTACAGCCGGTTTCCCGAAAGAGCCGTTGCGCCAGTGTTTGATTCCGGCGGCATCTCCATTCGGCATGTGTGCGCGCCCGGTTGTAGAGATTTCATCATGGTCGCTGCCCATCTGCCCAGCAAGCTGCGTTGGCAACCTGGCGAGCAACAAGATTTGTGTTGCCGGTTACGCGACTTCATCGAATATGCCGAGACCCAATGCGGCCACCAGCGGACGATCGTTGTTGGCGATCTCAACATGAATCCTTTCGAACACGGCATGGTCAGTTCAGAAGGACTCCACGGCGTAATGGCGAGGCACGATGTGAAGCGAAAGAAACGCGTTGTACATGGCTTCGATCGGTATCTGTTCTATAATCCGATGTGGGCGCATTTTGGCGAACGCCCCAACGGCCCACCGGGCACCTATTACTCGGCGCGATCTACTCCCCTGTCCTACTACTGGAATATCTTCGACCAAGTGCTGGTCCGACCTGATTTGCTGGACAGTTTCCCAGACGATCACCTGCGCATCCTGACGAAGGCTGGCGATATGCATCTTGTGGGGCCGACGGGTCGCCCCGACAAAACCCGTGTCTCCGATCACTTGCCGATCTTGTTTCAACTGCGGCTAATGCTCTAGGAGTTCCTGCTATGGACAATGACGATTTGTGGGGCGATCTGCCCGAATCCGATAACGCGACGAATCCGGCGATTCTTCTGAGTCAACAGGCCAGTTTGCTCGGCTCGAAAACCCGAAATGTGCTGACCGGCTTGGTCACCCGTGTTCCGCAGCGTCCCGGCGGGTTGCTGGCAGCGGCTTTAGCGGCAAGTCAGGGTCGAACGGATCAGAAGGAACAAATGGTCGAACTTCGTTTCTTGATTCGCTGTTCAGCGTTGGACAATTACACATTTCACGTACTAACCCTGAAGTATTCGTTGCTGACGATCTTCCCCGTGGATGTTCGCAATGAAGCGTCGGGGGAGGACTACACTTGCCGATCGGACGACGAGCTTCGGTCGACCTTGCAGCAAGTCTTCGCTTCCCTGCAGGTGCGACGTGTGATTTCTGCACTGCTCCGCGAGGCCAACTCGCTGACACCAAGTATTGGCTGACCGTGCTGCGCCGCACATCGATCTGACCAATCAGTCGCTTGGCGTTCAGCCCGTTTTCAGATCCGCGCCGCAGCAGCAGCGGGCGTCGTTCGGTTCCATGGTGCGGATGACCAGGTATTTCATCTTGGGAGTCAGGAAGCGCGTTTCGGCGTGAGTCACGTTGGACGGAAAGAAGACGAGTTCTCCCGGCCCGACCCGGTACGTCCGGCCCGCGAAGGTGAATTCCGCTTCGCCCTCCAGGATGTAGATCACTTCCTCCGCCTCGTGCGCATGCTGGCGCCCCCAGCCATCGCCCGCAGGATCCAGTTCGGTCAGATGCACGTGCAGTTTGCGGGCGCCGTGTTCTTTGTCGAGCAAGGACCGGTAGTGAGCGATCATCTTCTCCATCGATGGATCCTTTCTGCTGCCGCTTTCAGTTCATGGGACTTGCTGAGTCACCGCGAAATGGCGGGTTGTTGAGACCGGCGAATCGTTCTGTGTGCCTCCGTCTTCGTTGCTCGGCGGCTGGGGTTTCCAGCGGTACAGTACGTTCTTGGTGTAGCCGTCGTCTTCGATGAACACCAGGTACTCGCCGTCGTCGCGGCGGAAGACGTTGATGCTGTGGACCATGTCCTGCAAGGCGTCCATCGGCACGGCGCCGGTGCGGGTTCCCGTCGGTTGGAAATGGCCGACGTAATTGCCGTTGCGTTTTTCGAAGACCATGACCGTGCCGGTCGGCAAGTTGCGCGACGGTAGACGGCCTGCGTAGACGACGAAGACGTAATCCCCCTCGACCGCGAAATCGAACGGCTCGTGCGACTCGTGGCCGCCCCGGCCCTTCTCGTGCAGCAGCACCAGATGCCAAGCGACGGTGGGTTCGGTGCTCCAACGGTCGAAACGGATCAGATTCGGGCCCATCGGTTTCCAGTGTTCGGCTTGCGCGTCACCGGTGGAACCGGCCAGGTACATGACGTCGTGGTCGCGGTCGTAGACGATCCGCCGCAGTTCGGTAAACGGAGTCGGCGCGGCCCATGTTTTCCGTGTCGCCACGCTGTAGACGGGCACGCCGTTGGCCAGCACGCGGTCGATCGGGTAGGCGAAGATGCCGTTCCGCCGAGTCGCCTGCCAGACCGTACCGTTCGGCTCGACGTACCAACCGCGCGACTCGCCCGTGGGATTGGCCGTGACTTCCGTCTCGTCGCGGCGGCCATCGCCGTCGGTGTCCACCCACAGATCTTTGGTGCTGATCTGAGCGCAGAAGACAGCGATTTCGCCCTCGCGCTGCGGATCGAGGCGGTACACGAACAGGTTGCCGCCGTTCATGTCCGGGAAGTACAGATAGTTTCGGTTGTCGATCCAACGGTGCCAGACGCCGCCGATGGCAGCCGATTTGAGCCGCGGATCGTCGGGATACTTGTCCGGGTCGAGCGTGATGGCTTGCACGGTCCACTGCTGACCGGGAGGCTTGTTCAGATCCAGCGAGTAACGGTATTTGCTGCCGTACAGGACGCTGCCGTTCGAAGCCCCGTCGACGTCCACCGTGTCCAGCCACTCGGTACTGAGCACGGACCAATTCAACCGGCCTACCGGCGTAAAGCTACGGATGACGGCCGTACCGCCATGCGTGCCGGCGTAGGGGCCGCACGCCACGTAGAGATTGCCGTCGGCATCGCTACCCACGCCGATCGGCGCGATGAAACGTTGATCACCCCAGCGGCCAGCAGTCTCGCCCGCAAAGATGCCACCCGGTTCACCCAATACGCGTTCCAATTCGGGCTTCGTATCCAGATTGCGATAGACGAGCACTTGCCGGTTCTTGCCGCGGTCGGCGACCAGCAGTTGCCCTTCGGCCTTCACGGCCACATCGGCTGGCTCGACGCCAGGCGGGAACCGGAGGACTTGTGGCAGCGGTCTTCCCGTCGGGTCGAATCGCCGCACAACATGGTCCGCCGTATCGATGATCCACAAATTCCCGGCTGCGTCCAACGCCATCTCGCACGGCGAAGGAGCCGCCCAGTCGCCCAGCGGGTTCAGGTCGGTATCGAATACGCGCACGCGGCCATCGGCACATGCGGCGTACACGCGTTCGTCCGACGCGGCAACGCCCACGACCACCGGACCCACTTCGACGCGTCGTTCGCGGCGGCGATTGGCGATCTCCGCTCGATCGCGGCGCGCGAGGAACGTACCCTTGACCCGGCCGTCGTGCCCGTCCGGAGTGCCGGTCGCGTAGAAGATGTGCTGAGTATTGGCGGTGATCGTGTCGCCGACCAGCCGGTCGATGCCGCCGCTCTTCCAATGCGCCGTCTGCTGGCTCAACCGGCCGTCCTGGAACGCGGCGATGTTGCCGCGATGTTCTTCCCAGCCGACGGTCGTGTAAACTGTGCCGTCCGGCGTGACAAAGATATCCTGGACATCCTGCGGCACCCAGCCCGCATCGCCACCGGAGAAAGTGTTTCCAATCCAAGACACCGAGTAATCCAACTCGGCAGGCACCTCGTCCGCCGCCAGCCCGATGCCGGGCAGCAGCATCGCGATCACTGCTGCGCAGTTTGACCGTCTCGATTGCATTCTCACTTTCATCGAACTCTCATCTTTCCTTGCACAGTCCGGTTTGCGGGTCGTCTTGCGGAAAAGCTCCAAGGCGTGGTTCGGCCCGTCGTGGTTGGCGCCGACGGTGCCCAGCCGACCCATGCAGGCAGTCGTCGCGTACCGGAATGCGCCGCTACGGGCTGCCTTCGTTCAGCCAGACGTCGATGCGGGGGGCGCTCCAGGTGTAGGGTTTGCCGACGATGTCCAGGCGGCCGTCGCCGTTCAGATCGGCCAGTCGCGATTCGTGGTTGCCGATCCCGGTCGAAACGAGCTGCGTGCGGAAATTCCCCTGACCGTCGCCGTACAAAATCCACTGGCGGCAGGCGTCGCCCGCGCCCGGCGTGTGCATCTCGGCCGCGTAGATGTCCAAATGGCCGTCCCCGTTGATGTCGGCCACTTGCAGCGTGTGGCCGTGATCGACTCGCTCGATCAACGTCCGCTTGACCCAGCGGTTATCACGGTGCTCGTACAGATTCAGAGGCCCGACGCCGTCGCCCGAGTTGAGCACCACTTCGGGCCAACCGCCCTGGACAAGATCCCCCACGGCGGATCGCGACAAGCCGTAGTCGTCGATCTTGTGTGGCCGGAACTCCGTGCCCCTGACATGCTCGAACCAGTGGTCGCCGCCGACCAGATCGATCCGCCCGTCCCGGTCGATGTCTCCCGCGGCCAGGCCTTCGTGTTGTCCCTGCGTCCAAGACCAGATCTCGACGAGCTTCCAGTTCTCCAGCCGAGTCGGGTCGCCGGGCATCTCGGCCAAAAAGAGCTTCTTTGCCCGTTGATTCCAGAACACCAATTGATCGCGTCCGGTGCCCAGGAAATCGCCGACGATCTGGTCGTGGTGCTGGTTGCCGCCGTCGGACTTGATCACGTGCCGACTCCAAGGCTTGTCAAAATTCGGAGCCGGGTTCTCCCACCACCAGACTTGATTGCTGCCGCTATCGCCGCCGAAAACGATGTCCGGCTTGCCGTCTCCATTGACGTCGGCCACCGCGCCGCCGGCCTCGACGCGCAACGGAGTGTCGTCGATCACAGAGCGCTGCCAGCCATCGGCGGTCCAGCGGAACCAAACGACCGACGGAGTCTTCGTGCGGTCGGCGATGACGAAGTTGTCGCGGCCGTCACCGTCGATGTCCAACACCAGACTGGCCGTCTGCTGATTGCCGGGCAAGGGCAGGGGCAGTTCGCCCCGCGAACTGGAAAGGTGGCGCCAACGGACCATCGGCACTTCGGCTTCAGCTCCCGGCGCGGGGGAAGAACTCCCGCTAACCAGAAGGCTGACGGCCGTCACGAGAAGAAATCGCATCGACGAAATCATGCGGACCGACTCCTTGCGAAAAACAGACGTAGCGTTGGAGGATGACACTGCATGGCTTTCCCAGCTTCGATCCCACGATCGTGCGCCGCGCCCCCAACGACGACCATGTGCCCTGACACTCGACCTTTCTAGCCGTCGTCTCGTGCCCAGTCAACGGCCACGCCGCAGTCCATCGCCTTGTTGGGTCGCTGGCCAACCCGCGTTAGAATTTTTGGCATGTGAATTTGCGAAGTTTGTACGGAATCACGCGATTCATCACGCCGTCCTTCTTTCCAACGCCAAGGAGGCTCTTGTGGTCAGCTTGCTTTCGTTCCTGTGCATCTGCTTCGGCAGTACGTCCGACGCGGACGGGTGCCGCGGCCCTCAACCCGACGACGTGTTTCGCGAGTATCTGTGGACCAACGCCGACGGTGACGCGGGCGGAGCGCTGCGGGTGGGCGGACGCGCCGGCTACGGCGGCGGTCCGATCGCGTTGCCTCACCAGTTCGACCTGGAACATGCGATCCGGGCCGAGGTGATGCTCGAAAAACTATTGTGCCACGATGGCACGCGCGGGTTGGAGATCTCCTTCAACAACCATGCGTGGATCGCCGTCCCCGAAGCGTCCGGAATTCCCGAGCCGCAGTGGGAATACATGCACTGCACCTATCCCGTCGCGTCGGTTCCCTTGGAACACCTCAAACCCGATGACGGGAACCGGGTTCGGTTGCGAGTCAGCGACGAGCATCCGTGGAATTGGCCGCAGCATTTGATCTACGGAGTCCATGTCCGGATCTATTACGACGCCGCGAAGAAAGAGCATCCCACGGGACGGTTGATCTCGCCGAAGGCCGGCACCGCTCTGGGAACGGACGCACTGTTGCAGGCGGAGGCGTCCAGCCCGAACGGCGCGATCCGTCAGATCGATTTCCTGGCTCACTACGAGGACGTGAACTTGCAGGGCGACGGGCAGTACTCGCAATGGCAGTACTACTTTCATCGCGCGGCGCTGACGGGCCATCTCGGCTCGGCCGAGTCCGAGCCGTGGCAGGTCACATGGAATACATCCTGGGTGCCGGACCAGCCGCAGCCGATGCGTGTGGCGGCACGAATCACCGACGCGGCGGGACTGACCTATTTCAGTCCGGCGGTCGAGGATCTCACCTTCGAACGCAACGGTTTGTCGGTCGAACTGTGCAAGCCCCGCGACGTGCCCAAGCAATGGCTGACTCGCAAGGGCGAGCATCGCCAGAAATTCCATGTGACCGGCGATCTTCAGCAGGCCGTTGCGGCCCGGCTGGTGTGGGTCAGTTGGAGTCCCGGGTACATGGAAGGTCTGTTCTTGAACGATCACCGAGTGCTGGACCGCGAAGGCCCGCGCTACGCCTATTTCGTCCATCGCGTGCCGCTGACGGATTTGACCGCGCTGCGTCCCGGCGAGAACATCCTCAAGACCGGCATGACGCCCAAGTACCACGGCAAAATGGTCCACGGCATGGAAGTCAACTGGCCCGGTATCATGGTCTTGATCCAATATCGAAGCGCACCGGAACACCGCTAAGCATCATTCGAGAAATAACTGTCCAGTGTTTATTGCTGATCATCCCACGGAGTGTGATGGCTACATTGACGAGGCGACAGTTGTTTCTCGAACGATGCTAAACGCGGATTTCCCGTGAAACGGCTTGCGCCATTCCACCCGCCACCCCGGCTCGGCCACCTGCGCTGCGGTTTGGGCCGACTCGGTGAGCCCTGCCTCCCTCCTCCTTCTGGATCGGCTACTCTGATTTCATGACTACCGAACTAAACCTCCGCTTTCCCGACGCGAATCATTCGATCGTCAGCTTTGACGGGACGGAATCCGCCGCGAACGAATTCGTCAACCCGCTGACGGACGAGGATCATCGCGACATCGGCTGGTACGTCGAAACCTACGGCGCCCATTCGCTGGGCGATCCGGACGATCAGGAAGCTGCGCGCATTGCCGGCCGCCTGCCGGTCTTGGGCAAGGCCCTGTTCGACGCCGTGTTCCGCCACGCCGACGCCCAGCGTCTGTTCAACGGCTTCCAGGACGTGGAAGGCGACTCGCGGCTGCTTACGGTGACGGCCGAGCACCCGGCGATTCTGGCCCTGCCTTGGGAACTGCTGCACGATTCGTCGCTCGCGGACGGCACGTTCCTGTTCCACGAGCACCCGCGGATCAGCATCCGCCGCCGCGTCCCCGGCATCACCGCCGGACGCAGACCATTTGCGGTCCAAGCCAAAAACCGCCTGCACCTGCTGTTCGTCGTCAGCCGGCCGGACGGCGCGGGATTCCTGGACCCGCGCGCCGATGCGGGCGCGGTGCTGGACGCCCTGGACGAGCATGCGCCGGGCTGCGTGACCTGCGAGTTCCTCCGGCCCGCGACCCTCGACGCGCTCGTCGCCCGGCTGGAAGACGACAACCGTCCCGCGGTCGATATCGTTCACTTCGACGGCCACGGCGTGTTCGACCGGCAAGGCGGCTTGCCCGAACGATTCGAGCAGGCGCGGGCGACGCGCATCGCACACCTGGAAGAGCTCCTCCGCGACAAGCGGGCCGATGTCACCGCGCCGGCCGCGTCGCCGCCGAATACGGGCTACCTGTTGTTCGAACAGCCGGATGGCCAGCCGGATTTCGTGGCGGCCGACAAGCTGGGCGCCAATCTGCACCGGCACCGCGTGGGGCTGGTCATCCTGTCCGCCTGCCAATCCGCGGCGTGGGGCGACGACGACGCGGACGGCGCTTCGGAGAAGCGGCCGATGGGCTGCGTTGCGGCCCGCCTGACCGCCACCGGCATCCCTGCCGTGCTGGCCATGACCCATTCCGTGCTGGTCGCCACCACGCGCACGCTGTTCGGCGAGTTCTACAAGCACCTGGCCGGCCACAAGGGCCTAGGCGAATCGCTCGACAACGCGAGGCGGCACCTGCGGAACAATCCCCGGAAATACGAAGTCCAACGCGGGCCGGAACGCAAATGGCTCAGTCTGCACGATTGGTTCCTGCCGGCTCTGTATCAGGCCGGCAACGACGTGCCGTTGCTCAAAGCGGCGAGTGGGGTAAGCTTCCAGCTTGCCAATGACATAACTCGGCCAAGTGAGGAACTTGAGAATCCACAGACCCGGCAAGCTGGAAGCTTACCCCACGCCTGCTCGAACGTGCCACCGGCGCCCGAAGCGGGGTTCTTTGGGCGGCGCAAGGAACTCTGGCAAATCGAACGCTGGTTTGCCGGGCCGACTCGGCGGATCACGATTACCGGGTTTGGCGGGCAAGGCAAAACGGCCTTGGCCCAGGAAGCAGGGCGGTGGCTGGTCCGCGCCGGACAGTTCCAGGCCGCGGTGTTCGTCGACTACGCCCGCATTCAAAGCCTGGACGCCGTGGCCGTGGCGGTCAGCAATATCGGCGCCGTGCTGCAGGAAAGCCTGCTGGACGCGGCGGCGGCCGCAGCGGCCCTGGCTCGGACCCCGACGCTGGTGATCCTGGACAACTTGGAGGCCCTCGCGGCCGAGCCGCTGACGAAGCTGTTGGACGCGGCGGTCGGCTGGTCCGCGGCCGACGGCTCGCGCGTGCTGTGTACCACGCGCCGACCCGAGTTCGGCCATGCCGCGTACCGGGTCGAAGGGACGCTGGTCCACCGCCGGATTTCGCTGGCCGGTCTGGGCAGCCGCCGCGCGCCGGACGATGCGCTGGAGTGGTTCGCCCGCTTGAGCAAGCTGCCGCCGGCGCCCACGGTGCAAGCGCCGAAACGCGCCGAGCTAATCGATCTGTTCGAGCGTGTCCGCTTCCACCCGCTGTCGATCCGCGTGCTGGCTCAGCAGTTGAAGACCCGCACCCCGAGTGAACTCGGCCACCGGCTGGAGCAGTTGTTGGCGGCGCCGAATGCCGGCCGGCATCTGGCCGACATGCCGGACGAACTGGTCGCCTCGCTGCAGCTTTCGCTCGACCGACTGGACGACGCCGCGCGAAAAGTCCTGCCGCGGTTGGGCGTGTTTCAGGGCGGGGCGATGGAAGACGGATTGGTGGCGATCACCGGCCTGGGCGAGGTCGATCAAAGCGGCAATCGTGCGCAGCTTGCGGCACTGTTGGCCGCGATCGAGGGCGGGCAGGCAAGCGAGGTGTTCCAGGCCATGGGGCTGCCCGCGGGCGTACAATTGCCGCCCGAGGCGATCGCGCAACTGACCGCCGAACTGCGGGGCAAGCTGGCCGAGATGGACGGCGCGCCGGCCGAGCCGAACCTCTGGCCCGATCTGCGGCGGCAGTTGGAAGCGGCGGCGTTGATCGAGGCCGAGAGCCTCGTCGGGGTGTCGGTGCCGTACTTGCGGTTCCATCCCACGCTGGCTTCGCTGCTATGGGCGCAACTGGACGCGGACGAGCGGGCGCGGTTGAGCCTGGCGCATCGCCAGCGGTACTACGCCCTGGCCAACTACCTGTACCAAGCCGACCGACAAACACCGCACCAGGCGCGGGAGATTGCGTGGCGCGAGTTGCCCAACCTGCTGCACGCGGTCCACGCCGCGCTGGACGCCGGCGACCCGGACGCGGTCGATTTCGCCGATAGCGTGAACAAGTTCCTGGGCTATTTCGGCCTGAAGCAGGAGTCGGAAGCCTTGGTGGCCAAGTCGCACGCGATGGCGGGCGAGACCGGTTCGCGGGCGTGGTATCTGGCCCAATCGAACCGCGGCGAGCAGTTGCTGGCGGCGGGGCAAGTGGCCGAGGCCGCGAGGGTTTTCCAGGAGGTACACGACAAGCTGGGCGAGGCCCCCAGTTACGAACGGGCCGTGACCCTGGGCCGCTTGGGCCGGTGCTTCCGCTTTGGCGGACGCCCGGATCTGGCAGCCGAGCACGCGCGGCAGGCCATAGCGGTGCTGGACAAGCTGGAGCAGACGGATGACGTGAAGCGGCATCGCGGCGTTTGCCTGACCGATTTGGCCGATGCGCTGGCGGAAGCCGGCGAATTCGCCGAGGCGCGGAAGGCGTATGAGGCTTCCTTAGCCGTGAAGAAGGAGATCGGCGGGGAACGTCGCGGCGAAGGCGTCGTCCTTGGCCAACTCGGCACGTTGGCGATGCGAGAGGGCCGGTTGGACGAAGCGGCTCGGCGGTACCGCGAAGCCCTCGCCCTGTTCCAGCAGTTGCGAGAACCCGCTGGCGAAGCGGTGTTCTGGCATCAGCTTGGCATGGTTTTCGAGAAATCGCGGCAGTGGGACGAATCCGAGCGGCATTACCGGGAAGCGGCACGGATCAAGGAATCGCAGGGAATGATCGCGGGCGCCAACGGCGCGGCGACGACCTGGAACCAGCTCGCCATGGTCAGCCAGAACGCCGGCAAGCCGGACGCGGCGGAGATGTGGCATCGGAAGGCGATTGGGGGATTCCGGGCCAACTCGGAACGGAACAATCTGTCGAAAGCTCTCTACAACCTCGCCGACCTTCTGCAAAGCGAGCCCGGTCGGCTGGCCGAAGCCCGCGAGTTGGCGGAGGAGGGACTGGCCATCGACAAGACGCTCGACCCCGGCGCAGCGGAGATCTGGAAGACGTACAACCTCCTCGCCAAGATCACGGACCGCGAAGCCGCCGCGACGGCCGATCCCGTGTGCCAACAGCAGCTTGCCGACCAGGCCCGCCAACACCGCCAAGCTGCCCGACAAGCCAAACGCAACTTCGCGGGTACGCGGTACGAGATGCAGCAGATCATGCCCTTCGTCGTGGGCGTCGTGATGACCGTCCATCAGCCCGAACATCGCGCCGAATTGGACGGTCTCCTGGGCCAACTCGAACAAGCCGGCGCAAACGCCCTCGTCGCCGCCATCCGCCGCATCCTCGACGGAGAACGCGACGAGGAGCGTCTGGTCGACGGACTCGGCCTACAACATGCCGGAATCATCGAAACCATCCTCCACGCCCTGGAGGATCCCGCAAGCCTGGCCGAATTCATGCCGGGGTGAGTGGGCCGCCGGAACGCCCTGAAGGATTTCCTGACGCGGAAGATGCCTGCGAGCGGATCGTCCCCCGAAGCCGTGAGACTTCGCAATGCGCGCCAATCATCCGCATTCTCACGACTTCGGCTACGGAAATGAAGTCGCGCATCGTCTCCGCCGAGCTTGCTCGGCTGGGGTGGGGCCGGACGAAATGCGCACGATGGAAACATCGGCGGTCCGCCGGATGCCGCACGTACTGGTCATTTCGGCCAGGGACCCTGGCCAAGGGGCTTGCCTTCCTTGACCATTTGCAGCCCTTCCTCGATCGCTTCCATGTTCTCCAGGGACATGATGAAGTGGATTCCCGGTCGCCGGTAACCGCGGAAACTGGTGCCCGGACCGTGACATACGCCCAAGCCGATATAAAACACGACCGGAATGCCCAGTTTTTCGGCCGCGGCGATCAGGCGGTCGGCCATCGCCCGGCTGTGATTGGCGAACAGCACAACCAACAGTCCATCGGGCCGTTCGGTTTCGAGTTGCCTGGCCAGCGCATCAACGTGCTCGGCCGTCCAAGCGGAATGCTGGTCCATGACGATTTTCATACCAAGCTTCTTGCCCATATCGCTCAGCTCGGTCATGTACTCTTGCTGGCGGCCTTCGGCGTCGAAGTCGTTGCCCGGCCAACTCCACCAACCGTCGGACGCATCGGCATAGGACTTCGAGGGCGGGTAGAAGAAGACGGTGCGAATCGTCGGGACATCGGGCTTCTCCACGGTCACGGCCGCCGCGGCGGGCGCGGGCGAGGGCGGTTGCGAGGCCATCACCTCGATGCGGTACAGTTGAGCGAACTGCCGGAACTGCCGGGCGAAATCGCCGCAGAACAACACGTTGTGATGGCCCACCGCCATCATGGCATCCTCGCGGTCCAGCAACTCGATCTCGACGTTCGTCGTACATCCGCCGACCGGCGGCATGGAATGCGACGCGGCCACCCGGCCAGCATAGACATCCATGCGGGCCGGGCCGCCCGGGTAGACTCGCACCAGGGTGGTCGGATCGCCTTCGTTCCAAAAAACCTGGATGGCGCAACTGCCCTCGTTCGTGTGCGCAAAACGGCGCAGCAGGTACGGCAGCTCGGACTCGTCCGGGCCGTGAAGCTTCGTCGCGCAGGTGCAGTGCGACGCATAGTAGTGATTCCGCTCGGTCTCGACCGCCATGTTGTGCATGAACCCCGGGCGACCGACCAGCCATCGCCCCACCAGCATCGTACACAGGGCCGGCACATCCATCTCGCAAGCGGCCGGAATCAACTGGCTGTTGAACGTCGAAAAACTCATGCACGGCTTCAGAAAACCGCGGCGAAGACAGTTCATGCTCAGTCCGTCGGCCTGCTCCTCGACCAGGATCTTCTTCAGCGCCAAGTGCGCTCGCGCGGCGTTCTCCAGCGACTGCTGCGTGATATCCCGCTGCTCTTTCGCACCACGGGTGAACTGGGCGATCAACTGCCGGGCAGCGTCGTCGATGGGCACCGCGGCGAACTCTTCCGCATAGCGGTCGAAGGGGACGATCCGCAACCGAACGCCGAAAAACGGCACCGTTGTCTCGCTCGCCGGTCGGTTGTCGAAACCCAAGACGGTGCATTGGCGTAGCATCTTGCCGGTGTGGATCATTCGCAAACCGAATTCGATGTCGGCCAGTTCTTCCGGCGACCGGAGCACGTACACACCCGGACGTCGATAGACGTCGGCCGGAACATCGGGATCGGCCAGCAACAGCATCACGGGCACCATCGGCGCGCGGAGGTTCTCGGCAGCCGCCAGCACCAGATCGGCTTGCGGCTGGCTGTCCTTCTTCAGCAGGACGATCACCAGGCCGTCAGGTCTGGACGCCTGGACTCGCCCCGCCAGTGCTTCAGCTTCTTCCATGCTGGTGACAGTTCGTTCTTCGAACTTCAGACTTACCCCCAGTTTCCGAGCGCTCTCGCGCAGCCCCGCGGCGCAAGGCCCGCCGCCGTCATCGGCTGGCCCAACCAACACGCCCAGCACGTTGGCGTTTTGTTTCGCAGCAGCGGGCTCGGCAGCGAACGCGTCGCCCGAACCCAGGGAAGTAAACATCAGGCCGCCGGTCACCGCACCCATCGCAGCCAGAAAATCGCGACGGTCACAACCGCACTCGCAGCCGCAACCGAACAGGTGATCTCTTTGGCTCATGGCAGATTCCTTTCGAAAAACACTCGGATTCTGGTTAGGATTGCTCGAGACAAAGTGTCAGGAGTCATTTGCCAGCCACAGGCCGCCGTCAATCGATGACGATCTCAAATTCGTTGTGACCCTCCTTCACGTCGAAAGCAAGCCCGCTGGTCGATGTCTGTCGATACTTGAAATCGAACTCGTGGGCGGTCGACGGCTGCTGGAACTCCTGCGGTCGATCAAGCAGATCTTCGGCGCTGACGCGATCCGGATCGACCCCCAGGCTTGCCGGCTGGATCATCACCTGGTAATTGCCGACGGGCAGTTCCCCGCGGTTGAACGAGGTGATGCGAAATTTGCCTTGGGCATCCGTCTCACCAAAGGAAGCATAGCCTTGATCGACCTGCATGAAGACCACCTTGGTGCCGGCGCTCAACGGCTGGCCGTTCTTCCGCAGCGTGCCGGCAACCGTTCCCGTCGGACCAAAGTCGTCACGGACGCAGCCGGTCGCGATCAAGCAACCAAGGACGAGTGGCAGAGCGAACGAGTCGAAACACTTCATTACCAGCTCCAGTTCGTCAGTCCGACAAACAGCAGGGATCGTACGCCCCGCACTCATTCCACATTCGCGACCTGTCCGTCGTCGCGCGTGGCTAGCTGTTTCAGGGTCTCCAGCCGCATGTGGTTCCCGATGAAGCGTGTTGCTCCATCCACCATCCCGACCATGGCTCCACCAGGATGCAACGAACACAGCGGATTGTTCGCACCGACGTTGCTGGCCATCCCGGGGAAAACTTGAAAAGCGAACGGTTGCTGATTGGGACTGTAGCGGATCGTGGTCAGATTGAAGCATCGTTGGTCCGCATCGGTACCACCGGGATCGATATTCGGTGGCGTTCCGGTGACGCGGCAGCCCATCAGCCAACCGTGGCTCGTGCCGGCAGCCGCCATCGGGGAATAGGTATTATCCAACCGCAGTAAGCGACCCGAGATTTCTCCCAAAATGATCGTATTCGAACTGCCATCGGTGCAAGCGTTCAACGGGATCGTCTTATTGGGAACCAGCATTCCGCCCGCGGATACCAGGGTGGGCTGCCCGGCGACCGTGACCGTCGAGATCCGCTGCTCGGAAAAACTGGTTGGCTCCGCCGCTCCCGACACGCCCGCGTAATGCGCTTGCGGCGCAAACGCACCTTCGCGGATCGGACTGGCCGAGGAAGGGCAGCGCATCCACGAAATGGGTCCCGCCTCGTTGACCAAGGCCTCGTTCAAACGCCCGGCGCTCGGCGTCGCCTCGCGGATGTAGCCCGGCGAGGCGCCGACCCAGGTCATCTGTTCGAACAGATCACCCCGCTCCAGGAAGGGCAGCAGCGCCGCGTAGAAACTGGGGCCGAAGCTGTTGCCGCTCTGGCCTGGCCGCGGCACCTTGGAATGGACGTTGCCGAAGGGGAACGTGTTGAAGGCCGAGTGGTAGTTCTGCAAGGCCAAGGAGATCTGCTTGATATGGTTGGAACATTGCGTCCGGCTGGCGGCTTCGCGAGCCGCTTGAATCGCCGGCAATAGCAGGGCGACCAGGATACCGATGATCGCGATCACCACCAACAATTCAACCAGAGTGAAGCCGTTTCTCCGGCTCATGGCAGGTTCCTTTCAGGGACGATTCCTCACGGATATCAGGGACGTGGCGAACCGACGCGACCCTTGGGCATCGCTCACAGGCGTCCGTCGCCGTACGCTTTGTAACGATTTGCGACATTGCCGCTTTCGACATCGCCGTTGTGGATCAACAAACCGACCTGCTGATCGTAGCTTTCGCCCTTGGGAATCGTGAACGTGGTGTTGTGAAAACCTTCCGGCCCGCGCGGCCCCCAGGTGCCGTAGTCCCGCGTGAGCCAAAGATGCGGCGGTTTCCGGTCGGGGTGGATCATGCAGGCCAGTCCCTCCCAGCCTTGCTGGCCTTCGAGCGGTGCCGAGTAATCGACCCACGTGGCCGGTTGATTGTTGGTCCCGGCTTGGTTGACGCCTCCCGAGCTGTTGACGATCTTGCCGCCGCCCTTTTCCACGTTGAACGTTTCGTTCATCCGAATGTAGGGGATGCCATAATGCGAGGCATCGCGGGTGATGGTCACCGCCCCGTAACTGGCGCACAACTGGAACGAGAAATCCAGGAAGTACTCGCCTTCGCCCAATGCCCGGACGCGGTAGTGCCGCAACTCGTCCAAGAGCTGGACGTCGCCATTCTTCCAGGTGAGTTTCTCGTCAAATTCGGCCGCGTCGCCGCTGATCTTCACGTTGGAAAACTCGACATGAGCCACCCGGCGCGTGTACGGCGGCACGGGCCACTTGGACCGCTCTTTGTCGACCACGCCTGAGTACAGTGACGAGTAGATGTTCGCCTTGTCCGACTGGCCTTCCAACTGCACCCGCTCGTCGGCGACCCAAAACGAGCGGTGGTGCGGATAGGGATCGGCGATCTTGACCGTCATCGGCCTGCCGCTGGGGCTGTTGAAGGGATCGAAGTGAGGCAGGTCGACGTCCGGTCCAAAGCGGTAGACAAACGCGGTCCGGGCATCGACCGTCAAGGTCAGTGCGCCAGCGTCCTCGTCGATGTCGACGGCAATGCGGTTAGCGGCGGGCTCGGCGGCCATGCTGTCGGAACAAGCCACGGCGGCTGTGGCCGCACAGAGAAGCAGCAGGGAAAGTCGTGTTGCGTGGAGCATGATGGTGTCTCGCTTTGCGTTTTCGGAATCAGCGTTCCCACGCGGGAGCGCGGGAACGAGAGAATCTCCCACCTAATCTTTCACCTAATCTCCCGCTTCATCTCTCCCCCAATCTTCCCGGCTCCAAGGCAGGAGGAACAGATTAAGTGAAAGATTAAGTGAAAGATTAAGGCTTCAGGTTCGGGGGCTCACTACACTTCCGGCCATTCGTAACCCTTGCGCACCGGGCGGGTGAGCATGGCGTTGGCTTCCGCGTCGTCGATGAACTGCTCGGCGTCCGGATCCCATTTTAGGTTGCGTCCCATCAGCCGAGCGATGTTCAGCAGATGGCAGACCGTGGCGCTGCGGTGGCCCAGTTCGACGTCCGCAATCGGCCGCTCGCCCGAGGCGGCGCACTCCAGCCAATTGCCGACGTGGTTTTGATTCTGCCGAGGGTGGTTCGCCAACAACTCCTTGGCCATCTCTTCGGGATTCGAAGTCAGTCGGCCGCGGAATACTTCCATTTTCCCCTTTTCGCCGATGAAGATGCCGCCGCCCCGGTTGGCATTGTCCAGGCGGACGGTGATGCCGTTGGCGTAGCGGTAGCTGAGCCGCGGGTTCGAACAGATGTCGTTGCCGCGGCGGAGGTCTTCCGGTTCGGTGTACGTCGGCAGTTCCAAGGCCGGTCCGTCCACAAGAATCTCGGTCGGCCCGGTGCTGTCCAGCCCCAGAGCCCACTGGATCTGATCGAATCCGTGCGTGCCCCAGCCGGTCATTTCGCCGCCGCTGTAGGGCCGGAACGATAGCCAGCCGGGACGGCCGCGGGGAACGTAGAGTTCCGGATGATACGGCACCAGTTCCGTTGGCCCGCACCACATGTCCCAATCCAGACCTTCCGGGACCGGCTGTCCAGAAAAGCCGCACAGCCAGGGGCTTTCGAAGTTCGCCGCGATCACCTCCTTGATCTTTCCCAATCCGCCGTTGCGGATGAATTCGCAACCGATGTAGTTCTCGCGCTGCGACCTCTGCTGGGAACCAACCTGGAAGGCGATGCCCGTGCGCCGGGCCGCCTTGACCATCAGCCGTCCCTCCGGGATGGTGAGCGTCAGCGGCTTTTCGGCGTAGACGTGCTTGCCGGCCAGCGCTGCGCTAATACAGATGTTCGCCCGCCAGTGCTCGGGAGTCGCCGTCGTGATCGCGTCGACGTCCTTGCGGTCGAGCACCCTGCGGTAGTCCTGGTAGACATCCGTCGCGCCAACCGACTTGGCGATGCTCTCCCCGCGCGGCTGATTCACGTCGCAGACGCAGATGACCTGCGCCAGTCGATGCCCCACGGCGCTGCGGAACACCCCGCTCCCCTGCCGTCCTACGCCGATGCCCGCTACGCCGATGCGATCGTTCGCGCCAGGCCGGTCGCCCTGGGCGAGGGCCGTGCGCGGAATGATCGTCGGAAAGGCCACGCCTGCTGCCGAAAGAACAGCGGCTTGGCCGAGAAATCCACGTCGAGTCAACTGAGCTTTGCCCGTCATTGTGCGCTCTCCCGCTACGGCCTGTGGCCGCAATCAAAGTGGGTCGCGGGCGCCGAACGCGACTCGAAACACTTGGCAACTTCGCACTCGATCCGGTTCCGATCGGCGCTCGGAACCCACAAGGATGCGAGCTGCGCGCATCCTCTGCCGGATCATTCTAACCAATGATCGACTTCAGATGCGCGATACTGCGCTCCGCCTGGTCCAACGTTCCACACTCGACACTCAAGACAATATCCTGCGGCACCGAGCGGCAGATGTCGACCACCCGCTGCCAGTCGATCACGCCGTCGCCACAGGCGCACCCGACCGCGGTCCCCATCACCTTGCCGCGCTCGGCGTCCGACTGCTCGATCGAGATGTCTTTCGCGTGGATGTGAATCACGCGGTGCTTGATCCGTTCGAGCCACAGGTGGGGGTCTTCGCCGCCCAGGTAGGCGTTGCCGGTATCGAAGTTCGCACCCAGATTCGGCGAATCAACCAGATTCAGGCAACGGTCGTACAGATCCGGCTTCAAGGAATACGTCTGATGCATCTCGAAGCCGATCTTGATCCCCCGGCGCTCGCAGACCTTCAGGGCTTCCATCAGCGAGTAGCGGATGAGCACAAAGTCCTCGTCGGCCGTGGTCCACGGCTGCTTGTGCCCCTCGTGCGTGTTGATGATCGGCGCGCCCGCCTCGGCCGCAAAACGAGCGGCCTGCTTCAGATACTCAACGGCGATCTCCGGCTTGGACGCCTGGCTGTGCGAGGAAAACGCCGAGAGCTTCAAACCGTGCTTCTCCACCGCGTCGCGAATGCGCCAAGGATCGTCGAGCATCGAAACGCTGTGGAAATACCGCGCCTCGCTCAACAACTCGCGCCCCCAATGCACCATCGGCTCGATGTATTCGTAGCCGAGTTCCGCCGCAAACTGCACGGCCCACTCGAACGACTTGTGCGAAGTCCGTACCGCTTCGAGGTTCAATCCGATTCCTACTCGTCCCATAAGACCATTGTCCTTTCTGTATCGACGGGGTCTGTCTTGACGGGGTCGGGAGTCGTTTTCGGAAAAGGTGTCTTCCCATGTGGTTCGTCGTTAGCCGAAAACGACTCCCGACCCTGCATGTTGGAGTTCACGCTTCAGCGTGCCGGTGCGCGGAGCCTCGCCCGCGGACACGATGAATCGTGAACTCCAGCGAAAACGACTCCCGTCCCCTTCCGCAAAACGCGACATTCATTCCTTGGCCAGCCCTTAGCCTATCCGAAAACAGGCTGGACGCCAGTGTCCGATCTTGCCAAAATAATGGTAGATTTTTGTCAGGCACGATCGGTCGTTACATGGCGAATCCGAAACAAATATTGTTGCTGGTCGAAACGTCGCGAGTGTTCGGGCGGGGGGTGATTCAGGGAATCTCGCGCTACGCACAGCAGCGCGCGAACTGGATCTTCCATTTCGAGGACCGAGGCATTTTGGAGAGGCTTCCCGCCTGGCTGAAGAATTGGCAGGGCGACGGGATGATTGCCCGAAGCCCGTCGCGGGCTCTTTCCGACGCCATCAGCCAGTTCGCGTGCCCGCTGGTCGAGCTGCTGGGCGACGGCAAACAGCACGCCGCGGAAGTACACACGGACGAAGACTTGACGGCCGAGTTTGCCGTCGAGCACCTGCTCAAGCAGGGCTTCGAGCATCTGGCCTTCTACTCGATCGCCCAGTCGTGGTGGTCCGATGCGCGTCGCGATGCGTTCGAACGACTCGTCCAGCGGCGCGGGCTTTCCGGCCACGTTTTCCCGGGGGCCTACGAGGGCGTCAACCTGCCCTACCCGACGTGGAGGCAGGAGTTCGAGGCTCCGCTGCTCGCGTGGCTGGACCATCTTCCCAAACCCGTCGGCGTTTGGGCCGCCGCCGATTCCCAGGCGATTCGAGTCCTGGAAGCCTGCCGCCGCTTGCAGTTCCACGTGCCGGCGGACGTCGGCGTCCTGGGCACCTCGAACGACGATATCGTCTGCCGGTTGTTGTCGCCGCCGCTTTCCAGCATCGAATTGAATCCGCAGGAAGTGGGATACAAGGCCGCCGCGCTGCTGGACTTGAAGATGAAGGTCCATTCCGGCCAGCGGGTGTCGCGGAAGCGGCTGGCAACGCCCATTCTCGTGCCGCCGTCCGGAGTCGTGGCCCGCCCGTCCAGCGACCGCATCGCCATCATCGATCCCGAACTGGACCAGGCCGTCAAGATCATTGCGAGCGAAGCCGTGCGCGGCCTGACCGTCGCGCAACTGGCGGAGGAAATGCTCGTCTCACGCAGCACGCTGGAGCGGCGATTCCGGGAGTTCTTCGGGTGCACCCCGGCGGAGGAGATCAACCGTGTCCGCATCGAGCGAGCCAAGGTGCTGCTGCGCGAGACCGCTTGGCCGGTCAGCGTTATCGGCGACAAGACAGGCTTCGCGTCCCCCGAGAACTTCGTCCGCTTCTTTCGCCGACTGGTCGGAACCACTCCGCGGCAATACCGCAATAGCTTCTACGGCAACGCGCCGTGAATCGATCGTCCATCGTATGAACGGCTTCTTTACCTGAACGGCCGGTCGGATACACTGGGTAGCTGGCTACTGGGTGACCTCTGGGTGATGACTTCGACAGCACGAGTACCCGAATGAATGCAGATCCGATCGGACCGAGCCCGGACGTGCCACCGACGAAGGAGGTGATGGGCGTTTTGTATCGAGACGAGGTCCTGCGGGCTCGCCGCATGTCTCCGGAGGAAAAATTGCTGGCCGGCGCTCGTTTGTTCGATTACGCGTGCCAGATCACGATGGCCGGCATTCGCCATCAGTTCCCGGAGGCCGACGAACAGCGAGTCCACGAGATCCTGATGCAGCGAGTCGCGTGGCAGCGCCGGCGCGACGCCTGCCGACCGAACTCGGAGTCAACCCGTGAATCCTGAAACCAGCACGGAACCTCCACGACGCTCGAAGAAATCCGCCGCTCCCTTACGTCTTAGAATAGGATTCCCATGCTCGCCGCAAACATCCTCGACCTGATCGGAAATACGCCGCTGATTCGACTGGGCTCGGAGCCGATCTTCGCCAAGGCCGAGTTCCTCAACCCGGGCGGCTCGATCAAGGACCGCGTGGCCTTGGCCATGCTCGAAGGAGCCGAACGCGACGGACGGCTGAAGCCTGACTCGATCATCGTCGAACCGACCAGCGGCAACACGGGCATTGGCATTGCGTTGATCGGTCGCCTGAAGGGCTATCGGGTGAAGATCGTCATGCCGGAGGGAATGAGCGACGAACGCAAGAAGATCATCCGCGCGTTCGGAGCGGAACTGATCCTCACGCCCGACCGGGAAAGCATCGCCGGCGCCGTGCGGCGGGCGGCTGAAATCGCCGCGGCGGATCCGCGCGTCTTCGTGCCGCAACAATTCGAGAACCCGGACAATCCGCGCTGCCACTACGAGGACACGGCGCACGAGATCTGGCGGCAGATCCGCGGCGACGTCGATTGCTTCGTGGCCGGGGTGGGCAGCGGCGGCACGCTGCAAGGCGTGGGCACGTTTCTCCGCGAGCACAAGCCCGACGCGCACTTGGTGGCCGTCGAGCCGAAGGACGTGTCGGCATTGCTGGGGCACGAACCGGGCCTGCACCAGATCCAAGGCATCGGCGACGGCTTCATCCCCGCCGTGCTCGACGTGTCGCTGGTCGACGAAGTGATCGAGGTGACCGACGAGGACGCGATCGAGACCACCCGGCAACTGAGCCGCGACCTCGGCCTGCTGGTAGGCATCTCGTCGGGCGCCAACGTGTGGGCGGCGCGACAGTTGAGCAAGCGGCGCACGGGCAACATCGTCACCGTCCTGGCCGACCGCGCCGAACGCTACTTCTCGACCGCACTGCTGTAGTGAGGCAATTCAAAGCGCCGCCCAGAAATGCTCGGCCGGTTTTTGTCGCGCGGGTACTCCGTTTCCGGGGCGCCTCGCTGCCACGGATCGGCGCCTTGCCATTCGCTGCGGGTGCCTTCGATCAGCAATTCGCCTCGGTCAAGGTCCACGGTCACCAGCGCCCAAAGCGGATCGCGGTAGGCAGCGACGTTGCGCAAATACGGATGGGACCGATGGATCTCGGGCGAATGGCTCTCCCGCGCCGCCGCGGCCGGCAGCCAGACGTACGATGCGCTGTTGATTTGCACGTAGCGGATGCCGTGGACTTCCAGAGCGTAGTCCTGATGGAAATGTCCGGAAAACACGGCCACGACTTTCCCGGGCCTGTCGGCTTCGGCGCGCTCGAGCAACCCGCGAACGGCGGATCGATTTTCGATGCCTCCGGCATCGTCGAGCGGATGGTGGAGAAACACACAGACCGGGCGATCCGCGCCTTCCAACTGTTCGGCGAGCCATGCCTGCTGATCCGCGGCAATGAACTTCGCATAACCGCGCGCCGTCCCCCCGGGATCGTTGGTGTCCAGCACGATTCCACGGATCGGCCCGGCGTCGAACGTGTAATAACGCGAGGGCATCCCGTAAAAGGCAACCGTCTGTTCGCGCCGGTATCCGCCGTCCATGTCGTGGTTGCCCAGGACGTGATAGCGATGCCCCTCGAACTTGTTCCATGCTGCCAGAAACTCCGCGTTGCGAGGATGCGGCCAGCAGAAATCGCCCAGTTGCAGGATGAAATCCACACCGGCCTTGTCCATCGCTTCCACGAACTTCTCGATGCGATCCAGCCCATCGTGCATCACATCCTGATGCACGTCCGAGACTAGGCCGAACCGCACGCGGAGTCCGGATTTCTCCGAGCGAGCCGCACCTAGCGTCCAAGGCAGAGCCGCCACGATCCCGCAAAACCCTCGCCGCGTCATTCCGTATCGATGCACGTTCATCCTCCCTTGCGGGCACGAATCGTCAGACAATGACTCGACGCCCCCCGGTGTTTCCTGTCCGATCGTCTGGATGATCGACGCTTGTGCCGGAATCCATTCTATTGGGACACCAACTCGAGATCTACTTCGCCCATGCCGGGGGCGACCTCGACCGTCAGTCCCGAGTTGCGCAGGTCGGCGTACTTCGGAGGCAGTACCGATTTCGCGGTCACGGCGCCGCTGGCCGGCATCATGCCGTCCTCGCCGGTTCCTGCCGGGCCTGAGCCGTCCACCTTCGCCACGGCCACCGCGTTGGACCCGACCACGGCCTGGACCGTGAAGAGGCCGTTGGCGTCGGTCCGGGCCGTGACGGGACTTCCTCCCTCGGGGCCGGAGAACATCACCGCCGCATCGGCCAACGGCTGTCCGTCCCACGTTACCGTTCCTCGCACCGGGACCGTCTCCCGTCCGCTGCCGCCGCAACCGGTCAGACCCGCCAGACAGACCGCGACAAGACACAACACGACGTTGCGGATATGTTTCTGCACAGCCATCGTCGCCCTTTCTGCATGTTACGGAACGGTCACCGCATAGCCGTCTCGCCGATCACCCAAACGCTGGTAGGTCCAATGGTCGATCGCATCGGCCAGGAAACGAACCGCTCCGTCGCCGAGCAGGAAATGGGCTCCACCGGGATGCCGCGACTTGAAGCCCACCTCGGTGTTCCAGTTGCAGCGCGCCTTGCAGCCATCGCCCCCGGCAGCAGCGGGGTCCACAGCGCACGAATTGTAATTGATCGGAGGCTGGGTGAAACCGCCCCATTTATTCGAGTGGCTCCAGCCGGCGCGGACGTGGTTCGAGCAATCGGACAGCACTTCTCCGACGAAGATCGTGCTGGAAAGGCCGTCGACGATACTCGACATGCGGCTGGTGAAATTCCAGCCACGCCGGGTGAACGGACCAGCCGGATTGTCGACGTTTGTGCCCGGCGACGAATAGCTGGCCCACAAGGCATGTTCGCTGCAACTGCACGCGCTGTTGTTCGAGATATCGGCAGTTGGTCCCGCCGATGGATAGTAGTTCGACGCCTGGGTCTGACTCGGCACGTTGCCGATCTTGCTGTTGGCGCCGTCGCTGGGACACAGAAACGACGAGACGGCAATCGACCTGAGCAACGTGTTGCCATCCGACTGAGCCGTCGTCGTCTGTCCGTCGGTACTCTGATTGAAATCGAACAGCTCGTACAGGGCCTGCTGTTCCATGAAGGGCAGGACGCGAATGTGGATCGAGCCACGATCGTTGTTGCCGCCGTAGAACACGGCACCCGGCGGGAAACTCCGGTACGTGTCGTGATAGTTGTGCAGGGCTACGCCCCACTGCTTGAGATTGTTGGCGCACTGCGAGCGGCGTGCAGCCTCCCGCGCTGCCTGAATTGCCGGCAGCAACAAGGCCACCAGGATGCCAATGATCGCGATGACCACCAGCAATTCCACCAGGGTGAATCCGCGTGGACGATTTGACATGAAAACTCTCCTCCATCAAGATCCGTCGGGCCGTGGGGAAGCATACGACAGATGCAACACCGAACAACGAATAGGAATATCAAGATGCAGTCGAAGCATATTCAGTTTCATGTCAGGCCACGCACAGCCACAAGCGGCTTCTGTCGAGGCTGTCAGCTAGTTTAACCACTCCTATCCGTTTGGCAATCATCTTCCACCTGATTTCTCGGTCCGATTCTTGCCCGATTCGGTTGGCTGAGCATCGCTTGGAGATCGCCACCTGTCAAGCTACACTGGGGGCGTCGGGTGGGAAAGCCGGACGCGCACGGTGCGGCTTGGCTTTTTTCGACACAATGGTTGGCGGCGAGCGAGTTCAGTATGTCGAGTTTCATTGATCGCCGCGAAGGCCGAATGGCCATCGCGATCCACGGTTTCTGCCTTCTCCTGATGTGCGGGGCGACCCGTGCGGACAGCCCGATCGTATTTCCCCGGGATTCCGGCGTGGTCGACTTGACTCAACCGCCGTACCTTGCCGATCCCACCGGTCAGCGCGATTCCACGGCAGGCATCCAGCAAGCGCTGGACGACTCTCCGGCGTCCAACAAGATCCTGTACCTGCCGCCCGGCGTCTATCGGGTCAGCGATACGTTGCGCTGGGGCAGCGGCGGCGGCGGATCGGAGCAAAAGCGTCAGATCCTGCAAGGCGCGGGGATGGATCTGACGACCATCCGTCTTCCGGACGAGGCGCCCGGGTACACCGACCCCGGCAGCTCGAAATCGGTCATCTGGACTGGCCAGCGGCCGGCCCAGCGATTTCGCAATGCCCTCCGCGACCTCACGGTCGACACGGGCCGCGGCAACCCGGGGGCGATTGGTGTCCAGTTCATCGCGAACAACCAGGGCCAGATGCAGAACGTCCGCATCCGCTCGGGCGACGGGCAGGGACAGATCGGCCTGGACATGCGATTCACCAACGAGATCGGCCCGCTGCTGGTGCGGAACCTGCACGTCATCGGCTTCGACCGCGGCGTCTGGACCAACTGGGACACCGCCAGCGTCACCTTCGAACACGTGACACTCGAGAACCAGAACATCTTCGGTTGGCACAACCGAGCGCAGAAAGTCTTCCTCCGCGGCCTGAAGAGCAACAATCGCGTGCCGGCGATCTACAACGAAAAGGACTCGGCCGGACACATGGTTGTGATCGAAGCCGATCTGGTCGGCACGGGCGAAGCCAACCAGCGCCCGGCGATTCTGAACGAACGCAGCATGTACGTCCGCGACCTCCGGACCAGCGGCTACCGGACGGCGATCCGGCACAACGACAAGGGCCGCGGCAACGAACCCGGCGTCGAGGGTCCGAACGTGCCGGAGTGGCAGAGCCACCATGTCGTCATGACCTTGTTTGATACGCCCGCGCAGTCGCTACGTCTGCCGATCCAGGAAGTACCGCGGATCGCCTGGAGCGAGTTGTCCGAGTGGGCCAGCCCCCTGGCGTACGACGCGCAGCCCAGCAGGGACATCGATGCGACCAGCGCCATTCAGCAAGCCATCGATTCGGGCGCCACCACCGTTTATCTGCCCAACGGCGCCTGGCGGATCGACGGCGAAGTCGTGCTGCGCGGCAACGTGCGGCGGTTGATCGGCACCGAGGCTACGCTCAGCGGCAACGGCTCGATCCGGTTGACCGACGGTAACGCCCCGGCGGTGGTGATCGAGCGTTTGCAGGTCAACTATGGCAGTCAGGTCACGGTCATCCACGACAGCCCGCGGACACTGGTGATCTCCGCCGTGACGGGGCTTGGACACCGCAGCACGACCAACGGGCGCGGCGCCCTGGTCTTTTTCGACGATTGGGTCGGCCCGCCGTTAGTCTTCAGCAACGACCAACGCATCTTCGCCCGGCAACTGAACCAGGAACACGATGCCCAGGCCGACGACCGCGTACTTGCCAAAGTGGTGAACGACGGTGCGATGCTGTGGATTCTGGGCATGAAGACCGAGCGCGGGGGCACGGTCATCCTTACCAGGAATGGCGGCGTGACCGAATTGCTGGGCGCATACCTTCTGGCCACCGGACCGCCCAAGACCGACCCGGCCTTTATCAACGACAACAGCGACGTCGCGCTGCTGGGCATTGGGCAGCAGACTTTCAACGACAACCCGTTTCAACGCTGGATTCAGGAGCGGCGCGGCACGGAGACCCGCGAACTTCGCCCCGAAGACATGAATCGTTCGATCAGCTACGTCGGCTACACCGAACAGGTCCGCGAGCGGATTCGGCCGACGCAGTGAACGGCTGCAACACTTGGCAGTTTTTCCAAAGGAGCCTCCATGTTTGATTCCCGAACCTATACCGATCGCCGCACGGTCCTTCTCGACACGCTCAGGCAGGGCGGCCAGCGCGGCATCCTGCTGTTCTTGGGCAACGAAGAGAGTCCCTGCAACTACGCCGACAACGGCTATCCCTATCGCCAGGACAGCACGTTCCTTTACTACTTCGGGATCGATCATCCAGGCTACGCAGCCGCGGTGGATTTGGATGAAGGCACGTCCACCGTCTTCGCGGACGATCTGGACATCGACGCTATTGTCTGGATGGGGCCTCAGCCTTCCGTGGCCGAACTGGCGGCGCGAGGAGGCGTCGATCGCACCGCGCCCCGAACGGCTCTGGCCGAATGCTTGATTCAAGCTCGGACAACCGGACGATGCATCCACGTGCTGCCCCCGTATCGTCCGGACAACAAGCTCCGCCTGATGGAGCTGCTGGATCGCCGGAGCGTCCCGGAGGCCAGCGTGCCCTTCATCCGCGCGGTGGTCGAGCAGCGGGCCGTGAAGTCCGCCGAAGAACTGGCGGAGATCGAAACGGCGGTGAACCTGACCGTCGACATGCACTTGGCCGGCATGCGCATGGCGCGGCCCGGCATGAAGGAGTCCGAGATCGCCGCCCGAGTCACGGAGATCGCTCTGGCAGGCGGTGCCGGCGTGTCTTTTCCCGTCATCGCCACCGTTCGCGGCGAGACGCTGCACAATCACCACCACGGAAACACGCTGAAGTCAGGCGACGTCTTCCTGCTGGACTGCGGGGCCGAGAGTCTTGGGCACTATGCCGGCGATCTCAGCAGCACGTTCCCGGTCGATCCGACCTTCACCAGCCGCCAGAAGGACATCTATCGCGTGGTCCTGAGCTCGCATCTGGCCGCCGTCGCCAAGGCCGCTCCGATGGTTCCCATGCGCGAGGTGCATCGCACCGCCTGCCGCACCATCGCCGAGGGCCTGAAAGATCTGGGACTGATGAAGGGCGATCTGGACGCCGCGGTCGAGGCCGGCGCCCACGCGCTGTTTTTCCCCTGCGGCACCGGACACATGATGGGCCTGGACGTGCATGACATGGAGGACTTGGGCGAAGTCTACGTCGGCTACGAGGGCCAGCCCAAGAGCACCCAGTTCGGTCTGAAAAGCCTGCGGCTGGCTCGCCCGCTGAAACCCGGCTTCGTGTTCACCGTCGAGCCCGGTGTGTATTTCATCCCCGAGCTGGTACACCGGTGGAAGGCGGAAGGCCGTTTTGCCGACTTCGTCAACTACGATGCCGTGGAAGGCTGGCTCGGCACCGGCGGCATGCGCATCGAGGAAGACATGGCCATCACGCCCGAAGGCGCCCGCATCCTCGGCAAGTGGCGGCCCCGCACCATCGAGGAAGTCGAAGCCGAACGCGGCTAGCGCCGATTCGCGTTTGCTCCCTCCGGAACCTGGCTCAGCGCGGCGCGCAGCTCCGCGCACTCGGACCGGCTGGCTCGGCACAGCGGCAGACGCGGCGGACCGCAATCGTGCCCCATCAACCCGCAGGCAGCCTTGACCCATTGCGTGTACTTCCCGCCGCCTTCCATCAACTCCAGCGTAGGCAGCATCTGGAAGAACAGCTTCCGCGCGGCCTCGTAATCCTGCCGGACCACCGTCAGCTCGTAGAGCGCTGCGTGCGAAGCCGGCAAGGCGTTGACAACACCCCCGACCCAGCCGATCGCGCCGACCATCAGACTCTCCAACGCGATCGTGTCACAGCCGCAAAACACGCCCAACCGGTTGCCGCAACGGCGGAGCAGCTCCGTGATCCGCGGCATCTCGCCCGTGCTCTCCTTGACGTAGCGGAGATTCTTCAGCTTGGTCAACCGCTCGATGAATTCCGGCGACATGTCGACGCCCGTGCGGCCGGGGTAGTTGTACAGCATGATCGGCACGCCGATGGCGTCGTTCACCGTTTTGAAGTGAACGAGCAGTTCCTCGGGCCGCGGCAGCGAGTAGTACGGAGCGGCGAGCATCACGCCGGCGCAACCGAGTTGTTCGGCCTGGCGCGAAAACGCAACGACATCCCGAGTCGCCCCGCCATTGGTGCCGGCCACCACGGGAACGCGACCGGCGGCGGCCTCGAGCGTCACGCGAAGAACCCGTTCACGTTCGCCATCGATCAACGCGTAATACTCGCCGGTGCTGCCCAGCGGAACAAGGCCGTGGACGCCCTGGTTGATCAGATGATCGACCAACTCGGCAAGCTTGTCGTCGTCGATCTCGTCGCTGGCATTCATGGGGGTGACGAGGGCGGCGAAGACACCGCGGAAGTTGCCGGGATACGACGGGGAAGTTTTGGTTTTCATGTTGCGTTCTTGGGTTGGGGAGTTCAAGTCAGCTCAGTTGCATCCAGATCGTTTTCAGCTCGGTGTATTGCTCGTGCGCCCAAATGGATTTGTCTCGCCCGCCGAAGCCCGATTCCTTGAAGCCGCCGAACGGCGTGGTGATGTCGCCTTCGGAGAAGCAGTTGACCGAAACCGTACCGGCACGAATGGCGCGGGCGACGCGATGGGCCGTGCCCAGGTCGCGGGTGTAGAGCGACGCGGCCAAACCGTAGTTCGTGTCGTTCGCCAGCGCCACGGCCTCGTCCTCGGTGGAAAACGGAATCACGGACAGAACCGGCCCGAAGATCTCCTCGCGAGCGATCTTCATCCGATTCGAAACGTCGTCGAAAATCGTCGGCTCGACGAAGTAGCCGCCGGTCTCTTCCAGGATCCGGTTGCCGCCCAAAACCAGCCGTGCGCCTTCGGCCCTGCCCGCGTCGATGTAGGCGAGCACCTTTTCCAGATGCGGCTTTTCAATCATGGCTCCCAGCCGATTTCCGGGATCGAGCGGATCGCCCGTCTTCCAAGTCTTCGCCACCGCCGCGACCTTGGCGACCAATTCGTCCTTGACGCTCTTGTGAACGATCAAACGCGAACCGCAACTGCAATTCTCGCCCATGTTCCAGAAGGCCGCGCTCACCGCGTGGCCAGCCACGGCGTCCAGGTCCGGTGCGTCGGCGAACACCACCTGCGGGCTCTTCCCGCCGCATTCGAGCAGAATGCGTTTCAGGTTCGACTCGGCGGAATACTTCAGAAAGTAGCGGCCCACTTCGGTCGAGCCGGTGAACGCCACCAGGTCGACGTCAGGATGTCGGCCGATGGCTTGTCCCGCCGTTTCGCCGAAGCCGGGCACGACGTTGAACACGCCCGCCGGCAGGCCGGCCTCGGCAGCCAGTTCGGCCATACGGATGGCGCTCAGCGACGTCAGTTCCGCGGGCTTGAGCACGATGCTGTTGCCGGTGGCCAACGCCGGGCCGATCTTCCACGCCGCCATCTGCGCCGGGAAATTCCACGGCACGACACAACCCACCACGCCCACCGGTTCGCGCAGGATCAAGCCCAGATTCTCCGGACCTGTCGGCGAGACGTGATGGTAGAGTTTGTCGATCGCCTCGGCGTGCCAGCGGATGCAATGGATCGTGTCGGGCAGGTCCATCGTCGCACAGTCGCCGATCGGCTTGCCGGCTTCGAGCGTGTCCAGCAGCGCGAGTTCCCCGAGGTTGGCTTCCAGCAAGTCGGCGAACTTGAGCAGCACGCGTTTGCGGTCCGCCGGTGTCTGCCGCGACCAGACGCCGCTCTCGAACGCCTTGCGTGCCGCTTGGACGGCTCGGTCCACGTCGGGCACATCGCACTCGGCGATCTGCGCAAGCGGTTTGCCGGTGGCGGGATTTTCGGTCGTAAACGTCTTGGCGCTCTGGGCTTCGACGAACGCTCCGTCGATAAAGGCGAGAGTGCGGAATCGGATGCCGGCCACGGCGGCCTGGATGGCGTCGGTTTCGAGTCGAAGGTTCATTCTGTAGGTTCCGATATGAATGTATTGCTGTCGGCCGTCTTCCCGGCGGTGATCAGTGCCTCGACAGGGACAGGAAAAACCGGCGGGCGCACGGAGCCGTGCTCCCAGCCGAACAGGAACTGAGCCGCCGCGCCGCAAATCCGGCCCTGGCAGGCGCCCATGCCGCACCGTGTGTGCAGCTTGGCACCACGCTCGTCGGCAAAAGGTTCCAGCGCTTCGCGCCGGACATCCTCGCAACGACAGACGATTGTGTCCGCTGTGGCGAGTGTACGCAACTCGGGGCGGAGCGAAAAAGCGCGGTTCAAGGCGTTTCGGAAACGATGCCACGCAGCGCGCTGGCGGAACAACTCGCGCGCCTGCCGCGTCCGTCCCGCGGCCGCTAGTCCGGAGATCCGGCCTTCGACCAGCGCACAATCGACGCCGCCCACGCCGGTCGGCTCCCCGGCGCAGTAGATACCCGTCTGCGTCGTTTCCTGGAACTCGTTCACGCGGACCACGCCGGCGTCTAGTTCGCAGCCCAGCAGCAGCGGCAACTCGACATTCGGCACCAGATGGAATCCACAGGCCAGTAGGTCGCATTCCTCGGTCCAGGCTCGTTTCCCGCCGGTCAACGTGACTCGCTGCACTTGATCCGCTCCTTCCGCCTTGACAGGCCAGCAACCGCAGCGGTACGGCACGCCCAGCAACCGCCCTTTGACCGCGACGCCTTGGACCAGCTTGCCCGGATAACGCCAGAGGCCCAAACCGAACTGGGCTACCTTCGCCAGCGGTGCTTGCTCGACGATCAACCGAACTTGCGCGCCGTGCTGCTTCAATCCGTCGGCTGCCGCCAGCAGTAGAGGTCCGGTCCCCGCTACCACCACGCGTTTGCCCGCGACAGGCCACCCCGCCTTGGACATCGCATGCAGTCCGCCCGGTCCCAACACGCCGGGCAAGGTCCAACCGGGAAATGGGACGAACAATTCCCGCGCGCCAGTGGCGAGAATCAGCTTCTGCCAAACGATTTCCCGGTCCGCGTTCGGCGCCTGCGGGCCACAGGTCGTCGACACGAACAATCGACCCGCGTTCGGCGCCCGCGGGCCACTTGTCGGTGCGGCGAACGCGGTGGTATTCAGGAGGACGTGCGCACCGGATCGCTTGAGTCGTTCCAGCCAGCGGCGCGCGGCAGTCTGGGCCGGCCGAGTCGACTCGCCGCGCCAGATCTGGCCGCCGAGCCACGGCGAGTTGTCGAGAATCGCCACCCGCCGGCCCGCCTCCGCCGCGGCACAAGCGGCCGCCACGCCCGCCGGACCGGCCCCGACCACCAGGATCTCGAACTCGTCTCGCCGGTCAGACATCGGTACGCACCTCCATGCCCGCCTTGCAGATCGTCAAGCAACTGCGGCAATGCGGTTGGCCGTCGATCGTCACCCGGCACTCGAAGCAAACGCCCATCCCGCACAGCGGCCCGCGCGGTTGACCGTCGACCGATTCGCGAAAACGGGTCACGCCCGCCGCCGCGACGGCCGCAGCGACGATGGTCCCGGCAGGCACGCTCACCGGCTGGCCATTCACCGAGATCGTCACGCGTTCAGACATGGGGCGCGTCCTTCTTCGCAAAGCGTGCGGGCAGGTACGGTTCGCTCGGTATCTCCGACGGCCGCTTCAGCAGCAAGTCGGCCAGCAGTCGGCCCGTGGCCAGCGAGGTCGCGATGCCCAGGCCCTCGTGGCCCGTGGCCAACCAAAGCCTCTCGCTCTCCAGGCTCGGCCCGATGATCGGCAGCTTGTCCGGCGTGGCGGCGCGATGTCCGGTCCAGCAACGGATGGCCGACAGCCTGCCCAGGGTCGGCAGATACTCCAGCGCCCGCCGCAACATGCGGTCCAGAATCGGTTGGTCGATCTTCGTGTCCTCCGATTGGTATTGGCGCGACGAACCGATCAGCATCTGGCCGGTCTTGCGCGGCTGGATGTTGAAGGCCACCGAGTCCGCCGCGACCACGTGGGCGCTCTTGAGGTATCCCAACTCGATGAGTTGGTGATGCACGAAGCCGCGATAGCGGTCGGTAATGACAAGATGCCCCTTGCGCTTCCACACGGGCAATCCGGGCGACAGAGCCGACGACCACGGCCCGGCCGCGTTCACAACCAAGCCCGCTGCCTGGCGCGAGCCATCACCCAGCATCACGCCGCCGGCGGGCACCAGCGAACGCACTTCCACGCCCGTCCGAACTTCGGCACCCGCAGCACACGCCTGTTTCAGCAGAAAGCCAGCCGCCGTCGGTGGGTACAGCACGGCATCGTCGGGCACTCGCAGACCGCCCATCAGATCGCGGCGGAGATTCGGCTCGGCCGCGGCAAGCGTTGTACCATCGAGCACTTCCGTCCTCACGCCGCCCGCGCGATAAAGCGTTTCTTTGCGCCGGACCTCGGCCATCTCCTGCTCGTCGGCCGCGATCCAGACCGTGCCGCACGGGTCGTACTCAACGTCCGCCGGAAGTTGCGGAGCCAGTTGCTGCCAAAGTCGGCGCGAATAGGCGGTCAACGCGAACTGCGCTGGCGAATCGTCCATCACCACCAGGTGCCCCATGCCGGCCGCTGTCGTCCCTCCGCCGATGGGACCGCGGTCAAGCACCAGCACGCGGAGACCGGCACGCGCGCACTCGGCCGCGCACGCCGCACCCACAATGCCCGCGCCCACGATCAGGATGTCCGGGGCTGTCGTCATGGATGAATGCCCCAGCAAAACGGGTCGCGATCGTCCAATAGCAGCGTGGACTCCCCGTTGATGTAGGCCGTTCCGGTGATCGTGGGACGAATCTTCTCGCCGTCGCGGCGGAACGTGCCGATGAACGTGCTGCCCAGGATGCCCTCCTGGATCCAAGTCTCCCCTTCGGCCAGTTTTCCGTCGGCGGCCAGGCAGGCGAGTTTCGCGCTGGTGCCCGTCCCGCACGGCGAGCGGTCGTAAGCTTTTCCGGGGCACAACACGAAGTTTCGGGAATGGGCGCCGCCAACGGTCGGCGGCCCGAACAACTCGATGTGATCCACCTCGGCAAGGCCCGCCGCGTTCAGCGACTGGCGAATTCGCCAGCAGCGATCGGTCAGCGCTTCCACGTTGGCCAGACACAAGTCGTCCCCGAGGTACTCGACCAGGAAGAACCAGTTGCCGCCCCAGGCGACATCGCCCGTCACCGAACCGATCCCCGGCACTTTGACCGTGACATCCTTCCGAACGCGATGGCAAGGAACATTTTCCACGGAGACGGTCCCGTTTGGATGCAGCGCGGCGGTCACGACGCCCACGGGTGTCTCCAGTCGGTGCGTGCCGGCCCGGATGTGTCCCAGGTGCGCCAACGTGACGACGACGCCGATCGTTCCATGAACGCACATGCCAAGATAGCCGACGTTGTTGAAAAAAATCACGCCCGCCGCACAGGAAACGTCTATCGGATCGCAGAGCAGCGCGCCGACCACGGCGTCCGAACCGCGCGGTTCGTTCGCGATCGCCGATCGGAACCGGTCGAACTCGCGCTGGAACTTCGTCCGCCGCTCGGCCAGCGGCCCCGCGCCCAAGTCCGGGCCGCCGCCCGTAACGACCCGAGTCGGCTCGCCGCCCGTATGCGAATCGATCACCGAAATGCGATGGATGGAAGCTGCGGACATGGAGATTCCAAGTTGGTTGTCAGTTGTCAGTTGTCAGTTGTGCAGAGGTGGAATTCGCAATGTTACGCGTTTCCCCTCGTTCTTCTCCCGCCCCCGCCGAGCTTGCTCGGTGGAGCGCATGATTCTGCACTACAGCCGCCCCGCCCATCTGCCCGCTCGCTCCTCTTTCCGCCCCCACCGAGCTTGCTCGGTGGAGCGCATGATTATGCACTACCGAGGGATGACTCCCAGATCGTATTCGCTGAACCCGCCAACATAGTAGCTGAACCGGAACACGGATTTCATCCCACAGGCGTAGGCCAAGTTGTTCAAGTACCCGAGCGCGACCTGCTCCGGCGATTCTTCCAGATGGCAGCCCAGCGTCAGGTGGATGTGATCGGGGACGATCGCGGCGCGGGACAGCCGATGCCTCTTGCCGTCGGCCGCTCGACAAATCATATCGCGCATCCCCGCCAAAACCTCGTCGCGGATTTCCCGGTATCGTTCCTCGTGAACGATCACGATGTGCAGATTGTACCAATAAACCGCGTGGGACGTCTGCCGAGGTTGCGACAAGTCGACTTCCGGACGCTCGATCTGGTACTCGGCCAATCGCTGCTGGACGCGTGGGTCGGCCATCGGGTGGTGGCCGAGTTGGCCCGCCAGATACTGCGCGAGTTTCTCCCGTCGCGTCGAGCCGATGCTGCGCAGCGAGTAGTTTCGCCGAAAGGGCTTGGGCAGTGTGCTGTGCAGCAGGTGCTGCAGTCTGCCTTTTATGCGCTGTGCGATCAGCAGCGGCGCGACCGAGGGCCGAGTGCTGATCAGAAATTGGCTGACGTTCGGCTCCTGGAACTCGTGCTGCAGAATGCGGATGCCGTCCGGTTCGTTGAGTTCCGTGAGTTCTTCTAGCCAAGCGAAATCCGGCGGCCGAGTTCGCCAGAAGACGCCGTACGACCAGTCCAACTGATACGCGACTTTCGGGCAGGCATCGGGGGTGTAGATGGGTGTCGCCATAGTGCAAAGTGTAGAATCACGGGCTCCACCGAGCAAGCTCGGCGGGGGCCGGAGAGGTGCGGGGGCGCGGGTGCCGTAGTGCAGAATCACGGGCTCCACCGAGCAAGCTCGGTAGGGGCCGGAATCGAGCAGGGCAGGGGACCGGGGGCCGGGTACATCTCCGCCGAGCTTGCTCGGTGGGATGACGATTCTGCACTAGCACGCCGCCCTCCACATCCCCTTTCCCCCGCGCCGCCGAGCTTCCTCGGCGGGGCGTGTGGTCGATCAACTTGGGCTGGCTTCTCGTATGGCTTGGGCTAGGGAGTCGAGGAATTGCTGCAGGTCCGGGGGGAGCGAGGCGGGCGTGGGAGGGAGTTGGCCGGCGGCTAGATGGCGGAGGTGGGCGACGAAGTCGGGCAGCGGGGCGGGGTACTGGTCCAGCGTGGCCAGATTCTCTTCCACGGCGGGATCGAGGTCTCGCGGGTGGGCTTGGCCGAAGCCGGCTTGGGCGCAGGCGAGGGCGAGGTGCTGGACGGCTTGCTGCATCTGGGCGGGCAGGCCCTCGCCGCCGCGGCGTTCGAGTTCTTCGAGCAGGTCATCGCGCTGCTTCGCCCACGCGGCGGCGGCTAACGTGAAATCTGTTTCTTGTAGTAAGCCTCCTCAATGTCGCCAGTGTGAGGGTTCACCTGTTTTGAATACGCTGACAAGGTTTTTCGTTCGCCAGGCAGTTCAGTCGCGAGGATCCAATAGATGCTCTCTCCAGATCTTCGTGCCGCGAACGCGATTTCTGTGAAGTCTTGGGCGTCCTCGTTGTTCTGTACGCGACCTTCGGGTGTGATCGCATAGTCAAGGAGTTCGAATTGCATCCCTGACACTGGAGTGATCGCTTGCTGATGCTGTGGTACCTCCTGGCACGCGTGCTTGCCCAGGACATAGTCGCCGATCTTCTCGCCGACTTTCTCACCAAACTTCTTGCACGCAGCCCCGAAAACGTGGACGAACACGAATCCAAGACCACTGGCGACCAAGAGAGATACCGTAATGATCGTTGATCCGTCTTGGAAAGTAATGCCTTCGACGTCCAGCCCCTTGTCTGTCAACGCTTCGCGAATCCTCTGTTCGCACTCTTTTTTCTCTACATCGTTCATCGCGGCTTCGGTTTCTAGTCTGATTTCAACTCTGTCGTTCATGGTCTCGATCTCCTTGTTATTGACCGTGGTTTCGAAACACCGTGATCGTGTGTGGCATCAGATTCTCGGATCGCTCGGCCAAGGGCTTCCAAGAATTGCGTAAGCTCAGTCGGCAACGAGGCAGGAACAGGTGGGAGTTCACCAGTGGCGAGTTGGCGGAGGAAGGCGACGAAGTCGGGGAATGGAGCAGGGTACTGGTCGAGTGTCGCGAGGGCTTCTTCTTCGGCGGGGCCGAGTTCGTCGCCGCTGAAGCCGGCTTGGGCACAGGCGAGGGCGAGTTGCTGGAGGGCCTGCTGCATCTGGGCGGGCAGGCTACCGCCGCCGGCGCGGCGTTTGAGTTCGGCGAGCAGGTCATCGCGCTTCCGGGCCCACGCGGCGGCGGCACGGCTATCGCCGCGGGCCTGGGCCATCTCGGAGAGGGTGTGGTAGTCCCTCCAGGCCTCTTTGAGGCCGAGGGATTCGCGGATCTCGCGGGCGGCGTGGGCGTGGCGCTCGGCGGCGTCGAGGTCGCCGAGGCGGAGGTGGATTTGGGCGAGTTGGCCCAACGAATCGGCTTCGCTGGGTTTGTTGTTGAGAGCTTGCTTGATCCGCAGGCTTTCCTCCACGGAGCGGAGGGCGGCCTCGAAGTGTTGCCGCGCGGCCGGCTCGTCGCCCCGTTCGCGGGCGGCTTCGCCTTCCTGTTGGCAGACGTTTCCAATGTTTTGCGCAGCCTGGCCGAGGCCGGGCTGATCCCGGAGTTCCACGGCCAACTCGCGGGATTTTCGAAACCAAGCCCGCGCTGCGGCCAAGCGTCCTGCTTTTGCCTCGGCCACGCCGAGGAGATTGTAGGTCTTCATTACAGCGTCCGTGTCGCCCGCCTCCTGAAAACGCTGGAGCGCCTGCTGGTACAGACGAGTGGCGAGGTCGAGTTGGTTGCGCTCATCGGCAAGGACGCCCTGATGCTGGAGGGTCGTTCCCTCCAGTCCGATGTCGCCGGCTTGGCGGGCGGCGGCCAGCGCCAGGTCGTAGCGGGCATCGGCCTGGTCGTAGCGGCCCGCAGCCATGAGGATCTCGGCGCATTGGCCGTGGCCAACCGCGACCTGACTGTAACGCCCTAGCTTCTCTTGAATACCCAACGCCTTTTCCGCCTCGGCCAGAGCTTCATCATGCTGGCCGACACCGCTCAACGCATTGGCCAGATCGCCCATCGTGGCGGCGAGGTTGCCTAGTTCGGTCGCGGCTCTGACGTGGTCGGGCGTGGCCAGCAGTTCTTCCCAAGGCCGGCCCTCGGCACGTTCCACCAGAGCCCGCCAGTGGCCGATCGCCTCCCACAGGATCGGAATGGCTTGCGAGGAAGCGCCGACATAATGCAGCAGTTTGCCCAACGTCCCGACCGCCGTTGCCAACTGAAACGCAGGATCGAACTCCGTGGTGTGGCGGAGGCGTTCGACGAGGGTCTGGAGCTTGTCCACCGCGCCTTGCGGATCGCCCTGGGTGAAGAGCGTCCAGGCGTGCCGCCGCTCATAAGCGGCGGTTTCTGCCGTGAAACCTGCTCCGCTCACCGCGTCCCGGAGCCACTGGACCCAGGCATCGCGCTGGCGGAGGCGTCCGGACATTTCCAGATAGATTCGAAATGTGTCCCCCAGCGCCGCGGCGGCTTGGTGCTGATCGTCGTCCGCGGCCCAACGGACGGCCGTGCGGTAGTTGGCCTCCTCGCGGTCCAGGATCTCCAGAGCGGCGCGCGATTGCGAGCCGCGCAGCGCCTGGTGCAACGCCTGCATCAGGGCCAGGTAGACGCCGATGAACCGCTGCCGCGTCTCCGGCTGTTCCGACAGGTGGCTGTCGGCCGAGGCGATGGCCAGCGTTGGGTGGAAGCGCAGGAAGGGGCGGTCGCCGATTTGAAGGTTGTCCTCCACCCGCAGCAGGGCGATCGCTTGCAACTCGGCACGGATCGAATCCCAGGCCGCGGGCTCGATCTGGCTCATGTTAAGGAGATTGATCTCGAACACGCCGCCGCTGAACAGGCCGAGCCAGGGGAGGGCGGCGCGGGCGGCGGGGCTGAGGTGGCGGCGAGAGAACTCCAACGAGGCGAGCAGCGATCGGTTGCGGTCCTCGTCCGCCGTCTGCTGGAATTGGTCCAGCAGCTTGGCAAAGTCTGCTCGAATCGCCTCGGGGGTGAGCGTGCGCAGATGCGGGCCGACCAGTTCGAGCGACAGCGGATGGTCGGCCAGATCGCGCAGCAGCGGATCGAGTTGGTCCTTGGTCAGCCGGGGATCGTCCAGCGACAAGCCGTCGCGTTCCAGAATGCGATGCAGCAGCCACAGGCTGTCCGGCCGGGCCAGTCCGTGCAGCTCGTGCCGCAGCGCGCCGGGCAAGCCGGTCTCGCCGGGCCGGCAGGTGACCAGCAGACAGCCGCGCCCGGACCCCGTGGTCAGATCGTGAAACAGATCGGCCAAACGGCGCCGCTCGTCGTCGGTGTAGGGACTGGCGTCGTTTAACCGCGACCCAGCGGGGAGCGCGTCTTCGTTTAACCGCGACCCAACGGGGAGCGCGTCTTCGTTTAACTGCGACCCAACGGGGAGCGCGTCTTCGTTTAACCCAGAGCCAACGGCGACGGCGGGAAGGGGGACGGTGCCGCCATCGGTAGGTCCCGCGCTCCCAGTTGGGTCGCGGTTAAACGAGGGATCGGGACGGGTCTGGAGACCCATCCTACTGAACTGCGGCAGGACGCTTTCGTAGTTGTCCCAGACCATCAGCACGTCGCGCTCTTGAAAGAACTCGATGGCTCGGCGGCGCTGCTCGGCGGCCGGACGCTGGTCGAACTTCGGTCCTTCGATGTAGCCGCCCAGTACCTGGACCACGCGGTCGGCGCCGGCGAACTGTTCGAAGCTCAGGAAGCAGGCGCCGTCGCGGAACAGACCGCTGCGCGTCCACCAGTCGGCGGCTTCGGTGGCCAGCGCGGTCTTGCCCATGCCGCCCATCGCGTGCAGCACGATGCCGCGGTGCCGGCGGAACTGACGTTCCAGTTCGTACAGTTCGCGCGCCCGGCCCTGGAACCCGTACTGCGGCGGGCGCGGGAAGCCGCCGGGCTGGCCACGCTCCGCAGGCGGGCGGAACCCGCGCCGGCGCCGCGCGTCCTCGGCATCGCCCGAGCGGATGTAGGCCGCCAACCGAGCCATGTTCTCGGCGTCCTGATCCGGGTCCAGCAGATCGATCCACAGCAGTTCCTCCAGCCCGGGCGGCAGATCCAACGGTTCCAGCCGCAACGGGATGATGCGGTCGTTCTGCTGGTTGTATTGCCGAGCCCGGTCGATTTCCCACTCGACCCACTTGGATCGCAGTGCGTCGGGCGAGACCGCGACGACGGTGAAGCGGCTGTTCTTGATCCCGCGGTCGCATTGCTGCTCGAGCGTGCCGGGCTCCATCTCCCAGACATCGAACCACACGCGCAGACCGTGCTGTTCCACCAGCAGCCGGGCCAGCGCCTCGACGCGCGGCTTGTTGTTTTTGTTGTGGCTGAGGAACACGTCGTACTGCCGCACCGGTTGCGCCGCGGCAGCGGCGGGCGGAAACAGGGGCTGGTCCGGCCCGCGCTGGTACAGGTGCGGCAGGAACCAGTCTTCCAAGGCGATGGTGCGGCCTTGCGGGCCGGTTTCGATCCAGCGGGCATCGGTCGAGACCAGCGCGCTGCGGCCCTGGGCGACGGCATGCCCGATCGTCGTGCCGCGGACCAGTTCGCGGTAGAAGCGGTCCAACAGGATCCGAGCCGCCTCGACATGCACCGCATGGCCCATCGAGAGCACGCTGCCGACGCCCGCTTGAATCAGCCGCGGAGCGACCGACCGAAAGACGGCGGTCTTGCCCACGGTGGCGCTGCGGCAGGCTTCCAGCACGACCAGCGGGATCTGATGCTGGGCCAGCAGATTGCCCAGCCGGTCGGCCCGCACCAGGTCGGTCTGCGAAGCGCCCGAGCCGTCGTCGGGTTTCTCGAAGCACAGGGCGCCGATCTGGGCTTCCGGCAGGAACGTGCCGTGGCCGTCGAAATGGACCACGTGGTACGGCTGGTCGCCAGCTTGCCCGTCGCGGAGCATCTCCTCCATACGGGCCAAAGTGGGCGGCCGGCAGAAGTCGATCCGCACGCTGGCCCCGAGCGGATCGAGCGCGGCCAGCAGCGACTTGGTGGTCATCCGCGGGTCGATGAAGCCCGTATCGGCCGGACGGCTGACGACGTACAGGATTCGCAGCGGCAACTGGACGGGCCGAGGCTGGGTTTCCTCCGGCAGGTCCAATTGCCGCCGCACCGAGACCCGCTGGGCCAGGCTGCCGGCGCCGTCGGCCAGCAGTTCCCAGGGCAACCGCAGCAGGGCGGATTGGTCGGTGGCGATGGTCAGCTCGCGCGGTTCCGGGCTGGCGAGCAATTGCTCGAGCAAGGCGCGGTTCTCGGAGGCCGCAAACAGCGCGTCGTACAGCCGGCGGCCCCACTGGTGCAGTTGCTGCTCGATGCCTTCCGCCCGTTTGACCGCTCCGCCGTCGGGCAGGTCCATGTATTCTTCGAGATACCAGCGCAGGTTCTCGTAGTCGTCGTCCGCCAGGAATGGCGTGAAGTCGCCCGTGACGCCCCGCGCGTTTCCCGCCGCGTCGGTCAACAGCAGATCAAAGCGGCCGTCGGCAGACGGACGGAAGCGCACACGGATTTCCTGCAACATGATGCACGGTCCTTCTGGGCAGTGATGGCTGGCCAACAACGGACCATGTTAGCGGACCTCGGTCAAGATGGCGAGACTCGCAGATTTTCGCCGTAGTGCAGAATCATGGGCTCCACCGAGCAAGCTCGGTAGGGGCCGAATGCGAGCGGGGTTGGGGGGCAGTAGTGCAGAATCACGGGCTCCACCGAGCAAGCTCGGTAGGGGCCGGAGGCGAGCGGGGCAGGGGACCGGGGGCCGGGCACATCTCCGCCGAGCTTGCTCGGTGGGATGACGATTTTGCACTAGCACGCGGCCCTCCACATCCCCTTTCCCCCCGCGCCGCCGAGCTTGCTCGGCGGGGCCGGAATCGAGCGGGGCAGGGGACCGGGGGCCGGGCACATCTCCGCCGAGCTTGCTCGGTGGGATGACGATTTTGCACTAGCACGCGGCCCTC
>JAHDXO010000036.1:88717-109084 GCA_023382975.1 Pirellulaceae bacterium
CATCTCCGCCGAGCTTGCTCGGTGGGATGACGATTTTGCACTAGCACGCGGCCCTTCACATCCCCTTTCCCCCGCGCCGCCGAGCTTGCTCGGCGGGGGCCGGATGCGAGCAGGGCAGGGGACCGGGGGCCGGGTATCTCCGCCGAGCTTGCTCGGTGGGATGACGATTTTGCACTAGCACGCGGCCCTCCACATCCCCTTTCCCCCCGCGCCGCCGAGCTTGCTCGGCGGGGCCGGAATCGAGCGGGGCAGGGGACCGGGGGCCGGGCACATCTCCGCCGAGCTTGCTCGGTGGGATGACGATTTTGCACTAGCACGCGGCCCTTCACATCCCCTTTCCCCCGCGCCGCCGAGCTTGCTCGGCGGGGGCCGGATGCGAGCAGGGCAGGGGACCGGGGGCCGGGTATCTCCGCCGAGCTTGCTCGGTGGGATGACGATTTTGCACTAGCACGCGGCCCTCCACACCCCCCCTTCCCCCCGCGCCGCCGAGCTTGCTCGGCTGGGGGCGGGACGGAGCGTGTGCATCCGCGGACTGTGGGGCCGAGCCAAGCGGTGCAGCTCGTGATGCAGAACGTAGTCGTGGAGCGTAAAATGCCTCTGTGTTCATAGATCGATTTCACTCGTGAACCCGATGCCCATTGAAGGAAACCCCGAATGAGCCGAAACGTATTGCCTTGCTTGGTCTTGCTGCTATCAGCGCTGCAGACCGCGCTGCACGCCGCTGATCCAGCCGCCGCGCAACGACCGAACGTCCTGATCATCTTGACGGACGATCAGGGCTACGGCGAGTTGTCGTGCCACGGCAATCCGGTTTTGCCGACGCCGCGCTTGGACCGCTTGGCCGCGGAGAGCATCCGGTTGGCGGATTTCCACGTTGCGCCGATGTGTACGCCCACGCGCGGTCAACTGATGACCGGCGTGGACTCGCTCCGCAACGGCGCGATGAACGTCAGCAGCGGGCGCACGCTGCTCCGCCGCGAATTTCCCGTCATGCCCGAGATCTTCGCCGCATCCGGTTATCGCACCGGACTGTTCGGCAAATGGCATTTGGGAGACACCTATCCCTACCGACCGCAAGACCGGGGCTTTCACGAGAGCATCTGGTTCCCGTCCTCGCACATCGGTTCCGTCCCCGACGCTTGGGAGAACGACTACTTCGACGACACCTACATCCACAACGGATGCCGCCGTCCGTTCCGCGGGTACACGACCGACGTTCTCTTCCACGAGGCCATGCGCTGGATGAAGACCGAGGCCGCCGCGGACCGCCCGTTCTTCTGTTACCTCGCGACGGCGGCGCCGCATCAGCCGCACTTCGTGCCCGACCGCTACCGCGCACCGATTCGAGCCGCGCTGGACGCGGCGCGGCCGCGACTAGCCGATTACCGAGCCGACCAGACGTTGTGGCAGGGCAGAAACGCCGAGACCGAGCTGATCAGTTATCTGGCGATGATCGCCAACATCGATGAGAACATCGGCCGGCTGGAAGCCTTTCTGGCCGAGTCGGGCTTGCGCGAGAACACGCTGCTCATCTTCCTGACCGACAATGGCAGCACGTTCGGGCCGCGCTATTTCAACGCGGGGATGAAGGGCGGCAAAGTGACGCTCTGGGAGGGCGGGCACCGCGTTCCGTGCTTCGTGCGCTGGCCGTCGGGCGGCTTGCGGCCCCCCGGCGAGATCGACGGGCTGACCCAGGTTCAGGATCTTCTGCCAACGCTAATCGACTTGCTGGCCTTGCAGGCGCCGGCGGATGCGAGGTTCGACGGTACGAGTCTCGCTTCGGCCCTGCGCAGCCAAGCCAACGTACCGGACGACCGCATGTTGGTGATCAACTACAGCCGCATGCCGTTCCAGGCTCTGCGCACGGCGCCAGACAACGCGGCCGTGCCGCGCCGCGAAGGCGCGGCGGTGCTCTGGAAGCGTTGGCGTTTGCTGGAAGATCGCGCTCTGTACAACCTGGACGATGATCCGCTTCAGGAGCGCAACGTCATCGACGAACATCCGGAGGTGGCCGCTGCAATGCGAGCGCACCTCGATGCGTGGTGGGACGGGCTGAAGGCACGTGTCAACGATTTCGAGGCGTCGGTCATCGGCCACCCGACAGAAAATCCCGTCCTACTGACTGCGTGCGAATGGGCAGACGTTTTCGTGGACCAGCAGGCCCAAGTGCGGCGCGGCGAACGCAAGAACGGACAGTGGCACATCGAGGTTGCCCAGGCGGGCCAGTACGCTTTCACCCTGAGCCGCTGGCCGTATGCATCCGGCCTTGGACTCCGCGATGGCGTGGGCGCGACCCGCGTGACGGACGGTGAGTTTCCCGCAGGCGAAGGCTGGCAGGTGGCCTCCGCGCGGATCCGAATTGGAGACTCGGAGCGCCGCCGACCGGTGCCGGCCGAAGCCTGGGCGGTGCATTTCGTCCTGCCGCTGGCTGCGGGCCGCACGACGCTGGAGACGGCCTTCTTGGACGCTGAAGACAACGAGATCGCCGGGGCCTACTTCGTCTTGGCCGAGCGACTGCCGAAGGTGGATCGGCCCGTCAAGCTGATCCTGGATACCGACATGTCCGGCGACGCCGACGACGCTGGCACGCTGGCGATGCTGCACGCGCTGGCCGACCGCGGCGAGTGCGAGTTGCTGGCCACCGTGGTCAACCGCAAGGACAAGACCAATGCCTCGGCCGCCGCCGTCGACGCGATCAACACCTACTACGGCCGGCCCGACATGCCGATCGGCACGGACAAGCAAGGCCCCACGGACCTGCAGCGCACCAGTGCCTATGCCCCGGCGCTGCGCGACGAGTTTCCCAACGACATCGGCCCTGATGACCGAGCCCCGGATGCCTTGGAGGTGTATCGCCGAGTGCTGTCGTCACAGCCCGACGGCAGCCTGACGATTTGCAGCGTTGGTGCGCTGTCGAACCTTGCCGAGCTATGGCGCCGCGAGCCGGAACTGGTGCGGGCGAAAGTGCGGCGGTTGGTGGTCATGGGTGGCGAGTTTCAGGAATCGAAGAGGCCGGAGACCAACATCCGCACTCACCGCGAAGCGGCGCAGGTCGTAGCCGCGCAGTGGCCCAGTGAAATCGTCTGGCACGGCTTCGAGATCGGCCAGAAGCTGATCACGGGCGAGCAACTGAAGCAGACGCCGCGCAGCAATCCGGTTCGCCGCGCCTACGAGTTGCGTCAACATGCCGGCCGACCCTCGATCGAAGGCGGCCAGCCGAGTTACGACCAGGCCGCCGCACTGTTCGCCGTGCGCGGCGCCGAGCCGGCATTCTGGGAAACGGTCGCGGGCGGTCGAGTCCATGTCGATGCCGAAGGTCGGACCACCTGGCAACCGGACGCCACGGCTAACCAGGCCTACGTGAAAATCAAGGGCGACCCGCGGCGACTGGCCGAAGCGATCGAATCGCTGATGGTCGCTCCGCCGAAGAACGCCACTGGAGACGAATCTCCGTGACAGGACCGAGAAAACCAGCGCCGATGCGACGGCCTGGACACAGACAGAATGGGCAGAATGATGCGACGAATTGACGACTCGACCAAGTTTCGTTCCGCGATCATGCGCCGCTCGGCGGCGTTGTGGTTTGTCTTGTTGGCCGCCGCGGGGCTCTGGTGCGCGGCGGTGCGGGCCGCGGAGATCTCTTTCACGCTCGACAAGCCGGGACGCACCTCGCTGGCGGTCTACAGCGCCGACGGCGCGGTGCAGTATCGGGCCTTGTTGGTCGGCGAGCATCTGCAGGCGGGTACGCACGCAGTTCCCTGGGACGGGTTGGACCGCGACGGCCGACCGCTTGCGCCGGGGTCGTATCAGTGGAAGCTTGTCACGGGGCCGGGGATCGAGGCGACGTTCCTCGATTCGCTCGGCACCAACCCCAAGGCGGGGCCGTGGGCGCGCTGGATCGGCAACCACACCGGGCCGTCGGCGATCGCCGTGGGCCCGCAAGGCATCTGCGTCGGGGCACCGATCGCCGAAGGACCGCCGAACATCCATTTTTTCGAGCCCGATTTCGCCACCACCCGATGGTTCGCGCCGCACTACGGCTGGAGCGCCGTGGGGCATCGCGCGCTGGCGATGATCGACCGCTCGGTGGTCTCGCTGTCCCAGGATGCGCACGTCTCGCTCTTCGACGTCCAGACCGGCGACAAAACGAAATCATTCGACGTGCTGTGGGCCGGTGACCAGCGTCCCGACGCGCACGGCGGCCGTGAATTGTACCTGGACGCCCTCGGCGAGCGTTTCGCGGTCTCGTACCGGCACCACGACGCGGTGCGGTGGTTCGATCTTGATTCGGGGAACGTCGTCCGCGAGGTTCGTATCGCGAAGCCCCGCTGCATCGCGTTGCGGGCCGACGGCTCGACGCTCGTGCTGGGCGAGTCGGGGATCGTGCGAGTGGATGCCGACGACCGTCCGACCGTCGTGGTTGCCGCCGACCAGCTTGTCCATCCCGCCGTCCTGGCCTGGGATGCGTCGAATCGCACGATGCTGGTCGCCAATGGCGCACCCGACAACCGGATACTCCGCTTCTCGGACGACGGACGGTTGCTGAAAAGCTACGGCATCGCAGGCGGACGAAAGCCGGGACCGTATTCTTCGGACCGCTTCGCCGAAGTCGCCGACATCGCGCCGGACAGCGGGCGGTTCTATGTTGTCGAAGGAGGAGACGCGGGGGACGGGCTGCGGCGGATCGCACTGGTCGGCAACGATGGAGCGATCCTCGACGAACGCTTTGGCGGCGCGGAGTTCTTCTCGTGTGCCGCACCGGTTCCCGGCAATCCGCGGGAAGTCTACTACAGTCCCTGCCCCGACCTGATCGGCCGGTACGACCTGGATCCGGAGACGGGCAGGAGCCGACTGACGCACTTGTTCGCCAATACGACCTGGGGCTTTCCATCGTTCGCCACCTTCCCGCATTACCGGCCTGTCGTGCGCAAGGGTCACGTATATCTCGTCTCCAACGGCCGGTTCATCGTGCGACCGGACCTGGAACGCGGCGAATTGATTCCGGTGGCGCTGGCCGACCATCGGCCGTGGGGCGGCTGGAAAGATGACGCGATTCCCGAGCCGATCGCCCAAGCCGCGGCCCACCACGGGATCGACCCGCAATCGGACAAGGCCAACGCGTTCACTTGGTCCGATACGAACGGCAATGGCCGCATGGATGCCGAGGAGTTTCGTTTCCACAGCAGCGGCCCCCGCCGAGGCTACGCCTTCCTCGACGACGACTTCAACGCGCTCTTCGGCTACTACCATGCTTGGAACCATACCTACGACGAGGTGAACAAACGCTGGATGGGATTCGACTTCGACAAATCGCTGTACGCGACTCTGCCGAACACCGCCCCGGACGACGACGCGCCCGTGTGGGACTGGTCGCGGGTAGTGCTCTCGGCAGCCAAGATCCCCGAAGACCCGCTCGGACTCTGGCAGCGACTTGCTTCCTGTGCCGTCCACAAATCCGCCGAGGGCCGGATCGACGTCTTCTTCTCGGGCGGTGGGGGCACCCATGCCGACACGCATCCCCATCCCTGGCCGACGGCCCAGACGACCGGCACGCGCATCGTGTCGGCGATCGGGGACCGCGTGGTCCAGGTCGTGGGGAAGCACGCCTCGGAAGGACCGCCCCGCGACACGCAATTCGGCCAGCCGAGTCATCTGCTGGGAACGGTGGGAGGCAACAGAATCGTCTGCGACCGGATGGAGTACACCACGGCCTGGACGCCGGACGGCCTGTTCATCGGCATGTTGCTCGAGCGACCGGACTACGGCACGCGACCGAAGGTGCATTGTGGAGTGATGGGCGACGACTGGATGTCCGCGGGCTCGATCGCCGATCTGGGCAACGGCCAGGCGCTATGGTTTCCGCCGAGCGGCGATCGAGCCATGGTGTTCCGGGTGCGCGGCTTCGACGATCTCCAGCGGCAGAGCGGCACGGTCGTCTTGCAGACCGCTCCGCCGGCTGCCGCATTGGACGGCGAAGGCTTGAAAGCCGATTACTTCGCCTCCGCGGATCTGGTCGGCCAGCCGATCGTCTCGCGGATCGATCCGCGGCTCTGGTTCTACGACGGCTCGAAGAGCGGCCAGATCGTCGCCGCCTGGGCGGCCAACGGACCTTGCGAAGGCATCGCCGCCGGTCAGTCGTTCAGCGCCCGCTGGACAGGGTCCGTCACCGCGCCGCTTACCGAGCCGTTCTGGCTGCGGGTCTACAACACGCGGCCTGGCCGAGGGCACACCCCGAGTCAGCAGGCTTGGCAGGACGGCAAGGGCTTCGTCCGCGTCTGGTTGAACGACCAACTGGTCCTCGACAAGTGGGATGGATCGCCGGAAACGAATCCCTGGCAGACGCCTCCGCTGATGCTGCAGGCCGAGCAGCGGTACGATCTGAAGGTCAAGTACGCCTATCCCGGCGGCAGCGACGCGCAATTCAGTTTGGTGTGGTGCAGCAAGACGCTAGAGTGGATGCGAGTGCCCACCCCCTACCTGCACCCCGAGCCCGCGCCGTCTCGGCCGCGCGTTTCGGTGGCGTCCATCCAGCCGTCGGCGGGCGAAGAAAGAGATAAACTCGGCGCGATCCGTTTCACGCTCGATGCGTCGCATGACCGGGACATCGCCATCAAGTACCGTCTCAGCGGCACGGCCTCGGCGGATGATTACACGATCGATGGCGATCCGGCAATCATCCGCGCGGGCCAGACGTCGGCGGATCTGGTCATCCGCCCCATCGACGATGATTTGATCGAGGCCAACGAGACCGTCCGCGTCACGCTCGCGCCGAGTCCCCAGTACGCAGGCGATGGAACGGCAGGCGAAGCGGTGGTGACGATTGTCGACAACGACAACGTGCTGATCGGCAACGATCTGGTCGTGTACTACACGTTCGACAATGCCAGTTTGGCCGTCGAACAGAATTTCGCCACCGTTCGCAACGAAGCCGGGCCTGATCATGCACTGCGGATTCAATCCTACATGCATTCCATGCCAATCCTGTCGCCGGGTCCGGCCAAGTACGGCCAAGGGCTGAACTTCCCCGAAGGACGCGAGAACGTACGTTCCAGCGGCACGCTCGACCTGGGCGACTTCACAGATGCTTTCTGGTTTCGGTCACCGGAGCCGACCGTCGGCATCTGCACCGTCGGCGCGGCCAATTTCTCGCTCGTCGACGGCAGATTGCACGTGGTCAACGGCGGTTGGCCCAGTACCCAACCGCCCGGAGCCGACTTGGCCGATGGCCGCTGGCATCATGCGGCGCTGACCTGGAGCCGCGACCAGCGCCAGATGCAATTGTTTGTGGACGGCGCGCACGTCGCCACGAACACGGGGGCGCAAGGCAGCGGCCTGTCCGGCCAGATCCAACTGGGCCGGGCTCACACCGGCGGCCCTTTCCTCGGCGGCACCATCGACGAACTGCGAGTCTACTCGCGCCGTTTGACCCCCGACGAAATACAGACCCTGTTCGGCGCGAGGGAGGAAGACGAACCGGTGGGCTCACGCCGGACCGCTCGCCCATGATCTGTTCCGCGCGAAAGGGGAAAGACCGGGTTTCGGTGCTTTGCTGCCTCGAGCATTGGCAGCCAGGCGAAATCGTCGTACCGATTCCGCTGTCTTCTTGAATTCGCTGCCGGGCTCTGGCTCGCTTGACACACCTCGGTGAGTGTCATAGCATTTCGTCAGGGTGTAGGATGTTTCTTTGATATCCGAATGTCAGAGAGAATAGTTGTGAATTCGCCAACAGCGAGCAATGCACGAACGTGCCTCTCCGCGGATGCCTACCGCAAGTATCGCGGCCAATGGGTTGCCCTGAGTACGGACGGGACGACGATTCTGGGCAGCGCCGACGATCTGGATGCACTCGAAGACCAGCTAGCAGCCGCTGGCAAGGATCCGCAGAAGGTCGCGTTTGACCGCGTGGAAGACGACGATGAAGTGCTCGGCGGCGCGGAAATGTTGTGATGCTGCAGTATCCTTATCAGCCTGTTCCGCTCGTGGGTACGCCCCCGCCATCGATCCCGTTGGATACCACCGTCCGTTGGCGTCCGTTTGCACCAGTGACGATTATCGGGCCCACGGGCATTTCTCGCCGCTTTCAGCGGGCGCTGATTGATTCTGGAGCCGACGATTCCGTGTTTCCTCTGGAGATCGCGGCACGGCTTCACGTGGTGCTTCGTCCCTACACTGGCCACGTGCTTCGCTGGAGAGGCCAACCGTACGAACTTCGTTACGGTGATGTGGAACTTGAATTGTCCGACGAGGATTCGTCGTGCCGCGGGACGGCTACCGTCTGCTTTTCCGCCGCACCGATGTCCTACCGGATTTTGGGCCACGCTGGTTGCCTGCAGTTCTTCGATTCAACGTTCCGCGGCGCCGATCTGATCGTCGAACTCGAACCAAACGCGTCGTATCCAGGATCCATTGCCTGATCGGACATCCGGGTCTGAGATTGGCGTCTCGTTTTCGTCGACAAGCCAAGTCGCGATCGAATCCTATCTTTTAGTAGCCCGTCGCGGGCGGTGGGAGAATGAGAGTGAGCATGACTATGATGTATCGAAGTGCGATGGCCTCCGTCCTCGGAGCGGCGATGCTGGCCGGGGCGGTGGCATGGGCGGATAGCGGTCGCGGGCGGCACAAGCAGTTGTATGTGACCCCGGCGCCGGGCGAAGTGCGCATCGACGGCAAGCTGGACGACTGGGATCTCTCGGGCCAGATCGAGATGTTCGTGATCGAGGCGACTCGCAGCACCATGAACGCGAAAATCGCGGCGATGTACGATGACGAATCGATCTACATCAGCGGCGAAGTGCGCGACCCGACTCCGATGATGAACCGACACGACCCGAAAACCAACGCCGATCGCGCCTGGGACGCCGATGCGGTGCAATTCCGCTTGGTGCTGGATCCCGAAACGGCGTACCCGGTGCAGGAGACTTCGTTCAAGTACCGCGCGCCCAACGCGCCGGAAGATACCCGCGACGATATCGTCCACTTGCTGCTGTGGCACTTCACCGACGACGGCTCGGCCAATCTACAGATGCACCGCGGCATGTCGTACCGCGTGCCGCGGCCCGAATGGGCGCCGCACGGGCTGGTGCCTCGGGACAAGTTCGACGGCGCTTATCGTCCGTGGCAGCCCGCGGGCGCCGAGCGCAGGTCCGATGCCACGCCACAGAACAAGTTCGTCGATGCCGGCGGCTACACGTTCGAGTACCGCATCCCGTGGGCGACGCTCGGGACGCAACGGCCGCTGCGGGGCGGCGACGTGGTCGCCGGCACGGTCCAGGTGAACTGGTCGCGGCCCGACGGACTCAAGACGGGCGGCGGTGCGGCTTGGTCGTACGATATCCTGGGCGCGCCGGGCTTTCCGTTCCAGAGCGCCGCCTGCTGGGGACGACTGAACTTCGCCGAACAAGGCAACGTGCCCAGCGAATTGGTTCGTGCAGGTTTGCCGCCGGAGCGTGTGCTGCCGTTGGAGATCGAGTACGAACTGCCGGCCGACAGCGTCCACACCAGCATCCAATTGTTCAACCGCGAGAACCAGGCGGTGCGCATCCTGGTCGCCCAGCAGGAGCGGCCGGGTGGGGTGAACCGCGAACGCTGGGACGGGCTGGACGACCGCGGCCGGGTGCTGCCGCCGGGCGAGTACCACTGGCGCGGCGTGCGTTCGGATCAACCGCTGAAGATCCAGTACCGCTTCAGCGTTCACAACTCCGGCAACCCGCCTTATCCGACCGACGACAACCGCGGCGGCTGGGGCGGCGACCACGGCACTCCGACCACAGTGGTGCCCTTGGCGGACGGCATGTTGCTGGCCTGGAACGGCTCCGAGTACGGATGGGGGATCATCCACACCGATCTGCAGGGCAAAAAACGGTGGGGGGCCAGCAGCGATGCCGACTGCCTGGCCTGCGACGGCCGCACGATCTACTTCAGCCACCATCACGGGCACCCTGGCGAAGTGCGGATGCTCGAGCTAGAGAACGCCCGCACGACCCGACTCGCCGCGGTCGAGGCCATCGCGCCGCCGCCCGGCGGCACTCCGGAAACCAACCGCGTCAGCGGTTTGGCCTGTCACGACGGCAAGCTCTATGTGGCCTATGCCCAACGCGATCTGGTCGGCGTTTTCTCGACCGAGGACGGCGAGTTGCTCGACACGATGGACGTGCCGTCGCCAGGTCCATTGGCGGTAAGCCCGGACGGTGCTTTGCTCGTCGTCAGCGAGGCGCGGGTGAGAGAGTGGCGCGCACCGACCGGTCAATGGCACGTGCGAGTCGACAACCACCTCGACCAGCCGCAGGGCATCGCCGTCGGACCGGATGGCACGATCTACGTCGCGAACCGAGGCGTCTTGCAGAACGTCAGCATGTTTGATGCCGAGGGCCGTTATCTCCGCAGCCTTGGCCGGGCCGGAGGCCGTCCGGCGGTCGGCGCGTACGACCCGAGCGGCATGTACGAAGCCGGCGGCATCGCACTCGATCCCGAGGGCAGGCTGTGGGTGGCCGAGACGACGGACTTCCCCAAACGCATCAGTGTCTGGGACACGATCAACGGCGGCAACGTCAAAGAGTTCTTCGGCGGTTCCGGGTACTTCGCTTACGGCACCATCGATCCGGCGCGGCCGCGCGAGATCTACGCCCACAACGTGCTGTGGAAAATCGATTGGAAATCCTACACCACGCGGCCGAAGACCACGATTTGGCGCAAGACGGCGCCCAACATGATCGAGCCGCCGGGCCCTCACGGCTACGCCAACCTGCTGCGCGTGATCACCGCCGACAACGGACGGCAGTATGCCTGGGGCGGCAGCACGTACAAGTCGATCCTGATGTGGCGCGACGGCGACATCTTCAAGCCGACGGCCGCGTTCATCAACCTGGCCCGCTCGCACAGCCTGTTCCGCGGCACTGGGCTGCCGCTGTTGGACGACGATCCGCAGACCTACCCCGAAGGCAACTACTTCTGGCAAGATGCCAACGACGACCAGACCGTCCAGCTCGACGAACTGACCGTGCTGCCGAAATCGGCCGGCAGACCTTCGTTTGTTTGGGTCGAAAAGAACCTAGACACGTGGCTGGGCAACGGCCGACTGCTCGCGCCCTGCGAGGTGCTGCCGAGCGGACGGCCTCGGTACGATGTCGCCACGGCCCAGGAGACGTTTTTCTCCCGTGCCAACCTCGGCCTCCAGCACGGTTACATGGCCCGCGATCCCCAGGGCAGTACCTACACGTTTGCCACCGCCAAGGGGCCGAGCCTGATCAAGTGGACTCCGGACGGACAGATGCTCTGGAACTATCCGGACCTGATCAATTGGCATCAATCGCTGGATCTGCCGATCGGCGGCCCAGGGCGTTTGTGGGGCATGACCGGTCTGATGGGCATCGCCGGCGACTACTTCGCGCACATCACCTATTTCGGCCCGAACCACATCTTCCGGCTCGACGGCACCTACGTCGGCGCAGTGCTTCAGGACGGACGGCTCGGGGGGCGCGGCGCGTACGAAGGCCAGCCCGAGGGCCAGGGCGGGACCTTTGTCAAGCTGGAATTGGACGGCGAGCCGCGTTACTTCATCATCCACGGCGGCCAGGACAGCCGCGTCTGGGAAGTGCAGGGACTGGAGGCCATCGAGACGCTGGAAGGCGGCGTCTACATCCACACCGAAGAGGCGTCCGCTCGCGCCGCGGCGGCGCTGGCCGAGTGGGAAGCGGCCAAGACGGGCCGCGCTTCGGTAACCATCGCGCGCGGCCGCGAGGCGCTGGACCGCGCCGCGCCGGCCGTCAAGACGCTCGAAGGCGGACGCGGCTTCCAGGTTCGGATGGCTTATGACAACGCCAACCTGTATCTGCGATATGACGTGACCGCGCCTCACCGGTTGGTCAATGCCGCGCCCGATCCGCAGATCCTCTTCCGCGGCGGCAACCTGATCGATTTGCAGTTGGCCGCCGATCCGGCAGCCGACCCCGAGCGGAAAGCGCCCGCTCCTGGCGACGTGCGGTTGCTGGTCACTCGCCAGGACGGAAGACCCTTCGCCATGCTGTACCGGCCGAAGGTGGCCGGCTTCGACGGCACGCCGGTCGTGCTGCGTTCGCCGACCGGCACCGAGTCGTTCGATCGCATCGAACGTGTCGAGATCGGCCTCGAATACCAGCAGACCGACCAAGGCTTCACCGCCACGGTCGCCGTGCCGCTGGAACTGCTGGGATTGAAGCTCGAACCCGGCCGGAAGCTGAAGCTGGACCTCGGCTACATCTTCGGCAACAGCCAAGGCACCCGTACCGCCGTGCGCGCCTATCTGTTCAGCACCAGCTTCAGCGCCAACGTCGTCGACGACATCCCGAACGAAAGCCGCCTCGAACCCGCGCACTGGGGCAAAGCGACAGTAGAGTAACATCAAGAAGGAGCACATGCATGAGAATCACAGTCAAACTGCTTACCGCATTGCTGCTGGTGTTGCCGGCGGCGCTGCAAGTCACCGCGTCGGCGGAACAGCCGAACGTTCTTGTGGTGATCAACGACGACCAAAGCTGGCTGGAGTGCAGCGCGTACGGCAACAGCACCGTGCAGACGCCGCATTTCGACCGAGTGGCGCGGGAGGGGGTCTTGTTCCGGCATGGCTACTGCTCGGCGCCTTCGTGCGCGCCGGCGCGGGCCGCATTGCTGACGGGACGCAATTTCTGGGAATTGGAGCAGGGCGCGTTCATCCAAGCCTGGCTGCCGGCAAGGTTCCCGACGCTGCCGGAATTGCTGGACAAGGCCGGCTACCACACGGGCTACACCGGAAAGTGCTGGGGGCCGGGCGTCAAGGAACCCACGGCGACCCGCAACGACCCCGGCGGCACCGCCTGGAACCGCGTCAAGATCAAGTCGCCGCCCGAGGGCATCAGCAACGTCGACTACCTGGCGAACTTCCGGCAGTTCCTCGATGCGAGGCCGGCGGACAAGCCGTTTTATTTCTGGGCGGGCTTGACCGAGCCGCACGGTCCGCACGGCCGCGACAATCACACGAAGCTGGGCATCGACCTGGATGCCGTCAAGCTGCCTGGTTTCCTGCCAGACACGCCTGGCGTACGACGCGGACGCGCCAACTACCTGTACGAAGTGCGGCACGCGGACAACACGCTGGGTGCGCTGCTCGGGCTGCTCGAAGACCGCGGCGAACTCGCCAACACGCTGGTAATTGTCACAGCGGACAACGGCACGCCCGAGCCGCGTGCAAAGACTAACGTGTACGACTGGGGCGTCCATGTCCCGCTGGCGGTGATGTGGCCGGCCCGCGTGCCCGCCGGTCGCACGGTCAGCGACTTCGTCAGCTTTGCGGACCTTGCCCCGACGATCCTCGAAGCGGCTCGGCTGTCCGTGCCGCCAGACATGAGCGGTCGCAGCGTCCTGAGCGTGCTGCTTTCGACAGCGACGGGCCTGGTGGACCCGACGCGAGATTTCACAGTCAACGGCATCGAATGGCACGGCGACTTGCCGCCCATCGGCATCGCGGCCCGCATGATCCGCGACGCGCGTTTCCAATACATCGTGAACTACAGCGACAGCCCTCGGCTCGCTCTCAACGAAACGGCTCGCAAGCCCGACGACGCCTTCCCCGCCAGTGCCGCCGCCATGGGAACCGTCTCGCTGATCGCCGCCCATCCCGAGCATCCCCAGGTACAGCGATTTGCGCAACTGATCCAGGCCCCGCGTCCGCGCGAGGAGCTGTACGACTGTGTCGCCGATCCCGATCAGCTCGAAAACCTGGCAGACGTTCCCGAATTGGCCGAGGTGAAACGGACGCTCCGCGCCCGGCTGGAAGCCTACCAGCGCCAGACCAACGATCCCCGCATCACCGGCGAAATGGCCGTCTTTGAAGAGACCCTGACATTTGTTCAAGGCCGCAAGAGCACTGGCTACGGCGACACTCGCACTCCGTCGAAGAAGAGCGTGCCCATTCCCAAAGCAGAGCGATGAACTCAGCTTGGTCGGTAGCTTACGCCGCCGATTTGGAAACCGACCTGTTCGAGGGCGGTCTTGGCGGCGCCGGTGCTGAGGGAACTGCTGCGGACGCCGATCAGGATCTGCCGATTGGTTAGATCGACGTGCAATCGGCTGACATCCGCCCAGGGGATGCCGATCAGGGCTCGGCGGGCCGCGGCCGTGGGATCTCCGGCCCCGTGGTAGCCGAGCATCTCGAATGCAACCATCGGCGGTTGCACTGCGCGGCCGGGCGTGGCCGCCGACGGCGGTACGGGCAGGCCGCCCGGCGGTTGCGGCATGGTGCCCGGCCACTCGGGAGGTGACGGGAAGCCAGGACGCGAGGACGGCGGTCCGGGCGAAGTCCACGGCGGCGCGGGCGGACCGGACGAACCGCCGGGTGTCGCGGGGTTCGGCATCGGGGTAGTCGCCGACGGTGGCGCGCGCGGCGGTTCGAAGGCCAACGGTACATCGGGCGTCAAACGCGGCCCGGTTTGCATCTGGGACCGGAAGAACTGGATGCTCTGCGGGATCGCGGCTTCGAGCATGGTGAAGTGATCGCCGGGAACCTGTACCACCTGGACGTCAATGCCCTTCTCCTTTGCCCGCTGGGCGGTGCGGTCCAACTGCGGCTTGAAATACCACTCTCGGTTGCCGTAGTACAAGCGTGCGGGGCACTTGAAGCTGGTGGCGAAGGCTTCAGCCGAGCGGGCCAGCATTTCGCGCGGATCGGACTGGTTGTAGACCACCAGCTCCGGCATCTCATCGCAGATCATCTTCTCGTTGGCCGTCCCGGAAAAATTGGCAGAGGCCCGGAACCGCGGCGAAGCCAGCGCGGCCAGCATGGCCAGGGTGCCGCCGGCGCTGTGTCCGGCCACGCAGATTTGCTGAGCATCCACATAGGGCAGTGCGGCCAGCGCATCGGCAGCGCCCAGCACGTCGTCCACTTCGTCGTAAGACAGCGTGAAATGGCCCGGCTGGCCGTTTTCACCGCGCAGGACAGGCACCATCACAATGAAACCGGCGTCCCGGTAGGGCTGAGCCTGCGCCAAGTCCTCTTCGCCAAAGGCGAAGCCGCCGTGCAGATACAGCACGGCAGGCCGAGGCCGACCGTCGGCCGGTGCGCGATCCACGTACGCCGTCAGATTCAAACCGCCGGAATGGTACGCGATCCGGTCCACGCCCTCGTAGAATCCCAAGAGTTCGCCTTGCTGTGGCGAGGGACCGCGGCGGACCAATTGCGTGCGGAACGTCTGCCGAAACTGGGCATAGTCTTCCTGCTGCAACGGCAACTCGTCGCCGACCAGCCGAGTGGTGACGCCCCGGACCACGCCACGCACCGCTTGGACCACCAGCACGATGCCCACCACCAGCACCAGGGCAGCGCCGGTGATCACTCCGCCGATGACAAATACGCGAGGGTTGATCCCGTTCGACTTGCGCGGAGTTACGCGGGCCTTGGCGAGCGGTGCGGCGTCAGCCCACCGGTAAGGGTTGCTGCTGCTCGACGGTCGCGGCGCAGCGGGAGCCGAGGCTTCGTACGCCGCGAGATCGAAATCGAAACCCGATTGAGTTGCCGCTGCCTGCGACGCCGCGCCGCCCGCGTCCGGAATGAGCAACGGCCGTCGGCAGGAAGGGCAGGGGACTTGCCGGCCCGCCAGATGCGGCTGAGCCTCGAAGCGCTTGCCGCAGGCACACGCAACCACAAGCGGAGCCGCCGCGGGACGCGGGATCACCAACCCCGCGCCGCACGCCGGGCACTTGACCCGCTGGCCCGCCAATTCCGGCTTGGCGGCAAACCGCCGACCACAGCGACAGCTCACCTCGATCGCCATGAGAAAACCTCCGCCAGAGCAACCCCCCGTCCATCGCCAAACGATGCTCGTGAAACGCACCGACTCATCCTAACGCAGGCGGGGAACCTTCACCAGGACCGTAGGCAGATCTGTTGACAGGCTGGAAAAGGCGGTCAGGAGTCCCTCGCCCGACAGAATCGAGCAGGCTCACGCGAAGGCGCTGAGGCGCGAAGGTCCGGCGTATCGGATTCCTTCGCGAGTTTTGCGTCTTTGCGTGAGCTATCCTCCCGGGCGGAATGCCAGGCTCTGCTCCCGAGGCAACGGAGCGTCGTCGCCAACCAATTCGGTCGAGTGGAATTCGGCTGTCATCGATTGAGCGACCACTCTCCGCCGCGTTGTTGCGGTCGTTCGACGGTCGAAGTGACGCGAACCCTGGAATCGACGGCCGATGCTTTTTGCGCCGCGATTGCCCTCGACTCGACCCGTGGTACAATAACGCGATGCACTTCGAGGTCATCGGCCAGATCACCAACATCGAAACGATTGCGGCGGGCCGCGGCATTCGCACCCTATCGGAAATCCGGGAGCGATACGGACCCGGTCGGTGGCGCAAACTGAAAGGCGTGGCGACTGTCCGACTAGCGACTGGCCATATTCGCCGTGCGGAGGTGCATTCGTACGAGGCGCACGGCGTGGGCAAACGAGGCTTCAAAATCAAGCCTTTTTTTGGATGACTGACTCATGGGGCAAAACAAGGAACCACCGCAATTCGTGTTGTGCGTTCGAAACGAGGGGTGCGACGACTTGGAACTCCGCAAAGTGTACCAAATGCTCCCCGATGCAACCGCCGCCAAAGAAGGCTATTTGCGGCTGATCGACGAATCGGGCGAGGATTACCTCTACCCGGCGGACTACTTCCAACCCGTCGTGTTGCCCGCCGCGGTCGCGGAGCAGTTGGCGGTTCCCGCGTAATCAACGTATTTACCGGGAGCAAACGATTCACGTCGTAGCTTCGTCTATGCGTCATTTTCCTGTCCCTCATTTTCCTGTCGTGTCGCTGCAGCACCCGCGAAGAACGGAAGCCGCTTCGATCCGGCAATGATTGGCCGGCTGTTGTGGCGGTGGAGTATAAGAGCGAAATCATGAACGCTGTCAGTATATTCAACGATGTGATCGGGCCAGTGATGCGGGGGCCGTCGAGTTCGCATTGCGCGGCGGCGCTGCGGATCGGGCGGCTGGCGCGAGATTTGATGGAAGGGCAGATCACCGAAGTGCTGGTCGAGTTCGACCGCGAGGGCTCGCTGCCGACGACGCACGAGAGCCAGGGATCGGACATGGGCCTGTTCGGCGGTCTGCTGGGCTGGGAGGCGGATGACGAGCGGCTGCCCGACTCGGCGCAGGCGCTGGCCGACGCGGGGATCAAGCTGCGCATCGAGACGGTGGATGTCGGCGATCCGCATCCGAACACGTACCGGCTGACGTTGCGGAATACGCGCGAGCAGCACTCGCTGATCGCCATCTCGACCGGCGGCGGCATGATGGAGGTGATTCGTCTGGACGACGTGCCGTTGCAGATGGACGGCGGCTATGCCGAGACGTTGGTGTGGGTAGGGCAGGGGAGAGGGGGGCCGATTCAGGGGCTCGCCGACCGCATCGACGCCGACGAAATCCTGTGCCACGAGACGGATGGCGGCCACCTCGTCCAAGTGAAAGCGGCGACGTTTGTTTCGGACGATGTGTTGGCCGCCGTGAATCCGATCCGCGTCAAGCGACTCGCGCGTGTACTGCCCGTTCCCTCGCGCAAGAACATCCGATTACCGTTCACGACTTGCTCGGACATGCTGCGCTACGATGGCGGTCGCAACACGCCGTTGTGGCAACTGGCAGTCGCGTACGAAATGGTGCGGGGCCAGTTCACCGAAGACGAGGTGATCGCGAAGATGATCGGTATCGTGCGCATCTTGCGGCGGTCGATTCAGCGGGGGATCGAGGGCACGCAGTACGAGGATCGGGTGCTCGGGCATCAGAGCGGGCGATTCCTCGACATGATGCAGAGCGGGCGGTTGCTCGATGGCGGAGCGCTGAATCGTATCGTGCTGTACGTGACCGCATTGATGGAAGTGAAAAGCTCGATGGGCGTCATCGTCGCCGCGCCGACGGCCGGCGCGTGCGCGGCACTGCCCGGCGCGGTGATCGGCATGGCGGAAGCGATGGGCCGATCCGACGAGCAGATGGCCCGGGCGATGCTCGCCAGCGGCTTGATCGGCGTGTTCATCGCCACGCGCTGGACGTTTGCCGCCGAGGTAGGCGGTTGCCAGGCCGAGGGCGGCGCCGCGGCCTGCATGGCGGCGGCGGCGCTGGTGACGCTCGCCGGTGGCAGTCGCGACCAAGCCATCGCCGCGGCCTCGATGGCTTTCCAGAGCATGCTGGGCCTGATCTGCGATCCGATCGCCAATCGCGTCGAAGCGCCGTGCCTGGGCAAGAACGTCATGGCGGCCAGCAACGCGCTGTCGTGCGCCAACATGGCGTTGGCGGACTTCGACCCGCTCATTCCGCTGGACGAGGTGATCGAAGCGGCGAAGAACGTCGCCGCGATGATGCCCCGCGAACATCGCTGCACGTCGCTCGGCGGCCTGGCGACCACGCCCACGTCCTTGGAGATCGAACGCAAGCTCGCCGTCCTGAAGAACAAGACCTGCGGCGGGTGCCACGTTGCCGTCTCTCGCACGAAGGAGTATCATTGAACACGAGGTGACAGAGCCTGAACGTCGCGTCTGCCGGGCGAAATGAGCGATATGCTCGACACCAACATCCTCTCTGCGCATTTGCAGTGTCCGTCACCGAGGGTTACGATTCCGGCAGCGTCCAATCCTCAACGCCCAAGCCCGGAACTTGGGCGAAGTCAACCATATTCCGGGATAGCAAGGTGGCTCGGTGCGACAGCACAATCGCCGCGATCTTGAGGTCCATTGACTCTTCTGCGGAAATGATCGTCGTCGCGATTTCGTCGTCCGCGTTTTCCAAGCGTTGGCGCAGTATTTCGCCCGCGTCGGAACCACGATCGAACTCCACGAGGTGGTCGGTGTCAAGAACCAACACCGGTTGTCCCTCCCTCACTCTGCTGGTTGCGGATCTCGCGGCCTAGCCGAACCAACTCCTCGAAGTCCGGGTCATTTCGTGACATGCCAAAGGTCGTCCGCCAATCCTTGACGAGTTGCCCACCCCCCAGCATCGCTTTCATCCCAGAAACCTCGTGCTCGAGGGCCTCTACACGTGTTTCGAGCGTTCCGGGCATGATGGTTCCCTTCGCCTTCAGTGCCACCCTTGTTTAGACGTCAGATCGAAACTGCCCCCTTGGCCGCCGCGGTCCCACGCTTCTCCCATTGTAGCTGTCGCGGACACGATCACCAAGGTGATCTGTAAAGCGACAATGGAGCCCGAGCGAGACAGGCTCGCCTAATGACAGACAGCAGCAGTCGGGTTCACCTCTTGGAATGCCGCGTGCCGCGCGAATTGCTCCGGGAGGAATGGTGCAAGCTCGCGGGCCAGCCGCAAACCGAGGCCGAGTTGGAGGCGACTGGCCGCGGCGTGGCCCGCGGCCGGCCCTTCAGAGGCGAGCAGTGGGTCCGTCGAACAGCGAAACAACGGGGACCGGAATCAACGCTGCGAGCACCAAACCCGACAAGAAACGGGCAGCCGAACCAATGATTCCCCGAACAAGCGCGCCTGTCGCCCCTTTCTCCGATCCCTTTCTCCGGTTGAGTGGACCCCGACGCTGCAGAGAGATTCGCGTGGAGCAGACCAGGAAGCATGTGCAGGGGATGATCGTTGCAACTACGGGGTGGATTCCGCAACTCGCGACGGCACGACTTCCCACAACTGATCGAGTGCGTTTTGCGTGTATTGCACTTCCATTTCGCGACGCGGGGTCGCTCCGTACTGGTCGATGAGTTGCCGCTGGATTTCCAGGCTCTCCGCAAAGGCCGCTTCCGCACCCGCCAAGTCGCCCGAATCGCGCCGCACCTGACCCACGCTGTTCAGGCCGACGGACAGACCGCGCAGCGTCTGCGGGCTCTCGCCGTACTGCTGGTGCAGCCGACGGCTGATTTCCAGGCTCTCCGCAAAGGCCGCTTCCGCACCCGCCGTGTCGCCCGATTCGCGCCGCACCTCGCCCACGTTGTTCAGGCTGATCGACAGGTCGCGCAGCGTCTGCGGGCTCTCGCCGTACTGCTGTTGCAGCCGACGGCGGATTTCCAGGCTCTCCGCAAAGGCCGCTTCCGCACCCGCCATGTCGCCCGATGCACGCCGCACTTGGCCCACTGCGTCCAGGCCGATGGACAGATCGCGCAGCGTCTGCGGGCTCTCGCCGTACTGCTGGTGCAGCCGACGGCTGATTTTCAGGCTCTCCGCAAAGGCCGCTTCCGCTCCCGCCACGTCGCCTGATTCGAACCGCGTCCTGCCCATGTTGTACAGGCTGATCGACAGGTCGCGCAGCATCTGCGGGCTCTCGCCGTACTGTTGGTGCAGCCGACGGCTGATTTCCAGGCTCTCCGCAAAGGCCGCGTCCGCTCGCGCCGTGTCGCCCGATTCGCGCCGCACCTCGCCCACGTTGTTCAGGCTGATCGAC
>JAHDXO010000037.1 GCA_023382975.1 Pirellulaceae bacterium
CGCCTGCCCGAAGTCCGGCTCGATCGGCTGGACCGCCCGGCTGGACGACGGCCACGGTGTTCTCCAGCGGCAGCGCGATCCCGAGAGCTTCGATCGGTAGCAGAGCGCCGTAGAACAGCGGCTCGCCCAGCGTCTGCGGCGCCTGCGGGGTGAGCCGCAGCGACTGTGCCTGTCCATCGCGTTGGAACTGGATCTCGATCTGCTGACCCACGCGGTCCAGCAGTCGCTGAGCCAGGGTCAAGGGGTCGCCCAGTTCCTGGCCATCGATCAGCAGCAATCGGTCGCCCGCGCGAAGTCCGGCCAGATCGGCAGGCGTTCCGCGGCGCACGGCGGCGATCGCCCCTGTGCGCATCGTGACTCCCAACTCGCGCATCCGACTGGGCGGCAGCGTGACGTCGAATTCTTCCGCGGGGCTGGCGGCCGCAGCGGAACCATCCGTCTTGGACGGACGCCGAACGGTCAGCGTCACGGGCTCGGTCATCCGCGCCGCCAGCATTGCTTCGAACTGCGTGGCCAGAATCTTGCCCGTACGCCGGTCGCGCGGCAGCGCAACACCGTCGACCGCCACGATCTCGTCGCCGCTGCGCAGTTTCTTGAACTCGGGATCGTCCAGCCGGTAGGTCTCGGCTGGCGCCAGGGGACTCAGTTCCGTGGTCTTCACCGAAGTGATTCCCAACGAAGCCGCGGGCGAGAACAACGTCAAAGTCCGCTGGCGGTTGGCCGCGCGCACCTGGTCGCTCTCCTCCAACGCATCGGCGGTGAACGCTTTCTTGGCTGCCTGAAGTCGGTTCTCGGGCTGGACCGTCATCCATTCCGCCTGACTGGCGCCGCGCGGCCTGACCAGCAGTTCCATCGGTTTCTCGCCGCCGTTCAACAGCACCTGGGGCATCAAGTCGCGGCGGAAACGGAGGTGCTCGTCGGGATGCCAGCGACGGTCGATCTGCAGAATCTGGTCCTCGGGCTGCATTCCCTGTCGCCAGGCCGGCGAATCGGCGACGGTCTCGCCGATCACGCTGGGGACGTAACGCACACCCATCGTGTAGGCCAGCGCGGCGAACACGACGGCGAAGATCAGGTTCATGACGACGCCGGCCGAGATGATGATCATTCGCTGCCAGACCGGCTTGGCCGGGTAGCTCCGCGGATCGAGTTCGAAAGCCTGCCCGGCCGGTTCCGGAGCAGCGCCATCCCCCCCGGCCGCGGTTGCGGCCGCATCACCGACCGCGGCCGCCGGACTGTCGGGCTTGCGGATTTTGATGCGTTCGTTCTCACGGGCCTGGGCGGTCGGGTTGTCGTCTTGGCCCAGCATCTTGACGTAGCCGCCCAGCGGCAGACTGCCGATCCCGTATTCGGTCTCGCCCCAACGGAAGCGGCAAAACGCCGCGGGCAGCTTCAGCGGCCCGAGACTCATCGGCACGTCGAAGCCGATGTAGAACTTCTCGCATTTCACGCCGCAGGCTTTCGCCGCCAGGAAGTGCCCCAGTTCATGCACGAAAATCACAAAGCCCAAGGTCACCGCCACCGAGGCGATCACCCACAGCTTCGCCCCCACGACCGACAGCAACCCGCTGGATTCCGCGATCAGATACCAATCCACGTTGCGATTTCCCTCCTCGCCCAAGCATCCAGTTTCCACAACTCGTCCAACGACGGGCTTGGGTCAAAATGATGATGTTCCAACACGGACCGGCAAGCCGGAACGATGTCGGGAAAGCGAATCTTGCCCGCCAGGAACGCCTCGACAGCGGCCTCGTTGGCGGCGTTCAACACGGCCCCGGATGTCCCGCCCCGCCGAGCCACCTCGTGCCCCAACTCCAAGGCCGGAAAGCGAGTCTTGTCCGGCGGGAAAATCTCCCACGAGAAATTCCGGCTCCAGTCGAATCGCGTCGCCGGGCCATCCATGCGTTCAGGGTAGGTCAGAGCGTACTGAATCGGCAATCTCATGTCCGGCGGGCTCAATTGGGCCACCACCGATCCGTCGCGGAATTCTACCAGAGAATGGATCATCGATTGAGGGTGGATGACGACATCGATCTGATCGGGTTCCAAACCGAACAGCCACCGCGCCTCGATGATCTCCAACGCCTTGTTCATCATGGTGGCTGAATCCACCGTGATCTTTGGCCCCATAGTCCAAGTAGGGTGATTCAGTGCCTCCTGGACGGTCACTTGCTCCAATTGTTGCTGGCTGTATTGCCGGAATGGGCCTCCGCTGGCGGTCAAGATCACCCGTTTCAAGTCCTCGCGGCGTCCCGCGTGCAGCGTCTGAAAGACCGCGCTGTGTTCGCTGTCCACCGGCAAGATGGTCGCGCCGCACCGTGCCGCCTCGGCCATGACCAACGGGCCCGCCATGACCAGCGTCTCCTTGTTGGCCAGTGCTAGCGTCTTGCCGTTTTGCACCGCGTGCCAGGCGCCGGTCAGCCCGGCGCTGCCTACGATCGCAGCCACCACGATATCCACGGCGGCTTCGGAGACGACTCGACGCAGGCCATCGAGGCCGACCAGCAACTGCGTTTCGCTGGGCAGTCCGCTCCAATCCGCCTCGGCGGCCGCCTGTTCATCGGTTGCGACGACCCACTGGGGGGAGAACTGCCGAGCCTGATCGACCAGTCGCTGGCAACTGCGGTGGGCGGTCAGTCCGATCACGCTCAATCGGTCGCGAGAGGCGGCCACGACCTCGAGCGTGCTGCGACCAATGCTGCCCGTCGAGCCGAGTATGACAATTCTGCGTATACTGCGACTCATAACACGCCGAAAAAAGAGCAAGAAGCGGTCTGAGCGGGCGGCGGTTGCTGATAAACTCCTATCGGACAACAATAGGAAAGTTCACCGGCTTTCGCTCCGTGACAATTTTTCCCACTCGCAACAAGGCTAACAAGCGCCTAGACTTCCACTGGGCACGGCATTCTAAGTCGACCTTGCGGTTTGGACAACCCTAAGCGCGGTTGATTCCCGGCTGCGAGGTGCGAAGCTGCCCAGACAACTCGTCGAAACTCGTTCTCGCATGCATCGAACTGCGGAGGACGCGAGGTCGTACGGCGTATCAAAGGAGAGAAACTGAACATGGATCAAGAAAACGGACCCTCCCGCAAGCAGCCGGAATCGAAAGGTGCATCCGGGGGGCAAAATATCCTTTGGTATCTGCTAGTGGCCGGGTTGGGCATCGTGGCGGTGACGCTGCTGCTGGCTCAGAGCGCGGTCTTGGAGATCTCGTACTACGATTTCAAGCGGCTGGTTGATGCCAGCCGTCGCGACGAAAACGGGCAACTGCTGGATGCGCCGGGGTACATCGATGTGCGTGTCGAGCTGAAAGAAGGCAAGACGCGGATCGACCGCTACCAGAACCTCCGCGATGTCCAGAACGGCACGCAAACACTGACGGGCAAAATCGATCGGATCATCAACTACCAACCGGTGGACGTCGTCCTGGACGAAACGGAGCAGCCGCCGACGGAATCCAGGGAAACCCGTTCCTCGGTCAACCAAAAACAGGAAGGCATTGCGTTCCGGACGTACAAACCGGCGTCGGGCCAGGAAGAATTCGAGTTGCTGGAACGGCTGCGGACGTATCACATCGAGCACAGCAACGAGGCCGGTCCGGGATTGTGGCGGGCCTACGTTCCGCTGCTGCTGATCACCGGCTTGTTCGTCGTGTTGTTCATTATCATGATGCGGCGGCTGAGCGGGGCCGGTTCGCCGATGTCGTTCGGGCGCAGCCGCGGCCGATTGTACGCCCAGGAAGACATCGGCGTGACGTTCGACGACGTAGCGGGGATCGACGAAGCCGTCGAAGAAGTCCGCGAGGTTGTGGACTTCCTCCGTTCGCCCGAGAAGTATCAGCGGTTGGGCGGCCGAATCCCCAAGGGTGTCTTGCTGGTCGGCCCGCCCGGCACGGGCAAGACGCTGCTGGCCAAGGCGATTGCCGGCGAAGCGGGAGTGCCCTTTTTCAGCCTGTCGGGCAGCGATTTCGTCGAGATGTTCGTGGGCGTCGGGGCGGCCCGCGTGCGGGACATGTTCCAGCAGGCGGTCGCCAAGGCGCCATGCATCATCTTCATTGACGAACTGGATGCGTTGGGCAAGAGCCGCGGCGGCAGCATGATCGGCGGCCACGACGAACGGGAGCAGACGCTGAACGCCCTGCTGGTCGAGATGGACGGCTTCGAGTCGAACACCAGCGTGATCGTCATCGCGGCCACCAACCGTCCGGAGACGCTGGACCAAGCGCTGCTGCGGCCCGGCCGCTTCGATCGCACCGTGCTGGTCGATCGGCCCGATATCGGAGGCCGCGAGCAGATCCTGAAAGTTCACGTCAAGAGCGTCAAACTGGACTCGTCGGTCGATCTTCACCGGGTCGCCGCGATCACGCCCGGCTTCGTCGGCGCCGACTTGGCCAACCTGGTCAACGAGGCGGCCCTGCTGGCAGCCCGCAAAGAGAAAGCGGCGGTGGGCATGGCCGAGTTCAACGACGGCGTCGAGCGGGTGACGGCCGGATTGGAAAAGAAGCAGCGTGTCATGAGCGACGACGAAAAGCAACGCGTCGCGTACCACGAGGCGGGGCACGCGCTAGTGGCCTGCAGCCTGCCGAACACCGATCCGGTCCACAAGGTCTCGATCATCCCTCGCGGCATCGCCGCCCTGGGCTACACCATGCAGCGTCCTGAAGGCGACCGGTTCCTGATGACGCAATCGGAACTGGAGAGCCGCATCCAGGTGCTGCTCGGGGGCACGCTGACCGAGGAACTGATCTTCGAGGACATCTCGACCGGCGCCCAGAACGATCTGGAGCGGGCGACCGAGATCGCCCGCAGCATGGTGACGGATTTTGGCATGAGCCGGTTGGGACGGGTCAACTATCGCGAGAGCAACCGCAGCGTGTTCCTGGCCTCGGCGGCCGAAGAGCGGACTCGTTCGCACAGCGAGAAGACGGCGCGCGAGATCGACGAGGAGATCCGCCGCATCATCGACGAAGCGATCGAGAAGGTGCGTCAAATTCTGGCGACGCGGCGCAACGCGCTGGAAGCCATGACCAGGCGGCTGATCGAGGTGGAATCGATCGATTCGGAAGAACTGGCCGAGATCATCGAACAACATTCCCCCGGTCCCCGCATCGTCCCCGGCACTCAGCCCGCCCCCCGCGGTGAAGCCAAGCCCGCGGCTCCCGCCGATGCAACGCAGACCGAACAGACAGGATGACAAACGCGGCGATCAGCCGATCAGAGACCAACATGAACACATTGCCGTTTTCCGCGCCGACGCGATCCCCGCTTCCGATGAGGATTCTCCTTGTCCTCCTGGCGTCACTGGCGCCGCCGATGCTCGGCGAGGCAGCCGAACCGCCTGGTTTTCCCGGCGTGCAAAGTGACTGGAATGGTTTTCAACGCTACGACTTCGAAGTCGCTGGCAAACCGGTGCTGGTCGTCGCTCCTCGGCACGCGGCCGACGGTCGGCCTTGGGTCTGGCACGGCGAGTTCTTCGGTCACAAGCCGGCGCCCGACATCGAGTTGCTGAACCGGGGCTTTCACGTCGCCTACATGCGCGTCCCCGACATGCTCGGTTGCCCGGCGGCGGTGACTCACTGGAACGCGTGCTACAAAGAGTTGACGGAGAAATATGCCCTGGCAAGGAAGCCGGCGCTTGTGGGCCTCAGTCGCGGAGGGCTCTACTGTTACAACTGGGCAGTTGAGAATCCCGATAAAGTCGCTTGCATCTACGGCGATGCGCCGGTGTGCGATTTCAAGAGTTGGCCGGGCGGCCGAGGCAAAGGCAAAGGCAGCCCACGCGACTGGCAGTTGGTCCTCGAGCGTTACGGCTTTGAGAATGAAGATGCGGCATTGACCTACGACAAGAACCCGGTCGACCGCTTGGCTCCGCTGGCCGCGGCCCGAGTGCCACTGTTGCACGTGTACGGGGATGCCGACGACGTGGTTCCGTGGGACGAGAATACCGGCGTACTGGCCGACCGTTACCGGCGGCTGGGCGGATCGATCATGCTGATCGCCAAGCCGGGCGTTGGTCATCATCCGCACGGCCTGGATCATCCGGCGCCCATTGTCGATTTCATCGCTCGGCACGCGAGCGTTGTCCCGCCGGCCGCAGCCACGCCGCGCAAGCCGGACCCGGTGGACGAATTGGCAGCGCAGCTCGAACCGTCGCGGCTGGTCGTCTACAAGAAGGCGGGGGGCCGCGAACTCTTCCTGCACGTCTTCGAGCCGGAGGGCTGGCAGAGCGATGATCGACGGCCGTGTTTCCTGGTGATCCACGGCGGCGGCTGGACCGGCGGGCAACCGAGGCGCATGTACCCGTTCGCCGAGCATTTTGCCCGTCTCGGCCTGGTCGGGATCAGTATTCAGTACCGACTGCTCGATACCCGGCAGGGGACGACGGTGGCTGACTGTGTCAAGGACGGCCGTTCCGCCCTGCGGTTTGTGCGTCAGCACGCAGAAACCTTGGGCATCGATCCGCAGAAGATCATTGCCTGCGGCGGGTCAGCCGGCGGTCATGTGGCTGCCGGAACGGCGTTGTTCAGCGGCGTCGATGAAGCAGCAGAAGACCTGAGCGTCTCGTGCGTTCCTAATGCGTTGGTGCTGCTGTTCCCCGTGATCGACACATCGCCCGCCGGCTACGGCAACGCCAAGATCGGAGACGGCTGGCAGGAGTTGTCCCCGCTCCATCGCGTTCAAGGCAAGGTTCCGCCGACGCTGATCTTTCACGGCACAGGCGACACGGTAACGCCGTTTGCCGGCGCGGAAGCATTCCGCCAAGCGATGCTGCAAGCCGGCAATCGTTGCGAACTGGATGTGCATCACGGCGGCCAGCATGGATACCTGATGTCCGACCGGAAACTGTACCTCGACACCCTGGCCAAGACCGAGAGGTTCCTGGAGTCGTTGGAGCTGCTACCCAAGCCACGGTAGCATGGCATCGTTGTTCCTGCCCACTGCCGCCGGACTGCGGCGGCGATACCAACCCCGTGCTTGGCGGTACTCGCGCGCCGCGAGACGATGAAATATAACGACTGGGTACGTCGGATCGTTTCAGTCTTCTTCGCGTAGTATGGACCAAGGGATCTCTTCCGCGGTTCCTCGCGCAAAATCAGCCTGGCGCCGCTCCAACTCCGCGGCCAAGTCGTCGGTTTCCCATTCATCGGCTTCCGGGGACAACCGATCCAGCAACTGTTCGACAAGAAGCAGTTGCTCTTCTTCTTGTAACGAAAGGACCGCCCCGAGAATGTCTTCCGATGTCGTCATCAGTCCGATCTCCGCTGGCCAGGACTTCTCTGCCTGCGCAATCCGATCGGCATAGGATCGAAATCGCTACGCTGTGCGTACAAACGATGTGCCCGCGACACGAATCGCAAATGCTCGCGACCTAGGCTGATGATCGACGAGTTGCGACGCCGAGGCAAGCGTCATGCCCTTGAGGCGAGAGAAGATCTGAGCGTCTCGTGCGTTCCCAAGCGTTGGTGCTGCTGTCCCCCGTGATCGACACGTCGCCCGTCGGTTACGGCCGTGCCGTTTGCCGGTGCGGAAGCATTTCGCCAAGCGATGCAGCAAGCCGGCAATCGGTGCGAATTGGACGTGCATGATGGCGGCCAGCATGGATACCTGATGTCCGACCGAGAGCTGTACCTCAAAACCCTGACCAAGACCGACAAGTTCCTGGAGTCGTTGGAGCTGCTGCCCAAGCCACGGTAGCATGGCCTGATGATCCCGCCCGCTTCCGCCACTGCTGAAGCAGAAGTCCGGCGTCGATTTTCTGACGAGCAACTGATCGCGTTGCTTGCCGGTGACGCTCACAGGTAGACGCGGCGGTTGTAGATGTACCATTCGGCCAGCAGGACGAGCAGGCCCAGGATGAGCAGCCATTTCCAGGTTTCGAGACGGGCTTGTTCCAGGCCGGCGGTGCCGGTGACCTGCTCGTGACCCAGTTCGACTTTGTCCCGCACTGCCAGGTTGCTTTCGCGGCTGTCGAACAGGTTCACCGCGAATTGCTGCGCAGGCGTTGCCGCCGTGCCTTCCAGAACGTCGTAGATGCCCAACAGGTCCGTGTTGCTGTACGGGAAGGCGCTCTGCCCCTCGCGCGAGATCTGCGTTCTGCGGCCGTCCGGCGCGACAACCGTCAACTGCTGGACGGGCGACCGGGACCGCAACAGGATTGGTTGACCGGGGTTTACCGTCGCGGCTGCTGTGGAATTCGCACTGCCGCCCAGGTAACGCACCGCGTTGAAAACGAACACGGGAAAACTTCGCCGGATGGGCCAATCGGTCTTCGCCTCGGCTTTGCCCTGCTCGTCCAGGCCGACGATCTCGAATCCCAGCACGGCGTCTTCGAACCCTTCCCGCGGCGCTACCGCGTACAGCGTGCCGATGTCCGCTTCCATCAACGGCGTTCCGCCGGCCGGCGGTTTGACCGAAAAGCCTTCCAGGATGGCCACGTTTCCCATCGGCACGTATTGCATCAAGGGATGGATGCTGGCGGTGTCGATGACGATCGGCGACGGTTGCTTTTCGCCCTTCGTCCAGCCCTCGACCGGCGGCAGTTGGCCAATGAACAGCGTGCTGGCCTGCGGCATCCGTTCCGGCTGGCACTGATCGTAGATGATCAAATCGAAGTATCCGGCCGCGGCCAAGTCCTGGTGCTCCTTGGTCTGCAAAACGGCCGGCTCGGCCAAGGTCAGGGCGGCCGACGCCAGCACTTCGTCCGTCGCCAGGGCGACCCGCAAGGCATCGTTGCTCGGAGTGACCAACAGCACACGCGCCTCGCGGGCCGGATTCAGCGTGGTGTGAGCCGTGTTGTCCAACAGCAGATCGTCCCGATTCTCCCACACCAGTCTCAGGACGCCCCGATCCATCTGGTTCAGCTTGAACTCGACTCCCGCCGCCTCGCCCGCCGGGACGCGGACATTGGCCGCATCGGCCAGCGTGTCGTCCAGATAGAGGGACGCCGTCCCGCTGGCGTCTTCTCCGCTGTTGTTCTCGAAGCGGGCAAAGGCCTGCAGTTGGTCTGGCCGCTCCGGATTTCGTTCGGCGGTGAAAGCCACGATGGCGATGTTCCGAGGGTTGGCCGAGCCGATCGGGACGTACTTGGGCGTCAGATTGCCCAATGAGAAATCGGGCACGGCCGCAAAACCGCCGTCCGTGAACAGGTACAACGTCGCCGGCAAGGCATCGGCGACTTGGATGTCCAACTCGTTGCCGGCGTCGCTGGTGCGTCCCGGATTGGCCAGCCCGGAAGCCGCCCGCAGCGCTTCGCTCAGGTCCGTGGTACGGTTGGTGGCCTTGATGGCATTGACTTTCTGCCGCAGCGCCGACCGGCTGCTAGTGAACGACTGTTCGATGCGGGCCACGTCGGAGAAACTGATCACCATCGCCACATCGTCCGAGCCCATCTCGTCGATCATGCTCACAATCTGCCGCTTGGCAGATTCCAAGCGGCTGGGCTCGACGTCGGTCGCGCTCATGCTGGCCGACGTGTCCACCACGAAGATGAACCGGTCGCCCGTCAACCGGGCTCCCCGCCAACCGGGTCGGCAGCAGGCGAGCATCAGGATCAACAGGAACAGCAATTGCAGGAACAACAGCAGGCTCTGCCGCAGTCGCTGCCAGATCGAGTTGACGTGCAGATCCTCGATCGTCCGGCTCCACAGATACGTGCTCGGCACCTCCAGCGGCTGCCGCTTGAGCTTCAAGAAATACAGCGCGATGATCGCCGGAGGAACTAGCCCCAGCACGATCCATTGCCACCAGACGAGCGAGTTGATAAAGTTCATCGCACCCACGTTTCCTTCCCGGCTCCCATTGTAAGCGCCTGCCGTTCGGATTGGCAACGAGAGCGGAACCGGTCTCAAATCCGACAAATCCGGTCGCGACCGCGGCCGCCACGAAAGGAACCTGCCGATGAAATCGCACACCGAGTATCTCACATTCAATGTGCCGGCCCGCATGGACTTTGTGAACATCACGCCGCAAATCGCCAAAATCGTGGCGGCCAGCGGGGTGCGCGAGGGGCTGGTGCTGGTGAACGCCATGCACATCACGGCCAGCGTCTTTATCAACGACGACGAGCCAGGGCTGCACGACGACTACAAAAGCTGGCTGGAAGACCTCGCCCCGTTCGATCCGTCGCCCGAACGCTACCACCACAACCGCACCGGCGAGGACAACGGCGACGCCCATCACAAGCGGCAGGTGATGGGCCGCGAGGTCGTGGTGGCCATCACCAACGGGAAACTGGATTTCGGGCCTTGGGAGCAAATCTTCTACGGCGAATTCGACGGCCGCCGCCCGAAACGCGTGCTGGTCAAAGTGATCGGCGAATAGATGCTCCAGGTTCCGGTTACGTCCGATGCGATGGGTCAGACTTGCTCCGAGGCACGGCAGCGGTTAGGCTGTCTTCCCGGTCGTCGTGCTGGCGATTGACCGGTCGTCAAGCGGCACGCCGTGCGGCTAGCGAACGCGTCCGGGGCTTTCGGGGAAACGGGAAACGATACGAGGATACCGATGACAGACACTCGACATCTCTTGATCTGGACTTTGCTCGCTGTGCTGCTGGGACCGCCGGTTGCGGCGCCGGCGATCGCGGACGATCGGCCGAATATCCTGTGGCTGACGAGCGAAGACAACAGCATTTCGTGGGTCAGTTGCTACGGCGCGACGAACTGCAGGACGCCCGCGATCGATCAATTGGCGACCGAGGGCTTTCGCTACACGCACTGCTTCGACAACGCCGCGGTCTGCGCGCCGACGCGGTCGACGTGGATCACCGGGATGTATGCGATCTCCAACGGGACTCAGCCCATGCGCAGCCGCAACCAGATCCCGCACGAGAAGATCCCGTACTATCCGGACCTGCTTCGCAAGGCGGGTTACCACACGTCGAATTCGATCAAGACCGACTACAATATCGGCGGGCGGCCCGACAACGACTGCTGGGATGTCATGGATCGCACGATCCGATTCGGCTGGCGCGCACGTCAGCCGGGTCAGCCGTTCTTCGCGGTCGTGAACACGGGCAGCAGCCACGAGAGCAGCGCGCACGGCGAGGCCAAGAACCTGAGCAACGATCCGGCCAAGATGCAACTCGCCTCGTACCATCCCGATCTACCCGCGATCCGCAGGAGCTACGCCCAGTATGCCGACGCCGTCGAGAGAATGGACAACGACGTTCGCGCAACGCTCGAAGCCCTGAAGGCCGATGGCTTGTACGACGACACGATCGTCATCTACAACTCGGATCACGGCGGCGTGATGCCGCGGAGCAAGCGGTTTCTGTACTCCAGCGGCGTGCATTGCCCGCTGGTCGTCCGTATCCCCGAGAAGTACAAGCATCTCTGGCCTGCCGAGAAGCCCGGCACGACGGTCGACCGCCTGGTCAGCTTCGTCGATATGCCCAAGACCTGGCTGAGTCTGGCTGGCGCGCAAATTCCCGACACGATGCAAGGCATGATCTTCCTGGGCAAGGGGATCGAACCGGAGCCGCAGTACCACTTGAGCTTCCGCGAGCGGGCGGACGAACGCTGCGACTCGGTCCGCATGATCCGCGACAAGCGTTACGCCTACTACAAGAACTATCTGCCCTACGCACCGGCCGGCCAGTACCTGGCCTATCTCTGGAAGATCCCGGCGGCGCCCGCCTGGGAGCAGCACCATCGGAAAGGCAAGACCGATGCTGTGACCGGGCGATTCTTCGAGCCGCGCGTCTCCGAAGAGTTCTACGATACTGTCGCCGATTTCGATAACGTGCATAACTTGATCGACGCCCCCGAGCATCAAGCCAAGATTGCCGAACTGCGCCAGGCCATGCGCCGCATGCAACTGGAACTCTACGATTCGGGCCTGATCCCCGAATCGATGCGCGTACGGCGCGCCGCCGAGCATGGCCTCACGATCTACGAGATGGTCCGCGACCCGCAGCTTCATCCTCTGGAGTCATATCTGGACGCCGCCGATCTGGCCTTGGCCCGCGACCCGAAGAATCTGGCGGCATTGGTGGAAGGTCTGGCCGACTCGGACGCTTGCCTCCGCTACTGGTCGGTCGTCGGACTGCTGCTACTGGACAAGAACGCAGCTCCCGCCGCGGAATCGCTCAAGTCGGCCTTAGACGACCAGGCAGACGAGGTGAAGATGCTGGCGGCGTGGGCCCTGGTCAAGATCGGTCATCGCGAGCAAGGCCTGGCGGCACTCCGCGACATGCTCTTCCGGGGAACGCCGAACGACCGCGAACTCCACAATCTGCTGGACTGGATGGATGACGATGCCGTTCCGTTGGTCCGGGAGTATCTTCGGGCTCATCCGGACAAAGCGAAAGACATCTTAGGCAAGATCGCCCAGGACTACGGGATGCAGATCCAACCGTAAGACCCCACGATCCCGGCTACTCGAAATACTCGATGGTTTCCAGCGTGTCGCGGGCTCGTGCGCGGTAGCGCATTTCGCCGTTTTCCAATTCCATTGCGCGGCGGTAGTGGGCTTTGGCCTCGGCAGTCCGACCGCGGCTCTCTTCGATCTGCCCCATTTCGTACCACGCTTGGCAGAGGAACCGGGCGAGTTCTTCCGGCTTGTCGAAGGGCATTCCTTCCAGTTTCGCGTACCAGCGCAACGCTTCCTCGCGGCGGCCTTGGACGATCGCCTGGACCGCGCACTTCCGCAGGGTCGCGAAACGTTCTCGGCCGTTGAGCGTTGGGTCGCCAAGCGCGGCGTCGATCAACTGGCGGCCGCGCTGTTCGTCGCGCAGTTCGAAGTAGACCATCTCGGCCTGCGGCAGAATGCCACTGGCACGCTGCCGAGGATCGGCGGCGGCGATCGCGTCGTATTCGGCTTGGGCTTTTGCAAACTGGCCCATGGCCCGGTAGGTCATGGCTCGCTCGAGCCGAGCTGGCACGCGCCAATAGTCGGTGTCTGACAACTGGAACAGTTTGTCACAGAAGAAGAGGGATTTGTCGTAGTCCAGAAAGTCTTCCCGCGCCAGGCGGGCGGCGAACCGCAACCCGTTCATTCCGGCCCATTCGATCTTCTCGCCGGCCGTTTGCGCCCGCTCCAACGCGGCGACCGCCTCCTCGGCTTTGGCCAGCGCCTCCTGCTTCCGGTTGCTCTTGGCCAGCGTCTCGGCCTGTTCGAACAGCGCCGCGGGCGAGTCCGCCGTCATGGCGGTCAGCGTCAGGGAACACCACATCAAGAGTGTTTGTGTCATGGTCGTTTCCTCTGTCCTTTCCCTATTCCACGATGGTGTACAGCGCGTTGGCGGGCAGCGTCACGAGCAACCGTTCGCCGCGCTGCTGGACCGACACCGGTTCCGCCATCGGCAAACCGTTGACGTCCAGCGCCGTAGCTCTGCGCACCGCGGGGTTCGCGATCTCGATCTGGGCGCGGGTGTTCTCGACCAGCACTGGCTCGCCTCCTTTTCGCAGGATCTGAAAGCCGTCGTGCAGTTCGCCGCCGGCTTCGACCGAGCGGTGGCGGGCGATCCAACCGGCGGGCCTGGCGACGGTTCCCACCTGGATCAGAATCTGCCGGGACTGGGCCAACGGCCGATCGTCCAACGGCACGATCACCACCGAGCCGTAGGCGTTGCGCGAACGAATCGTGACGTCTGCCAACGCGATCTCCGGTTCCTGGGCCAGGAACCCGGCGGCGCCCTGACACTTCGGCGCGTTGACGGTGTAGATGCCTTTGCCGTAATCGGTGCGGATCTGGCCGGTGACGCTGGTCAGGATCTTGGCTTGCTTGTCGATCAAGCCGCTCAGCATCGGCGACACCCGGTTGTTGGCGGCGCTGCCTCCGTAGTTCACCCGAACCGGCCCGACGCAAAACGCCAGCGGGTCGACCGGCGTCGAGACGGACGAGTTGACCGGCATTTCGCCCTGATCGCGATTCGGATCGTACGTGGCGGATTCGGCGATCAGCGGCGTCTTCTGCTGCCAGAGATCGTCCAGACTGCGTTCTTCGTACACCACCGGCTCGTCCGCCTGGGCGATGTAACCTCGGCGAAAGGCCAGCGCCGTGGCTGGAAACTGGCCCATCTGCATGGGCGTGTTGTAGGCCCACTTGCCATCGCAGGCGCCCCATTCTTCCCCACCCGAGGCGAACCAGTAGAACGAGTCGACGCCGGTGAGCGACAATTGCCCGGCCACGACCAGCGGCCCTTCGGCCGCGTACAGGTTCGGCGGCACCCACAGACTCTCGAAGATCATCACCGGATGCCCCGCGGGCTGCTTGACGTTCATCGGCCAGAAATAGGGCCGCTTCAGGGCCGACCAGTTCGTGTATACCTGCTGGTCAAGAATCTGCCAGCCCGTATTGATCCCCGCATGCAACGAACTGTAGTAAGCGTTCTTGCCGATGACCTGATTGGCTGTGTACGAGTAGCGTTCCGCGTCGCAGACCAGCACGGGATCGACGGTCTTCCAGTTCCCCGCATTGATCAGTTGCCGGCAGCCCAGTTCGTCGCGCAGATAGGTTTCCATCTGCTGGTTAAACGTGCGCATCAGTTCGGTGTAGAACTCCAATTGGTCGTCCATGCGGCGGCGAGTCGGTTCGTCCCAGCGGGCGGCACGGTCGCGGGCGTCCTGGGTAAAGAACCACATCTGCAGCAAGCCAGCCGTTCCTCGCTCGACGCTGTCCTCGCCGCGCAGGTCCCAGGCGTTTTCGTAGGTCGAGTACCGTTGGAACGCCTTCTCCAGCGTTCCGTATTTCTTCTTCAGGAAATCGCCGAACATCTTGACGAGTTGTTCCCGCGGCTTTCCCCGAATCTGGGATTCCGTGTAGAACAGCAACGAATCTTCGTTCTGGAGTTGGATGATCCCCACGGCCGGATCGTCCTTCAGCGGAATGCCCGTGTAAGGATTCGGCTCGGTGTACAGCCGCCGCAGCCACGCCTTGTACATCGTCTGCACGGGCTCGTAGAAGAACACCAGGCCGGTCAGGCTGCCGCCCTCGAAGCCCAATTCCCAGCTCGCTTGGTTGTCCGTGTGCGAACCCCAGTAAGGGCTGAGCGTCGAGTAGATCCCTTCCTTCTTGAACGCGGCCACCATGTACCAAGCGCCGTGCAAGTCGATCTCGTTGATGTCTTCGCGAGAGAACGGCGGATCGCCGCGTTTGGGCTTGGGAGGCAAGTGACCGTGGAAGCGGACCATGTTGACGCCCCGTTTGGCCGCCCAGCGGGCATGATGCGCAACCGCCTCGCGCTCCGTCGGACTGACCACCAGGTTGCCGTCGGTGAACGGGATCCGCCAGGCATAGTCCGAGCCGGACCAGAAACGGATCGGTTGCCCATCGCCGCGCACCAGGGATTCCCCGTCGTCGCTCAACCGGATGAACCCGTGCTCGCCTGCGACGGTTTCGTTCAACCCGCGCAGATCGATCGGCGAGGCGGCGAAGGTGTCCCGCGCGACGGGAAACGCCCAGGCGTCGGACGAATCCAATTCCGGGGCGATCTGGACGCGCTGCTCCGGCTTGTAGAACATTCGCGGACGAAACGCGAAGCTTTCGGCCGCCAGCACGAAGCAGTCCACGGCCGCAAAGCCCTTGTTGTCGTCGCCCGGCTTGACCTCGATCCGCAGCCGATGCGTCCCTTGCGCCAATTCGACCTGCGGGCCTTTGATCCAAGCCAGCTTATGCCGGTTCGAGCCATCGTGCGAGGCATACGTCTCGTCGAACACCCGGCGCTCGTGCTCGATCGTCTCGCGGTGCTCCTGATCGGCGGCCCGCCACTCCTTGACCGGCAGTTCGGCCAGCGGAGCATCGTCCAATGCGTAACGGTAACCGGTGCTCGTGAGATTCAGCCGGATCCACAGCCGATAGTTGCCGGCCTTCGCCACCGTGAACGGGCAAACCATGTAGCCCGAATCCATGACCGGCTCGTCGAACGACCGCCACCAGTCCCCGCCGGACAGCGAAGTCTGGCGGTCGACCGGCTCATACCACTCGTTCGCGTGCTCGACCTTCTCGTCGGCACTCTCGGCTTCGACCCAGAGGTAATCGGCTGCCCGAGTGGAACCCGGGACGAGCAACAACATCGCAACCCAGTAAGCCCGTCGCATAATCTGCCTTTCTTGCCACGGCGCGGTGCCTGCAATACAGCTTGCCACTTCACTCCGCATCGTGGTTGCAATTGTATCACCGGCTGAAATCGGGGAGAATTCCACTCGCCTCCTCTCTTGCGACACGGACGAGGGACGACACAGTCCAGGCAGGGAAATACCAACAAGGTTCGTTTGGTGAAGGGATCAGCACGGGTGTCCACGCTTTCGGCAGCCATTCTGTTGTTCCTGGTGATCGACCCGGTGGGGAATATCCCCGTGTTCTTGAGCCTGCTTGCGCCGCTGGATCCGCGGCGGGCCAGGACGGTCATTGTCCGGGAATTGCTCATCGCCCTGGCAGTCCTGATCCTTTTCTTGTTGGCCGGCCGCTACCTGCTCCAAATCCTGTACGTCACCGAACCGGCACTGAGCATCGCCGGAGGTATCATCCTGTTCCTGATCGCCTTGAAAATGATCTTTGCCGATGTCCAGGAGATCTTCGGAAAAGCCCCGGAAGGCGAGCCCTTTGTCGTGCCTCTGGCGATACCGCTCATTGCCGGGCCTTCGGCGATGGCCACCGTGCTCTTGCTGATGGCGCGGCAACCGGAGCGCTGGCCGAGCTGGTTGCTGGCGATCATCGGCGCTTGGCTCGCTTCAGGCGTAATTCTGTACTTCGCTCCCTCCGTGGGACGTCTCTTGGGCCAACGCGGCGTCGCGGCCAGCCAACGTCTGTTCGGCATGCTCCTGACTACCATCGCCGTGCAGATGTTCCTGACCGGGATCCGCCAGTTCTTTTCGCTCGATTAGTAAAGCGTTTCGACCGCCAGATGTTGGCCGCTGCCACCGCGGATGCCGAACGCGGCCATTTCCGCCCGCAGATGAGACGGTTCCGACAGTTGCCGCAACCGCACCAGCGCCGCGATCGACTTCCGCCACGGCTGACAAACGTATTCAGACCCAGCAAGTTGACGACCACACCAAGCAACAGCATGATGGCCAGGTTGGTCAGCGGGAACAGCATGACGCGTTTCACGTCCCAGACGCCCCAAAGGCTGAGCTGGTGACGGGGCAAGACCCAATGGTGGCTGGGACTCGGCCTGTACCTTGGCAAAGGACTAACGTAGATTCGGTGACTGAGACCGGCGGATCGACCCCGGTTTGCAGAGCCCCGAGGATTCGATGTACCTTCTCGTTCTTGGAGAGAATAAGCCGTGCCCGGACGATTCACCGCGGAGAGAGTCGCTGCTGCGATCGAGGCCTTGAGCCAGTTGCGTGACCGTCAGGTCGCACTGGCGGAGTCCTGGGCACGAGAGCTCGCACACGTTCCGCCCGAGTACCGGCCCAGCGCTTTGAACCTGCTGCACTACCTGGCGTTGCGGCAACACGATCTGCGACCGCTGCAGTTGGATTTGTCATCCCTGGGCCTCTCCTCGTTAGGCCGGACCGAGGCGCATGCCCTGGCGGGCGTCGACGCCGTCCTCGCGGCTTTGCACAAGCTCTCGGGACTCGCGATGGAGCGGCCCGCCGGGTTCCAATTGCCGGTGGATTTCTCCGGCGGGCCCCAAGCGCTGGAACGGCACACCGAGTTCTTGCTGGGACCGGTCCCCGCGGGCCGCGCGGTGCGGATCATGGTGACGATGCCCAGCGAAGCGGCCGAGTCCTACGAACTGGTAAGGGACTTGCTGCTGGCCGGCATGGACGTCATGCGGATCAACAGCGCCCATGACGGGGCGGAGGCTTGGCGAAAGATGACCGAGCACCTGCGCCGGGCGGTCGCCGAAGTGGGCCGGCCCTGCCGCGTGTTGTTCGATCTGCAGGGACCCAAGCTGCGGACCGGCCCCGTCGCCCCGGGGCCCGCCGTGCTCCACTGGAGTCCACGACGGGGGCTGCGCGGGCAACTGCTCCGTCCCGTCAAAGTGCGACTGGCCCCGACAGTCCGGGCCGGAGCGGAATCGCCGGATTATGACGTGCTGTTACCGATGGAGGCCGCATGGCTGAGCGACTTGCGGCCCGGCGACGACCTGCTATTGGCCGACTGTCGGGGCATGGACCGTCGTTTGCGGGTTGTGGCGGTGGACGCGCAAGGGGTGCTGACGGAGAGCAGATCGACGGTCTACGTCGAGTCGGGCGCCGCAGTCCGCTGGCAGCCCGCTGGCCCCTCCTCGCGACCGGCGAACGAAGACTTGGGCGACGGGCGGATTGGAGCCCTGCCGGCCAGCGACCAGCCACTGGTCCTGCACCGCGGTGACTTGTTGGTGGTCACGGAGATGTCCGAGTTGGGACGTCCCGCCACGTACGCGGCGGACGGCACGCTCGCCACCCCGGCCAGCATTCCATGTACGCTACCACAGGTGTTTGGGGATTTGACAGCCGGCCAGCGGATCATGTTCGACGACGGCAAGATTGGGGGCCTGATCGAGGAGGCCGCGCGCGATCGGCTTCGCGTCCGCATCACTCAGACCCGCGCCGGCGGTGCGAAACTCCGAGCCGACAAGGGAATCAACCTGCCCGACAGCGCGCTGCACGTCGGATCCCTGAGCGACGCGGACCTGACACATCTGGAGTTCGCCGTCGCCCACACGGACATGGTGGGCCTGTCCTTCGTGCGGTCGCCCGAAGATGTGCTCAATCTGGAACGCGAACTGGACCGCCGCAACGGTTCGCATTTGGGCATCGTCCTGAAGATCGAGACGCGAGCGGCCTTTGATCGGCTGCCGAATCTACTGGTGACCGCCCTTCGTTCCCCGCCGGTCGGAGTGATGGTGGCCCGCGGCGATCTGGCCGTCGAGATGGGCTTCGAACGCCTGGCCGAAGTGCAGGAACAGATCTTGTGGCTGTGCGAAGCGGCGCACGTACCCGTGATCTGGGCCACCCAGGTTCTGGAGTCGCTGGCCAAGAAGGGGATGCCCTCTCGAGCCGAAGTGACGGACGCCGCGATGAGCGGCCGTGCCGAGTGCGTCATGCTCAACAAAGGTCCGCACGTGCTGGAGGCAGTCCGCTTCCTGGACAACGTCATGACTCGGATGCAGCGGCACCAAGCCAAGAAGCGCGCCGTCCTGAGAAAGCTGTCCGTTTCCGACCGCATTGTCGACTCGAGGACAACTGAGTAGGTTCTGGTGGTCGTCGCCAATGCGCTGACCCCGCCCGAAGTCGGCCGCCCTGCGACGCGGGCTACTCGCGGTGCCTGTTTCCCGTCAGGGGCAGGCGGGCGAGGGGCAGCAGACTCGTGGGGCCGGCGGTGGGGTGCTGGCTTTGGGGATCGGCGGCCGAATCGGCGGCGACCATGCGCTGAACATACTCGACGGCCTCGTCCAGCGTGACGATGCCGTCGCCGTTGCCGGTCTCGCGGTCCGCGGCGCCTTGCAGGGCTTCGATCAGCCGGGCGGTGAAACGCCCGAGTCGCCGCTGCCGGGCTTCGACGGCTTCCTGGCTGCCATCCGACGCCGTCATGGTGAAGACCAGATCGTCCTGCAGCAAACGCAGCGCCGCCTTCAGTTCCCGCTGGTGGAGCGGTTGGACCGCGCCGCTGTGGCACGTGTCCAGGATGACCAGTTTGCGGCACGGCACCTCGGCAAACGCGGCGAAGTCGGAAAAGCTCAAGCAATCGGCGTAGCGGCGTCCCAAAATGTCTCCGAATCGGGCGTCGGCGGTGACGAAGTAGTAGTCGTTCGTGCCGGTGTCGCGCACGCCGTGTCCGGACAGGAAGATTACCAACAGATCGTCCGGCGAGACGTCGCGGGCCAGATCGGCCGCGTACTGATCGAGTGTGGTGCTCCAGGCCGGACGGGTAACGCTTTGGTCCAGCAAGGAAACAGCTTGGCTGTCGTACAACGGAGCCGCCCCCGCGCGCAGCGCGCCGGTGAGCTCCAGCGCGTTGCGTACCGCGAAATCCAGACGCGGGATCTGCGCGTCGCGGTACTGGTTGACGCCGGCCGCCGCGATGAACAGCCGAGCCGGTCGCGGTTCGGGTACGGCAGCGCGCGACATCAGCAACTCGGCCGAAGCGACGACCGCCGCTTCGGTCGACGCAACCACCTGAATCAGAATCTGCGGATCGGACGGCAAGCGTGCGGACCAGCGGTAGATCCATTGCTGGCCGTCAGGCGTGTCGTGCTGGCCGACCAATTCACGCTCTCCCGCCACGACCCCGTTGGCAAACGCCTTGGGCGGTACCAATCGTTCGCCCGCAGGCACCGTGATTACCGCCTCGACCACCACGCGGTCGCCCGCGATCGGTGCGTTGGGATGCGGTTGGCGTATTTCGAGCCGCGGCCGTGCCGAGTACTCTTGCTGGACGACCTGCTGGGAATGGGTGGGCGGTTGCCGCCGCGCCGCACGGAACGCGTCCTCGATGCTGCCTGTTTCCAGCAACCGGGACATGACGTCGGGGCGTTCGAGCCGTCGGCGAAGTTGAGCCGCGAGAAAGAAATCCGGTGCCCGGTCCAGGCCTCGGTTGACTTGCCAGCCAAAGAGTCGGTGCCCTTCGAACGAGGCGTCGTAGTAACCCGACGGCGCCCAGTAGGCCCACTGGCGGTTCTCGGCCACCAACAGCGACGCCAGCGGCGGCCAGGCGGGAAAGATCTGAAACGCCCCGGTCAGATTGCCGCCGCGGCCGTGTTCGAAGACCAGACGTTCCTGCCACGGGCGGTCTTGCAGGGCTGCGAGCATCTCCGCGGGGGCGTCGTTGGAGATCCGTTCGCCTCCCTCGCGCCACATCAGCTTGCGGATCGAGTCCCCCGCGCGCACACCGCGGCCGTACAGCGGGCCGTCGGCGCGCACAGCGGTGACCGTCAGGCGGCCCTCGTTTGCGGCGAATTCGGCGCCCCAGCGGTTGGCCACGGCATCGCCGATCATGGCGTCGCCCACCGGCCAGAAGCGAATGGTCATGTCCTGTGCCGCCGAAACCAAGTAGCGAAGGTCGCGCGAAATGCCCACCGACGTGACCGCGGCCTCGTGTCTGCGGAACATGCGCAGCAGGGGGCAGCCGCCTTGTTCCGCCAAGCGGAAGACGTACAGATTGTTCTGTCCGTCCGTGCCGACCACCACGGCCAACGGTTGTCCCTGTCGGTCGGGAATCCAGCATGTCGCGGTCGGTGAGCCTTCCACGCCGGGACGCAAGGGGAGCTGCGCCACGCGGCGTCCGGCTTTGGCCAGCCAGTAGGTCTCTTCGTTGCTGGCCGTGGTTGCAGGCACCGTCACGAGCGACCAATCGCCCCGCCACCACGTGTTCAACATCCAGTCCTTGGAGTCCACCTGCTGCTCGCGGCCCAGTTGGAGAGTCGTGGCGTCGAAGGTGCCGGACCACCGGTCCGCGTCGTATCCGAAAGCCACGCGGTAATACGGCCGCTCGCGGGCGAACGCCACGCGCAACGGCGGGCGGACCGCGGCGCGCAACACGTTGGCGCGATCCAGATCGGCCAGCCGACGGACCTCGACGGTCGAGCCTTGCGAATAAGCGATGTCGCGGCCGTCGGGACTGATCGCACAGGCCATCACATGCTGGCCGACCTTCGCCGACCACGTGGTTTTGGATTGCTGGACGTCTCGCGTGTCCCACAGTTGCAGATCGGCACCGCTGGCATCGCGGCGGTATCCGCCCAGCAACAGCCGCTGTCCGCTTGCGTCAAAGGCCAACGAGATCACCGGCGCCTTCATCTGGATTCGGTTCGTCCGCTCGCCGCGGCGCAGATCCCACAGAAAGACGCGCCCGGCGTCGTCGGCTGACGCCAAGCGTCCGCCATCGGCCGACACGGCCATCGCCAGGACCATGCGGGTATGCACGGTGTCGGGACCGTCGCCGCCCAAGGTGCGGCTGGCACCGTTGGACACATCGACCGACCGCAGACGCCAAGTGACGCTGCCGCGCGCATCCAGACCGGCGTAAGCCGGCAAGACGACGGTTTGGCCGTTGGTCATCTGGACCGGCGAGAACCGCCGCCAGGCGAGCAGCCGCGCTGCTTCGGCCGGGCCGTGCGATTTTGAATCGGGAGGTTGGATTTCACGGGCCTTCCACAGACCGGTCGCCGCGTCGGGGCTCCAATACATGGCTTGGCCATCGATCTCCACCGACACGAAGCCGGGTGCCTTGGGATCGGGCGAGGCCGCCAGCGAGACGACGACCGGATGGGTGGCGACGCGATCGTCGGTCAACGCCGACCGCCATTGGCCCGTCGCGGGATCGGCCAGCACCGCCTTGGCCTGGTCCATCGCGCCGTCGCCAGCCAGCGCCAACAAACCGTTGCCTGCTGCCAGCGCATAGATGCGGCCGCGCGGCCCGCGTTGGATCTGCCAGCGGATTGTGCGTTCGTAGGTCCACGGGGCCTGAACGGGCAGCGGTTCGGCGACTCGCCGCCACACGACGGCCGATTTGTCGTCGCCTCCGGAACAGATCCGTTGGGAATCGGGCGTGAAGACCAAGGTGCGAACCGTGGCGGCGTGGCCTCCAAGGTCCAGACGAAGCCAGGGCGTACGATCCGGGCTGTCGTCCAAGCGGGCGACATCGTCGTCCGCCGCGGCCAGCAGCATGGCGGCTCCCGGCGGCTCGGACGCGACGGTTTGCGAGGCGAAACGGGGCGGCAACTCGCGCTCGCTCGGCACGCGGACGGCCCACTGCGGACGGACCTTGGCCGAGACGAAGCCGTCGGGCAACGCCGATTCCGCAGGAAACTCGCTCCGTTTGACTGCCTGACCCGGCAGCATCGATTCGGGCGGAAGTCGATCCGCGGCAGTAACTCCGGCCGAGACCATGCCCAACAGTCCGATCGCTCGAAGCAAATAACGCGGTTCCACTTGACCCCCTCCCGGCTGATTCGGCAGCGAATTCTGTCTTGGATTCCTGCGGGGCGCGACGAGTTCCTCTTCATATTCTGCGGCAGCAGCCCGTGGGCGCCGAACGCGGGTCCGAATTGCGTCCCACCGCCCGACTCGCGTTCAGCGGCAGTGGCCCGTGGGCGCCGAACGCGGGTCCGAATTCCGTCCCACCGTCCAATTCGCGTTCAGCGCCCGCGAGCCACCCGTCCGACTCGCGTTCAGCGCCCGCGAGCCACTGTTCGGCAGCGTGCGAGCCACTTCTAGCGTCCACCACCAAGGGTGATTCGCGCATGGCACTTCCAATAGTAGCCGGAAGTGCGAGCGGGGGAAGCGCCACCACGGACGCGGCAGCGAAGTCGTGCTCGGATTCTCGATAATTCCGCGCACGAGAACAATCACGCCGGGCTGGAATGCCGACGCCCAAATCCGAACATCGGAATCCGAATACACAGGATTCGCCGGTCGTTATTGGATCAAACGGGCCTCGATGCCCGCGAGTTCGCGGTTGGTGAACTCGTCGGTCAGAAGCCATTCTTGATACAAGCGTTCGATTTCGTTCAGACGACCGGCGACGGATGCCTTGGTCAACGTGCGCTGCACATCCTTCGGCAGATCCTCGTCTCGGATCGGCGGTCGGACGCGTTCCGCGGGTGGCTGGTAGGATGGATTGTAAACCAACACCGGCAGGGTGTCCGCGGGCAACAGGTGACGCCACAGGAAGGCCTGCATTCGGTCCTCGGCCGGCACGGCCTGGCGGACGATTTCCTGGTCGCCAGCTTTCGCCGTCCCGACGACGGTCAGGTTGAGCGGTTCCTCCAATTCGGTCAGACTGGTCTTCAATGCCAGTCCGATGGTCTCTTGGTTGGCTGCCAGCGTGGCGCCGGCCGATTCGAATCCCTCGGGCAAGTCCTTGAATCGCAAAGCAATCGGTCCATCAAACCCGTCCCGGCGAACGACAAAAACGGTTACCGAGGCGGAGCCCTTGCTGGGCATCACGATTCGAGAAGGGATCAAACGCAACTCAAAATCGGGTTGCGGATGGCTGATCCGGAGCCGGTAGGCGTACTCCTTTCCAGCTTGGCGTCGCGTGTCGCTGATGTGAACGAAGTACTTTCCGTCGGCAGGCAGTTTGGCCATCAGGTACGAATCGGCGTGGTCGGTGTTCAGCCCCGATGCGGCGTCAAAGTGATCGTCGTTCAACGCGATGATCTTGCCGTCCGCAGCCGTGATCTTGACGAAGGAATCCAGCGGGGAACCGAGCCGACGGGCCTGCACTTCCGCCACGATGGTCTCGCCGGCCTTGCCGTCCACTTCGAAGACGTCCCCGTCACCGGGGCGATCGGCACGCCCGTTGACGATGATGGGAAGCGTCACTTTCTGGGCCGCGGACGCCGCGTCGTTGGGTTCCTGTTCCTGGCACTCGGGCAACGTGCCCAAGGCAAACTGCACGTAGTTGGAGAGGTGGTCCCCGTTAGCGGCGGCCAGCAGATAACGCCCCGGTGCCGCGTCCTGCGGGGGCGGCGCCAGCTTGGTTTCTTCCAGATTCCAGCCGTCCACCTCGATCGCCACCGGTTCGCCCGCACGGCCTCCCAAGGGGAAGATGCTGGTGACGAACGGCAGCTCGCCGATGGTGATCCGATACACGAAACTCTCCCGGCCGCGGAACAGTGCCTCGTTGATGCTCAGTACGTACTCGCCGTCCGCGGGAACTTCGAAATAGATCAGCGGATCGGGGTCAGAACGGAAGTCGTCGTTGTACGCGACCTCGTTTCCCTTGGCGTCGTGAAGCCTCAGCACGGCTTGGAACCAGCCGGGAACGCCATCGGGGACGTAGGGGATTAGATCCCGGGCCTTGGCCGAAATCACCAAACGCTGCCCCGCGCTCGCCGCAAAACGATACCGGTTCACCTCGCCCGCAGCGATCTGGCCGTTCATCGTGCAGGGCACGCTGATGCGCAGCACCTGTTCTTCGGGCGGTCTCTTGCGCTGGGCCAATTGCTCTCTGCCGAGCACGGGCAGTTGCATGGTTTTCATCGGCTTGCGGGCGACTTCGGGCACTTGGCCCACGTAAAAGGACAGCGCATTGGAGATGCCGCGCTTGGTGACCACCCGGATCTCTCGGCGGCCGGGCTTTGCGTCGGGATCAACCGTGACTTCGGCAAAGACGAGTTCGGTTTGGGAACGGACGGCCGGCGTGCGTTCGTCTTCAGCGAAGATCTTCTGAATCCGCTCGATCAGGTTTTGCTTGGCGATCTCCTTCTCGGACTTTGGCACTTCGTCCTTCGCGTCCGTTGCGGCCGGCTTCGGGGCTGCCGGCTTCTCCAACTTCGCGCTGCAATCGCTGCAGACGGTGGCGTCCGGCGGGTTGATGCGGCCGCACGCGGAGCACATCAGACCCTGTTCCTCGTTCGCAACGCTCGGCGGACCGATGGGCGCGGGAAACTCGTACCAGGCCATCTTGGCAGCCATGACGTCGTCGACCGTCGTTTCCGGCTTCCGCAACTCGTTCAGTTGTTGTTGGAGCAACCCGAGTTCCTGATTGCCCAGGACCCGGTAGTAATCGACCAGCCGGACGGAAACCCCTTCCCCGCTGACCACCACCTGAGCAGGATTGACGAGCGACTGTCCGCCCAGCCGAATCGGGAACGTCGTGCCCTGCTGGCCGCCGGCCGGATAGACAAACCCGATGTACTGGTTCTGTGCCTGGGCTGCGGATGCCACCGCCAGTAAAATGGCCGAAGCGAATGCGGCCAATCGAAGGTTCTTCATCGTGTGCTCCCTTGGTTCAAGCATTCGTGATCAGAAGCCCTGGCAAAATCGGTCTTGCCTAGTCCGTCCTGGTCCGTCTTAATCTTTCACCTGATCTTTCACCCAATCTCCTGGAGGAGAGACTGAGTCTAGGGTTAGGATTAAGTGAAAGATTTAGGGATCCCTCATCCCTCATTGCCTACATGAGTTCTTCCAACAACCCGGCCGACTTCATGCCTTCGTTCTCGGTGTCCAGAACGTAGGCATCCAATCCCCAAGGATGAGGAAGCTTGGCGGTGGCGTCGATGCCGGCCAACAGGTAGAAACTGCCGAGGAGGTCCGACGGATAGACGGGCCTTTCCTCTACCTTCTCGCCGATCTTGTCGGACGAACCGACCACTCGGCCGCCTTTGAAACCGCCGCCGGCGACCAGCACGGTGAACACGCCTCCGTGGTGATGGCGTCCCCCGTTCCAGGGCGGCGCCCAGTCGATCTTCGGCGGTCTGCCGAATTCGCCGGTACACCAAACCAAGGTGCTGTCCAGCAATTTCTTCTCGCTCAGATCGGAAAGCAGCGTTGCCAGTCCCTGGTCCAACATGGGGCACTGCCGCCGCATCGTCGGGAAGTGATTGGCGTGCGTGTCCCAGCCACCGGGGAAGCTGATGGTGATGTAGGGCACTCCCGCCTCGACCATCCGCCGCGCCGCCAGGCATTCCTGCCCGAATGTGTTCCGGCCGTAAAGATCCCTGAGTGCCGCGGGTTCGTTGTTCAGATTGAACACCTCTCTCCCGCTGCCCAAGATCAAACCGTAGGCGTTTTCCCGGGCCGCCTCGGAAGCAGCCATCTCCGGGACGTCCGCGAGGCCGTAGCCCATCAGATTGACCTTGTCGACCAATTCGCGGCGAGCCTTTTGCCGCGCGTCGTCGATTCCCCGGTTGACGATCCCCTGCACCTCGAAACGTTCCGCATTCGGATCGCCGCCCGTGGCGAACGGTTTGTACGCGGGCCCCAGGAAGCCCTCCTCGGAAAACCGTCCGGCTGCCTGGAGCATGACGATATAGGGCGGAACCAGTCCTTTGTATTCGTCCTTCTTGAAGTACGTGAAAATGGCGCCCACGCTGGGATAGGCCAAGCGTCCGCCGGGCGCGTGGCCCGTTTGCATTAGGTAGGCGGCCGTTTCATGGCCGTTGTTGCCGTGCGTCATGCTGCGGATCAGGGCGAACTTGTCGGCCTGCTTGGCGAGGTGGGGGAACAGGAAGCTGAGCTGGATTCCATCCACGTTGGTGGGAATGACTTTGTCGAACTCGCCCATGTAGTCGTAGCCCGTCCCCGGTTTCGGATCCCAGGTATCGTTCTGCGACATGCCGCCCCACAGGAAGATCTGGATGACCGATTTGATCTGGCCCTTCTTGGCCTTGGCCTTGGCTGCCTCGTCCCGAACAGCCTTCTCGTCGGCCAACTTCTGCTCGGGCGTCTTTTCGGGCTCGGCCGCAAAGGCGCGGGCGCCCAGACCGCTGGCCGCGACCAGCCCCGCCGCACTCCAAGCGCCGCGCCGCATCGCCTCGCGCCGGGACACATGCTGTCGGTTGTGTGGATCGTGGTTCGTGCTCATGATCTCAGTTCTCCTTCTGCTCCCGGTGGGAGCGCCGTGCTAAGAAACCGACCGTTTCGAATCAACTCAATGCCGCAAAAGAAACTCGGGACTGTTGATCAACGCCCAGGCCAGATCGATCCAGACGTCGCGTCCTTTCGCTACTCCGATATTGGCGTGTTCCTCCGCGGCCTTGACATCCGCGGCCGTCGGAAACCGCGAGAGAATGGTCAGGTAAAGCCTTTCGGCGATCTCCTGCGGTTGGCCGCCAGCAGCGATCAGTGCTGCCAATTTCGGGCCGTTCTGAAGCTTGCTTTGGACGGTCGCCGCGTTCAGGATGTGCAGCCACTGGGGCGTGGCCAGCTCGCTGATGCGTTCGGCTTCCAGCCCCGTATCGCGCCCCGAACGTCCGAACAACGCCAGGAACGAACTGGTGATGCTGCCATCGGCCAGCGCCACCGCGGGCATGTCGCTGGGAATATACGTGAAAGGCTCCGGAACGGCGCTGGTATAAAGGTCCGAAGCGCCGGTGATGTCGTTCAAGGCATCGATCAGCACCTCGGCCTCCACTCGCCGCATGGGATAGCTGGCGAAGTTGGCAACGGACTCCGGCTGTTGGTGTCGCGGGATCGACGAGAAGCCGTAGGCAGTCGAAGTGAAGATCAACCGCTTCAGGTGCTTCAGATCCCAGCCGCTGGAGACCAACTCGCTGGCGAGATAGTCCAGCAGTTCAGGATTGCTCGGCGGGTTGTCTTCCCGAAAATCGTCCGGTTCGTGGACGATGCCGCGTCCCATCGCCCACGCCCAAGTGCGGTTGGCGATGGTGCGGGCAAACCAAGGATTCTCCGGCCGGATCAGCCAATCGGCAAACACCTCCCGCGGATCGCGGTCCGGCGGAACCGTGATCTTGGTGCCGTCCGGAAATGCGGCATCCAGCGGCCCATTCTCAGCGATTGGTTCGGCCAATTCCCGTGGAATCTGATTGGTCTCCGTCACGGATTTGGCCACGGCGTCGATTCCCCGGGCGATGCTGCCGGGCACGGCGACCGATTTCAAGGGATCCCAGAAGACGATCTCCTCTTTCCACTCGCTGGTGGGCTTGTAGCCGACCTGCGAGAAGAACGCGGCCGTACCGGTGCGCCGGTCTTCCGGCCACAAATGGATCCGCGTTCCCATGAAGGCCAAGGCGACGGCCGCGGCGATGTTCTCCGGGGTTTCCTCTTGGATGGCGCGGTAGAAGTTGACCGGCCCGACGCGGAAATTGCTCCCGCTGGAGGTGAGCAGTTCGCGGGCGAACTGGTCGTACGGCTTGTTTTGGGCGATCGATTCCCAGATCCAGCGATGATAGGCCTGCGCCGCGTTGGGCCAGAGCGTGACGGGGAACTCGGCCTTGATCCTCAGAATGTCACTCCATTTCATGGCCCAGTAATTCACATGGTCGGACCGGTCGAGCAGACGGTCGATCAAGGCGGCCCGTTTGTTCTGATCGGAATCTTGGATAAAGGCTCGGGCCACATCCGCCGGGGGCAGCTTGCCGGTCAGGTCCAAATAGGCACGGCGGACAAACACGGCGTCGGAGCAGAGCACCGGCTCGATCCCCAGCGTCTTCAGCTTTGCCAGGATGATCTCGTCGATGCGGTTCGTCGGCTTCGGCGGATCGGAACTGTCCATCAGGCCCGCGACCTGCTCGGCGGCGACCAGCCGGTAGAGCGCCGCCTTGGCCCGCTGGGCCAGGTTGCGTTTCTCGTCGGCGTCCGCCATGCCGGCCATATACGCCGCCCGGGTCTTGTCGGCTTCCTCTTTCAACGGAACAGCCGCGGCCTCCGCCTCCTTGGCGGCTTGTTCGTCGGCCACGTGCGTCTCCTTGGCGGCGGCGATCCGTTGCCTTAGGCTCTCCAGAGCCTCGTCGGCCGACTTCTTCCGCGCTTCGGCCCTGGCCAGATTCTGCGCAGCGGTACTGGCCTGAACCGCCGCTTGGTCTCGTTTCTGGGCCACGGGATCCAGCGCGGCCTTGGCATCGTTGGCCACTTTGCGTTTCGCCGCGGCATCGGCCGTGGCCTGCTGGCGCGCCGTGTCCAGTTGGATGATCTCTTTGGCCGCTTCCTGAGCCGCCTGGGCCGCCGTGGTGGCGACGGCGACCTGGCTCTTGGCCCCGGACAGGGCTTCGTCGGCCGATTTCTTCTGCGCCTCGGCTTCAGCTAGCTTCTGCGCGGCGTCCGCGGCCTGAGCCTGAGCCGCTTGCTCGCTCTGCTGCGTTTGAGCCAATGCGGCCTTGGCGGCGTCGGCCGCCTGGCGCTGGTCGGCGGCTTCGTCGGCGGCCTGCTTCTTCTCCGCGTCCGGCTTGGCGGCATCTTCCGCAACTTGCTTGGCCGTGGCCTCAGCAGCCTGCGCGGCCTGCTCGGCGGTTTGAGAAGCCGTGGCGGCGGCCGCGACTTGGTTCTTGATATTCGCCAGGGCCTCGTCAGCCGATTTCTTCGCCGCCTGTGCTTCGGTCACTTTCTGCGCGGCCGCCGTGGCTTGAGCCTGGGCTTGCTGCTCGACCTGCTGCGTCTGCGCTAGGGCGGCTCCTGCGTCCGCCGCTGCTTGGCGCTTGGCGGCGGCCTGTGCCGAGGCCTGACTCTTCTCCTCGGCCGTCTTCTCGGCGGCCTGGGCGGCCACGTCGGCAGCCTGCGAAGCCGCGGTGGCGGTGACGACTTGGTTCTTGGCGTTGTCCAAAGCAGCGTCGGCCATTTTCTTCTGCGCCGTCGCGCGAGCCAGCGTCTGGGCCGCCGCGCCGGCCTGCTTTTGCGAGTTCTGCTGGGCCGCCTGCAGTTGAACCAGGGCCGCTTTGGCTTCATCGGCCACTTTGCGTTTCGCGGCCGCATCCGCGGCAGCCTGCTGTTTCTGATCGTCGGGAACTCCCTTGGCGTTGGCCTCCGCCGCCTGGGCCGCCTGCTCGGCCGCCTCGTGGGCAGTTGTGGCAGCGGCGATTTGGTTCAGGACGTTGGCCACGGCATCGTCGGCAGTCTTCTTCTGCGTCTCGGCTTCGGCCAGCTTCTGCGGGGCGGCACTGGCTTGCTCCGCTGCTCGCACCTCGTTCTGCTGCGCCCGAGCCAGAGCGGCCTTAGCCGTGTCAGCCGCTTTGCGCAGAGCAACCGCTTGGTCCGCGGCCTTCTTGGCTTCGTCGTCCAGTTTGTTGGCCGCATCGGAGGCGACCTTTGCCGCGGCTTCGGCCTCCCGAGCTGTCTTCTCGGCCGCATCGTAAGCTTGTTGCAGAGGAAGCGCCGCCGCTTTGGCGTCTTCCAACGCCTTGTCCAAAGGTGGTTTGGCGTTGGTCGCGTCGGTCAGGGCCGCGATGGCGGCCGGCACATCGGCCTCAGCCTTCGTCAATTCCGCGGCGCCCTGCTCGCCCGCCAAATTCTTCGCCTCCGTGGCCCGCTGGCGCGCGGCGATGGCCGCTTTGCTTGCGTTGGCATAAGCCGCGTCCGCCGCTTGCATGGCGGCCCTCAAGGGGACGACCGCCGCTTCCGCCTCTTTGGCTGCCTTCACGGCCGCATCGTAGTCAGCCGTCGCCTTGGCCACCGCGGTGGTTTCAGCCTGAGCGTCTGGCGGCGCCGGTTCCTCGCCCGCGTACACCGCAGGCCAAATGCAAATCGTGAGGATCACCACGAATGGCAGAACGGTCCTGATTCTCATCCCAAATCCCCTTGAAAATGAACGTTGAAGGGACTTCTCGCTACTCATGGAGTCCTTGGTCATCGAGAGCGCGGGCTCCGCTGTTGCGGATCACGGTATCGCGGTATTCATACGCGAATTCCTACGCGGGAACTTCCGGCAAACCATTGTCGGGTAGGGCGGTCGAAGGCGAGCGGCAGCAGCAAATCCACAAATTTGCTGTCGCCTCGGTGTTTGCGGGTTGGGCTGACATGCCGAAAACACTGCCAGCGCAAGCCGGATTATGGTGATTTCAACCGCAAAGTCAACTAACCGACCGAGGCACCGACGGCTGCGACGGAACGGATTGGCAGTGCATCGTTTGCAAGATGTTCAAAACTAACGACTTGTGAAGAAGTCCTCCCAGCAAGAAATCTTTGGACAATTTTCTTCAGCGGTACGAAACCGAGGATTTGGTAACGACTGCTGGCAGGTAGTGACCCACTGATTTGCGAATTTCGCACATTCAAAATCAGGGCATTGGACAACTGGGGCGGTCCAACGATGTGGTTTCGCGTCACGGGACGCTCAAGACCTGGGCCTGCATCGCCAGTTCTTCCTGCAACCCGGCAATCGGAACGTTTCGCGGGTGGCAGTCGCGTGTCAAGCACAGGTGGGCCGCGGTGCCGGCGGCTTGACCCAGGGCCATCCAGGTCGGCTCCATGCGGATCGACGAGTAGGCGACGTGGGTGGTCGAAGCGGCGACGGGAACGATCAGTCCGTCGAGCGATTCGGGGATCATGATGCCGTAGGGAATCCGGTAGGGCCGCGTAAGATGGGCGAGCATCCCCAGATAGCCCTCCAGCACGCGAGTGTCGCCCGGTTGCCGCTTGCGGCATGGAAAACTGTCGATCGGAAACTCGCCGACCGCGATCGCGTCCGAACCCGTGCCGGCATCCTCCCGCCGTGCTTTGCCCGTCACATCGTGCTCGGTCAACGTAGTGCTACCGCGCAAACGCCGCGCCTCGCGCACGTACAACTGGAATGGAAAATGCCCGTTGTCGGCGAACTCGTCCCGCGGCCAGTGGTAACGGTCGGCCAGGGCGCGATGCTCGCGTGGAACCTGGGGATCGTGCTGCAGGAAGTACAGCAGCCCCAAGGTCAGTTCCCGATGCCGGAGGGCGATCCGTTCGCGGCGAGTCCAGTCGGCCTCGACATAGCCCGCGTTCTCTTCGGGAAAAGGAAACGCGAGCGGGCGCGGATTGATGTTCGCGTCGACTTTGCCGTTCGGCAATTCGGTAACCGACAGCGCCCGCAGCAACGTGTTGAAGTGCTCGGCATAGTAGCCCCAGCCCTCCTTGAATTGCCGCGGAGCCCCCAGACGACCCGCGGCCAGATCTTCCAAGTACGGCAGATAGTCTCGGCGGTCGTAGCCATCCGGAGGCCGCTCGACGCAATGGCTGTTGGCCGGATCGGTGGTCAGGCACAGGCGGTAAGTGTAAGCCGGCAGTCGCGGGTCGGCCGCTCCGCTGCTGCCCGGCAGGAATTCGCCCGTCTCGTAGTCGAAGTACACGACCCCGGCGTGAGGTTCCCCGAATTCGTCGCGGGATTCCCGTCCCAGCCGATACGCAGCACCGGTCATCGCGTACAAGTCGCCTTCGTAGGTCGCATCGATGAACACCTGCCCGCCGATCGTCCACAGTTGGCTCGTGGTGCGGTCGAGGATTTCGATCCGCCGAGGTCGGTTCTCGGACACATCGACCGTCTGCAGCGAGCAAGACTTGAGAACGTCGATGGCCGGTTGCTCGGCGATCATGGCGTCGAAGGTCCGCTCGGCCACCGAGGGCTCGTAGTAGTAGCCGTCTCGGCAGAGCCGCACGTTCTCCGAATCGACGCCGTACCAATCGACGTAGTACCGCCGGACGCGTTGCACGAATTCGCGGAACAGCCCGCCGATCAGTTCGCGGTGCTCGATGTCGCTCTTGCCCAATCCGCTGGCCGCCATGCCGCCCAGGTGAGCGTGGTATTCGATCAGGGCCACGGACCGCCCCAAGCGCGCGGCGGCCAACGCTGCGGCGATGCCGCCCGGCGTCCCGCCGCATACGACGATGTCATATTCTCTCACCGGTTGGCTCCCGCATCGTCCACACCGTCAACCCGGCCAGTCCCGTCGGTGGCCGGCGGCGAACAAGGCTGATCGAATAGGCCAGGACGACGAACAACGCATTCACCAGGAAACCCGTCCAGTAACTGTGGACCGGCGGCGCGAGTCCCTCGGGCAAGCCCCCCAACGCGCTCAATCCCAAGTAGAGGTTGAAAACGATCGCGAGGATCAAGGCGATCGTCGCCGCCGCTCCGTCGACTCGCCGCGTGAAGAAACCCAGCATGAACAGCCCCATCAGGCAGCCGCCGAAGATCGAAGTGACGATTAGCGAAACGTCGTTCATGCTCTCTTTGGGCAGCACGGCGAAGACCAGCGCCCCGGCGATCATCAGCACGGCGGCCAAGGTTGCCGTCAACCGGGCTGCCCCCAGGTAGTAGCGGTCGCTGCGCCCGGGGGCCAGGAACGGTTTCAACAAATCGACGACCGTCACGGTGGCGATCGCGTTCAGGCTGGAATCGAGCGTTGACATGGCCGCGGCGATGATGGCCGCGATCACCAAACCGGCCACGCCCGCCGGGATGTGGCTGAGGATGAACGACGGCAACACCTGATCGGGCTCCAGGCCGGGCGACAATTCGTTTGGAAAGGTCTGGTAGAACACGAACAGACTGGTGCCCACGAAAAAGAAAAACGCCCACATCGGCAAGGCGATCGCGGAATAGATGATGGTCGCCTTGCGGGCCTCGTACAACGAACGCGCCGAAACGTAGCGCTGCACCAGGTTCTGGTCGCCCCCGTAGATGGCCAACCAGTTCACCACGCCCAGCAGCGCGACGGTCCAGAACGTCCGCCGCCCTAGATCCCAGTCGAAGCTGCCCCAGGAGAATTTATCGTGGGCGACGCCGACCTCGATTACCTGCGCGAAGCCGCCGGGAAGGGCCAGGACGACGTACGCGGCGCAAATCAGGCCGCCGCCGATCAGCACCAGCGCTTGGATCACATCGGTCCAGATCACCGCGTCGATGCCGCCGACGATGGTGTAGAAGGCCACAAAGACCCCCGCGGCCACGATCACGGCGGCCAGCGGTGCGCCGGTCAGAAACTGAAGGGGAAGCGACACCAGAAACAAGACCTGCGCCATGCGGATCACCTGCATGACGATGAAGCTGACCGTGCCGTACAGCCGCGGGACGGGGCCGTACCGCAGGCCCAGATACTCGAAAGCCGATGTCATGCGGCCGCGGCGGAACAACGGGATGAACACGACGACGGCCAGCACCGCCACAAACGGCAACGCCAGATTCACACTCAGTTGCCGCCAATCCAGTGCATAGGCCGCCGCGGGCAACGCCAGGAAAGTGCTGGACGACACGATCGTCCCCAGCATGGAAAGACCGATCACCCACCCGGCAAACGATCGGCCGCCCACGAAATACTCTTCCGTGCTGGTGTTCCGCCGAGCGAAGTGCAAGGCGATCCCGACCATGCCGCCCAGATAGACCAGGATGGCGATCCAATCGAGCGTGCGGATCGGAATCGGCAGATCGGCCATGAAACCCCCGGTCCGTTCAGTCCGCAGCTTGAGCGGACGTCTGGTCGACCGTGTCGTTTACCGGCCGCCACGGTCTCTTGGTGACTGAAGCGTCCAGGATGGGGGCGTCCGCCAATCCCGCGTACGAATTCGCGATGCGGATTTGGCGGAAGGGCGGTTCCGTCTGACCACCGCGCGCCAGCAGGCGGGCGAGGTTCGCGTCGCTCTTGCCCAGCCGGTTGCTCAGCGCCCAGCCGTCCGCCGACTTCGGCTCCAGCGGAATCTCGCCGGCCGGGCTGATCGCCACCAACAATTCGTCCGGTTCGCTGCGGCGACTGTGGATCCGGATCAGCAGCGACAGGTTCTCTCCGGCCTTGAGTTCGCCACCGGTCGCGCCAACTTGGTACAGCCAGCCGTGCAGCCGTCCCTCCGTATCGATCCCGACACGAACCCTCTCTTGGCCGGACGAGGTGGCGAGCGCCAGCTCCGTTGCCGATCCGCGCTCGGGCACCGTGGTTTCGGCGGCTGCATACAGCGTTGCTCCCTCGTCTCCCAGATCGATCCAGTAGTCCTCGGGGTTCCGCGGCAACTGAGCGGATTCGGGCAATTCCAGGCAGTCCGGCATCTCCAGGCGATCGAGATCGGCGATGCGGATCTTCAGCACCTCGACCGACTGTTTCCCCCCGGCGAACGCCACTAACAGATGCCCCTCGTGCTCGATCGCATGTGGGTAATCGACATGCCGTCCGCCCACCAGATAGGCCATCTTGTGGAACACCATCCCGTCGTCGCTGAGCGAAAGGACCAGCGGATCGCGGCGCCGCGGATTGGCGTTCGACACCAGGACGTATCGCCCGTCGCTCAACCGCAGTCCGTGCAGCTTCGAGGTCGCGTCGGGAAAGTTGGTCCGGACCGGCGTGCTCCACGTGCGGCCCTCGTCGGTCGAGAACGATCGATACACGAATCCGCTGCGGCGATTGTCGCGGAACAAGGCCATCAGGTGGCCGTCCGGCAGCACCCACCACAGCGGCTCTTCTGCGGCCAATTCGCTGTTGGACCCGAGCACGGGAAACGATTCCCAGCGGTCGATGCTCGCCGTGCCGCCGACCAGGAAATGGACGCCCGTTTTCTTGTAATCGGATGATCGCCGCGACATCATCCACTGGCCGCCGGGCAGCATTTTCGGCGGGAAGTTGTTGATGGCATTCTCGAAGACCACTCCGGCGTCTTCCCAAGCCTCGTCCGCCGGATTCAGGCGGAACGCGCGCAACTGGAGACTCGGCCCGAAAAATCCAGCGGCTTCGTCCAGCGAGGCCAAGGCGAACAGATCCTCGCCGCGCTGCCAGAAGCCGCGGGAGATCCAGCGAAAACCTCGGTCGGTGCGAGTGCCGTAGAACTCGCTGTCCGGGCCCGAGCCGGGTGGTTCGGGCGTCAGGAACCGCGGCTCGCTCCACGCCAGGGCGTCCGGACTGGTGGCGAACTTGACGCGCTGGCCCACGCGGTCCTCGACCCCCGGCCCGTCGCTCCACATCGCCCAGAATCTCCCACGATGATGAATCAAGTAGTTGTGCTGGTTCACGCCTTTCGCCGCGCGGACATCGCTGACCACCGCATGCTGGCTCGGCACTCGCGGCAATCGCGCGAAATCGATCCGCTGCGGATCGTCCGGCAACCAATCGCCGGCCAGCATCCGCGGCGACTGCGGATTGTCCGCTGGATGCGGTGCCGAATCGGCGCCGTAAGCACGCGTCCCCGCAAAACAGACAAGCGAAAGCAGCGGCACCATCCGCGTTATCGATCGCCAGCGTGGGAGCCGTTGCACGTCGGTCAAAAAGCCGTTCGATTTCATTATCGTTCCCTTCTGTTCTATCCGAAACGCTTCGGCGATTCTCCGCCCGAGCCACCCACGAGATCATACACACGAGAACTCGACAGGACGAGAGCCAGCGCTGCGCACGGTTCCAGTCCGGTACGGCCGCCAGTAGTCGCAGGGCCGCCCACTACTGCGAGTGTGACTTCTGGCCGCGCAATACGGCGCTATATGCGACTGATTCCTTCTGGAACCACCCGCTGTTCTGTTATACTTGCCGGAGTCGATTGACTTCAGTCGTCACAACACGGGCGCCCGAACAAACCGCCATCGCCGCTGTTCTTTCCGACATGGACGCGGAGATCGCCGCGTTGGAAGCGAAGCTGGCCAAGGCATGGCGGATCGACTAAGGCATGATGCAGGAACTGCTCACGGGGAGGATTCGGAAGGCTATGACACGCCCACCCGCACCCACGCCGCCCGGCCGAGGGCCGGAGAAAGAAGATCGGACCGATCGGACTGATCCGACCGATCGGTCCGATCACATCAACCAGACCGGCCAGTCCAGCCACACGGGCCAGCCCCGTCAAGCAGGTCAGTCGCGTCCGGCGAGCGGCCCGGGCCGGACCGGAGAGCCGGGTTCGTCCGGCCCGCCAGCATCGCCGGGCCAGAGCGGCCAACCAACCGCCAGCGGCCGCGGGCCACGACTGCGGCCGAGCGGCGGCTACCGGCAGTTGCGCAGCTTTCAAGTGGCCACGCTCATCTTCGACGCCACAGTGGACTTCTGCGCGCGGTTCATCAACCAACGGTCGCGCACGGTGGATCAGATGGTCCAGGCGGCGCGCAGCGGTCGGCAGAATATCGCTGAGGGCAGCCGCGCGTCGGCCACTTCCAGCCAGACTGAACTGCGGCTGGTCAACGTGGCCCGCTCCAGCCTGGACGAGTTGCTGCTGGATTACGAAGACTTTCTGCGACAGAACCACTTGCCCCTGTGGGACAAAGACGCGCCGGAGGCGCGGCGGGTGCGGGAACTGCGCAGCGGGGGTGGGACGGAAGATCGGACCGATCAGACGGATCGGACCGATCGGGGGCATCCGACGGATCGGTCGGATCCGTCCGATATCTTCGGCCCCTACGCCCCGTGGTTGACCCACCGCGACCCGGCCATCGTGGCCAACACGGTGATTTGCCTGATCCACCAGGCGAACTATCTGCTGGACCAACAGATCAGCGCGCTGGAGCGCGACTTCATCCAGGAGGGCGGCTACAGTGAGCAACTGGCGGCAGCCCGGATCGCGCAGCGGCAGCGAGAACAGGCCGCCCCGTCCGCCCAGATTCCCACTTGCCCCCAGTGCGGAAAGCTGATGGTCCTGCGCACGGCTCGGCAGGGCAAACATGCCGGCTCGCAGTTCTGGGGCTGCACTGGCTACCCGGCGTGCAAAGGCACCCGGCCGTTGGACGGCGGACGTGGGGGATGATCGGTCGGATCGGACCGATCGGGGGCATCTGACAGATCGGACCGATCCGACCGATCGGTCCGATGACAACAGGAACTAACCATGAATACCATCGGTCAATCGGAACGCGAAACCCAGAACCGTGTTATCCGCCTGTTCCGCGACGAACTGGGCTACCGCTATCTCGGCGACGGGACCGACCGCGACGGCTTCAGCAACATCGACGAAAGGCTGCTGACGGCCTATCTGATCGAACCCGGGCCGGCCGGCGGGCAATGCAGCCTCTGCCGCTTCAGCACGCTTCGTCGCGTTGCCCCGCATCGCGTACTGCCGTTCCGCTTGACGCTGATTGCTGAATTGGCTATCGTTGCAAGGAAGTGAGTTTCGATGGTGTGGGTGCTATGGACAAGAAACGGCTGGCGAAATTCGAGGCGCGGGCGCGGGTGATCAAGGCGATGGCCCATCCGGCCCGCTTGATCATCCTGGAGGAATTGGCGGAACGGGGCGAACGTTGCGTCTGTGAACTCACCGAGTTGGTCGGAACCGACATGTCCACGGTTTCCAGGCACCTGAGCCAACTGAGGAACGCCGGGTTGGTCACCGACGAGAAGCGCGGCACGATGGTCTACTACCGTCTGCGGGTCAAGTGCTTGACCAGCTTCTTCTCCTGCGTCGAAGCGGTGCTCCAGCAGAACGCCAGCGATCACCGCGAGTTGGTGACGCTGGAAACCTCGTGACGCAGCGGCGTCGACCTTGCCGCCGCCGTATCATTCGCTCAGCCGCAGAATGCGGAAGTCATCGAAGCGGATCCAGTGTTCGCCTTCGGGCGGAGCGTGGTAACACTGGATGCTCACCTGGTCGTTGTTCTGCGGCGGCAGTTTGCCCTCGGCGGCGGTTTGGAATTCGCCTTTGCCATCGGGACGGAACTGCGCGGTCCAGGTGTCCGCGGTCACGATCAGGCGGAACTGCACCGTCTTGGCGTCCATTGGGACGCGGCCGGGGATGATCACCAGTTGGCCGTCGACCAGTTCCTTGACCAGCTTGAAGACCGGCTTGCCGTCGACGTACCAAGTGATTCCGGCTTGCTCGTATTGCTGGGTCGGCACCGAGTGGTTGGTCACCGTCACTTCGATGGCGTACTTGCCGGCGCTGCGGTCGGGCGCGGTGCGGACCAGGGCGTTCTTGACGGTTGCCGCGACACCGGGCTGGACGCGGATTTCCAGACCATCGTCCTTCCAACGCCACGCATCGGCGTCTTCGCGGATCCACGACCAGTCTTTGTCCATTTTGCCGGTGAACGATTCCTCGAATACGACTTCGGGCTCGGCGGCCGAAATCGCCGCCGCCAACAGGGCGGAGAACAGCAGGACCATTGTCGCGCATCTCATGATTCAGGCTCCCACGTGGAAAGTGCTTGAAATCTCATCATCCGACCGATTTGCTAGTGTATCCTTCCGTCCGGCATGATAGAATCCGGGTGAGCCGCTCAGGCGGCCGCAAACCCGCCCGCACCGACCTGCCGGATGTCCGCCGCCCGAAAATCCTCAGCAAAGGAGACCCGTTGATGAACTCCAGGCCCCTGTTCCTCGCTTACTGCTTGACCATCGTCCTGTTGACAGGAGACCGTTTGCCGGTGACTTGCGCCGTTGGCGCCGAACCCGGCCCCGCGGCAATCCGGATGGAGACGACGGCGTACGAGCGGAACGAGGCGGACTTTGCACGGTGCGCCGAGCGACTTCGGGAACTGCACCCGCGCAACCTGCTGGCTCGCCGCGAGGCGAACGTCGAGGTAGACCCGCCGGCCTCGGTGCCGAATGTCTTCGAACTGGCGGACGGGGAGGCGGGCAGCCTGGGGAACCACGGGCGAGTGATGGTGAACGGCCAGCCGACGGTGATCCATTACTACTTGGGCAGCCCGAAGCCGGTCACCGAAGTCGGCGTGTTCAGCTACAACATCGACACGCGCGCGAACCAGGATTTCGAAGTTCGCTTTGCCGACAACCGCACGCAACCGGGCGTTGTCCCCGAGTTTCCCGACGACCCGGACCTGACGAGTGGCCCGACCATCCTGGGCGCGGACAGCGGCGGTTTTCACACGCGGTTCGTCCGCGGTGACGGAAAGCCGTTGACCGACGCACCGGTCGACTGGGTCCAGTTCCGCATCTGGCGGACGCACCAAGGCCGCGCGGGCGAGCCGGCCAAGACGAGGACGCCGGGTGGGGCGACGGCTCTGATCGAACTGGAGGTTCTGGGCGCTGCGGACGACGTGCTGGTATTGACCGAGGACGATCTTCGCTATCGCGAGGCGCTGCGGACGGCGTCCGCCGAACCGGCGGCGGTCATTCGGGACGATCCGTTCCAGTCCGTGGTCGCCAGTTTCGAGGCGGCATTGTCCTGGGAATGCGGGCAGGACTCGCTGGCGCTGCGACGCTTGGGGATCGAATTCGGACCTTGGCACGTGCTCGGCCCGATCGCCGGGCGCGAAACGCTGCTGAAGCCGCTGCGCGAGGCGGCGCACATCGATCTCGCCGCACCGCTGACCACCGATGGCGGCGAGTCGATCGCATGGCGTGCCCAGCCCGACTGGAAGGACTGGCAAACGGTCGAGGTTCCCTCGGACGACGCAGGCGGACGACGCGACGTGATCCTGCTGTGCCGGGATCTAAAAGTCCGCCGTCCGGTTGCGCAGCGCACCTTCAGCTTGGCCGTGTCGGCCGACCGGAGCGTTCTGACGCTGCTGCCGGAGAGGAAGCGGTTATCGGTTCGCTCGCCGTTCGGACTGGTCAATGGCGGCCAGGAACTCGAATTGCCGCCGGGCGATTACCAGTGTTTGCTGGAACTGAAACCCGGCGACGACGGCGTGGCGCGGTTTGCTTTTCTGCCTCAGCCGAGCCTCTCGCGTCCCGGCGCCGGGGACACCAACGCGCGTCGCAGTCGGCGGCAGCGTCTGTGCGATCAAGTCGTCAACCGCTTCGCGGAAGCCGAAGGGCAGCGACAACTGAAGTGGGAGATCCAGGACGAGATCTGGCTGGCGAGATCCAAGGGTGCCGAGTATTGGCTGCCGGGCCACGTCGAGCCATTCCTTCGGCCGCGTTACGAAGCCGTGATTCGGCGCCGTCTGGATCAGCTCGATGGCCAGTTGACCGAAACACTCGGCGTGCGAGCCGAAAGCCTAGCCCCGTTCCGGTCGTCGATCGGCCAACGGGTGGAATCCCTGCGGAGCGATACCCGCGCCGAGCGTTCGTTCGACGACCTGCGCGGATCCTACGCCGATCTGGCTCTATGGGACGTGGCAATCGATGTCTCGGGACGGGTCCGTTCGCTGCAGTTGTCGATCGCAGACCAGCGCGAGACGTTCACCGACCGGTATCTGCAGGGCGAGGATTTTCAACGCCAAGCAGCCGAATTGGAGGCTCGCGTCCGCGCGAACTGGCAGCGGTTCCTGGCGGGCGAGGCCGAGGCCGGGCAGGCATGGCTGACCCTGTCCAGCGAACTCGATCGCGCCGGGCGCGAGATCTTGCTGGCGAACCCCTTGCTGGACTTCGACCGGCTGTTGATTGTCAAGGGCAATCCGGGTTTCGCGTCCAACTGGAGCGGCCCGAACCGTTTGGGCAACGAATTGGCGATCCTTTCGCCAGTCAGCCCGGACGGCCAACTGACGACCGTCCACCAGGGAAACATCAGCGACTACGACTTGCACTGGGACGGGCAGCGGATCCTGTTCTCCGACGGGCGGACACTGTGGGAGATGCGCACGGACGGCTCGGAACTGCGGCGCGTCTCCGCCGAAGAGCCGCCGATCACGCACTACGACGCCTGCTACCTGCCCGACGGCAAGGTGCTGTGCGTGTCGAACGCTTGCGAGCAGGCCGTGCCGTGTACCGGTCAAGCGGATGTGGGCAATCTGCATCTGATGAACGCCGACGGCACGGACGAACGCCGCGTGTCGTTCGACCAGGACCACAACTGGAACCCGACAGTGATGCACGACGGTCGCGTGCTGTACAGCCGCTGGGAATACACCGACACGCCGCACTACTTCAGCCGCTTGCTGTTCCGCATGAACCCGGACGGAACCGGCCAGATGGAATACTACGGCAGCAATTCCTACTGGCCCAACGCCACCTACTGGCCTCGACCGATTCCCGGCCATCCGACGATGATTTCTTGCGTGGTCTCGGGACACCACGGCGTGTCGCGGGCCGGCGAGATTCTGTTGCTGGACCCGGCGCGCGGGAGGCACGAGGCGGAGGGCGCCGTGCAGCGCATCCCCGGCTACGGAAAGCCCGTCGAGGCGATCACGGCGGATCAACTGGTGTCCGACGTCTGGCCGCGGTTCGCCGCGCCTTGGCCGCTGTCCGAGCCCGAGACGCACCGCGGGGCAGGCAAGTATTTCCTGGCCTGCATCCAGCACGATGCCGGGTCCAGTTGGGATCTGTGTTTGGTCGACATCTTCGACAATATCACGCCGATCTTGACCGGCGGGTACATGTCGCCGGTTCCGCTCCGCCCGCGACCGATGCCGCCGGTGATCCCGTCGCGCGTCGATCCGACGAGCGATGACGCGCTGATCTACTTGGCCGATGTGTACGCCGGCCCGGGTCTGCGCGGCTTTCCGCCGGGTTCCATCAAGCAGTTGCGGATCGGCACGCATCACTACCGCTATCCCGGCAACGGCGACACCCGGGCTTCGTCGCTCGAAGGCGGCTGGGACGTCAAGCGAATTCTCGGCACGGTGCCGGTGAACGAGGACGGTTCGGCCCTGTTCCGAGTGCCCGCCAACACGCCCATCTTCGTCCAGCCGCTGGACGCCGAGGGCAAGGCGCAACAGGTGATGCGCAGTTGGTACACGGGGATGCCGGGCGAAGTCGGCTCGTGCATCGGTTGCCACGAGCGGCAGAACGAAGGCCCGGCCAGCAAGTACTCGATGGCCGCCCTCGGTCGCCGTCCGTCGGTGATCGAGCCCTGGAACGGGCCGCCGCGCGGCTTTAGCTTCGACCGCGAGATCCAACCGGTGCTGGACCGGCGTTGCGCCGGCTGCCACCACGGCCAGCCGGTGCAGATCGGCGAGCGGACATTGACCACGTTCGATCTGCGCGCCAAGCGTTTGGTCTGGCCCGACGAAGACGATACGCCGTCGGCTCGCGCGAAGACCCGTGATGTCCAGCCGCGCGAGTACAGTCCGGCTTACATCGCGTTGCAGCAATACGTCCGCCGCCCCGGTTTCGAGGGCGACTACCACATGCCGAAGCCGGCCGAATACGAGGCGGAAACCAGCGTGTTGGTCCAGTTGCTGAAGAAAGGACACTACAACGTCCAGTTGACCGGCGAGGAATGGGAGCGGCTGTACACGTGGATCGACTACAACGTGCCGTATCCGGCCAATTGGCGGGAGAGCCACCGGCCGCCGACCGACGAGCAGGTCGCTCGACGCGCCTTGTACAAGCAGATGTTCGCGAATCTGGACGATCGCGACGAAGATCCGCTGCCGCTGCCACCGGTCGGCCAGTTCGAGCCGCCGGCTCCGCTGCCGCCGCCCGCTGCCGCGCCGCAGATCGAGAATTGGCCGTTCACCGCCGAGCAAGCTGCCGCCATGCAGCAGGCCGTCGGGTTGCCCGCCGAGTTCCAACTGGATTTGGGCGACGGAGTGACCATGCCGCTGTCCTTGATCCCGCCGGGCCGCTTTGTGATGGGGCAGCCGGACGGGTTCGCCGACGAGTCCCCGGCGTCGGCTGTCACGATCGACCAGCCGTTCTATCTGGGCCGATTCGAGGTCACCAACCGGCAGTTCGCCCAATTCGATCCGCAGCACAACAGCGGCGTGATGAACGAGCGGTGGAAGGACCGTTCGCGCCGCGGCACGCCGATCGACCAGCCCGACGCGCCGGTGGTACGGATCACGTGGCTGCAAGCGATGGCCTTCTGCAATTGGCTGTCCGAGCAGACCGGTCGCCGTTGTTTCTTGCCCTCCGAGAGCCAATGGGAGTGGGCCTGCCGGGCGGGCACGGACACTCCGTTCCATGCGGGCGCGTACGAGCCCGGCATGACCGCGTTTGCAAATGTCGCCGACGAGACCGCGCGGCGCTGGAACCACGGCCGGGCCGAGACCGGGTACCAGGACGGCCGTCACTTCACGGCGCCCGGCGGTGGCTTTGCTGCCAATGCTTGGGGCCTGCACGACATGCACGGCAACGTGGCCGAATGGTGCTCGACGGTCTACCGGCCGTATCCGTACCTTGCGGCGGACGGTCGCGACAACCTGGACGCGGCGGGTCCGCGCGTCGTCCGCGGCGGATCGTGGAACGACACGCTGCGCTTTGCCACCAGTGCTAGCCGCTGGCGTTACGAACCCTACAAACCCGTCTACAACGTGGGTTTTCGCGTGCTGGTCCAGGTTCCGGCCAACGAACCAGTAGCGCTGCGATGATCGCCGCGAACGGGCATCGATGAATCGGTCTTGATTTGCGTCGGCTGTTTTTGCTACATAGCCGACTGCTTTTCTCCGACCATTCGAGCCGTTCGGCGGATGTTCATGGACCGAAGCCTTCGATTAACGATCGCCGTCAGCTTGGCCGTGCAGTTGCTGCTTGCGGCCGGCGGTGCGCCGATTCGCGCCGCCGATGCCGATCCCGGCCTGCGTTTGGTCGTGGGCGGAGTGCTGCAGCGAGTCACCGAGAGCGGACAGGTCCGGTATCAGTTGGTCGACGATCAGGGCACGGCGGCGTACGAAGTATCGTCGCGAGGCAGTCTGGAACTCGCCAATTTCCTGGGGGATCGCGTGGAGGTGGTCGGGACGCTGCACGGCAAGGCCCGCGGTGAATTGCGCGAGATCCGCGCGGCGCGGGTTGCACGGACGGACAAGGTCGTGCCCGCGCATTTCATTCAGGCCGGGGACGATTCGCCGCGCACCGCGACCCGACTGGTTGCGGATCAGCGACCGGCGGCGGCCGATACGCCGCAACTGCAGCCCATTCCGCTGGACGCTCCTCCGCCGGATTTTCCGGACTTGCCCGAGTTTCAGGATTTGCCGCCGCTGACCGATCCCTTGATCAACGAGGAGGGCGGCGTGATTCTACAGGCACCGGACGCAACGATCGCGCCGGACGGTTTCGACGTCTATCAAAGCCCCGCCGAGATGGGATCGGGCTGTGGCCCCAAGCACAGGATTTGGGGGCAGTTTGAATTGCTGTACTGGTTGACCGACGGTACTCGCCTCCCCCCGCTGGTCACCGGCAGCGATCCGGGCACGCCCCAGTTGGACGCGGGTGTATTGGGCTTGCCGACGACGCAGATCCTGTTCGGCGATCGAGATCAATTCGACTCGTCGCGCGGCGGGTCGCGCTGGGTCCTGGGCGGATGGTTCGAACCGCAGCGGCGGTTGGGCATGCAGTTTGACATCATCGACTTGAGCGACGAAGGGTTTTCGTACCGGGCCGAGTCGAACGGCGTCGATATCCTCGCGCGGCCCTTTACCAACGTCGATCGCGCTCTGGGGCCGGCGCAGGGTCCGGATGCGGAGTTGATTTCGTATCCCAACGTGATTGCGGGCAGCGTCGCGGTCGACGGCGAGAACGAATTCTGCTCGTTCGGCATCCACGTCCGAGGCAACATCCTGTTCCGCAACGGCTGCTTCTACAATCCCGGGGAACCGTGCGTCGGCAGTCCGTCGGGATACCGGCTGGATCTGCTGGGCGGTTACCGCTACCTGACGTTGGAGGACGCTCTCGCGATTCGGGGGCTGACCACGGTCTCTGTGACGCCTCAGGCCGGCTTCGATGTGCTGGACCAGTTCACGGCCGACAACAATTTCCAGGGCGGCGAACTCGGCCTCCTGTACCACTACTACCGCAATCGCTGGACGTTCGACGGGGATTTGAAGTTCGCGCTGGGCCGGACCGAACAGCGAGTGACGATCGCCGGCTCGACGGTGTTCAGCATGGTCGGCGTCGAGAACGAGTTCGACGGCGGTCTGCTGGCGCTGCCGACGAACGAAGGCCAGTACACGCAGAGAAACACCGACTTCGTTTCCGAGTTGGGCCTGACGTTCGGATACCTGCTGACCAGCAACCTGCGGATCACGGGCGGCTATCGCGTGATTTATTGGCCGCGGGTCGTCCGCGTCGGCAACGTGATCGATTCGACCGTCAACGGCTCGTACATCCCGGACCCCACCGTGATTCCCAGCGGGCCGCTCCGTCCCGCGTTTGCTTTTCAAGACACCAGTTTCTGGGCGCAGGGACTGAGCCTGGGCCTGGACTACCGTTGGTAGCACCAGTCGCCCGAGAACGACTCCCGATACCCTGGCTAGTTAGAGTTCTTGATGGATTGGTGAAGACGATGAAACGAAACCGAAAGCTCTCCCGCCGTACCTCGCAGCGCGGGCCCGGCGGACGCTCCGCCGCGCGCCGACTGGTATTCGAGGGATTGGAAGACCGGCGACTGCTGGCAGCGACCGATCTGGCGTTTGTCACCGGAACGGTCTTTCGGGATCTCAACGGAAACGGTTTTACGCCGGGCGAGCAGGTAGTTGGCGCCTCGGTCCAGTTGTACCGCGACGTCAACGGCAATGGTGCGTTGGACGCCGGCGATGGCGCTGCACTGGCTTCGGCCACAACGGACGCCAACGGCGCGTATCGTTTCTCGCGTCTGTCAGCCGGCAACTACTTCGTCAAGCAGCCCGCCCAGACAGTGGGCGGTGTGGCGTTGCTGGAACAGGTCAGTGCGCTGATCGCGATTTCCGCCGCCGCCGCTCAGGGCGTGCTTGGCACTCCGATCGATTCGTTCGTCACGCAGCAGACCGTGGTCGGCCCGTTCCCGGTGGGCACCGTGGCCAATTCGTCGCAGGCGGCGCCCGAAGCCCTGGGCGGCGAACGGGATTTGATCGGGGTGATGACGGCGGGCAGCAACACCGACAGCGTGACGGTGAGCAGCGGGAACAGCCGCCTGGCCTTCGACCCGTCGTTCGGCGCCGTCGGCACCTATACGATCGTCTGGGACGGCGCCGATGGAAACGGGGCCGTGCTCAACCCCACGGGACTGGGCGGCGTGGATCTGACCGCGGGCGGCACGAGCACCCACGTGCAGATGAGCATCGGCGTGGACAAGCCCGGCGGCGTGGCGACGCTGCGGATCTATTCGAACCAGAACAATTGGTCGCAAGCCCAATTGAACCTGACGGACACCACCGGCCAGCCGGATCGCGATTATCTGATCGATCTGCAGAACGACCTGCAGATCGGCGGCGGAAGCGGCGCCAACGTCACCAGCGTCGGTGCGGTGGTGCTGGAGATCGTGGCCAATGCCAGCGCAATGGACGGCCGGATGACGGTCATCGACACGCGCGGTCCCAGCGTCTTCACGGCCGACTTTCCCAATATCAATGTGGCCGATCTGTCGTTGAGCAAAACGACCAGCACCACGATGCCGGCGGTCGGACAAAACGTCACATTTACGGTCACCGTGAACAACGCCGGGCCGGCCTCGGCCACCAACGTCGTCGTTCTGGATTTGCTACCGGCCGGGTTGACGTTGGTCAGCGCCACGCCGACCCAGGGTTCGTACTCTCCGTCCACTGGCCAATGGGCCGTCGGCTCGATCATCAACGGCGGCTCCGCCGCGCTGCAGGTGGTGGTCACGGTCAACAGCGCGAGCCAGATCACGAACGTGGCCGAGGTGCTGTCGGTCGATCAGACCGATCCGGATTCGACGCCGGGCAACAATCTGTCGGGCGAAGACGACTGGGCCAGCGTCGTGTTGATGCCTGCGCAGGCCGATCTTTCGCTGACCAAGTCCGCCAACAATGTGACGCCCAACGTCAACGAAAACGTCACGTTCACCGTCGCCGTCACCAATGCCGGTCCGTCGACCGCGACGGGCGTCACCGTCAGCGATCCGTTGCCCGTCGGCTTGACCTACGTCAGCTCGAACGCGACCCGCGGCAGTTACAGTCCCATCAACGGGATCTGGACGATCGGCAACGTGGGCGTTGGGGAAAGCGTGACGATGCAATTGATCGTTCGCGTGACGGAGGCCGGCAACCTGTCGAACACCGCCCAGATCGCCACGTCCGACCAGTTCGATCCCGATTCGACGCCGGGCAACAATGCGACCAGCGAGGACGACCAGTCGACGGTGACCCTCGCGCCGCAATTGGCCGATCTGTCGCTGGCCATGACGGTCGACAAGGCGGCGCCCAACGTCGGCGAGAACGTGACGTTCAGCATCACGCTGTCCAACGCCGGCCCCAACACGGCCAGTGGGATCAACGTCACGGACCGTTTGCCCGACGGCTTGGCCTACGTGGCATCGTCGGCCACGGTGGGCGGCTACAATCCGACGACGGGCGTCTGGACGGTGAGTTCGCTGCCCGTCGGCGGCAACGCCAGCCTGCAATTGACGGCCCGGGTCGCCACCGTCGGTTCCAAGACCAACATCGCCGAAATCACGGCATCTCAGCAATTCGATCCGGATTCCACCCCCGGCAATAACGTGCCCACCGAGGACGATCAGGTCAGCGTGATCGTGACGCCGCAAGCCGCCGATCTGGCCCTGACCAAGACCGTCAACAACGCGCGGCCCAACGTCGGCGAGAACGTCACGTTCACCGTGACGCTCAGCAACTTCGGGCCGAGTTCCGCCACGGGGGTCACAGTCCGCGATTCGCTGCAGAACGGTCTGTCGTTCGTCAGCGCCAAGCCGTCGCGCGGCACCTTTGACAGCACCACCCGCATCTGGAACGTCGGCCAGATCGCCGCGGGCAGCACCGCCACGCTGCAGGTTACGGCTCGGGTCGATGCCGCGAACACCACGGTCAACTCGGCCGAAGTCGCCAGTTCCGACCAGATCGACCCGAATTCAACGCCCAACAACAACAACCAGGCCGAGAACGATCAGGCCAGCGCCAGCGTCACGCCGCAGATCGCCGATCTGTCGTTGACCAAGACCGTGGACAAAGGAAGTCCAACGGTCGGCGAGCAGGTGGAGTTCACGGTGACGGTCAGCAACAAAGGTCCGGATACCGCCACGGGCGTCTCGGTTCGCGACCAGGTTCCGACGGGGATGACCTTCGTCAGCGCGACTGCCTCGCAAGGTTCGTACAACCGAAATTCCGGTATCTGGACGGTCGGTACGCTGATCAATAGCGGCTCGGCCACGCTGCGGATCACGGCCCGGGTCGCGCAACCCGGGGTGACCACGAATGCCGCCGAAGTGATCGCGTCGGACCAGTTCGACCCGAACTCGATCCCGAACAACAACGTGCCCACCGAAGACGACCAATCCACGGCGTCCATTCAACCCGAGACGGCCGACCTTTCGCTGAGCATGACGGCCGACGTGACCAATCCCAACGTCGGCGACGACGTCTCGTTTATCCTCACCCTGCGCAACGCCGGTCCCAATCGGACGTCGGGGGTCGCGGTGCGCGACCAGTTGCCCGCCGGTCTGGAATACCTTTCGTCCACGGCCAGCGTCGGCATCTACGATCCCACCGGCGGAATCTGGACCGTCGGCGAAATGGGCGTCGGCGCCACCGCCACGCTGCAAATCACCGTCAAGGTCAATCGGGCGGGCAATCAGGTGAATACCGCCGAGGTGAGTTCGTCCAGTCTGTTCGATCCGAATTCGACGCCGAACAACAACGCGCCGGGCGAGAACGACCAGGCCTCGGTCACGATCACACCGCAGCAGGCGGATCTGTCGTTGACCAAGCAGGTCGACAACGCTTCGCCCAACGTCGGCCAGACCGTGAATTTCACGCTGACCGTGTCGAATGCCGGCCCCAACGACGCCAGCGGCGTCGCCGTCCGCGACGGCTTGCCGGAGGGCCTGGGATTCGTGTCTGCCAATCCCTCGCAAGGCATCTACAACAACGCCACCGGCATCTGGATCGTCGGCGGTATCGCCAACGGCGCCCAGGCCACGCTGACCGTCAGCGCTATCGTCCAGACGCCCGAACCCAAGACGAATACGGCCGAGATCTCGGCCGCCGACCAGTTCGATCCCGATTCGACGCCCAACAACAACAATACCCGCGAAGACGATCAAGCCGCGTTGACCGTCACGCCGCAGGTCGCCGATCTATCGCTGACCAAGACGGTCGACAACCGCACGCCGAACGTCGGCCAGAACGTCACGTTCACGCTGACGGTCAACAACGCCGGGCCCAGCGCAGCGACCAACGTCCGCGTGCGCGACATCCTGCCCGCGAGTCTCGAGTTCGTGTCGGCATCCGGTTCGACCGGCGCCTACGATCGCGAAACCGGAATCTGGACCGTGGACCGCATCGCCGCCAAAGGCAAAGTCACGTTGAACATCGTGACGAAAGTTCTCCAGTCCAGTCCCGCGACCAATCCGGCCGAGATCGTCGCCGCCGACCAGTTCGATCCGAACTCGACGCCCGGCAACAACAATCCCGACGAAGACGACCAGGCCAACGTGACGTTCACGCCGCAGATCGCCGATTTGTCGCTGACCAAGACCGTCAACACGACTCGCCCGAACGTTGGCGAACGCGTCACGTATACCCTGTCGCTGGCCAATTCGGGACCGGACGCCGCGACCAACGTCGTGGTCAGCGACATGTTACCCGCGGGGCTCAAGTTCAATTCGGCGTTGCCGTCGCAAGGCGCCTACAACGTCAGCACGGGACTGTGGCGCGTGGGGACCGTGGCCAACGGCGCGACGGCGACCCTGCAGGTGATCGCCACCGTGAACTCGCTGGGCGAGCAGGTGAACGTGGTCGAGGTCCGAAGCGTCGACCAATTCGATCCCGACTCGACGCCGGGCAACGGCGTTTCGACCGAGGACGACTATGCCACCGTCACCATCTTGCCGCTGGAGATCGATCTGGCCGTCCAGATGGTCGTCAACACGCCCACGCCCAATCTGGGCGACAACGTCACCTTTACCGTCGGCGTGGCCAACACCGGTCCGGACACGGCGACCGGAGTCGTTGTGACGGACAAGTTGCCCGTGGGGCTGAGCTTTGTCAGCAGCGCCACCTCGCAGGGCAGCTACGACGCCGGGACCGGGGTCTGGAACGTGGGCAGCCTGGCGCCGAACGTCGGCGCCACGCTCGAGATCGTCGCGCGCGTGGACCGACTGGGCAACCTGACCAACATCGCCGAAGTCACCGCGGCCGTCCAGAAGGACTCCGACTCGACGCCCAATAACAAGAAGCCCGACGAGGACGACTACGCCGCCGTCACCGTGCGGGCCCAGGTCGCCGATCTGAATGTCACCAAGCGAGTCAACCAGGCTCAGCCCGTTCGCGACGAAGTCATCACGTTCACCCTGACGGTCAACAACGCCGGACCCGACCCGGCGACCGGCGTCAGTTTGAAGGACCAACTGCCCGAGGGACTGGTCTACGTCTCGTCGACGCCCAGTCTGGGCGAGTACGACCCGGCCAGCGGGATCTGGGCCGTCGGCGTGCTCGATTCGGGAACCTCGGCCACCCTGGAGTTGTCCGCCCGCGTTACCGCCGCGGCCAAGGTTTCCAACACGGCCGAGGTGTTTACCGCCGACCAAGCCGATCCGGATTCGACGCCCAACAACAACATCGAGAAAGAAGACGACCAACAGACGCTCGACATCACTCCGCAGATCGCCGAACTGACGTTGACCGTCAATGCCGCGCCGAATCCGGTCCTGTCGGGAGACCCGCTCACCTACACCATCACGGTCAGCAACAACGGACCGGCCACGGCGACCAACGTCGTGCTGACCGATCTGCTGCCGCAGTTCGGCGTCACGTTCCGCTCAGTCGAAGCCACTCAGGGCACCGGCACCGAAGATAACGGCGTAGTGACGGTTTCGATTGGCAGCCTGGCAGCCAAGAAGAGCGCGACCGTCACATTGATCGTGGACGTCAACCCGGAATTCAAGGGCGATCTGCGCAACACGGCGACGGTCACGTCCGACCAGTTCGACACGCAAGCCGAAGACAACTCGAACACCACGACCACCGTTGCCAAGCTGCCGCCCGCGACCATCTCAGGCCGCGTCTACTTCGACGCCAACGACAACGGGATCGTCGATCCGCTGGAGATCCCGATCAGCGGCGTCAAGCTGCTGTTGAACGGCGAGGACACCGACGGCAACCCAATCAGCGAGCAATTCATCACGGGCGCCGATGGCCGCTACGTGTTCGACGACCTGCCCCCGGGCACCTACACGGTCACGCAGGTCCAGCCCCAATACTTCACCTCGGGCAAAGCGACGGTTGGCAATCCGGCGTTGGGGCAACTCGTCAACAACGACCAGTTCTTCTTCCAGTTGGGTTCGAACGACAAGGCCGAGAACTTCAACTTCGGCGACATCTTCCCCTACTACACCCGCCGCCGAGTCCTGGCCTCGACGCCGATCCTGTTCCCATCGAACCCCTGAGCGGCGAACGAGCGTTTGCACGCGCAGGCCGCTTAGGTGCCTACAGAAATCGGGATGCCAACGCGACGTGTACGATGGGCCGTCGCGGGTCGGCACGGAAGGGCCGACCCACTGGTAGACCATTTCCTGCGGGCTGCCTAAAGCCGCCTGCTACGGACGGGCCGCAGCCGCGTGTGGTTGACAGCCGTGCGTAAACGCGCGAAGATGTTCCAAGGCGACTGAACTGCGGGGGCGACGATGGACGTCGAGTGGGATGACGCGAAGGCGGAAGCCAACGAGCGGAAACACGGCGTGTCATTCGCCGAGGCGATGACCGTCCTGGCCGACCCGCTGTCGCTCACGGGGTTTGACCCTGATCACTCAGACGATGAAGACCGCTACATCACGATGGGTTTGTCGGCCGCCGGTCGATTGCTGCTCGTCTCGCACACCGATCGTGGCGAAGAGGTGCGGATCATCAGTGCCCGCAAGGCGAGCCGACGCGAGCGAAAGGACTACGAAGATGGCAACTTCCCCTGACGACACCGAATCGGTTGACGACGAACTGCGCCCGGAGTACGACTTTCGCTCGATGTGCGGCGTAGTGCGGGGCAAGTATGCCGCGCGGTATCGCGAGCGACTGCGGGTAGTGCGGTTGGCTGATGACGTCGCAGATGCGTTTGCGGATGAGGCGGCGGTCAACGACGCTTTGCGGGCGTACCTGCGTGGCCGCTCAACCGAACCGATCCAGACGTAATCAGGCGCGCACCGAAGCACGCGATCGGGCGGAAGACAAGCGGTAGCGTGAGCGATCGATCCGCTCGGACGCGTTTCTGGTTTTGAACACTGCTCGACGAAGACAAGCTCCACCGTGGCGTAGAACGCTCCGTGGGCCGGATCCTTCGGCTTTGTGCTGCACCCGCCCCGACGAGAACTCCGAACGATGTAACAGGCCGATCGGCCTATCCCGCCAAGAGTCAATCTCTAATTCGGCCATTCCGCTGGGCGGCACCGATTCGTTTCCGATTCAACTGCTTGACGGTCAAGGAATTCAAGCGATAATCCTCGAGTAGCGGCAGGCCGGATACCCCGCCGCGCCGGTCGGCCCATTACCAGGCTCACGTTCCCCCGATAGGCCGTTCTGGGCAATCACAAGTTAGCCGAACCGGCAGGTTCAAAATGGACGCTTCACAGCCTCAAACGAAAACGTGGTCGCCGATAATTAACGCACTTCTGGCCAGTTCAGTCTGTGTGGCCATTTGCGTCTGTTACGTTTGGCTAATGCTCTCTGGATTGACATACAAGCGCCCGTTTCAATATGCAGTATATTCTGACATGCATCTAACGAAGATTGGTCGCAACTCATATGGCTCACTGGTGACCGGAACGACGATGCGGCGTTTTGGTCCGCTAGAAGACGTATTGGCGGACTATCCCAATCGTCGCACTTCGATTGCCGCCCTGTACATTCGGATTCAAAACGAGCAACCCATTCTGCTTGAGGAGATTACTGAGCAATTTGCGGGTCGTTTCTGGTCGCGAGTTGACCCCAGCAAATATGATGATCACACGTTCGTAAAGTACGGCAGCAAGCGTGAACAGATGAACTGCCAGTTGGTGTTTGACAACGGAACGTTAATTGCCGCCGAATTGAATGACTCTGACGTAGCAATCGCTAACAACGAAGATGGACCTTACTATTCGCTGCCATTAACTCGCAGCCAACTGATTGCGTTGTGCGGCGAGCCCAATGACGTAGAAGTTGCGAATCCTCTGCCATAAACGATATTGCCGGATAACAAACGGGTCCACGCGAGGCGGCCGTCTCGTCGGTTGATGATGGTTGGGTGATTCGCGCCGCCCGCGTGACCCGTGTCGTTACTCCCGGAACGGCGAATTTCGCCTTCCGTTGGTCGCCCGGACTTGCGCTGCTGAAGCCGTCTTCTTGTTGACATTATTAGCTGCACGGGGCAATTTATGGCCAGAGTCGAGGGCCTGGCATGTTCCTTCATTGGATCTGGGATCTGGACGACGATCCGGACGACCATGTCAAGCATATTGCCGAGCACGGTATCACGAAAGAGTAGGTCGTGGAGGTCTTGGCCCGACCGGAGACCCGCGAGGAAAGTTGGTCAAGTGGACGTCCGGTCGCGATTGGGGCGACCAGTGCGGGACGGACGATCCTCGTGGTCTACGACGAAATTGACGAGTACACGGTGTACCCCCGTGACCGCTTATGACCTGGAAGATTGATATGGGCAACGAAATCAGGCAACACGTACGAGACCGCTACCTCACCGAGGAGGAGGCCGCCAAGTACCGGAAGATCCGTGAGTTGGTGGCGGACGAATTGCCGGAATTGCGCCGTCGAGCGAAGGCTCGATTGCGTGAACTCCACGACGCCGTTGAGGTGTTTGCCGAGTTGCGAAGGGTCCGCGAGGCTCAAGGTCTGAGTTTGGGCGACGTCCAGCGTATGACGGGGATTGATCGTTCCGCCCTGTCCAAGCTGGAACGCGGCGAGCGGGCGAACTTCACGGTTGATACGCTCACTCGGTACGCAGCAGCCGTGGGCAAGCACGTGTCGTTCCATCTGACAGATGCCACCGAGGCGTAGGCGGAAGATGACTCGATTGGCCGAGCGGAGTTTTCCATTTCTGCGGGCTGGTTCCGCCCAGCGGGACCGCGCTACGCGGCCCAGTTCAATGGCGTTTCATCGCCCATCGCTACGCGACGAGTGATGAATTTCCTTCCGTTGGTGCGCACTGGCAACGTCGGGCCGGATGGCTACCGATTCCGGCTCCTGTGCGGACGGGTGGCCGTCAATCAGGCCGCAGCGGACCCATATCGCCGCGGGTGGAGGCAGGTAGGCCGGCTCCTTGGCTACTTGGTCACCGCAATGGACCTTCGGAAGAGGACGAGGCTGTACGCGAAAAAGGCAAGGCCGATTCCGGCCACCATCAGGTAATGGGACCAGACCGCCTGAAAGCCGCCGCCTCGGTAGATGATCGCCTGCGAAAAGCTGACAAAATGCCGAGACGGCAGAAAGAAGGTCAACCACTGCAGCCATTCTGGCTGGCTCTCGACCGGCGTCGAGCCGCCCGAAAGAAGCTGCATCACGACGACCACCAGGATGATCAACAGCGAAAACTGCGCCATCGACCGCGCGATGGTTCCCAGAAAAATGCCCAGTGCCGTCGTGAAGAACAGGTACAGCAGGACGCCACCGAACCACAGCAGACGCGACCCGGCGAACGGCACCTGCAGTGCCAACTCCACGATCAGAAATAGTGACAGCGCCGTCGCCACAAGAATCACCAGTCCGTTGGCCCAAACCTTGGCCAGGGCGATCTCCAGCGCTGTCAGGGGCATCACCAGCAGGTGCTCCAGCGTCCCGTGCTCGCGTTCCCGAATCACCGCGGCGCCCGTCAGGATGATCGCCAGCATCGTCACTTGATTGATGATGGCCACGATCCCCATGAACCAGGAGGACTCGCCGTTGGGATTGAACAGCTTGCGAACGACTAGGGTCACCGGTTCACGTGCCGATTCGTCGGTACGAGAGAGAAATTCCCGGATGCGATCGTTGACGATGTTCTTGATATAATTGGCGCCAATCCCAGCCTGCTGCATCGCGGTTGCATCGATGTTCAGTTGAATCTCGGGCCGGCGCCCGGCGCGCAGTTCCTCTTCAAACAGGAAGGGGATAACAACGACGAACATGAACCGCCCTTCGTCCATGGCATCCTCGACCTCCGGTGCCGAGATCGTCTCTGGTAACTGAAAATAGGGCGGATAGAAGGCATTGATGAGTTCTTTGGACAAGGCCGATCCGTCTTCATCCACAAAGGCGATCGAGGCATTGTTGACCTGGTTCGACGTTCCTGTCGCCTGGATATAAACGGCCCCCGTGAACGCATACACCACAAACAGCACCATCACGAAGTCGCTCGACAGGCTGCGCAGTTCTTTCAGTCCGAGCCAGAAGATGTTCTGGAGGGATGCCACAGCTACTTCTCCTGTTTCTTCAGACCGATCGCGCTTACCGCCCAGAGGACCGGAATACAACAAGCCAGGAAGATCAAGTCCAGCGCCATCAGGTTGGGGTCAAGGCCTTTGGTATACGCGCCGACACTGGAGTGCATGTAGTACGATGTGGGCCAAACCAAGCCGATAATTCTCGCCTGTCCCTCGAGCGTCGAGACCGGTTGTAGGAACCCGGAGAATTGAATACTCGGCACGATGGTCAGGATGGCGGTGATAAAGACGGCGGCAACTTGGCTGGTGGTGAACGTCGAGATGACCAAGCCGATGCCCGTGGTGGCCGTGACATACAACAGCGTACAAACCGTCAACATCAGGAAGCTTCCCTTGACTGGGACGCCGAAAACCACCACCGCCATGGCCACCAGCGTGAAGTAATTCAGCATTCCGATGACGACGTACGGAAGTTGTTTTCCCAGCAGGTACTCCAGTCTTGCCGTCGGCGTGACGTAGAAATTGATGATCGAGCCCAATTCCTTTTCGCGCACGACGCTGACCGCCATCAGGATTGCTGGGATCAGAATCAACAGCAGGGCGGGAATTCCGGGTACGATCGCGTAGATGCTCTCGAACGTCGGGTTGTACATGTACCGTTCTTCAATATCCGCCGTATACCGGGCTGGTTTTGCGCCGAGGCCGTTCGCCGGATCCTGCAACATTTGTTTGTGGACGCCTCGCGCATATTGTGCGATCGTCTCGCCGCGGAACGTGTTGGCTCCGTCAACGCTCGCCAACACCTCCGGCCCCGAGTCCCTCCGAAGATCCCTGCCGAAGTTGGGAGGGATCTCCAGGACCAGCGAGATGTCGTCCGACTGCAGTCGTTGCAGAGCTTCCTGGTCGCTCCGGACAGGCGGCGTTCGGGCGAAGTAGCGCGGAACGCTGGCGAATTGTTCCAGGTAGGCGCGGCTCTCCGGCGACTGATCGAGATCGAGTGTGGAGAAGCGGATGTCCTCGACGTCCATCGTGATGCCGAAACCGAAAACCAGCATCAGCAAGGCGGAACCAATAAAGGCGAACGCCAATCGCACCGGATCGCGTACGATCTGCATCGTTTCGTTGTGCGAGTACGCCATCATCCGTTTGGTGTCAAACCAACTCAGGTTGCCTCGAGCCGGAACCGCGGAGCCAGACGCCAGTCCCGTCGCGCGTACGGCGCCCGAGTCGACTCGCCCACTGCCCTGGGTTTGCCTGGCCCCATCGGTTGCGTCCTCCATGTAGCCGATGAACGCTTCCTCGAGATTGGAGGCGTTGCGAGCCTCGATCAGCTTCTGCGGCGCGTCGCACGCCAGCACCTTGCCGGCGTTCATCAACGAGATCCGGTCACAACGCATCCCCTCGTTCATGAAATGGGTCGTGATGAAAATCGTCACGCCCTGCGTCCGCGAGAGATCGATCAGCAGTTCCCAGAAGCTGTCTCGGGCGACCGGATCAACTCCCGACGTCGGCTCGTCGAGAATCAGCACTTCCGGCTCGTGGAGGACCGCGACGGCGAGCGAAAGCCGCTGACGCAGTCCCATCGGCAAGTCCCCGGCCAGCGCGTCGAGGTAGGGGCCGAGCCCGAACTTGTCCACCAATTCCTCGATGCGTTTTCTCGCTTTGTCGGGCGGAATATGGTACAGACGAGCATCCAGTACCAAGTTCTGCCGCACGGTCAGTTCACCATAGAGGGAAAACGCCTGGGTCATGTAGCCCAGGTGCTTGCGGACCTCAAGGCCACCGGCCTCCATCGAGCGTCCGAAAAGAGTCGCGGTTCCTTCGCTGGCGGGCAGCAGTCCCGTCAACATCTTCATGGTGGTGGACTTGCCGCAGCCGTTAGAGCCGAGGAAGCCGAAGATCTCGCCGCGTTCGATGGTCAGACTGATGTGGTCGACCGCCGTGAAGTGGCCAAAGCGGCGAGTGAGATTGACGGCCTCGATGGCGATGTCAAGCTTCTCGGGCCTGCGCGGCGGGATGACGATCTTCGTATGGCCGCGGCGTCTGCTCTCCGGTAGAAGAGCGATGAAGCAACTTTCCAAGTCTTCGGTTCCGGTTCGCTGCATCAAGTCGGTTGGGGTGCCAGTGGCCAGCACGCGCCCGGCGTCCATCGCGATGATCCAGTCCCACCGCTCCGCCTCGTCCATGTACGCGGTGGAAATCACGACGCTCATCGCCGGAGCGCCCGCGCGAATCTCCTCGATCAGCTTCCAGAACTGGCGACGGGAGAGCGGATCGACACCCGTGGTGGGCTCGTCCAGGATCAGCAGGTCCGGTTCGTGGACCAGCGCACCGCAAAGGCTCACTTTCTGCTTCATCCCCCCCGAGAGCTTGCCGGCAGGGCGAGTCGGGAAAGGAGCAAGGCCGGTGGCGTTGAGCAGCCCCTCGACCCGTGCTTTGCGATCCGCCGCGGACAGCCCGAAAAGCCGGGCCATGAAGTCGACATTGGCGTAAACGCTCAGCTCATTGTAAAGGTTCTTCCCCAGTCCTTGCGGCATATAGGCGATCTTGGGACACACGGCAGCCCGATGCTGGGCGTCCTGGATATCCCCGCCCAAGACCGTCAACTTGCCCTGCTGCATCCTCTTCGCCCCGGCGATCAGGGCCATTAAGGTTGACTTGCCGACGCCGTCGGGACCCACGATTCCGACCATGCGGCCCGCGGGGATGTCGACGAACGCATGATCGATCGCGACGGTCTTCCCATAGCGGTGAGTGACATCCTGGACGGACACCACCGGCGGGTTGACGACGGACGGTGAAGACTCCGGAGATACCGAGGTTTGCATGGGTGTCTATTCGTCTTCGGGCCGGGTCGTCGCGTCTGCTTCGCTGAGATCCTGCTCGGCCACGGGACTTGGCGAATCCCTCGCCGCCGACTCCTCTGGCGGGGACGGCTCGACGCCTTCCGGCTTCGCCAACGGCGCGAGGAGGTCTTGAAGCCAGTCTGGCCACACGGCGGACTCATCCAGTTTGACATACCCGACGCCTCGGACGCCCGTTTTGATGCGTTCGATGTACGAATGGACCAGCTCTTCGGGCACTTGAATCTTGACGCGGAACATCAGTTTGTCGCGTTCGCTGCGCGTCTCGACCTGCTTGGGAGTGAACTGCGCTTCCGGGGACACGAAGCTGACGTATCCGGCCGCGGCACGGCCCGGGGCATGGTCCACCGTAACCCGCGCGTCCCCACCGATCCTGACCTTCGCGGCCTGTTCGGAGGGAAGGAAAATCTCCATATAGACGTCTTCCAGATTGACCAACGTCAGCGCCTTTCCGCCTGGCGCCAGGACCTCGCCCACTTCCGTCAGGCGATAGAGAACTCTTCCGCGGACGGGTGACTTGAGCGTCGCGTCGTCGATGCGGGTCTGGATCGTCGCCACGGAGGCTTGGGCGGCTTTGACTTCCTGCTCGACGGTTCGCAACTTGGCTTGCTCTTCCGCGAGTTCGGCCTTTGTCACCTCGAGGTGCGTCGTTCGCTGGTCATACTCTTCTCGCGAAACGGCGGCTCGCTCCAAAAGCTTGCGGGCGCGTTCCAGTTCGATCGAAGCGAGATCCATCTCGCTCTTTCGCCTGACGATGCTCGCATTGGTGACTGCCTCGCGCTCCATCGTGCTGGCAACGTTTGCATTGGCCTCGGCCAGTTCTGCCTCCAGGGTGTTGGTGTCCAAACGAGCCACCACTTGGCCCGGCTCGACGAGATCGCCTTCGTCAACAAGGATCTCTTTGACGCGGAGCGACTCCTTGGCAGCGACGTCGACCAGTCTGGCCTCGATCCTGCCGTTGCCCGAGGCGATGCCGTCCGGCAAGGGCAGCGGCAGCGATCGCCAGTAAGCAAACGCGACGAACGCCGCGGCGAGCCCAACGGCGGCGACAAGCAACAACTTCAGAAGAGTTTTCGACATCAAAGCCACTCCCGCCCGGGTCAAGAGAAAGAGCAAGAAGCGTCCCTTGGATAGCAGAACATCGAGCATTTTTCTCGATTGGTGACCGGGCGTTACAAGTGTCCTGCTTGCAAATCGTGCTGTCAAGAGGCAGCCAAGAGTAGGCAAGACGAACTGCACATCGGCTGCTGGTCGCTCGGGGCGAGACAAGGCGAATCGTGCCGTGGTGCGTGGAACATCGCTCCACGCCGGCAAGCAGCTTGGTGGCGTGAGCGATCGCTTCGCTTGCATGCGTCTCTGGTTCTGAACACTGCTCGACGGAGACAAGCTCCGCCGTGGCGTAGAACGCTCCTTGGCCGGATCCTTCGGCTTTGTGCCGCACCCGCCCCGACGGGAACTCGGAACGATGTAACAGGCCGATCGGCCTATCCCGCCAAGAGTCAATCTCCAAGTCGGCCATTCCGCTGAGTGGCGCCGATTCGTTTCCGATTCAACTGCTTGACCGTCAAGGGATTCAAGTGATAATCATCAAGCAGCGGCAGGCCGGATAGCCCGCCGCCCCGGTCGGCCAATTGTCAGGGTGCGGTATCCGGGATAGTCCGTTCTGGGCAATCGCAAGTTCGGGGAAGAGACAATGGTGACTCGAAGGGCGATCCGCGGTGTGCTGGGGAATTTCCTCGACACATATACGAGTCGGTACACCGAGTACGATGGCTACTGGCTCTTCGGGTTCATTGTCACAGAACTGGCAGAGTTGCGGATTGAGCTACTAACGCCAACCAGCGATGCGTCCGACGCTCCGCTCGAAACGGCGGTCCGATCCGCGGTGGCTAAGTTTGCTGACCAGGCGCAAAAGGCCGGCCTTGTCCGTCCGCAAGTCCGGGATGCTTGGTTGACGATCCGAAAGCTGCCTGGGCCAGCCAAGGGTTCGATAAACGGCGTTCCGTGTGCAGGACACAATGTCAGTTTCTCGGCTGGGGCAGTGATGGATGGCGGCAGACGGTACGAGCGAGAGCAGGTCGTGTTTGTCGCCCCGCACAACCCCAACGTCGAACTACGGAGTGCGCGCGAATCCCCGAACTAAGCGTCGGACCAGAGCCGCGATCTGGTCTTGGAAAATGGTGGCGTTGACTCGTCGCGGCCTAGTCAACGCGGTCGTTCGTCGCTAGACCTTCATCGGTTATATCGCGATTGATGACCGAAGTCAGAAGGCTCGCGTGATGCCAATGAACTCAAAGACAAAGGCCATTGCTGATCGAATCAGACGTCTCGAAGAAGCGATTGCCAAAGGGCGTGAGTACCTGAAAAGCGGAGCACATGCACACTGGCATGGGTTTCGACCATTGTTTGCTGTCAAGCAAAGGGACGGCAAGACCTTGCCACCACACAAGGATTGGGTCAAGCATGTGTTCCTTCCACGGCGAGAACGAGCACTCCAGGACGCCCAAACATTACTGGATAAATTGAGTGAACCAGGTCGCGGTTACGTCGACAAAGACTAAACTGCGGCGGTCCTCGAATCAGCGTTTGATGGTACTTCCGTCCGAAAGAGATCAACATTCGGGCGGCGATCAGTGCGGTCAACGCGGACCCGCCGATCGCGCGAGATTCGAAGTCATCGTGTTCTGGCGATGGTTCGGTTACGGCCACCGTTCGTCGAAGGAAATCGCATGCAAGAGAAACACCGGATTTTCACGATGAGTTTCGCGAGTGTTTACCCCCTTTACGTCGCCAAGGCAGAAAAAAAGGGGCGGACAAAGTCGGAGGTCGATTCGATCATCCGCTGGTTGACTGGCTACAGCCAGAAACAGTTGGAAACTCAGTTGAAGAAACAGGTGGATTTTGAGACTTTCTTCCAGGAAGCGCCGGGGCTCAACCCGTCGCGCCGCTTGATCAAAGGAGTCGTCTGCGGCGTCCGGGTGGAAGATATTGAAGAGCCGACGATGCGGGAGATTCGGTATCTGGATAAGTTGGTGGATGAACTGGCGAAGGGCAAGGCGATGGGCAAAATTCTGAGGGCTGAACCGGGCGCTGAAGCAGACGGTGGGGCATGATTCGTTGATCGCGACGGCGTCTGCTCGGCGGAAATGGAAAAGGAGCAAGCCGCTTTCTTGCACTCGCAGCGGAAGACGTGGAATGGCCCCGACTCATTCGCGGCCGCGGTAGAGCAGCCAGTAGACGATGGGGATGACGACCAGGGTGAAGACGGTCGACGTGAGGATGCCGAACATAATGGCCCAGGCGAGGCCGGAGAAGATCGGGTCGAGCGTGATCACCCAGTTGCCCAGCAGCGTCGTGCCTGCGGTGGCCAAGATCGGGCGCGAGCGGACTGCGACGCTCTGGATCACCGCTTCGCGCAGCGGCGTGCCTTCGCGCACGGCCATCTGGATGAACTCGATCAGTACCGACGAGTTGCGGACGACGATCCCGGCCAGCGCGATCATGCCGATCATGGCCGTCGCCGTGAAGAACATCGGATCGGGATAGCCGCCCGCAGGAACGTTGACCAGGACGTTCAAGAGCCAGAAGCCGGGCATGATGCCGATCATGGTCAAGGGGATCGCCAGCATGATCACCAGCGGCAGCATGCGCGAGCCGGTCTGGAACATCAGCAGCACGAAGATCAGCAGCAGCGCGGCGCCGAAGGCGATCCCCAAATCGCGGAACACGTCCAGCGTGATCTTCCATTCGCCTTCGCCCGTCCAGACCACCGAGTAGCCGACGGGCACCGCCCACGGGTCGCGTCCGCCGGGCGAGAACCACGTGCGCTCGGCCAGCGGCCGGATCGTCGCCGCGGGCTGTGGGTCGCTGCCGTCGGGTTGCTGATCGAACTGCATATCCAGGATGGCATCGGCCGGCGGCCGTCCCGCGACTTCGCCGTAGACGAAGACCACTCGCCGCAAGTTCTTGCGGAAGATTACCGACGGTTCGGTGCTTTCGACAAACTCGCCGAGTGCCCCCAACTGGACCAGTTGGCCTTGCTCGCCGACGACGTAGATGTCCTCCAGGTCGGCGGCGGACGAGCGGATCGACCGCGGCAGACGCAGCTCGATCCACAAAGGCTCCACTTCGCTGGGCAGTTGCAGCACGGTGGCGCGCATCCCCCCCAGCGCCAGTTGCAGCGTTTCGCTGATCGCCTGGGTCGAAACGCCCGACAGCGCCGCCTTGGGCTTGTCGGTCACGAACACCAACCGCTGCCGTTCGGCCTCGGCGCTGGTATCGACGTCGACCACGCCGGGTTCGTGGGCCAGCCGCGCCTCGACTCGCCGCGCCGCCTGGATGATGCCTTGGTACGGCCCGCCGTCCGGACCGTATACCTCCGCCGTGATCGTGGCCAGCACCGGCGGCCCGGGCGGAACTTCGACCAGCTTGACCCGCGCGCCGGCTTCGGCCGCCAACGTCACCAGGTCGTTGCGGATCCGCAGCAGGATTGTGTGCGACTGTTGGGCACGCTGTTTCTTCGGCGCTAGGTTGATGCGGATGTCGGCCACGTTCGACCCGGTGCGCAGGAAGTAATGCCGCACCATGCCGTTGAAGTCCATCGGCGACGCCAGCCCGACGTAAATCTGATAATCGACCACCTCGGGCACACCGGCCAGATAGTCGCCCAGTCGCATCGCCGCCGTCTGAGTCTCCTGCAACGTGGCCCCCTCGGGCATGTCGATCACCACCTGGAACTCGTTCTTGTTGTCGTACGGCAGCATCTTCAGAGGGACGACTCGCAGCGCCGGCAAGGTGACGGCGGCGGCAAACAGCAGTCCGACCAGACCGAGCGAGGAGAGCGACAGCCAAGTGCGGTCCAGCACCGGCCCCAGCAGCGTCCGGCAGATGCGGTACAGCGGCCGCTTGGTCAGATCAAACGGCTCTTCCTGACCGGTGGACGAATCGTGGAGGTTCCGGAGCGCCACCAAGGCCAGCCACGGAGTGAGAATAAAGGTGACCAACGTGGAGAACGTGACCGTGAGCGGGACGTTCAAGGCCATCGGCGCCATGTACGGTCCCATCATCCCCGTAATGAACATCAACGGCAGAAAGCTGGCGATGATGGCCAGCGTGGACATGATCAGCACCGGACGGACTTCCTGGATCGCGCGCAGCAACGCCTGCCGCGGCGGAAGGATGCGCATCGCGAAGTAGCGGGCGATGTTTTCGACATCGGTGATCGGATCGTCGACCAACAGGCCCAGCGAGAGGATCAAGGCGAACAACGTGACCCGGTTGATCGTGTAGCCCACCATCAGATTGACGAACATGGTCAGGCTGTAGCAGACCGGGATCGCCAGAGCCACGACCAGTGCCTCGCGCCAGCCGATCATCAGTCCGATCAGCGCGATCACCGTCACCACCGCGATGACCAGACTTTCGACCAGTTCGTTGACCTTGTGATTCGCCGTTTCGCCGTAGTCTCGCGTGATGCGGAAAAAGACGCCCGTCGGCAGATGCGTCCGAGCCAGCTCGTGCATCTTCCGCTCGACCGCTTCGGCAACCCATACGGCATTGCTGCCCTTGCGTTTGGCCACCGCGATGTGGACGGCGGGAAACAACTGACCGGTTTCCGGCGGGGGTTCGAGGCGGGCCTGGGCCACCGGCGAGCCATCCTTTGCGCCGGCTGGATTCTGCGCCGCCGGTCCGAAGCCCAGCCACGTGTAGCTTTCCAACTCCTCGGGGCCGTCCAGGACCGTCGCCACGTCGCGCAGGTAGACCGGCCGATTGTCGAACAGGTTGACCACAAGATCCTCCAGTTCGCGCGGGTCGGCGACGAACGTGCCGGCATCCACCAGCACTTCCCGGTTCTGCTGATCGAACGCGCCGGCACGCATTTCCACGTTGCTGGCCCGCAGTGCCCCGGCGACTTGCAGCGCCGACGTTTGCCGGGCAGCCAATCGCACCGGATCCAACTCGACGCGGACCCGCCGCTGCCGCCCGCCGGTCACCCAGACGCGGTTGGTGTCGCGGATCGTCTGCAATTCGTTCTGCAGTTCGGCCGCGATCCGGTGCAAGTGGAAATCGTCGTACCGATCCGGACGGCTGGACCACAGCGTGACGTTCACGATCGGCACGTCGTCCACCTCGATCGGTTTGACGACCCAGGCGCTGACCGACGGCGGAATCTGGTCGACGTTGGATTGGATCTTGTTGTACAGTTTGACCAGCGAATCCTCGCGGTCCTGGCCGACGAAAAAGCGGACGGTCACCACGGCCTGGCCGGCCCGCGACATGGAATACACGTATTCGACGCCGTCGATCTGATAGAGCAGTTTCTCGATGCGCGTGGTCACCTTCCGCTCGACGTCTTCGGCCGACAGTCCAGGGGCCGAGATCATCACGTCGGCCAGAGGCACGACGATCTGCGGTTCCTCTTCGCGAGGCGTCAACCACAGGGCGGCCAAGCCCAAGGCCAGCGAGAGCAGCGTGACCAGGATGGCCACGTCGCCCCGGAGAAACAACTCGACCATGCGAGTCAAAAACGGTGTCTTCTCGTCCAATTGGTTCATGGCCGCTCCATCCCAGCTTCTACTGGTGCAACACGACGCGGTTGCCCGCCTCCAAGCCGCTGAGCACTTCGACATGGCCGGGTCCGCCGAACCGGCCGGTCGTGATAAACCGTCGCTCGAGCGTTACTCCGTCCGCTGCCACCGCGTCGACGAACTGCAATTGGCCCAGATGCTGGATCGCCGCCGTGTTCAAACACAAGTGACGGCGCACGCCGCTGGGAATTCGCAACCGCCCGAACATGCCTTCGTACAGCCCCTCGGCATCGGTCAAGGCGACTTTGACCAGAAACGACCGGCTGGCCGCTTCCGCCTGAGGCACGATCTCGTCGACCCGCGCGGTCACATCCCGGTTCAGCGCGTCGATATGGACGGTCAACGTGTCACCGACTTTCAGCTTGACGGCCAGGTTCTCCATCACGGGCGCTTCCAGCCGCAAGGACCGCGGATCGTACAGCACCAGGATCGGCACGCCGGGCTGAGCGATGTCGCCAGGCTCGGCCAAACGATCGACGATCATGCCGTCCTGGGCCGCCTCGATCGTCGTGTAGGACAGGTTCACTTCGGCGCCGGACACCGCCTGCTCGGCCTGCTGGACTCTGGACTTGGCCAGATTCACCGCGGTCTTGCTCTGTTCGAACTGATTGGCGGGCAGGATCTTCTTCTCGTACAGTTTCATGTCCCGCTGCAGATCGCTCTCGGCCTGGGCCATTGCGACCCGCGCCGCTTCCAGGGCGGACTGCAACTGATCCAGCCGAGACCGCAGATCGCGCGGATCCAGGCGGATCAGCAGTTCCCCCTGTTTCACCAAGTCTCCCGCCTTGACGCGGATTTCGTCGATCGGCGCCAAGATGCGCGGGGCGATCTCCGTCCGCGTCGCTGCCCGCAGAGTGCCGACGGCCTCGGCGAAATACTCCTTCTCCACTTCGTAGACCGTGCTGAGTTGGCCGGTCAGATCCGGCGTCAGTTTTCGTTCGACGCGCACCGTGGCGCCCGGCTGAATCTTCTGGTCGAACATCCCCGCCATCCAGGCGATGATCAGGACCATCACTCCCAATCCCAGCACCAGCGGCAGCACCGTCTTGACGATCACATTGAGGACGAGTTTCGCTTTCACCGTACCCTCCTGCAACGAGGCCATGATGTTCACGTGATTTCCACGGTTCTCATCTTGTAATCAATGTCCAAACGACGGCCATCAAGCAGCATGGTTCCGAGAAGCGGATACACTCCATCGTTGGCAATGATCTGCATCTCGTAAGAACTGCCGAACCAATCGAGAAAACAGGCAAACGTCTCCAGTTCGACAGCGCTCCCGTCTGCAAGGATTGCCTCTGCTGACGACTCCTTCACCAGTCCCAAGTCGGCAACTTGGTTTCGTGGTATGACCAATCCTCCGTTGAACGCCGTGTCGATCCACGCGATGATGTTCATTCGATGACCGTTGCGTGACCCAGACACAGGAATTGGCAGCAATGCTCGCAACCTGTCGTCAACGAATCCATTCACGGTGGCACCCTCCGATGTGAAACGCCGCGCGATGACCGATTTTGATCGTGTGTGATAGGCGGGACGGATACTTCGCACGCGCCGACTTCACCGCTTCGTCGAACGTATCGCCCAGGAAATATTCTCCGGATTCTGGCTCGATTGCAACGAACCGATCCACGTGCCGAGATTCCAGATCCAGTTGCAGTTGGTTGGCGTAAATCTGCTTGGCACGATCGATAACAGATTTTGTCTCGCTGGATACCATTTCTGCTCTCCCTTGCTTGTCTCACATCTGGCGGTCGCTTATTGTAATCGAAAACCAGAACTCCTTGGAGCCCGATTCGGATGCAGGCGGAAGTGATTGCGATCGGCGATGAATTGACCAGCGGCCAGCGGCTGAACACCAATAGCCAGTGGCTCAGCCAGCGCCTCGAAGAACTCGGCGTACCCGTGATGTTCCACACGACCGTCGGCGACGACCTGGAGGCCAATGTACGCGTGCTGCGCGAAGCCGCCGCCCGCGCCGAAATCGTCGTGTGTACCGGCGGGCTGGGACCGACGGCCGACGATTTGACTCGCGAAGCGCTGGCCGCCTGCGTCGGCGTGGATCTGGTGCTGGACCCGCAGTCGCTGGAACACATCCGCAACCTGTTTGCGCGGCGCCGCCGCGAGATGCCCGAGCGGAACCGGGTGCAAGCGATGTTTCCTCGCGGCAGCAGCCCCATCCCCAACGCGCACGGCAGCGCACCGGGCATCGACATGCAAATCGCGCGGCCGGACCAGTCGCCGGCGCGCGTCTTTGCCCTGCCCGGCGTTCCGGCCGAGATGCAAGAGATGTGGCGTCAAACCGTCGAGCCTGCCATCCTGGCCATGCTGGGCGGCCAGTGTCGCTGCATCCGCAACCGCTGCATCAAGTGTTTCGGGGTCGGCGAAAGCGACCTGGAAGCGATGCTACCCGATCTGATCCGCCGCGGGCGCGAGCCGCGGGTCGGGATCACCGTCAGCCGGGCCACCATCACGCTGCGGATCACGGCGACAGGGCCGACGCCAGATGCCTGTCAGCAGATGATCAAGCCGACCGAAGCTACGATTCGCCAGTGCCTGGGCGAGTTGATTTTCGGCGAAGACGAGGACGAATTGCAGGACGCGGTGGTAAGGTTGCTGTCGGCTCGCGGTCAGACGTTGGCGACCGTCGAATTCGGCTCCGGGGGGCTGATGGCCCACTGGCTGAGCGAAGCCGATCCGTCGCGCCGTGTCTTCCGCGGCGGCTGGATTCTGCCCGACCCGGAGAACACTGCCGCGGCCGTGTCGCAACTTGCCGAACAATGCTGCCGCCAGTTTTGCAGCCGTTGGGCCTTGGCTGTCGGTCCGTTTCCCGCCAGCGATGCGGGCGGCGGCCCGCCGGGCGAACTGCATCTGGCCTTGGCCGGTCCCGACGGAACCACGACCAAGACGACCTCGTTCGCGGGCCATCCCGATTTGCTCAAGCATCGCTCGGTCAAACTGGCCCTCGATCTGCTGCGGCTGAAACTGGTCCAGAAATGAAGAAGCGGGAGGCCACGGGCCTCTTGGCCTATTCCGGTTGGGCCATGTCGCGGGCGTGGTAGCTGCTGCGGACAAAGGGGCCGCTGGCGACTTTCCGAAAACCCATCTGACGCGCGGCTTCGCCCAGGCGGTCGAATTCCTCGGGGCTCACATAGCGAACCACCGGCAGGAAACGCTGCGTGTCGGGCTGCAGATACTGCCCCAGGGTCAGGTAGTCGACACCGCGGTCCCGCAGATCGGCCAGGGTGTCCAGGATCTCGTCCTCGGTCTCGCCCAAGCCCAGCATGAGTCCGCTCTTGGTCTTGATCTGCGGATCCAACTGTTTCACTCGCTGCAACAGTTCCAGCGTCCAGCGGTAATCCGACTGAGGCCCGCGGACGCGGCGATAAAGCCGCGGCACCGTCTCGGTGTTGTGATTGAACACTTCCGGCCTCGATTCGACCACACGGTCCAATGCGTCGCGGCGGTGGATGAAGTCCGGCGTCAATACCTCGATCGTCGCGCCCGTCCGTTCCCGCACCGCCAGCACGCATCGATAGAAATGGTCCGCGCCGCCGTCGGGCAAGTCGTCGCGGGTCACCGAGGTGATCACGACATGCCGCAACCCGAGTCGCTGGGCCGCCTCAGCGACTCGTTCCGGCTCGCCGTCGTCCAGCGGTTCGGGACGCCCACGGGACACCGCACAGAACCCGCAACTGCGAGTGCAGACGTTGCCCAGAATCATGAACGTGGCCGTCTTCTGCGAGTAGCACTCCATCCGGTTGGGACATTTGGCATTGTCGCAAACCGTCTCCAGCCCCAGTTGATCCAGAAGTCCTGCGGTGAAGTGGTTCGCGTTCCCCTTGGGTACTTTGCGTTTGAGCCAACGCGGCAGTCGAAACAGTGTGTCCTCGGTAGCGCGGCGGTCGAGCACCGGTAGATCTAAGACGGTCGTTGGCAAAGTCACCGAAAATCCTCAGGAAACACGGGCAAGGTTCGCTTCTCGTTCTTCGCACGCCGCCATTATACGTCGAATTCCGTCTCGGTGTAGTGCGGTCGAGCCAACACTGGCAGGGTTGATGAAGTGCGATCGACGAGTATGATAGGGCAGTCGCGACACGCCACTGTCGCTCACCCACCGTCTGAAATCCGGGTTTCCCAGACCATGAAATTTGCTTCCTCTGCCTGCATGCTCCCGGGGATCTTGCTCGCCTTCGCAACGGTCGGGACGATCGCTGTCCACGCCGTGGAAAAATCAGCGGTTTATCGGGTCGAATTGTCCGATCCGGTCGCGCCTGGTGAGCCGCCGCGGGTCTACGAGATTGTCGCCTCGGACGACGAGAATGGCTTCCCCGCGGGATACGCCCTGTCGTTCCAGACGCACGTCTGCATCGACGAACAGTGCCGGATGGTGCGGGTCACGATGCACTGGAACGCGTTGGGCTACTACCAGCGGCTCGAGTGCCCACCGGATTTGCCGCTGACGCGAAAACAACACGTGCCTTTCACGCCGGAGGACTACGCCAAGCTGGACCGGATTCTGATGGACCGCGATTCGATTCTCGGCGGCCAACCGTTGGAGGCGTTGGTCAAGCCGGTGATCGAGGCCCAGAACCCGGAGATCGATGGCTTGTCGGGTGCGACGCCGCAGACCGTCAAGGACTCGGTCGTCGAGGACGCGGCCTACACCACGTGGACCATGTGGCACTGGGCCAACGGCGAAATCGTTCCCAAGCTCCAGGCGTTGACCGAACCGCGAGTCACTTCGGATTACCTGCGCTATCTGCTGCGGTCCGAGGATCGCCGCGATGTGGACTTCGCGCTGCGTTACCTGCAGAAGCACCCCCCGGCCCGTGAATTGCTGGTCGACGAGATGTTCCATGTCTTGCTGCACGGCGACCGGGAACACGTCGCGTTGTCGCTCGAACTGCTCGATCGGTCGGTGCTCGACAAACGGCAACTGCACGGCCGGTTGATCGAAGCTTTTTGCAGCATGAGCACCAGCTACAGCCCGATGGTTTTGGATTACTTTGCCGCCCAGCCCGAGTTGCCCGCCGAAACGCTGGAGGGGCTGAGCGCGATCCTGAGCGAGCTGCCCTATTTTCAGGTCCACCTGACGTTGCGGTTGCTGGACGCGAAGGGCTTCTGCTCGGAGAAGGCCGAAACCTATGTTGCCGGTCTGCTGGACCACGACAACTTCTTCATCGCCCGCCGCGCCAGCGAACACTTGTCAAAGCAGGCCGTCGGCGAAACCACCAAACGACGCCTGGAGACGTTCCGGGAACAGCACCGCGACCGCCTGTGACGGCTCTCGCGCGAGGCTCGAGCGTCTTGCGACGTGTCTTCACAGGATGCCGTATTTGTTGAAGGCATCGGTGGCCGAGAGCCCCTGTTCGATGTCGCGGCGGACGGATTTCTCGGCTCGCGACTTTTCGAGGGCGCCGGTGATCACCGCGTCGACCAGGTCCGCCGGCACGATCAACACGCCGTCGATATCCCCGAACACCAAATCGCCCGGTTGGATCGACACTTGGCCGATTTCGACGGGACAGCGAAAATCGACCACCTGCATGCGGGCGCCCGAATCCTGCGCGTAGCCGCCGCGGCTGAAGGCGGGGAAATCCTGTTCGAGCACCTGCGGGGTGTCGCGGTGATAGCCGTTGACCACGGCGCCCGCGGCGCCTCGGGCTTTGGCCGCGGCCGTCATGATCTCGCCCCAGCTCGCGCAGTTCAGCGCCCCACCCGTGGCCACATACACCTCGCCCGGTCGCAGCGCGTCGAGCGCTTCGGTCAACCGGCCAAACGGGCGTTTCTGCGGCCCGAAGACCTGGATCTGCAAGACCGGCATCGCGAAGCCGACCACAACCATGCGCGCGTCAAGCGGCCGGATCGCCGGCGGCAAGAATTGATGATATCGCCCGTGGCTGTCCAGGACGTCGCCGACGACGGGCGTATACAGTTCGCTGCGGATCAAAGCGAAGAGCTGTTCGTCGTTGTTCCATTCGGCCATCGAAGTTTCTCTCTCAAGGCGGGCATAGCCTCTCAACCTGCCGCGTCGCCCAGCGCAAAATGCCGCCAGCGATCCGCAAAGCTCGGCGATGTTCGCGTTTTGACACCGGGCCGGAAAGGCCGGGATAACGCGTGTCGACAGCGAACCGAGTCAGTTGGTCCGCCTCTTGAACATATTTCGGCACGGAAATCGTCGCTTGAGCAAGCAAGGTGAGCAGACGTCCCAAATCATGCGTTTACGGGAATGCAAGTCCGTTGGCCATGAACACTGCCTTGATCGCTTTCTCCGCTGCCTGTTGCGCATCGAAGCAGAAGTCCTCCAGGTAGGCGCCGGGCAGCGGACTCGCCGCGCGGGTCAAGTTGCTTCTGGCCCGATTGAGCCACTCGCGCGGGTCGTTCGGTGGCAGACGTTTACGAGCCATAGACCACCACTCCTTCCTTCAAGGCGGGAGCAATGACCAGACACGGGTCGTCGCCGTACTGCTCGACTTCCTCGGGGGTCACGACAATCAGGTCGACCGGTGCTCCCGCTCCGCGCAGGTTCCGGTAGATGGCATCAACCAGACGTCCGCGCTGGAAGCGGCCGCTCTTGATGACCAACAGATCCACGTCGCTGTTTGCTCCCATCGTGCCGCGGGCGGCCGACCCAAACATCACGATCCGCTCGGGTTTCGCGACCTCGGCGACCCGCCGCACGATGTCCGACAGGACGGATCGATCGAGTGGCGTGCTTTCCTGACCGCTTCGACGTTCTACTCGCGTGGTCATTTCGTTGCCTCAGTTACATCCAGACTGGTGAAATTGTACGCACAGCCCTCGTGGCAGACATCCGGCTATGTTCGTCGAATGTTACTGACGCAACGACGCGCTGGTCCGCTACCTCTTCGACTTGGCCACGAAGCTGGTCAGGATGCAACCTGCCAGCAGACCGGTGGCGACCATCGCCAGCAATGGCCATGGGGGCAGATAGGTTTCCAGACCGTGACGGAGCGTGGTGGCGAAAACACTGCTGAGCGTGGCGATGGGGAAGAAGAAGGCAGCCAGCAGATTCAGCCGGTGGGCCGCGACCGCCATGCGGCGGCTCGATTCGGCCTGTTCCTCGGCCCGCTTGGCCACGGCGAAATCCATCGAGTGCTTCGTCTCGGCGTACAGCAGTTCGGCGCTGCGCTCGATCTCGTACGCGCGGTCGCGGTAGTTGATGATCTCGCGGTCCTCCGGGCACTCCTTGCGGGCCTCCTGGAACACCAGGTGCTGGTGCCGGGCGGCCCGCATCAACGGCGACAGGGCTTCGAGCACTTGGAAGTAATCCTCGACGCTGGCGGCGTTCTCTTCCTGCTCGTCGCGCTTCTGAACCAGGTCGGCGTATTGGTCCAGGTGTTTGTTGACCGCTTGCGGCCCGCCGCCCAGGTCGCTGGACGTCCAGGTGCCGTCCGGCCGGCGCCAGATGAAACGGCCCTGGCGTTCGAGTTCGTTCGGCTGCGGCGGCGCGTGCAGGACCAACAGCAGGTGGCCGTCGGCGGACATCAGACGTTGGCGTCCGACCTTGTTTCCAAGGCGGCGCCGAAACACTTCGGGGACTTCCCAGTTGCGGGGAATCAACGATTTGGTGTCCATGGTCATTCTCGCAAATCAGATGGGTGGCGGTTCACAGATCGAGAGCGTCCAGTTGATTCAACAAGTGATCCAGTTCGTCGGTCCCGGCGGGGAGAGCGGTCGGCGGATCGGCGGCGGACTCGAAACGAGCGCCCGCGGCTTCGGCTGCCGCGGCGGCGCTCATCGCGGTCGGCGCGACCGAGCGATTTGCTTCCTGCGGCAGCGCCGTGAGCACCGGCAGGCCGCCTAGCGGAAACAGCGGCGGCCCGGTGTCCTCGCGCAATCGCTGGATCTCCTGCACGGTTTGGGCGGTCGGCGTCGAGGCGTCCAACTGCAGGACGTGCAGCCTGCGGTCGAATCGCGGCGCCGCCGCGATGGCCGCCGTCCGGGACAATCCGACGTCTTGCGGGGGCTGAGCCTGCCACGGGCGCCCGCGGATGCCGCGTTGGTCCAGCAAGCGGCGCGCGTGCTCGGGCTCCAGCCAAGTGAGCACGACCAGATCGCCTTTGATTCCTTGCAGGCACAACAGGCCCGTGGTCCCGTCGTTCAGTTGAGTCAGGTGCGGCACGACGCTGACATCGACACCTCGCTGGAACATCAGCTCGGCGATCAAGTCTTCCTCCAACTGCCGCGCATCGGCGCCCGCCGCGGGGGCTTGGGACAGGACGACGGAGATTCTGCCTGGCATGTTGTCCTGCTACTTGCTGGAGGAGGGTTCGAACAAGGCGATGCTGGCCGTGAAGCCGTGCTGGAAACTCTTGCCGCCGACCGGGCCGAGTTCTCCCGCCGCGAAGAAACCGGCCAGCGGAATGTCGCCCAAGGCGTCCCGGACGGCGATCGCGTCATGGTGCGGTTCGGGAAACAGCCGCGTCCCCCGCCCGTTGCAGGTGAACATCAGCGCACCGAGAGAGCGAGCTGCCCGGGCCGACTCGGTCTGGCTGTCCGGACCCGCGTCCGGCGCCCGCGCGCCACTTGCCGCCGCGGTCAGCAGTTGCCGCAACTCGGCGTCCGCCGTCTGCCAGTCGCGGACGTGGAACTGGACCGTCTGGCCCGTGCGCATGTAATCGCCGACGGCGATCGCGCCGCTTTCGGGATCGACGCCGATCACGTTGCGGACCAGGAAGTCGCCCTGCTCGAAGCGGTCGAGGTACTCGCTGACGACGCGTCCCAGGTGAAGCCCGCGGTTGACCAACTCCTGGTCGCGGGTCGGCAGCTCGGCAAAGACCGCTTCCAACTGGCTCAAGGCCGGCTTGCCGCCCAGTTGCAGCACCACGTTGCGTTCGGCCTTGGTGATCACGAAAGGCCGTCCGATCGGACGGCAACCTTGCGACACGACCGACCGGACGTGAACCGGACCGGAGATCAGGAACGCCACGGCGCCTTCGTCGTATGCCGTCCGCCCCAACAGCAAGCGGTTCTCGCGCGGGACAGAAGCTCCGCTGGCCATCCCCCCGATCACCACCGCGTCGGGATGCTGGTCGTTCGTCTGTTCCAACAGATAGTCGGCCGGGAAGCTGAACGGGTCGCCCAACAGCAACAAACACGGCGCGGCCGGCCAACCATCGATCAGAGAATCCGGCCAGCCCAGGATCGAAGGTCCTTCGGGCGTGTTGCGGAATGTCAAGTGGATCGGCTGTACGTCGACGTTCGGCAATTTGGCGAGCCACAGCGAGGCCGCCGTCTGGCCCTCGACCTCCCGGCCGCGGCCGACGATCGACTCGCCCGTGCATCCGATCAACCGGCCGGTGCCCAGCCGGTCGCAGACCGTCGAAGTAATCTCCGCCGCGACATCGGCCGCGTCGGCCGACAGGAACAGCACCGCCAAATCGGGCGGGCAGCCCAGTTCGGCAACCGCCTGCTGGCACACCTCCACTGCCGCGCGTCGCGGATCAGGAGTCGTGGACAACGCCGAAGCGAATCGAAGACTTTCGGGGGCAATTGTCATCGGAGATCGTGTCCTGGTTGGTGCGTTGCGCCGTCGCGAACCCGGTGCCATCACTGGTTGCCGCACACGGCGTCGCGAATTATCCGTTATCGTAACCCGGCCCGCGGCTGCAACGGAAGTGGGGCGAACGACGTGACGGCCGGCCGCCGGTCAATTCGGAGTGGACCCAGCAGAAACATGGTGTCAGAATGTGGGAACCGTTGCAACGATTCTGCTCGGTCATGATTCTGCTCGGTCATGATTCTGCTGTAATGGTTCTGCCAGACGGGCCGCGGCGGGATGCGGTGTGTTTTCTTACTTGCGGTCGAGGACAGGAGATTTGCCATGAACGCATTTCTGAACCGTCGTGAATTTCTGACAGCGTCCGGTGCCGGTCTTCTGATCCTGCGCAACAGCGAGTCGGCTCGCGGCTACCAGGCGAACGAGAGACTGAACCTGGGCTTGGTCGGATGCGGCGGACGTGGCACTTGGTTTGTCGAAACGCTGCCGCGCATGGAAAACGTCGTCGCGCTGTGCGACGTCGACGCAGAGAAGATGGTCGAGGCCATGCAGCGGTGGAACCACGGGGCCAGGAAGTATGCCGAGTCGCCGAACGACTGGGAGCGGCGGGCGGCCGAGAGCTATCGCCGATTGACCGAGCAACCGCCGCAGCAGTACCAGGACTTCCGCGTCATGCTCGACCGTCTGGGCAACGGCTTGGATGCCGTGGTGATCGCCACCCCCGATCACACGCACGCCGTCGCTGCGGCTGCCGCAATCCGGGCGGGCAAGCATGTGTTCGTGGAAAAGCCGCTGACGCGAACCGTCCACGAATCGCGGGCGCTTCGCGAGTTGGCCCGGGAGCACCGGGTCGCCACGTCGATGGGCAACCAAGGCACTGCGACCGGCCCGTTCCGCCGCGCGCTGGAATTGATCCGCAACGGGACGATCGGCGAGATCCGCGAAGTCCACATCTGGAACACGGGGGGCGGGGCGGACCGCCAGCAGCCTCCCGCGGGCCAGGTGCCCGTACCTGAATCGCTCGCCTGGGACCTGTGGCTGGGACCTGCTGCCGATCGGCCCTATCACCCCGACTGGATGCGGCGCAACCAGTGGCGCGACTTCGGCACGTGCCAATTGGGCAACTGGGGTTCGCACACGGCCAATCTGGCCTTCATGGCGTTGAAAGTCTACGAACTGTGGCTGAATCCGGCAGAAGGAGAAGCTCGCAGGCCACTCCGCATTTCGGCTCGCACCTCGGGCGTCAACCGACTGTCCTTCCCTCGCTGGGAAGTCGTTCGGTGGGAGATTCCCGCTCGCGCAGAGTTTCCGCCGATTGTGTTCCACTGGCACAACGGCCCCGCACCGCAGACGCAGGAGACGATCGGCGCTCTGATCACCGATTCGGGAATCCCCGGCGATCCCGAAGCGGCCGAGGCCCTCAAATTCGCCGGCGCCGCGATCGTCGGCGCCAAGGGGACGATCCACTCGACCGGGCACAACGCCACGTTCCGGCTGATTCCCGCCGCGCAGTTCCCGGACGTCGACCGCAGCCGGCCGCAGCAGGTAGAGAACTCCCGCGGGCACGAACAGGACTGGCTGCTGGCCTGCCGAGGCGGAAAACCGGCCTGGGCCAATTTCGACTATGCGTCGGCGTTGAACGAGTTCCTGATGCTCGGCAACGTTGCCACGCAGTCGGAAGAGACATTGGACTTCGATCCGGTCGCCACGCGGATCACCAACTCGCCCGCCGCCGACGCCCTGTTGCGCAGCGAGTACCGCAACGGCTGGGAACTGTGAACTCGTCGCGTGGGAGTGGACGACTGCGAGTTGCGGCGGCCGTTACTCGGATCGCGGCCGCGGGGCGGCGATCTTGACGAGATGGTCGAAGCTGCGCAAGTACAGCGCGCCACCGGCGATCGCCGGCGAAGCGCGAAATTGACCCGTCAGCTTGTTCTTGGCCAGCAATTCGAATTGGTCCGACGCCCGGATCACCGACACTTCGCCGTCTTCGTTGCAGAAGTAGATCCGGCCGTCGGCGTAAACGGGCGACGCGGTGTAGGGGCCTCGCAATCGTTCGCTGAACAGTTCGTCGCCCGTGCGCGCGTCCAGACAGTACAGCACGCCCGGATTGGCGGCTCCGTACAAGCGGCCATCGACCAGCGCCGGCGTCGGCAGATGCGGGTTTCCGCGAGTCCGCTGCCAGACCACGTGCGTGCCGGTCACGTTGCCGCGCGTGGTCGCATCCAATCGCACGCCCATTTGGTTCGAACCGCGGGAACCCGTGTTCAGAATCGTCAGCGACGGCAGGAACAACGGCCGGATCGCGGCGTTGTAGTCTTCGTGCTCGACCGTCCAGATCTCCTCGCCCGACAAGGCGTCGTAACCGAACGCAGCGCGGGCCCCCACCGAGACCACTTGAACGCGGCCGTCCACTTCCGCCAGTCCGGGAGTCCCGTAGGCCTTGCGGTAATCGCCCTCCAGACGTGGATTGCCGTCCATGTCCAAGTCCTTGAAGTCGGTGGAGCGGTCGGTTCGCCAGACCGTCTTGCCCGTCCGCTTGTCGAGCGCGGTGAGAAACTGTTGATCGATGCCGTCGAAGGTCAGGATCAGCAGGTCGCCGAACAGCACCGGAGACGATCCGGGGCCGCGGAAGTGGCGGCAGTGGATGTCGCGGCGCTGCCAGACGGTCTCGGCGGTCGCGGGATCTAGCCGCGCCGTTCCGTACGTTCCGAAGTGGACGTAGACGGCATCCGCTTCCAGCACGCAAGTCGGCGAGGCGTAAGTATTGAACGTGTTGCCCAGCGGTTCGGGATCCGCGTTCTCGAACTGCAGCTTGTGGTGCAGCACCTCGCCCGTTTCGGCGTCCAGACAGTACACAAACTGCCGCGTGCCGTCTTCGGTCGCTGCGGTGAACCAGATGCGGCCCAGTCCGATCACGGGCGTCGAGTGCCCGCGGGCATCGACCGGAACCCTCCAAGCGATGTTGCGGCCCGTCGACTCGTCCCACTCGATCGGTACATCCCGGCCGTCCGCGTCCGCCGCGCGGCCGTCAAACGTCGGCCCGTTCCGATCCGGCCAGGGCAGCGGCTGACTCGCCGCCGCAGTGCGCGCCGCCAGGAGAAGACTCAGCAACAAGAGAAAACGAACAATCATCCCACAAACTCCGGAAGAAACGGACGCTGTCTTGCCTCGGTATGTCGCATTGTGAACACGATCGGACCGTTTGGCAAGCCAAGCCGCCGAGTTCAAGTGGAAATGGGGATCGCCCGTCTAGGGCAAAGAAATGCCGACGGCCAATTGCGGGAACTCGAGTTCCTCGATCGCGGGCAGTTCGTCCCGATCATGGAAGACCAACTCGTCGCGATCGTCTGGCGACGTCCAAGCTGGCGAAGCGATCGCCGTCATGACTTCGTCCACCTCGGTTGCGATCGGCCCGGGGGCCGACGCAGACGCGGAAGTCGGCAAGCCTGCCGACGCATCCTGCCGATCCAGCATCACGGACAGCCCGACGCTCCCCGTCGCGACGGCCATCGCCATTTCCACGGCTTCGCCTTCCGCGGTAGCGGCGGGAGTCTGGTTCAGGACGTTGACGACCAGCAAGGCGTCGAGGGGCGAGATGTAGCCGTCGCCGTTGACGTCGTAGAACGGAATCGCCGTGTTGCTGGGCGGCGGCACCGCAAGTTGCCGGGTGTCGTTGGCGTTCAGTTCCGTGATGATGATCAACACGTCGATCGGAGTGGCATAGGTATCGTCGTTCACATCGTAGGCCAAGCGGTGGTTGTGCCAGTTGCGGGGCGACCAAGCCAGTGCCAGGGTATCCAAATCGACGCCGTGACCGTCGGTGGACGTCAGCGTGATCGTCACTTGATAAGTGCCGGGCAGCAGTTCGCCCAGCGGCAACGACTCCGTCTCGCTGAACTGGTTCCAGTCCTGGGTGTTGATGGTCGTGAACGTGGCGACCGTCTGCCCGTTCAGCGCGATTTGCAGATCGTCGAGCGACCCGCTGTCGTGATTGCTGTAGCGCACTCGCGCGCGGTAGATCCCCGGCAGCCCGATGCCCACGTGGTACGTGACCGAATCGCCGATCGATTGCAGATGCCACACGCCGCCGTCCGTTTCTGCCGGCGCGGTCAAATTGGAACCGCCACTGGCGTTCGAGCGGATGATGGGCGTGCCCGCTCCGCTGGCGGAAAACTCCAATTCCCGCACGTTCAGCGCCTGGCGGTAGGCGTCCAGCGCCATCCGCCAACCGATGTCGTACCGTAGCAACGATTCCAGATAGTCGCCGCCGAGTTCGTTGTTCAGCAAGGCCGCAGCCAGTTGAGCGATTTCCAGGAACCCTCGCACCGGGTCGACCGCGTTGACCATCTGACTGCCGAAATCCAAGTAGTTCGGCGCGCCGTACGTCGCGTCGAATTGACCGGCGGCACGCAACTGGTCAATCGCTTCGGTCGCGTTGCGCGCGGCGGTCTCGCCCGCCGCCTGTAGATGCGGGTTCGGCAACTTGCTCATCGTTCCCGCCATGATCGCCGCAGCCGGGGGAACCAGGACGTGCTGGTCGCGCGGGTTGTTGGCGTCGCCCGCCAGTTCCGCCGGGGACAAGCCGAAGTTCAGGTACTTCGCGTCCGCCCCGTCCGGCGGCGTTCCGCCGTTGGCGATCCCCATCGCGCCGGCGGCGGGAAGGCCGAGCGATTGTGCGGTGTCCACCGCCGCGAACACCGCCTGGGCCAGCGTGCTCTGGCCGAACAGCGTCTCGCGCTCGCTGGACAGAAAAATCGTCGGGACGAACAGCTCCAGCGCCGTGCCGAACACCGGAAGCCGCTCCAAGCCCGGCGAACCGGCAATGCGCGAACCCGATCGGCTCTCGCGCACCAGCAGCCGCATGGCGGCGTCGAAATCGCTGCGGGAAATCTGGCCGAGCGCCAAGGCCAGCACCGGCACCAACCGCGACTCGCTGGTCAGGCGATCGACCACGCCGCCCGCCAGTGGATCGTTGGTGCCGCCTAAATGGAACCGCTTGGTCTCCGCGTCGAACCAAAACGCGAACTGGATCCGCTTCGCGAGCGCCTCGGCTCGGTTTGCCAGATCCAGAAACTCGGCTCGCGGGCCGACATCGCCTTGGCTCGCCGCGCGACGCAGGTAGCGGCCGGTGGCCAGCAACCCGACGGCCAGGTAGCCGTTGTCGATGAACGGCACTTGCCGGTCCACTGCTCCAGCTCGCGGCTGCCCAGTTACCGAATCGTAGTTCTGAAAGAACGCGATGCCCGCCGGTGTCTGGCCGGGCGGACTGCGATAGACCGAACTCGCTGTGTTGGAGATCACCTCCAACGATTGAAGCGTCGCGGTCAGCTCGGTCACCAAGTCCGTATCCGTCATCCCCGCCGTGAACGCTACGTCTTGCCGTCCGATCGCATGGGACAGTACGCTGGTTGTCAGCCAGAAGCCAACTTGAGCCGGATTGAAAAACCGGTTGTTGGCCGGGATCGAATTGACGGTATCGCTCAGCAACGCGAGTTCGCTGGCAGTGGCTTCGTTTTGCGGCAGACCGTTGGCCAGCGTCATCTGATGTAGGAACGCGATCGCCCCGGGCAGCAGGTCGCGCGTTGGGAAGTACGCTTTTGTGTAGATGTCGCGCAACTCGGCGATGATCGCCTTGGGTGTCCGGTCCGCAGCGTGCAGGCCCCAGTTCGGTCCCAGCGAGCCGAACGGCGAGTCCTCGCTCTTCCACGGCTGATCGTACGTTTCGCCCCAGACGAAGAAGACCGGCTGCTCGGCCAACTGGCGGAAATACTCGACCTGGTTGTTCTCGCTGGCGCCAGCCGGACCCGCGGTGGGCCACCAGGATTCCTTGACCACTACGACTTGATTTCCCGCCAAGGTCTGCAGCGCGGCGACTTCCCCGACCACCGCTTGCACCATGCCGCCAACGTCGCCCGGGTCGAGCGATCCGTTGAACCACGGCTGCAAATTGGGAAATACCCAGTCGCCCGCCGCGATGATGCCGGGATAGGTTTGGTAATTGAGAAACGTCTCGGTCGTCGTCACCGGCTTGCCGGTGCGGGTCCGTAACGAGTTCATCTGGGCCACGAGGTCGGTCGCCGTGTATCGCACCGCCTGTCCGCCGTACCCCAGCCCTTCGTTGCCGACCACGTAGGCGTCCGCGTACGAGTTCACGCTGCCGATCGCCGCCCACTCGCGTTCGAGCTGGGCCGAGTCGTACCAGAACAAGCCGGCGACGACTTGGGTGAACCCAATCTCTTTCGCGATCCGCGGCGCCCGGGCCAACGGACCGTCCAGCGTGTAGGTCACCAAGCCCCGGAAGCCTTCATCGTACAGTTGCTGAAGGTCGGTTCGGATCTGCGCTTCCGTCGGCTGTTGGCCCTGGTTGGGGTTGTACGGCTGGGACGGTGCGTAGGTCACCCAATTCCGGCACGTCGTCAGCGCCGCGACGACCGGTCCCGTCGCCAGGCACTCGCCAGCCAGCAGCCAACGGTCTTCCAGACGTTCGATCCGCAGCGTTCGCGTGTCCTGACGCTTGGCGCGAATTCGGTTCCCGGTCCAGGACGATTGGCAACGAACAGTCCGCGGTCTCATGGCGAGTCTCCTCGTAGTAGGAATCGACCACGGTCCGGCAGTTCACCCGTGCCACCTGAGCACCGCGATGTCCAGGAATGCAGTGAACCATCGAACGAGGCCTACTTCTTGCGTTCCACGGCGTCTTGCAGGCGGTCGCAGATGGTGCGGAGCACTTTGATGCGGGCGAAGTGCTTGTTGTTGGCTTCGACCAGGGTCCAGGGCGTTTGCAGGCCGCTCGTCTGCTCGACCATGTCGTTGACGGCCGCTTCGTACTGGTCCCACTTCCCGCGGTTGCGGTAGTCCTCCTCCGTGATCTTGTATTGTTTGTAGGGAACTTTCTCGCGCTCGGCGAACCGCTTTGCCTGCTCGTCGCGGTCGATCTGCAGCCAGAACTTGACCAGCACGATGCCGCGCTCGCACAACAGCTCCTCGAAGTCCCGGATCTCCTCGTAGGCGCGGCGCCATTCGGCTTCCTGCGCGAATCCCTCGACGCGTTCGACCAACACGCGGCCGTACCAACTGCGGTCGAAGAACGTCCAGTTCCCGGCGCGGGGCAGTCGCCGCCAGAATCGCCACAGATAATGGCGAGCCCGCTCTTCGTCGTTGGGCGCCGCGATTGGGATGACTTCGTAACGGCGGGCGTCCAGCGCGGCGGTCACGCGGCGGATGGCGCCGCCTTTGCCCGCGGCGTCCGCACCCTCGAAGACCAGCACCGTCGACACGTGTTTGCGGTGCGCTTCGCGGCTGAGCCAATTGAGCCGTGCTTGCAGTTCCTCCAATTCGCTCTTGTACTGCTCGCGAGTCAGGTGCTGGGTCAGATCCAGCGAACTGAGCACCGTGGGCTGCTCCGGATCGATCGCCGACAGACTGGCGGGGACTACGGGCGGGGCAGGACAGGCCGGTTGCACTCCCAGGCGGTTGCGGATCGCGTCGGCCAAATGTCGCCCGACGGTCAGCTCGCGGTAGCGGCGATCGCTTCCTTCGACCAGAAACCAAGGCGAATGCGGCGCGTTGGTCTCGCGCAGCAGTTGGTCGCAGATCGGCAGCAGTTCGTCGTAGTGCCGCAGGTTCCGCCGGTCCTGATCGGTGACCCGCCAAGCTTGGTTCGGATCGGATGCGTATTTCTTCAGCCGCTTCTTCTGGATCTTTCTCGGAATGTGAAACCAATACTTCAGCAGCAAGGTCCCGTCGTCGGTCAATTGACGCTCGAAGTTGTTCAAATGCGCCAGCGCCTGCTTGAACTCGGCTTCGTCAAGCTCCCCCCGCAACCGCGCCGAGATGACTTCGGTGTACCACGAGCCGAGGAACACGCTGATCCGGCCCTTGGGCGGCAGCACGCGCCAATAGCGCCACGCCAGCGGGCGTTCCGATTCCTCTTCGGTCGGCTGGTCGAAGGCGTGCGTCTGCAGATAGCGGGGGTCCAGCCATTCGTGCAGAACGTTGACCGTGCGGCCTTTGCCGGCCGCGTCGCTTCCGGCCACGATCACAATCGCCGAGAATTCCGCCGAGTTGCGCAACTGGTTCTGAACCAGCAGCAACTCGGTGCGCAGCAACGGCACCTGCTCTTTGTATTCCTGTTTCCCGACCTTGCGACCTAATTCGGCAGTCTCCAGCATGTTCAATCCCTTTCGCGGATTCTGTTGCGGAGGAACGCGACCAAGTTCTCGACGTCGTCGGTTCCGATCCGAATCACCCGGTCGCGGACAACCAGTCGCACGCAATCGAAACCCCATAAGTTGTATGTGTAGCCGCGGCCGGGTACCCAGTGGATTCCCCAGCCGTCGATCCAAGAGGTCCGGTCCGGATCGGCTGCCGCGATCTCTGCGTAGGGGATGCGCCGCCGGAAAATCGGCAGCGGCCCATAGCGCACGGCTAGACGGTCGCCCTCGTCCCGGACCGTCAGATGCTTGAACATCAAGCACACCAGCAGCAGAATCCCCGCCAGAATCAGCATGGCGACAACCGCTCCGGGCTCGGCCCGCAATATCCAAGCGACTGCCAGGACGCCGATCACGGCAGCCAGCAGGATCAGAAAGAGCGGCCCGCGCTGTGTGTGCTCATACGTCGGTTCGGCGTCGATGGACATGGTGGCGACTCCTTCGGTGCTCTCCACAATCAGTTTACTCCGATTCCGCCGCAATGCACGCCCGACTGGACAGAAGGCGAAGGTTGGGGTATCACAACGGATGGATGCAGATCCTGTCCCACCAGCCTTCACAGCTTTGCAGCGCGGAGCCGGCACATGGCTAGTCCAGAATCGCCTCAGTCGACGGAAATGGTCGCTGCCGCCAAGCGGCGGATGGAGCGTTGGCTCTTGTCTCAGGAGCTGCTCGAACACATGGAGAAGGCCAAGGACGTCAAGCGGCCCGCGCAGACCGGGCCGTACATCTCGATCTCCCGCGAGGCCGGAGCAGGCGGTTTGACCATCGCCCGCATCGTTGGGCAGCAGTTGGGCTGGGACGTCCTGGACAAGGAACTGCTCGAATTCATGGCCGAACGTTACAACATGCCGCGGGACATGTTGGAGATCGTCGACGAGACCAAGGCGAATTGGTTCTACGACGTGCTGGGCTCGTTCCTGGATGCCCGCATCATCAGCCACGACAGCTTCGTGTACCATTTGGAACGGATCATCTTCCTGGCCGCGCTGCACGGCAACGTGGTCTTTGTCGGGCGCGGAGCTCAGTTCGCCCTGCCGCGCAACAGTGGCATTGCCGTGCGCGTCATCAAGCCGAAAGCGAAGCGAATCGAGGCGTTGATGAGTCTCCAGGGAATCAGTCACGCCGAGGCGGCCAGCCGAGTCGATGAACTGGACAAGAACCGCCGCGAGTTCTGCCGCCGTCACTTCCACCACGATATCGAACGCCCGTCGGAATACGACTTGATCATCAATACCGACCGGCTCTCCGACCAAGCCGCCGCGGAATTGATCGTCGAGGCTTTCTGCCACGCACGTCGCGACAACGGCGCCGCCTCGTGAAAGATCCATCCGAACTCTCACGAATTCGACCACGCGGAATGCGGAAACATTGGTCGTCCTTAGGTATCCCCCGGAATAAGGATTCTAGGCGACCATCTTTCCGTCAATCATATTTATGAATGCTGATTGATCGGATATCCTCTATCCGTTCCAAGATCCTGGGATGCTTGACAAGCAAGGAGACATTCATGGGGCGTTGTCGGTTTTTGCCGCGCGTGGCGATCGTCGGCTTGTTGGCTCTGACGGGCCGTTTTCCGGTCGCCGAGGCTGAGGAAAAGCCAGTCGACTTCAACCGCCAGATCCGCCCGCTTCTTTCGGATAAGTGCTACGCTTGCCACGGCCCGGCCGCCGAGTCGCGCGAGGGCGGTTTCCGCTTGGATCAGCGGGACAGCGCGACTGGCGAGGCCGACTCGGGCCAGAGGCCCATCGTGCCGGGCGATCCTGCGGCCAGCGAAGTCTACGTGCGTTTGACCACCGACGACGAATCCATGCGTATGCCGCCGGCGGAAACGAACAAGCCGGTGACGGAGGAGGAAGTCGAAAGGATCCGGAAGTGGATCGAGCAGGGAGCGGACTGGAAAGAGCACTGGTCGTTGATTGTGCCCGTGCGTCCGCCACTGCCCGAAGTGCAAGAGCCGTCCTGGCCGCGGAACGAGATCGACCGCTTTGTCCTCGGTCGCCTGGAACAGGAAGGCTTGAAACCGGCGCCCGAGGCCGACAAGACGACGTTGATCCGCCGCGTGACGTTCGACTTGACCGGGCTGCCGCCGACCACGGAGGAAGTCGACGCCTTCTTGGCCGACGATGCGCCCGACGCCTACGAGCGGTTGGTGGACCGGTTGCAGCAATCGCCGCACTACGGCGAACATCAGGCCCGGTTCTGGCTGGACGCGGCTCGCTACGGCGACACGCACGGGCTGCACCTGGACAACTACCGCGAGATGTGGCCGTACCGGGACTGGGTTGTCAACGCGTTCAATGCCAACCTGCCTTACGACCGGTTCGTCATCGAGCAGTTGGCCGGCGATCTGCTGCCGGACGCCACATTGGACCAATTGATCGCGACGGGCTTCAACCGCTGTCACGTGACGACCAACGAAGGCGGCTCGATCGTCGAAGAGGTCCGCGTGCGGAACGTGGTGGATCGAGTGGTCACGACCGGTACGGTGTTCATGGGCATGACCTTGGACTGTACCCGCTGCCACGATCACAAGTACGACCCGTTCACGATGAACGACTTCTACTCGCTGTTCGCCTTTTTCAACAGCATCGATGGCAGCCCGATGGACGGCAACCGGAAAGACCCGGCGCCGGTGACCTCGGTGCTGACCGACGCGCAGAAGACGCAGATCGCCGATCTGCGGGCGAAGATCGATGCACTGCAGACGGAGATCCGCAGCCGGGTGGCGAGCTACGATTACGTCGAGCCCGAAAAACCCGCCGAGCCATCGGTCTCGGCGCCGCGCGAGATCGTTTGGATCGAGGACCAGGTACCGGCCGGCGCGCGGGCCGAGGGCGGCTGGCAGTTCGTCGACAGCCCCGTGTACAGCGGCCAGAAAGCTTCGAAGCGCTCCGCCGAGGGCCTGAGCCAACACTACTTCACCGGGGCCAGCGAACCGTTGCGAGTGGCCGAGGGGGATCGCCTGTTCGCCTATGTGTACCTGGACCCGGCCAATCCGCCCAAACAGATCATGATGCAGTTCAACGACGGATCGTGGGAGCATCGGGCTTTTTGGGGCGGCGACCATATCGAGTGGGGTCAACTGGAAACGCCCAGCCGCCGCGCGATGGGGCCTCTGCCCGAAGCCGGGCAATGGGTAAGGCTGGAGGTGCCCGCGGCCGATGTCGGATTGAACGCGGGCGCCCAGATCAACGGCTGGGCGTTCACGCAGTTCGACGGCACGGTTCATTGGGACAAGGCCGGCATAATGACCACGGCCGAGCAACAACCCGTGTACGACTCGCTGGCCGTTTGGTGGCGGGATCAGCGGGCTGCCAAGGGCGCGAGCCTGCCCGACGGACTCCGTCCGTTGGCGCAGATCGACGACGACAAGCTGACCGACGCGCAACGCCGCCAGATTCGCGACTACTTTGTCGAGCGAGTGGACGTCAACACGCGATCGATCTTCGCGCCGCTGCATCAGCAGGCGGACGAAGCGGCCAAACAGATCACCCAGATCGAAAGCAATGCGGCGATCACGCTGATCTATCGCGAAGCCAAGGCGCCTCGGCCCGCCCACGTGCTGAACCGCGGCGAGTACGATCAACCGCTGCACGAGGTTCCGCGGGCGACCCCGCCCGCACTGCCGCCGCTGCCGCAAAGCGCGCCGTTGGACCGCCTGGGACTGGCCCAATGGCTGGTCGCGCCGGAGCATCCGTTGACGGCCCGCGTCCAAGTCAACCGGTTGTGGTCGCAGTTGTTCGGCACCGGGATTGTCAAGTCGGCCGACGATTTCGGTTCGCAGGGCGACGTCCCCAGCCATCCGGAACTGCTGGACTGGCTGGCGGTCGATTTCCGCGAAGGCGACTGGGACATGAAGGCGCTGATCAAGAAAATGGTGATGTCGGCGACCTATCGCCAAAGCTCCCGGACGACGCCGGAACTGGTGCGCCGCGACCCGGAGAACCGGCTGCTGGCCCGTGGGCCGCGGTTCCGGCTAGACGCCGAGATGCTGCGCGACCAGGCGCTGGCGGTCAGCGGACTGTTGGTTCGCCAGATGGGCGGACCGAGCGTCAAGCCGCCGCAGCCACTGGGCTTGTGGTTCGCCGTCGGCTACAGCGGATCGAACACAGTGCGATTCGTCAAAGACGAAGGGCCGGACAAGGTTCATCGCCGCACGCTGTACACGTTCATCAAGCGCACGGCGCCGCCGCCGCAGATGAGCACCTTCGACGCGCCGTCCCGCGAGGCCTGTACCGTCCGCCGCGAACGCACCAACACGCCGCTGCAGGCGCTGCTGCTGTTGAACGACCCGCAATACTTCGAAGCCGCCCGGGCGCTCGGGCAACGCATCCTCCGCGACGGCGGTGACGCGCCGGAGGCGAAAGCGACGGCCATGTTCCGCATCTGCGCCGCTCGCCCGCCGAAGTCGACCGAGTTGGCCGAACTGCTCGCATTGTACGAAGACAACCTGCGGATTTTCCAGGAAGATCCCGACGCGGCCCGGCAACTGATCGCGGTCGGCGAATCGAAGCCCGACGAGACCCTGGACGCAGTCCAATCGGCGGCGTGGACGGTCGTTGCCAACACGCTGTTGAATTGGGACGAAGTGCTGACCAAGAACTGAACCCTCGACTTCCGGAGTGAAACTCATGGACCCCCGGCAAGAATACGTACAAGCCATCACGCGACGTCACTTTTTCGGCCGCGCCGGTTTGGGACTCGGTGCCGCCGCCATCGCTTCGCTGCTGCCGCCCGACGTGGCCCGGGCAGGCGATGCTCCGGCAACCACCGGCGGATTGCGCGGCCTACCGCACTTCGCGGGCAAGGCGAAACGAGCGATCTATCTGTTCATGGCGGGCGGTCCGTCGCAGATGGATATGCTGGACTACAAACCGCAGATGGACGAACTGTTTGACAAGGATCTGCCCGATTCGATCCGCCAAGGCCAACGTTTGACCACCATGACGTCGGGCCAGTCGCGCTTTCCCATCGCGCCGTCCAAGTACAAGTTTCAGCAGTACGGCAAGAACGGAACCTGGGTCAGTGAACTCTTGCCGCACACGGCGAAAATGGTGGACGACATCGCGATCGTCAAGACGGTGCATACCGAGGCCATCAACCACGATCCGGCTATCACGTACATCTGCACCGGACATCAGTTGCCGGGACGGGCCAGCCTGGGATCGTGGCTCAGCTACGGACTGGGCACGTTGAACCAGAACCTGCCCGCCTTTGTCGTCATCACGGCCACATGGACCGGCCGCAAAGAGGCGCAGGCGCTGTACAACCGTCTCTGGGGATCGGGCTTCTTGCCCAGCAAGCACCAGGGCGTTGCCTTGCGCAGCCAGGGCGATCCGGTGCTGTTCCTCTCCAACCCGCCGGGGATGGCCGAAAGCACGCGCCGCCGCATGCTCGATTCGCTGGGCCGCCTGAACCAGCAGACCTTCGAGACGCTGGGAGATCCCGAGACGCAGGCCCGTATCGCCCAGTACGAAATGGCTTTCCGCATGCAGACCTCGGTCCCCGAGCTGGCCAACATCGCGGACGAACCGCAGCACGTGCTAGACATGTACGGTCCCGATGTGACGAAACCGGGAACGTTCGCGGCCAGTTGTCTGCTGGCTCGCCGCATGGCGGAACGTGACGTCCGGTTCGTTCAGATCTTCCATCGCGGCTGGGACCAGCACGCCAACATCGCAGGCGATCTGCCGAACCAGTGCCGCGACGTCGACCAGCCCTGCTGGGCGCTCGTCCAGGACTTGAAGCAACGCGGCCTGCTGGACGATACCCTGGTGGTATGGGGCGGCGAGTTCGGACGGACGATCTACTGCCAAGGCAACCTGACTCGGGAGAACTACGGCCGCGACCATCATCCGCGATGCTTCCCAGTGTGGATGGCGGGCGGAGGCATCAAGCCCGGAATCGTCTACGGCGAGACGGACGATTTCAGCTACAATATCACCGAGAACCCCGTGCATATCCACGACATGAACGCCACCATCCTGCACTGCCTGGGGATCGATCACCGCCGTCTGTCCGTCAAGTTCCAAGGCTTGGACGTCCGCTTGACCGGTGTCGAAGACCATCACCCGGTCAAAGAGATTCTGGCCTAGGCATCCTTGCTGGAGGTCAAACTTCTTCATAATCTTTCACTTGATCTTTGACCTAATCTCCTCCGCTCCGAGGCAGTTGGAGGACATTTGGTGTAGATTAGGTGAAAGATCAAGCGAAAGACTAGGGATGCGTTTCCCGCCGCACCCGGTCACGTTCAACCCTGACCATGCAGGAAGTTCCCATGTCATCCGATCCCGCCGAAGGCAAACCGAACGAGGCCCGTTATTTGGCCATCAAAGTGGTGATGATGCCGCGGGACACCAACCCACACGGGACGATTTTCGGCGGCGTGGTCCTCAGCTATATCGACCAAGCCGGGGCCGTTGGTGCGACGCACGAGATCCGGCGAGCCGGCTGGCCCGACCAGCCGATCGTCACGGTGGCGATGGACAGTGTCGAGTTCCATCGCCCGGTGTTCGTCGGCGACATGGTCAGCTTCTGGACGCGGCTGGTCCGCGTCGGCAAGACCTCGATCACCATGCGAGTCGACGTCGAAGCCGATCGCCGCGGCGAGGTCGCTCATCTGACCGAAGCCGAAGTCACCTACGTCGCCGTCGATCTGGCCGACGGCGGCCGCCGCCCCGTCCCGCTCCGGGGCACCGCGTCACCGTAGCCCAGGCTGCCAGCCTGGGCCGATTCTTTTCTGGGGGGGAACAAAGCGACGATTACGCGGACGGCAACTCCCAGCCCTTGCGCCGCGGGCGGTCCAGCAGCGAGTTGGCTTCGTCGTCGCCGGGGAAGATCTCCTTCGCTGGATCCCACTTGAGTCGTCGGCCCAGTTCGCGGACGATCACCAGCAACTGGCAGAGCGAGGCGGTGCGGTGTCCGATCTCGACGTCGGCGTTGGGCTTCGCGCGCGAGCGGATGCAGTCGAACCAGTTCTCGACGTGCCCCTTGGCAACCCAGCCGTCGCCCTCCCATTTCTCGGCTAACTTCGGGTCCGGTGGATTCTTGACGAAGTCGGGCGGGTTCGTGTTGAACTTGTTGCGATTGATCTCCATCTTGGCTTCGGAACCGGTGAACACGGCGCCCAACCGCGGTCCGCGCTGCGGCTCGCGGTCCGGGAACGTCAACCGCACCTCCAGGCCGTTGGCATAGCGGAAGCGGAGTTGGGCCGTGGGGCCGTCTTCGACCGGCCACAGTTCGACCGGCCCCGTCTGGTCCATCCCCAGAGCGTACTGCACCATGTCGTAGGCGTGCGAGCCCATGCCCGTCAGTTGGCCGTTGGAATAGTCCCGCCAGTTTCCCCACCAGCCGCCCGCGCCGTCGGTCCAATGCGAAAACAGCCGCCGGTTGAACGGGCGTTCGGGCGACAATCCCTGCCACAGATCCCAGTCGACCCCGTCGGGGACCGGCTCGGCCGGCAAGCCCGCCGCCGGGTACGGGGTCGGGCCGCCGTAGTTCACGCACTCGACGGCGCGGATCTCGCCCAAGCCGCCGTCGCGGACGAACTCGCACGCGAAGCGGTTCATCTCCATCGTTCGCTGCTGGGTGCCGGTTTGCACGACGCGCTGGTGTTTGCGTGCCGCCTGGACCAGCTCGCGGCCTTCTCGGATGTACAACGACAGCGGCTTTTCGCAGTAGACGTCTTTGCCCGCCTGGCAGGCCAGAATGCTCGCCAGCACGTGGTGGTGGTCGCAGGCCGTGACGATGACCGCGTCCAGATCCCGCTGCTCGACCATCTGGCGATAGTCCTGGTAGATCTTCCAGTCGGCTTGGTGTTTCTGGGTCACCGCAGCCGTCTTGCGGGCGTCGGCATCGCAGACTGCCGCGACGCGTCCGGACTGCGGAACGTTCAGCACCAACTGGTCGCCGCGGACTCCCATTCCAACGATGCCGACCACGATCTGCTCGTTGGCGCCCGGTTGGCCGGCCTGTCCGAGCACGTGACGCGGCACGAACAGCGGCAGCGACAATGCGGCCGCACTTCCGGCACGCAAGAATTCGCGCCGGCTTGTTTTTCGTTGACTTCTCATGGTCTCGGTCCTTTCTCAAGCACCTGGGTTAGGCAAATTCTATGTCGCCAGCTTCCGCCGGATCAACAGGTCGTTTCCGGACCCTGCCAAGTCCACCGCGTTCTGCTATCATCCACGCATCGCCTGTGTCATCGCTTCTGCCTCCGACCAAGGAAGTGCCCGCGCCATGAAGAGCCCACCGTTTCTCGCATTGGCAGTCTTAATTTGTGGAATCGCCACTGTTTCCGCGCAGGAGCCGGTCGCTGTCGGCAAGGGCTCGTATGCCTCGTTTCCGCCGCCGGGACTGGTCATGGACCAGAAACGCAACGCGGACTTGGTGCAAGAAGTCGAAAACCGGAGGCTCTATCTGGTCCACGACGACGGCCGGCCGATTCCGAGCAACAAATGGTATCAGAACCTGCTGTTCCAACAGTACGGGACCGGACTGTGGGCGATGCCGCACAAGGTGGATGCGACGGCGGAGGGCATCGAGGTGTTCTACGCGACCAAGACCGACGGCGGTGGGGAGCGGATGGTCGCCGAGTTTCCGCTGGTCGTCACCGGCAGGGAGTTTCGGCCGGTCGACTCGCGAGCAAAATCCTGGACGGACTGGACGGTTGCCTTCCGCATGTTCGAAAGCGACCGCCGTTTCATGGACGTGACACTCGGCGAAGGAATGCCGTCGGTGTGGTGCGAGTTCACGGGCGTGCAGCCGGTCATCGCGCTGGGCGGGCACGGTGGCAAGGGCAGCCGAGGCAGAAACCCGGCGGCGTTCTTTGATCTCGCAGGCAACGCGGTTCGGTTGCCGGTGACCGGCGACTCGCTGGGCGTCACCTACGAAGGTCGCGCGTACGGGGTCTTCGCGCCGTCCGGGACGAAATTCGAACAGGATGCAGACGGGATCTCGGTCGCGTTCGCGGGCGATGGCGCCTTTCTGGTCGTGTGCATGCTGCCGGCGGAGAAGGATCTAGCCGTATTCCACCGGCACGCTTTCTTCGTGCCGCGCGATACGAAGCTCGCGTGGAACTACGACCGCAGTGCCGGGACGATCACCACGACATGGACGGTCGCGGTTGAATCGCTGAAGGCTCCAGAAGCGGGACAGGCACCAAGCGTCATCCAAGGCTGGCTGCCGCATCATTGGCGCGAGAATACCAGTCCGCTGGCGTTCACCGAGATCGAGTACTCAACGATCCGCGGACCGATGAAATGCGCGGCCGGTACTCAGTTCACGATCCGCTATCCGTTCCATGGCATCCTGCCGAATCTGCCGGAACCGAGGGACGCTGTTTACGACGGCCAGCGAGTCCAAACGCTGCTCGCCCAGCATTTCACGGATCCGAAACGAAACTTGGCCGCCGACACGTACTGGGGCGGCAAAGACCTGCAGCGATACGCTCAGGCGGCGTTCGTCGCGGCGCAGACGGGCGACCCGTCGCTGGCGGCGATCACAGGCAAATTGCGCAGCACGCTCGAGGACTGGCTCACGTACACACCCGGCGAACGAGAACGCTTCTTCGCCTACTATCCGCGCCGCAAAGGATGGGTCGGCTTCAACGTCTCGTACGGCTCGCAGCACTTCACGGACCACCACTTCCACTACGGCTACTTCGTCTATTCGGCCGGTTTGCTGAGCCAACTGCAGCCGGACTTCGCCGCCCAGTACGGCGACATGGCCCGGTTGATCGCCAAGGAATACGCCAACTTTGACCGCGGCGACCAGCGTTCTCCGTTCTTGCGGACGTTCGACATCTGGCGCGGGCATTCGTTCGCCGACGGCAACGGCTTTCCCGACGGGAACAACCAGGAATCGACGGGTGAGGCGGTGAACAGTTGGGCCGGGATGATCCTGTTGGGCGAAGCGCTGGGCGACGCGGATTTGACGGCCACGGGCGTGATGGGCTACGCGTTCGAATCGCGGGCGAACGTCGAGTACTGGTTCGACCCGCACGGCGACGTTTTCCCGGCGGCCTATCCGCACAACGCCTGCGGCATGATCTGGTGCAACGGCATCGTCTGGGGCACGTGGTTCACGGCCAGTCCGGCGTGGATCTACGGCATCCAGTGGATACCGTCCGCGCCGCACGCGGCGTTCTACGACCGCGACCGCAACTTGATCAAGAGAACCTACGCCGACGTGGTGCGAGAACTCGAAGCGTTCGAAGAGCGGGAGGCCGCCAAGAATCCCAAGCATGAAAAGAAACCGGCCGACATCAAGTCGCTGGGCGGCGAACTGGCGAGCTACCACTTGGGGTTCGTGATGCACGCCGACGCGGCGTGGGTTTGCCGGCAACTCGACCAACTCTGGGACGAACCCGGCGACCGGGTCGCACGCGACCCGTGGATGGCGAATATCTACTACCAAGCGCACGCCCTGCGAACTCTCGGCCGCGTCGACTGGACCTGTCATGGCAGCAGTCCGACCTCGATGGTCTACGTCAACGAAGCCGCCAAGACGCGCACCTTCGTCGCCTGGAACCCGACCGCCAACACGCAAACCGTGGAATTCTTTCAAGACGGCCAAACGCTGGGCACAATGGACGTCCCCCCGTACCGTCTCGCGCATACCGCCAAGCTCGCGCGGTGAGAGCGAGGATTCGGCTGCGGGGCATTCCGCGTTCTTGCCAGTCGCCGACGGATTGGAGCATCTTTATTCGTGCGCCGCGGAAAAGAGGAGTTGCGGGTGAAATTGCCTCTCGCGCGGGTTGGCGTTACAATCACGCTCATCCGTGGCCGAGCTGACCGCTGACACGCTACGGTGTTCCCGCGATTTGACAAGGCGGCTGGAAGTCGCATTGACGATCCGTCGGCGCGACGACAGCCACGACGACCCGCCTGATTCAGGAGTACACGCCCATGCGTCCCTACGCTCTCGCCCGCCGTTGTTGCCAATTGCTGTACGTGTCGATGGCCGTCTTTGCGGCTTGGATGGCTTCGGCCTCGGCTGCAGAGTTGCCCGGCGAGGGCTATCGGCCCGGGCCGTTGCTGCAATCGATGCTGGACGGCGATCTGGCAGGAGTGGATGAGATCGTGTTCGCGGTGCGGGTCTCGGGCCGCGATCACTGGTACGTGAACTTCGGCTACTATGCGTGCGACTACGGCCCGCCGGCGGACCATGCGTTCGGCCTGTACCCGGACGGCGTTTCGCTACGGGGCTACGGCAACGGCGGACGGTTGTGCCGCCTGAACTTGCGAACCGGTCAACTGCAAGTCCTGCTGGACGATCCGCAGGGCGGAGTGCGCGATCCGCAAGTGCATTACGACGGACAGAAGATTCTGTTGTCGTATCGGCCGGGCGACACAGCCACTTACCATTTGTATGAAATCAACATCGACGGCACGGATCTCAGGCAACTGACCGACGGCCCGGACGACGACATCGAGCCGACCTATCTGCCGGACGGCGGCATCATGTTCTGCTCCAGTCGCTGCCGTCGGTTTGTCAACTGCTGGTACAGCCGCGTGGCGACGTTGTACCGCTGCGACGGCGATGGCCAGAACATTCGCATCGTGTCCAGCAATAACGACCATGACAACACGCCGTGGGTGTTGCCGGACGGGCGAATCTTGTACATGCGGTGGGAGTACGTGGACCGGTCCCAAGTCCACTTTCATCACCTGTGGACGGTCAACCCGGACGGCACGGGGCAAATGACGTACTACGGCAACATGTTCGGCGGCGTGGCCATGCTGGATGCCAAGCCGATCCCGGGCACGAAGAAAATCGTCGCTTCGTTTTCTCCCGGACACGGCCGGCCCGAGCACATGGGTCACGTGGCGATCGTCGATCCGACGGCGGGGCCGGACGATCCCGCGGCGGCTCGGCAGATCAGCAAGGGGGCGTCCACCTACCGCGATCCGTACGCGCTGTCCGAAAACTGCTTCCTGGTGGCCCAGGGAAAGTCGATCCAGGTCATGAACGGCGAGGGCAAGACCGAAACCGTCTACCAGTTGCCCGCCGCGGATGCGCACATGGAATGCCACGAGCCCCGGGCGCTGCGGTCCCGGCCCCGCGAAGCCGCCATCGCACCGCGCGTCGATCTGGAAGAGGATACAGGAAGACTGTTTCTGGCCAATCTGTACCACGGCCGTAACATGGAAGGCGTGCAGCCGGGCGAAGTCAAGAAGCTGCTGGTGCTGGAGCAATTGCCCATGCCGGTGCATTTCTCGGGCGGCATGGAGTCGATCAGTCTGGGCGGGACGTTCACGCTGGCCCGCATCCTGGGCACCGTGCCGGTCGCCGAGGACGGTTCGGCGTTTTTCGAAGTGCCCGCGCTGCGTTCGTTGTTCCTGGTGGCGTTGGACGAGCACGACCGGTCGGTCAAGCGGATGCAGAGCTTCGTGACGGTCCAGCCGGGCGAGACGAGCGGCTGCGTCGGGTGCCACGAGCAGCGGACGCAAACGCTGGCGGCGTTCAGCGAACTGAGTCTGGCGAATCTTCAGCGGCGCCCGGACCGCATCCAGCCGATTGACGACGTTCCCACGCCGCTGGACTTTCCGCGGGACATCCAACCGATTCTGGACCGGCACTGCGTGGCGTGCCATAACCCCGACCAGTACGACGGCCGCGTCGATCTGACGGGCGACCGCCAGCCGCAGTGGTCGATGAGCTACCACACGATCCGCCGCCTGAATCTGGTCGCCGACGGCCGGAACGAACCGTACGGCAACCGGCCGCCGCGATCGATCGGCAGCTCGGCCAGCCGCCTGATGAAACTGATCGACGGCAGCCATTACGACGCCAAGCTCTCCGAGCACGAGCAGAAGATGGTCCGGCTGTGGATCGAAAGCAGCGCGGCGTTTGCGGGAACCTACGCCAGCCTGGGCTGCGGCGTGTACCACGCGCCCATTTCCATCCAATTGCTGGTGGAACGCTGCGGCAACTGCCACGCGCAGGCGGGAGACGCCAAGATCGGGTTCAAGGGCCATCAACTATCGGCGCTGTGCAATCTGGACCGTCCCGACAAATCGCTGCTGCTGCGTGCGCCGCTGGCCAAAGAGGCCGGCGGGCTGGGCATCTGCGGCTCGGAGGTGTTCCGCGACACCAACGACCCGGCGTACCAACGACTGCTGGCGGCTGTGCGCGTCGGCGCGAGCCAATTGGCCGAGGGCAAGCGGTTCGATATGCCCGGTTTCCAGCCGAACAAGTTCTACGTCCGCGAGATGCAGCGATTCGGCTTCCTGCCCAAGGATCTCGATCCGAACGAGAGCATCGATTTCTACGCCACCGATCAGGCCTACTGGAAATCGTTCTGGTGGCCCGAGCAGCGCAAGCCGTAGCCGAATTCGCGAGATTTCGGACACCCGTACGTTGGTCGGAATCCTCGCTTCGGGCGAGTGCAAACACCCGCCCATGGTCGGGCCGACGATCGCAAGGTCTACTTGGCGAAGATTTGATCTAAGTCAAGGAAAGTAGCGGGGCGAGGGACGATATTTGGGACAGTACGAGGACCACGTCGGCCTCGACGAAGAGAATCGCCAGTTTTCCGAGGATTCCTCCCAAATGATCAAACGTCAGATCGTGCATATCGACGAGGAGAAATGCGACGGGTGTGGCCAATGCGTTCCCGGCTGCGAAGAGGGCGCGATCCGAATCGTGAACGGCAAGGCCCGCTTGGTGTCGGACGTTTACTGCGATGGCTTGGGCGCCTGCCTAGGGCACTGCCCCCGCGGAGCCATCACGCTGGTGGAACGCGAAGCCGAGGCGTTCGATGAAGCCGCTGTCGCCCGGCGATTGGCCGCGACCCGGGCATCGCTCCCGGTGCTGGAGACGGTCATGGCGACCGGCGGCGGTTGCCCCGGCGCACAAGCCAGGCAGTTGCGCCCGGGAAACGGGAAACCACGTCCGGTCGCCGAATCCGGCGGATGCAACGACCAGGCGTCCGAGCCCGCGGCGCCGTCCGGTTTGGCCAACTGGCCAGTCCAACTGCGGCTGGTTCCGCCCACCGCACCGTACCTGCGGAACGCCGACCTGTTGCTGGTCGCCGATTGCGCGCCGTTTGCCATGGCGGACTTTCACCGCCGTTTTCTGGACGGCCGTCCGGTGCTGATCGGCTGCCCCAAATTGGACGACGGCCGCTTCTACGTGCAGAAGCTGGCCCAGATCGTCCATGCCTCGCAGGTTCGCAGCATTACCGTCGTCCGGATGGAGGTGCCCTGCTGCATGAGCTTGATGCAGATTGCCCAGGCGGCGATCGAACTGGCCAACGCGGATTGCTCCCTGCGTGAAGCCGTCGTGACCATCGGCGGAGTTGTCCAGGAAGCGAGGCATCCGCTGCCGGTGGCCTTGCATGGTTGACCTGTCTGCCGGAGGGACGGTGGTCTTCCGAATCGAACCCGAAACCACACGTGGGAGAAGAAGACGATGAGAAACTTACAGATCGCGAGTGTGCTAGTGCTTGTGTTGGGGGCACCCGGAGCGACGTGGGCTGAGCCGCCGCTCGAGAGCGTCGATGTGTTTGTGTCGGGCGAGGATGGGTACAAGATCTACCGCATCCCGGCGATCGAGACCGCGCCGGATGGCTCGCTGCTGGCCTTTGCCGAGGCTCGCAAGTACGGCGGGAGCGACCCTGGGCACGGCAAGCAGGATATCGATCTGGTGCTGAAGCGGAGCACGGACGGCGGGCGAACCTGGTCGAAGATGCAGATCATCGAGGATCCGGGCGAGCTGTGGTCGGCGGCCAATCCGGCCACCGTCGTCGATCGAACGACGGGGCGGGTGTGGTTGCTGTATCTGCGTTCCAAGCCGGAGCGGAGCACCGCCACCTCGCGACCCGGCACCGACGACATGCAGACCTTGGCTCGGTACACTTCCGATCACGGCCTCACGTGGTCCGAGCCCATCGACTTGACCAGAGTCGCCCGCGACTACAGCGATCCGGCTTGGCAGGCCAGCGTGGTCGGGCCGGGCGGCGCGATCCAGACGAAGAGCGGCCGGCTGGTGGCGCCGGCGTGGAAAGTGAAGCCCTACGGGGTGTTCGCGATCTTCAGCGACGATCACGGCGAGATCTGGCAACGCGGCGAGTTGATCCCCGGTGAGCAAGGCGGCAACGAGGCGCAGCTCGTGGAATTGGCCGACGGCCGGCTGTTGATGGACATCCGCCAGTCCGGCGGCCCGCACCGGCTGATCGCCACCAGCGACGACGGCGGACGGACATGGTCCGAGCCGCGACCGGGCGAAGCGGTGACGCCGGTCGCGTGCGCGATCGAGCGGCTGAGCCTCCGCGGCGCGGGCGACGACCGGAACCGAATCGTCTGGACCGGTCCCAAGGGGCCCGGCCGCAAGACCCTGGTGGCTCGCATCAGCGATGACGAGGGACAGAGCTTTCCCACCGAACGGTTGATCGCCGACGAGCCGGCCGCCTACTCGGACCTGACGCAGCTTGCCGACAAGACCATCGGCGTGCTCTGGGAACGCGGGAGCTATCGGTTTCTCACGTTCACCCGCCTACCGCTCGGCGCACCAACGACTGACCGTTGACGTCCGACTACCGCAATACTCCCGGCAGGGCGGGCCGGCAGAAATGTAACCTCCTGGCGCGAACCGCTTTTCCCACGCTGCCCTTCCTCCCGGCCGAACGCGCCGGGCTACTTGAACGAGGACTAGATCGTGGCGGCGACTTCGGAGGCCCGACCGATCACGCCGCTCCGATGGCTTCATACACTTTGCCGTGACGTCGCAACCACGAGAGGTCACCGGCGTCGGCCCGTTCCTTGATTTCTCGCAATAGGTTGATCGTTTCAGCCTCGTAGCAAGGTTCGCTTGGATCATCGATGGGTACAACCATCTCGACCTCCACGGCCACCACGTATCGATCGCTTTGCACTAAGCGGGTGCGTTTCATTCGTTGTCCTGGAATCCGCATCACCAATCCTTGTCAAAGAAATGAACCGTGACCAACTTCGCGACGCCACTTTGCCGCAAGTGAGACCAAACTGCTTTGAATTCCGTGCCGTCGGGCAGAGTCTCGCGAACCTCCACGGCCGGGTTTGGTGAAGCATCAGGGCGTTCGACGATACCTGCCATTCCATGATCCCCCATTCTTCGAGCCGCTCGGCCGCATGGTTCCCGACAACGTACTTGTCCTCGGCGACCAGCTTGCGAACATCGGCGAACAACTGTCCCATCATGGCCACTTTCTCGCCGAACGGCAGCCGTAACCGGGCGGCCGCCATAGACTCTGTTTTCAAAACCCGCGTTGTTGGCCGCTCCGGTTCACGGCTCTGTTCGCTGCGTTCTCTATCGCCGCGACGGTGTCCAACCATTCCTGATTGGCCAACGCTCGTTGCATGACCTTCGGCAAATCAATTGTCCGATTCCAAGTATAGCCGCCTTGCTTCGACTCCTTGAGGTGGTCGTGCCATTTCTGAAGATCAAAGCCGAAGTCTTGCCCGGAAATGGATCGCAACATCTCACGACCATCTCGCAATTGCTCGCGGAGCGTTCGCTGTGGCCATCCTGGTGGCGACGGATCATCGCCGCAAATGAGATGAACGGCAATTTGCGCGGGAGTTAAACGCATTGGCCAACCAGTACTTCCACATCCAATCGTTTGTTCTTCTGGCGAAGATTCCCCGGAGCCCCGTGTGACTTCTCTAAGCAGCAAACTTGTGATTGGCCAGAACGGCCTATAGGGGAACGTGAGCCTGGGAATAGGCCGACCGGCGCGGCGAGCGATCCGGCCTGCCGCTACTCGACGATTATCGGCTGAATCTCTTGGCCGTCAAGCAGTTGAATCGGGAACGAATCGGTGCCGCTCGGCGGAATGGGCCGACCTGGGTATCGCGCTATTCGCGGCTGGATCGGCCGACCGGCCTGATACGTCGCTCGGAATTCCCGTCGGGGCGGGCGCAGCGCGAAGCCGGAGGATTCGCCGGACAAGCCTGCATGGTCAGGGGCTCGGTTTCAACAGGGCGTCCGTAATGGCGGCGTAGGCGGGTTTGCGCTGATTATTGGCGTCGAAGAGCAGCGGGTGCTGGCCGTAACGCCAAGTGCGGCGGTCGCTGAGGCCCCAGAAGGTGACGCGTTCCAAGACGTCCTTGTGCTTGATGAAGATCGCAAACAGCCGAGCATAAGCGTCCGCCTGGGCCTGGAGATCTTGCGGCGAGGGCGGCGCGCCGCCATCCAGTCTGCGGCGTCCGAAGCCGGGGCCGAACTGGCCTCCCGAAACGCCGCGGATCGTCACGTCCAACTCCGTGATGCTGACCTTCAGCCCCAGCGAGGCATAATCGGAGATCGCCTGGTCAAGTGCTGCGTAGGGGATGCCGGAGGTGCTCCAGTGGCCTTGGATTCCTACGCCATGGATCGGCGCGCCGTCCTCGATCAAGCGTTTGAGCAGCACCAGGGAACTCGCGTGCTTCGGGCCGGCCTCGATGCCGTAGTCGTTGTAATACAACTGGGCGTCCGGATCGGCTTCGTGAGCAAACTGGAACGCGAGCGTCAGGAATTCCGGACCCATCGCCTGCAACCACGAGGAATTGCGGAGGTTCTCCGTCTGCGCCGTCTGGGCGTTGCCGCCGTCGTTGATCGCTTCGTTGACGACGTCCCAGCTCCGGATCTTCCCCTTGTAGCGGCCGACCAGCGTGGTGATGTGGTCCTTCATCCGCTGGGTGATCACCGCCCGGTCGCCATCGCGAAAGAACCAGTCGTTGGTCTGGGCGTGCCACACCAGGGTGTGGCCGTGGATGGCGATGTTGCGATCGGTACACCAATTCACCAGCGCGTCGGCCCGCTCGAATCTCCACGTGTTCTCACTGGGATGGATCGGCCCCGGCTTCATGCAGTTTTCCGGGGTCACGAAGTTGAAGTGATCCTGGACCAGGGCCAGTTCCTGTTCGGAGTAATTGCCGGGTAGATCGCCCGCCATGCCGATGGAAAAGTGTTCCGCGTAGACATCCTTGATGATCGGGCCTTGCTGGTCCACCTCCGGCGCCTCGGTCGGCGCGCCGGCGGTCTCGGCTGCGGGCTCCACGGCCTGCTTGTCCTGCTGGAAAATCCGCTGGACGAAGTGATACAAGTTGTTGCGCCAGTGCGTGGCGTCGTGGCCGTAGGAATCGACGTTCCAGACGTGCGGCACGTCGTGTTCCTTCAGATACGCATGCACGCCCTGACTGATGCGGAGCAATCCGTCCTTGTTGCCGCAGGAGAGGTACAGCAGTTTGAGCTTCGGCTTGGCCGCGGCGGGGTCGGGGACGAGTTGCGCGGGAGGCTTGGTGTTGGGCGCAGAGGAGAAGCCGCCGACCCAGGCAAACGTGTCGAGATGCGCCAGTCCGAAGTTCAGCGACTGGCCGCCGCCCATCGACAGACCGGCCAGCGCCCGGTGTTCCCGGTCGGCGTGAACGGAGTACCGCGCCTCGATGGTCGGGATCACGTCCTTCAGCAGATCTTCTTCGAAGGCGGCGAACGCGGGAGCCGAGCGGAAGACGTCGCCTTCCGCCCGGTCGTTCTTCTGCGCCCGGCCGTTGGGCATCACGATGATCATCGGCACGGTTTTGCCGTCGGCCAGCAGATTGTCCAGCAAAATGTTGGGCTTGGCAAAACGCTGCCACTCGTTCTCGTCGCCGCCGATGCCGTGCAGAAGATACAACACCGGATACTTCTTGTCCTTGGAATAGCCGGGCGGCGTGTAGACCTGCATCCGCCGAGTGGCGCCGACGGACTTCGAATCGTAGCTGATCATTTCCACTTGGCCGCGCGGGATGCCCTCTCGCTGCACGTCGACGCCAGCGGGTGGATCGGGAAACGCCTGAACGTCGTCCGGACCCAGCGTCGCGGGGCGGCCCAACCCGCGAGGTCCCTGGGCAAACGCCTCAGGAGCAGCCACAGCAAGAACCAGCAGTCCGCCCAGTACAGCCAGTGTCAAACGGTTCCATCGCGTCATCACCATCAAGTCTCCCGAAACAAACACCGAAATTCCGCGCCCGTAACGCCGCGCGCACCGATAGACCAACCCCGCGGGTGCCCCGATGTTCCGCAGGACTCCCTGATAATTGCCGGAGGGCGAACGACGACGCAAACCGGCGGAATTCCATCCGGCACGACCTGAGCCTGCTGATGCGAGCCGGGATCGGGTTCCTGCCGCAATCGCTGCGCAACTCGCCCGTCGCCGACCAGCACCGTTCTGTGCCCGGCCGCGAATGGGTACGATGTATAGAACCTTCATCGAACCCGACGGCACCGTCCGACCCGGTCACGAAGAGGATAACGAGTTCTCACCATGAAAACCACCCTCATCCGCCTCGCCCCTCTGCTGCTCGCGCCGCCGGTTCCCAACGACAGCGGCGTTTACCTACGCGTCGCGCGATTTCGATGATGCCCGGGCCGTCGTGGAGAGTTTGTTTAGCAAACCTGAAAAGAGGAACAAACGATGAAACGAGTGAATGAGTCGCAACCGTTGCACGGCGATTTTCCGAACACTGGTCGTCGTCGCTTTATTACGACGGCTGTCGCGGGTGCCGTGTTCGGGCCGGCCATGCCGGCATTGGCTCAAGCGGCGGATGCGTCCGATGCGCCGTCGCACGCTGTCGCCCGGCAGATGGAAGTTGACTCAGCGGCGAAAGTCGTGGCGGAACCCGCGAGGAAGACGCCTGTTGTTGCCGAGGTGGACGTGGTGGTCGTGGGGGGCGGGCCGACCGGGGTAGGCGCGGCGTTGGCTGCGGCTAGCGAGGGCGCCAAGACGCTGCTCGTCGAACGTCACGCGATGCTGGGCGGAATGTGGACTGCCGGACTGCTCAATCCGCTGTTTGACCCGCGCAAGGGCTGGATCGTGGATCGCCTGATTGACAAGCTGCAGCAGCGCGGGGCCTGGGTTCGCAAAGGCATGGACGTCTTCGATGTCGAGGTCATGAAATACGTGCTCGAACAAATGATGGCCGAGGCCAACGTTGAGTTCTGGTATCACTGCCCGTTCACCGAGCCGATCCTCCAAGGGGATCGGGTCCGCGGCGTGATCGTCGAAAGCAAGTCCGGACGCGAAGCGGTATTGGCGCAAGTGGTCATTGACTGTACGGGCGACGGCGATGTCGGGGCCCGCGCGGGTGTGCCGTTCGAGATGGGGCGAGGCACGGACGGGTTGTGCCAGCCGATGACCTTGATGTTCGAGATCAGTGGCTACGAGGGCTTTCGCGACGTTGCCGCCGACCGTCTGGCCACGCACGAGTTCTATCGCGACCTGACGAAGGCTATCGAGAAGCACGAACTCCCGATTCAACTTCCTTACGGCCCGCAACGCAGTGGCACTCCGTATCTCATTGCCCTGCCGGGCAAGGCCGTGGCGGTGGTGCAGGCGACGCACGTTTACCGGGTCGACGCCACCGATGTACGGCAGGTGACCCGGGCCACGGTGGAGGCACGGCGCCAAGTGCATGAGGCGTTCCTGCCGGCCATGCGAAAGATCCCCGGTCTTGAGAATCTCCGGCTCTCCCAGACCGCGCCGCAGATCGGCGTGCGCGAAGGGCGACGGCTGGAAGGTCGGTATCGCTTGGAGCTGGAAGACCTGTTGCAGGCTCGCCGCTTCGACGACGCGGTGACCAGCATCGGATTCCACGTGGACCTGCACGAACTGGACCCGCAGGATTCGACCCCGAAGTTGCCGGAGTTTCCTCCGGGCGTAACCCGCCACACGATTTCCAAGTGCGACATTCCTTATCGCTGCCTGGTGCCAAAGCAGGTGCAGGGGCTGCTGTCGGCCGGTCGTTGCATTTCCGGCTCGCACTTGGCCCATTCAGCGTACCGGGTAACGGGAACCTGCATGGCGATGGGGCAGGCTGCCGGGCTGGCCGCCGCAACCGCAATCCAACGAAACGTCCTGCCGGCAGACCTCGACGGCGCCGAACTCCACACGATGCTTCAGCAGCGCGGCGTACAGTTCCTGCCGCGCGCGTGATCGCCCGATGATTCAAGCAGCACGAGAACACCATGCACCACCAGCAAATTTTCAACATGGCCATTTCCGCAGCTTTCACTTTCTCGCTCTCGGCCAGTCTGTGCGCCGCGCCACCGGCGATCGAGTTGCGCGAATTGCCGCTGCTGTTTGCTGACGACAGCGGCATCGCGTCGCGCACCGGCGTCGTTCGGATCGTGCATATCGCTCAGAGACGCGACGCGCCGGTGATCGAGCCGGAGCGGTCCTGGGAGGGCGAACGCGTTTATGTTTATGGCTCGGTGTATGCTGCCGCAGAAAACGAACCGCTTCGCCTCTGGTACATGGCCGCGCCCGACTACGTTCTTCATGCGACATCGCAGGACGGCGTGAACTGGCTCAAACCGTCGCTGGGCCTGATGCCGTACAAGGACTCGACGGACAATAACATCGTCCATCGCATCCACAGCCCCAGCGTGCTGCTCGACACGCGCGAGACGGACCCCGCGAAACGCTACAAGATGCTGGGCTCGAAAGGCGGCGGCTATCACGCGGCGTTCTCTGCCGATGGCCTGCGCTGGACACGCTATCCGAAGAACCCGGTGTTGAATCACTCCGACACCATCACGCTCACGCGAGACCCGGTCGGCGGCGAGTATCTGGCGTTTCACAAACGGCCTGCCACGGTTCGCGGTTTTGGCCGGCGAGCCGTCTGGCTCTCGCACAGCCGCGATTTCCAGGAATGGAGCGAGCCGGAACTTGTCTTCGCGCCCGATGAGAAGGACGACGTTTGGGTCGGCAGCCCCGGCCAACGCACCGAGGTCTATAACATGTCGGTCTATCCGCACGCGGCCGGGTTCATCGGTCTACCGACGATGTTCCGACTTACCAAACGCATTCCCAGAAGCGAAGTCACGCCCGGCCAAAGTCCCGATGACGGGCCGATCGATGTCCAGCTTGCTACCAGCCCCGATGGCCGCACCTGGCAACGTTCCGAACCGCGAGTGAACGTCATCCCGCGCGGCGTTCCCGGCTGTTTTGATGGCGGAGCCATACTCGGCGTCACCAGCACCTGCATCCACGTCGGAGACAAGACGTGGGTTTATTACACAGCATTGACAACCACGCACGGCGGCCCGATGCCGCCGAAACGGATTTCGATTGGCCGAGCCGAGTGGCGACGGCATGGGTTCGTCTCGCTCGATGCTTCCGGGACAGGCGTCGTGGAAACGAAGCCGTTGCGGCTGGGCGGGGCCTCCCTGATCGTCAACGCGGATGCGGACGGCGGCGAACTTCGCGTGGTCCTGCTGGAGGCGGACGGACGCCCGATTCCCGGCTTCTCGCTCACAGACAGCCTGCCACTCAACAACGACGCCACGCGCTGGACCGCTCGTTGGAAATCTGAGGCCACCCCTCCCACAGACCGCCCCGTGCGTGTCCGTCTGGAAATGAACCGCTGCCGCCTCTTCTCGCTTTCCCCGGAGATCGCGGAATGAAACGACATCATGCATCCCTGCTCGTAACCATGAAACGGACCCTGGCGCTCGGCACCGCCCTGCTGCTGGCGATGCCAATCGCGTTGCGCGCCGAGGAGCCGTGGTGGCGCGAATACACGCCCGTCGCCACCGTCGGCTTGCGCGCCGAATCGCTCGAAACCATCCAGTCCGGTGCGGCGCGCGGCGTCGGGACGCTCGGCTGGTACGGCTTCTGGTTCCTCGACTCGCAGGAACAGGCGGGCTACTTCGAAGCGGGCGGCGCGAAACTCCGGCAGGCCGGCGTCAAACGCATCGTGTACTACGACCTGGGTGAAGTCGGCGACTATGCGGCGTTCTTCACCGCCGACGGGAAGATGAAGCACAACGGCTGGTCGCTGCCGTGGTGGGATGGCAAGACGCCGCTCACGGCGCGATGGCTCGGGCTGGAGACGTTCCTCAGCGACGTGCCGTGGGCGCCGTTCCCCAGCGCGAAGGCTTACGGTCTGCCGCCGTTCACGACGCCCGACGGCCAGCCTGTGGACGACCTCTACGCTGTGCTCGCCCGGCGCGGGCTCGACGGCCAGTGGAGCTACGATTACTCCAGCAATCCCCGCATCACCGACGACTTCGCCCAGCGCAGCGGGCTGGCGTCGTTCAGCGACAAACAGTCCGGCCCCGCCGACACGCAGGGCAAGAGCGGCTGGCAGACGGTGCGGTTGGTGGATGTGGATTACGCCAACCCGCAAATGCGCGACTACGTCTGCCGCGAGATCGAGCGCATCATCCCCAAGCTCCGCCCCGACGGCATCCACGCGGACAACCTGAGCGACAACAACCTCGGCCACGCCAACACGGGCGCGTTCGGACTCTGGTCCATCCAAACCTTCCGCGACTACCTGCGCCGCCACTTCACGCCCGCCGAGTTGGAGCGGATGGGCATCGCCGACGTCGCCACGTTCGACATCGCCGCCTACATTCGCGACAAGCCGTTCGAGACGCTCGGCAAGCGGTGGCACATCCTGAACCCGAAGTGGACCGCAGACCCGGTCTGGCTGTGCTACGTCATGCACAAGGTTGAGACCGCGCAGGCCTATCATCGGGCGTTCTACTCGGCGGCGAAGCAGTCCGCGCAGCGTGAGCAACTCGACTGTGCCGTCTTCGGCAACACCATCCCGTTCCCGCTGGGCGGCACGCTGATGCAAGGCGCGTGTGACATCGCGCATTTCGAGTGGAGCACCGTGCATGGCCACTGGGGCACAAGGCCGATGGGCCTGCCGCCGAAGGGCCGCGTCGGCTACGTCACGCGGCTGGGCGCGGCCATGTCCGACGCGCCGTTCTGCTGGCCGAGCATCTACGTCAGCCAGGACAAGTCCGGGGCGGGCCACGAGAACCTGCACAAAGTCCTCGCGTTTGACTGTCTGGCCAACCGCGGCCTGCTCGACTTCGGCCACTGGTATCTCGACGGCTACTCGCCGGGCACGCCGCAGAGCGCCGGCTTTGTCAACCGCTTCTTTCGAGCCCAGGCGCCCCGCTTGAGCCACCGCCGGTATCTGGCGGACGTCGCCATCGTCCACTCCGCGTGGTCGGAGATCGCCTCGATGAACGTGTTCAATCCGATCATGGACAAGTTCGTGGACGAATACTGCGGCTGGTGCGATTTTCTGGGCGACACGCATCGCCAGTGGGACGTGGTGCTTCAGTCGGACCTGACCGCCAAGAACCTCGCGCGTTATCCCATCGTCGTCCTGCCGTCCGTGATGACGCTGGCGGACGCGGACATCCGCGAACTCCGCCGCTACGTGGCAGGCGGCGGCCGGGTCGTCGCCACCGGCGAGACCGGCACGCGCTACGGCCCCGAGCGTTACCTCGCACCGCGCGAGCCAGGCTTCTCGCTGCCCGGCGCGCGGATCGTCGCGGACAAGCCGGGCGTGACTTACTGGCGGAACGACCGCGATCCTGCGGCCGCGCGGCGCATGGCGGAATTGCTCGACTGGCCCGGCTGGACGCCGCGCGTGGAAACCGACGCCCCCGCCACGGTCGGCGTCAATTTGAACGCCGGCAGCGATTCGTCCGGTCCCCTGCTGACGCTAGACCTGAACAACGCCGATCTCGACGTTGCGACCGACACCCTCCGCCCCGCGCCCGCCATCACGACCACGATCCGCCTGCCCGACCAGTGGCGCGCCCGCGACCTGCAGGCGAGTTACGTTACGCCGGAGATGCAGGCCGGCGCCCCGCCAGTTCCGCTCCCCGCCGACGCCGCCAGCCTTGACCACCAACGCGGCACGCTGCAACTGCGAACCCCAGCGTTCGACACCTGCCTGATCGTCATCCTCCGCGGTCCCGCCGAGCAACACGGAGAAGCCCGGCGCTGAACGCGGGCAGTGCAGTCAGCCGGTTGACGCGGTACAATATCGACGCGAGGCAGGCATGCAGATAGCCGCGAGAAACAGGAAAAGGCACAAGAAGGGGGTTTCCTTTTTGTGGTTCTTCGAGTTTCTTGTGGCCAACGTGATTGCCGATTTTCGCCCCCGCCGACCTCGCGTCGGTGGAGCGCTGATTATGCACTACGATGCCGACCTTCGCCCCCGCCGACCTCGTGTCGGTGGAGCGCTGATTATGCACTACGACGAGCCCTGAGAAGCGT
>JAHDXO010000038.1 GCA_023382975.1 Pirellulaceae bacterium
ATGACGGTCCTAAGGTAGCGAAGTTCCTTGTCGGGTAAGTTCCGACCTGCATGAATGGCGTAACGACTGGAATACTGTCTCAACCACCGACCCGGTGAAATTGTAGTCGTGGTGAAGATGCCACGTACCCGCGGTTAGACGGAAAGACCCTATGAACCTTTACTGTAGGCTGATATTGGGCTGAGGTATGTCTTGTGTAGGATAGCTGGGAGACTGTGAGACGGGGGCGCCAGCCCTCGTGGAGTCAACCTTGAAATACCAGCCTGGATATGCTTTAGTTCTAACCCTGACTCCGTGAATCCGGACAGGGAACAGTGTCAGTTGGGCAGTTTGACTGGGGCGGTCTCCTCCCAAAATGTAACGGAGGAGTACAAAGGTGCACTCAGCCTGGTTGGCAATCAGGCGTAGAGCGTAAAGGTAGAAGTGCGCTTAACTGCGAGACCCATCAGTCGAGCAGGTACGAAAGTAGGTCTTAGTGATCCTGTGGTTCCGAATGGAAGGGCCATAGCTCATCAGATAAAAGGTACTCTGGGGATAACAGGCTTATCGCCACCGAGCGTCCACAGCGGCGTGGCGGTTTGGCACCTCGATGTCGGCTCATCACATCCTGGGGGTGAAGAAGCTCCCAAGGGTTTGGCTGTTCGCCAATGAAAGTGGTACGTGAGCTGGGTTCAGACCGTCGTGAGACAGGTCGGTCCCTATCTTCCGTGGGCGTACGAAGCTTGAGGGGGTTCTTCTTTAGTACGAGAGGATTTAGAAGGACGTAGCTCTGGTGTACCAGTTGTCGCGCTAGCGGCACGGCTGGATAGCTAACTACGGAACGGATAAACGCTGAAAGCATCTAAGCGTGAAGCCCGCCCCGAGATTAGGCTTCGTCAGCGCGAAAGCGCGAAAGTCCCCTGGTAGACAACCAGGTTGATAGGCTGGAAGTGTAAGCACGGTAACGTGTTCAGCTAACCAGTACTAAAGGACGAAAGCTTGGCCACTTATATCCAATGCTCTTGGATAGATGACGTCCAAGATGCCATCTGCACGATCAACCTTCGGTGCCGTCCGGCTTAACAACCGCCGGCACCATTTCCCGGTGACCATATCTGGAAGGTTACACCTGTTCCCATCCCGAACACAGTAGTTAAGCTTCCAGAGCCGATGGTAGTGCAAAAAACGCGAGAGTAGGTATCGCCGGGGCTTTTTAAGCTCCTGGGCTTCGGCCCAGGAGCTTTTTTTTGTCGACCATGCGGAGTCACTTCACCGCGGTCAGGTTTCGGAAGGCCATGTCGCCTTCGAAGACGAGCAGGTTCAATTGATCTCGGGGCTCGCTGAGCACGGGATGGCGGGCGGTCGCAGTCGCGCCAGCGATTTGAACGGTGACTTCCTCGCCTCGGAACGTCACGCGCAGGGTGTACCACTGGCCGCGTTTGAGTTGCAGTCGTTCGCGGGCCAATGCAACGGTTTGGTCGCGGTTCTCGCCGATGCTCGGATTCTTGGCGATTTCGAGATAGGAAGGCGCCACGACAATGCGGAACGAATGTTGATTCTCGGCCGTGTGGATGCGCAGCGAGTGGCGATCGGCCTTGCCGAATTGGAGGTCATATTGCAGCTCGCCGGTGGTGGCCGGCAGCAAAGTGCGGAGTGTCGCGGGCTGCTGGTCACCTCGCTTTGGCACACCCCACACGGCACCGTCTCGTGCCGTCCAGTCACCGCGGAGCACAGCCCAGGGCTTTCCGGGCAGGGCATCCAGCGATTCCTGGAGGATCGTTTCACCTTCCAACGGCGGCAGAACCGTCGGGCCAGCTTCCGTCCGAGGTGTCACCGGCGGCAGCTCGCGGCTGTAGCCGCCAATGCGGTAACGTGCGAGCAATGCAGACAGTTCGGCGACAATCTGCGGGTGTTCGGCACTAACGTCGCGAGTTTCCTCCGGATCGTCATGCAGGTGGTATAGTTGCGGCTTGTGTTCGTCTGCGCGGCTCTTGCGCGCGCCTGGCTTGATGCCGTCGGCCGGGATGCCTTCGATCCATTTCCACGGACCTTTGCGGATGGCGAAGACGCCGTCGGCGCTGTGGACGATCAGGTCTTCTCGCGCGGGCGGCGCGCCGGCTTGGCCGACCATTGCCGACAGAGTACTTTGTCCGTCCTCGGCCGCCTCCCGGGCGGGCGGCAGAGGATGGCCGACAATCGCCGCCGTCGTGGCGAGGATATCGACCAGGCTGACCATCTCGTCGCACACCGTACCGGCCGGAACGCGGCCTGGCCAGCGCACCAGGAACGGCACCTTGAAACCGCCTTCCCAGACCGAATGCTTGCTGCCGCGGAGATCGCCGTTGACCCGCAGGCCGGCCAGATACGCTTGAGTCTGAAGCGTCGTCGTGTTTTCCGGCCGGAATACGCCCCCGTTGTCGCTGGTGAAGATGACCAGTGTTTGCTGTGTCATTCCTAGCCGGTCCAGCGCGTCGAGGATGCGGCCCGTGCTGCGATCCAGTTCGTGGATCCAATCACCGTACAGACCCGCGGCGCTCTTACCGGCCAAGTCCTTGTCGGGCGTCACCGGGTTGTGGACGGCGACGGGCGTGAAGTACAGAAAGAATGGATGGTCGGGGGTCTGTTTGCCCAACCAGTCGATCGCTTTGTCGGTCAGGGTGGCCATCACCCGCTCGTTCTTGCGCCGAGGAGCGTCCAGATCGAGAACCTTGGCTCGGGCGTTCTCCATGTCCTCGGACGAGTACGTCGCCTGATAGTTCGGATCGTCCGCCGCCGGTCCAGGCAGAACCGAACCGGCCGGAATTCGGCCGCTGCGCAGGCCGTAAATGAAACGATTCTCGACATACACGCCGGTCAGGTCGCCGTGATTGGCGGGCACGCCGAAGTGGTAATCGAAACCGATGTCCAATGGCCCCGGCGACAGTTCGGCAGTGTAGTCCGTGCGAAACAGCAGCGAGCCTTGCGAGTCGCCGTAGCCCAGATGCCACTTGCCGACCGCAGCCGAGCGATAGCTGTGCTGTTTGAGCAGCGAGGCCATGTTCAGGCGAGTGGGCTCGATGTGCAGTGGCGAGAAGACGCCCAGCACTTCGTGCGTCAGCGACGTGCGCCAGCAGTAGCGGCCGGTCAGCACCGAGTAGCGTGTCGGCGAACACACGGACGACGTCGTGTTGGCGTCCGTAAACCGCCGCCCTTCGGTGGCCAGCCGATCGATGTTCGGAGTTTGAATCAACTTGCGATCGGCCCCGTAGCATCCCACGCTGCCGTAGCCGAGATCATCGGCCAGGATCAGCACGATATTGGGCCGAGCGGCAGAAGCCACATCCGCCGCGTGCAGCACGGCAAACGACGTCTGCAGGAGAACCGCGAGAAGAAGAAAGCTGGTTTTTGCAGGGGTTGTCATACTCATCATGCTCCTTGTACGGCATCTACCGGAGAGACTATTTCGCAGGCAACTTCACCATGAAGCACGCCGAGCGTGTTCACGCTTGAAGCAGTTCCTTGATCAGCCGCCCGTGAACGTCGGTCAGGCGGCGCTGGAGACCATTGTAGTACCAGGTGAGACGGCGATGGTCGAAGCCCAGCAAGTGCAGCACCGTGGCATAGAAATCCCAGACGGTGGCCGGGTTCTCGGCGGCCCGACGGCCAAATTCGTCGGTGGCGCCGTAACTGGTTCCGCCCCGGACGCCAGCGCCCATCAGCCAGCACGTGAAACCGTCGGGGTTGTGGTCGCGGCCGGAGGTGCCTGCCTGGTGAGTCGGCATGCGGCCAAACTCGGTCGTCCACAGTACCAGCGTATCGCTCAGCAAGCCGCGCTGCTTCAGGTCGGTCAACAAAGCTGCTGTCGGTTGATCGAAAATCGGGCAGTGCCGTTCGTAGTCGGACTTCAGCGTCTTGTGCGCATCCCAGTTCAGCAAACCGTCGACACCCGACGCCCGCGACGCGCAGTACAAGTTGACGTAGCGCACGCCGCGTTCCAGCAAGCGGCGAGCCAACAGACAGTTTCTCGCATAGGACGCTTTGAGCGGATTCGGGTCGTCCGTGCCGTACAGCCGGTGGATCGACGCCGGTTCATCGGCCAGTTCCACGACCTCGGGCGCGCTCAACTGCATCTTAGCCGCCAGCTCGTACGCTGCGATGCGGGCCTGCAACTCGGTGTTTCCCGGATTCGCTTCGGCGTGCCGGAGGTTCAATCGCTCCAAGAAATCGCGAGTGGCTTGCTCCTCTTCCGGCGTGATGCCGACGGGCCGCGCCAGGTTGCGAATCGGCTGCTGGCTGCTCAGTACGATCGCCTGATGCTGCGCCGGCAGGAATCCGTTGCTCCAGTTCGCCTTGCCGTTGGGTGGTTCGCCGCGGAGATCCGGAATGGCGACGTAGGCTGGCAGATTCTCGTTGGCCGTGCCCAGCGCATGGCTGACCCATGCGCCCGCGCTGGGAAAACCTTCCTGGACGTGCCCCGTGTTCATGAAGACGCAACCGGGTCCGTGGGTATTGGTCTTGGAAATCATCGAGTGGATGAAGGCGATGTCGTCGACGTGCCGGGCCATGTGCGGCAGCAGGCTGGAGATCCTCTTGCCGCTCTTCCCGCAGGCGACCATCGGCCAGGGACTCTTCATCAGGTTTCCGTTCTTGCCCTGGAACGAAACCAGGTTTTCCTCGCCCGGCAGCGGCTTGCCGTGCCAACGTTCCAATTCGGGCTTGTGCTCCCACAGATCGACTTGCGAAGCGCCGCCGGGGCAGAAGATCTGCAACACGCGGTTCGCCCGAGCCGCGTGATGCGTATGGCCTCGGCCCGATTGCCAAGCAGGGTTGCCGTCAGCGCCGGATCGATCCAGAGCATCCGGAGGTTCGGTCGCATCCAACTCGGAATCGAGAAGATCGACCAAGCCGATTCCCGCCAAGCCGGTGAAGGCATTGCCCAAGAACCCGCGACGTCCCATCACGCGGTCGAGCCATGCAGCGATTCGTTCTGGTGGCGGTTGGTACACGCGAAAGCCCTTTCCGTTCACGAAGCCCCGGTCACAAATTCGGTCCCCTGTTTGCTTTCCCGACTCGTTTCACGGCAATCCGAAGGCAACAGCGTACCGCGCTTTGGTCGCATTCCAAATTTCGAATCTAGCGACATCCGGCGTGTTCCGCAACATCGCCCCCTTGCTCCCGCGCGTCCCTCGGCGGCATCATACCGTTTTTGAAGCGACGGAAGCCTTCGGGCTGAGACGGAGACTGGCGAGATGACGCGAGACCGACGGCTGAGAATCCACGCGGGCGGACGCGCCCGCCGCGTCTTGGTCCATCTTCCGCCGGGCTTCGACGGCCAGAGGGCGATGCCCGTGGTGATCATGCTGCACGGCGGCGGCGGAACCGGCAGATCGGCGGCAATCGAAACCGGCTGGTGCGATCACGCGGATCGGGCAGGGTTCCTCGCGGTCTTCCCCAACGCCTTATCGCGTAATCCGGACGAGCCGAGTAGTTTCCCGGGAAACCCGCAGCTTTGGAACGATGGTTCGCGGCGTTTCCATTCCAGCCGGGAAACGCCCGACGATATCGGCTTCCTCGCAGCGTTGCTGGACGAATTGCAGACGCAATTCGCCATCGATCCCGAGCGAGTCTTCGTCACCGGATTCTCGAACGGGGCATCGATGGCGTTCCGCGCCGGCGCGGAACTCGCCGAACGGATCGCCGCGGTCGCACCCGTCGCAGGCACCTGCTGGTTGGATCACATCGATCTGTGCCAACCCGTCTCGCTATGCTACATCACGGGGACGGAAGATCCGTTGAATCCGATCGAGGGCGGATTGACCAAGTTGGTGTTCGAAAGCGGCGAGCAGTTTCGTCCCAGGCCCAAGCCGCCCGTTCGCGATTCGATCCGAAAGTGGGTCGAGGCCATCGGCTGCTCCCAAGACGCAGCCAGGATCGCTGAGATCGACGGAGTTCGGACCGAGTGGTTTGGCCCCGGACGCGGCGGCGCGAACGTCGCTTACGTCACGGTCAAAGGACTCGGACACAACTGGGCGGGCGGGCGGAGCTTGCTGCCCGAGTCGATCGCTGGCAATCGGTCGGACAAGCTGCGGGCCACCGACCTGATCTGGGATTTCTTCCAGCAGACGCGGCCCTGATTCCGCGCCGATGCGCCCAGCATCCTCGACTCGTGTTCGGCGCCCGCGAGCCACTGCGAAGTTCGCGTCAGGGCTTGCCCTGCGGTTTTTCTTCCCGGAGTTCCGATTCTTGTTCCCGAGCCATCTCGGCAAAGCTGGCGATGCGCTCGCGACGCCGGGCTTGTTCGGCAGCGTCCATCGGTCGAACGCCGCCGCCGTATCGGTCGGTCGGCAGATCCGACTGAAAGGTCGGCAGTGCTCTGGGGCCGGTGACGGGAGCAACCGCCGAGCGTTCGCCGGTCCTCGATGGACTGGTCGGGCTGTCGGCAGACGAGCCGCCCAACAGGCTGAACAGCAGGATCGTCAAGCCCAAAGCCGACCCACCGCAAACGCCCAGGACGATCCAAGGTGCAGGAATTCGCTTGGCTTCGGCTCCACCGACCGCCGTCGCTCTTCTTGCCGCCTGCTTTCCCGTTCGCGGCGGCCCCGCAGTCGCAGTCGCCGGCGAGGTCGGTTGAACCTTGATCGATTCAGGCGTTCCCGTCTTGGGTTTCGTTGCGCCGGGCTTGGTTGTCTGAATCTTCACCGCGGCGGGTTTCGAGGCTTCTCCAGAGTCCGCCCCTCGTTCGGCTACCGTTGTGTTCTTAACGGCGGTCTCTTCAGGGGCCTTCGTTTCGTCGGTCGAGGCGGGAACGGCAGATGCCGGTTGGGTGACAGGATCTTCCGTACTCTGACTTGCATTCGTTGTTGATTCGATCGGGGTGACGGACGACGAATCCGCAGGACGTTCGGCTGGGGAGCTGGTCGGAGGATCTGCCGACGTGTCCGTCGCTGGCGATTCAGCGCCGACCAGACGGCTGAGCGCCGTCGCGTCGAAGGCCGCTTTGGCAGGAGTCCGAGCTGCATGCGGCTTCGCCTTGGGCTTCTTGCCCGTCCTTGATCGGGAATCGTCGACTTTGATCACGGGAGCCTTGGACTCTGGCGTTGCCGATGGCTTCGGATCGACGTGGATTGGTTCAAAGGACTGGTTCATGCGAATTCCCCGTGAAACCGCCGAAAACGCGGGAGACTGGCACCGCGGTGCAGCCTTCATGATACTTCCGATTCCAAGCCGGACAATGGGGCGGTTGACGAGACAGACGCGGTCGGCGACACTCGACAGCCGTGTCTGATTGCTGGCGCCGCTTGCGCGGCGGAACGAAACGGTTTCTTCCATCGAGGACATCGACATGCAACGCGTTGTGGGTTCGTGGATGCTGTGTTTGCTCTGCTTCGTCATGGGTATTGGCGGCCCGCTGGCGGCGGCTGACAAGGCGAACTGGCCGGGCTGGTTGGGACCGAACCGGGACGGCAAGTCCCCGGACACGGGACTGCTGAAGCAGTGGCCCGAAGGTGGTCCGGAACTGCGGTGGAAGGTCACCGATCTCGGCCGCGGTTTCTCCAACGTGTCGGTGGTCGACGGCATCGTCTACACAACCGGCGACACCGCCGACAATCTGGTGCTGTTTGCATTCGACTTGGACGGCAAGCTGTTGTGGAAGACGCCCATCGACGCCCCCTGGACTCGCAGCCATCCGGGTTCGCGGGCCACGCCGACGATCGACGAGGGCAACCTGTACTTGCTGTCGGGCAACGGCATCATCGCATGCTGCGACGCCAAGACGGGTGAATCCAAATGGCGGCGCGAGACCAAGGAGTTCGGTGGCAGACCCGGCGGCTGGGGTTATGCGGAATCGGTGCTGATCCACGGCGACTTGGCGATCGTCAAGCCGGGCGGCCAACAGTGCATCGTGGCGTTGAATAAGCGAACAGGCGAAACGGTTTGGACCAGCAGCGGCTTCGAGGCCGGTCCCGAATACAGCTCGTGTATCGTCGCCAATTTCGAAGGTCAGGACATGATCATCACGGGCACGCGGGCCGGCATCGTGGCGGTCGACGCGGCCGACGGTCGACTGTTGTGGTTGAACGCCTGGTCGGCGAACAACACGGCCAATTGCCCGACGCCTGCGTACGCCGATGGCTACGTTTTCTGGGCCAACGGGTACGGCAAGGGCGGCGTTTGCCTGCGGCTGAAGAAGGTCGACGGAAAAGTGACCGCCGAGGAAGCCTGGACGACTCGGAACATGGTTTGCCACCACGGTGGGTACATCATCAAAGACGGCTACATCTATGGCAATCACAGCGGCGGCTGGGCATGTCTCAAGCTGGAGACGGGCGAACCGGTCTGGGAAGGCCGCGCGGTTGGCAAAGGCTCGGTGTGCTACGCCGACGGCATGTTGTACCTGTTTGGTGAACGCGGCGGACAGGCCGGTTTGGCCGAATGCACTCCGGAGGGGCTGAAAGAACGCGGCACCTTCTCGGTCGACGGCGAAGGTCCGAGTTGGGCCCATCCCGTCGTCACCGGCGGCCGACTGTACCTCCGCTACGATACGAATCTGTACGTGTTTGACATCCGAGCCGACTGAACCGAATCGCAAGTCGGATCGCCAGAAATCGTTCTCGACGCCAATCAGTCCGCCCGATCGCTCGAATCCTGAGACGCCGACCGGGCCGCCTGCGCGGTTTGGCGTGCGGCGGCCAGCATCTGGTCGAACAGCGGCATGGCGATTTTCCGATACACCTGTTCCAGCAGCGGGTTCTGCTTGATCCGCTGCATTGTCTGATAAACCCGTTGGCCGTCGTCGGCGTTCATCTCGACTTCCAGCGCGCGTCCCTCTGCGTCGACCAGGATCGCCAAATATCGCGAAGCACCCTCGTTCGTCGCTTCGCAACGAATGTCGTGAAACTGCGCAGTATCGAAATCGAAGTCGCCCGACACCGGTTGCTCCGCCGGCCGGTCCGCACGAGCTTTCGTGCCAAGGACTCCCTGGAGTGCGCCGGCCATCGTGTTGATCGATGATTCGCTGGTCACCTCGTTCAGCCGCTCGCTCAACTGGTCCAGACGTTCCAGATTCTCCTGGTCCGAGCGGCGGCTCGCATCCTCCGCCAATTGATCGATCTTCTCTGCAACCATCGATCTCGTGATTTCCGATGGATCGGAAATGGTCGCAACCTCGATCTCCGCCGGCTCCTCGGGAACGCCTTCCGTCGTGGTGACGTACAACACTCGGGCCTCACGAGCCGCCCATTCATCGAAGTACCAGGGCCGCACCGATGCCGCCAGCAGAACGCTCGCCGCGGCCACGTGGACGACCATCGACGCAGCCAGTCCGTGGAAGCGGTACACCGGCAGCCTGCGTTCCGAATGCGCGAGATTGGAAAAAGGATTGTCCGGCATGGAAACCATCGAAGTCGAAGCCAAATTCTTGACTGTCCCCTGCATCCCGGCGTATCGTACGAGAACTAGCGTTCCAGTCCAGGCGGTCGATCCGCCGAGTCAAGTGGCCCGCGTCATTATAGACAAAGCCGCCTTCCTCGGGCTCCGACAACGACAAGAAAGTGGAATGAAAAAGCGGAAGGATGTGTTTGTCGTTGCATGTTTGCATCGGATCGAAGGAACCACCAGACATTTCGCGAAAAGGCTCGAACATGGTTCAGGAACATTCTTCGCCAGGCGATATCAATCGGCGGTCATTTCTAGTCGCTTCTGCGGCGGCGGGCTTTGCCGCCTCGCTGGCTGGGGAGGCGTTCGCCGGCCAGTCGCCTGCTCCGCCGAAGCCGGTCCAGCCCAAGAAGCTCTTGTTCTGGGACCTCGCCCGCTTCGACGACTGGCAAAACCTCGAACTGGTTCAAGGCCGCGGCGTGTATCGCCCGGAGGGAACCTTCGAGGATCCGGACGGCCGCAAGGGCCGGGTGATCTTTCCGTCGGTGTGGCAGGAGCCTTCCGGCCGCTGGCTCGGCGTCTATGGCAAGAACTGGAGTTCCTTCCCGCTCTGCGCGTTAGAAAGTGATGACGGTATCCGCTGGCGGCCGCGGGCAGTGCCCGAGATCATTCCTGTCGGCGGGAAGCTCGCGCCTCACCACGTCTTCACCCTGGATCGCGGCAGTGGCAGCGGTGTGTACCACGACCCGATGGCGGCGGACGGATTTCCGCTGAAGATCTTCGGCCGACAGGACGGCGAGCCCGTTTATCAGCGCGCTCTGCAAGATCCGAATCACGTCTGGCACAAAATCGCCCGCGCCGAGGGCCTCAAACGGTACATGACCGAGGGCGTGACGGTCGGTTCGCGCGACGGGCTCAACTGGGAGATCATCCCCGGCGGCACTTGGACGCGGCCCGACTGGTTCCCCGAGGATCCGGTCTTCGCCTTCTACAACCACCAGCTTGGGCGGCACGTGATGATCTGCCGGCCTGGTTGGGGCGACCGGCGAGTTTGCTGGCGGGAATCCGCGGACTTGGGGACGTGGGAAAGACCCGAATTGCTCTTCCAGCCCGATCCGCTGGACGACGCGGCTCCGCTCGGCTTCTACACAATGCCCGTCTTTCCCTACGAGCACGGCTACGTCGGACTGCTGTGGGTGTTCCACTATTCCAACAGTGAACCGGTTCGCGGTTTCAACCAGTTCTTCGGGCCGATGGATGCGCAGGTGGCATTCAGTTACGACGGCAAGCGGTTCTTCCGCGGGAAACGCGAGCCGCTGCTGGCCCGGAACCCGATTCCCGAACACGGCTGTACGCAACTGCGGCCCTGCAGCCTGGTGGTCACCGACAAGGAAATCCGCATCTACTCCGAGGCGCACCGCTACGGCCACGGTCGCGAGCGCGGCCCGGCCGACCTGCACGACGAACCGCTCAGCGCGATGGTGCTCCACACGCTGCGCCGCGACGGGTTCATGTTCGTCCGCCCGCGCGGCGAGTGGGCGCGGATGCTCACCAAACCGTTCTCGCTGCGAGCCGCCCAGATCACCGTCAGCATCGACGCCCGCTATGGCGAAGCACGGTTCCAACTGACCAACGTCAAGAGCGAGCCGTTGGCCGGGTTGACCTTCGAGGACTGCGAACCGATCCGCGGCGTGGACGACACGGAGCGGCCGATCCGCTGGAAGAACGCCCAACTCGACAGCCGGCTGCGGCAGCCGCTCCGACTGGAAATGAAGTTCACCGGCGCCAACGTCTATGGCTTGCGGGCCGATTGGCAGTGGCTCGACGCGCAGGGCATGCACATGTTGGAAGACGGCAAGTCGATCGACCACTTGCTCAACCTGTGATCCGATGGTCACCTGACTCGGAGCCAGTCGGCCGGCAGGGGCTGACGAGGCAGGCCGGGCCCAGAAAGCTCGATGACGGGAGCTTCGCCTTTCCACACGACCCACGGCGTCGGATAGCCGCGCCACAGTCCGGACTGCGGGACCGTGCGATCGCGATGGCGCGCGTCGGCGAACGTTACGAACAGACGGTGCCAACCCTTGGCCAGTGGAACGCTCCACAGGCCGCCGCCGTGGATCCCCTGGCCGAGATCCCACTCCTGGCCGTCGATCCAGACACGCAGGTCATAGCCCGGCTCGCAACGGGCGCCGACGTATTCGGCGGGCGCGTGGAAGGTCCAGACGCCGTCGGCCGGGACCTCCAGAAAACCGTCGTACCGCACGCCAAATGCGCCGTCGCCCTGACGCATCGTCACATCCAGCAGCTTGGTGGTTTCCCCCGTAGCCCGCGCCGGCATCACGTCAGGCAGGTGGAGGTGACTGAACAGGGCCAACCAGTTTCCCTCGACCAGCTCCCAGCGCAGCCCCGGCGCGTGCCCCGCCGGCGCCGCGATAGCGGGTTGCAGCGGGCGACGGCGGTAACGGGCATCGCTGACGGCCGTGGCCCGGGTTCCGTCCACGGTGAAGGGCACGGCCCTGACGCCCGGCCGAAAGGCGCGGGCGCGGACGTGCGTGTCCCGCGTCAGCGTCAGCGGCGCGGTGTACAGCGGTGAGGAAACATCCGGCTCCGAACCGTCGAGCGTATAGCGAATCTCCACACCGAGGGTCGCGCTGGCGAGCGTGACCTGCACGCGTTCCAGGAAGACCGGCTCAGCCGGCGCGAACGTCACCGGCTCGATCGGCCGATGAATCGTAGTGGTGGCCGGCGGTCGTCCCTCCTCCCGCGTGAATTCGAAATCCGTTGCCGGCAGTTCGACATCCTGGCCGTCGACGCGGAACCACTGGGCGCCCAGTGCCAATCCGCTCGTTTCACTGCCGCGCTGCCAGACGAGCAGACCCTCACCGCGCAGCGACACCGCAGCCGCCGTCAGGTCCCGCGCTGCGCCGTCGGTGGCCAGCCACATCAGCGTCGCACCGTCGGCTAGCGTGGCTGCGAAGCCGGTCACGCCCGAGCGGCTGAGGTCGCGCGTCGCCGTGACGGTGGCCTCGCCCGCGCGACGATGCGGCTCGATGAGCGACGCCGTCAGCAGTCCCTCCCGCGAGTCCGCACCGAGTACGGCCCCACGGTCCCACCACGCGGGCTGCTGGCGGGGCTCCCAAGTCAGCCGGGCCGTGCTGAATCGCCGTACCGTCACACCGGGAGCCATGTCGTGTGTGAGTGTCACTTGCCGCGCATCGCCGCTGATCCGGCCCGTGAGCGTGGCGCCGCGGATGCCCAGTTCCGGTGAGCCAAAACGCTGCTCCACCTCGTAGCGATGCGGACGATCTCGGTCCGGGGCACGCACGACATCGGTGACGATCACCAGCCGAGCGGGGCGCAGCAGCACCACGCGCCGCTCGGCGCGCGCCCCGAGGACCGGTGCATCATCCAGTTCCAGCGTTCCCGTGCGATGGTTGAACGCATGCCGCTGATACGTGCCTTCGTAGGCTGACTCGGCGTAATCGAACCGCGCCGACGTGTGCCAGCGCGCCGGAATGGGCCGTGGGCTCGCCGTGGCCAGTTCCACCGTCTTGCTGCCCGGCCACCAGGTCTGCTTGCCGGCGGCGGCGAACTGCGGTTGGCCGTCGATCGTCACGGGTCCGCTGGCGAACAAGGGCTGACCGTAGTCCCACACTTGCAGCGACGTGTTCCATTCGGAGCCGTTCACGCTGGGATGATCCTGCGGCTGGCAGATCATGGCGACGAACGTGGCGTCCGGCTCCCAATTCCGCCGCAGGTAGTGCAGGCCGGCGTAGGGCAGCCAATCGCTCGCCGTGGCCGGTGCCGTCCAGGTCGGGCCGTAATAGGCCGTCACCCGGTCCCAGGCCGCCTGGCGATGCGGCGGCAGGGAATCGCGATCGCGCCCGGCACCGAACACGCTCTGCAGGATGCCAACGACTTCGGGGTCCCGCAGCACGGCCGTCGAGTCCATGGTCTCGCGCGGGATCATATTCCCGTAGCTGCACCGGCGGTCGGCGAGTTCCCAGATGTGGTCGAACAACTCGACGACGCCCGTCCGATGTCCACGCCCATCCGGGGCCAGGTGCCGGATGGGGTACGTCGTGATCTGCCGCCAGCGCGTCGTGAACTCGGCAGCGAATTCAGGCGTGAACCACGGCGGCGGGGTTTTCTGCATCTGGTTGAAATGTACGCCCATCCGCCAGTGCATGAACAGGTGACCTTCGTCGCCGATCTCGTTCATCGAGCCGTCGCGCGTGACCATCATCCCCAACACCCGTTCCCAGTGCTGGCGGTTCTCGCGATCCAACCGCTGGCCGGCGTGGAAGTCGTCCAGAATCCGCGCGGTCGTCGTCGCTGCGTGCAGAGCGTTGTACGTGTGGTTGAACGTCGCCCGCCGGCAAGGCCACCAATAGGCCGGCGGATATTCTTCGAGCACGGGAATGAGCAGCCGGGCCAGCGTGGCGCCGGATAGTTGCCGGACCAAATCCGGCTGTCTCCGCGCGGTCTGCGCCAGTTCGTCCGCCAGATGGTTGAACTCCTGCAACACGTCCTTGACGAAGTAGAAACGCAGATCCTGTTCGGCGCGGTCCAAATCGGCGCGGATATTCAAGCCCCAGTCGTCGGTGATCGCGGCCCACTGCGTGAGGAACTCCCGCCTGCCCGTCGCCCGATAGACCGTCAGCAGCGGGCGCTGGAAGTGCCCGGCCCGGGCCCGCACCCGCGCCGTGTCCAGCGGGCCATCGCCCTCCCCGGCCACGTGTCCCCAGGGAATGACGCCCGGCGTGAACTGCTGCGCCTCGACGTCGAAACGCGACAGCACGACGGCCACATTCCGCCGCAGGTCGTCGCCCGCCAGATCGTAGCTGGCCAGTCCGGAAGGATGCTCGTGCAGGAACGTCACAGTCTGCAGTTTGCGCAGGAAATGGTCGCGATAGGCATCCAGCGCGCCCGGGAAATCCTGCTGTGCCAACCGCTCGCGCACCGCGTGCAGTTCCGGCTTCGATAGGTCCAGCCGCGCACAGAACTCGCGTGCCAGACGTTCGACGGCCGCCGGCGAGTTGCGTTGGATAAAGGCCTGCTGCCGTTGCTCGGCATCCGCTGGAGGCGGCACGGGCCGGGGGGCAAGCAGTTCTCCCAGCGGCGCCCATTGGGACTGTTCGGCCGGCACGGTTCGGCCCAGGAGCGGATGCTCGCCCGGCCGGAGTTCCAGAACCGCTACGCCGCGATCGAAGGGTGCGCGGCGGATGTCCCAGTGCGCTGCGAACACCACGCGCCGCGCATCGTCGAGCACGCAGACCAGCCGCAGCGCGCGGTCGTCGTAACTCGGCTTGAGCGACTGCGTCAGCACGATGCGGTCCAGCGGACGCTCGACGCCGAGGTCGATCTCCAGCCACGGGTTCACGCTCCCGTCGGCCGTGCCGAGATTTAATCCCCGCTGGTTGAAATCCACGACCCCATCGACGAGTTGACGCTGTTCGTTGCGGAAACCGATGTCGCGTCCCTGGTAGCCTGTGCCCGCGAACTTCAGTTCCTGATTCTTCAGGGCGAGATTCACACCGCCGGACCAGACTTCGATCTCGTGGATGGCCATGCGCGATGACGCCGGAGCCTCGACGCGAAGGATGCGACCCGGAACCGCCGCGTGGGCCGCCAAGGGTGCAAGCAGAAGAATGCAGGCTAAGATTGGTTTCATGGGGGCCACGACAGAATCGCTTGGTAGAAGATGATGCCTCGCCGCCGCTGCGGCCGAAGGATGGAGTCTACCACACGACGACCAGTAACGAGGAGAGCCGCGCGGCACGTGCGGGGGTGGTTCGCCGGCGGACCCGCCGACTGCGCGTGGCGGGTGGCAGCCTCAAATCATAGAATCAAGCGTCGCGGTCACCCACATTGAAACGGATTTACCATGAACCACATCGTTGCTCTCCTCGCCCTTCTGCCGTCGGTAGCCTTGCACGCATCGGAGGCGCCACCACCGCCTGTCTCGCGGCCGAACGTACTGCTCCTCATCGCCGACGATCTCGGCTATGCGGACATCGGAGCGAATGGCTGTACGGACTTCGCCACGCCGCACATCGACAGCATCGCGGATCACGGCGTGCGTTTCACCAGCGGCTACGTCAGCGCGCCGGTGTGCAGCCCGAGCCGCGCGGGGCTGATCACGGGGCGCTGGCAGACGCGGTTCGGGCACGAGTTCAATCATCCGTTGGCGGATCGCTCCCCCGTCGGCCTGCCGGTGAGTGAGAAGACGGCGGCGCAGCATTTTCGTGAGGCCGGCTACGTCACCGGACACGTGGGCAAGTGGCATCTCGGCAATCCGATGGTGCCGGAGTTCAGCCCGAAAGCACGCGGCTTCGAGGAGTCGGTCTGGTTCCCCGGCCAGAGGAAACTGCCGCCGCTGCAGTTCTTCCGTAACGGCGAGCGGGGGAAAGCGGATGACGGCTACGTGGATGAGGCGATGGCGCGGGAGGCGTCGGCTTTCGTCGAGAGGCATCGCGCGGAGCCGTGGTTTCTGTACGTGGCGTTTCTCACGCCGCACCAGCCGCTCGACACGCCGCCGGGGAGCGAAGAGCCGTTCACGCACCTTGCGGACAACGAGCGCCGCAAGTGCGCGGCGATGGTGACGATACTCGATCGGAGCGTGGGCCGCATTCTGCAGACGCTCCGCGAGACCGGACAGGATGACCGGACGCTCGTGGTCTTCCTGAGCGACAACGGCGCGCCGCCGAAGAACGGCTCGCGCAACACGCCCTTGCGTGGCGGCAAGGGAACGCTGTGGGAAGGCGGCATCCGCGAGCCGTTCGTGATGCAATGGAAAGGCGTTCTGCCAGCCGGTCGTGTCGTCGATGCACCGGTGACCTCACTCGATCTGCTGCCGACGGCGCTCGCCGCGGCCGGGGTGGAAAGCAGCACACGGTTCGACGGCGTCAATCTGCTGCCTTACCTCACCGGCAAGACCGCCGAGCCTCCGCACGCGGCGCTGTTCTGGCGTTACGGCGAGCAGTTGGCCGTGCGCGCCGGCGATTGGAAGCTGACGCGCGCGATCGACCAGACAGCCGCGCCGCCCGTGCTGAAGACCGGCCTGTTCCATCTGCGCCGGGATGTGAGCGAGCAGCGTGATTTGTCGGAAGATGAGCCCGACAAGGCGAAGGAATTGCAATCCCTGTGGGAGCAATGGAACGCGCAGAACGTCAAGGCGCTGTGGGGCGGCGATGCGAACGGCAGCGACGACCGCAAGACCGATCCGGCGGGCGACAACAAGGCGGGCGAGTCCGCTACGAGCATTCAACGCGCGCAGCAGGCGCCGTCTGCCACCCACGGCGGCTCGCAGATCGGGCGAACGAACGCGGTGGCCGCATTACAGCCGAGCTTTCCCAAGGCGGTTCACTACCGCTACGCGAACAACTTCAAAGTCAATCCGGGCCAGGAGGACGCCGCGTATCGCGACTGGGTCGCCGATTTCGGCCGCACGATGGGCGCGGAACTCGACGGCCGCGTGACGCTCACCGCGGACGGCCGGCGCGAGATCATCCAGCGATTCAAGCGCGAGCACCCGGAGCAGTTCCTCGTCTTCTACAGCACCGGCCATATCAAGATCCCTACCGAGGCGACGGACCCTGCGTCCGGTAAGCTCAGCGATTATGGCCACGGCCACTGGCTCTATCTGCCACGCGTAAAGGTGCTGGATGACATCCGCGCCGAAGCGGGCGTCAGCGAGTTGCGCGTCCAGATGCCGCGCCCCATCGAGCGCGCCTCGGGCACCGTTCGCGCCGAAGATGAAGACGTGGCGGCGGCGAAAACGCGGGGGGCGTTCAGTCTCCGGCCCGACCGGGGTGACGACATTTGCCTGTACGCGTTTGGCCCGGACGGAACGCCGGACTGGGACAACGCCGAGCAGGTGCGGCTCGTCGGCCTGGACGAAGAGCGGGGTATCATTCACGTCGAGCGCGGCTGCTACGGCACGCAGCCGCGCGCGTTCAGCGGCCAAGTGTTCGCGGCGGTGCATTCGGAAGTCACGAAGTTTCACGGCTGGTTCTACAACTTCTCCACCTTCTGCCCGCAGGACCGCCGCGGGCGCACCGCCGGTGAAGTCTGGGCGGAGTCCTACGCGCGCATTTTTCAACCGGGTGGCACCAGCGCGCACTTCGACGCGTTGCAACTCGACACGTTGGTGGAGGACGTCTGGCCGGGACGGGGCTCCGACATCAACAACAACGGCCTGGACGATAGCGACGAAGACTTCGGCGGCGTGAACTGGTTTGCGGTCGGCGTCTGCAGGGCGCTGGAGCGTCTGCGAGCGCAGTTGCCACCGGCTGGAGTTGTCGCGCCACCTCTGCTGCGAGCCGCGATACACGCACGTCCAACACAAGATTTTCAACTACACGCTCAGCCGCGACGGCACGCCGCAGATTCTGGCGGGCCAGGAACTGCCGTTTCATCTCAGCCGCGCGGTGCTGGGACTGGCCACGATTCACGAAGCCGCCGTAACGTGGTACAGCCAGCCGCCCGCCGAGCCGGATGGTCACGCGGGCGTCTATGACGAAATGCGGATGGGCGCCGCCCATCGCCTCGGCTGGCTCGGCAAGCCGCGCGGCGACATTGTCTACCTGGGCCGCGCCGAGCCCGATCTCTGTGCCGGGAAACTCGCCCTGCCGCAGACCGTCACGGGCCGAAATAACGATGGAAACAACGGCTCGCGTCTGAGCCTCAGCGTGACGCCAACGGCGCCGCAGTTGCTGGTGGTCGCGCGTTGGCGCGGCGAACCGCGCGCGGGTGTCGGCTTGACGATGCCTCGCAACGTGCTTGTTTCCCTGCGCGGCGGCGCTGCCGGTGAGGGCTACCTGCTGCCCGCCGATGCGGCTTCGGTCGAGGCAGGACTACGTTTCACAGATGGCACGGTTCAGATGCTACCGAAGCCGGCGGCACGTCTGGAGTTCTACGATGGCGGGCAAACGTTGCGAATCGGAGCGAAGCACTCGTCAGCAACGCATTTGTTCTGGCAAGCGCACGGCCGAATTGAGGCGGGCAGCCGGCTCGCATTGGCCGTGTTCCTCGGCAGCGGTGCCCACAGCGTGGAGGCCGCCGAAGTCCGGTCCGACGGCACGCCCGGCGAATTCCGCCCGGTCGTGGCGCCGTTCACGCCGTCAGGTCCGGCGGCGTTCCGGCGCAACGTCGCCCTCGACCCACTCGGCTTGGCCGGCAGGGAAGTCCTGTTTCGCTTCCTTGTTGAGACGCGAAACGGCCGCGCCAGTGCCGCGTGGAGCGAAGTCGCGGCAGGTCAGCCCGTGCTCGGCGACTGGCCAACCGCCGGGCCGATTCAACGAAGCATCGGCGGCTATGTTGCGGAGCAGTCCTGCCAACAGACGTTTCACTTCAACCACGTTCCGGCCAATGTCCCCTTGGAATTGGCCTTCGAATTCGAGGGTGGCGAGCCGGTCGTGATCGAGGGACTCTCCGTCCACCCGGCGAGTGGTGCGGTGGCGCGCGAGTTCGACCACGGCGTGGTGCTTGTGAACCCGTCGCTCGGCGAGCAGACGTTCGAGTTGGCACGCCTGTTGCCCGGCCGTTACTTCCGAAGGTTCCAAGCCACCGCCAACCAGGATACCGCCGTCAACAACGGTCAGCCCGCCGGCCCAAGCTTCACGCTCGGCGCTTTGGATGGCGTGTTCCTCGTCAGCGAAGACCACCCGCAATAGAGAGGGAAACACATGAAATCGGCCTTGTGTCTGGTCGTTGTCGTGCTCTGCAACGCTGCCGGCGGTGCGGAACTGACTCCATCGGAGTTGGCACTGAAGAAGATCCTCGGCGCCGGCACGCCCGAACCGATCATGCTTTGGCCCGATAGACCGCCGCAGTTCGCGGAGAACGCTCCGCCCGAAGAGGTGACCGACGAGGCGCGGATTCGGATGGTCTCCGTGCCGACCATCAGCGTCTATCTGCCGCCGGAAGACAAACGCACCGGCATGGCCGTCGTCGTGTGCGCCGGTGGAGGCTATGGCGGACACGATTGGAGGACGCACGTCGTGTATGCCGCGCAGGTGTTCAACCCGCTGGGCGTCGCCGTCATCGGCTTGAAGTACCGCACCCGCCCGCCGCATACGCTGGACAACGCGGGCATCCAGCAGCTCACGCTCCTGGACGCGAAACGCGCCCTGCGGCTCGTACGTTATCACGCCGCCGAGTGGAACCTCCGTACGGACCGAATTGGCATCGTCGGCTACTCGGCGGGGGCGAATCTGGCGATGAACTTGGCCGCGAACTTCGACCTGGGCGACACGACAGCCGACGACCCCGTCGAGCGGCTCAGCAGCCGGCCGGACTTCGCGGTCGGCCTGGGGACGTGGCACTGGCGCAAGCCGGAGAACCCTTTTGTCTTCACGAAGAACTCGCCGCCGGTTTACCTCGTCCACGCCACGACGGACGAACCCGTGGCGATCGCCCGGAACATCGTCGCCGATTTGCAGAAGCTGGGCGTTCCAGCGCGGCTCGACCTGTTCGCGGAAGGTGGACACGGCGTCGGCAACCTCATCCCGACGCGAGTGCAACACGGCTTCCCGCCCGCCAAGTGGCCGCAGTTGATGATCGATTGGCTCGACGTCAAGTTCCAAGCCCCGCCCGGGGCGGCGGCCGGTCGGTGAGATCGACCGCCGACCGGTTCTCACCGCCCGCGGCAGTCGAAGGGCTGGCACTACCGGGGGTTTTCCAGGGTTTCGATCAGGAAGAGGATTTCGGCGGCCATGTCGTAGTGCAAATCCGGGGCGTCGGCGAGGGTGCGGTCGCGGCGGCCGGCGACGATTGTCTGGAGGGCGCGGTAGAAGCCGCCGAAGCCAGCGACCTCGAAGCGCGGAAGCTGTTGCTGGAGGAGGGACGCGGCTTGGGCCGGGGCGCCGGCGAGCAGGGACTGGGTCACGGCGAGGACGATGCGGCCAGCGCCAGAGTGGTTCTCGCCGCCGTCGCGGCGGTAGGCGAGATAGCAGGCGATGGCCTTGCCCTTCGCCTCCGCGGCGGCGGCAGGGTTGCCGGCGTCCGTCTCGATGCTGGCGAGAATGGCCCAGGATGTCCACGGCATCGCCGCGTGGCCGACCTGCGATTTGCATTCAATCGCTCTGCGGATTTCCTGTCGCGATTCAGCCAGGCGGCCAACTTTGCGCAGCGCTTCCGCGAGGTTGTTTCGCGTCATGCCTTCGTGGCCCGCGTCGCGGATTTCAGCATACTTGTCCGCCGCCTGACTGAAGAAGTTCGCCGCATCTTCGCCCCGATTCGGGGCTTCGAAATAGAGAGCGCCCAACCCGCTCAACGTCGTCGCCTGCCCGGCGACATCGCCGAGCCGCACGCCGATCGCGAGCGATTTGCGGTAGGCAACCTCCGCCGCTTCCGGCTGGCCCGCCGCCTGATACACCATGCCGGCCTGATGCCAGCTCGCGGCGACCATGCCCGGTTCGTACAACTGCGTGAACCTCTCGCGTGCTTCAGCATACGCCGCCAGCGCCTCCGGGTAGCGGCGCTGCTCCTTGCGGACGGTCCCAAGGTGGAACTTGACCAGGGCGACATCCCGCACGTCACCAAGTTACTCCCCACGGCGGCCACACTCTTCGTGGGCCGCCGCCGCTTCGTCGAGCCGGCCCAGGTCGGTAAGACAAACGCCTTGTTCCCCGAGGCACTTGGCCGCCATCCCCGCGGCGCCACAACCCGGCTCCCGTTTCTCGACGGCCTCGAAACGCCGGCGGGACTCGTCCAGCAGGGGCAGCGCCTGCTCCGAGCCACCGGCCGTCTTCTGCACGCGGGCCAGGAGGAAGCAAGCCACCGCCAAATCGTAATCGGCGTCGGGATACGCCTGCTCGCCCGCTGTCCGAGCGCGCTGGAGCAACTGCTGCGCGCCGTCGAACGCCTCACGTAATCGCCCGTCGTCATGCTGCTGCTCGATACGGGTCCGCGCCGCCTCGAACCGCGCGTGATTCCAGGCGTCGCCCAGCGCCGCCGCCGCGGCGTCGCGCACCTGCCCCACGCGCTCCAGCAGCCGCGGCTTGCCGAGCGATTGCAGCAGCCTGTAGAGCAAAGTGGCCAGGTCAATCGTCGCCTCCGCATCGCCCGTGCGCTGCACGAGGTCGAGCAGCGCAAAGAGGTTCGGCAGTTCCAGCACCGTCAGCGTCGCCGCGACTTCGGTGTCCTGTTTGCTCTGCTGCACGAGGAACCGAACATACGCGCGCATCGCCGCGACCCAGCGGGCCGTCGTCTGACTCGCGTCATCCGTTTTCGACGGCCTCGGAGGGCCATCGTACAGCCGCCCGCGCAGGTAGGGGCAGAGAGCCGGATTGAGCGTGAGATGGTTGTAGCGGTTCGGCGTCGCCAGCCCCGTCGCGATCAACTCCACCGCCAGCGCGCCCACGTCCGCCTCTTCCCACTGCATCATCATGCGGAGCACGCCCAATTGCACCCCGCCGTGGAAGACGCCCAAGGCGAGCACCCGGCCGGCGACTTGCGCCCCCTCACCCCGGCCCTCTCCCCCGGTGGGGGAGAGGGTGACGGAATCGGCCGGAGGCTGTTGGCTCCAGTTGGCGGCCGACATGCGGCGGAGGGAAAGCTCGACGCTGGCGAACACGGAGTGTTCCCGGCTACCCGGGAACTGCCGCTCCATCGCGGCCATCAGTTCGACGAGCGCTTCGCGGGTGGCCTCGACGCCCCGGCTCCGCAATTCCGGGGCCAGCAGCGCGAGCGTGCGGGCGTGGCCATGGACGGCCTCCACGAGCGCCTCGATGGATTCCCGCGCGGCATCCTCCGCCGTAGCAGCCGACTTCAGTCGGCTCGGAACTCCGGATGGGGCGGACTGAAGTCCGCCCCTACTTGATTCCGCATTCAGCGCGCGCTCGACGAGCTTCACGGCGTCTTCGCGGTCGAGCCGGTGCAGTTCGCGGCGTTGGCGGGCCGCGTCGAACGGCGCGGGCAACGCCTCGCGGCTGGTGAAGACGAGCCGCGTGTCGCCCACCTTCAACAGGCGTTCGCACAGCGCAAGGATGGCCTTCAACTCGCGATCCGCCTCCTCGGAAAGTGCGTGGGACATGCTTCCAGCTGGTCCGTCGGCGGGGCCAGAAGCCGAGGTCGCAAGCCGGAGGCTTACGCCACTGTAGGGCGGCAGCAGGATGCTCTCCATGTTATCCACCACCAGCAGCGTCGATTGCTCGGCGAGGACTTGCTCGATGGGGTGAATCGCTTTCTCCAGGTCGTCGAAAGTGGCGACCGAGTACCCCGGCACAAGCTGGCTTCCGATGGCATCGAGGACCGCAGCGGCGTGGCCGTGCGTTTCGACGGATACGAAAACCCCGCGGCGCATCTGGTGGGAGCGCACCATCCAGCGGGCGAACTCGGCGGCAAGCGCCGTCTTGCCTTCGCCACCTTGCCCGCGCACGACGGCGTAGCGCGCGGAATAGGCTTCTAGCCTGTCTCCTCTCGCGCTGGCAGGCTGGAAGCCTACCCCACTAAACAGCAGCCGCTGCAGCGCGAGTAGTTCCCGGCTGCGCCCGACGAAGCCGGTTTCTGGCACGGGCGGCAGGTTGCCGAGACGGGTGGCAAGTGCTTCTTGGAAATCCGCCACCGTCTGCTTCGCAGGGGTGGTCTTGAAAAGCTGCGGGTCGTCCTTCTCCTGGAACAGCACGGGTACGAACCAATCATGGAGATTCAGTTCGTCTGCGCCGAAAACGCGACCGCGCGATTTGTTTCCCTCCAGTTCGCGCTGGCCCGCGAGCATGGCGTCGCCCACGCGTTTGCCCTCCGCGAGCGCCTGGTAGAACGCGGCGACGAACCGCTTGGCCGTCTCGACCAGCACGCTGTGGCTCATGGCGACGACGGAGGCTACGCCGACCTTGAGCAGTTCGGAGGCGACGCTTTCCGACGCCTTCTCGGCCTGCGCGGTCTGGCAAGCTTCGAGGAAGACGAGCGGGATGCGGTGATCGCGCAGCAGCGGGCCGAGTTCGCTGGTGAAGACGGTGACGTGTCGGCGTTTTTCCAATTTGCCCGTGTCCTCGGGCAACTCGAAGCACAGTCCGCCGAGGCCGACCCGTTTGTCATAGACGCCGTGGCCGTCGAAGTGAACGACGTGATAGGGCTCTCGCGCGCCGCGGGCGCGGTCGAGTTCATCGCGCAAGGCGGACAGCGTGGGCGGGCTGAGGACGTGAATCTTGACCAGGCCGGGTAGGGCTTCCATCGCCTCGACCAGCGGCAGGGCGCTGGCGCGATGGTCAATGTAACCGCATGCGTCATCTTCGGGTCGCGCAGTGACGAGCAGAATGCGGATCGGTGTGGCGACAACGGCGACGCCCATCGCTTCGGTGCCCGGCAGCGTTCTGCGGACGCGCGTCGGCTTGGCGCCTTGGAACAGGTAGCATTTGCCGTCGTGCAGCAGTTCCCACGGCAGGCCGAGCATCACGGTGGCGGCTTCCTGTGCGGCCTTTACGTCCGTCTCGGGCGCACCGGCTTCGAGCGCGACATCCACATGGACGGAGAAGCGGCGGCCCGCGTGGTCGCCGGTCTTCTCCCAGGCCTTCATCACCTCTTCCCGGTGAGCCACGGGCAGCGCCGCTTCGTGCAGAAGGCGTCCCCATCTGACGAGGTTCTCTTCCACCTTCCGCGCACGGTCGCGGAAGTAGTGGCTCGGCCAGACGGCGTATTTCTCCAGATACCATCGCAGTTCCTCCGCTTCGATGGGACCGATAGGAGCGATCAGCCGCCATGACTGGGCGCTGTGGACGTTCGGCTGGCCCGGAGTGGCGGGCTGATAGACAAGCCGGGCACGGGCTGAGGCACGGCGGACGCCATCCTCCTCCTTGAACTTCAGGTCGCTGAGTTCGAGGACGAGTTCTTCCAAAGGCTCGGCCTGGGGCTGAGGAGCGCCGGGGACATCGGCATTCCTTCGTTTGCCAAGAGCGACGAGAATCGCATTCATGGCCGCTTCGATGCCGCCCGCGTCGCTGGTGACGGGAATGTGCAGAGGTTGCTGCCCGAAGTGCTTTTTGAACGCACCGAGCTTTGCGCCATCCAGCATCAGCGGAATGACCGGGAAAGCCTCTCTACCGCGCTTCTGCTGAATCTCGATGGCGTGCTCCAGTTCATCGCTGACCCAATCCGACTGGAAGGAAGCCGCGCTGATGACCACGGCATAGGCCGACGCGGCTTCGATGGCCTTCTGGATTTCCGGCCACAGCGGATCACCGCCACGCAGTTCGCGCGAATCAATCCATCCATCCTGCCCGTGGTCGGCAAGCGCCACGCGGAGTTCGCGGACGAAGGCGTCGTCCAGCGAGCTGTGGGAGATGAAGAGTTTGGCCATGTCTCGAACTCTGGGTGGGTTGCTGTCCGAGCATTCGGGCCTTGCCAGCATGGTAGCCGAAGTCGTGAGACTTCGGATTCTGCTACTTCCATCCGAATTCTCACGAATTCGGCTACAAGGTTACGATCAAGGCCGAGCATTCGAAACCGGATGAATTCGGGCGTGGTCCTTTGTACTCTGTCGGTCGTACTGCGGCAACTCCCATTCGGGGCGTTGGAATTAGGGTGGCGAGAACCGATCACCAACGCCGACCGAGACCTGCCGGAGGCAAGCGAGCCTCTGGACAGGGAGTTCGAAAAAATCTACCTTGTGGACGAGATACTGCACGTATGCGCTCACCTCGGAAAGCAGATTCCGACACGGCAGCGTTTTTTCTTCGTTCCACCAGACGGCTGGCTCGACCACTTCAAATTCGGACGTCACAGCAACTATGGCCATTATGGACTGGCTCAGTGGACGTGTTTTCAACATGGTCCACGGTAACAATCTGGTTTACAACACCTGTTGGGAAGATCCGCGGCTCGATCGCGTCGCGCTGCAGTTGGGCGCGGACGACGAGGTCGTGGTGATCACCTCGGCGGGCTGCAACACGTTGGATTACGCGCTGACGGGACCGCGGTGCGTCCACGCGGTGGACATGAACCCGCGACAGAATGCGCTGTTGGAGTTGAAGATCGCGGGCATCAGGAACCTGGAGTACGACGAGTTCTTCGCGATGTTCGGCGAGGGCCGCTTGCCCAACGCCCGGTCGGTGTACCAGTCCCGGTTGCGCGATTCCTTGTCCGAATGGTCGCGCGGGTACTGGGACCGGTGGATGAAGTTCTTTGACAATCGCCGCCGCACGTTCTACTACCGAGGAACCTCGGGCGCGTTTGCACGATTCGTCAAAGTGTACGCGGATCGGATCATCAAAGTGCGTCCGCACATCGACGCCATCTTGGCGGCGACAACGCTGGAAGAGCAACGGGAGATTTACCACAAGTACCTGCGGGACAAGTTCTGGACCAAGCTGATCCGCTTCGCGATGAAGCGTGACACGACGTTGTCGATGGTCGGCGTGCCGAAGGCGCAGCGGCGACAGATCGAAATGCAGTACGAGGGCGGGATCATCCAGTTTCTGCACGACTGTATGGACAGCGTGTTCGGCGAGTTGCCGTTGGCGGACAACTACTTCTGGCGCGTCTACATGACGGGCCGCTACACGCCGGAGTGCTGCCCCGAGTACCTGAAGCCGGATAACTTCGCCCGGCTTCGCGGAGGACTGGTCGACCGCATCCGCATCCATACGGATTCGGTGCAAGGCTTCCTGGACAAGCACGAAGGCCAGATCACCCGGTTCGTGCTGCTGGATCACATGGACTGGCTTTCCGACCGCTTCTTTCCGCTGCTGGAAGCCGAATGGCAAGCGATCGTCACGCGCGCGGCACCCGGGGCCCGGTTGATTTGGCGCAGCGGCGGCTTGGCGACGGATTTCCTCAACCAGGTGCAAGTCCGAATCGACGGGCGGACCCGCGATCTGCCGGAGTTGTTGACCTATCACGAGCCGCTGGCGAGGGAGCTGCACGCCAAGGACCGCGTCCACACGTACGGCAGCTTTTACATCGCCGATCTGGCGACTTCCACCTAACACGGCCGAACCGCGGTTCGCGCGGCTTGGCGGGATTCCACGGCCATGGCGTTCCTCTCCGATTTGAAGGTGTTGTACCATCTGACGATGAAGCCCGTTCGCGGCCAGAACCACGCCGCGCGTCTGGAGAGCTTCTATTCCGGTCAGGCATCGGCCTACGACGATTTCCGCCGGCGGTTGCTGAAGGGCCGCGAGCAGTTGTGGCAGTCGATCGACGAACCCGAAGGCGCGGTCTGGGTGGACATGGGCGGCGGCACGGGGGCGAATGTCGAGTTTTTCGGCGACCGGCTCAGCCGCTTGCGCAAGGTCTACGTGGTGGATCTCTCGCCGTCGCTGTTGGAGATTGCCCGGCAGCGGTCGCAGGCTCGAGGTTGGGAGAATGTGCAAGCGATCGAAGCGGACGCGACCGTGTTCCAACCGCCCGAAGGCGCTGCGGACATCGTGACGTTTTCCTATTCGCTGACGATGATCCCCGATTGGTTCGCCGCGATCGATAACGCTTACGCCATGCTGCGTCCGGGCGGATTGATCGGAGTCGTTGATTTCTACGTCTCGCGGAAGTATCCCCAGGACGGCTTGAAACGTCACGGCTGGTTCACACGTTCGTTCTGGCCGGTCTGGTTCGCCAGCGACAACGTGTTTCCTTCGCCCGACCACGTGCCGATGCTGTTCCGTCGTTTCGATCCAATGCATTTCGACGAGCATCGAGGCAAAGTGCCGTACCTGCCGCTGGTCCGCGTGCCCTACTACGTCTTCGTAGGCCGCAAGCCCGGCGGCGCCGTGGCTGGCAGCACAAACGAGTCTCGGAACGACGGCGCATAAGCGGACCTCGACCCAACACGTTGAAGTTTCGCATTTCTTCCGGCTTCGCCCCCGCCGAGCTCGCTCGGCGGAGACGATGCGCCACTTCAAAGACCCACGTCGGCCCTCTTCCCGCGTCGAAGCCGTAACGGCTCGTCAGCCGTCCGCTCACGTACCGGTCGGCCGACTAGACGAGATAGTCGCCCGGTTCCGGGTGACGCCACGGTTCGCGGTAGGCACGGCGCAGCAGGGCGGTCGCTTCTTCGTCGCCCACGACTTCACGCTTGGCGGGGTCGTAGGTAACGGTGCGCCCGATCTGCATGGCGATGTTGGCCAGAATGCAACTGGCGCTGGAGATGTGTCCCTGCTCGATATCGGCCACGGGCCGGCTGCGCTGATCGATCGCGGCGAGGAAATCGAGCATGTGGCGGCGAGTCGCCGGGGCGGCGTTCAACTCGTTGTCCTTCTCGGTCACATCCTCGGGGTACTGCTCGCGTTCGAACAGGCATTCGAAATGGATCGGCTCGCCGCTCTTGCCTTGCGGGATGAAATCGGCGCGCATCGTGCTCGCCTTCAGTACGCCCTTGTCGCCGTGAATGAACAGCGCCCACGGATAGTCGGGGTCGGTCGGCGCGCCCCAGGTGCGGTGCTGCCAGTTCGCGTTGAAGCGGTCGAACTCGAACGTGGCCGATTGGGTGTCGGTGATGTTCGACTTGCCGTCCTTTTGCACGTAGATGCCGCCGGCCGAACTGATGCGGTTCGGCCAGCCCAGGCCGAGCATCCAGTTCACCGTGTCCAGCATGTGGACGCACATGTCGCCGACGATGCCGTTGCCGTACTCCATGAACGTCCGCCACCAGCGCCGGTGCGGCAGTCCGTCGTAGGGACGCAGCGGAGCGGGGCCGGTCCACAGATCGTAGTCCAGAAAATCCGGCACCGGTTCGAGGGGCGGATTGCCGTTGGCTCGCATGTGGAAGTAGCAGCACATGTCGACATGGCCGATCGTTCCCAGCAAGCCGGCATCGAGGACTCGCTTCTTGGCGTCGATCAGATGCGGCGTGCTCTTGCGCTGCGTGCCGATCTGCACCACGCGGCCGTGTTTGCGGGCGGCGGCAAGAATCGCCTCGCCCTCGATCACATCCGTCGTGACCGGCTTTTGCAGATAGACGTCCGCACCAGCCTCGATCGCGGCGATGCCGTGCAACGCATGCCAGTGGTCGGGCGAGCCGACCAGGACGATATCCAGATCCTTCTCTTTCAGCATCTCGCGATAATCGGAGTAGCCGCGGGGCGTCTTTCCCGATTTCTGTCGTTGCGCAGCGATTTCGAGCGCGCCGGCCAGCATCCGCTGATCGGGATCGCAGATCGAGACAATGTCGACCGGTGCGACCTGAACCAACCGCCACAGGTCGCTCTTGCCGTACCAACCGGCGCCGATGAGTCCGACTCGTTTGGGTTTCTGGTGGATCAACTCCACGCCGTAAGCTCCCAGCGCGGAGAAAGCCAAACCGGCCGAGGCGGTTTGCAGGAAGCGGCGTCGATTGATGTGGAACGGCTGCGTTGCGCGAGCATTGGTCGAAGGCGGCGTTTGTCGGCGGTTCATGATTCAAACTCCCGGAGTTCGTGGTCAGGCGAAAATTCCAAGCGATGAGCCATTATGCCTTGGCCGATCGACCCAAATCAAGCCATCCGCCGTGCGACCCGGCGACTCGACGGCAGCCGCGGGCACTGACCGGCGAGCCGAGCCGCGGTATTGACGGGGATCTGCGTCAGTTGGACAATCGCCCGTTATGATTGCGACGCTGCCTCGGATCGCCGTGACGATGGGAGACCCTGCCGGGGTCGGACCGGAATTGTGCTTGCGTTTGTTGCACGATCCGGGCGTGACCGGCCATTGCATCCCCGTGGTGTTCGGCGACGCCGGCGTGTTGCAGCGAGTGTCCGCAGCAACCGGGGTGCCGCTGGTCGCGCCGACCATTTCGCGCGATCGATGGGCGGACGTCCACCGCGGACTCGACCGGCCGGCGGTCCTCGATCTGCATTGCATCCGGGCGGACGAAGTGACGCCGGGCCGGGTGGACGCGCGGTGCGGCGCGGCGGCCTTCCAGTACGTGATGGCCAGCATTGACGCGGCGCTGGCCGGGCAAGTAGCCGGCGTCTCGACGGGGCCGTTGAACAAGGCTGCCTTGCACGCGGCCGGGCATCCCTTTCCCGGGCATACGGAGATCTTCGCCCAGCGGATGGGCGTCGAGCGATTCTGCATGATGCAGTATTCCGAGCAGGTGACCTGCAGCTTCGTCACCGTGCATGTCGGCTATCACGAGGTGCCGGCCCTGCTGAACCCGCCACGGATTCTGGATGTGATCGAATTGACCGGGGACGCGCTGCGGCGCATCCGCGGTCGCGAGCCGCGGCTGCTGGTCTGCGGACTCAATCCGCACGCCGGCGAGGGCGGCCTGTTTGGCCAAGGTGAAGAAGAACGCTTGATCGCGCCGGCGGTCGAGCAGGCGCGGGCCCGTGGCTGGGACGTCACCGGACCTGTACCCGGCGACACGGCGTTCATCCCCGCAGCGCGGCAGCAGTATGACGCGGTCGTTTGCATGTACCACGACCAGGGACACATCCCGGTCAAGATGATCGCTTTTGATTCGGCGGTCAACACGACACTCGGCCTGCCCGTGCCACGGACCAGCGTCGATCACGGCACCGCGTTCGACATCGCCTGGCAAGGCCGAGCCAATCCGGGCAGCCTGTTTTCCGCCGTGCGGCTGGCCGTCAAGTTGTCGAGTTGCTGACGCGGTTCGGGGGTTGAGTCTTCTTTTTCTTCGGTTTGCTCTCGCCTCCGCTTCCGAGCTGCGAAGCGCGTGCCGGATCAAAAGTCGGATTGGGTTTGGGCATCTGCGCGCCGACCTGCTGCCGCCATTGGTGAAGCGCGGTCCGCAGCGCATCCGCGCGACGGGGTTCCGCATCGGCCAGATCGGTTCGTTCGCCCGAATCGCGGCCCAGATCGTACAGTTCCACCGTGCCGTCTTCGAAAAACTCGATCAGTTTCCAATCGCCTTGGCGAATTGCGCCGGCCGGCGTGCTGTGATGGTAGTGGGGCAAGTGCCAGTACAGCGTATCCCGCTCCGGCGACGCGGCGGGATCACGCAACAGCCGCGCAAGGCTGACGCCATCGCACGGCTGCTCGGCGGGCATCGTCGCGGAAGCCAATTCGACGAAGGTTGGATGCAGATCCGTCGTGATGGCCGGGGTGGCGCAGACGGAGCCCGCAGGGACGTGTCCCAGAAACCGAGCGATGGCCGGGATGCGAATGCCGCCCTCGTACAGCGTGCCCTTCTCGCCTCGCAGCGGCTGGTTCGAAGTCACCACGCGCCCGCTCTGCTCGTGCTCCAACCCACCGTTGTCGGAAAGGAACAGAACCAGCGTCCGCTCTGCCAGTCCCGCGGCATCCACCGCGGCCACAATGCCGCCAACGCTCTGGTCCAACTCTTCGAGCAAACCGGCGTAGGCCGGCAGGCTCGGATAGCCGGGCATGGGCGGCTTGGCTTGGTATTTCGCCAACAGCTCGGGCGTTGTCGTCAACGGGATGTGGACGGCGCAGTGCGAGACCTGCATCACGAACGGACGGTGCTTGTTGGCCTCGACGAAGCGGATGGCGTGCTCGGTGAGGAACTCCGCGGTGCGCCGCTCCTGCGAATCGCCGCTGGCCTGTGGCGGAACCACGTTTCCGCGGGCCTCGACCACCGTCTGCCAACCTTGACGGTCGGGGCCGAAGCCGGCGCCGCCGAGGTGCCACTTGCCGAAGTAACCGGTCGCGTACCCGGCCGCCTGCAGCCGTTCCGCGAATGTCTCGACCTCCAACGGCAGATGCGACGGCACGACCGGATCGATCAGTCTTGCGAACGGCCGGCGATGTCCCGGAATGTGCTGCGTGATCCCGAATCGCGCCTGGTCCTGCCCCGATTGCAAATTGGCGCGAGTCGGCGAGCAGACCGGCCCGGCATAGAACTGGGTGAACCGCATTCCTTCGCGTGCCAGCCGATCGATGTTCGGCGACTCGTTGAACGTGTTTCCGTAGCAGCCCAAGTCCGCCCAGCCCAAATCGTCCGCCAGAATGCAGATGATGTTCGGCGGCGCCGATTCGTCCGCTGCATGAGCGGCCATCCCGATCGACAGAACGCAGGCAGACCAGAGCAGTCCCGCGATCAAGGGTGGAGCCGACCTGGGCTGGCTGAGGACCGAACAACCCATTCGAAGCTCGGCGTTCTCTCTCATGTCGCCCCTCCAAGTTTCTCGGATGCCTTCGCTTCCTCAAGCTACTGCTCGGCGAACGGCGGATTGTCAAACGTCTTCGTGTCGCCGGTCACTCGCGGATCGCCCGTTTGTCGCAGGACTGCCATCAGCCGCTCGGACAGTTCCTGGCGTTGCTGGGCGTAGGCCGGATCGTCGGCCACATTGGTCATCTGGTGTGGATCGCGCCGCAGATCGAACAGTTCTTCCGCCGGCCGCCGTCCGAAGGCGAAATCGACGTATTTCTCCATTCCGGGATCTTCGCGATGGACGCCGATCCAGGCTTTCGTCGGGCTGGCGTCCAGATCCGCCATGGCGGCAAACGTATCTTCGCGCAGCGCCTCGTAAGCGGGCCACGGCCCGGCCGGCTTGCCGAATCCCGGCGCAACCCCCATCGGCCAGCGATCGGGGGCGAAATTGCGGATGTACAGGAAATCCTTGGTGCGGATCGCGCGCTGCGGATAGGGCAATTGGCCGTCGCGCGCCATCGCCACGTGCCGCTCTCGGCCGACGATCACGTGGTCGCGCTGCGGATCGACGCTGCCGTTGCGATCCGACGTCAGGATGGGCATCAAGCTGCGCGCTGTCATCGCTTCGGGCGGCGTCAGGCCGGCGGCGGCGAGGAACGTCGGTGCCAGGTCCGGTAGATTGACGAAGTCGTCGACCACTCGCCCCTCGGGGACTCGGGCAGCCCAGCGGATCGCCAGCGAGACGCCGACACCGAGGTCGTACAGATTGCACTTGCCGCGCGGAAACCCCGGAATGCCGTGGTCGCCGCTGACGGCGATCAGCGTGTTGTCCAATTCGCCGATCCGCTCCAGTTCGTCCAGCAGGATTCCCAGCGAGGCATCGAACGCTTGCACCTCGCCCAGATAGTCGCAGAAATCTTCCCGCACGACGGGCACATCGGGCAGGAACGGCGGCATCTTTCCTTTCAGGTCGTCCGGATTCAGTCCCCAAAGATCCTTGCCCGAGCCTTGAATCCACTTGCGGTGCGTGTTCGTCGGGCCGAACCAGTAGCAGAACGGACGTCCTTCGCGATCGGCCAGGAAGTCTTGGAAGTTGCCTCGCACTTGGTCCATCACTTGCTGCTTGGCCGCCTGGCGGTCCTTGGCCTTGCTGACGAACTGGGAATAGCCGTTCAGATTGCCGCCGCGTTTGACATAGGCGTATTGGCTGCCGCCATAGGGCGCGTCCCGCGGCGTGCCGGGCGACCAGACTTTGTAGGTGTGCCCGATGTGGTAGCCGCTGTCGCGCATCAGCAACGGATACGAGGGAATGGAATCGTCCCACACAGCGCCCTGCAGGATGGCTCCCAGGCCCGTTCGCCAGAAGTATTGACCTGTCAGCAGCGAACTGCGGCAGGGAGTGCAGGAAGGTGCATTGACAAAGGCGTTGGTGAACAACACGCCTTCGCGCGCGATCCGGTCGAAGTTCGGTGTTTGGACCAAATCGCTTGGCCCGCCGGGTTCGAGTTTGGCGTAAGCTCCGGCGTACCGTCCCCAGTCGTCCGCGAATGCAAAAACGATGTTCGGCCGCGGTGGCAGATCTTCTGCCGCTGGACATGCGCGAGCAACCAACGAAACCAACGCCAGAAGCACCAACATGCCGACGCAACCTGCAAAGCGGTATGCTTGCCGACAAGTCCCGTCAGATCGCAGTTGTCCATGCACAATTCTGGTTTGCATTTCATCCCCCGTCAGATCCCAAATATTTCCGAAAAAACTACGTTCGAGAACTCTTCGACTATTGCGATTCAAGCACAACTCGATTTTAATCATGAACAGATCAATGCTGGGCGATGGTTCTGGGCCAATTCTGTGCTCGCGGCCCTCGACAGTGTTTTTCGATTCCCTATGTGTCGCGGCACGGTCTGTGCCAAATTGTCTAGCAGTGTCCGGTTCCGGTACTCAAATCTGGAGAATGCACGATGGTCTTATCTCATTGGAAAGCTCACTGTAGGTCTTCCTCCCCGGCTCGGCAAGGGTTCACTCTGGTCGAACTGCTTGTGGTCATTGCCATCATTGGCATCCTGGTGGCCCTGTTGCTGCCAGCGATTCAGGCCGCCCGGGAATCCGCGCGGCGAGCGAGTTGCAACAACAACATGAAGCAACTGGCGTTGGCGATCCAGAACTACCACGACACCTTCAAGCGGTTCCCAATCAACTATGGCGGGAATAACCAGTACAACACCACCGCCACCGGGCGCAGTTGGATGATCGGGATTCTGCCGATGATCGAGCAGCAGGCGCTGTACGATCAGATCCGCTTCGACCAGCCGGTGAGCCATGCTGACAACACGGCCGTGTCGCGGACCGTCATCCCGGCGTTCCTATGTCCGTCGGACGGCTACAGTGCCGACGGGACGCTGGACAGTCGGGCCAACGTTAACGATTCGCGAGCCATCAATAACTACAAGGCGGTTGCCGGCGGCAACTGGAACTGGGGCGATCACGCGGGCGTCATCCAACCCAGCGGTCCTTGGCCGAACGATGCCAACGGGCTGGATCGTGGCAACGGCGTCATCTGCCGGAACGGGGACAACCAGCGCAACAATTACAATAAGGTCGCCACGGTTACCGACGGGACGTCGAACACCTTTTTCGTGGGTGAGGCGATTCCCGCGTGGTGTACGCACACCTGGTGGTACTGGTTCAATGGCGCGACGGCCTCGTGCGGAGTGCCATTGAACTATCGGATCGGAATGGGGCATCCCTATCTCCGGGCCCAGTGGGGAGATTGGGGCCGTAACTATTCGTTCTTCAGTCTCCATCCCGGCGGCGCGCAGTTTGCCATGGGCGACGGAGCGGTCCGATTTGTCGCCGATTCGATCGATACTACCCTGTATCGCTCGCTGGCCACCATTTCCGGCAACGAAGCCATCAGTTTTTGATCCCGGTTTCTCTCGCGTTCTTTGGAAGGAGGCGAACGATATGAGTCGTCAAGCAGCGGCAGGTGTCGGCATCTTGCTCGTGGTCGCGTTGATCGTCGGATGCAGTCGGGCCGGCTCGGCGCCGACCAGCAAGGTCACGGGAACGATCAAGCACAAAGGCGTGCCGCTGGCCAACGTCAATGTGACTTTTACGCCGGATACAGGACGTCCGGGCACCGGGACAACCGATGCGCAGGGACAATACTCGATCACCACCTTCGAATTGAACGACGGAGCCGTGCCCGGCCGGCATCGCGTCACCATCACTCCCGGCGGCGAAACGCCGATGCCGGAATCGCCGGCAGAAGCAGCACGTGGCCCTTCGGCACCGTATGCGGCCAAGTACATGCAGTTGGACAAGACGGACTTGACCGCGCAGGTGGAGTCCGGCAAGAGCAACCAATTCGATTTCGATCTGACCGATTGATTTCGAGCATGAAGCGGGCGCCGGGCCGTCATGACCCGGAGCCGATTGCATTTTCGCATCGAGGACCGGCACCGGGCATTCGTGCTCCGGTGACGGTCCTTTTTCTTTGCCGCAACGAGTTCAGCAAGACCCTCGGGAGCAGGTCAGTCGCGGAGAACAATGGTCGCCGAGCCACGTTCGTGATACGATAATCCGCGGAAACTCCGACAGCATTCCAACAACATGAGGTATCTTCCATGAAACGAACGATCAGTGTATTGGCCCTCCTCGCGACCGTTGGATGCATTGGGAACGGCGGCGCGAGCGCCGCGGAAGCAACGCGGCGGACGGGAGTGGCGATTCGCGGCGAGATGTTCCTGATCAACGGACGGCCGACGTACGAGGGCCGCGAGTACAACGGGATGAAGATCGAAGGCCTGTTGATGAACAGCCGCATGGTCCAAGGGATCTTCGACGACCTGAATCCGGAGACGACGGCGCGCTGGAACTATCCCGACACGGGCCGCTGGGACGCGCAGCGGAACACGCGCGAGTTCATCGCCGCCATGCCGTCGTGGCGAAGCCACGGGCTATTGGCCTTTACGATCAATCTGCAAGGTGGCAGTCCCGAGGGCTATTCGCGCGAGCAGCCCTGGCACAACTCGGCCCTGACCGCCGACGGCTCGCTGCGGCCCGAATACATGGAACGCCTCGAACAGGTTCTCGACGCGGCCGACGAACTGGGAATGGTGGCGATCCTGGGGATCTTCTATTTCGGTCAGGACCAACGTCTGGAGGACGAGGCGGCGGTGATCCGCGGCGTGGACAACGCGGTCGGCTGGGTGCTGGACAAGGGATACCGGAACGTGATGATCGAGGTCAACAACGAATGCAATGTTCGTTACGATCACGCGATCCTGCGTCCCGAACGGGTCCACGAACTGATCGAGCGAGTCAAGGGGATCACGCGCGACGGTCACCGTCTGTTGGTCAGCACCAGCTACGGCGGCGGGACGATTCCGCGGGAGAACGTGGTCCGGGCGTCCGACTACCTGCTGTTGCACGGCAACGGAGTGAACGATCCGAAGCGTATCGCCGAGATGGTTCGCCAAACGCGGCAGGTGCCCGGTTACCGGCCGGTGCCGATCCTGTTCAACGAAGACGATCATTTCGATTTCGACAAGCCGACGAACAATTTCCTGGCGGCGGTCAGCCAGTACGCCTCGTGGGGCTACTTCGACTTCCGCCAGCGAGGCGAACCGTTCGAAGCAGGCTATCAATCTGTGCCGGTCGCCTGGCAGTTCGACAGTCATCCGCGGAAGCAAGGCTTTTTCGGACTGCTCAGCAAAATCACCGGCATCGGGCCGGAGGACTAGGCTCGCTCGGATCGGATCGCCGATACTCAGATTTGTCGCCAGTGCCAAAGGAGCCAACCCGATGCCGATCCACGATTGGACCCGCGCGATCGCCGGAATCTACCACGACTTCCACAATGCCTGGATTACGGAACTGCGAAACGCGCTCAACGGCGGCGTGCTGCCCAAGGGGTACTACGCACTCGGCGAGCAGCGATCGGGTGACATCGCCCCAGATGTGCTGACACTTCAGGAAGAGCGATTTGGAGAGCCGTGGAATTCAAGCCCCGGCGCGGACCAACCCGGCATGATTGCGGTGGCAGAACGGCCTCCCAAAGTGCAGGTGACCGCGGAAGCCGAGGCGGAAGCTGCCTTCTACCTTGCCAAACGGCGGTCCCTCGCAATCCACCACGCCAGCGATGATCGTCTGATCGCTTTGATTGAGATACTCTCTCCCGGGAACAAGCACAGCCGGCGGACTCTTGACGACCTGTTGGACAAGTTGATCGCTGTCTTGCGCGAAGGACTCCATCTGTTGGTGGTCGATCTATTCCCGCCCGGCCGGCGCGATCCGGATGGCATCCACGGGCTGATTTGGGAGTATTTGGCGGACGAATCTTGGCAGCCGCCCCCGGACTTGACGCTCACGCTGGCGGCCTACTGCTCCAAGACGCCGATCGTCGCTTACGTTGAGCCGACCAGCGTTGGACGGGTGCTGCCCGACATGCCGTTGTTCCTGACGACAGAGTGTTACGTCAACATTCCGTTGGAGGACACGTATATGGCTGCATGGCGCGGCGTACCGGACCGCTGGCAACGAGTGATTGAAGGGACGGCATGAACCGATGTAGCGATCGCTTGCCTGATTGGGTGCGCGCATCTTCGTTTAACGGCAAGTCGAGTCAGGAGAAGGGAATCGCGAATGGTCCAGCATGGGATGCACAAACCGAATGACCGGTCGGACGTGGCGCAGCAGCGGGCGCGGCGGATTGCCGGACTCTTCCCTGACGGCATCCCGCGGCTTTGGTGTCCCACGCTGACGCATTTTCGCGCGGCGGGCGAACCGGATGAAGCTCGGATCCGCAGCCATCTCGCTCACATCGCCCCGCACTCGCGCGGTATCCTCGTGCCCGGATCCACGGGCGAGGGCTGGGAAATGAACGACGGCGACATCCGTCGGTTGCTGGGGATCGTGCTCAAGTCGGGCGGATTGAGGGTATTGGTCGGGGTGCTCAAGCATGCGCTGGACGACATGCTGCGCTGCCTGGACGATACCGTGCGCTGGCTTGTATCGCAAACCGGCGCGGCAAGCATCGACGAAGCCTTGTCCCGGTCGGGAGTCGTTGGCTTTACCGTTTGTCCGCCCCGTGGCGAACAACTCACGCAGACCGAAATCGAAGATTCGCTGTCGCAGGTGCTCCAACGGGGCTTGCCCACGGCGTTATACCAGTTGCCGCAGGTGACCGGCAACGAGATGTCACCCGAAACGGTTGCGGCGTTGGCTGCACGGTTTCCGAACTTCCTGTTGTTCAAAGATACCAGCGGGAACGACCGAGTGGCCCGATCGGGGTTGGATTTTGGCGGCGTGTTCCTGGTGCGAGGTGCCGAGGGCGAGTATGCACGCTGGACGCGGGCCGGCGGCGGTCCGTACGACGGGCTGCTGCTGAGCACGGCGAACGTCTTTGCCCCACAGTATGCCCGGCTGTTGGCGCTGCTGGATGGCGGGCGAGCCGACCAAGCCGCGGATCTCTCGCAGCGGATCGATCGCGCGGTGCAACAGACGTTTGCGCTGGTCGCCGACTTTTCGGCGGGCAACGCGTTCACCAATGCCAACAAGACACTCGATCACTGGATGGCTTACGGATCGGCAGCTCGCGATTTCCAGCCGCCGCTGTTGTACCGCGGCGTGCGGCTGCCCGCGGACTATCTGGATCGAGCCGAACAGTTTCTCCGCGCGGCGGACCTGCTGCCGGAGGCGGGGTACGCAACAGCGTAGGGCGGGCGAACCGCTGTCCGGGACCGTCGGCGGCCGATTCCGTTCAGCCGGCACGAACGACGGTCAGCGGGGGAGTGCTGCCGGCGAGGGAGAGGAAGTGGGGCGGTGCCATCCGATTCTCAGCCCGGAAGGCGAGTTGCACATTGATGTTTTCCCACATGATCAGCCGGTCCCCGATTCGTGTCATCGCGCGGACTTCGCCGTCCTGCGAGACCACAAAGCCGATCGATCCCGTCTTCTCGAAACAGTGACGCATCATCGCGCGATGGCGCGTGCCGAATTCCTCCAAACATGCCGTCCGCATCAGCCGGGGATTGGCGTGGCTATCGCCTGCCAGAAACACCTTGCTGACCGGCGAATCCGATCGCAACTCGACACCGAAGCCATGCACGATCAAGTCGCGGTCCAACATCACAAAGCCGTCGACTCGCGACAGCGACGCGATGAAGCGAATACAGCCCAGCAGTTCGCGGCGATGCAACTCGACCCGTTTTCGTTCGCCGATCAGGTCTTCGTGCAACCGGCAAGGCAGCACGCCGCGGGGATCGCGGTACAATCCGTTGATCTTGCTCAGCAGATCGTGGGCGCGCTGATGTCGGCTGACCAACGAGGCCAGCGCGCGGGGCAGTCGGTCGTACCGCAGCCGGTATTTCACGTTGACGTCCTGGCCTGTGGTGCGCGGGACAATCAGCAGGCCGCCGCCGTGACGGTACTGTTGGATGTGCAGCAGGATGCGGCACAACGAGTTCAACCAGCGAGTGAGCAGCTCGTCCGCGATCGGCGCATCGGCGTTCTGCTCGATCCCGTCCGGGATTTCGACGCGCCGCTGCCAGCCGTCCAGCACGTGGCTCCGCAGCATCGTGTGGACCGGGCCGTACCAGAGCACGTCATGGTATTGTTGGACCAGCGTGTTCTGCTCCAGACTGCAGATCAGCGAGTAGTCTTTGTAGACGGCGATGCTTCCCACCCCGTGGATCGCTACCTGAAAGAGTCCGGGGCGATGAGGGCTGGTCGGCCAATCCAAGGCAGCGTACTCGGAATAGCGGAGTTCCTGGTCGATCATTCCCCACACGTACAGCTTGTTGTCGGCGTTGGCATGGACCGCCAGCGATGACACCGACGGGTCGGCTGCTTCGGCCAACTTGGTGAGCGTGTGGACGTCGAAGGGAAACGGACGGTCGAACCGGGCACAGATCCAGGGACTGCCGCTCAATGCTCCGTTCGCTTCGTGGGCCTGTTGGCTGTCCATGTAATTCACATGGACGCGGCACGGACGCCCCTCGTCGGTTCGCAGGCTGGCGAAGTACATCGTCTCGAACAACCGCTGCAACACGGATTCAGTCGGGCAAGGTTCGCCTCCGCAGCGGAGACGCGCGGCGACGTACTTGGCTAGATGCTGAGGGTATTTGGCGGCGCGCTGCATGGTAGCTCGGTGGTACGGCGGGGTTAAAGGGCGGCCGTCGGACGCTGATTGGCAAGCTGCGGGACTATCCGCAAAAGCCGTGAGCCTGTCAACCTCACTTCGCAACGGCTGGAATTCGGGATTCCGGGACTAACCGCCGGAGATGGAACGGGCCCTCGTTCTCTTTCTGGCGACGCTAGCACCGGACTGTTCTTTCCATTTCTCACCTGATGCATCAAGGCGGCGCGGGCGCCGACCAAACGTTGTCAACGAATCGGTAGAGCACATCCCCGTCCGGGTCAACTCGCTCGACGGTGACGCGGACTTTCGAAGCCGCCGCGGCATCGGCCACCGGAACGTCCAGCACATACTCGACCGGCGCGTGCGGACGCAGGCAATCGTGGCTGTCTGCTAGCACCACGTGTTCCCGCTCGCCGAGAACGGAACCGTCGGCGCGGCGGACTTCGGCCCGGATGTTCAGTTCGCGATGCCCGAATTCGCCGACCGGGATACTGTGGCCGGCGCCACGGTTGACCAGCGTGACGCGAACCTGCACCGTTTGCGGCTCCGGCCAACTGGCGTCGCGGGCGGAAAGCTCAATCGCGCCGCCGGACACCCGGTCGTCCCAGACCGGAAACGAATGGTCCCGCACGATCCGCTTCGGATGGATGTAGGACAGGAGGTGGTCCTGGGTCAAACGAGACCGGTAGGCGGGCATGTGGCAGCCGCTGCACGAATTTGCTGGCTCGCTCGTTGTGGACAAGTATTGCTCGACATACTGCTCGTGCTCCATCCGATGGCACGATCCGCAGAAATCGGAGCAAGGCAGTCGCGTCGTGTCCTGGATCGTGGGATGGGCCTGGATCAGGTTCCTGTAGGGACCGGCGTATCCGCAGCCGATTTGGTGGCACACGTTGCAGTCGACGCCGAACTGGCGGTGGCTGTCTCGCAACTGCGGTTCGCTTCCGGGGGCTTGTTCCAACAACGGTCTGGGCGCATGGCACGGCAGACACGATTCCTCGCGATGCTGGTCCGTGAGTTCCGTGAACTCGGGACTGAGCCACGCGATGGAATGCGCGGACTGCTGCCACTGGTGAGTGATGTCCACGTGACACTCCGCGCAGCCGTGCGGCGTCGTATCCTCCATCTCGCGCTGACCCAGATTGCACCCGGACAGCCACGAAGTGGCGACCGCGACCAGCAACGCAACACCATTTGCGCGTCGATGGTGGAAACCGCGGTGGCTTGGCGCTGGGCTCATGGGAATGACTCGTGGCGAGCTTGCAATCGATGGTTCTGCTGAGCGGTTCTTCAAAATGCGTACTGGCCGGTGAATTCGACAACCATCGACTCGCCGGGTTCCAGACCTTTGTATTTTGTCTCCCAGTAGCTCAGTTCGAGGCCGACGGTCATCTTCGGCAAAATGTCGAAGGAAAGGTTGCCAAACAGAACGCTGTTGCTCATCCGATCCTTGGCAGCCACTTCCGTATCCCGCGGATTGTCGATGCTGTAGCCGAGATGACTGTGAAGCCGGTCCGTCCAGTCGTACCAAAGCTCGATCCAGCCTCCGGTGGTCGCGATCGGTTGGCGGGTTTCGCGATTGATGCCTTGAATCACTCCGCCCAGGAATGTTGACAGATTTCGACCCGTAAAGAACTCGCCCTGCACACCGAAACGCGACGTGATCGGCCAGCGTGCGTCCACGTTCAGCGACCATGTCTCGATGCGGGCGTCATCCCGAGCAGGCAGGTTCAGGAGGTCGACTGCCGGAAAGTCAAACCCTTGCTCGCCAACATGCCCCGACACGCCAACCGTCAGCGGCTGACAGGGCCCCAACGCAGCGGTCGTGTAGCCGCAGCGGCCCTGCAAGACGGGCCAATTCGCCGATTCCGCATAGTTGATGAAGTCCAAGGCGATATCCTGAGCAATGGCTCCTTGGAGAGTGAGTATCGAGTCGTCGGCCATGTGCAGATACCGCTCGTAGCGGATCTGCATCCGGCGGAAACCGATGTTGCCAGCTCCCCAGCCGACGGCGTAGGTCAGCATGCCCGGGTACAGTGGGGACACCAAGTCCCAGGTCTGACCGGCCAGCAAACGGAAGTCCTCGTTCTTGACTTCCGCGTACGCGTGCCGCAATTGCAGGCCCGTCTGGTTCTCGGGACCCACGACACGAAGCCCTTCGAAGGTGCCGAAGACCCCGTGAAAGTCAATTTCCAACCGCGCGGCACTCTCAGCGCAACCGAACATCGGAACTTTCGGGCCGAAAACATCCACGCCGATCCGCGCGCGACGGGTGTCGATGACAAAGTCGTCTTCGCCCTCGGTGGTGGCCGAGGCGATGTACAGAATAAATGGTCCTGGCGCCGTCCGCTGGCTTGCGTAAATCGCACTGCCCCACAACGAGCCGTACGGCACGATGCGATAGTCCCCTTTGGTCCACGCCAGCTTCTTCATCTCCGCGCGCAGCTCGTCCAGCGTGTAATACTCGACATCCGGTTCCAGCATCTGCCCGGACTCGGCCGTTGCAGCCGTGACGTTGGGATCGTAAAAGGCTTGACTCACACCGGACGACCACAATGGTTCGGCACCGACTGCCGGGAGACGCTGAAAGTCGGTGTCGGACGATGCTGCGGGCTCGGTCGCCTCGAGGGCCGATGTATCGAGCAAAGCTCGCCCAGACTCCGTCGCCCTGTGGTCGTCGAACTGGGCGGCAGCATTCGAGCCCCACCACCCCAGGATGGCGGCCACTACGGCCGACACTCGCGCCAATCGAGAAAGTCTTCCCATCTTGTGCCACCTCATACCGATGTTAGGCCGCGCATCCGCTACATGCCCTACCTTTGAAAGTCGGTTGATGCGGCCGGAACAATTGGTTTTCCCGGCAGAGGCGGAAAAGTCGACGGAACCGGAACAACCGGCCCGCCACGTTTGCCAACGAAAAAAGCCGGTGACGGATTTCCACCACCGGCTTGCTGGTCATCCGCCGCATCGGCTCGGTGGCCAACGCGGCTTGTTGCCCGTTAACAGCCGCTTATCCGGCCACACCGCCGAAGATCTCTTCAATCACCGCGTCCAGCCCGTCGTCCCAGGCAGACGTGTCTCCATCTGCTGCCAGACGGTCCAATTCACCTGCGGTCAGCGACACCGCAGCGAAGCGGTCGTCCAGTTCTTCCTCGTCGTCCTCTTCCGCGAAGACCGCATCGATGTCGTTCAATCGTACGGTTCCGGCATCCACCGGGACCGCCGACGACTCGACCACGACGGTTTGAGCGACGACCGACTGCGGCAGAGTGATCTGAGTCACCGCAACCGCCTCGCCCTCGCCGCCCGGCACGACCGAACTGGCTTGAGCATCCTGGTTCAGCAGTGTGATCGTCTGCAGGATGTCCTGTGGCGAGAACCATCCATCTCCGTTCACGTCCAGGAAGAGCGAACTGGCAGGTCGTGTCCCGGCCAACTCGCGAACGCCGCCGGCGTTGAAGTCATTGATCATCGCGATCACGTCGCTCGGGCTGCGGATCCCGTCTCCGTTCACGTCCGCCGGATCAACCGAGTTGGTCCAACCGGCGTTAATCACGTTGCTGCCGGGAACCACGGGCGGATCGAAATTCCCGACCAACGGAACCGCGAAGTCTTCGCCGAAGCTCGCGAACATGTCATTGCCAAACGGCACGGGCTTGAACTTGGCGACACCGCCTTCGCTGGCGATCCGGGTCGGCAGCGGAACGCCCCCGGAGACCAGGAAGTACCACTCGGCGCCCTCCCCCGGTGTGACGCCGGCACGGTCGGGCACCCACAATCCGATGTCGGCGATTCCATCCCCGTCCATATCGGCGGCCACCGGCATCTCGCGAGTGCCGATGAAGCCAAACTGGTAATGCACCTCGGTGCCCGGCACCCACGACCGAGCCACGCCGCCGGTGGTGAACAGGAACGTGAACCGGTCGTCGCTCCACACACCCAAGTCATCCGCCCCGTCACCGTTGAAATCACCCACGATCGGGAGCCCGGCCATGTTGGGCGTGTGCAGGGTGTGGTTCAACTGGTAGTTGCCGGTCGTATCGAACTGCCACGTGTGCCCCGCGAACAAGCCGACCTCGTCACCGTTCGTCGGATTCCCGTCGAAGTTTCCGGCAACCGGATATCCCGTCGTGCCTCTCGGTTCGTTGATCGACAGATCGGGCACTCCGTCGTTGTTCCAGTCAATCAACCAGCGGAAACTGCTGCCGATCCGTCCGTAGGCGGCCAGCTTGTCGAACCCGTCGGCGACTCGCGGAGTGCTGGTCGAGGCAAAGTTGCCGACGAACAGCTTGTCGGTCGTGACGCCGAACGTGTAGACAATGTCGCGGTTGGTGAAGTCCGGATTGTTTGGATCGAACACGAAGTTGCCGTTCGTGTCGGTCCACGCGCTACCCGAGTGGTACACGCCCAGTTCGGGCCTGCTGTCGACCGTGAAGCGAGCGACAAAGTCGCCGCCGGGCACGCCGTTGCCGCTGGGCAGTGACGGCGACGAGTTGTTCGGCGCGGCCGCATTCGACTCGCCGTCCAGACGGTTACCGGCCGGGTCGGTCAGTTGATCCGAGATGGTCAACGTGAACCGGTCGTCCGGCAATGGGGCGTAGAACTCGATGGTCAGATACCCCGTGGCCACCGCACCGTTGTTCACCGGATCCGAGGTGAACGTGACCGACTGGATCGGAATAACGCCGTTGGCATCGCCGACCACCCGGAAATGGCCCGGATCGACGGCGTTGGGCGTCAGCAGGGCCTGGTACAGGAATCCCGTGCTGCGGGCCGGGAGATCCTGGACGTCGATCACCAGCCGGTTGACCAGCGGCGTCGGCACCAGGGTGTCGTTTCCATTGCTGCCGGCTTTCTTGCTCCAGATATTGTAGCCGTCGGTCCGCGAATTGATGTTCACGTCCGTGATCTGCGGACCGGCTGTGTCCACGAAGATCTGCAGCGGCTGGCTCGAGATCCGGTTGCCGGCCAAGTCCTCGTAGGTGAACACCACCGAGTGCGGACCGTCGGCCAGAACCACGCTCGTGTCGATTCGCCAGTTGCCCTGTACCAGTTGGTACGGCGATTGAGGCGGTTGAAAGGCCCCGTTGCCATCCAGCGGAACCGCGACAGCCGTTCCGGCCGCCACGCCGTCGATCACCACGGTGACGACGTTGTTGGCTTCCGCGGTGCCGTAGAAGCTGGGCGAGTAGACACTGGTGATCCGGTCGCTGAACGTCGCCACCACTCCGGGCACTCCCGTATCGCTGTCGGGATGCAGGCTGCCGGTTCCCAGGTACGCCTGCGTGTCGATGGTGACGGTCAGCAGGTACGGCAGGCTGAGGTTGCCGGCCCGGTCCTCGATCTCCAGCTTCAAGTTGTGGACGCCGTCCGGCAACTGGGCCAGGGTCTGCGTCAGCAACGTCTGCGAAGTCAAACCGGAATCGAAGATCTTGGTCTCCGCACCGCCCTCGGGACGCAGGAAGAGACGGAACACGAGGTTGTTCGCTTGCAGCAACTGGGCCAGCGCCACATTCGGATCCTGGCTGGTCATCGAGAGACTCGGCGTGTTGTCCTGAGTCACGTTGTCGCTGCTGTGCCGTCCGGTATCGTCCAGCAGATCCAGGTACGGCTTGTTCGGCGGGACCGTGTCGATGACGACATCGATCGTGTTGCCTGGGTTGAGCACCGGGTTGACCGCGGTCACGTTGCCCGCCGCGTCTTCGATCTCCAACGTGATGTTGTAGCCGCCGTCGACCAACGATTGGGTCGTAACCTGCCAGCTTCCCAGCATGTTGGTTCCCGGCGGATTGATCGTCGTGGGCGGGTTGGACTGGTCGGAATGGACCGTTCCCTGACCCACGAGGACTCCGTTGGCGAACAGACGCACCGTGGCATTGGCCTCGGCCACCCCGTGGAAGATCAGTTGCGACTGCTTCGTGACGCGGTCGCTGTTGCTGAGTCCCGAATCGCTCTCGGCGGCGAGGCTGGCGGTCACCAGTCCGGCGTTCGGAGCCGTCATGTCGATCAGGACGAGCAATTCCTCGGACTGCATGCTCCGGTTCGCGGCGGTATCGAACGCCTCGGCGCTCAACGGGTGCGGGTTCTGGCTCAGCGACAACGTGCGGAACACGAAGCCGATGCCGGCCGGCATGACGAAGGTGTCGATCACTTCTTCGCCGTCCTTGATCACCACGGTCGAACCCGGCTCGGCCGATACGCGAACCTGGACCAGCCGGTTACCGGTAACATTCGGATCCGCAGCGTAGCCCTGCGTGATGTTGTCCGTCGTGGATCGGCCCGTGTCGGAGAAGATCGGCGCCACGCCCAGCACGTCGTTGCTCACCACGTCCGGCCCGACCAGATCGATCGTGGGCCGTTGCGGTAAGGTCGCGTCCACGGTGATCAACACGGGCGGCGCGGTCATCGTGCTGACGTTGCCCGCCACGTCTTCCAAGCGAGCCGTGATCGCATACAGGCCGTCGGCCAGCGGTTCGGAAGTGATTTCCCAATGGCCCAAACCGTCGCCCACCACATCGTCCGTCCGGTCGGAGCCCACGATCGTCTGACCGATCAACTGCGCTCCGCCGACCGGGTTGCCGCTGGCATTCAGCCGCTGTGCGTACACCCAAATCTTGGCGTTGGCCTCGGCGTTGCCGACAAACGCCGGCTTGGTGATGGACGTGATTCCGTCGCCCACGATCCCCGTGTCGCTGTACGAAGCCAGTTCGATCGTCACCAGATTGGCATCTGGCGCGTTCGGGTCGAAGTGGACATTCAATTCCGGCGACATCTGCGTTCGCGCTTGTACTTGGCCGTCGAAGATCCGCACGGCAGCGCGGACGATTTGCAGATACCCGGCATTGTCCACCGCCACGACCCGCGGAGGCGCCGTGCGGCCTCCGGTGTTCAGCGGGATGGTCAACTGCCACTCGCCGACGTTCGGATCTACGCCGCCCTGAACATCCAGCCGCAACTCGAACAGATTGCTCAGCCCGAAGAACGGATCGGCAAAGCCGACCGAGACGCCGTTGACGAACACCTCGACCGCCGCACCTGGGACGTTGCCGGCCAGGGCTTGGGCTGCAGTTAGAATCGGCATACCCGCGTCGGCAAACAATTCCAAATCGGCCTTGACCAACAACCGCGAGTCGTCGACCAGGGTGACGAAGTCGTTGTTCGCCCGGCCGCTGTCGTCGTTCGGGTCGAGCGTCACGTCCGTGGGCACCGGCGCCGCGAAGTTCTCGATCTCCAGATCGTAGATCGCAACGTGCGTCACCGGCTCCGTTGGTGTTCCGCCGTTGTAGGTGACTTCGATGAAGTATTCGCGCTGGGACACGACCGGGATGACGATGCGGTCTACGTCCAGACCGGCCGTCACCGTCGATTGAGTGCCCGTGGCGATCACGTTGCCGTTGACGTCCAGCACCCGCAGGGCGATCGCGTCCGCCGAGAAGGCGTTGACGATCAACATGCCGGTGGAATGCGCCGTGATCTTGAACATGTCCACGTCGGCGGCATTGTGCAACAACACGTCGTTCACCGTGACCTTGGGCAGCGAGCCCAGGATCGTGGCCGTGGCCCGCGTATCGTTCGGCTCGTACGGATCGATCACGATCGTCAGCGCCGCCGAACGCGGTCCGATGTTCCCGGCCAGGTCTTCCAGTTCGGCCGTGATCAGGTGCTGGCCGGGCTTCAGCGGCTCGACCGTCACTTCCCACGCTCCGAACGAGGTCACCACGCCCTGCCCGACCAGTTCGCCGTTGGCGTACACGCGGACCAGCGAATTCGCTTCGCCCGTGCCCTGGAAGGCCGGCTGATTGATGCTGGTGAAGTTGTCGCTGTTCGACGAGCCCGTGTCGCTGACCGCCAGCAGGTCCGGAACACTGGGCGCCAGCGGAGCCGTCCGGTCCACGGTCAGAATCAGTTCTTCCGACTGAGCACTGCGGTTGCCGGCCGCGTCGAACGCCTCGACGCTCAGCAGGTACGTCCCGTCGTTGGCGAACGAGAGCGTCCGTGTCGTGCTGTCGCCGACCATGATGAAGTCGTCGATCACCGTCTCGCCGCTCTTGATCATCACTCGCGAACCGGCCTCGGCCGTCACGGTGAAGGACAGCGGATTGCCGGCAAACGTCACATTGTCCAGGCTCGACCTGCCGCTGTCGTCGGCCGCCCACAAATCCAGGGTCGGTCGTTGCGGAGCCAGACCGTCGACGGTGATCGTCAGCGGTTGCGATGTGGCGCTGACGTTGCCCGCCAGATCTTCGACCACTGCGGTCATCTGGTACACACCGTCGGCCAACGGTTCGACTGTCACTTCCCACGAGCCGTCCGTGTTCACCACGCCTTGGCCCACGACCACGCCGTTGGCCATCACGCGGATCACCGAACCCGCCTCGACGCCCGTTCCGCCAAACGCCGGCTGGCGAATGAAGGTAATGTTGTCCGTGTTGGTCCAATTCGGACCGTTCAGCCCGGCAACGTTGTCGTATGTATCACTGCTGGTCAGCAGATCCAGGACGCCCGGCGCACCCGGCGGCGTCCGGTCGACCGTCACCACCAGTTCCTCCGACTGCGCGCTGCGGTTGCCGGCAGCGTCGAACGCTTCAACACTCAACAGGTGGGTGCCTTCGGCCAGCGTCAAGCCGACCGTGGTCGAGAGTGCTGGCATCAGGAAGTCGGCGATCACCGTCTCGCCGTTCTTGATCAGCACTCGCGACCCCACTTCGGCCGTCACGGTGAACGGCACCGGGTTGGCCGAGTTGGTCACGTTGTCCAATCCCGACAATCCGGTATCCGCCGTCAGATCTAGCGTCGGTCGCTGCGGAGCCAAACCGTCCACTGTGATCGTCAGCGCCGCAGAAGCCGCGCTGACGTTGCCCGCCAGATCTTCCTGGACCGTCGTGATGGTGTACACGCCGTCGGCCAGCGGTTCCACCGTCACTTCCCATGTGCCGTTGCTGTTCACGACACCCTGGCCCACGACCACGCCGTTGGCCAGCACGCGGACCCGTGCATTGGGTTCGCCCGTGCCGTCGAAGGCCGGCTGACGGATAAAGGTGACGTTGTCCGTGCTGGTCCACTGAGGACCGATCAAACCGGCGACGTTGTCGAACGTGTCACTGGACGTCAGCAGATTCAGCGCGGCCGGTGCGGCGGGAAGCGCCCGGTCAACGGTCAACACCAATTCCTGCGACTGGGCGCTACGGTTGCCCGCCGCGTCGAACGCCTCGGCGCTCAACAGGTAGGTGCCGTTGCTGGCGAAGGCCAGCGGCCGAGACATGCTGCTGCCGACCATGATAAAGTCGTCGATCACCGTCTCGCCGTTCTTGATCAGCACGCGCGAGCCGGGCTGAGCGGTCACCGTGAACGAAATCGGACTGCCCGCATTGGTCACGTTGTCCAAGCTCGACCAGCCGCTGTCGCTGGCGGTCGGCAGATCCAGGGTCGGCCGCTGCGGCGACATCGTGTCGACCGTAATGCTCAGGGCCTGAGATGGGGCGCTGACGTTTCCGGCCTGGTCTTCCAGCACGGCCGTAATCGAGTACGTGCCGTCGGCCAGCGGCTCGACGGTTACTTCCCAGTTGCCGTCCGGATCGACGACGCCCTGACCCACCACGACGCCACCAGCCAGCACACGGACCCGGGCGTTGGGTTCGCCCGTGCCGTTGAACGCCGGCTGCTGGATGTTCGTGATGTTGTCCGTGCTGCTGCCAATCGACGTGCCGAAACCCAGGTTGTCGAAGGTGTCGCTGCTGGTCAGCAGATTCAGCGCCAGCGGAGCCGCCGGGGCCGTGAAGTCGATCGTGATCAGCAGTTCTTCGCTCTGATGGCTCACATTGCCCGCCGCGTCGATCAATTCGACGCTCAGCGGATGCGGACCCTGGGCCGGGAAGCCCGTCACTCCTGCCAACGTGTTGAAGTTCAATGTCAGCACGATCTGGCCACTGGCCGGGATCGTCCCGCTGGCGATCACCGTGTTGCCGTCCTTGACCACGTAGTCTTCGCCCGGATCGCCTGTGACCCGCACGTCGACGATCCCCGCTCCCTGCACCGGACTGCCGATGGTCACGTTGTCGAACTGCGACCAGCCGGTATCATCCGCGTTCACCAGATCGATGGTCGGCCGCTGAGGCCCCAGACCGTCAATCGTGATTACCAGCGAGTCTTCCGGATCGCTGGCCGTGATGTTGCCCGCCAGATCCTCGACCTCGGTGGTGATTGCGTACTGGCCATCGACCAGCGGTTCGACCGTGATCTCCCAATCGCCCTGCGAGGTAGCCACGCCTTGTCCGACCAGCACGCCGTTCGCGTAGACGCGGACCAGCGCATTCGGCTCGGCCGTGCCCACGAACGCCGGCTGGCGAATCGCCGTCAGCCCGTCGCCCACCGTGCCCGAATCGCTGTACGGCGCGAGAGCCGTATCGATGATCGCGGCCGGAGCCGTCGTATCCACGGTCACGACCAATTCCTGCGACTGATGGCTGCGGTTGCCCGCCGCGTCGGTCGCCTCGGTGCTCAGCAGATGCGTGCCCTCGGGCAGCGTCAGCGTGATCGTCTGCGTGCCGCCCGGGAACGGATCGAACGTGTGGATCACCGTGTTGCCGTTCTTGACGACGACCGTCGCACCCGCTTCGCCCGTGACGGTGAAGTCCACCGTCGCGTCCTGGCCAGGCACCGTCGGAATAACCTGGCCGTAGGTCACGTTGTCCAGATCGGACCGTCCCGAGTCGTCGTCGTTCACCAGATTGATCGTCGGCCGCTGCGGTGCGGTCGCGTCGATGTGCAGGTTGTAAATGCCGGTGTAGATCTCCAGCATCCAGTCCTCCAACTCGCCCACATTGCCCGGTACGTTGTCGGTGATCGTCAACGTCCAGTCGCCCAGCGCATTCTCGCCGAAATGATCGGTGAACAATTGAGCCAGACTATTCAGGTCGACGTCCACCACCGTGCCCTCGGGGCTGGTCAGCGTAACGACCAACTCGCTGAGGTCCGGATGGCTGATCGTCGCGTCCACGACGATCCAGTTGATGATCGCCGACACCGGGACGTTGATGATGAAACTGGCAGTGCCCGGAGTGACGTCGGGAATCGCTGCGCCAACGTTGGTCGTCGGCGTCACGGTGATGGAACTGGTTTGCACCGTTACGTCCCAGGAATTGAGCGTCAGCGGAGCCACGCCCAACAACGAGTCGGTGATTTCGAACGTCCAGAATCCAAAAGCCGGCTCGCCGTCGAAGTCGTTCGCGAACGGCACCGTGAAGACGCCACCGCCCGCCGGCAGTGGCACATTCATGACGGTGCCGCTGGGGCTGGTCAGAGTCGCTGTCAGGCCGGTTGTGTCCCCGACGCTCAAATCGACGAGCAAGGAAACGCCCAGGACGGGATTCGGCACGGTTGTCGATGACAATTCGACCGAGCTGGAAATCTGTCCCACCACCGCGTCCGGGATCGGTCCGCCCTGGCCGGTGTAGACCAGCGTCAGCGGGCTGATGTTGCCCGCCAGATCTTCCTGCCGGGCGTAAAGGTTGTAGTGCCCGTCGGCCAGCGGCTCGATCGTGATCTCCCACTCGCCCGTCGTCGTCACCAAGCCTTGACCGATCAACTCCAGCGGCGCGCCCGGGATCTCCAGATGCGTCACCGGATCCTTGCGGATGGCGTACAGCCGGACCAGCGCATTCGGCTCGCCCGTGCCGGCAATCGCCGGATTCTGGATGCTGGTGATGTTGTCGGTCAACAGACCGGTGTTGCTGGCGTCCAGCAGGTGCGTGCCCTGCGGGATCAGCGGGGCGACCCGGTCCAGGGTCAACGCCAGCGGGACCGACAAGGTCGAGCGGTCGCTGCCCAGACCGTCGAAGATTCGCACGGCGCCCTTGACCAGTCTCAGGCCATCGGCCAGCAGCGGGTCGTTCGCGTCCAGAGTGAAGCTCCACAGGTCGTAGTTGCTGCCCGGCACCGGATCGGCAAAGCCGACCGATACGCCGTCCACAAACACCTCGACCGCCGCGCCGGCCAATCCGTTGGCGGCGTCCGCCGCGCTGAGCATCGGAATGCCCGCCTGCCAGAAGCCGGTCAAATCCGCCTCGATGGTGATCCGCACCTGGTTCAGGGTGGGAACCAGCACGGGCGAGGTCACGTTGTCCAGATTGCTGCTTCCCGTGTCGTCCGCCGGTTCCAGCACCACGAAGTTCGGCACCGGCGACGCGAAGTTCTCGATCTCTAGATCGTAGGAGACGGGCGAAGCGAGCGTCGAACCGCCATACAGCACGCGGATGAAGTATTGCTGCTGCCCGACCACCGGCATCGCCAAGCTGTCGACGTACTTGCCGGAGAGCAACTGGCTGCCCGTGGCGACCAACACCAGCGTTTGCGCCCCACCGATTGTCCAGACCTCGACTTGAACATCCGGATCCGCCGAGAAGGCGTTCAGGATCAACATGCCCGTGTGCGCCGCCGTGTACTGGAAGAAGTCCACGTCGGTATCGCTGTGCAGCAGGATGTCGTTCAACGTGATCTTGGGCAGCGAGCCCAGGACCGTCGCCGTGGCCGGTTCGTCGTTCGGTTCGATGGGATCGACTAGCAGGGCGAAGGGATCGCTCAGCACGCTGACGTTGCCCGCCAGATCCTCGACCACCGCGGTGATCGCGTAAGCGTTGGACGCCAGCGGTTCAATCGTGATCTCCCAAACGCCGCCCGCGGTCGCCACGCCTTGGCCGACCAGTTCCCCGTTGGCGTACAGCCGCACGAAGGCATTCGGTTCGGCCGTACCGACAAACGCCGGCGGATTCACGATGGTGACACCGTCGCCGACGACGCCCGAGTCGGCGAAGATCGCCAAGGTGGGCACCGTCCCAACTGGAGCCACGGAATCCACGGTCACCAGCAATTCCATCGACTGGGCGCTGCGGTTGCCCGCGTCGTCGAACGAATGGACGCTCAGCGGGTGCGCTCCGTCGGCCAGCGTCAAGACAACCTCGATCCGCCCGTCGCTATCCACATCCAACGCATCGAAGCTGGCAGGGCCGTTGACCGCGTAGTCCACCGGGTAGATGACCGTATTGCCGTCCTTGATCACAAAGTACGATCCGACGTCGGAGGTGACCGTGAACCGCAACTCGTTCAGATTGGTGACGTTGTCCAGGTGGGACACGCCCGTGTCGTCGGCATCCAGCAGATCGATCGTCGGCCGCTGCGGCTGGGTGCTGTCGATCGTCAGCGTCAGCGGTTCGCCGTCATCATCCGTCCAGACGCTGGTATTGCCGGCTAGGTCGGTGAAGTCGGCCGTGATGACGTAATCGCCGTCCACGAGCGGCTCGAGCGTGATCTCCCACAGGCCGTCCGCACCGGCTTGAGCTTCACCGGCCAGGACGCCGTTGGCGTAGATCCGCACGAATGCGTTCGGCTCGGTCGTGCCGTAGAAGGCCGGTTGCTTCTCGCCCGTGATGCCGTCGCCCAGGGCTCCCGTGTCGCTGTAGGGCGCCAGGATCGGCGCAACGGCGGGCGGAGCCGTCCGATCGACGGTGACCACCAGTTCTTCGGACTGATGGCTGATGTTGCCCGACGGATCGGTCGATTCGACACTCAGCAGATGCGTGCCTTCGTCCAGATCCAGCATCCGCACCAAGCCACCGGCCGGAGCGCCCAGCGGAGCGATCAACTGGCTGACCTGTCCGCGGATCTCGCCCGCGGGCCAAGCCGCCGTGTGGATGTTGACGTACCACGATCCAGCCAGCAGTGCGTCCGCCTGAGCCTGGGTCAAGGTGGTCGAACCGATGTAGGCATTGCCGGTAGGCGCGCCCAGATTGACCACAACGGGCCCGTTCTGATTGAACGCGCCGGCATGGAAGTGAGCCGCCGTCGGGGCGCCCGTCAAATCGGAGAACGTGATCTCCCACGACAGCAGGTTCGTTTGCAGATCCAGCACGACCACGGCGCTGCCCGTCGCAGGCGAGCCGAGGATGGGCGTCACTTCCTGCTCGCCGCTCAACGCGAACGACCACATTGTGAACGCATCGATGACCGTATTGCCGTCCTTGATCACCACCGTGGCGCCGGGATCCGTTGTCGCGGTGAACGGCACCGGGTTGTCGGCGTTGGTCACGTTGTCCAGATCGGACGCACCGCTGTCGGCAACTGTCTGCAGATCCAGCGTCGGCCGCTGAGGAGCGGTCCCGTCGATCTGGATATTCAGCGCGCCGACCGTGTAGCGGATGTCCAGCCACCAGTGGTCCAGCGCCCCGGCGTTGTACGCCTGGAGGTCGGTGACGATCAGCGTCCAGTAACCGTAGGCATTTTCGCCGTTGTAATTGGAGAACGAGCCGCCGGACGTGCCGACATTGACTTGCGTCGTCGCCGGACTTTGCAATTCCACCAGCAATTCGCCGAGCGCCGGATGGTTGAACGTCGGCCATACGCCCACGCCCGTGATCGTCACCGGCGCGGGCACGCCGATCACAAAGTAGGCCGGACCGGTCTGGATCGCGTCCGGAATCGGCTGGTCCGTGGTGTCGCCAGGCGTCCAGTTCAGGGTTCCACCAACATCCAACGCGATGCCGACGCTCAACGACCACGAGTCCAACGTCAATTGCGGCAGGCCGCCGGGGACAATGTCTTCGATCGTAAAGGTCCACGTTCCCTCGGCTCGTTCGCCGATCAAGATGTTCAACGGAACCGAGAACGCACCGCCGTTCGCCGGGAGTGTGATCGGGATGATTGTTCCCGCGCCGCTGGTCAGCGATGCAATCAGATTGGACGTATCTCCGACAGTCAAGGTGGCGTTCAAGACGGCGGAGGTCACGACGCCAGCTCCGGTGCCGGCCGAGAGTGTCGGGGTGACGCTCAATACACCCGGAATCGGATCCGGGATCGGGCCGCCGGGGCCTAGATACGACAGGGTCCGGGTCTGGAACGCCCACGGGCTGATGTTGCCCGCCAAGTCTTCGACCTCGCCGTAGATGTTGTAATGTCCGTCGATTAGCGGCTCGACCGTGATCTCCCAGACACCGCTCGAATTCACCACGCCCTCGCCGATCAATTGCGGCACAGTGATGTCGTAGTGGTATACCGGATCCTTCAGCGCGGCGTACAGCCGGATCAGCGAGTTCGGCTCGCCAGTCCCGGTGATCGCCGGCTGGCGGATTGCCGTCGTGTCGTCCGAGTTGGAATCGCCGGAATCGCTCGAAGTCACCAGATCGAAGTTCGCCGGCGCCAGCGGAACCTGGCTGTCCACCGTCACCAACAACTCTTCGGACTGGGCGCTCAAGTTGCCCGCGTCGTCGAACGAATGGACGCTCAGCGGATGCGCGCCGTCGGCAAGCGTCAGCAGGATCTGAATTCGCCCGTCGCTGTCCGTATCCAAAGCATCGAAATCGGCCAAGCCCGATGCCGGGTAGATAACCGTGTTCCCGTCCTTGATCACGAAGTACGCCCCCGCATCCGAGGTGACTGTGAACAGCAGTTCGTTCAGCTTCGTGACGTTGTCCAAGCGGGACACGCCCGTGTCGTAGGTGTCCACCAGGTCGATCGTCGGCCGCTGCGGCTGAGTGTTGTCGATCTGGATGTTCAACACACCGACCTCGTAGTCGATCTCCAGCAGCCAGTCGGTCAACGAGCCCGCATTGCCCGGCACATTGTCCACGATGGTCAACGTCCACAGCCCCGCCGAGTCTTGGCCGTCGAAGTCGATCGTGTACACGCCACCACCCACCGGCACCCCGACGATCGTTCCGCTGGGACTTTCCAGCGTGACGATCAATTCGGTCGGATCCGGATGGTTGTAGTTGGGAGTCGCCCGAACTTCGATGATCGACACCGAATCCGGCACGTTGATGACGGAGACCGCGGGAATGCCCGCAACGGCGTCCGGAATGGCGGCTGGTGGCTGAGCGGAAGTGGTCAGACTTCCGCCCCCGGTGAAGGTCATACTCAGCGACCAGCTATTCAACATCCCGGCGAGTCCCACGACGGAATCCGTGACCGTCAACTCCCAGGCCGCCGCGACAGGGTCGCCGATAAAGGCGGGCAGCGCAACGCTTCCCACGACGGGCAGAGTGATCGGTATCGTCTGGATGCCGTTGGACAACGTGGCACTCAACTGCGAAATATCGGGATGGGTGATATTCAGCGACAGCGACAGCGACTCGATCGTTTGTGTCGGATACGTCTGGTTCGACAGCACGACCTGCTGCTGCACCTGTCCAACGTCGGCATCGTCGATCAAGGTGCCGGGACCGGTGTACTGCAGCGTCCGGACGTCGAGCGCCAATTCGCTGACGTTACCCGCCAGATCTTCCTGCTCGCCGTAGATGTTGTAGTGGCCGTCGCGCAACGGCTCGACGGTGATCTCCCAATGGCCGCTGGTGTTCACAACACCCTGGCCGATCAATTCGCGCGGGCCGATGTCGTTGTGCAGCACCGGGTCTTTCAGCGCCGCGTAGATCCGGATGCGGGCGTTGGGCTCGCCCCAGCCCTCGATCGCCGGCTGGCGGATCGACGTGATATCGTCGCCGATGACGCCCGTGTCGCTGGCATCCAGCATGTTGAAGGCGTACGGCACAAGCGGCGCCGTGGCGTCGATGGTGACGACCAGTTCTTCCGACTGATGGCTGACATTGCCGGCGGAATCCCAGGCTTCGACGCTCAACAAGTGCGTGCCCTCGGCCGGAATGCCCAGATTGGTCTCGACCAGATTGAAATCGTAGGTCACTGTGTACGTTCCGTCCGTTCCGTCCAGCGCGTCCAGCACGTCGAAGGATACCGGGCCGAATACCACGGTGTTCCCGTCCTTGATCACGACGGTTGTTCCCGCGTCGGCCGTGATCACGAATCGCGGAGTCGTCAACCGCGTGACATTGTCCAAGCTGGACCAGCCGGTGTCGTCGGCGTCCAGCAGATCGATCGTCGGCCGCTGCGGAGCGCCGCTGTCGATCGTGATCCGCAGCGCGTCGGCGGGATCGCTCGCCGTGATGTTGCCTGCCAAGTCTTCGACTTCCGTGGTAATCAAATGCACACCGTCGACCAGCGGTTCGACCGTAATCTCCCAGTCGCCTTGCGACGTTGCCACTCCCTGGCCCACCAGCACGCCGTTGGCGTACACGCGAACCAGCGCATTGGGTTCCGCGGTCCCCACAAACGCCGGTTGGTGGATGCTGGTCAGCAGATCGCCCACGACGCCCGAATCGCTGTACGGCGCCAAGCTCGGCGCACTGGCCGCCGGGGCCGTGCGGTCGATCACCACGACCAACTCTTCCGACTGATGACTGACATTGCCGGCGTCGTCCGTCGATTCGACGCTCAGCAGATACGTGCCCTCGGCCAAGGTCAAGGTGCGAACAATTGAAGTGCCCACCATGGTGAACGAATCGATGACATCGTTGCCATTCTTGATCACCACGGCCGTGCCGGCATCCGCGGTCACCGTAAACGGAACCTGCTGATTGCCCGGCGCATTTTCCCAGTTGGTCACATTGTCCAGGTTGGAACTGCCGCTGTCGTTCACCGCCAGCAAGTCCATCGTCGGCCGCTGTGGAGCCAACGCGTCGATGGTAATCGTCAACGCGGCGCTCGCCGCGCTGACATTGCCCGCCAGATCTTCGACGATCGTCGTGATGTCGTACTCGCCATCGGCCAGCGGTTCGACCGTGATCTCCCACGCACCCTGTGAGGTCGCGACGCCCTGACCGACCAACACGCCGTCGGCGTACACCCGGACCAAGGCGTTCGGTTCGGCCGTGCCCGTGAACGCCGGTTGTCGGATGCTGGTCCTAAAGTCGCCCGCGATGCCTGTGTCGCTGTACGGCGCCAGGCTCGGCGCGCTCGCAGCCGGGTCGGTGCGGTCGATCACCACGATCAACTCGGCCGATTGATGGCTGATATTTCCCGCGTCGTCGGTCGATTCGACGCTCAGCAGGTGCGTCCCTTCGGCAAGCGTCAGCGTGCGGACCGTTGAGGTGCCGACCATCGTGAACGAATCAATGATGTCGTTGCCGTTCTTGATCACCACGCTGGTGCCCGCGTCGGCCGTCACCGTGAACGGCACATCGTTCAATGCCGCGGTCACATTGTCCAAATTGGAACGACCGCTGTCCGAGGCCGCCGGCAGATCGATAGTCGGGCGCTGCGGAGCCACCGTGTCGATGGTGATCGTTAGGGGGCCGCCGCCCGCGCTGACGTTGCCCGCCAGATCTTCGACGGTCGTCGTGATGTTGTGCGCGCCGTCGGCCAGCGGTTCGATGGTGATTTCCCATTCGCCCTGCGACGTCGCGACGCCTTGGCCGGCCAGCACGCCGTCGGCGTACACCCGGACCAACGCGTTCGGCTCGGCGGTGCCCGTGAACGCCGGTTGCTGGATGCTGGTCCTCAAGTCCCCTGTCACGCCCGTGTCGCTGTACGGCGCCAGGCTCGGTGCGCTGGCCGCCGGCGCGCTGCGGTCGATCACCACCACCAACTCTTCCGATTGATGGCTAACATTGTCCGCGTCGTCCGTGGCCTCGGCGCTCAGCAGATACGTGCCTTCGGCCAGCGTCAGTGTGACCACGTCCGAGCCCGTCGAGACGAAGGAAGTCGTCCCCGCCGCTTGCACAATGCCATTCACCGCGACCAATTCCAGGATCGTGTTGCCGGCCTTGACGACCACCGTCGTGCCGACGTCCGCGGTCACCGTGAACGGAACCAATTGATTGCCGACGCCATCTTCCCAGTTGGTGACGTTGTCCAGGTTGGAACTGCCGCTGTCGTTGGCCGCCAGCAAGTCCATCGTCGGCCGCTGCGGACCTTCGCTGTCGATGGTGATCGTCAGAGGCTCGACCTGGCTTGGCGGCCAAATCGCGATGTTTCCGGCCAGATCCTCGACTTCGGTGGTGATCGCGTACTCGCCGTCCGCCAGCGGTTCAACCGTGATCTCCCACTCGCCTTGCGACGTCGCCACCCCTTGCCCGACGAGCACGCCGTTGGCGTACACGCGAACCAGCGAGTTTGGTTCGGCGGTTCCAATGAAGGCAGGCTGCTGGATGCTGGTAAGGAAATCGCCCAACACCCCCGTGTCGCTGTACGGCGCCAGCGTCGGCGCGCTGGCCAGCGGCGCCACGCGGTCGATTTCCACCACCAGTTCTTCCGACTGATGGCTGATGTTGCCCGCCACGTCCATCGACTCGGCGCTCAGCAGATACGTCCCGTCCGACAGGTTGACGGCCACCGTGTCCGAACCCGTCGACACGAACGAGGTCGTCCCCGGCGCCTGCGCCACGCCATTCACTTCGATCAATTCCAAGATCGTATTGCCGTTCTTCACGATCACCGTCGTGCCCGGATCGGCCGTGACGGTAAATGGCACCGGATCGGCTGTGTAGGTGATGTTGTCGAACGCCGAACTGCCGGTGTCGAACGCCGTCGGCAGATCCATCGTGGGACGCTGCGGCGCCGTATTGTCGATCTCGATGTTCAACGCGCCGACCACGTACTCGATGTCCAGCAACCACTGGTCCAGTTGGAACTGCGGAGTCGGATCCGCGTCGTTCGCGACCAGATCCTGGATGGTCAGGGTCCATGTGCCCAGCGAATCCATCCCGTTAAAGTCGATGGGCGAATTCGGATTGACCAGATCCGCCAGCGTGTACGTCGTCACGTTGTCGGGTGCGATCAGGATCACTTCCAACTCGCTGAGCGCCGCCAAGGGGTCCAAGATGCTGAAGAACGTCGTCGCCGTCAACGCGTTGATCACGACGGACACCGGGACATTGATCGTCGAAGTGACAAGCACGCCGGGCGTGTAAACCGCGTCGGGGATCGCCAGATTCGCCGTGGTGAGGATGTCCGCGTCATCCGGGTTGTCGGTAGCAATCGAGATCGTCCAGTCGACCAGCGTGCCGGCGTTGCCGGCAACGGTGTCTTGGACCGTCAATACCCAAACGCCGCCATTGCCCGAGGTCGTGACTTCCCCGTTGAATTCGGTGAACGAGTAACTCGTGTTGCCCGTGAACGGGAAAGTAACCGTCGTGCCAGCGGGACTAGTTAACGTCATCGTCAGATCGGTCGGACTCGCGTGCGTGACGCCGACGGTCGGCGGCGGGACGCTGGGATCGAAGTTCACAACGACCGAAGTGATATTCCCATCCAGGTTGATCAGGATGGTCGAGGAAGTCACCACATCGCCCGGAACCAGCGTGGCATCGGGGACCGCGACGGCCGGACCGACGTAGTTCAGGTAGCGCAACTCGGTCGCCAGCGGGCTGATGTTGCCGGCCAAGTCTTCCTGCAGGCCGTAGATGTTCCAGTGGCCGTCGCGCAGCGGCTCGACGGTGATCTCCCACGTGCCGTCGGTGTTGACGACGCCTTGGCCGATCAGTTCGTTCGTGTACGGATCGCCGTCCAAGTCGAAATGCGTGACCGGATCCTTCAGCGAGGCGTACAGCCGGATTCGCGCGTTCGGCTCGCCCGTGCCCGCGATCGCCACGGGCCGGATGTACGTGATATCATCGCCGATGATGTTTGTGTCACTGGCATCCAACATCACAAAGTCCGCCGGCGCCGCCGGAACCAGCCGGTCGATGGTGACGATCAATTCTTCGGATTGATACCGTTCGTTATTACCCGCATCGGACGCCTCGGCGCTCAACTTGTGCGTGCCGTTGCCCAGGTTCAGTATCCGCACGTCGCTACCCGTCGACACGTAGGGCCCGTCGATGATCGTGTTGCCGTCCTTGATCACGACGGTCGTGCCCACTTCAGCCGTGACCACGAAGGGAACCAATTGATCGCCCGGGGAATTCTCCCAGTAGGTGACGTTGTCCAGGTGGGACCAACCCGTGTCGTTGGCATCGGGCAGATCGATGGTGGGCCGCTGCGTCGGCAGCACGTAGTCTCGGCCGTCCAACTGCAGTCGCTCGATGTTGGTGAACGTAACCGGCTGCAGCCCCAGCACGGTAACCGTGCCGCTGTCGAGATCCTCGTTCAGGGTGACCGCGGTCGCCGCACCGCCGGTGATCACGTTCAGCGTGTCTCCTTGTTGCTGAAGCGCGCCGATCGGATTGGCGGCATCAATGAACACGGCGACGTTGGCGTCGGGTGTCACATTGAAAACGTCGGTCCCGCCGAGGGACTCGAAGTTCACGGTCGTGAACGTCGGATTGCCGGCATCGTCGATCGTCCGCAGCCGATATAGTTGTGTTGCGCTCGACGTGTCGGTCACGATGACCATTGGATTGGCCACGTCGCCGGCCGCGCCGAAATTGATGTCGAAGGTATCGTTGCCGCTGCTTCCGGGATTGGCTGGATCGGTTCCCCGTAGCGTCAGCGTGTCGGTGTCGTTCGGGAAGCCGTCGTCGTCCAGGACGATGATGTCCAGGTTGCCGACAAAGTCGATGTCCACGATCGGAGTGCCGAAGCCCAGGTTGGTTACGGAAATCTCGCCCGCCAGCGGCCCCGACGGCTGGATGACAATCGCCTCGGACACTTCGCCGCCGAACAGCGAGGTACGGTAGATCAACAGATCCAATTGAGCGCCGTCCTGGTCGTACGGGAAGCCCTCGTTGTACGTTACATCGACACCCCAGCCGCGCGGCGTGTCGTCGGCGTAAGGCCGGATATCCAACGTGTCGAAGTTCTGCGCCGGGTCACCGGTTGCCGGCACGTCCGGCTTGGGCTCGATCACCGGATTTACCCGGTCGACGCCCACGAGGTCGAAGCCGTACACGTTCAGGAACTGCAGGCCTTCGATCAGAATCGGCGCGCTGCCGTTGATTTCGACCGTCGCTTCTTGGTAACCGCCGTCTAACAGATCGCCATCCACGCTGCGCCCGACCACGACAAAGTTGTCGTTCTGGTCGACCGTCTCGTCGTTGTTGTCCCCCACGAGGTTGACCACACCGTTGCCGGGCAGCAGCGCCGTGCGCTCGATCGAACTGCTCACCACACCGAACGAGTCGTTCCCGGCGAAGATCGAGACGTTGGGCGGCGTCTCTTTGTCACTCCAGATGCTGAACGACGTGGGCGAACTCAGATTCAGCCGGTCGCCCGCGGGCAGTCCGTCGGGAGCGATGCCCCCAAGCACCGGCAGGTTGCCGTTGATCTGGATGTTGAACAAGCCGTGGGCTGTGGCGTAGATGTCGTCCGCGACCGTGCCAGCCAACGGACCTGCCGTACGAACCCCTGCCTCGTCGCCCGCATTGACGACCAAGCCCGGACGCGGCTGGTTACCAGGAGCATCCGTGTTCACGAAACTGGCCGGGGCGACGGCGACCGGCACCAACAATGCGGCCTGGCCGGTGTTGAAGGCCGTGACGCGATTGGCGCCGCTGATGAAATTGTTCACGCTGATGTTGTCGAACGCACCTCCCGCGCCAAAGCCGGGAATCACCGTGCCGACGCCGAAGCCGAAGATATCGAGCGTCCCGACCGGGTCCACGACCGGCGATTCGCTGGCCGCCTGGACGATGGCCCGATTGCCGCTCACCACGCCGGCGCCGGTGCCCGACCCATCCAGCGTGACGCCCCAGAAGTTCGAAATGCCATTGATCAGAATGTCCGTCCCAGTGCCCCCACCGGCCAAACCCGGTACGTTGTCTTCCAACGTGTCGCCAGGCGCTCCCGCCCCCGGCATCGAGAGGTAGGGATTGCCGCCGAGGAAGACCATCGCCGAATTGCTGGCCGAGGTCTGCCGGGCGCTGTCCGGATTGGCCGGGATCGCGCCCGGTACCGCGCCGCTGGGCAGCAGCGCGACCGTCAGTAGATCATCCGCACTCGTTCCGGTGACCCGCACGATGTCGTTGCCGCCGGCTCCGTTGAAAATCAACGTTTCCATGCTGCGGACGTTGACGGGCATCGAGGGATTATTGGCGCCTGCCAGACCGGCGCCGGCCACGTTGGCCAGGATGTCCAGGTCGCCGGCCGTGTCGAGATAGTCGTAGTTCAGGTTCCGCACAAACGCGCCGTTGTTGTCGTTGATCGTCAACCGGTCGCGGTTGTTGGTGTCGACCGCCGGATCGTTGCCCTCGATCTGCAAGCTCTGGATCAGAGCGAACGCGGCCTGGCCCAAATGCGCCGAGATGTTCACGGTGAACTGGTCGCTGGCCGACGAAGCGGGATTGTCGCCCTCGCCGCGGAACAGGTTGTTGGCGCTCAGGCTGTCGCCGGCGATCGTGACGTGGTCGGCGCCTTCGCGAGTATCGAACGTGGTGGTATTCGTGGCGGTGGTCGCATTGACCTCGATCACGTCGTCGCCCTGCGAGCCCAGGACGTTCAAGAACTCGATGCGGTTGTTGTACAGGGGATCGGGCAGCACATTGGTGGCCGTGTGGCGATACCGGATCGCAGCCGGGGCGAAACCGATCAGTTCCGTCGCCGGTCCACTCTCGGCGTACCCGAACGGCGCGTTGTTGAACACAAATCCCGGGTTGATTCCCATCGTGGCGGCGGGCATGAACAGGGACGGGTATGCCAGTTGCAGATCGCCCGACGCATCGACGTTGATCGTGTCGTCGGCTCCCGGCGAAATCGGGTTGTACTCGCCCGTCAGCAGGATGTCGCCCTGAATGCCTATTAGCGTCCCATCGTAGTTCCCGACGGTGTTGAAGCCCAGCGTTTGGTTGCCGATCGTGATGATGTCGGCGCCGCCGTTGCCCGTGATGTAGTAGCTGGTCCCGAGTTGCGTCGACAGAATGTCGATGGTGTCGGCGTCCGAGGACGCTTCGTAGAAGAATGTCTCCAAGTTCGTGTAGTTGATGACCGCTGGGGCCGCGCCCGTCAATTGAGTGTTGGTCAGGGTGGCTTGCTGCCCCACGGCGCTGTTCGTGTCGGACAAGTACGAGCCGTCCGTTCCAGCCCCGCCATCGATGTTGATGATGCCGTTCAGCGACTGCATATTCGAGGGACCGGTGGCATAGAGCGGCCAGCCGTTGTTGTGGAAGGTGTCCACGCCGTTCTGGCCGAACACCGAGGTCGTGATGGCATCGGTCGCGTCCAGTTCGAAACTCTCGGCGGAGTTGTCGTCGGGCAGGTACGGCGATGTAATGAGCAGCGGATCGGTCGGCACATCGAGAGCCAAGTGGCCGTAGATCTCCAGATCCGTCAAGCCCTGCGCCGCAGTCGTATAGTTGATCCGAAACGCATCGGAACGGCGGTAACCCATGATCCGGGCCGTGGTCTTGTTGGCGAATTGGAACGTCTCGAACGTGCCGCTGTTGTCCACCACGCGCAGCGAAGCCGCACCGCTCAACGGGGTGCCATTGACAATCGTAGCGTTGTCGCCAAATTCGCTCATGATGACGTCGAAGACGGCTACCGCGGTGTCCGTGTCGACGGGTTCCAGTCCCGTGAAGATGACCGTCATCTCGTCGCCGTCGCCCGGCAGCACGATGCCCGGTCCGCGGTTGTCGTTGGGGTCGATGACCCACGTGCCGGAAAACTGGTCCGCGCCGACGACGTACGTTTCGCGCGCATTGGGATTGGCCGCGGCAAAACCCGCCGGAGTGCCCGTGATGACCAACTTGTCGCCCGGCGCGCCGGTCTGGCCGTTGCCGTTGAAGTAGATCGTGCGATTGATCAACCCGTTGGTGTGGTCGACGATCAGGGTGTCGTTGTCCGCCCCGCCGGTCACGGTGACCGTGCCGATCTGGGCGAACAGTTCGCGCACGAAGAGCACCTCCGGATTGTTATCGGTCGTGTCGGTGTCGACATAGACGTCGAACCACGTGCCCGTGGCGTCCAGTACCAGCCTCACGGAATTCGGGAGAGTGTCTTCGCCGCCCGCGATTTGCGTAAAGTCGATCACGTCGTCGAACGTGCCGGTCGGGCTGACGGTTTCGAACTCAAAGAAGTTCACCGGTTGGAAACCGGGGCTGGTGATGATGCCGCTGCCCTGCCCGGTGATCGTCTTGGTGCCGCTGCCGTTGTAGATCAACGTATCGCCGACCAGCACTGCGGGATCGTTGCCGAACAGCGAGTAGATGGTCGTGGTGCTGGGCGTCACGTTGAACGTGTCCCCAACACCCGCGGTGTCGGCGTCCGCGCCGTAAACGGCCAAACGCTCGATCGTCGCATTGTAGTCGACTTGGACTCCATCGTCCCGCGTGACCGAAGTCGGCGTGACGGTATAGGTGTGGTTCGTCGCCGCCGATTCGTCCAGAACAAACAACCAGTCGTTGCCCGGTCCCGCTCCGCCATCGACCGTTACCAGGCTCGCGATGTTGTCCAGGGTGTCCGGGGCGAGCCCCACACGAACGTTGTCGGCGCCTGCGCCGGCGTTGACGTTGACCGGGGTCGTGGCCAAGGTGCTGTTGACGGCGATTTCGTCGTTGCCCGTGCCGGCGTTCAGCGTCAGACTCTCCGCCGTTGCATAGGTCACCAGAGCGGTTGGGATGGGCGAGGGCGCGGTTCGCTGGAAGGTGGTCGAAGTAATGACATACGTATTGTTGGATGCGCTCAAGTTGTCGTTGACCACGATGTCGTCGTTGCCGTCGTTCCCTTCCAGAAACAACGCGCCTTGAATGCCGTTGACCGTGCCGGAAAGGCCGAGATTGATTGTGTCGTTGCCCAGTCCCGCCTTGATCGTCGAAGTGGCGGCCGCCAACGTGCTGTTGACGTCGATCGTGTCGTTGCCCGTGCCGGCGCGCAGTTCGACCGCGACAATGCTGTTCGGCACAATCGTGCCGTAGGAGATCACGCCCGTCGACGCGCCCGTGATCGTTGTCGATGTGAAAATGATCGCGTCCTGAGTCCCATCGGTGGAGTCGTCCACGTTCAATACGGCAACTCCGCCGGAATCGTCGGCGAAGACGTTGCCGGCGATGTTGTCCAACGTACCGGAGCCGAAGTTGGGCGACGCAAAGCCAATGTTGATGGTGTCACCAACGCCGACCTGCGTATCGACATAGGTGTCCGTGGTTGGCGGCGTGGCGGTGACGTTGACGATGTCGTCTCCCAATCCACCCAGCAGGTTGATCACCGCCAGCGAATCGCTCAGGTGATTGACTTGGTTCAGCGTGATGACGTCGGCGCCACCGTTGCCGTTCAGCGTGACCGTCGCCTTGTTGCGGAAGTTGTACAACTCCGCGCCGCCCGCGAAGTTCACTTGATAAGTCAGTTCCGACAAACCGGTGATCGGATCGAGCAAGGTGGATCCTGGCCCCTGCACGAAATTCATCACGTTCACGGCCGTGGTGTCGTTGATCGTCAGACTGGCGGCGACGGTCAAGTCTTCGACAGGTTCGAGGTTGTCGAAGTTGACCGTTTGAGTCAGTGCTCCCGCGGTGTACGTCACGGTGCCCTTAAAACCATCCGTGCTGCCGGCCAGGCCGGTCGCATAGTTCCCAGTCACCGTCCCACTGGGCGTGCCGGTCAATTGGAGCAAGTCAGTGCCAGCCCCACCATCGAAGTGAATAACGCGGTCAATCAAGCCACCCGACATATCGATGGTCAGCGAGTCCGCGCCCGCACCGAGATTCACGTAGATGTCGCCCGATCCACCGAGAATCGCGTAGGCAGTTCCTGCACCCGGGTCGATATCGAAATCGTTCGCATAGTCGCCCAACTTCCCCGCATTCCAAGCGCCATTCAGATTGTGCCTGACAGAAACCGTGCCGCCCAACGCGGGATTCGGTGCCATCGAGAGATGCAGATCCTCGCTTGCCGCACCGCCTACGTCTCCGGTGAACGTTACGGAGACATTGGGGACGAAATTCACATCGACCGCGAGCAGTTGCCGCTGCTCCAGCGGTTCGATCTGGGATTGCCTCAGCATTTGGCGGAAGCGGTCGCGGCGGAGCTGCCGGTTCCGGAACTTGCGACTCTTCGTTTGCGTCCCACTAGAAAGCCAATCACAGAATTTGCGGAACATCAGAAGCTCCTCCACGTCAAAAGGTTGTTACCTTGAATCACCCGGTTGCGAAAGAACAAGGCTTCGCCGCACACTGTGCCAATCCCGCTCGGCCCAGTCGTTGCGAAGCCCTTGAAACTCGTTTTTGTCTGTTCGAAATCCATGCGAGATTCGCCGGAGTCCAGAAAACTCGATAAATAAGGAAGCATTCCCATCCGAGAAAAAAAGCGATTTCCGCCACAAGATGGGTTTTGTGTAAAGAGACCCTTCAGCCCAAAAAGCCACTCAAAAGTCATAGTCTTCCCAGTTTCCCGCCGATTGCAACCAACGCAGTGGTGAAGTACTAGCGAAGGTCTGGTGAAAGTAATTGCGCCACGAATACCGGTTGGGGAAATGTTTCGGGGTCTGTGGGTCGATCCCGACATAAGAATGCCGTTGCCATGGGCCCTTCCAGTGAACAATCAGCACCCCCTCGCTAGAACTAATGCTGTTCCGTTTTGTGAAGAATTCCCGACAAAATCGATGATTTCTGCTGCATCATTCAGCTCAATCCTCGCTCATTTTGGATTTTGCAACTCGCCCGAGGCCAACCATTGGTGAGTGACCAACGTCCAGAAGTCGGCAGCCAGTTGTTCGCGGACGTACGAATAGGGCAACCAGCCGTATCCGTCCTCGCCCCACACGCTTCCCCAGGAATTGGCGAACAACAGGGCGCCGCGATCCGAACGAACGCGGCGAGTGTCGTCGTATCCGACCGCCAAGACAGCTTGGCCGCCATGCACGCCATCGAAAATCGTCGGGTAGGGTATCTCGGCCTCTCCATCGACCGAAGTGCTGACCGGGAATCCAAACGCAACCACAAATCCTGCAGCGAGAAAACGCTTCACCGTCTCCAGCGTGTCCTCCGGACGCCCGTCCCGTTGATCGAGCCGAAAATAGGTCGCACCGGCCAACCGGTCGGCAGCGGCGTAGACGAAGGCGTCCGGCTCGCGGCCTCGTCCCTCGGCGACACTCGGCCACAGTCGTTCCGGCGGCAAACCGAAACGCAGCAGGGCTTTGAGCGCCGGACGCAACGCCAATCCGCCATCGATCGATCCGCCAAGCCACCGCCGGGCGGTGTGGTCGACGAACAACGGCGAAGGCTCCAGAACTCGCCCCGTTGTGCGTCGCTCAAAGTACTGTACCAGTCCCAAACAGGCGCAGACACTGCTGGTGGCCAGTTGACGCTGATCATGGACTCGGCCGCAGTATTCTCGCAAATCGACTCGTTCCGGGCGCGCTGGTGCTTCGGGTAACTCGCGCAATATCTTGACAACCGCGTCGTGTTTCGAAGTGAAATCCCGCGGATCGGGCAAGTCGCGATGCCAACCAAGTCCCGGAATGGTAAATTCGCTCATGGCAACCCTGCCAGACATGGAGAACGCTACCGGCAGTCCGAAGCTGGAAAGAATTGGGACCACGACGCTGCCAGCTCAGCAAAGAGCACGAGTATTACAATTAGCCCACGTGCTTACGAAACAATACATGCAGACTGGTGGAACTTTGGGGATTGCCAAAACGGAGTTCGGAACCCCAAAACGCGATTTCTGAGTTTCGCAAGAGATTCAGGGGCGAGTTGTGAACAGCCGTCGGGGACCGCACAAGCAGCCAGCGTGTGGGCGGCGAAGGCGCCGCTCACTCGGCATTCCCGACCAATTCCCAGCGGACACCTTGACCTGAACCGTCGCCCACAAAGCGGATCAGATTCTGTTTCTGGTTGCGGTTCAGGGAATTGATCGTATCGTGCAGACGGCGTTTCGAATCCTGTTCGGAGTTGGGAGGCAGTGGATCGTCGATGCGGATCGGCCAGCCTTCCTCCTCGAATGCCGCGAGAATGCGTTCCTGGTTCGCTGCCGGAACCTTGAACTGTTTCACCACGACGTCGCCGAACCGCAATTCTTGCCGCTCGCGGTCCCATGTCGGTTTCGTCGACTCGGACGGTTCGGCGACCGCCGACTTGGTGCATGTCACCAAACCGCAAGGCGTGTCGGCCGAAGGTTCGGTCAACACGCTACAAGCAAAGCGACCTCCCGCTTCGGTCAGCACAAAGCATGTGCGGCGGCTGAACGTCAGCCCGCTCGGTCGCTGCAGACGCTGGAAGGTCCTGGCGTCTTCGCCTGCCAAGGTGGTTTCCTTGGCGTGATCGACAAACCCCTTGCAGACGAACCAACGAAACTCGCTGTTGGTGCAGCCGGCCTGCCGCAGGGTGTCGATTTCGACGGCGAAGTCCCAGATGTCGCGATCAACCTCGCGGGCATACTGCCGAGCTTCCACCAGCAGACGCAGTGCTTCCCGGCTGCGCCGCAACACGCTGACGACGGCCGGCTCGCTCGGCGGCTCGCAGATCGCGGGGCATTCTCGGAGTGCATTGGGTTGAGCACCGACCACGTGTCTCTCTGGCGAATTTGGTGGGTGAGGGTGATACCGGAACAAAGCGAATGGGCAGACTGCGGAGCATCTGCCTTGAAACTTTAGGTCGCAAAATCGAGCCAAGATGCCGAACTCTGCCAACCTGCGCCGAGCCGGTCGGCGAACGGAAATGACTGCGGATACGCACATCCGGCGCCAAATTCGTTCTCAGAGAACCGGTCATGGACGCCCAGTGCCCGTCCCAGTTGCGGAGGAAAAAACCAAGCAGACGACTGGCTCTTTCGTCCTATCATGCATGGAAATGCTCAAATCGTCAATGAACTGGCGAGGTTTTCCGGCCGAGCCATTTTCGCGCGATGAGAGATCGACCGTCTCAAGCAGTGCGGCCATTTCTTGATTTGCCGTTCTTCTTTGCTTCAGGCATCAGCTCCCAGCGGACTCCTTCGCCGGATCCATCGCCGAAGAACCGAATCAAACTGACCTTCTGATTCCGATTCAAGGAATTGATCGTATCGTGCAGGCGACGTTTCGGATCCAGTTCTCCCGCAGGGGGTAGCGGGTCGTCGACGTGAACCGGCCAGCCTTCTTCTTCGAAGGCTGCCAGCACGCGTTCCTGGTTGGCGGCGGGAACCTTGTACTGCTTGACCACGACGCTTCCCACCCGCAGCTCCTGTCGATCGCGGTCCCATCGGGGCCCAACCGCATCCGTCAGGGCAACCGCCTTCGAATCCTGCGACTGCGATTCCGCTGCGCGCGGGTGCGAAAACAGCGAGGGACAGGCGATCAACGCGGCCGCAAACGCCATTCCCGCCTCGGTCAGCACAAAGCAGGTTCTGCGACCGAACTTCAAGCCTGTCGTATGCACTCGATGAAAGGTACGGGTCAACTCGCTCGGTTCCGAAATCTCCGCAGCGTGCGCGACGTAGCCTTTGCAAACCAACCAGCGCAATTCGCTGAGCGTGCATCCCGCGGACAACAGAATGTCCACCTCCAACGCAAAATCCCACACGCTGCGTTCCAGTTCGCGAGCATAGCGATGGGCCTCGGCCAGCAGTCGCAACGCCTCGAGGGCGCGCCGACGGATGTTGGCTAGACTTTCGCCGTTGTCGATATGGCCATTGGGGCGCGGCTCGCGGTCGGCGGGAGGCGGATTCGGCAAACGAGTGTTGGTTGAAGGCTTCATGTCTACCTCTCGGCGAGCGGTCTAGCGGTGACCCATAACGCTTGCTCCGAAGCGGCGACGCGTACCTCCTTGATCCGGCCGTTCCGCGGCAGGCGTTCTCCACGTTTACCGGCATCCTCGTTCGTTCGACGACGAATGCGCCGAGACAGATCAACGAGAAGAATAATGATGCAACGTTTGGCGCCGGTCGTCAACACCCGGCAAGCCATCAAGGCGGATTGGGTCGGCACCAAGACCCTTGTCGAAAGTACTGGACCTACCCGGTGCGCTTGAGCGAATTGCGGGGTGACCCGACGGATTCGATCTGCGGGACGGAAAGGGATTCCGTCCCGCATGGGCCGAAGGATTGCCGCGCTCGTTCTCAGACGGGAACGTCGCTGGGCGTCTTGGGCACCGAGCGGTTGACGACCGAGCCCAGATTATTTAGCGAGGCCATTTGCAGATAGGCCAGCTCCAGTTCGTCGGTCTTGGACAACTCGGCCAGTTTCTCGGCAGACAAGGTCTTGATGCGGGCCCGGCTGGCACCCAGGAATCCGCCCAAGGCGCGTTTTTCGCCGCCGGGAAGCGTGATCTGCGCTTGCATCGGTTCGAGCAGATTCAGATCCTTCAGCTTCTTGCAGAAAGCTTGCGTGCGGATGAACTGCGCTTGGTAATCGCTCAGGAACTTGAGCATGTTCTTCAGGTACTCGGACTGCTCGCCATTTTCGTCAAACAGACGTTGCCCGCGGCCCTCGCGATTGCAGCCCGTCCAATCCTCGTCGACACACAGCGTGAACTGCGTAGCATCCTGGTTCTGAGCAAAAACGAACGGGTAGCGTCGCACGAACGCCGGGATGTAATCGGCCTTCCAGGCCTTGTTCTCGTCAAGATAGACGTTCTGGGCGTCGGCAAAGCCAAGCACCACCACAGGGGTGACCGATTCCTCGGTACCGGCGAACACGATCGTGTATTCGCGGGCCGCCATCGGAATTTCGACGGCCATCAGCGGAACCGAATTGACTTTTGCAGCAAAGCCGAAGTCAACGCGTTCAATGCACAATTCGCGGTGCTGTGTGGGGGAAACCGGAACCACTTTGTCATAGAACAACATTTGCGCCATCGTGAAAACTCGCCTTTCTAAACTATTCGACAGATCAGACGATCTGTCCTCCCTGTGTGATACAGACACTCAATCGATCGGGCGTGAATCCCTGTCAGCGGAGCTCAATACGTCAAAAAAACCGGGTGACCGTCGTCGAAACTGCTGAAGGCCACCAATTCGTCCCGACGGTGGAATCTAATTTCCCTACAGGAACAAATTTCTATTTCGGCGATTTCGCTTCACCGGTGAATTTTCGTGAGAAGTATGTCAAGTCACCCGTTGTCGTCGCCAACGGTTGCAGTCGAATGGTACATCCGCTTCTATCGGTCCAGTCGGATTTTGACTACAGTAAATGTCGAATAGACTTCCAGCAAAACTGGGCCGTAGTGTACACCTCTGGAATTCGGATCGCAATAGTACGCCACCCAAAATAAGTGCCACTGAAGCACACGCTCCCGTGCCGGACACGTTTGGAGGATTCGTGCGCTTCCAGTGGCGTAAGCCTGGGAATCCTTCAGGTTCCGCGGTTGCGGCTGGAGCTGTCGTGCTCGTCCGTCCGCGAAACGATGGCTCGGTGCAGAATTGCGCCGTTTCCTTCCTAACGAAGTTCGGGTCTGGTGATGAAATACGTTGTCATCTTGTTCCTAATCGCGCTGTTGGTTCTGCACCAAGACTACTGGCAGTGGAATGACGCCACGCTGGTGCTTGGAGTGCTGCCTTGGACATTGGCTTATCACCTTGGGCTGTCCGTCGCTGCCGCCGGCGTTTGGTGGCTGACCACGTTATTTTGCTGGCCCAAAGAACCGGAAGATTGCTTCGACCGGACCGCTAACAGGACAATCGAATGATCCAGTTGACTATCATTGTTGCGTACCTCGTCCTTCTGCTGAGTCTCGGTCTGCTGGCCAACCGCATGTCCCGCGGGACTGCGGAAGACTACATGCTGGCAAGTCACACCATCGGGCCTTTGCTGCTGCTGATGTCGCTGTTTGGCACGACCATGACCGCCTTTGCCTTAGTCGGCTCGACCGGCCGCGCGTACACATTGGGCGTCGGGGTCTACGGATTGCTGGCTTCGGCCAGTGGCATCGTCCATTCGCTGTGTTTTTTCTTGATCGGTGTTCCGCTGTGGCGTCTTGGGCGCAAGTACGGCTACAGCACGCAGATCCAGTTCTTCCGCCAGCGGCTGGAGTCGGGTGCGATTGGCTGGCTGTTGTTTCCGATCCTCGTGGCTCTGGTGGTTTCCTACCTGCTGTTGGGCGTGGTCGCTGCGGGAGCTGTGGTACACGTGCTGACGTCCGGGGCGTTCGCGCCGTCGGGTTGGTTTGCCGGGTATGGTTACGGGGTTCCGCCTTGGTTGGCTTCCGCCGTCGTGTGTCTTGTCGTGCTGGCCTACGTTTTCTTCGGGGGAATGCGCGGGACCGCTTGGGCGAATGCGTTTCAGACGACGGTTTTCATGGTCTTGGGAATGCTCACGTTTGTCACGATCGCTCGAGCGTTGGGCGGCACAGGCAATCTATGGCAGGATATGCAGATCGCGTCGCAGGACGTTCCGGTCGAGCAATGGTCGCGGGCCAAGATCTCCAAGCCGGTCTACTTTTCGTACCTGCTGATTCCGCTCTCGGTGGGCATGTTTCCGCACGTGTTCCAGCATTGGCTGACCGCCCGCAGCGATCGGGCTTTTCGTCTGCCCATCGTGATGCATCCGATTTTCATCATGATCGTCTGGGTGCCTTGCGTAATGCTCGGTGTTTGGGCCAGCGGTCCGAATTCCGGGATTCCGGCGGGCACGGGCGAAAACCGCGTTCTGGCCATGCTGGTTCAGACTCACGCCGGGCCCGTCCTGGGCGGCTTGCTGGCAGCGGGAATCCTGGCGGCGATCATGTCCTCGCTGGACAGCCAGTTCCTGTGCTTGGGGACGATGTTCACCGAAGACATCGTCGTCCACATGCATCGTGGCGATCGCTACAGCGAAACGCAAGTGGTATTGATGGCGCGGCTGTTCGTCGTTGCCATGGTGTTGGTCACGTACGTGCTGAGCCTGTATCCGCGCGCGGTATTCGACCTGGGAATCTGGTCGTTCAGCGGTTTCACGGGACTGGTGCCGCTGGTGCTGGCGGCGATTTACTGGCGGCGGCTGACCGCGGCCGGGGCCGTAGCCAGCGTCGTGGCCACCGCCGCGACCTGGCTGACGTTGTTCTGGCGAGCCGGTTGGGGCAAGGACAAGCTGTACGCCTTTCCCGAATCGCCGCTTCCGCTGGTCGGCGACTGGAGCATTCCGCCGATGCTGCCGGTCGTGGCGATCACGCTTGTGTCGACCGTCGTTCTGATTGGCGTTTCACTGGTCACGCGCCCGCCGAGCGAAGCAACTCTGCGGCGGTTTTTCGACTGAGCGACCGCGCCGGCAGCAAGGGGACAGGCACCAGACATCGACGCACTAGATCCGGTCCTATCCCTTTCCGGCGGTGTTTCTCACTTGCCGATGCAGTACAGGAATTTGTCGCTGCGCAGCAGAAGCTGCCCGTTGGAGATCGCGGGCGAGCCGTTGAAAATGCTGTCGTCGCCTTCGATGACGTTGTGCGCCAGTTGGACGAACTCAGGTTTGGCGGGCACAACGTAGGTTCCCTTGTCGCGGCTGACGTAGTACAGCTTGCCGTCGACCGCGACCGGCGAGGCATAGATGCGACCCGGATTGGGATCGAGCCGTTCTTCGTAGACGACGTCGCCCGTTTTGGCATCGACACAGTAGGCCGCGCCCCGCGACTCGTTGCTCCAGTACAGATGGCCGTCCACGTAGACCGGCGACGAAACGTTCGAGCCCTTCCCGATCTCCCACAGCTTGTGCGTCTGCGTCACGTCGCCTCGACCGCCCGAGCGAATCGCCAACGCGGTGTTCTTCCGCCCGCCGATCGCATACAGCATGTCGCCTTCGGCCAGGATGCTGGGGCAGATATAGTCGTTGATGCCGTCGCACGTCCACAATTTCTCGCCCGTTTGCGGATCGACGCCGATCACTGTTCCTTTGGTGTTCAGGGCCAGTTCCCAACTTCCCTCGGCGGTCTTGACCAACGTGGGGGTGTTCCACGACATGTCCATGCCGGCCAGTCGCCACACCTCTTTGCCCGTTTTCTTCTCCAGGGCGATCAAGTCTCCGCATTCGACGCTCGCGTTGACGATCACCAGATCGCCAAACAGAACCGGCGAATTGGCGGTCCCAAAGTCGTGCGTTCCGGTTCCGCAGTTGACCAGCCAGCGCTGCGTCCCATCGTGATCGTAGGCGGCCGCACCGGTCGCGCCGTAGAAAACGTAGATGCCCGTTTCGTCCACGGCCGGGGTTCCCGAGACGTATCCGTGCAGCGCGATGAACCCGCGGTAGGTTTTTTGCGGATTAGTGGCCGGTTGCGTCGCATTCCACACCTCGGAGCCATCCACCCGGTTCAGGCACAGCAGGTGGCGGCGAAGTTCGGCCATGTCGCCGGGCTCACGCTCGTTCAGGCCGTAGCCCGAGTAACAGGTGATGAAGATCTTGTCGCCGAAAGTCACGGGACTGGAAGCACCGGGACCGGGCAGTGCGACTTTCCAAACGATGTTGTTTTCGGCATCCCAGGTCGCGGGCAAGCCGGTTTCCCCGGATCGAGCCGCAGAGTCCGGACCGCGGAACTGCGGCCAGTCAGCGGCGCGAACTTGCAACGGCGCCCAGCAGAAGAAGCACAGCAACACGGCAGACGCGACAAAGTAGCGAGACATCGGTGAGAACCTCGTAAGCAAGTTGATTGTCGGTGAGAAAAAACGCTCTTGCCGACCGCAGCCGCAAGGCAGGTAATCGGGGCGGCCGCGATTGGCAGCAGGCCATTTGAGTATAACCCGAGCGAAGTAGAATCTTCAAGCAGGTGCGGATCGAAATGCGCCGAGTTGTGGAGATCTGTCGTGGGCGTCGCCGAAGTCGCGGGACTTCGGATTCTCCAGATTCGGACGAATTCTCGCGAATTCAGCTCCGGTTGACGCCATCAGTCGTCTCGGCGGAGATTCGGAACGCTGGGCGCCTGCTGATCGGCCAGCCAGGCTTTCCAGGCTTCGACGTCGAAACCAAAGTTGACGCCGGGCCAGATTGCCCTCAGCGCGTTCAAGACGCTCTCGTTGCGAAGATCCTGCTTCACGATCTTCGGGTTGCCGGACACGCCGAACGTCCCGCCGCCTCCGCTCGGTCCGCTGCCAAAGCCCAAGTTCATCTGCCCCGGGGGACCACCACCCGTCTGAACCATGAATTTGTGCTCGGTCACCAGCGCATTGACCAGCGCCAACGTCGCCTCCGGGTTCTTCAGCATCGCCAAGCAGGTGGCCGCTCGATTGACTTTCTTGTTGTCCGGCGATTTCAGCAAAGCCTGAAACATGGGCACGGCCTGTGCGGAGCCGAACCGTTTCAATTCGTCCAAACAGGCGTCGCGGACATTGGGGTCCGAATCCTGGATGGCACGCTGAACAAACACGCCCGTGGCGCGGGGCGTCCGCAGCTTTCCGAGTACTTCGATGCAGAGCCGCCGGAGTTCGGCGGGGTCCTTTTCGTTCTCGACGATCTCGATCAATCCCGCCGCGGCGGCCGGGTCGTCGATGGCGCGGATCGCCTCCCGAGCCTGCATCTCCCGTCCGCGGGCTTTCACGAACCAAGTTCGCCAAGTCTTGATTTTCCGCATCCAGTCCTTTTCGGACTTGTCGAACTGTTCGATCGCCTGTTCCAACGCGACATCCTGGGGTGTTCGCCAAGCCCCTCGATATCGCACATATCCCTGATTCTGCATCCACTCGTCCGTTTTGATCCACCGGTCCTGGACGCGGCTATAGCCCAGCCCGTACCGCGCGTCCTTGTGATCCGGATCCAGCAGAAGGATCTGGTTCAAATGGTGCTCGCGCTGAGCATGAAGATTGCGAGCCCGGCATTGTTCCGCCATCGTCCAGTGGCCTTCGACCGTATTGGGAACCTTGGGCAACCATTGCTGATACCAGCGCAGATCGTCCGAGACGGTCAATACCTGACGAACTTGCTGCGCGTGGAGTATGAGACGGCCACCTCCGGTCACTTCGATCTGGTATTCGCTGCGCGGCTGCTGTTCGGGATTGAGCAGACGGCCCTCGATCTGGCCGCCATTGGTCAGCAAGAAGACGGCCGCTAGGGCAGACTCGGCCCCACCCGCGCAAATGGCGGTAATGGCGATCGAAATCCACAAACGGCCTAGCCCCATCATGCTGCCTCGTTTCCGCACGATCGATGCAAACTTCTTCGACCGCACCTCTCTAAGTATAGGTGTCGTCTAACCGATCGAGCAACAACAACGGAGTTTCTGCCGGTTGCGACGTCATCGCGGGCGGTGTCGGGGTCTTGCGTCGACATAATCGGCCCGGTTAGTCTCTCTTGATGGGCAATTCCCACCTCGGGAGGGAAACGATGGACGACCAAGCCGCTATGTCTAGCGACGAAACTTTCGACCCTGCGACACTGGCAGCGGTTCGTTTGGCGATGGTGCCGGGAGTCGGTCCAGCCACGCGGCGAGCGCTTCTGGAAGCATTCGGTTCGGCCGAGGCCGCATTGGCTGCTGCGTCCAGTCGCCTGCGCGAAGTGCCCGGAGTGGGGCCGACGATTGCTCAGCGCATTGTCGCCGCCAATGACGAAATCGATGCCGAAGGCCAGCTCCGATTGTGCCGCGAGTCGGGATTGCAGTTGCTGACCGAGGATTCGCCCGAGTATCCCCGTCTGTTGCGCGAGATATACGATCCGCCGGCGATCCTTTTCGTCCGGGGCCAATTGCTGCCCGCGGATGCTCTGTCCATCGCGATTGTCGGGACGCGGCATTGCAGCCAGTACGGCCGCCAACAGGCCGAACGCCTGGCGTCCGGACTGGCCCGGGCCGGATTGACCGTGGTCAGCGGTTTGGCGCGGGGAATCGATGCGGCGGCGCATTCGGCGACGTTGCAGGCTGGCGGCAGGACGCTGGCGATTCTGGGCAGCGGAGTCCTGAACGTCTATCCGCCGGAGCATGTCGCGTTGGCCGAGCAGGTCGCCGCAGCCGGCGCGGTGATCAGCGAAAATCCGCCGATGAGCGAGCCGATGAGCGGTACGTTTCCGCAACGCAACCGGGTCATTACCGGGATGAGCCTGGGGGTGATCGTGGTTGAAGCCGGGGACCGGTCAGGGGCTTTGATCTCGGCCCGCCACGCGATGGAACAAGGCCGCGAGGTCTTCGCCGTTCCGGGCCGCGTCGACAGCCGCGTGTCGCGCGGCTGCCATCAACTGATCCGCGACGGGGCGAAACTGATCGAAACCGTCGACGACGTACTCGACGAGCTGGGGCCGTTGGTCGAAGCGGCACCGCAGGCCGATGGCCGAGTGATTCATCATCCGGCCGAACTGCAATTGAACGACCAGGAACGGGCGGTCCTGGAGGCCATCGATACCGAACCCACCAGCATCGACGCAGTTGCTTTGGCCAGCGGCTTGCCTATTCAGAGAGTTCTCGCAACACTTAGTGTGTTGGAGATGCGGCGCCTGGTCCGGCGCGTTAGCGGCAACACAGTCACCCGAAAGTAGCGTTCATGGTAAACCGATCGTTGCAGCAGTGGATCGCGGACTTCGACAATTGGCTGGACTACGTGCCGGACGCGGTCGTCGTCGTTGATTCCCGCGGGCAAGTCGTCTTGGCCAACTCTCAAGCCGAGCGGATGTTCCAGCGTTCGTCCCAAGAACTGGCGGGACTAGCGATCGAGGCGTTGCTTCCAGAACGTTTTCGGGCGACCCACTTGTTGCATCGCGAGCAGTACAAGCAGACGCCTCACGTGCGTCCAATGGGGACGGTGATGGAACTGACCGCGTTGCGCGGCGACGGCAGCGAGTTTCCGGTCGAAATCAGCTTGGGGCCGATCCCGGCCAGCGACGATCTGGCGGTTTTTGCAGTCATCCGCGATTTGACGGAACGCCGGCGCACCGAAGCGGTGTTGCGGGAGCATCAAGCGCAGGTGCTGGCCGCGCGGACCATTCAACAGCAGTTGCTGCCCGCCCACCCGCCGGAAATCGAAGGATACGACATCGCGGGCGTTTTGCGTCCGGCGCAACTCGCGGGCGGCGACAATTTCGACTTTTTCCAATTCCCAAGCGGTTGTCTCGGCGTATTGATCGGTGATGTGGCGGGGCAAGGCCTGGGGCCCGTCCAGTTCATGGCAGCGATGCACAGCCGTCTGCGGTGGCTCGCGGAGACCTGCTGCAATTTGGACGAGATTCTGCAAAAGACCAACGCCGCCGTGACGAGCGAATCGACGACACCTAGTTTCGTCACGGTTTTCCTGGGGTGCTTGGACCCCGCGGCGCGTCAGTGGTGCTACTCCAGCGCCGGCCACACGGCCGGGTTCCTCTTGGATCAGCAGGGCGACGTCCGGGTCTGTATGGAAGCGACGTCGATTCCACTGGCCATCCTGTCGGGCGCGACTTTTCCCGTCACCGGTCCAATTGCTCTGCAGTCGGGCGATCTGTTGCTGCTGGTGACCAACGGGATACTGGAAAGCCGGAACGGCATTGGCGAGCTGTTCGGCGCCGCGCCGTGTTTGCGCCTGGTCCACGAACTGCGCGAGCGCCCGGCCCGCGAGATTCTCGAACGTCTGCTGGATACCGTCGCCCGGTTCACGGGCAACACCACGCCGACGGACGACCTGACCGCCGTGCTGATCAAAGTGGGCGAGCGGTAGTCAGGACGTCGCGCCAGCACGATGGCATCCCGTCCCATGCTGACTGGTACTTCCGTCAAGAGAGTCCTGCGACGGTGACAGCGGATCGGTTTCGGGCGTGCGCAAGGCCAGTATGTCCGGCCCGAAACGGCCCGCGAGTTGCTCCGGGAGCGCATAATACGAAGCTGGCAGCAGTCCGAGGTTGAGTGCTTGCGCAATCTCGGTGATCCCATCATGGTGAAACGCGTGAAAAACGGCCGCGTCGATGTGGGTCCAGTCGTGAAGCGGCACGGCAAGGTCCTTCCCCAAGGCGGCTGCTAACTGGTTTGCGGTCGGCGTGTGAATTCGTGTCACATCTTGCGGACAAGTTCACCGCTGCCCGATAACGACTTCCGACGCCCACCGTTTCGGAACCAACCTCGCTTGTAGCGGTGCTTATTTCTTCCCCGATCCTCACTCGCAATCTACTCCGCGTTGGGATCGAGGAAGAGGACGCTTGGCCGCCTGGCCTACTGTTGCTGGAACGATTCGTCGGGTTATGATCGTTCGTCGACGGGCGGTGGTATCGGCGGGGTCTCTTTCACGACAGGAAGCACGAACGATGACGAAGACCAGCAGACGAGCGTTCTTGGGAACCGCCGCGGCAGTCGCTGCGGCGGGCACGTGGGTTAGCGGCCGGGCTCGCGCCGCGGAACCGGACGGGGCGTCCAGTCCCAACGACACGATCCACTTGGGATTGATCGGTTGCGGCGGCGAAGGACGATCGGTGATGCGCGGGGCTCTGCAATGCCCCGGCACGCGGATCGTGGCGGTCTGCGATCTGAACGAGGACCGGCTTGCTCAAGGTGTCAAGGCGTCGGGCAACGAATCGATCGCGGCCTACCGGGACTACCGCAAGCTGCTCGAGCACAAGGACATCGACGCGGTGATCGTGGCCACCAACGACCATTGGCACTGTTTGTGTACGATCAACGCCTGTCAGGCGGGCAAGCACGTGTACGTGGAAAAACCGCTGGGCACCTCGATCGGCGAAGGCCGTGCCGCGGTCCGGGCGGCGCGCAAGTACGATCGCATCGTTCAACTCGGCACTCAGCAGCGCAGTTGGCCCCACTACCAGCAAGCCGCCGAGGTGATCCGCTCGGGCCGCCTGGGTGAAATCTCCGAAGTCAAGGTCTGGGATTACGATTACTTCTACCCTGGCTTCGGTTCGCCGCCTGACGCCGATCCGCCGCGTGAATTCGGCGACCAGTACTGGGATTTCTGGCTCGGCCCGGCACCCAAACGCCCCTACAACCCCAACCGGTTTCTCCGCCACTACTGGTTTTTCGACTACGCGGGCGGCTGGCAGGTCGATTGGGCGGTCCATCACTACGACGTGGTCCACATGTGTTTGGGCGTTACGGCACCGTTGTCCGCGACGGCCTCGGGCGGGATGCTGTGTTTCGAGGACACGAATACCGAGTGGCCGGATACGTTCAACGGCGTTTGCGAATACGGTCCGGGACCGGTGGCGAAAAAGGGCTTCCTCTTGCAGTACACGTTCCGCGGCGGATGCCGACGCGACCAGCGGTCGCACGGCAAGCTGTTCTGTGGCACCGAGGCTTCCATGATCCTCGACCGCAGCGGCTACACGATCACGCCCGACATCGGCAAGCCCGGCGAGGAGGAGACGGTGGGCAACGCCTTTCGTGGCGCCTCGATGCATGTGGACAGCCTGGCGGCGCATGCCCAAGTGTTCCTCGATGCGATCCGCAACGACCGGCGACCGCCCGCCGACGTCGAACAAGGGCATTTCGCGACCAACCCCGGCCATCTGATGAATATCGCGTGGCGAGTCGGCCGCAAGATCCGCTGGGATGCGGAGAACGAAATGGTTCTGGACGACCCCGAGGCGAATGCCTTGGTGACCAAGCCCTACCGCGCACCCTGGAAGTTGGAGGTTTGATGAAGACCAACGGCAACAACAAGACTGAGACAGCCAGGCATCTGGCCACCCGCCGATTCTACCGAGTCTGGACCGCCTGGATTCTGGTCGCCTGGGCATCGGGACCGACGAGCGGAGCCGATGCGCCGGACGATGCGTATCTGCGCTACGTGCATCCCACGATCCGCCAGCCGTTTCCCGACTTGCTCCAGCTCCGCGTCCCGGCCGAACTGGACAACTGTCCCCGCGCCGCGCTCGGGTTGGTGGATGTGACGCAAAGTCCGTTCGGTGCGGATCCGAGCGGCGAGCGCGATTCGACCACCGCGATCCAGGCCGCGGTCACCGTGGCCCGCGATCATCAAATGGTCTGCTTCTTCCCGCCCGGCACCTACCGCGTGTCCGACACCATCGAGTGCGTTCAGCAACTGTACCGCCGCGCCAACGGCCGCGTGTTCGGCGGCAACCGGTTTCCGAATATCCTGGTCGGTTCGCGAGCGGGCGCCGAGCGTCCCAGGTTGCTGCTCGCACCAAACTCGCCGGGATTCGGCGATCCGGCTCGGCCGAAGATTTTCGTCCACTACTGGTCGCGCGGCTACCTGAACCCGACGACCGCGGATCGTGTGTCGGACGGGTTGTCGCCGGAGGTCGAGCAGCCGAATATCGGTATGAACCAGATGCTGGTCAATCTGGACATCGTGATCGGTGCGGGCAACTCGGGCGCCATCGCCGTCCGGCACCAAGCGGCCGAGGGTTCGGCGATCGAGGACTGCACCATCGACGCGACCCACGGGTTGACCGGCATCCAGGGCGGAATCGGCTCGGGCGGCGGCAGCGCCAACGTGACGGTGATCGGCGGCCGGGTCGGGTTGGATTTCACCGGCTATCTGTCGGGCACGCAGCCGACGCCCACGATCACGGGATTCACCTTGCGAGGCCAGACGGAGGCGGCGATCCGCAGCACCAGCCGTCAGACGTTAGTGGCCGCCGGACTGAATATCGTCGCCGATCGCTGTGCCGGACCACTGATCCAAGTGGTCAGCAGCGGATTGTCGCCGCCCTGGACGACGGCGCCGGCCAGCACGCGCCTGCGTCCGCACAGCGGAGAACTGACCCTGGTGGATGCCCGGATCGAGTTCACCGGACGGGCGCTCGAACACCCGCAACGCATCGCGGTGGTTTCCGATCGCGGGGTGGTCCTGCACAACGTGTACCTCCGAGGCGCCACGCACGCCGTGGTCGATCCCGCGCAGCGTCTGGAATTGACCGGCAACCCCGAGGGCTGGATCCGTGTCCGCCAATACGCGCACGGTTCCCGGCCGCTCTCGGACCAGGGTGTCGAGTACCAATACCCGGTCTACGTCGATGGTCGCCGCGTTCCTCGGGTGTCCGAGGTCGAGACGGACGCGCAGCCGCCAAGCGACCTGCAAGCTCGCCATCTTTGGTCGCCGCAGTTTCCAAGCTTCGAGTCGCCCGGCGCGGCGAACGTGCGGTCGGCGCCCTACGGGGCGCGAGGTGACGGCCGAGCCGACGACACCGCTGCGATCCAGCGCGCGATCGACGACCACGAAATCGTCTTCCTGCCCAAGGGCTGCTATCGTTTGACGCGGACGCTGGAACTTCGGCCGCGCACGAAACTGATCGGCGTCGGGCAGCATCTGTCGCTGTTGGTCGCGTCCGGTCCCGATGGCTTCAACGACCCGCAGCAGCCTGCCCCGCTGGTGCGCACGGCCGACGCAGCCGATGCGGAAACGGTGCTGGCCTTTCTTGGTCTGTACGCGACCGGCGACGTCCGCGGCGCGACCGCGTTGCATTGGCGCAGCGGCGGGCGATCCGTCTTCCGCACCGTCGAGCTTCGGGTGCCATCGACCCGCGAACCGTCGGTGCTGGTCACCGGGCACGGCGGCGGCAACTGGTACAACTACCGCGCCTCGCGCAGCCCCGAGGGCGTCGCCGATTACCGGCACCTGCTGGCCGACGGCGCGCGAGGCCCGTTGCGGTTTTATCAATTCAGTCCGCAACATGTGACGAGCGATTTCGCCGCCGAATTCCGCGACTCGCAGCAGATCTCGGTGTTCGGCGCCAAATACGAAGGCAACCAGCCGCTGTTGGCCGTTCGCGATTGCGATCACGTGCTGCTGTTCGGACACGGAGGCAATGCCAAGGGGCTGCCGGACAACACGCTTTATCTGATTGAGCGGACGCCCAATTTCCTGCTGGCCAACGGAGTCGACGGCCCCACGAAGATCGGCTCGCGCTCGCTCAGTCATCCGGACGGCAGTACCGACCCGCGCCGCTGGCACCTGTTGATCGACAGACCCCAGGACGCCGGCGAACTGAAACTGCCACCGGGCGAACGTCCCGTTCTGTACCAACGCGGTCGCCCCCGCACCACCGCCGAAGAACCGTGAACGAGCAGCGATAAAGCTTGTTCTGCCGCGTCCGTGACGATCGATGATCTCCGTAACCTCATTGCCGGTCTGCGGGGGCATCGCCCGTCGCGAGCCGCGGATTGCGGCAGCGGTAGATAAAGGCGGGAGGCAGATTGCGCCAGACGACGCGGCTGGTTTCGACCGACGCGAAACAGCGGCGCAGGCGGTGCCGCAAACGCATTCCTCCGGGCAGCAACAAGCCTTGCAGATAGGCGAACGTGGCGAACTGGCCGTCGGGTGCCAGCACCGCGACGGCAGCATCCAGGATCGCCGACTGCAGTTGGTCGCCGAACGAAGCCCAGGGCAGACAAGAGACGATCGCGTCAACACGTCCAATCCCCTCCTTCACGCAGACGTTCGCCACGTCAGTGGCCGAAGTCTGATGGACCGGAACGTCGGGGTATCTCGTTCGCAGGTGCCGAACGAAACTTGGATTGATTTCGATCGCCGCGTAGCGGGTGCCCGGCTGAATTTGTCTCAGGATTTCGCCCGTAATGGCCCCTGTGCCGGGTCCGTACTCCACGACAGTCCTGATCCGCTGCCAGTCAAAACCCCGGACCATTTCCCGCGCTAAAAAAACCGAGCTGGCGGCAATCGCGCCGACCGTGCTGGGCTGGCGCACGAATTCCCACTGAAAGTTGCTTCTACTGGTTGCTGTCATTCCTCTTACCTTGTTCCATTCTAAACGTATGTGGTTTCTTGCGAAGAACTTGATGCGATATGACCCGCGTGCCGGTCAGCTCCGAGGACACTCGTCGCGATGGGCAACCATGATCAGATCCGCGCTGGTCTCACGCTGGTAGCTCCGGAGGTCGTAGCCTCCGAAGAGGTCGACCTGGGTTGCCCCGCTGCGGCGTGCGGCGCGTTCCAGCGAGTCGGCTTCCAGTCCCAGCAGCGGGACCGACTCGGTCTTCAGCCTTGGTGGCTCGTCCAGCGTCGCAACGATCAAGTCGACATATCCTGCGCTGCCGCTGCGATGGACGCCTTTGACCACCAGCAAATCGCGGTCCGGGCCCGGCATGCGTCGGCACTTCTGCCACTGGCAGGGGCCATCGCGCAGGTGCCACAGGTTCAACACATGGACGACAACCAATCCGCCCGGCCGCACTGCGGCCAGCATCCGTCCAATCACTCGGTCGGCCGTCTCGTGAGTGCCGGCCAGTGCCAGCGAATTGCCCACGCAGATCGCGGCATCGAACGGCGACCGAGGATCGATCGTTTCCTCGAAGCCGCGAACCGTCCAGCGGAGCGAGTCGGATCGGCCGTGCAACTGGCTGGCTCGCTCGATCATCCCCGGGCTGACGTCGGAACCCTCGACCGTCAATCCCCAGCGATGAAACATGGCGGCATGATGTCCTGTCCCGCAGGCAACGTCGACCAGCCGTTGGACGGAATGGGTCGCGAACAGTTGCCGATAGAACGGCTCTTCGTGCGCCAGCCGGCGCGGCCAATCCACGAGCCCCTCGTAAACGTCTACCAGATCGCCGAACGGTTGGTCATTGGTCATTGGTCATTGGTCATTGGTCAGTGGTCAGTGGTCAGTGGCGGGATCTCAATTTATATCCGGGGCGAAGGCTTGTGTCGCGGGCTCAATGGTGAATTCTTGGCGTCTTGGCCAGGTCGTACAGTCGATACAGGCCCAGCGAGCCAGCGATCAGCAGCCATGCGAGCACGGCGATCGTTGTCTCGGCGGTTCCTTGAAACCACAGCGACGACAGGTTCCAATCGCGGCTGGATTCTGCCATGCGTTCGGCCCAGGCTTCGACGGCGATGGCGGGGATCACGCTCAGCAGCAGGCTTGCCGCCAGCCGATAACGGGCTCGGCCGCTTCCGCAGGCCGCCCACAGCGCCATCCATGCGACCCAGACGTACAATCCGGAACTGATCACCGAATACCTGTGCGCAGGAACTTTCATTTGATAGATCAACCATCCGCGGTCCAGCAGTTGTGCGTACCAGCCTTCATAAGGCGCGGTTCGAAAAACGGCGGCCAGCACAAGCGACACGGCCACGGACCAGACGGCCAAGTCCTGGAAGCGGAATCGCAGCCACTCCAGATTTCGCCAGCCATCGCCAGGCCAAGGACGCCAGCCGCGTCGGATGCCGCGGATCGATCGCATGACCAACAAGGGCAAGGCGATGCCGGGCACCATGATCGGGACTTTCACCAGCAGATCGCCGGGCCCGGCGGGGCGGAAGTAATGAGCCCATTCTTCCGGGAACCAGTACGCGCCGACCGGCATGTCCCACTGTCCGGGCAGGGCCATCCCGGACATGACGCTGAACAGGAAGCTGAGGCCCCCTACCAGCCCGGAGAGCCGCCACGACCAGCGCTCGCGGCCCAGGACGAACCAGATCGTCAGCAGGGCGATCTGGCTGCGCATCAGCGCCGCGGACAACACGTCGATCAACACCGCGTCTAGGTCCAGGCACCGATAGACCCCCACCAGGATGCTCGCCAAGCCGTGCAGCAACAGCAGCCACCCGATGGCGGACAGACGGTGAACGGACGGATCGGACGGTACGGCGGTCATGGTGCAGGCCACGAATTCACGTTCAAGCGGGATGCGACGGTTACCAGAGATTAGCTTCTTCTTGGGCTCGCATCTACCGTACCAAGCCAAAGAGCGGTACACTCGTTGGCGGTCTCGAACGCAGTGTTTCGCCGAGCGAAATCAGGAACTCGGCTGTCAATAACCATACGGAAAGCTCGATGAACAACGACCCGTACTTGGATGCGATTAAGAATGTATGGGAAGAAATCTTGTTGGTGTACGACACATTCCGAGACAAGGAACAGATCATCGAGTTTGATGTGTCCGATCGAAAGATCTATTCCTACCCCGCTGGCGACTACATCCAGCAGCTCAGCGAACGCAGCCGGGAGTCCACATTGCGGCTGTTCGCGGACATCACGAAATGCAACAAGTTCCTGCTTTTCGTCAAAGACAGCCAAAACCGGCGTCTGCGGTCTTACGTATTTGATCTACCCGAATAGCAGGCCCGGAAGCTCTCCCGTCATTGCGACAGTTCAGACGGCAACTCGTGTTCATTCTCCTTCACCGGTCATTCGGCAAACCGGTAGGGACGGCTGCGCCGAATGAACGTCTCCGCAGTGCCGTCCGAAAAATTCAATATGCCCACGGCGCCCACACGAAACGTCCCCGTCCGCCGCGGGATGGCGACGGTCACGCTTCCGCCCGGCTCGGGCAGATCCGCCAGTTCCGCCTGGGCATCTCCGGCCAGATCCTGCACCTGCAGCACTCCGCGAACACTCGTGGCTTGCCGCCGGTGGGCGCCCAAGCCCGCCAGGGATGCTTCTAGGATCAGGGTGTCTCCCGTGACAACCGCGACTGGCTGGTCACCGTCCTGCGGACTGCGGAACCGGATCACCGGCGCGTTGTGCGGCAGGACCGCGGAAGCCGAGGTGACGGCCCGTCCGAATTTGGGCAGACCTCGCTCTCCCAGTGCCGCTCCCATGTTGAACAGGATGAATCCGTCGGAGCCCAACGAGCGCGAGATGTCGACTTGCCCGATCGCCTGTTCGTCCGAGATCCGCCAGTGTCCGATGCCCGTGTACAGAGGCACCACGCCCTGAAGGTGGCCCATCTGGCTCTCCGACATGCTGCGGAAGCCGCTGTCGCTGGTCGAGTAATTCATGGGGCATACGAAGTCCAGCCAGCCTTCGCGGCACCACAGCAACCAGTCCTGGCCGATCGACCGCTTGGTGCCGGGATAGCCGCTGAAAACCGCCGCAGAGATCTTCACGTACGGCTTGATCGCCCGCACCTGCTGCGAGGTTCCCCGTACCACGGCGTTGATCTGCTCGCAGCGCCAGTCGCGGTACGGTTGCGTCAGAGTCCCGCGGTGGCAGTCGCCGGGCCAATCCTGCACGGCACGACCCAGGTGTGCTTCGAATCGTTCGCGGCATCCGTCACAGTAGCACGATTCTTCGCCCGGATAGCGGATGTAGTCGAAATGCACTCCGTCCACGTCGTAGTTGCGGGCCACCTCGACCATGGTGTCAATCTCCAGTCGCTGGTTGTCCGGATGCGACGGGCACAGCCACTCGGTCAATTCCCCGGTGACGGTCATTTGCAGACGCCCCGCCTGCCTCATCTGCTGCGTGAACTCGGGGGTGGTCCCGCCCAGGCGGTAGTTGACCTTCCAGGGGTGAACCTGCACGCCGTATCGCTTCCCGGCCTCGACAGCTTGTGCGATCTGGTCACCATTCTCCCGGAATGTGGCCGACCGCGGCAGCAGATCGCTCGCGTAATGAGCCACTCCACCCCACCACATGTTCGGCACGACCGCGTTGAAGCCAGCCTGGGACAGAGCCCGCATGGCGTCGTCCCAGTTGGCAAGATCCCCGGTGCCCGAGTGGTTCCAGACGGCGCGGAACTCTCCGTCCCGCGGCCTGTGGGCCAAGATATAGGCCTCGGAAAGCGAGCTTCTCACCCGCGCAGCTCGGGCGATTGTCTCCTGGTAACGCTCGTCGGCCAGCAGTTGCGTCATCGTCGCCGTCTCGGCCCGGGCCTGCTCCCAATGAGCGCTGATCTGGTTGCTGAAGGGCGACTGGGGACCTCGCTCTTTCAGAAAGGCTTCGAGCTCCGCCAACTCGGTAAATGGCCCAACACGCACCGCCCCCGACAGCGCGTTCTGGGCTGCGTCCCGCCATGCGGAGGGCTCGAAGTGCCCGACCAACGCCAGCAGAAAATCCTGCTTGGCCCCCAGGTCGTCTCCCGTCAGGATATGGCCCATGAAGGCGCCCCGGTCGCTGAGGACGACCGCCGGCTCGCCGCGGTTGCCCTGCGCGTCCTGCCACCAGCCGATCACCCGGCCGCGGTCGTCCGCGGGCCGAGCGACGGTGACGTTCCAGGATCCTTGAAAGATCCGCTCGGGCAAGCCGGCCACCGCCTCGGTGTCGAACACCACTTCATCAAACTGCCCCTGACGCTCACGGCCCCGGTACGCGGGACGAGACAAGCCCAGCAGAGCGGCGACGTCGCTGCGCAGGGTGTAGAAGAAGATGACCTTGCCGCCGCCTTGGACAAACTCCCGGATTCGCTCGACTTCCTCGCTCTCCATGCCCGGGCTGTAGGCGAAGATCGCCAGACGCCGCCCCCGCAGCGCGCCGGCAAGCACATCCTGGCTGCTGTGGATGCCGTGCGGAACCCCGGCGGCCGAAAGCAGGTCGCCGACACGCTCCGCGGTTTCTCTGGCGGTCTGAGCCTCTGGTCCGACGTCCTGTCCGGAGACGACCACAATCGTCTCGCTGCGAGCGTGGAGGTTATCCACGGCACACGTGGTATCGATATCGCGGGACTTCCAAATCGCGATGCGAACGCCATCCACGCGATCCCAGCCCGCGGGACTTCCTTCGCTCCGAAAGGCTCCCTTGCCCAAGCGGATACGATTCCAGCCGCGCTCGATCCCGAAACCCGCTCCGTACCATCCACCGCCCGAACGGAAGTAGAGTGTTCCGCCGCGGATGGGCGCCGGGTCTTCGGCGTAGAAGTCAAAGTCAATGGAACCGTAACGCACCAAGTCCAGTTCCACGTTCCGGTCGACCACCGCGCGCTCGTTCCGCCGCCTGCGGGAGAAATCGCACGGCAGCACCAGGGCGGTGGCGCCTGCGGCTGTCGGGCGGGGCATGATCTGCACCGGCGCCGATTCCTCCGCGGTCCGCCAAGCCTCTCCCGCGGCCGCAGCGTCCGAGTACTCGAAGTCGTCGATCACCAGCACGTCCGCGGCCAAGACGCCGGGGACGCACACCAACAAAGCGACGCAGACAAGCGGCCTGATCATGACCCTACCTTCTTTCTCATGGCGTACTCAATTCGTCCCTTAGCATCGTTCGAGAAATAACTGTCGCCTCGTCAAAGTAGCCATCACACTCCGTGGGATGATCGGCAAAAAACACTGGACAGTTATTTCTCGAACGGTGCTCACTCGCACCAATGCCTGTCGTTCCAATTTCATTCTCGGTGAAGAAACTCCGCGTGTCGACAAATCGTGGTCGAGCACACTTCCTCCCAGGGTGCGACGCGTGCGGGTTTTTCGCGCAGGAATTCCAAGCCGGGGCGCAGGCGGCCGTCGGCAGTGAAGAAGGGATGAAAGCCGTCGCCTCGGAAACCGTTTCCGTCGATTCGGTCGCGCCGCGTGGAGATGGCCGTACCTTCGCGCAATGCCCAACCCATCCAGCCGAACCCGGCCTCGCCGAGCAATTCGGTGTAGTACTTCGCCCCTTCGGCCCGCACCGCGTCGTCCAGACTGCCGGGGATTGTCTCGTTGACCAGCAGCGGCTTGCTGTGTTTGGCGCTCAATTCGCGGTAGCTGACGATCGATGCTTCGAGTCCCGCTCGGTCGCGCGCGTACGGGTGCGCGCACAGGACGTCGACCAGCGGGGCGAACGTGTCGATGTTGCCGCCGTTCATCGTGCCGATGGTGATCGGCTGGCGGGCGCCGCTGGCGCGTACGACTGCGGCGACTTCGCCCAACCACGCCACTTCGCGCCGGTTGAGTTCGCTGCTCAGGTCGTGCGCCTGCGGCTCGTTGCACAGATCCCAAGCAAGCACGCGGTCGTCATCGGCCAGCGGCGTGACCATCGCCCGGACGTAGTCGAGCGCCTGAGTCCATCCGTCGCGAAAATTCGCCGAGTAGGTTCCTCCATAGTCGAATTTCGAGTCGTGCCAGCGATTGAACAAGCAGGGCATCGTCTTCATGCCGCTTTCAGCGATGGCCGTCACGGCATCGAGAAACCGGGCGGCGATCTGCTCCGGGTCGCGGTACCAGGCCGTGAATTCGATCCACAGACGGATGCAGTTGGCGTGAACCTGCCGTGCGAGTGCCACTTCGTCGCGCATTTTCCGGCCGTCGTAGAACCACCAAGCGTCCTCGACCCGAGCGCCCCAGGAAGGCACCACGTTGAAGCCGCGCAGCCAGCCGTAGTCTCGATAGGCGTGCAGGGTGGGTTCGCCCCTTGCTGGTGCGGTGTCCTGCCGATCGGCCGGTGCCGGAACGCCCAATGCCGCGTCAAGCGGCGTTACGATGCCTGCGGTGGCAGTTGCCGCGGCGACACCAAGACCCTGAAGAACGCGGCGACGGTTCAGTGTGAGTTGTCGATACATGACTGCTCCGGGGACGAACGAGTGAAGAAACGAAGGATGGGAAGCGACAGGAGGATCAGGGGAACGGCGAACAGCGCCAGTCCCTGCCAGTTGTCGCGCAGGAACCAAATCACCCCGGCGTGGACGGCGACGGCGACCAGAATCAGCACGACGGGGATCCGCATCAGAACCGTCACCGCCAGGTAGATGATCAGCACGGCGGCCAGGGACGCGCCGAGCCACTGGCCCCACATCGTCTTCAGCAACGCCAGGATCACGCTCAACGCGACCGTGATCACCAGCAGCGTCCGCAGCCGGAACTGGTAGTCGCTGCGCCGCGGTCTCGCGGGCCGGTCGCGGATCGGTGATTCGTCGTGCGCTCGCTCGTAAGCCGGCTGCAAAAACAGCAGCAGGATCGCCGGTCCGAACGACCAGAGCATGACGCCCAATCCGGCAAAAATGCCGATCGCCGTGCCGATGCCCGCAAAGCACCCGCCGCGCCGCTCGACGAAAATGTGAGCCGGGATGCCGGCCAGCAATTCCGCCAAACTGCCCGTGAACACGTATCTTGCCAGTCGTTGGATCGCTTGAAATCGTCCCAACTCGCGAGTATGGGCGAACAGCAGCACGGACCAGACGATCCAACTGACCGCCAAGCAGCCCCAGAGGTAAACGCCCCCGGGATTGTCCTGGTTCAACTTCAACAGTTCGGCCAACGCCAGCGTCAGGCCGAAGGTGAGCACGGCGAGCATCAACGCCGCCATCGTCGCGGGCAGCAACAGCCGAGGCCGGCGGATCGGACGGCACAGATCACGGTGCCCGGCGCCAAGCAGGAAGATCGCTTGACTGCCGATCGCGATCAAAAAAACGATGATCACACCGAGGTCGTTGTCCGGCCAAAGGCCGATCGCGCACAACCCGATGACCAGGGCCGCGTAGAGAGCCAGCATTCCCCAGCGAAGTGTCCGCATCGACCATTCAGCCTCCCCCCTCGTCGCACAAGCTGCCAGCCTGTGCTGTCTCCTCTGCCACACAGGCTGGCAGCCTGTGCTACGGGCGCTACGGGCTACTGCATTTGTTCGGCAACCTCTTGGATGATCTGGCCGGCCCGCCGCACCTGCGCTTCATCGACATCCAGGTGGGTGACGGCGCGGATCTTCACCGGGCTGGTCGCTAGAACCAGCACTCCTCGTTCGCGTAGGGCGCCGACCATGTCGGCCGCCGTACCCAGCGCGGGATCGACGCGGAAAATGACCATGTTCGTATCGACTTGCTCGGGATCCAGCCGCAGTCCTGCGCTTTGCCGGATCGCGTCCGCCAGGATCCGGGCGGTGGCGTGGTCGTCGCCCAGTCGGTCGATGTGGTGTTCCAGCGCGTACAACGCGCCGGCGGCGATGATCCCGGCCTGGCGCATCCCGCCGCCGAACACCTTCCGGTGGCGGCGAGCCAGTTGGATCAGTTCCCGAGGCCCGGCCAGCGCGGAACCGACCGGGGCGCCCAACCCCTTGCTAAAACAGACGCTGACCGTGTCGAAGTGGCGGGACCAATCGGCTGGCGGGATTCCCGTGGCTACCGCCGCGTTGAACAAGCGAGCGCCGTCCAAGTGCCGCCTCAGTCCGTGCGATTCGGCCCAGGCGCAGATCTGGACGACGTTCTCGTAAGGCTGAATCCGACCAGCGCCGCGATTGTGCGTGTTTTCGAGCGTCACCAACCGCGTGCGGACCATGTGGTCGTTGGCCGGTCGGATCAGATCGCGCAGTTGATCGACGTGCAGCACGCCCGCGTCGCCTTGCACCGTGCGGGTCGCCACGCCGCTGAGCTGAGCGAACGCGGCCTGCTCGTAATTGTAGATGTGACAATCCGCTTCGCAGATGAACTCGTCGCCCGGTTGGCAGTGCAGCCGGATGGCGATCTGGTTGGTCATCGAACCGGACGGCATGTAGATCGCCGCTTCTGTGCCGAGCATTTCGGCGCAAAGCCGCTGAAGCCGTTCCACGGTCGGGTCGACATCGATCACATCGTCGCCGACCTCGGCGGCTGCCATCGCCGCTCGCATCGCGGCCGTGGGACGGGTAACCGTATCGCTTCGCAGGTCGATCAAAGGTGCTGCCATCGGATGCTCGGGGTCGCTGGGAATTCGTCCGTCCAATCACGAACGGGCAGGCTACCAGCAGCAGCCGGATTTTGCCAGAGGGGCAAACAAATCCGGCCGGTTGGACAGGACATCGGACGACCGCGTTCCCCGGCGCACGAGGTTTCGCTCAAAGACGCGCGTTGGCGACCTTCTTGACGGCCGTGGCGGCCTTGTCCTTGAAGTCGGCCATCGCCTTGATGCCGCCGAGGATCTTGGATTTGTCCTTGGAGTCCTCGATCTTGGACTTGATCCACGAATCCTTGAGCGCTCGCTCGCCAATGGCGGCCAGTTCGCCGAGTTCCTTGAGCGGCTTGGGGATCTCCGCCTTGGCCGTCATCAGAGCCTTCTGGTTGCGTTCTTCGAGAGCCTTCTCGGCCGCGGCGCAGAATTTGAGGATCGCCTCGCACAAGTTCTTGGCTTGCGCGACGTTCTTCAACAGGTTGCGGATGTTCAGCGCCTGCTCGTCGAGCATCTTCTGTTCCGCGCTCAGCTTGGCTTCCTTCGTGGACTTGATCTGGTCCTCGATGTCGCGTTTCAGCTCCTTGCGGTGGTCCGCAATTTCTTCCGGCATGAAAGCATCGACGGCCACGAACGCGGCGCTGTCTTTGTACTTATCCATGTCCTTGAGAAGGGTTTCCATGTTCGGTAGCGACTTGTTGCCCGTGCCGAGCTTGGTGCTGACCGCCTTTTTACGCTTGGTGATCTCGGCGGCCAGATCCTTCTTGAGATCCCAAAAGGCGTCACGGGTCTTCTTCGACGTCCCGTTGTGGACGCCCGCGATGCGTTTGAGTTCTTTTTCGATGCCGTTCATGTAGCCGTCGATGGCGGAGAGCATCTTCTTGACGGTCGGGTCGTTTTCGAAATCCTTGATCGTCGTGCCGGTTTGCCCAGCGTCCTTGAGTTCCTGGACGCGCAGCCCGATCTCCTTCACGCCTTCCTTGATAATCCCTGAAGTCTGGGACACGAAGTTCGCGTTCTTCTTGATTTCCGCGCCGATGTCGAGGACTTCCTTCTTGATCTGCTCAAACGACTTCTTGTAGTTTTCGTACTCTTTGGCCATGACCGAGACCCTCCTACGGTTCAGGGGCGGACGAGACACTACTTGAGAGACTAAGCGCCCAGCGATGAAAAGGCAACCGCCGTTTTAGTCGTGTCAAAGAACTTTTTTGGTTCCAGCAAAGCGGCGTTTTTGGGGAACCTTGGCACTTCGGGACTCAGGCGCTGTCGGCGGCCGCTTCGTCAGCGTAGATCGAGAAAATCGTCCCGATCAGCTTCAAACGTTCCAGCGTTTCCCGCATGTAATCGTTCAAACCGAACAGCTTCATCACCCCGGTTGCGCCCCGGACTCGCCGCTCGGCCATCAGCAGGGAATTGATCAAAGCGGTCGAACAGTAGGCGACTTGAGCCATATCGACCAGCAGCTTGCGGGGCAATTCCCGTTCCACGAACGTTACCAGATCCCGTTGCAGCCGAGCGTAGTCGTCCGTTTCGAAGCGACTGGTGTCCCCGAAACGAATGATGGTGGCGTCATCGCGTTGCTCAACGCGAAAGTAATCGCTTTTGGTCATGGTTCGTCTCCCGCTGGAGTCTCGGTTCGTGGATCGATGTTTCCCGCAGACAACCGCCCCGACTATCTAGGATAGCAGAATTTCTCCGCAAATCGAGCCACCGGCGACCGGGACTCGCGAAACAAGGCGGGGCAGGCGCCGCGCGGGAGTCCGATTGACGCTCCGTTGGCACGGGCCGATAACTACCCTGGATTAGGATGAAAGTGGAGGTAGCGATGACGACATGGCGAATTGCACTTGCGACAGCAGCGATTTTGGGGTTCGGAGCGGAATCGGCGGTTTGCCGCGGGCGGCAGGCGGCGCATCTGCCTGACGGGGTGCGCGCGGTCTGGGATCTGAACGCGGCAGCGCGCGAGACGACACCGACGCGCGAGCGGGTTTGCATCAACGGGCTATGGCAATGGCAGCCGGCCGATCCGCTCAGCGACCGAGTGCCCGAGGGCGACTGGGGCTATTTCAAAGTCCCCGGCGCCTGGCCCGGCATCACCGACTATATGCAGAAGGACTTCCAGACGGTTCACGTGCATCCCAAGTGGAAGGACACACGCTTGTCCGGCGTTGCGGCAGCTTGGTATCGGCGCGAGATCACAATCCCCGCCGACTGGTCGGGCCGCCGCATCGCCGTCAACGCCGAGTACTTGAATTCGTATGCGGTGGTGTACGTGGACGGTCGCCGGGCGGGCGAGGTGCGGTTCCCGGCGGGCGAGGTGGAGATCGGCCCGCTGTGCCGTCCCGGCGCGACGCAGACGCTCGGCCTGTTGGTCGTGGCGATGCCGCTGCAAGGCGTCCGGCTCTCGTACAACGACAGCAATGCGGCTCGCGAAGCGCGGGGCTCGGTGGCGCGACGCGGCTTGTGCGGCGACGTCTTCCTGACCGCCACATCTACCACGGCTCGCATCGGCGACATTCAACTGGATACGTCGGTGCGGAAGCGACAGATCGCGGTCGATGTCCGATTGCTGGATCTCGTGCCGAAGAAGTCCTACTCGCTGCTCGTGGAGGTGGCCGAGCGGGAGCAAACGGTCAAGACGTTCACGAGCCATGCGTTCACGGCGGACGACCTCGACGAGGGTCGTGTCCGCGTGACGGAGTCGTGGCTGCCCGAAAAGCTCTGGGACACGCATACGCCGCAACATCAGTACGACGTGAATGTCTCGTTGCTGGATGCGGACGGCGCCCAACTCGACACGGCTTTGCCAGTGCGAACCGGATTCCGCGAGTTCTGGATCGACGGGCGGGATTTCTACCTGAACGGCAGCCGCATCTTTCTGAGCGCGGTGCCGCTGGACAACGCGCAAGTCGGTGCGGCGCTGGCGACGTACGAGGGCGCGCGGGAGAGTCTGCTGCGATTGCAGAGCTTCGGCATCAACTTCGTCTATACGCACAACTACGATTGCCAGCCGGGATCGCACCTGAGTTTCGCCGAGATCCTGCGCGCGGCCGACGACGTGGGGATGTTGGTCGCGCTGTCCCAGCCGCACTTTTCGGATTACGACTGGCAGAAGCCCGACGCCGAGCAGACCAACGGTTACGCGAAACACGCGGCATTCTACGTGCGCGTGGCGCAGCACCACCCGTCGGTCGTGATGTACGCGACCAGCCACAATGCCACGGGCTACAACGAGGACATGAACCCAGACATGATCGACGGTATCCACGACCAACGCAGCTCGTGGGCGATGAACAACGTGCGGCGGGCGCTGCGCGCCGAGGCCATCGTGCGAGAACTCGACCCGGACCGCATCGTCTACCATCATTCGTCGGGCAACCTGAGTCCGATGCACACGAGCAATTTCTATCCGAATTTCGTGCCCGTCCAGGAGCTGTCCGATTGGTTCGAGCACTGGGCGACGGTGGGCGTCAAGCCGTTTTTTGCCTGCGAATACGGGGCGCCGTTCACTTGGGACTGGGCGATGTACCGGGGTTGGTTCAAGGGCACCCGCGAATTCGGCAGCGCGGCGGTGCCTTGGGATTTCTGCCTGGCCGAATGGAACTCGCAGTTCCTGGGCGACGTCGCGTTTTCGATCAGCGATCAAGAGCGGCGCAATCTGCGCTGGGAGGCTGAACGGTTCCGCAGCGGGCGGCTGTGGCACCGCTGGGACTACCCGCATCAACTGGGCTCGACGGAGTTCGACGAGCGTTATCCGGTGCTGGCTCGCTACCTGGAGCAGAACTGGCGGGCGTTCCGCACGTGGGGCGTATCGGCCATTTCGCCTTGGGAGCACAGCATCTTCTGGAAACTGCGGCCGGGGATGGACCGCAACCGCCGCGTCGAACTGACTACCGATTGGCAGCGATTGCAGCGGCCGGGATTCAGCCCGGATTTTCTGGAGCAGCGGTACGAGCGGATGGATCTGGCTTACGAGCGTGCGGACTGGGTGGCGACACCCGCGGCCGAGGCGATGTACCGGAACAACGGGCCGCTGCTGGCGTATCTGGCGGGGAAGCACGACCGGTTCACCAGCCAGGACCACATTTTCCTTCCGGGCGAGACCCTCGAGAAGCAGATCGTCGCGCTCAACAACAGCCGCGTCCCGGTGATCTTTCGGTACGAGTGGGCGTTCGGAGCCGGTCAGGCTGGAAAGCCGGACGTACAGGCCGCGGAGGTTAGGATCGAGACCGGGCAGCAAGCTCGAATACCGGTGCGCATCGCATTGCCCGACGATCTGGCTCCGGGCATTCGCGAACTGAGCATGACGGCCCGTTTTCGTCCGGTCGACGGGAACGCTGCTTGGACAGAAGAGACGCAAGAAGACCGGTTGAGCGTCCACGTGCTGCCGCGTCCGGTTGCCTTCGAGCCGGGTCCGATGCTGGGCGATCCAGCCCGCGTCGCTCTGTTCGATCCGTCGGGCGAGACCGGCAAGCTGTTGGCCTCGCTGGGCGTCCGCTGCCGGAGCATCGCAGCCGAGGCCAATCTGGACGGCTGCGATCTGCTGGTGATCGGCCGGGGGGCGTTGTCGGCCGAAGGTCCGGCCCCGGATCTCAGCCGGGTGCGCGATGGTCTGAAGGTCTTGGTCTTCGAGCAGTCGTCCGAGGCATTGGAGAAGCGGTTGGGGTTCCGCGTGATCGAGTACGGGTTGCGGAACGTGGTGGCGCGCGTGCCGGACCATCCGTTGATGGCCGGATTGTCGGAGCAGCATCTGCGCGACTGGCGCGGCGAGGCCACGCTCGTGCCGCCGCGGTTGGATAGCGAGCCCAGTACGCGGTACAACGGGGCGCCGTCGGTGCGCTGGTGCGGGCTGGAAGTTCCGCGGTTGTGGCGCTGCGGCAATCGCGGCAATGTGGCGTCAGTCTCGATCGAGAAGCCCGCCCGTGGCGACTTCCTGCCGATCGTCGATGGCGGGTTCAGCTTGCAGTACACGCCGCTGCTCGAATACCGCGAGGGCCGCGGAATGGCCTTGTTCTGCCAGTTGGACGTGACGGGACGCAGCGAATCCGAACCGGCGGCCGACCGCCTGGTCAGAAACCTGTTGCGATACGTGTCGTCATGGGAACCCGCCGCGTGCCGCCGGGCGCTGTATGCGGGCGACCCGTTGGGCCGCGCCCACCTGCAGCAGGCTGGCGTGCCGCTGCAGAATTACGAGGGCGGCGAGTTGACGGACCAGGACGTGCTGATCGTCGCGCCGGGCGGCGGCGACGTCTTGGCGCCGCACGCGGCGGCCTTAGCGAAGTGGCTCGAACGCGGCGGCCATCTGTTGGCGTGGGAACTGGAAACGTCCGAGGCCAATCGCTTCCTGCCGTCGAAGATCGAGACGACGCCGCGCGAACACATCGCCGCGTACTTCGACCCGCCGGGGGTTGGCAGCCTGCTGGCCGGGATCGGCCCGGCGGATGTTCACAACCGCTCACCTCGCGATCTGCCGCTGGTTACCGGAGGCGCACGCGCAGTCGGCAACGGCGCGTTGGCTCAACAGGATCGAGCGAACGTCGTGTTCTGCCAACTGGCCCCACACCGAATCAGCCGAGCCGGAGGCGCCGCTCCATCGCTGACGGTTAGCGACCGGGAAACCGTCGACGGCAAGCACAGCGCCCTAGTCGTCCTCGGCACAGTGCCGTGGGCCCAATTCGGCCAGAAGGTGGCTGCCAGTCAGGTCGGCAAGACGTACACCTTGGCCGTGTTCGTCAAGAGCGATGGCGATCCCGTGACGTTGCGATTGGAGATGGAACGGGCCGGATCTCCGTGGGACCGGGTATTCCGAGGCGAAGAGACGTCGGTCGAAGGCGAATCGTGGCAGGAGCTGCACGTCACGTTCCGGGTCGAGAAAGCGTACCCGGAGGGTTGGCAAGCTTACCTGCACTGCGGCCAGGAAGGGGCTCGCTTCCGGGCCGATCTGTTTCGATTGTATGAGGGTCCGTACGTTCCCGGACGACCGGACGCTGAGGACCGAGAGGCGCCGACCAGCACCAATCTGATGACCAATTCCAGTTTCGAGTCCGGAACGGCCCCCTGGTTTTTCACTTGGCCCACCGAACAGCAGAATCTGCGGCGGACATACCGACGATCGTCGTTCCTGGTAAACCGTCTGTTGGCCAACATGGGCGTTGCGGGCGAGACGCCGCTGTTGTCCCGCTTTGCGACTCCGGCCAGCGGTGCGACGGGCGAATCGATCGTGCGCAACGGTGATTTCCGCCGGTCCCAGGGCGATGCTGCCCCCGACGACTGGCAGTTTGTCTCCGAAGCGAAACAAGCGACGTGGGGATTGGAAGCGGAGGGGCCGGATTCCACGAAGCGCGTCCTGCGCCTCTCGCGTCCCGAATCGACGGGGCAGGATCGGGCCAGCGTCATGCTCGCCCAGCACGACGTACCGGTCCAGGCCGGCCAATGGTATCGCATGCGCTTGCGAGCCAGAGCAGAGGGGTTAACTGCCGACGGCGTGACTCTGGCGCTGCAGAACACGCAGAGTTGGCAGTCGCTGTTCGATTACCAGCGTTTCAACCCCGAGCCGACTTGGAAGGAATTTACGTTTCTGGTCCAGGCCAATGCGACCGCCGAATCTCGGACGCGATTCCAGATCTGGCACGGATCAACGGGTACGCTCTGGCTGGCCGACGTGAGCATGACGCCCTGCGATCCCCCGACCCAGGGCCGCTGGACCAGCGGCCTGTACGCCGACCTGCCACAAGAATGGGACGATCCCTATCGCTTCTTCCGGTGGTGACGTTTCGATCCTATGTCCGAAATTATTCTGCCCTGGATGTTCGTCCCACCGGAAATTCTGAACACGAATCTTCGCCCATCTTCGCGAATGGTCTCTCGCTTCGGTCAAGGATTGTTTGCCCCCGTTTGCGGCACCAGCGGCGGATGCGGAGGGCGAGGGCGGCGAGGGCGGACGCGCACAGCAGGGCGGTGCGCATTACAAGCTGGTCGGTCGAGACCGCGGGGCCGTTGGCCCAGTACAGCAGCGGCCACAGCACCAGCATCGTCCAGCAGGCCAGCTCGATCCAACCCAGCAACTCGTCGTTGCTCAGCGGCGCATCGGATGAGGAAGGCACTCGATCGTTCATTGTGTTGTTCCTCCCGCCGGTTGTCTCGCGGCGCGAATGAAAACCAGGTTGCGGCCGTAGATCAGGCAGTTCAGCCCTTGACCGATGATAATCGGCCAGGCCAGCAGCGCCCAGCCGTACAGCAACAAGAGCAGGCCGCCGACGATCGACAGCCACCAGAAGATTTCGGGGATCACACTCGCCCGCGCGCGCTCCGAAGCGATCCACTGCAGCAAGAACCGCAATCCGAAAGCACCTTGGCCGGCAAAGCCCAGCAGCAGCACCGGCAGCGCATTGTCGTTGGTCGGCACGGCGCAACCGCACTCGGGGCAGTCAAACGTGCGCGTCGGCAGCCACGAGCGCGAACGCGGCGGGACTCCCGAGGCGGACACAAGAACGCTTGTTGGTCCACACGGCCGCGTGGTCTTCGCGGCTCGTTGCACCCCACCCCCCAGCAGCGCAGCGACCAGCGCGCCTGCAGCGAACGCGACAACCAGCGGAAAATTTGAACTCCTCTTTGACGGATTCGGAGCATCCACGAGCCTTCGGTTCGACATGCTTCACCCCCAACTTCGCAACGGATCTTCTTTCCTACCGCTGATTGCGCGACAAGCTGGACCAGCACATTTTTTAGGTTGGCGGGCGCGAACGGTCAATCATCGGCGGAGAGACTCAAGGACGGAAACGCGGGAACCTGAAATAAAGCAGGAGCCGGGCCCAAAAATTTTTCCCGATTTTTTGGAAAATAATCCTTGACCTCATTTCGAACATCGGTATAAGTAACACTGCAAGGACAGCCCATCACTTACGGGGCATGGAAGCGAAACCGTTCCGAGTGACGACTCATCTAGGACGAAAACCGCAGTCGGAGAGCTGAATTGGGCTCTCCGGATGTCGAAAACCAGTCCGCAATGGGGGTCAAGTGCAATGCAATTCTTGCAGGGGGGGGCGCTAGTCGTCCCGCGTGGTTGGTTTGTTTCTCGGCCGTGACGCGTTCGGTGGGGACGTTTCACTGGGCGACGCCGATGGTGGCCCTGGTATTGCTGGTCGCGGCCGTGCTGAAGGCTCATCAACTGGCCACCGAACCAATATTCGGCGCCGGCCTGCTCGAGTCCCGGTGGCTGCTGGTTGCCGTCGTGCAGTACGAACTGTTCCTGGCCTTCTGGCTCTTCTCCGGCCTGTTTCCGCGAACGGCATGGTGGTTCGCGATCGGTACGTTCGGGTTGTTTGCCGTGGTCTCCGGCGCAAAGGCGCTTGCGGGCGAACCCACCTGCGGCTGCTTCGGCCGAGTGCCGACCAGTCCTTGGTTGTCGCTGTCGATCAACCTGGCGGCGATTGTCGCGCTGACCCAAAGCCGGCTGACTACTGGACGGCCTAGTGCTGGCGCCGTTGATGCATGTCCGACGCGTGCCTCCAGCCAAGAAGTCGGACCAAGCAGAGAGCCGGCTCCCGCGGGCAACCAAGCGTCTCGTTGGTTGTGCGGCACCTGGATCTTGGCTGCGACGGGCTTGGCGACGGTCGCTTTTTCAAAGTCGGCGACCAACGAACTTCCGGGCATCGGCCGAAGAGTAGGCGATTCCGTCATCATCGAGCCGGAGAAGATGGTCGGGCAACCGTTCACATTGGCACATTACATCGATATCGGAGAGCAGCTCAACCGAGGGCGATGGCTTGTAGTGCTATATCGCACCGATTGTCCGAGATGTCGAAAACTGCAGGACGACTTGGCAAAGATCACGATACCGCCGGGACGACGAATTCAGATCGCCTGCCTATCTGTGGGAAACCGCCCGCAGCAAACTGACTACGTCGAAGGCGCCGCAAGAGATTTGGGGTTTATCACGGGGACGCTATCCGGGCCGTTCGATTGGCTCGTAAATGTGCCCCTGTATATTTCGATTGACGAGAACGCGGTAGTTGCCGTTGCCACTTCGATCGAAACGACTTCGCCCACTTTTACTGCGCGCCAGCGGCCTATTCGATTCAACTCTAGTCGAAACTCCGCTCTGTTCCTTGATTGGTCGTCCACGGAATTCTATGGCGGGAGATCGTGATGAATGCTCGCATCCGACGCGTCCTGGACAATCGCATCTGGTTAACCTGTCTCTTTGGGGGCATGCTTGCCTTAGGCATATTTGCCGGAACAACCGATCTCTCTGCTACCAGGACCGGCATCGAAATTCGCGAGGGCGATCTTGACCTGGGGGATGTGTGGATCGTAAGCAAGCACCAGCACTCGGCGCTGCTGAAGAACGCAAGTCGCTTGGCGCTTCAGATCGAGGGCTTCTACACGTCGTGCCAATGCACGTCCGTGTACCCAGAGCAGATTCACCTGGCTCCCGGCGCAGAATCCTTGGTTCAGTTCACTTTCGACCTCTCGGCGACCGTACCCGTGAATTGGGCAGACGGGGCGCCATTTGAGATTGACGTACGCCCCGTGATCAGCGGCGATGGAACCACAATCCCAGCTTGGAGCTTTCGGGGTAGGGCCAGGCATTTCTTCACGAACTTACGAGGCTCGCTCCTGCTTGACGCCAATCAGTTGATCCAATCCCCTACCCGACGACTTTCCGCTACCGTCGAACTGCAACCAAGTGCTGCACTGGAGGAAGTGCATGCGTGGACGGACCACCCGTTTACCGATGTGACGGCCGCGATTGTCGAACATCGGGTCCGATTGAGCTTCGACTTCGCGAGCGCCACGCCGGCTGAAGCACATGACTTCCTGGTATTCCTGAGTGCGTCGCTAAGAAATGGGACAAAGCTCGATGGTCTTTCTATCAGAACAATCGCCCCGATCAACGACGAGTGGGTAGTACTGCCAAACGTGGTGGCATTTGGGTTGCTTTCCCCCGGAGAAACGGCCACGGCGGAAGCTCGCATTGCTTCCCGCCTGGGTACGCCGGTTTTGAGTGTACGTCCCGATTCACTCCCCGTGGACAACCCGGCTGTCGTCTCGACGATTTCGCTGGAAAATGACTGCGCGGTGGTACTCATTTGCATTACGCCCGAAAAGACACCCGGCTTTTACAATCACCTGCTCGAGTTTCGCATAACAGGAGCCAAGGCGTCGAGTGAGGCTTCTGTGAAAATCCCAGTCACCTATCAGGTGATTGCTGGGGCTAACCGCATTCGTTTGTGACACAAGCTGAGGAGCTCTTCGATGAGGCAGAGTACATACATGAGTCGTGTATCGGCATTTGGAGCGTCTGCGCCGCCGGCCGCGCAGATCGCACTTGGCAGCGTCTTCGTCATGATCGCTTGCGCCTGCCCGACGCTTGGAGAGGTAACGATTCGCGATATCGAAGCGCACTGGAAGGAACGAGAAAAGCGGATGCCTTGCTTGAAGCTCAACTGGACGGAGTCCCGGTTTTACCGAAGAGGGGCATTCACTGACGGACGTTCCCCGTTTGGAGAAGGTGCTGGTGGCACTTGGCCCGCGGAAGATACAGTCGTCGAGTTCACGCGATCCCTTCTATACGACGGTGGCCGATTGCGATTCAACGATGATGGACGATACCTCTCCCCTACCCCGGATGGACGACGAGCTTTTCTGAGGATTCAAACCACAAAGACATGGAATCTCAGGGAATTTCGGATGTTTCAAGATCGTGAATACTGGCATAACCCCGGACAGATCAGTGCGCATCATCGCGACATTCACGGGGACGCACAATTTCGACCGCCAATGCTCGCCTGTTGGCCTCTCGGTGCATCCAATGGAATTCCTTTAGACGCGTATCGCATCGGCCGTACTTTCTCACTGGGAGGAACCGACCTTGTGGTGCTAGAGAAAGTACGGCGAATGGAGCATGATAGTGATGCGGAATTGTGGGTCGAGAGAGCGGCGCCATTCCTGCTGGTTCGGGCGCGCGGGTACAGCGGGATGCTTCTCGCATCGGAGCTAACGATCGAGTACGTCCGTCCAGCATCTGGACAGGCCTATCCACACAGATGGAAGCGGATCTTCTTTGCTGAAGACGGGGGCTATGAGATGACCGCTGAGGCCAGCGTGACTTCGCACGACTTCGAACCGACTGTGAATGACCGGGATTTTCACATCGAGTTTCCCCCGAATACTTGGGTTTGGGATCGACGACCGGGAGAACCAGAACAATACATTTTGCGAGAAGACGGGAGTAGGAGAGTCATACTCTTGGACGAATTGCGACGGGGCGCGACCTACCAGGATCTCCTGGAGACTGAGTCGGGTAAGGCTGCACATGGCAAAGTGACCTCACCGAAAAAGTCCGCAGTGCGCCTAACGACTCCGCTGATCGTAGCGGCGCTGTGCGTATCGGCGTTCTTCGTCTGGAAGGGAGCGCGAACGCCTGAGTAATGGTGGGTTGTGTATGTTGTGTCATAGCTTGGAAATGGAGGATGTGCGATGAAGACGAATGGGATCTTAGAAATGGTGTGCGTCGTGTGCGTCGGCCTTTGCGGGTTTGCACTTGGCTATGTTCCAAGCGAACTTTGGGCCAGTTGTTCCGAGATGGAGTGTAAAGAGATCGTTTGCGTCCGGACCTCCCGGGTGATTAGCCCCTTCGATATGGTTATGCCCGCAAAGGCAGCCATGGTCTATGCGCCCCAACCAAACGGAGGTGTGATTGTCTCTAATCCTCTCCTGCCCGTCAATTTCTTCAGCAACTGCAACGGCGGCGGAAATCTGTGTCATCCGGACGGATCGCCAGTTCCCTGGGAGGCGTTCACATGTGTCGACTGTGAATGGATCTGGCTGATCGATGGTGCGTTCTGCTTTAACGATGGCTCGTAGCGCATTCGCGAGCGCCTCACGGACTTACAAGTGGCGGGGCGTGAGGGTTTTCGTGAGTTGAAAAGGTGAGCCACGCCTTCGGTGGATGGGCGGTGAGCCGGAGAGTGCTCACACCAGTGCGAGGTATCCAATCAGGGTAGATCTTGTGGGAATGGTGGTTGCGGATGCGAGTAATCGTTCAAATCCCCTGCTTGAACGAGTCCGAAACGATCCGTGCAGTGGTGGGCGATGTACCTCGTGCTATTGTCGGGGTCGATCGGGTCGAGGTGTTGGTGGTGGATGACGGCAGCACGGACGACACGATGCGGGTGGCGCGCGAGGCGGGGGTCGAGCACGTGGTGCGGCATCGGCGGAACCGGGGATTGGCCGCGGCGTTCCGCACGGGACTGGATGCCTGCTTGCAACAGGGCGCGGATGTCATCGTCAACACGGACGGGGATCACCAGTACTGCGGCGCGGATATCCCGGCGCTGATCGGGCCGATCTTGCGCGGTGAGGCGGATGTGGTGATCGGCGACCGCCAAACCCGGAACGTGCCGCACTTTTCACGCGCAAAGAAATGGTTGCAAGCGGCGGGTAGTTGGCTGGTCCGGCGGTTGTCCGGCACGGCGGTGCCCGACGCGGTCAGCGGGTTCCGGGCATTTTCGCGCGAGGCGGCGCTGCAGATCAACGTGGTGTCGTCGTTCAGCTACACGATCGAGACGCTGATCCAGGCGGGCGAAAAGCGTCTGCGGGTGGCGTCGGTGCCGGTGCGGGTCAACGGCCGGACGCGGCCCTCGCGGCTGTTCAAATCGACCGTGGGCTTCCTGGCCCGGTCGCTGCTGACCATGGTCCGTACCTACGCGATGTACGAGCCGCTGCGGGTGTTCGGTTGTCTGAGCGCTCTGCTGATCCTGACCGGCGCTGCGCCGGTCGCCCGGTTTCTGTACCTGTGGAGCACGGGCCAAGGGGCCGGGCATGTCCAATCGCTGGTGCTGGGCGGCGCGCTGTGCGTCATGGGCCTGCTCGCCCTGCTGGCCGGCGTGCTCGCCGACCTGATCGCTGTCAACCGCCAACTGATCGAAACGACACTCGAAAAAGTCCGGCGGTTGGAGTTGGCAAATTCGGCGGCTGTGAAACGAGACGCGTGCGGGACGAGCTGTGCAGATGCCGAGCTGGGTTGGCACCGGGAGCACGGGGACGACGTATGACGCCCAGAGAACAGAGTATGGAAGACAGGACTGTCGAGAACGGCGTGAGGCACGATCGGCGGCAAATTGAAATTCTCTCCAGGCTTCAACGAACTGGCGCAACGGAGAGGCGGTGGTGGAAGCTATCCACGACGCTTCGTCTTGCAAGTTCGCGAATCGCCGGAGTATCGTTCGTATTCTTGGTTCTGGTAGCGGTCGCATTGACTTGGTTAGTGCAGTCTAGTGTCCAGACCGGCGTGACAGGATCTCAGCTTCAACTGGACCCCATCTGCGAGGACTTTGGTACGGTCTGGGAGGAAAACGATTTCCATTGGAGGCTGAAGATCCACAATCCAACGGGAAAAGAAATCACAATTGGCCGTTTCCTGACGTCCTGCAATTGTGCGGCGGTGAAACCGGAGTCCATTGTCCTTGCACCGGGCGAATCGACGGAAGTGCTGGTGACGCTCGATCTGAGATCGTTCAACAAGGAAACAGCTACAGAGGAAACGCGGGACTTTGCCACACAGATTATTCCCGTTCTGAAGGAAAACAAACCCCCGTATCCTGCGTGGGTGGTGCGTGGAGAAGTTCGGCGCGCGTTTCGAATCCAGCCAACTCTCCTGACCTTCGGAGAATCACTGATCGAAGGCGGGACGTGTCCTGCCGGGTTGATTCGTGTAGCGGCGCTGACGAATTTGTCAAGTTTTGAGGCGAATTCGACGGAGCCACAGGTCGCAAGCGTCGAGGTTGAAGCGACCACCGAGCCTTGTGGTTACGTGATTCGAGTATGTCCCGATCCCTCAGTGTCCGCCGGACTATACCGATTTGATGTTGCCGTTACCGCCAACACAGAGTCATGCAACTCGACCGTTCGCGCGTCGATTCCAGTAGAAATGCGGGTGCTTCCTGATCTCCAGATCGTCCCACCCTCGCTCTCTTTCGGGATACTACAGTCCGATGAATGCATCGAAGAAACGATCGTCCTCCGGTCCCGGAGCGGAAAGGCGTTCGAAGTAGTCGGCATCGAAGTCCAGGAAGGTGAGGGAGTCTTCGTGGAACCCCTGATGCGCAGCGAAGCGGAAGCGAGCTTCCGTATCCGTCAAGTTGCACTGGCTCCGCGATCACAGAATTTGCTTGTGCGCTTCATTGTTCAGCATTCGTTCACGACGTTGCATCACGAGGCGATATTGCGGATAAGCTACTATGGAGTCGGTTTCGGCGATAAAATTGAGCATTAAGGCTGTTTCGCTCGAATGTTTCGCGGCGGGACGTGTCGCGGTAGCCGAGACGCCTCTGAAAGGGTTCTATATGAAATTTCAACTGATCTCCAACCCATGCTTGCTCATTCCCTTGGCGGCAGCCCAGTTCTTGGCGACGTGTGTACTTGCAGCCGAGGATACGCGAGAGACCACGGACGCCCGGTTGCTGGAATCCATCGAAGCAGGTTGGCGTGCGAGGGAGGAACGCGTTCGTTCGGCCGAGTTCGCCTGGACTGAAGTTCGGACCACGCGCATGGCTCCGGCAGAGAGTGCGATCGGCGGTCCTTTCGGTCTCGAAGACGCGCCGCCTTCGACTGAAGCAACGTCCGAGCAGCGATTGCATCTCCATCAATACCGACAGGAACTCGCGTTACAGGGGGAGAAGTATCGCTTTCGCGACTCCATGCCGGGCCTAACGTTCGACCGCTCCGAATACGAGATGCCGGAAAGGCTCTTCGCTTCCGACGGAGAGGTCCGTTGGGGATACTTCGAGTCGACTGTCCCCAAGACCACTCCGTACTTCGGCACCGTTCGGCATCACACGAAGGATGCCGTGTCGTCCGTCGCGATGAATCTCTCGAACAAGGTTCTCTTTCTGCACTTGCGTCCGTCTGTCCATTCGCCCGATCTGTTCTCCCAAGCCGACGTTTCCGCTCCTCGTGCCGTTCTCGGCGAGATGGATTGTGTCGTCATTGCGGCACCCGGTTTGCGCGGGGCGCAAGAGCTATTCTGGCTGGATGCCGATTTGCAGTTCAGTATGCGACGATTCGTACGGCGAGTTGCTGACAGTACTGTTATGCAGATCGACGTAACCTACGATGTACCATCCGGCGATACTCCGATTCCGATGTCTTGGAAGATTCTGCAGCAGTCTGCCAACGGCGATTTTCATACCATGTACGAAGCCGAAGTTCTCGTGGGAAAAATCAATCAAGACATCGACGAGGAGCACTTTGCGGTCAACTTTCCCGCCAATACGCTGGTTGCCGACTATGTGCATAACAGTCTCGAGGGGATTCCAGGAAGTTCCCAGGCCAAAAGCCAAACGAGTGCCATGCATGCAGACGGAGGCCCCGATTGTCTGGAGTACCTCGTTCGAGCTGATGGCACCAAACGGCTGGTACTGGCGAACGAGATGCGTCGCATATCGGATGGACAAGAGTTGATTGACACAGATACCGGATTCGCTGGGCTGGACGACCAGCAAGCCTGGCGAAGCCCCTGGTTTCTATGGGGTGTTATGTTGGCTTTGCTTCTGTTTGTCGGTGTTCTCGTCCGTTGGCAGGCGAAGACGCCGCACATTGCACGTGTCGACGGTTGAGTTCGTTTCGCATCTTTGACTCGTTAAGGAGGTCGTAGGATGGTGGTTTTCCGAGACCACCGTCGGGCGGGGCTGTCGCTGGTGGAACTGATGGTGGTGATCGCCATCGTCGGAGTGC
>JAHDXO010000039.1:0-32770 GCA_023382975.1 Pirellulaceae bacterium
ACGGAGTGTGATGGCTACATTGGCGAGGCGACAGTTGTTTCTCGAACGATGCTAAACGAGTTGGATGCGGCCGTGCCGTGCCGCGCGGCCTTGGCGACGATCGACGCCGGTTGACACGTGCGAACCAGCTTGTACGATTGTAGGCTCAAAGTCAACGGTGCTCAACCACTCGACACCGCCTTGACATGCCCTCGTCTCGCGCACCCCCCTTTTGCCCTTCGTTCCTCATGTCCAAACTGCCTCGCCAACGCCGCTTGGTTGGTTTCGAAGACGAACCGGAGTTCGTGGTCGAGGCCGTGAAAGGGCCGCTGCATCGCGGTGCCAAGTCGCCGGTCGAGCCCGAGTCGCAGCAGTCCGCAGCAGCGGAAGCGACGCCGCCGACGCACTCGGAGAACGGAGTGAGTTTCGTTCCACCGCAGCAAGACAACTTCGCGGATTCTCCGCATGACGCGTTGACCAGCGAGCCAGTGCCGGTGGTGTTTGTGGTGGATGCGTACAATCTGATCTTCCAGGTATTCCACGCGCTGCCCGAGATGACCAGCCCGAGCGGCGAACCCGTCGGTGCCGTGCATGGCTTTCTTCGCGACATTGCGGAACTGATCGAGAACCATCGCGCCGACTATCTGTTCTGTGTCTTCGACTCGCCCGGCGACACGTTCCGGCATCAGTTGTACGCGGGATACAAGGGCGAACGCGAAGAAATGCCGGCCGATCTGCAGCCCCAGATTCCAAAGATCCGGCAGATGCTGGAAGCCTTGGGCATCCCGGTTCTGGAACTGAGCGGTTTTGAAGCGGACGACATCATCGCCACGCTGGCGCGCGAGATCGATCGCCGCGGCTGGCAGGGACGGTTGGTGACCAGCGACAAGGACTGCCGTCAACTGATCACCGACCGAGTGACTTTGTTCAACCTGCGGCGAAACAAGAGTCAGGTCTACGATGCCGCGGCCTTGGCGGAAGACTGGGGCGTGCGGCCGGACCAGGTGGTGGATTTTCAAGCCTTGGTCGGCGACGCGATCGACAGTGTCCCCGGCATCTCGTTGATCGGGCCGAAGATCGCCAGCCAGTTGCTGCAGAAGTATTCGACACTCGAAGGCGTGTTAGACCACGCGGACGAAGTCAGCGGGCAGCAGCGTCGAAAAAACTTGGCCAACGGACGCGAGACGGCGCTGCTGAGCCGTCAACTGGTGCGACTGGTGGACGACGTGCCGCTGGAGATCGACTGGGAGGCAGGACGCGTTTCGCGGTTCGACCCGCGGCCGGTTCTGGAATTGTGCCGGGAATTCGGGTTTCGCCGCTTGGCCGACCGACTTGCGTTGATCGGCAAAGTCGAGGCCGGGACAGGCGAAGGGGAAAAAGAGGCCGGGTTGTTTGAACAGGCTGGCAGCCTGGGTTACGTGGAAACAGGGAAGGCGGATTACCGTACTGTCGCGACTCGGGAGGAACTTCAAGCGTTGGTGCTGGAGATGGCGGCCCAGCCGCAGATCTGCCTGGATACCGAAACCACGTCCACCAATCCCTGCTGGGCGGAGATCGTTGGGTACTCGTTCGCCTGGCAGCCGGGCGTGGCGTACTACATTCCGGTTCGTTCGCCCTCGGGCGAACCGGCGCTCGATCCCGCGTTTGTCGCCGAGCAATTGGCTCCGGTCCTGGAGAACCCGAAGATCGGAAAGATCGGGCAGAACATCAAGTACGACATGATCGTGCTGCGCAGCGCCGGGATTCGGTTGCAAGGATTGGCTTTCGACACGATGGTCGCCGATTATCTGATCGATCCGGGCGAACGAAACCACAGCCTGGACGACTTGGCCAAGCGCTATTTGGACCACGACACGATCAAGATCCACGAACTGATTGGAACCGGCAAGAATCAGAAACGCATGGACGAAGTGCCTGTGGCGCTGGTCACGGCGTACGCGGCCGAGGACGCGGACATCACGTGGCAGTTGCGGGAGCCTTTGGAGAACCGCCTGGAGAAGGACGGCCTGCTGGGGCTGTTCCGGGATCTCGAGATCCCGCTGATCGAAGTGCTCGTCGAGCTGGAATGCAACGGAATCAAGGTCAACGCGGCCAGGCTCGAAGAATTGGGCCAGCGGTTTGGCCAGCGCATCGAGCGGCTCGAACAAGAGATCTACGAACTGGCCGGGCACCCGTTCAATATCGACTCGCGGCAGCAGTTGGGCAAAATCCTGTTCGAAGATCTCAAGCTGCCGGTCGTCAAGAAAACCAAGACCGGCCCCAGCACGGACGTCGAAGTGCTGACGGAACTGGCCAAGCAGCATGAGTTGCCCGCCCGGATCGTCGAATATCGGCAGTCCGCCAAATTGAAGAGCACCTATGTCGATGGCCTGATCCAACTGATCCACCCGGTGACCGGACGGGTTCACACCTCGTTCAAGCAGGACGTGGCGGCGACCGGCCGGCTGAGTTCGCAGGAACCCAACCTGCAAAACATCCCGGTCCGCACCGCCGAGGGCCGGGAAATCCGTTCCGCGTTTGTTCCCGGCCAAGACGACTGGAAGCTATTGACCGCCGATTACTCGCAAATCGAGCTGCGAGTACTTGCCCACTTTTGCGGGGACGAAGCTTTGAAAAAGGCTTTTGCCGACGATCAGGACATCCATGCCCTGGTGGCCAGCGAGGTACACGGAGTGCCCCTCGATCAGGTCACGAGCGAGATGCGGCGGAAGGCGAAAGCCGTGAATTTCGGGGTGATTTACGGTCAAAGTGCGTTTGGATTGGCCAAATCGTTGGACATCGACAAGAAAGAAGCTGGGGAATTCATCGAGGCATACTTCGCCCGCTACCCCGGCGTGGACCAGTTTATGCTCGAGACCCTAGCGGAATGTCGCCGCAGGGGTTATGTTAGTACGATACTTGGCCGGCGACGTGCGGTCCAAGGAGTCCGTGAAATCTCGTCCTTAAGCGATTCGCGACAGAGGAACCTACCCGAGCGAATCGCGGTTAATACAGTCATTCAGGGCTCGGCAGCCGACTTGATCAAAAAGGCAATGATCCATGTCCATCGCCGGATCCATCGCGACCGGCTGAAGGCGCGAATGCTGTTGCAAATCCATGACGAATTGATTTTCGAGGCTCCCGCGGACCAAATCGAACATTTGGCTGAGATGGTTCGCCAGGAGATGAGTTCCGTAGGGAACTTGGCGGTACCGCTGAAAGTGGATGTCAAAGTGGGAGACAATTGGGCGCAGTGCGAGGCGTGGACCTGAGCCGCTGCGGCGCAAAATGATCGTCATCGGGATTATCGGCGGGATTGCGAGCGGCAAGAGTCTCGTGTCGAGCCGATTGAACGAACTGGGCGCCGCGGTGCTGGACGCCGACCGGATCGGACACCAAGTGCTGCGGGACAATGAAGTGAAGCAAGCGATCCGCCACCGCTGGGGCGATGGCGTTTTCGATGAAGCTGGCGAGGTCGACCGCGGACACTTGGCGGCAATCGTTTTTGGCGATTCGCCCGGCAAACGGGACGAACTGGACTATTTGGAGAAACTGACCCATCCTCGAATCGGGCAGCGTTTGCGCGAGACGATGGACCGGATGGCCCGCGCCGACGCGAGGGCCGTGCTGGTGTTGGACGCGGCCCTGCTGCTCGAAGCGGGATGGGATCGGTTTTGCGACAAGATTCTGTTTGTGGAAGCGCCGCGCAGCGTCCGCCTGGACCGGGCGCAGCGGCGCGGCTGGACCGCGTCGGAATTCGCGGCGCGCGAGGCAGCTCAAGCGTCTGTCGAGGGAAAACGAGAACGTGCAGATATTGTGATTGATAATTCCTCAACTCCGGAACATACTTACAACCAACTGGAAACCATGTGGCGGGCTCTCGTGTCCGGTTGAACCGGAACTCCCCGAGCGCGCCGTGACTCGTCCGAAGCTCAGTCAACATCCGCTACCCACCGTCGATACCCTCCGAGTATCGATCGAATCCGTCCCATCAGGAGTCCGTGATCATGCCAAGACCAAGACGTCAATTCGACTATGACCAAGAGGAACCGTTGTCCCTGGCCGAAGAGCTGGCCGATGAGGCAGACCGCGGGATGCTGGGCGAGTCCCAGGACCGCTACGAGAAGATCAAGCAGGGCGAGGTCCACATCGCCGAGCTGCAGAAACTGACGATGGGCCAATTGATCGAGGAGGCCCGCAAAGAAAACGTCACCGACGTGGCGGGGATGAAGAAGCAGGACTTGATCTTCAAGATCCTGAAAGAACGCGTCAAGATGAACGGGCTGATGTACGGCGAGGGAACGCTGGAAATCCTGCCCGACGGCTTCGGGTTCCTGCGCAGCCCCGACTACCACTACCTGTCGTGCCCGGACGACATCTATGTTTCGCCGAGCCAGATCCGCCGGTTCGGCCTGCGCACCGGCGCAACGGTCAGCGGCCAAATCCGGCCGCCGAAGGAAAACGAGCGGTATTTCGCGCTGCTGCGCGTCGAGGCGATCAACTACGAAGACCCGAATCTGCTGTCGGACAAGGTCTCGTTTGACGACCTGACGCCGCTGCATCCGGACCAGCGAATCGTGATGGAGTACGACCCGGCGGAGGTCTCGACGCGGGTGGTCGACATGATGGTTCCGATCGGGTTCGGACAGCGCGGTTTGATCGTCAGCCCGCCCCGCGCCGGAAAGACGATCCTGATGCAGAAGATGGCCAAGGCGGCCTTGAAGAACTTCCCGGACGCCTACGTGATCATGCTGCTGATCGACGAGCGGCCGGAGGAAGTGACGGACATGGAGCGCGAGGTGAAGGGGCCGAACTGCGAAGTGATCAGCTCGACGTTCGATGAACCGTCGTCGCGGCACGTGCAGGTTTCGGAAATGGTGATCGAAAAGGCCAAGCGGATGGTCGAGTACGGTCGCGATGTCATCATCTTTCTGGACTCGATCACGCGGCTGGCGCGGGCCTGGAATTCCGAGTGCCAGCAATCGGGAAAGATCCTCTCCGGCGGTTTGGACGCCAACGCCCTTCAAAACCCCAAGCGGTTCTTCGGGTCGGCGCGCAAGGTCGAGGAAGGCGGATCGTTGACGATTCTGGCCACCGCGTTGGTCGATACGGGCAGCAAGATGGACGAGGTGATTTTCGAGGAGTTCAAGGGAACGGGCAATCTGGAAATCGTTCTCGACCGACGGCTGGTCGACAAGCGAATCTGGCCGGCCATCGACATCAACCGCAGCGGCACGCGCCGCGAGGAGATGCTGATGGATCCCGAAGAATACCGCCGGGTCTGCGTGCTCCGCCGCGTTCTGAACGATATGAACGGCCCCGACGCGATGGAGTTGTTGGTGACCCGCTTGGCCAAGACGAAATCGAATGCCGAGTTCCTAATGGGCATGAACATGAAATAGGCCCCGCACCGTAGCTGAATTCGTGAGAATTCAGACGCCATTTCACCGATGCTGAATTCTCACGAATTCAGCTACGAGACCTTTACGTTTTGGGAAGATTCGCATGCCGAATGTTTTTCAGGGCGACCGCAGCGCCGGCGTGGGCCGGTTCGCGGTCGTCGTTTCCCGTTACAACGATTCGATTACCGGCAAGCTGCTGGACGGTGCGGTCGCGACGCTGACCGCCGCCGGAGTCGCCGACGCGTCGATCGATGTCGCCTGGGTGCCCGGCGCGTGGGAGATCCCGCTGGCCGCCCGGCGATTCGCCGAATCGGGCGACCATTGCGCCGTACTTTGCCTGGGCGCCGTCATCAAGGGCGAAACGTCGCACGATCAGCACATCAACCGCCAAGTCAGTCTCAGCTTGGGGCAGATCGCCCTGAGGACCGGCGTGCCCGTATTGTTCGGCGTGTTGACCTGCAACAGCCTCGAGCAGGCGATTCACCGCTCGGGCGGCAACGCGGGAAACAAAGGCGTGGAATGCGCCGAGGCGGCGCTGGAGATGGCCAGCCTGCTGGGCAAGTTGCCCGCGCCTCCGCCGCGAGGGCCGGACCCTTTTGACCAGGCCGAGCGGGGGACGGCGTCCGCCCCCGAGGCACTCGGCACCCAGACGCCCGCCGCCCGTGGCTCTGGCCGTCCCCGGCCCCTCCGCAGAACTCGCCGCAGCCGCGCACGGCAAGTGGTGCTGCAGGTGCTGTTTGCCGACGACCTGAACCCCGAGCACGATCTGCTGGCCGAGGGACGGTTCCTTCAACGGCGGCTGCGGGAAGACCGCGAGTTGGTGAATTTCGCAAGGAGTCTGGTCGACGGCATCCGGCGCCATCGCCAGGAACTGGACCGGATTTTGACAGACAAGCTGAAGAACTGGACTCTCAACCGATTGGCCGCCACCGACCGCAACGTCCTGCGGATGGGAGGCTACGAAATCCTATTCGGCGGAACCCCCGGACCGGTCGCGATCAACGAGGCGGTCGAGTTAGCTCGCCGATTCGGTTCGAAGGAATCCACCAAGTTCATCAACGGAGTGCTCGACCGCGTGCTCCGTGAACCGACCCGAGGAAACTAGCGATGGGATTGTTTGACCGATTGTTGAGCAAGGCGGCTGCGGAACCTGTGGAAGCACCTCGAACCGCACCCGAGCCCGAGGAGGCCGGTGCGGACGATCAACCCAAGGGCCTCTTTGCACGTCTCCGCCAGGGCCTGAAACGCACGTCGCAACTGCTGAACACGGACATCCGGGACTTGTTCAAGCAGGACGGTCGGTTGGTGGACGACCAGTTCCTGGACGAATTGTTCGCCGTGCTCGTCCGTACCGACATGGGCACCGCGTCGGCCGGCCAGATTCGGGACCAGGTGCAGACCGAATTCCGCGGCCGCGTCGTCAAGATGGATGACGTTCTGCACGCGGTCAAAGCCAAGCTAAAGGATCTGATGGCACAGGCCGAAACCCCGCTGGCCTTCGCCGAGTCCGGCCCTACGATCATCATGGTCGTCGGAGTCAACGGCAGCGGCAAAACCACTTCGATCGCTAAACTCGCCCATTTCCTGAAAGGCCAGGGCAAGGGAGTCGTTCTGGCGGCTGCCGATACATTCCGCGCTGCCGCGGTCGAACAGTTGACCATCTGGGCCGAGCGGATCGGCGTGCCAATCGTCACCGGCCCGTCGGGCAGCGATCCGGCCAGCATCGCGCACCGTGCCGTCGCGCAGACGATGGAGACCGGCGCGGAGATCTGCATTATCGACACGGCGGGTCGGTTGCAGACGCAAGCCAATCTGATGAGCCAATTGTCCAAGATCCACCGCGTGATCACGCGGCTGGTTCCGGAAGCGCCGCACGAGGTGCTGTTGGTGTTGGACGCAACCGCCGGTCAGAACGGGATCAGTCAGGCGAAAGGATTTTCCGATGCTGCGGGTTGTACCGGCATCGTCTTGGCCAAGTTGGACGGCACGGCCAAGGGAGGCGTCGTGATCCCGATCCGGCAGCAATTCAATCTGCCCGTGAAATACGTCGGTCTGGGCGAAAAGCCCGAGGATCTGGCGCTGTTCGAAGGCGACCGTTTCGTCGAGGCGCTCTTCAACGATTAGCCGTCTGCGCCCGACGACCGTTGCAGTCCGCACGGCTTCACAAAATGCCGGGCGCGGTGCCGATTCTCGCTGGAAGTGCGGCGTTTCGGCTTTATCCACCCGTGCTCTTTGGTCCGATTAGAAGGGACGGGAGACGAGATTTCCGCCCCGCTCTCCGAGCCTGCGAACGCATGGGACCGGCTCCGAACAGACACCGCGAAAGCAGCGCGAACCCAGGCTGGTCGCGAGGTGCCTGTCCCACTTTTTTCACAGGCTCCTAGCTGCGGACGCTCGCATCTCTCACGACGTGGCGCCAACACGATTTCGAGCGGCATCTTGAATGCTGTGTCGCAGAAGTCGTCAGGGCCCTCCAAACACGAGACCAAAGGATTGGGGAGTATCGAGGATGAGGATGACACAACTGTCGATCGCCTTCATGGCGGCGTGTTCGTTCGCGGCGGGACAGGCTGCCGCGCAGGGGATTATCCAGCCCGTTCCGGAAGCGCAGTACTACGTTCAGCAGGACGCCGTCCAGCCATCGCCCAGCGACCTGGCCGTGCCCGCGGTCACGGACGTCAACAAAGCGAAAGACGACACCTGGCAGAAGGACGGCGGACACCAGAAAGGCGACTGCGGGATTGGATGCAACGGCAAATGCGGCAAAGGGGCCGGCTGCTGCGATAGCCTGAAACCGTTCGAGATCTACCCCCGCGATTGCCGCGGCATCAAGATCGGCGGCTGGACCCAGTTCGGCTACCACAGTCAAGACAGCATCGCCGACTTCTTCAACCAGTACGAAGATCATCTGGCATTGCACCAGCAATGGATGTACATCGAGAGGGAAGCCGACGGTAGCTGCGGATTGGATTGGGGTTTCCGCTTCGACATGATGTACGGCATCGACGCCAACAATACCCAGGCGTTCGGCAACACGCCGGGTCGTTGGGATTACGCCGACAGCTTCCAGCACGGCGAGTACGGCTGGGCGCTGCCGCAGTTGTACCTGGAAGTCGCCTACCATGACCTGTCCGTCAAGGCCGGTCACTTCTACACCACCATCGGCTACGAAGTCGTGCCGGCGCCCGATAACTTCTTCTACAGCCATGCGTTCACGATGAACAACAGCAAGCCGTTTACCCACACCGGCGTGCTGGGAACCTACGACTGGACCGATCGCCTGACCCTCTTCGCGGGCTGGACGCTGGGATGGGACACCGGCTTCGATCAATTTGGCGGCGGCAACAACTGGCTGGGAGGTTTCTCCTATGCCCTGACCGACTCGGTCGACTTCATCTACATGAGCACCTGGGGCGATTTCGGAGCGTATGGTGGTGTCCGCACTGGCGACGACTGCTATTCGCACAGCATCGTGCTGGACGTCGATATCACCGAACGGCTGAACTACGTGTTCCAGAGCGATTGGATGAAAGTCCAAGACATTGGAATCGACGACGGCGAACTTGTTTCGCTGGCCGGCGCCAACCTGGAGACCTTCGGCATCAACCAGTACTTGATCTACACGCTGAACGACTGCTGGGCGTTCGGAGCTCGGCTCGAATGGTGGAAGCCGGAAGGCGAATCGTTCTACAACGCGACCTTCGGCGTCAACTACCGACCGCACACGAACGTCGTGATCCGGCCGGAAATCCGACACGAGTGGGTGCCGACTGAGAACTACGAAGAGACGATCTTCGGAATCGACATGGTCCTGACCTATTAATTCGCCACGCCTCGCCAGAGCGTGACGCCATCCCGGGGCCGCCTGTTCAAGGCGGCCCCTTCTTTTGTTTCTTGCTGCCCGCCATCGTGCAAAGGGTGCCTATGCTGTGGGCAAGCCGAGCATCACGGGAACGTCTGGATTTGGCAACGGCACCAGAACGCTTGCCCTAAGTCCTTACGCTTTCTCGCCTTTCGGTTCTCTTCGAGATTTATTCTCCGGCCGATCGCCCGTGTTGGCATGGGCCTTGCTTTGCTTACACGCGTTCGCTGGCCGGGATGCATCCCGGGTTGATTGGCTGGTTCCCCAGGCGGGAGGATCAGCCGGCTCGTGGCCACGAGAAAATCATGCTAGGGCGGCGCAGGAACTTCCAATTCGAAAACTCCTTCTGCAAAGGTACAAGATGCTCGATTTTATGCGTAGGTGGAGACACTTGATTCTCCTTGTTGGGTTGTGTGGGGTGAGTTGGTCACTCGCGTCCGTCGCGCTTGCCGACGACACTGTCGCGGCGGCAGCGGCGGGCGCGGGTGACGTCGCCCCGGAGGCTGCGGCTGCGACGACCGAGATCAGTTTCGAGGACGAGACGACTTACACGATCAACACGCTGATCATGTTCGTCTGCGCCGTGTTGGTGCTGTTCATGCAGGCGGGCTTCGCGATGCTCGAGGTGGGCCTGAACGCCGCCAAGAACACCGTGAACATCCTGTTCAAGAACGTGATGGATCTGGCGATCGGCGTCTTGCTGTTCCTGGTCGTCGGATACGGCCTGATGTATCCCGGCTCCGACTACGAGGGGAAGTGGTTCGGGTTTGCGGGGTCGTTCGTAACCCGTGATGCTGAAACACCGAATCTGGAGACGGGCTGGAGTAACAGCGCCGACTTCTTGTTCCAGGTGGCCTTCGCGGCGACCGCAGCGACGATCGTTTCGGGTGCCGTTGCGGGCCGAATGAAGTTCGGTGCCTACTTGATCTACAGTGGCTTTTTGACCGCCTTGGTCTATCCGGTCAGCGGCATGTGGAAATGGGGCGGAGGCGCCTTGGCCGCGTGGGGATTCCAGGACTTTGCCGGCTCGGTCGTCGTGCATGCCGTCGGCGGTTCCGCCGCGTTGGCAGGTGCCATTGTGCTCGGTCCGCGCATCGGCCGCTTCCTGGGCAGCAAGTCGATCCCGATGCCCGGCCACAACATCGCGTTCGCGGCGTTGGGCGTGTTCATCCTGTGGGTAGGGTGGTATGGATTCAACCCCGGAAGTCAGTTGACCTACTTCGGCACGGCGAATGCCGAAGCCACGACGTACATCGCGCTGACGACCACGCTTGCCGCTTCGATCGGCGCTGTCATGGCCATGCTCGCCGCGTGGCTGTTGTTCAAGAAGCCTGATGTCACCATGGCCCTCAATGGCGCGTTGGCCGGACTGGTCGGCATCACGGCGAACTGCGACCAGGTCACTCAGGTCGGGGCACTGCTGATCGGCGGTGTGGCCGGTGTGTTGGTGGTGCTGGGTGTGATCGCCCTGGACAAACTGCGGATCGACGATCCGGTCGGTGCCTTCCCCGTTCATGGCCTATGCGGAATTTGGGGCGGGCTGGCCACGGGACTGCTGGGGACGAACATCCCCGAAGGTTTGACGCGGGCCAGCTACATCGGGGTCCAGGCGCTATCCACCGCAATCATCTGTGCTTGGGCGTTCGGAACGATGTTCGCACTGTTCTCGGTTTTGCGGCTGGTGGGCTTCCTGCGGGTAAGCCCCGAAGAGGAGCGAGCCGGCTTGGACATCAGCGAACACGGAATGCATGCTTATCCGCCGTCGATGGTGCAGGATCTGTACCAGGGAGTGAACGCTCCGACATCGACGAGTGCTTAGAAGGAGACCCCTACCCGCGTCCGCCCATACGCTGGCCGACGGTCGCCGTCGGCGGCGTATCGGGCGGACCTTTTGAAAATTCGTGATTCACTTCGGCTCTTGCCTGGGCCAGAAGGATACCCCAATGGCCTTGGGCGGACGTCCGCCTCGTCCGCCCGGGCCGGGGTATTTTTTTTTGCGCCGACGACTAGATCACGTCGGGTGGCAGAGGCACGAACATCCCATTAGGCCGCTCGGCCGCTGGCACGCTCTCTCTGTCTTGCGCACGGGAGGAGCCACCGTCGCCAGACGGAGTCAATGCCCAGTCGGTTGCGGTATCACCGCAACTCGACGAACAGTGCTGCGTAGCGGCGCCTTGGTAGCGAGGCTGACACGAACGACATCCAGTCTGCGCGACGAACAGCGGAAGAAAAACCAGAATAATCGCGGCGATCTTTCTCATGCGGATGCTCCTGCGAATCCAATTTGCCGTGCCAGATCCGATAGCCCCTGCCGGCGGCAGTCATGTTAAAACTGGCTCGACGATACCAAGTGTTGTTTGTGACAAACCAGCTAGGACAGTTGCCGCGGGTGCATTGCGAGCAATCGTCCTGTCCGGCAATACGTAACCAATCGTCACGGCGGGAACATCTGGCACGCAAAAACCGGCGGAGTCGGCACAGCCGCACCACCGGCCGGTGTCGCAACGCGAACAATCATTCGGAACGATAACACAGCTACGGCCGTTAGGATGCATACCGGCGATACCTTCCGCATATCTGGACCTCGTTGGGCCCGTCCCACTCGCCCGCCGTGGCGTCACGAGGAGCGGATCGAAGTGAACTGAACGATAGGGCGAGAGCAGAATCGGTTGCCATTGCGGATGTTCGCGAAGCGGGATCACCTGTGTTATACTCCCCTCGTCTAGCCGAATGCGCGGAAATTCGGAATCGGAAGTCACACGACTCCGGCTACCGGTTGACTTACAGGGGACCAATACGATGAGACAATTGATCGTGGTGATCGCTTACTGGATGCTGCTGGGTTCGCCTGCGGTTGCCGGTCAGAACGAGGCGAATGCGGCACGGCCGAATTTCTTGGTGATTCTCGCGGACGATCTCGGCTATTCCGACATCGGTTGCTACGGAGGTGAGATTTCGACTCCCCATCTGGACGCCCTCGCGGCCAACGGACTGCGGTGTACTCAGTTCTACAACACGGCCCGCTGCTGGCCTTCGCGCGCCGTCCTGCTGACCGGCTACTACGCCCAGCAGGTGCGCCGGGACGCACAATATGGAGCCCGAGGTGGCCAGGGGCGGCGGCCCGCTTGGGCACCGCTGGCGCCCGAGTTGCTCAGGCCGCTGGGCTACCGCTCGTACCACAGCGGCAAGTGGCATGTGGACGGCAAGCCGCTGGAGAACGGCTTCGACCGCGCCTACACGATGGACGACCACGACCGATTCTTCTATCCCCGCCGCCACACGCGGGACGACCAGCCGCTGCCGCCCGTCGAACCGGGCAGCGATTTCTATACCACCACCTACATCGCCGATCAGGCCATCGAGTTCCTGCGGGAACACGCCCGCGACCATGCGGATCGGCCGTTCTTTCAATACTTGGCGTTCACCTCGCCGCATTTTCCGCTGCACGCTCTCCAGGCCGACATCGACCGCTACCGACAGCGTTATCGGGAAGGCTGGAACGTCTTGCAGGCCGAACGCGGAAGACGCTTGCGGGAGCTGGGGATCGTCCATCATGCTCCGCCCGCGATGGAACGCGAACTCGGTCCGCCCTACCACTTTCCCAACGCCTTGGACAAACTGGGCGGAGGCGAGATCATCCGGCCGCTGCCGTGGGACGAATTGTCGCCCGCGCAGCGCGAGTTCCAGGCGACCAAGATGGCCATCCACGCGGCGATGGTCGACCGCATGGACCGCGAGATCGGCCGAGTCCTTGACCAACTGAAAGCAATGGGCGTTTTCGACAACACGCTTGTGCTGTTCGCCTCGGACAACGGCGCCAGCGCGGAGATCATGGTCCGCGGCGACGGTCACGATCCCGAGGCCGCACCGGGGTCCGGTTCCACGTTCCTATGCCTTGGCCCCGGATTCTCCAGTGCGGCCAATACGCCCTTCCGCCGCCACAAGACCTGGGTTCACGAAGGCGGGATCAGCACGCCGCTGATCGCTCATTGGCCCCGCGGCATCGCCGCGCGAGGCGAATTGCGCCACACACCGGGCCACCTGATCGACATCCTTCCAACCATGTTGGAATTGGCCGGCGGCCGAGCGCCGACCGTGTGGAAGGATGCCTCGGTACCGCCCGCCCCCGGCAAGAGTCTGGTATCTGTCTTTGCCAGCGACGGCCCGGCGCTTCACGACGATTTATGGTGGTGCCACGAGAGCCACCGAGCGATCCGCGCGGGCGACTGGAAGTTGGTCGCCGCCAAGGACGAGCCGTGGGAACTGTACGATCTGAGCCGCGACCGGGGCGAATCGACCAATCTGGCCGCGCAGCATCCCGACAAAGTCCAGCAACTCGAATCGCTCTGGACTCGCCGCTCCGACGAATTCCGACGACTCGCCGAACAGGACGCTCCGGAGCCGCAGCCGTCCAAACCAGCGAAGCGAAAGCCCGCCGCCAACTGACGCGGGAGACCTCGGACGGCGGTTTCGGCGCGCGCCACGTTCCTAAGTGTTCGTTTCAACGCCGCATTCGGGCGCCATGGCAATAGGCTGTTGAGCGGCGGAGTTCGGCACAAGGCAGAGGAACTTCAAGGATTCGCTGCCGGTGTTGCGGAACTGATGGATTTCGTCCGGCTTGACGTACACCACGTCGCCCGGCGCCAGCGGACGGGCAGCATCGCCGTCGTAGACCAAGCCCTGCCCTTCGAGCACGAAGACCTCGTGTTCGTAGGGGTGGCTGTGCCGCGGCGTGTGGCCGCCCGGCAGCACTTCGAATTGTCGCATGGCAAAGTTCGGCGCGTTGTCCGCCGCGCCGATCAACCAGCGGACGCGGCAGCCTTCGGCACCCGGCATGTCGACCGCCTGAGATTCCACCTGTTCGTAATGGCATACTTTCATCGTTACTCGCCTTCCTGTTTGTTTCCGCTCCGGGCGGTGCTGTTGACGGTGCTGTTGTCGTACCGGGAGGCATTGAGAGTCTCCCAGAGAAAATCGGCCAGGGCCGCGGCGGCCAGCATTGCCAGCGCCGTTACCAGCAGAGTGCCGCCGTGCCGGTCCATCCACGCCAGCCACGGATCCGCGGCCAGCGACGACTGCCATTCGGCTCCGGCTGCCCGTTGTTTTAGGATCATCACGCAGTAACTGCAAGCCGCCAGCGCAAACGCGGCGCCGGTTGCCAGCAGGAGCGGATGAAACGGGTTGCGATGTCGGGAACTTGGGAGCATCGATTCGACTTTCCAGTGCCGCTTGCGGCAAGTGCCGTTCGCCCTCGGACTCGGTCGGCTTGCCGGGTTGGGCGAACTGGTTGCGGTCGTCGCCCGCGCTAAGGCTGGTGGGGCGAATCCCGCCGCGCCATCTGCTGTTCCAACCGGGCCAGGTCTTCGTCGATCGCTGCTTGTTCCGCGGCGTCCAATGCTACGTTGCCAAACCGCACGCGGTAGAAGGCGTCGACGATCCTCTGCGGAAACGACTGGGCCGACTCTGCCGCGGGCAGCAATTCGTCCAATTGTCCTTGCACCGCCGCGGCGAATTCGCGCTGGGTTTGACCGCAGGGACGCGCCCGTCCCAGCTTGCCCAGCAGTCGCTCGAAGCGGCGGTAGAAGCCAACGCGTTCGGCAAACTCCTCGCGATGCTCCGGCCCAATTTTCTGGCCGGTCAAGAATGCCGTCCAGGTGACTCGCCGCCGCTTCCCGGGCGGCGCATCGAGCCAGCGGAAATGGACCGCGACCCAGATCAGGGTGAGCAACACAAGCATCATCAGCGCCAACCGTGTCTGCGGACTCACCAGAAACCTTTGCACTCCCGCGACCAGGCTTTTCATCTGCTGGGCGAACCGGCTCCACGATTCGGACAAGGCTTCGGGGTCGGCTTTTTCGGAGACCGGTGCGTAGATGCTCTCCTGCTGGCGCTTGGCGGTCAATCCCAGCACGTAGTCGCTCCACAACAGTTGGGCGTAGTCCAGAAACTCGTCGATCACGTGGACATAGCTGCGTTCGAATTGGGCGGCCCGGTCGATATCCGCACCGGGAGTCGCATCCAAACGCAGCCAGCCGCCGTAGGGGCCGGTATCGCTGTCGGGCGGAATCTCCCGAGGCACGTCCTCGGGGTCTAAAAACGCCTCGGCCCAGGCGTGGGCATGGCGCTGCCGGACCTGATAGTAGCCGCCCAACAGATTGTATTCGCCGCAATGGAAACCGACGATCAGCCGCGCGGGAATGCCTTGACTGCGCAACATCATGACCAGCGCGCTGGCATAGTATTCACAGTGCCCGGTGCGGTGATTGGCCACAAAATCCTCGATGGGATCCAGGCTGGCGTCGCGCCGAATACGGCTGAACTGAAGCGAATAACTGTAGCCGTTTCCTTCCAGGAAGTGGTCCCGCAGGGCTCTGGCCAAATCGGCTCGCGTGCCACCTGTGCTCCGCTGCTGTTCGGCGATCTCGTCGGCGATCGCCTTTAGACGTGGAAACCGCGCGGCGTCGAACGCCTGCAACCGCTGCATCTCCTGGGCGAAATAGGAATTGTACTGCTCGTCGCGCATCCGGAAGGTATGGGGAACGACATTCACTTGGACGCCGCCGCGGAATGCCGTGGTGGCCACTTTGTAGCGATACTCCCGCCGATCTCTCGATTCGCGGTGCAGTTCCGACTCCAACCGCTCGCTGATCGGATCGAGGATCACATCGTCGGGCGTCTCATCGATCCGGAACGTCGGGTAGACGGCGAACAGGATCGGTTCCCGCACCGGTTCCAGGATCACGTCCTGCCGGACCAGCGCCCGGTTGGGCGGCGGCCGAAGCAGTCGCCGCGACAAGCCCTGCTTGAACTGCTGCGGGAACCGGGCCGTGATGCTGCTGCGCTGCTTCCAGGACGAGATCCCGTCATCGATGACGTAGTCGGTCAACACCGCGCCGCGGATGTACGGATCGCCCGAGATGCGGATGACTTCGTCCGAGTCGACATCGCGGAAGCTGACTCGCATTACCATTTCGTCGCTTTCCAAAGCATCGCCCAATTCGTTCAGACGAAGCTCCGGCGAGAAGCCCACCAGACTCTGGGCGCGCGGGACGACCGCCCGGCCCCAAGAAACGCCCGAGCGGGGCGCCGCGTAGAACAGCACCAAGCTGAATATCAGCGTGGTCACGCCCATGACGGTGATCTGCGAGTACAGCCCCCGCGAGGTCACCTGCGCGATCAGCAGCCGGCCACTCAACAAGGCGTTGACCTTCGGACTCGAATCCAGCAAGCGGCGCCAAGCCGCCTCGCGAGGCTCCGCCGCACCCGCCGTAGCGCGCCGTCGCACCGGGACGCGGCCCAGTCGGACCACCCGCACGACCTCGCGATGCAGGAAGAAAAATGTCAGCGTCGAAATCGCCAGCGCGGCGTAGACCATCAGCAGCAACCCGAACTCGACCGGCACGTTCAGGGCGGCCGAGACGACGACCTGCAACAGGCTCAACACGATCAACTGCCAGTACAGCCGATCGCTCTTGCGCTGGTAGAACAGGATGACCTGCAGGTAGACCAGCAGATTCGCCACCGCCAGCAATTGGCCGCGGATGCCCGCGTCGAAGAAATCGCTCAGGCAGGCGAACAGCGCGATCAGCGCCGCCAGATTGGCAATCCCTCGGTTCAGCCGCAGCCAGTTCAGCGTATCGGTGAAGATCAACGAGGTGGCCGCGGCGAAAAGCACTAGCAACGGCAACAAAGCATCCCCGCGCGCCACGCCCAACAGCATCGCGCCGACCGTCGCCAGCAACCCCACGTGGATTTGTACGAACCGCTCCAGCTTCATCGTCCGTCGACCTGCTACGACATTTGAAAAATCAACCCCAGTTGCGGCGACCCGACATCGACCCAACTCACGTTCGACAGCGCCCGTTGGTGGCGCAATTTGCCCGCGAACCCCTCGCTCTGTTGCAATCGTTCGAACTGATTGCTACGCGTGCTGATCACCAGGATGCGGGCCCCGACGGGCATCCTCAGCACGACCCCGCCGAGCAATTCGGCCAGCGAATCGTCGCCGCCGGCTTGAGCCATCGCCAGTCGTTCCATCATCTGTCGCCCAAAGACTCTTGTCGCCCGGCCCGACCAGGAGCGCGGCGTCTTGGCCGCAAATCCAACGGTCAATTGACTGCGGGCCCGCCGTGTCAACTGGTCGATCACCGTCGCCGTGAAGCTGACCGCCAGTTCGACTCGTCCCAATTGCTCGTCGCTCGCCGACTCCGGCACCCACAAGTCGAGAATCAGTGCCAGGTCGTGATCCTGCTGCTGCTCGAATTGCCGCACGGCCAATTGGCCCAGTTTGGCTGCCGTCCGCCAGTGAATCCAGCGCTTGCTGTCGCCGGCCCGCCACTCCCGCAATCCGTAGTAGTCTCCGTCAATCGGCCCCTGCCGGTACTGCGCCTGCTGGCGGCCGAATCGCCGTGTGTCCATCAGTTGCAGCCACTGCGGCGTCAACTGCCCTAATCGCGGCCCGACGATCATCCGCCGATACTGAGGCAACCGCGCGGTTGCTTTCACCAAACCCAGGGGAAACCGAGTGGAAACCACCAACGGACCGAAACGGTAACGCCCGCGGCGCGGAAGCGTCAACCGGTAGGCACTGCTTTCGGTCTGCTTCGCGCCCAGGTAGGGAATGATCGCGCCGGCGTTGGTCTTCTCGCCGAGCGCCGGATTGTCCGTCGCCGGGTCGGGCGCAACCGCGTCCTCGATGACCAAGATCCAACTGCCCATGCGATGCCGCAGGTTCTGGCCTTGAATCTCGACGCGAAACGGCTGACCGGCAAAGGCATAGTCGGGCAGCACCCGTCGTACCGCCAGCCAGCGGACGGACAGAGCCGCCATTCGCCAGTTGTACAAGAGTGGGCCGATCATCAACCCGGCCAGCACAAACAGCAAATTGATGTCCCGCAGCGTTGCCCCACCAACGATAAACGCCAGCACCAGACAGTAATACACGCCCTCGCGGCATATCGTGATGGAACGGCGTCGGAACACTGTGGAAGTCTCGACAAAAGGCTCGCTCCGCGACGAATACCGACGAATCTGTCGGCTCCGACCGCGAAAGCCTGCGGTATTATACCCACTCGCAGGCATGTCGTTCCGAGGCCGGGAACAAATTTGGATAAGCGGCTCGCGCTACGGGTCGTAGCCTTCCGCGAACGGACTGCGGTTTTTCGGCATCCAGCGGCACATGCCGATGCCCAGGAAATACAAGCCACAAAGCGGTACGGCCATCAACAACATGCTGACTGGATCGGCTGGGGTCAAAAGCATCGAGATAATGAATATGACGAGCACGGAGATCCGCCACTTGTCCAGGTACGCCTCGATCGTGAAAATCCCGATCCGGTTCAGGAACAGCATCACCAAAGGCAGTTGAAAAGCGATCCCGAATCCCAAAGGCAGAATGAGCACGAACCCCAACCACTCGCTGATACGCGGATCGGGGTCGATGTTCATCATCTTGTTGAATCCGAACAGGAAGCTGAGCACGTAGTCGAAAACAAAGCGAAATGCGAGTCCGGCACCGGCCAGGAACAGGAAGATGCTGATCGGCAGGTAGATGTACACGTAACGCTTCTCGTGCGGATACAGACCGGCGGCGACGAACAGCCACAACTGGTAGAAGATGTAGGGACTGGCCAGAATCAAGCCGGACACGAAAGCGGCTTTGAGCCAGATCATAAACGCTTCTTGCGCGTTCAACGCCTTGACCAGCGTGTTGATCGGTCGCCAGACACGCGCTGTGATCAGCACCGGATGGGGCGCCGGAATCTCGTCGCCCAGGATGATCAAGCGTTCCGATTCCGGCGGCGCGGGAGACGTTTCACTCTCGGCTGCTACGCCCGTCGTGCCGGTCGCATCGGATTGACCAGCGGGTTCCTCGGATAAAGCACCCGTCGGCTCGTCCGGTTTCGGACTGGACGCGGCGCTGTCGATCGGCAAGGTCGGTTGAGGATCGGCAGTCGGCGACGTGCTGTAGTGCTCTTCGAGCAAACCTTCGACCCGCTTGATTTCGGCGGTCTCGACAAAAATCCTCTCGAAAACAAATCGCTTCTCGTTGATGAATCGTTCGACCTCGGGCGAAAGTGGCACTCCCTGACGCGAATACTCCTTCGTCAGGTCATCCACCGCCTTGCCGATGTAGTGATCTTCCAAAGCCTTCTTCAAAGGCGTCTGAATCCACTGGACGACATAGTTGGCAACGAACAAGCCGATCAGAAATCCGAACATCAGGCCCACCAGGGCGCGGCCCAAACAGACGCGCAGCTCTTCGATGTGTTCCCCGAAGGTCATCGTGCTGCCCGCAAACAGATTGTCGTCGGGTTGCTTTACCATGCGATGCGAAGTCCTGTGATGAAAACGCCCGCAGCGATCATAGCATGGCGGTTGTCGAGGTTCAACCGTCCGGGGGCGGGAACCCCGCTGGGAGGGATTGCGGATTGCCTGCCAGCAGCGATGATACCGATTGCTGCGCCCGAAAACGGGGCTGGCATCGGGTCACGGACGTCCGGTGCTTTTCCCATTTTCCAAGAGCCAAGGAGTACGACCGTGATGAATCCCTGGTATCCACTTCGGTTCCGTCCCCTTTTTCGACGATACCTGTGGGGCGGGCGACGGCTTCATTCGCTGCTGGGAAAGACAATCGGGGAAGAAGACGATTACGCCGAAAGTTGGGAAGTCGTCGACCGCGGCGTGGACCAGAGTGTGGTCGTCAATGGTTCCTTGGCCGGCTCGACACTCCACGAACTGGTCGCCCGTCACGGTTCGGAAGTGCTCGGCCGCCATGCTCCACAAGCGCGGTTCCCGCTGTTGTTCAAGTTCCTCGACTGCCATCGAAGCCTGTCGGTCCAGGTCCATCCGGACGACGTGCAGGCGGCTCGGTTGGATGCTCCGGATCTTGGCAAGACCGAGGCCTGGGTGGTGCTTCACGCCGATCCCGGCAGCCTGGTCTACGCTGGTTTGAAGGAAGGCGTCGACCGCGAGACGCTGGCCCGCTGTGTCGCCGCGGGAAGAACGACCGACTGTCTGCACAGCTTCGAGCCGCGGGTCGGCGATTGCATCTTCATTCCCGCTGGAACCGTCCACGCCCTGGGTGCCGGACTGGTCGTGGCCGAAGTCCAGCAGGCGAGCGACACCACGTTCCGGCTGTACGACTGGGATCGTGTCGGGCCGGACGGTCGTCCTCGCCCGCTGCATGTTCGACAGGCGCTGGACGTCATCGACTACCGGACCGGACCCGTCTGGCCCCAACCGCGGCCGCAACCGGAGATGGCGAATCGAGCACCTGCAATCCCGCGAGATCTCCCGCACGTTCCGGGAGTCAGCCCGGAGTCAGCCGCAACCTCGTTCAGCCTTCCGGCCGAACGGCTGGTGGAATGCGACAAGTTCGTGCTCGAACGGCGCGAATTCGACACTTCGCAACGACTGGGCGACGGCGACCGGTTTCATTTGATCGCCGTATTGGAGGGCTGTTTCACGGTCGTGGATCACGCATTTGGCCGAGGCGATGTTGTCCTGCTGCCAGCCGCCGCGGACAGTCTCTGCTGCCAGCCGATGGAACGCGCCGTAGTGCTCGACATTTTCCTGCCCTGAACTCCGCAGCGCAGGCCGTCAGCGTGATCTACAAGACCAACGCACGGTCCGGACCTTACGAGGTTCCCCCCGTGGTCGACATCGTTCATTCGACGCCCCGTGTCTGCTGTTCACCGGCCGTCTCAGCGGAAGGAAGGTTGAGGCCATTGGCGGCGAGTAGGATCAAGGGGCTCGACGCCCCGGTGTTGAGAGTAGCCTCGAATTCGGAACTGATGCTCCGCCTCGCTGGCCTTCATTCCGCCCTCGATAAAAAGGATATCGCGCGAATCGATCGGAGCCCAATTGCCCGGGAGCAGGTGGACAGCGACGGGACGATTGGTCCGAAACTCGCGACTCGCGGTCGGCGCCGGGTCGGTCGCCTGGATCGGCGGCTTGGGCGGCGGCAGTTGGTCTGCCATGCTGGGGCCGATGCGGAGGTGGCGGAAGTAGACCTCTTCACTGTGGTTCTGCAGCCCGAGGTATCCGGCGGTACGGCGACGCCCCAGTTCCGGCGCGTGGTCGGGCGTGGCGTTGATGATCTCGGTACCGTTGTGGACGACGCGGTAGGCCGTCTGGCTGCAATCGATTTCCAGCGTATTCCATTGACCGGCCGGCCGGCTCACCCGCGGCTCGGCAGGGACGATGGCGTACAGGCTGCCGGAATACTGGTAGGGTTTCAGACTCTTGTAGCGGTCGGCGGCGTCGTCCAGGATTTGGACCTCGATGCCGGCGTCCTCGCCGTGATGGCTGCCGCCAGTCGGAACTCGAATGTAGACGCCTGAGTTGCCGCCCGGTTTGAGCTTGTACTCCAGCCGCAGATTGAAATCGCCGTGCTCTTCCGCGCTGCGCAACCAGGGGCCCCGCTTTCCCGTGCAAAGCAACAGCCCGTCGCGGACCTCCCAACAGTCCGACGCACCGCTGCCGGCGCCTTCCCAGCCGCTCAAGTCGCTGCCGTTGAACATGCTGCGATGCCCCGACTCGGTGATGCGAATCTCGCGCAACTCCAGCACGGCGCCGTCCTCGCGACCGGAACGGAATTCCAACCAACCGGTTCGAAGCGGAAGATCTTCGAGTCTCCAGCACCGCTGGCCGTTGACAAGCAGTTCCGCGGTCGTCCCGGCAACGGTCAACTGCAACCGATGCCATTGACCGGGTGGAATGGTGGGACCAGGCTGAGAGTCGGCCCGGTCGGTCAAGCGGCCTGCCGCCGCGCCCGCCAATCCGATCGAGTAGCCGGACGATTCGGCGGCATTGTCGCCGCTGTCCTGGGCGCCGAAGACGATCCGGCCGGTGTTCTTCTCGCCCGCGGTGCGGAACTGCAAGTCCAACTGGAAGTCGGCCAATCGAGCGTGGGTGCGCAGCGAGGCACCGCCCGCTGGCAGCACCAACACCCCGTCTTGCAGCGTCACGTCGCCTTGAACCGAGAAGGGCAAATCCTCGATACGGTCGGTGATCGCCGGCACTTCGTAACCGGCCGGTTCTGCGGCGGCCGAGACGGCGGTGAACAGGCAGCCCAGCAGGATGACAGGCAGACGGAACGAGATGTTCATGGGGGGATTCTCCACAAGCGGAAGGACGGACCTCAGATCCTCATGGCTCATCGTCTTGAGTTTTGTCGGGAGTCTTGGCCTCGATGCGTTGGCGGAGCGTGCGGGCGCGGAGCAGGTTGCCGTGTTGCTGCGGCGAATTGTCCAGCAGGTACAACTGGCGGGCGGCTTCCAGGTTGCCCATCTGTTCGTGGGTGCGAGCCAAGTTGTAGCGGGCCGAATTGGTCCACGGACCGTTCTCGTACGCCTCCAGGCAGCGGACTTGGAACCAATCGCGGGCGTCTTCGTAGCGGCCGGTCGCGGCGTGGATCAGCCCGAGCCACAAGCTGGCGTTCTGCTTGGTCCGGACCAGAATCATCCCGCTGCTCTGCAGATACATTTCCCACTGCTGGTCGTTCTGCCGTCCGCGGACGATCCCCAGTTCCGAGCGAACTTCCGGCGACGTGCCGATCTTGGCAATCATGGCGTTGGGCACGCGGGCTTTCAAATACAGGGCCTTGGCGCCGTCCCGGTCGTCCTGCTGCTCGAACTTGCCCCGCAGATGCAACTGCCGCGCGCGGACCAGCGGCGTATCGCTGTCGAAGATCCACTCTTCAAACAACAGGTACTGCATCAAGGCGGCATCCTCTTCCGCGCGGCGTTTTAGCGCCGTGCGGTAGATCCATGTTTCCAGCGGCGCCTGCCACAACCGGACCTGCGGCAAATCGCTGGCGGCCAGTCGCGGAATGAGCTGCGCCGGCTCGACCGACAGCGCCAGCGGCGGACTGCTGGTCGGCTGCGTTTCGATGCGCCGCATGCGGTACGAGAGTGATTCGGGAGGGGCATCCAGCAGAGCCATCAACCGGGACAGATCCTCCGCCTGCATCGGATACATCATCGCCTTGCCGAGGTCCAGCCGGCGCAGCAGCGATGGATCCTTCCGCACCTGCCGCAGCGTGGCGACCGATCCGCTGTCGGGGCCGGGGATCGGCAATCCCAACTGCGGGTCGAACAGATACAGATCGTCGTCGATCAGTGCGGCGGCCACCCAAGGACGCGGACGCTTTTCCGGCGAGTCGGCCTCGACCGCCAGCACCACGACATCGATCTCCTGTTGGCGAGCCAGACCGGCGAACACGCGGGCCCGCTGCCAGGCATCCCCGCGTCCGAACATCAGTGTCTGCCAAGGCCATGTCCGGTAGCCCGGCCCGGGCTCGGCTTGATACAACGGCCACAGTGCGAGGTCGATGCCGGGCGGCGCGTTTTGAGCGGCCGGGAATTCGAGCAGGGGATCGAGCTGAATGTTGCGTACGGTCCAGTCAAACAAACGCATGGCCAGCGCTATGTCGTGCGAGTGAGGTTCGCCGCGAGTCTGCTCCAGTTGCTTCAGCCAATCGCCGCCATCGACCGGCTCGTTGCGTTCCGCAACCCACTGGGAAACGCTCTTCATCCACGACGCCTCGCGCAAGTACAGCACGTCGTCGATGGTGAATTCTCGCTTGTCGAGACGGGCCAGCGGCGGGATTTCGCGCAAACTGGCCGGCAAACCGGCCAGCAGCGGACTCGCTTCCCATTCGTCCAGTCCGTCCGCCGACTCCAGCCAGCGGTTCAATTGATAGGCCACCTGCATCATGCCTTGCTGCGGCTCGAAGTCTTCCAGGCGGCTGACGTAGTCCAGCGCGTTGTCCAAATGGCTGCGCTGCGACGAAGCGATCGGACCCGAGAGACGTCCGGCCGACGGCGGGGCTCCCGTTCCGCAGCCGGACAAGCTCAGCACGACCGGCAATGCCAACGCGACGAACCACAGCCCAGCACCGACGAACGGCCGACCGCGGTTCGATCGGCCCGATGACAACCGATTCGGCGGACGGAGAACACCGTCGGAATGCCGAACACACTCAAGTTGGTCTTCTCGCAAATGCATGATGACTTCCGTCGTGGGGACCAAAAAATGCATGGAAACGATCTTCGAACTGCTACTTGAATGTGTCGATCACCGCGCGGATCTTCAAGAGCCGTTGCAGCAAGCCGCCGAACCGGTCGAGCGGCACCATGTTCGGCCCGTCGCTGGGAGACGAATCGGGATCGGGATGCGTCTCGAAGAACAAGCCATCCACCCCGATGGCCGTCGCGGCGCGGGCCAGCGGCTCGACCATCTCGCGGTCGCCGCCGGTCGCCGCACCCAGGCCCGCCGGACGCTGGACGCTGTGCGTGGCGTCGAACACGACCGGCACTCCCAAATCGCGCAGCTCCAACAAGGCTTTCATGTCGTTGACCAGACGCCCGTAGCCGAAGAAGGTGCCTCGCTCACACAACAGAATGTCCTGACATCCGGCCGCTGCGAGTTTGCCGATCACGTGCTTCATGTCGCCGGGCGCCAAGAATTGGCCCTTCTTCACATGCACGGCGCGACCGGTTCGAGCCGCGGCGATCAGCAGATCCGTCTGCCGGGCGAGAAACGCCGGGATCTGCAGCAGATCGCAGACCTGGCCGACCGCGTCCGCCTGGTAGGATTCGTGGAAATCGGTCGTCACCGGCACGCCGATTTCTCGCTTGACGGCACTCAGGATCCGCAGGCCTTCCTCCAGTCCCGGGCCGCGATACGCATCGATGCTGGTCCGATTCGCCTTGTCGAACGAGGCTTTGAATACGAACTGCACGGGCAGGTCCGCTACGATCTGCTTGACCGAATCGGCGATCGACAAGGTCAGCGCCTGGTTCTCGATCACGCAGGGGCCTGCGATCAGCAGCAGCGCCTGGCCGTCGCCCACTGCGTAAGGTCCGATTCGGGCTGGGTTGTTGGGCACGCCGAAGGTCCCGTCATGTTCCAAAGTTTGATTCGCTCGATGGCGGCTCGGAGCCTGGCACCCTTGTTTCACAGCCTCGCCGCGCCCGCCATTTTACCGGCCGGCATCGTCTCCGCCATACCCACGACCAGCGTCAGCCGCCCCGGCAACACACGGACATCAACCGGCAGATAGCCACCCGGGTCTCCATCCAACTGGAACGGCACCGGTTCATCCGCCTCGATCCGCAAACGGCGGACTTGGGCGGTCGTACAGTCTTCCCAGTTCTGGTGTTGCCCGGCGACAACCCCGGCCAAGTACATCAGGCCGCTGAGCAGCGACCCCTCGCGAAAAGTGCAAACGTCTAACCGGCCGTCGGTCCCGTCGGCTTGCGGCACCAGACTCAGCCCCGCCGCATATCGGGGCAAATTCACGACGAACACCCATTTGGCCCGCAGCACCCCTTGGTCGTTCGTCGGGCCGTCGGTATCCAACAAGCGGATGCGCAGTTCCGGATACTCGTACGTACGGATCGAATCGAGAATCGGTTTGAAGTACGACAAATGGCTGATATGCCCGGTTCGTTGCTGATGCATCCGCCGCACGACCTCGGCGTCGAAGCCGCAGCCGGCCATCAGCAGAAAAAGCCGCCCGTTGGCTTCGCCCGCGTCAAGACGCATCAACCGGCCTTTTTCCAGAATCGCTGCCAAGCCCTCCGGATCGGCTTCCAATCCCAGGTACTTGGCCAGCAGATTCTCCGTCCCCAGCGGCAACACGGCGATTGGCGTCCCGGCCGGCGTCCGGTTGGCCACCAGCCCGACGGTTCCATCCCCGCCTGCGGCCACGACCGCGCGCAGCGTCCCGTCGGCCATCTTCGCTGCGGACAGTCGCTGCAAGTCGTCGATGTCCGTGACGATCTGCGTCGCTAAACCACGCTCTCGCAGGCAATGGACGAGCCGATCGACCAGCGGACGCCCGGAACGAGCACCGGCTTTGGGATTGGCACACAGCAGAATATCCGTGCATCCCGCCGGAATCAGCGACCTCGAATTGTCAGTTTCCGGTATGTCCATTGGGACGGCATGTTCGAGAAAAATACAAATCTGTTCCGCCCTGACACAGCTCGACGTCGGCTATGTCTCGATTCGGCACAATCCGCGTCTGGCAGCCGCGGATCCGGTGTGACGATTTTGAAGTAACCTCCGCGAACGCCGCGGAGAAATAAAGATTCAAAGCGTTGAAAATAAACGACTTGCGTGATGAATACCAGCCGCTAACTGGGTCGCCAGTACGTTTTGGCGCGCCAAGTGCTAACCATTAGAAACAGTCGATTCTGACCATGATCGCCGCAACCAGTCTGGCTCGCGGGGACTTTGACGTTATTCGCCGAATGGTTTGCCTTGCCCCTGGCCGTTCAGCATGCCAACACGTGTTTGGCGCGTCAAAGCCCCGCTTTTACTTTTGGCGGCGACATCACAGCGCGGACGTCGTCTTCGGACACGCCGCCGACCAGTTCGACGTGGCCCAGGCGGCTCGGCAGGACGAACCGCAGACGTCCGTGAGCGACCTTCTTGTCTCGCCGCATTGCCGCCAGCAGGACTTCGCGGTCCATGTCGGGCACGGCAACGGGCAGTCCGAGGGCTTGCAGCAGATCGTGCTGGCGTTGTGTGAGTTCGCGATCGATGCGTCCCAACCGCTCGGCCAATCGCGACGCGCAAATCATGCCGATCGAAACCGCTTCGCCGTGCAGAAAGTGGCCGTATCCTGTCTCGGCTTCGATCGCATGCCCGAACGTGTGCCCGTAGTTCAGCACCGCGCGCAGACCGGTCGTTTCGCGCTCGTCGTTCTCTACAACGTCGGCCTTCAGGCGGCAGCAGCGGGCGATCACATATCGCAGCACGTCCGGTTGCCGCCGATTTAGCGCGTCTTGCTGCGACTCCAGGTAAGCGAAGAATTCGGCGTCCAGGATTACGCCGTACTTCACCACCTCGGCCAATCCGGCCCTGTACTCGCGCGGCGGCAGGGTTTCGAGCACCTCGGTGTCGATCACCACGCCCAGCGGTTGCCAGAATACGCCGACCATATTCTTGGCGCCCGGCAGATTCACACCGGTCTTGCCGCCCACGCTGCTGTCGACTTGAGCCAGCAGGGTCGTTGGGATTTGAACGAAGGGCAGACCGCGGGCGAATGTTGCGGCGACGAAGCCGGCCAAGTCGCCCACGACTCCGCCGCCCGCGGCCACCACCAGCGTCTTGCGGTCGGCGCCCAATCGCAGCAACTCCTGCCACAAGCGGTCAGCCATCTCGACGCTCTTGCTGTTCTCGCCCGCTTCGACAATCAGCAAATCCACGTCCGAAATCGTCTCGGCCAGACGCTCGGCACAGGCCGTCGCGTGCAGCGGCTCGACATTCGTATCCGTGATGACGACGGCATGGGTGAAGTCGCCCAGCGCCGCCACCGTCTGTCCGGTGCGAGCCAGATTGCCTGAACCGATTTCAATCGCGTAACTTCGTTCCGAAAGCTGTACATGGACCGTCGTAAGCTCTGACACGATTCCTCCTTTGAATTCCTCTGCGGCCCGCGGCCGCAACCAAATCGTTGAACGGCAAGCCGAAGGCGACTGCGACTGAAGATTTTCCTGGTTCCCCGCACTCGTCATGCGGGGGGATTTTCGAACTCCAAATTTATGACGAAAAAATTCCGAACATGCTCGGCATCGACATAAAAATCGTTTATGCTATCCGTTAGTCCTGAACGATGGAGCCTCGGTTTTAGGCCGCCTCCGTCGGTTTTCCTACCTGATGCTGCTACCCACCAGCGAATCCGATTTTCCCGAGTTGCAAGGAGTTGTCGCATGAATCGCCGTTTGTTCCTGGTTCTTCGGATCGTGACCGCGTGCATGTTGCTGGCTGTGGCCGGTTCCGTCTCGCCTCCGGCGGTCGCCGCCGGGGAGTATCTGGGGCCGACCGATGTGGTCGTGTCGCCGGATCAAGCCACGTTGTACGTCGTCCAGTATGACGCTCGGCGCATCGATGCGGTAGACGTGCAGGCGGGCAAGGTCGTGCGGAGCATCGCTTGCCCCGCGGCGCCGACGGGTCTGGCGGTCAGCGCGGACGGCGCCAAGCTGTTCATCACCTGCGAAGGCCCCAACGGTGTCGTGTGCATCGCGGACGCTGCGACCGGCGGCATCGTCGGGCAGATCGCGGTCGGACACACGCCCGGCGCGCCGGTACTTTCGCCCGATGGTTCGCGGTTGTACGTCAGCAACCGTTTCAACAACAACATTTCGGTCATCGATCTGGCGGCGAACAAGGAACTCCAGCGAGTCCCGGCGATCCGCGATCCGATCGCCGCGGCGATCAGCAAAGACGGAGCGACGCTGTTCGTCTGCAACCTGTTGCCGGTCGACCCGGCGGATTCCTACGACGTGGCCGCCGAGATCACCGTGCTCGACACCGCGTCGTTGGCCACGTCAAACATCCGGCTGTTGAACGGCAGCTCAAGCGTCTACAGCATCTGCGTTTCGCCGGACGGAAAATACGCCTACGTCGCGCATATCCTGTCGCGGTATCAGATGCCCACCACGCAACTGGAGCGCGGCTGGATGAATACCAACGCGCTGAGCATCGTGGACGTCGAAACCAAGTCGCTGATCAACACGGTCTTGTTGGACGACATCGATCTGGGCGCGTCGAACCCTTACGCAGTGACCACGACCGCCGACGGCAAGACCATTCTGGTCAGCCATGCCGGAACCCACGAAGTCAGCGCGATCAACGCCGAAGGGCTGCACCAGAAACTGGCGGGCATTCCCAAAACAATGGAAGAAGCCAAGGCCACGGGGCGGTACGATGGACGGGGCACCTACTCGTCGGTCACCGTCAACGACGTGCCGAACGACTTGGCGTTCCTGGTTGATCTGCGCCGCCGCATTCCGTTGCGCCGCGGCGGTCACTGGGGCATGATCAACGACGAAGGGCCACTGGTCAACGGGCCACGCGGCCTGGACGTGATCGGCACCAAGTTCTACGTGGCGCTGTACTTCAGCGATGCCCTGGCCGTCGTCGACCTGGAAGACAAGGCGTATTACCCGATCAAGTTGATCCCGCTGGGCCCCGAGCCGCAACTGACGGTGGCGCGGCGCGGGCACATGTTCTTCCACGATGCCGATCTCTGTTTCCAGAAATGGCAGAGCTGCGCGAGTTGCCATCCGGACGCCCGAGTCGACGCGTTGAATTGGGATCTGCTGAACGACGGACTCGGCAATCCCAAAAACAACAAGAGCATGCTGCTGGTCCACCAGACGCCGCCCTCGATGAGCGAAGGCGTGCGGTCCACGGGCGAGGATGCCGTGCGAGCCGGGATTCGGCACATCCAGTTTATGGTCCGGCCCGAAGAAGACGCAGTCGCCATCGACGAGTACCTCAAGACCTTGACCCCCGTTCCCAGTCCGCACCTGGTGGACGGCCAGTTGAGCGCCGCGGCACTGCGCGGCAAAGCGATTTTCTTCAATGAGAAAGTCGGCTGCGCCCGCTGCCATCCCGAACCGTTGTACACCGATCTGAAGATGCACAACGTCGGCTCCCGCGGGAAATACGACCGCCGGAACGATTTCGACACGCCCTCGCTGATCGAGGTTTGGCGGACGGCGCCCTACATGCACGACGGCAAGTACTCCACCCTGAAGGAAATCTTCACCGAAGGCCGCCACGGCGCCATCGGCGGCAGCCTGGACGGACTGAGCGAGCAGGACATCGACGATCTGGTCGAATTCGTGCTCTCGCTGTGAATTGCGGCTGCGAACGCACCATGTTCCAAGGCGTCCGGCAGAAATTGACTCCGCCGGACGCCTGGATCGTCGGCGCAAAGCGATCTTCTTCCATCCGTGCTATCCCAAGGACGCGTACGCGATCCTGGCGACCTTCGGTCGTGCGCGTGGCTCCGTCCGAGATCGGCCACAACGCTTCCGAGTCTCAGCACGATGCTTGTGCCGTTTCACTGCATGCCTCGAGCAGAACCTGTCGAGGAAAACGGGCGGCGTGATACCAGCGTTCCCACCACTTGGGACGGCGCAAGTTCGGATCGTTCAGATGCACTCGATGCCGCTTGCCCCGTCGCGTCAACACGACCAGGGTCGAATCATCCAACTGCTCGACAACGATCCAATACTTGTCAACGTGGTAGGCGTACAATTCGCCCCGCGGATCAGGGGCGATTTCCGTAGCACGCGGACCGGGGCTGGAACCGTACTTGAACTTCCGATAGATGACCGGATCGCCGGGAAGGAACCGATGACTTGCCATGGGAAAGGCCTTTGTTCCCGTTGTTCTGACCAACGCCGCGACGCCTGAGACAGGCCGTACTATCTCAATTTATGCGTCCACCCGCCTTGATCAAACAACAGTCTGGGCAAAACGGGTCAGTTTCATCAACCTTTAACATGCCGTTAACAAAACCTTCACGATCTAGGCGTGCCCAGGGGGTTCGATTCCGCGGCCGGACTACTTGCGAACCGATCGTGCTAGCACTAGACTTCGTGGGCGGTGTCACAAACGGATTCGTCTCAGCCGCCTAACAAGCGAGGACTGCGATGAGAGCCTTGGCCTTGGACTGTGATCGTCGGGAAACGTACATCGGTCCGGAGGAATACTGCCGTTTGGCGATTTCCCACCGCGAACTCGAGCGATGCGACGACAGTGTGCGGGGCCTTCGCGGGCTTCGGGATCCCCAGGCGCAACTGGTCTACCTAGTCGACGAGATCGTTCTGCTGAAACACGAACCACCCAAACCTCCCTGCCGTCCGCGCTGATCAATGAGGAATGAACCTTTCCTCTCGTTGACCATGAACCAGAGCAGTACTGACCCGACCGCGGACTAAGGGAAGAACAGCGGCACGGCCCATTTGCCGATGGGGATCGTGTCGTCGGCGTCGCAGTCTTTCTGGTACAGGGTGCAATAGTTGGCGGCGCTGGACGGATTGAACAGGCGCACTTCGGGCAGAGCGACTTTGGCGAATCCTTGATCGAGCAGTGCCTGGGTTTGGCTGTCCCGGTTGCGGTCGGGCGCCGGGGTCAGGAAGTACACGGTGCCGGCGCGGCTGACTCGCAACTGTTTCTGTCCGTCCAGGCCCACGCGCAGGAAGTGCGATCCTTCCAGCGCGGCCGGCAGCTCGTTCAACACGTAGCCGCGGTCGGTGAACAGGAGTTCGCCGACGGCTAGCCGCACCGAGGCCGCATCCCCAGCGGTCAGAGCGCCGCGGGTGTCCTTGCGCAACGGCTTGCCGTCTGCGTTGGCCGCGGGGGGCACCGTTTCCGGCTGGGGGCGTTCCCTGCCGCCGGAAGCTTCGCTGACCAAGCGGCGCAATTGGACGGTGTCGCCCTCGGTCCGGCCCGCTACGACGTCTTCCTCGCGGAAACTGGCCATCAGGATGTGCCGCGATCCGGTGCGGCTGTAGTCATAGATGATGCGGATCAAGCCGTCGGGCGTCTGCTGACCGTCGGGATAGGATACTCCGCTGCGTTCGTCGAGCAGCAAGCCGCCGCCCCATGTGCGGCCCTCGTCCGTCGAGACGAAGGCGGTCAGATGTGAACGACCCGTTCGTTGGTCGATCGGCCCATGCTTGACCAACAGCAAGTTGCCGGACTGCAGCCGCGTGATAAAGAACCGCGCGCTGGGGTGCTCGATACCAGACGGCGCCAGATCGGGCCACGTCCGGCCGCGGTCGGTCGAAACGCTCTGCCCAATCCCGTATTTCGTGCGGGCCAGCAGCCACAGCGAACCGTCCTTGCGCTCAACGAACATGTGTTCGTCGAACTGCCGGTCCTCGACCGGCACGTTGCAGGCGCCGCGGATCGACCACGTCCGGCCCTGGTCGGTCGAGACGACCATTTTGGCGCTGCCGTCGGTCTGGCGCCACGTCGAAGCAGGCAGAACCCACTCGCCGGTCGTCAGCACCACGGGCTTGCACATCATCACGCCGTTGGTGATCCGCACCGGCCGCCCCCACTGGGCCTGCTCCTGGTCCGGCTGGTCGGTCTCGATGCACCACACGCCGCCGACCGAGGCCTCGTGGCCCTGGGCCTGGGCCCAGAACAGACGGAGCTTGCCGTCCGGCCCCATCCACAGTTCCGGATCGAAGGTCCGGACCGGGCCGTCGCCGTCGGGATCGACGACCAGTACTTCCTTCCAGGTCGCCCCGTTGTCGCCGCTGGTGCTGAGCACGACGTAGTTGTTGTGGTCCTCGCCGGGCGTCACGCCAGCGTACCAGTTGGCCCACAGTCGTCCACCGGGCGAGACGGCCATGCTCGGGATGCCTTGAAAGGCCCGGTTGGTCGCCGCGTGTTGCGGCTGCGGCGGCCCGATGTACTGCGGCGGCGCAAGAAACGCCGGCTCGGAAGCGAAACCGATCCCGTGCGGGAGGAAGAAGAAAACCAAGAGGAATCGTCGGAACATGGTGATCGTCCTTTGTTACTGGATCTGAATTCTTACGAATTCAGCTACAGGTTAGCATCGTTCGCGAAATATTTGTCGGGTCTTCAGGTGAGCGGCAAGGCACTAGCGCCGGAACGGGGTCGGGCGGGGGGTTTGTGTTGGGGCCACACCCAAGGTAAAAACAGATTTGGCAACACACCACCCCACCCAAAGACCCACAAACGCCGACCAAAAAAATATCAG
>JAHDXO010000039.1:32780-107663 GCA_023382975.1 Pirellulaceae bacterium
CCTCTAATTTTGGGGGGGTTCTTCTGGTGCGCGCCACGCCCCTCGCCCCGCACGGGGGGGGGGTGCGGTTTGGGGGGGGCCTCCAACCAGCTGGAACACGCTTTCTCCGAAAACGACTCCCGACCCCTTTGCGCGAAACGCGACACGAATTCATTTGCCGGTCTTCAGCACGCTGAAGCGTGAACTCCAAGGGTGTGAAGCGGGCGTTCTACACATTGCCGATCAGCGTCAGCCGATACATCTTCGCAAAGGCTTTGAAGCAGCGGGCATCGCCTCGGTCGCCGCAGTACAGCACGGGATGCGGGCCGGCGTAGATGTCGCAGACGTCCGCCGCGCCGTCGATCGACATCAGCACGCGGGTGGCACAGCCTCCGGTCGGCGGAGACGCGGGCGAGTCGATCACCGTGCCCGTCCAGCAGGTCAGCGTGTCTTTGCCCGTCAGGTACTTCGCCACCATAACCGGCTCGCCGGGCGTCCACTGAACGTCCAGCGCCGGAGTCTTGGGCAGTTGGTGGAAGAACGGCCGCACGGCGAAGGCGTTGCTCGGTCCCTGCGGGCCGTGCAGCTTCGGGGCGCACGTGCAGTGCGCTCCGAAGTACAGGTTCTCGCTGGTGTCGAATTCGGGATTATGCTGGAATCCGGCGCGGTCCAGCAGCCAGCGGCCCAGCATCAGAGTCAGCGTCGGATCGACATGGTTCTCGCATCCGCAGGGGAAGAGGTTGCCGTTGTGCAGCGCGAAACTGATGCACGGCTTGCGGTGCTTCAGCATCAGGCACTCGATCGTGATCGCGTCGGCTCCGTAACGCTCGACGATCTGCTGCACGGCGCGGTGCGCCCGCATCGCGTCGACGAAGTATTCGTCGGTGACGTCGGTGACCCCGGTCGCCTGCTTCTTGAACTCCATCGCCTGCTGACGCAGCGCGTCGTCGGGGTGGATAGCGTCGAACAAGGCGTTCAGTTCGTCGGCCGGGACCGCTACGATTTCGACGCCCAGCGTGCTCTCGTGGCTCTGCCCCAGCGAATCGACTCGCCCCGAGACGCGCAGCATCCGGCTTTGCGCCAGCATCTTCTTGGCGCGGACCGCGCGCAGACCGCGTTCGATCTCCGCGAAGTTTTCGATCGAGTGGATGTAGTACAGCCCTTCGGCTTTGCGGAGCGATTCGGGCGGCAGTTGGTGGTTGGAACCGACCGAGTGGTAGACGATCGCCGTCGGTGCGGACTCGGTCGCCATCTGGTAAGCCGCTTTGGACAACGTATTCCAGAAATTGACGATCAGCACCGCGTCGGGTCCGGTCTGTTTGGCGTGCGCGATGAACTCGTCGACCTTCGCCTGCTGATAGATCGCCCCCGGCGCGAACTCCAGATCGATGCCCAGCGACTGGCCCATCTCGCGAATCTTGGCGGTGAATTTCTGTTGCTGCGCCTCGGGCTCGAATTGATTCCCGGGCCACGTGAACCAGTGGTTGGGCGCCCAGGAATCTTCCATCTGGCCTTCGTTGACCACGTCCGCGGGCGGATAGAGGAACGCAACCAGCACGCGCGGCCGCTGCTTGCCCAACGGTTGCATCGCGGGCCCGGCCTCGGACGCAGCGGCCACCGGGGCGCCGGACATCAGCACCGAGGCGCCGAGCGCGCTGTTCAACGCCATGAATTCGCGGCGTCCCAAACGGCTTCCTTCACACGACTCACACATGGCAACATCCTCCTTCGACAGGTCTTGAATTCCGAATTCTCGCGAAGTCGGCTATTGAGCTTCGGCTGGGGTTTCCGCTGCTTCGGGATCGGGCAACCGCACCAGCAGCCACGTCTGGACTTTGCCGGAGCCGAAATGGACCAGCGCCGTCGCGTCGTCGCGGGTCAGATTGTAGATTCCGGTCTCCATGATGATTTCCGTATCGTCGTCGTCCGCAAACATCCAGGCCGCGCGCTGGCTGGTCTGGTCCACGCTGCCCACCAGCGGGCGGAGCGTGTCGGTGAGCTGGTTGTAGAACGTTCCCGAGATCACGCCTTGGCGACTGACGGCCAGTTGGATCATCATCCCCGTGTCGGTGGTCGCGGTTTCTTCGGCGATCGCAAAGACGCCCAGCGGCATCCACTCGGCCTTTTCCCCGTCGAATTCCTCGGGCACATTCTGGGCGATCGTCGTGGCCTGTTCGTGGAAGGCGTCCACGGTCGCCACCTGCTGGTCGTTGACGTAGATGTAGTTGTTGCGGACGATCACCGTCGTGCCGAAATCGTAGTTGAACGGACGGGCCCACGTCCAGGCAAACCAGCCCCCGAAGGCGGTCCACGTGGCAGGCCGCCACCACCAATGAGGCGGAAACCGATTCCAGCCGGCATGCCAGTGCCAACGCGAATTCCAGTTCACGACGACCGTTTGGTGATTCTGCCACCAGTTGCGGTCGAACGGCCGATCGGCAACGGGACGAGTCCACGGGTCGCGGATTCTGTCGATGCGATCCGGACGCCGATCCGGCAATCGGTCCCCGACGCTCGGTCGGTCGCCAATACCGGGTCGGTCGCCGATGCCAGGACGGTCGCCGATGCTGGGACGGTCAATCTCGCCGGGCAGTGTGCCGATACCAGGGCGGTCGCCGCTTCCAGGACGGTTGCCGATGCTGGGACGTTCGATCTCGCCGGGCAGTGTTCCGATGCCCGGACGTTCGCCAATACCCGGACGTTCGCCAATGCCCGGACGTTCGCCAATGCCCGGACGTTCGCCGATGCCGGGGCGTTCGCCGGGGCCGGGCCGGTCAATGCCGCCAGGCAGAGCGCTGATACCCGGCCGATCGATGGCACCGGGCAGAGTGCTGATACCGGGCCGATCCGGGACAGCGGGTCGGGTGCTGGCGCCGGGCCTGCCCGGCAAATCGAGGAAATCCTGAAGCTGGCCGGCCGACGGTCGCTCGAAGGAGCCGGGGCCAGGTCGCTGCAAGCCGTCTGGCCGCACGCTGCCGCCAAGGCCCGGACGCGACGCCAAGTCGCCACCGACGCTGGGCCGGTTGATCGATGGTGTTCCGCCGCCGATGCTGGGTCGAGATATTGAGGGCGTTCCGCCACCGACGCTGGGTCGGCTGATCGACGGTGCTCCGCTGCCGCCGACGCTCGGTCGAGAAATTGAGGGTGCTCCGCCCCCGACGCTGGGCCGATTGATCGAAGGCGCTCCCCCACCGCCGACACTCGGTCGGCTGATCGAGGGCGCCGACGGTCGAGAGACCGCTGGCAGACTCGGCGTGCGGCTGAGCGACGGTGTGCGGGACGCGGCGTTACCGACCGATGGGCGGCTTACCCCTCCCGCGGGCAATCGCGACGCTCCGCCACTCGGCCTGGCGCCGCCTCGCGCCCAGGCATCACCGGCCATGACAACCGCCGACAAGGCCGCTGCTAACAGGATCGTCCATATCGATTTCATGATGATCGCTCCGCAACAAGAGAGTTTGATAGTTTATTGTTCATCGGTGACACGCGTGACCAAGACCGGACCGATGTTGGGCAAGATCTTCCCCTCGACCTGGCGCCCGACCGCACTGAAACTGACCTTGTCGTCGGCCAATCGCTCGTAGACGTTTGTGGACGATCCGAGGCGACCGTCGGGCAGAACGTACAGGGTTTGCACGGTCCAGCGCCCATCCTCGGCTGTCCAGCGTCCGGCGCCGAAGCCGCCATCGGAATCGAAGGTCCAGGAACGGATGGCCTCCGCGCGGGGATCCCAGCCGATAATCTGCGTCCCCTCGAAATCGACGCGGTCTTCGACGAAGACCCGGAACGTCTGGACGAGGTAGCTTTGGTTTGTCGCCCAGCGGCAGGTTGTCTTGATCTCGGTGTCTTCGTCGTGGTCGACCCATTGGCCGACCAGCCAACCGAGTTCCTGCAGACGTTCCTCGCGCGAGGGCGGTCCCGGCAGATCGGTCTCGCGGACGCTGTCGATCTTCCACCCCGCCGACGTCCGGACGTGAATCACCTTGTACTCCGAGTCCACGGGCAGCGCGCCGGGCACGACGACTCGGGCGATCCCTGTCTCGACGGCCACGCTGGGCGATTGCACTTCGATTTGCGTGTCCAGCAGTTCCAACCGTGCATCCTCGGTGTCCGCGAAGTAGGCGGCGTACCGCTCTTCGATCTGTTGTTGTCCTTGCCACCGCTCGCCGGAACCAGTGACGAAGTCGCCGTGTTCGGTCCAGTGCGCGGCCAGCGCCTTCGCGTCGCCTTGGTGGAACGCCGTCAGGAACGAATTGATCGTCTCGCGAATCGCCGCTTCGTCACCGTCCTCGTCGTCCGTCGGCGCCTCGGCAACGGGCTCGGCCGGCTCGGCAGACGGTTCCGCCATGTCCGGCTCAGGACCGGGCTCGGCGGATGGTTCCGCCGCATCGGCATCCGGCTCGGCCGCCGGCGTCTCGGTTTTTGGTTCCGCTTCGTCGGTCATTTCGGGGTCATCGGCCGTTGGTTCTTCCGCATCGTCGGCTTTCCCTTCGGCTTCGTCGTCCTCCGATCGGGCATCCTCAGCCGTTTCCGGAGTTTCGGGCGATGCTTCGTCCGTTTTCCAGGGCATGGGCTCGTCCGATTCGTCCGGCATGGGCTCGTCCGATTCGTCCGGCATGGGCTCGTCCGGATCGGCCGGCGCGGGCGGTTCGGGATCGGCCGCCTCGCGTTCGGCTGGGCTCGGCGCTTCGGGTTCGTCGGGGTCTTCCCGATCGTCGGCAGCTTGGCTGGCCGCCTGCGCGAAAAACACTTGCTGGCCGCCCAACGTGCCAGCGCCAAGGACTAAGAGCAAAACGAGAAGCAGTCGCATCTTCATATTACACCTGCCGATTCAAGGAAAAACCCGCCTGTCGCCGAGATTTGAACATCGATGTCTATTATGATGATACGATCCGCAAAGTCGAGCGGAAATCGGTCGGTTGCGGAAATTCCGGGCCGCGACATAGAATACCGCAGCCGACACAAGCAAAGGACCAGCGATGACCAAGACGATTTTGATCACGGGAGCCAGTACGGGAATCGGTGCCGCTACCGCGCGTTTTCTGGCGGCCGGAAATACCGTGCTGATCCACTACCACCGTTCCCAAGACGCCGCCGGGCAGGTGGCCGCCGACGTTCAGGCGGCCGGTGGCACGCCGCATCTGGTCCAGGCCGATCTGTCTACCGAGGACGGTTGCCGCACCGCTGCCGCTTTCGCCGCCGAGACCTGCGGCCAGTTGGACGTACTGGTCAACAACGCGGGAGGGTTGGTGCGCCGCTGCGAGGCCGACCGGCTGGAATGGCAGTTGATGTACGACATCTTCGCGCTGAACACGTTCTCGACCATGATGATGTCCTCGCTGTGCGTTCCGCTGTTGGACAGGGGCACCGATCCGTGCATCGTCAACCTGACGTCGATCGCGATCCGGCACGGCGCTCCAACCGCCACGATCTACGGCGCCAGCAAAGGCGCGTTGGACGTCTTCACGCGCGGCTTGGCCAAGGAGCTGGCGCCACGGATCCGCGTGAACGCGGTGGCGCCGGGCGTGATCGAGACGCCGTTCCACGACCAGGTGACGACGCCCGAGCGACTGGAGCAGTTCCGCGCCTCGACCCCCCTGGGACGCAACGGCCAAGCCGACGATGTCGCTCACGCGATCCGGTTCTTGATCGAGAACCGCTTCGCCACCGGCGAAACGCTGGACCTCAACGGCGGCTTGTTCATGCGCTAGTGCCGCCGCTACCGGCGTGTCTGGTACCAGCGTTCGACGACTTGGTCGGGCGTCGCGGTCCCGGTGGTGCCCAATTGCTGGACGGTGATCGAAGCGACCAGGTTGCCGACCGCGGCGGCTTCGACTTCCGTGGCCCCGGCCAACAGCGACAAGACGATGCCGCTGGTCGCGCTGTCACCGGCGCCCACGATGTCCACCGGACCGTCGACCGGGTACCCGGGGACGTGAACCGATCCTCCGTCGCGGCATGCGACCAACGTGCCTTCGTCGCCCAGCGTGCAAAAGGCCCCGCAACCGGTTCGGGCGGCCAAGTGACGCAGAGCGGCTTGCGTGTCGTCCGCTGCCGCCTCGGCTAGGATCTCCGCGCGATTGCCCTTGATCGTGCCGAAATCGAACAGCGACAGCCAGCGACGGCTGTCCACGAAAATCAACCGGTCGGAACGGGCTTGCGCAAGTTCCTTCAAGCACTGGCGCACCCGGTCGTGGATCACTCCCGCATTGCGCTCGTCGACCTGGTCCAGCACGATCAAGCCGTCGGTCTGTTCGAAGACCGCTCGGACATGACGGCACACTTGTTCGCACAGGTCGTCAGAAAGCGGCTTGCGAGACCGCACGTCCAACCGATTTTGTTCCTGCCAAACGCCCGCCGCATCCTGTTGCAGCGGCTTCGTGTAAGTCGGCGTCAAGCGGTCCGCCGCTCGCAGCACATGCGAGGTGTCCACGGGCAGCGGTTCGAGTTCGCGCAACAGGTCGTAGCCATGCCCGTCGTCGCCGATCACCGAGACGGGCACGAGATTCCCGACGCCCAACGCGGCCAGGTTGTTCAGGACCGTACCCAGCGCGCCCGGCTGGTTGCGCACCTGAGTCACCTGGTACGCCTCCAGCCCTGTTTCGATCGACACTTCGCGACGCGCCGCATCGATCTCGAGATACCGGTCCAGGAACAAGTCGCCGACCAGTCCGACGGTCAGCTTGGGGAAAACGTGCAGCAGGAATTGAAGCCGTTCGATCTGGATCATTCTCTCCGCTCCCAGCGTCTTCGGCCTTCGGGCGAGTAGGTGGGGCCGACTGAAGTCGGCCCTACAAAATTCCGTTCGATTCAAAGTTGGGTCGTCGTGCCGCCTTCGGGCGAGTGGGTGGGGCCGACTGAAGTCGGCCCTACAAGATTCTAGGTGGGGCCGACTTAAGTCGGCCCTACAAATGCGCGAAAACCACGGCACCGGCCCATACGGCAGGTGGTCAAAGCCCCGCGAGCAGCGCGGCCAGTTCCGGGTCCATGTCGTCATCGCCCGACGATTCCTCGGACGGCGTATCATCCGAGTCGCCGAAACTGGACAGCAGGGAAGCCAAATCGTCGTCGTCGCTGCTGCTGCTGGACGAATCGTCCGAACTGTCCATGCCGTCGAGCATCGACGAAAGGTCTTCGTCGTCGCCGCTCGTCGACTCGGAGGGCTCTTCTTTCGCTGGCTTGGCCGGCGGCGCCGGTGGCGGTTTGACACCCTCGGGCACCGGCCACGGCCCGGCCAGCGGCGGACCGGCGATGCTGCCCATGCCCGCCAGACGGACTTCCGCCCGTCCTCGGATCGCCAACACCGGAACGATGCCCTGCGCGGCCACTTCGGTCGCCGTTCGCACGTTGATCAACCGCTCGGTGCTCGGCAACGCGACTTGGTCTCCATCCGCGTCGGTGTAGAAGTAGAAGGGCATGTCGTCGACGGTCAGCGACGTCAGGATGTTCATCTTCTTCATGCCCTGCCGGCCGTAGTTCTGGCCCAAGAGCAACCCCATCAAGACGGCCGAGTTTCCCCACAGCATCCCGCTCAATCCGTACTGCGGAGTGAACTCTTCGAACTCGAACCGGTCGATCGGCGACGTCTTTTTCCCGTAGGGAAGTCGAAGCAGGAACCGCGGCACGGTCAGCGCCACGTATTCCGACTCGGGCACCTGCCGAAGCGCCGACCAACTTTCGGCGATCAGCGCGTTCAAGTCCCTGTCCCGCTGTCTTTCCAGGCAGGACGTGCCGATCGAAGCGATGAACGGCGCCTTGGCCGCCGCCGAGATCTTGGCGATCCGTCCCAGCAGTTCCGCGTGGGGCGGCGTTTGCTCGAATTGGTAGTTGCCCACGATGGCCGAGAGCGGACCTTGCGAAGCGTCCAACGCGGGCTGCTCGACCAGCAACTGGTACAACCCGGTTTCTTCAAGCGATTCCGTCGAACTGAGGTCGGCGGCCAGTTCCTCGGCCGTGATGTTGTACATCACGATCCGCAGATTGGTTCCCGTTTCCAGTCGCCGGACCAGCAATTCCAGCGAACGCCACAGCGCTTCGGTCGTCTGGAAATCCGGATGGTGGAGTACGCGACGCATGGTGTCCGAGATCGCTGCGTCGACCGCCGCGACCAGCGTGTCCTGGCGCGGGTCCGGCGCGGGCACGATGTACGGCGCGACCAGTTGCTTGACCAGTTGATCGACCGACGTTTCCGCGCGTTCCACACAGTCCCGCTCGAGCAACTGGGCGAAGTCGCTGAGTTTGCAATCCGCGGCCACCGCGCTGCCGCGCGAGCGCCGTTTGCGCCGCCGCTTGGCCGGAGCGCCAACTCCGGGCCAGCTTTGGACTTCCTTAGCGGCCTTGGCGAAGGTGGAACTGCTCTTCAGCCGCTGACGCAGTCCGGCGAGATCGCTGAAGATCTCCAGGTTGTCGTACAGTTCGTCGGGATGGAAATGGTCCATCGACTGGATTTCGACCTCGACCACGCCCTCGTCGCCGCCGATATCCAATTGTAGTTGGACATTCATGCGGCGGAGCATGTCGTCCAGATCGTCGACGTCGACGCGCAGCGGCTTGCGCGCGGCCAGCGCCGCGCCAACTTCGACCTCGCCGCGGTTGGCGCGTGCCGAGAAATCGCCCAGAACCGCCAGGCGAAACACTTCGCCGCTCTTGGCCGCTCGCGGCGGCGCGCTACCCAGCGAGCCAAAACGGAATTCGTAACTCATGGCCAGACCTTTCCTCGGTGGAAGATGACGAGACCGATACGGCTTGTGATCCCATCAGTTTCATCCCGAGTGGTCTGGCGTGCAAGGGTGGACTAGGTGTGGCCACCGACCTGTTTGACCGTCACGACTTCTTTCGATTCGTCCACCAGGAAGGTGGCCCGCATCTTGCCGCTCAACCGGATCTGGAACTGGTTGCCCGTCAGCTTCTTGTACTGGTCGCAACGAGCCGCCTCGGCCGCATCCTTGGGATGCATGTGCTTGTTGTGGATCGCGTTTTGAAATGCGTCCCACTTCGTTTGATCGGAACTCGTCAGTTCCGGAGAGAAAACCGCCTTCGACTTGTCGATTCTCCACGCCATTTCCGCGTCCTCCCGTGCAAGAAAAGAAAAGTTGACGAGCCGCTGATGCTGTGACAAGTGTATGGAGCGGATCGGCGCGATCAAGCAAATTCTTCGCAAAAAAGTGGAATTCACCGGCGCGCAGCAGGCGTCGCCCGAGATGGACAACTGGACCGGAATTTCCTCACCGCGGTTTGTTAGCCAGTACGAGCAGACCGTGAACGTCGCGTCCCCCTTCGGCACGCAGAATCACTCGCTCGAACTTGTCCACTTCGAGCCCATGGGCCGACAGTCGCCCGCGAACATAATCCTCCGAGTGACTGAACCGCCCGTGCGATTGGAGACCGTACGCTGCATCTGGCTCGGCTGCGGTCAGAATTTCCAAGGTAAAGGCCAAACAACCGTCGGCCTTCAGGGCCTCGGCCGCCGCGGACAAAACGGGATCGAGGTCCCCAAAGTAGACAAGGGTATCGGCCGAGACGATGACGTCGAACGCTTCGGGCGACTGTTGCAGATAGGCCGTTAGTTCGCCTTCGACCAGTTCGTCGTATGTCTGTCGCCTCCGCGCCCGATCCAGCATCCCGGCGGACAAGTCCACGCCGACCAGGCGCGCGGCCCAGCCTCGCAGCAGCGGGCCGCACAGCCCCGTGCCACAGCCCGCATCCAGGATCGCCAGCGTTGCTCCGCGGCTTTCCAAAGAAGCGCTCAGGGCATCGTGAAGCAATTGAGGCACTCGGTAGTTCAACGTCTGCACGATGGCGTCGAAATCCTCGGCAAAACCGTCGAAGGTCGCGCGAACAAAGTCGTCCGAGGCCCGTCGCGGCGTTTCCGAACCGGTCCAGGCGGTTTGGTAGTGAATCGCCTCCGGATCGCCCGGCCGAGCCCGCAACCAGGCTTCGGCCAGCGCCGGCAATTCGCTTTGCCGTCCGGAAGCGTCCAGAACTTGCCCCAGCGCCCGGTACGCGTCGTTGGACTGCGGGTCGAGTTCCAACGTGCGGCGGAAGGCGGCTTCGGCAGCATCGAATTGCAGCAGGGTCAGCAGCGTGCGGCCCGAATAGAAATGCGCCGCGGGCTCGTCCGGATCCAGTTCCAGCGCCCGTTGATGACAGCGGATCGCCTCCTGCGGCTTGCCGGTTTCGAGCAGCGCCATACCCAGTTCGCCGTAGGCCGAGTGAAAACGCGGCTGGAACTGCAACGCTTTACGATAGAACGGAATTGCCAAGCTGGCTTGGCCCTGACGGTGGAGTGTGCGGGCCAGATTGTACAGCGCGGCGGCGTCGGGGTGCCCGGGATCGGCGTCCAACGCCTGCCGGTAACAGCCGGCCGCGTCCGAAAGTTGGCCGAGATCGAACAGTACGTTGCCCAGGTTGAAATGGGCCTTGGCATAGTCGGGACGCAGGGCGATGGCCTGTTGGTACGCTTGCACCGCGTCGCGAAGCAGGTCCAGCGCGGACAATGCGTTTCCCAGATTGTAGTGTGCGGCGGCCTTGTCGGGACGAGCCGCCACGGCCCGGCGATAGCTGTCGGCCGCTTCCTGCCAACGCTGCTGATCCGCCAGCACGTTGCCCAGCATATTCAAGACATCCGCATTTTCGGGTTCCGAATCCAGCACGGCGCGATAGCCGGCCTCGGCCTCGGCCAGTCGTCCGGCCTGATGGAATGATTTGGCAGTTTCGAAAGCATCGGCCACGGCAGTGAGTACTCCACGTGAAGATCAAGGTCGGAATTCGACCACGATGTCGGCTATTGTTCCACAAAGCCAAGCGGTTGCGAAGCCATCCTCGCGAGGCTGTGACAAAATCTGGACCGCTCGCTATACTCATGGAATTCATGTCCACGCGAAAAGCTTCGGAGGCTTCACATGCCCGGCCCCGGTCCGATCGGTATCGCCCAATCCCCGAACGCTCTGCCCGAGCCGTCGGGGATCCTCGCCCGCGCGTTTCCCCTGGCACCGGGACCGGACGGGGCAGTGCGGGGCGACTGGGTCACCGCGGCGGAGCGGGCCGCTTCGGATGCACCCGAAGGAACGCCCGAGACCGCAACGACCGATGCCGCTACCCGAGTTTGCTCGCTGCTGGAGCCGAGTACGCTGCCAACGACCGGATTGAGGCAGTGAGACCGTTGAATTCGACGAAGGAGAATCCGTCATGCCGACTGCCGGCGAACGTCCGATCCCGCTGACCACGCCGCTGGGCGGAGATGTGCTCTGGCTTCACTCGCTGACCGGACGGGAAACGCTCGGCCGGCCGTTCGTCTACAATCTCGTCCTGCTCAGCGAAGACTCACAGATTGCGAGCGATTCGCTGCTGGGCAAGACGATGACCGTCGAGTTGCCGACGATCGACCAGGGGAAACGCTACTTTCACGGCTGCGTGACGAATTTTTCCCAAGTAGGCATGCTGGGTCGGTTCCACCATTATCTTGCGACCATGCGGCCCTGGATGTGGTTCCTGACGCGAACCTCCGATTGCCGCATCTTTCAGAACATGACCGCCCCGGACATCATCAAGCAAGTTTTTCGCGACCGCGGCTTTTCGGATTTTCAGGAGTCGCTCAGCAGTACCTACCGCGAGCGGGAGTACTGCGTCCAGTACCGCGAGACCGATTTCAATTTCGTCAGCCGTCTGATGGAAGAAGAGGGTATTTACTACTACTTCAAGCACGAAACATCGAAGCACACGCTGGTCATGAGCGACTCGGCCAGCTCGCACGGTCCCGCGACCGGCTACGCGGAAATCCCTTTCTATCCCGAAGAGGGACACAACGCGCGGCCGGATCAGATCCACGACTGGAAGACCTCCCACGAGGTGCGGACGTGCAAGTACACCCTCCGGGATTTCGACTATCTGAACCCAACCAGCAATCTGGAATCCAAGGCGACGGAAACCCGACAGCACACGCATGCCGACAAAGAGGTCTACGATTATCCCGGCCTGTACGTCGTAGCCGCCGACGGCGACACCTACGTCAAGACGCGATTGCAGGAACTGCAAGCCGGCTACGCCACGGCCGAGGCGATCGGCGGCCCGCGCGGGTTGGGAAGCGGCCATTTGTTCACGCTGGCCGACCATCCGCGGAGCGACCAGAACCGGGAGTACCTGGTGGTCTCGGCCGTGTACGACCTGCTCTCGCCCGAGTACGAGGGCAGCGATCTGGAAGTTGTCGGCACCGGATACCAAATGCGTCTGACGGCGATTGCCAGCAGTACCCCGTATCGCCCGCCGCGCTGGACGCCCAAGCCGTTCGTCCAGGGAATCCAAACCGCCATCGTCGTCGGCAAAGAGGGCGAGGAAATCTGGACCGACGAACACGGACGAGTGAAAGTCCAGTTTCACTGGGACCGCTTGGGCACAAAGGACGAAAACAGTTCGTGTTGGATCCGCGTGGCTTCCACGTGGGCTGGCAACGCCTGGGGCGCGATCCAGTTGCCGCGCATCGGCCAGGAGGTGATTGTCGACTTCCTCGAAGGCGATCCGGATCGGCCGCTGGTGACCGGCCGCGTGTACAACGCGGTCAACAAGCCGCCCTACACGCTTCCGGACAACAAGACGCAGAGCGGCGTCAAGTCCCGCTCCAGCAAAGAAGGCACTCCCGAGAACTTCAACGAACTGCGCTTCGAGGACTTGAAGGACGCCGAGCAGATCTACTTCCACGCCGAAAAGAACTTCGACCGAGTCGTCGAGAACAACGACACCCTGAAAGTCGGTTTCGAGAAGAAAGACAAAGGCGATCAGACGATCGAGATCCACAACAACCAGAAATTGGTTGTCGGCAACAGCGAAGCGGAAGACGGCAGCCAGACGATCGAGATCTGGAAGGACCGCACCGAGACGGTCAAGGAGGGCAACGAAAAGGTCACCATCGAGAAAGGCAATCGCGACGTCATCGTCTCGAAAGGCAACGATACGCACCAAATCGCGGAAGGCAACCGCGAGGTGAAGATCGACAAGGGCAACGACACGCTGACGGTGACCCAGGGCGACCAGACCATCACGATCACGGCCGGCAAGAGCACCATCGAAGCGGGCACCTCGATCGAACTCAAGGTAGGCGGAAGCAGCATCAAGATCGAAGCTGCCAAGATCACCATCGCATCGCCGGAGATCGCCATCCAGGCTGACGGAAACCTGACGGCCGAAGGCAACTTGACGACCGTCAAGGGCACCGCCACGCTGACGCTCGAAGGAGGCATGGTCAATATCAATTGAACCGACGATGGCTCGCGGGCGCCGAACGCGAGTCGAAAAAGGGTGGCTCGCGGGCGCTGAACGCGAGTCGAGGATTGCTGACAACGTTGTGGGGCGCGCGCCGTGCGCGCATCCCGTGCCGCAAGAACATGTCCTGCAAACGGTGAATCCTGTGTTACTTACCCTCGAAGCGATTCAAGGCGCCGCGACTGGTCGGACCATCGTGGTTCGCGACGGCCAGACCATCCAGGTCGGGCGCAGCAAGTGGGCCGACCTGTGTTTGTCCGAGGATGACCAGTTGTCCGAAGTGCATTTCGAACTGCAATGCGACTGGCGAGGATGCCGCATCCGCGACTTGCAAAGCTCATCGGGAATCTTGGTGAACGATGCCAAGATCGTCGCCGCCCCGCTGCACTCGGGCGACCGTGTCGCCGCCGGCTCGACTACGTTCACCGTGAGCATCCAGGGCGAACGGCTTGCCGCGGGACAACCGGCAACCGGGGCCGAAGCAACCGCGGCGGAAGTACCACCCGCGGCCGTCTACTGCCAAGGACTCCGTTGGAGCGAAGCCGCAAGACAACTCTTGCAGGATGACCTGCCGCCGGCCGACTACCTGGATCGTCTGATCGCCGCCGAGTTGTTGACGGACGCGGTGCGGTTCCTGGCCGCTTGGTTGCCCAAGCCGGCCGCGGTCGCTTGGGCCAGCGGATGCGTCCGCAGCGTGTTGGAGGAAACTGCGAAACCTGCGGACCAAGCGGCACTCGACGCGGCAGAGGCCTGGGCTGCCCAGCCGGACGAAACCAAGCGGCGCGCCGCCGCGGATGCCGCCAAAGCCTGCAACAACAGCGGCCCGGCCGCGAGCGTCGCGCTGGCTGCGTTCTGGAGCGAAGGCAGCCTGGCACCGCCGAACCTGCCACCGGTGCCGCCGCCGCCAACCGCCACCGCCCAATCCCTCGCCGCCGCCCTGATGATGGCCGCCCCCATCGGCATCCCCACCCAAGCGCCGCAACGATACCGGAGCTTTCTGGAGTCGGGCAAGCAACTCGGCACGGCTCCGGAGACGGCAGGCCGAAATTCCACATGAACCGGAGGCATGTTTTTTCGTCTCGCTCCCACTTGTGAAGGCTCTGAGGCACCGTACAATCCGTGACGAATGGCCTGATGCGGGTCGTTCAAACGTCAAGTGTTCTACTCTCGGGCAGTGTCTTTGACTGTCTAGATGTCGAAGTGGAGGTCAGGCTTATGTTGACTCGCAAAGAGTGGAAGACTCATCGTGACAAGAACAAGGTGTCCAGCGGCGCAGTCAAGGACGTGGGGGTCGGCCCTTTGCTGGACGAGTACGAAAAAGCCGGGAATGATTACAAGAAGAGACTTCAGGTCTTGCTGAAAATGGAAAAGGCGTTCAAGACCTATCACGATGCCCTTCAGAAGAGCAAGGACGAGAATGAAAAGAAGTTCGCCCCCGTTTTCAAGAAGTTGCTGTTGAATCCGGTCATTGAAGAAGTGCCGAACATGAGGAAGTTTGCTGACGCCCCCCAATCGCTCAAGGGCAGCTTGGAGAGCGTGATGAGTCAAGGGAGTACGCTGCTGAAGGGCGAGGTATCCGCCAAGGGCTACATGGAATTCTTCCTGTCCGAGCAGGTGCGTCTGGTTCACATGAGGGGGGTCCTGCTTTCGCAGTCGGAAAAGGGCCTGTCGAATGCCTTGAAACTGTGGGATCAGGCTTACGCCACGGTGAACCCGGCCAAGTTGGCCGACGATCCGGCGACTCGCGCTCAAGCCGTCAAGGCATTGGTCGCAGCGGCCAAAACGTTCGACCAGGCGGCGAAGAAGTTGAAGCTGTATTGACTTGGTCTTCGGCTGCGAATCTTCTGGACCTCCGTTGGTCGCTCGGTGTCCAACTCCTCCGAACGCGCTGCCCAACTTGAAAGTCGCCGCGTCAGGCCGTAAGGTGGGCAGCGGGGTTCCTGGGGTTCTTCGACGATTTGCACCGGAGGCCGGAAGATGAAGAATTGGCTTGCTCTTGTATTCGTGGCCGTCGCGACCGCCGGAGTCGCCGCTCAACAGCCGGAGGATCCGCCGCATCCGCTTCGGTTCATCGATACGGCGTTCGAGCATGCTTCGCCGCTGTGGTGGGAGGTGGATGCCGACGGAGTCGTTCAGATCCATCTGGTGTACGACCAGGAGCGATCTTCGCCCAATCGCGCCAACGGTCACTGGCTGTTTCGCGTCGAAGCGGAACCGGGCGCCGAGTTAACGCTCGAACTGGGTCCGTTCGCCAATGTCTGGAACCGCCGGCCGAGCGGAGAGATTCCGGAAGCCAAAGTCTCGTTCCTCTCGGACGATGGCCAAGTATGGCGAGCGGTGGACGTCCAGCCGGCGGCACCGCACCGGCTGAGAATTCCCGTTCGGATGCAGGGCGACTCGCTGTACGTGGCACGGCTCGAACCGTACCGCATCTCGGATCTGGAAAAACTGAAGACCGAGATCGGCCGGTATCCGCTGGTCGAGATCGCGCCGATCGGTCGGACGGTTGAGCAGCGAGAATTGGAGATGATTCGCGTTGGCCTTCCGGACGCGCCGCACCGCCTTCTGATCCGCGCGCGGGCGCACCCGTGGGAGCCGGGCGGCAACTGGGTCGTTGAGGGACTGGTTCGCCGTCTGCTCCGCGACGACGAATCCGCGCGGCGGTACCTGAACCAGTACTGCGTGTACGTCATGCCGATCGCCAACAAGGACGGCGTGGCTCGCGGACGCACGCGGTTCAATCTGCGCGGGATGGACCTGAACCGCAATTGGGACCGGGCGGCGGACCCGGATCTGGCTCCGGAAAACGCCGCGTTGGAGCGATGGCTCGACGAACGAATCGCCGACGGGCAGCGGCCCGACCTGATGATCGACTTCCACAACGATGCAGGTGGCCGATTGCACATCAGTCGTCCGGAACTTGAGCCAGCCGCGCTGGATGCCTATCTGGCTCGGATGGAACACCTGGAGAAGATGCTGCGCGAGCACACGTGGTTTACCGAAGGCAGCACGCAGAGCACGTTCCGGAATCCCGGGTCGATCGGCGAGGGGCTGCTGGCTCGCTACGGCATCGCGGCCGCGGTACACGAGCTGAATGCGAACCGGATCGCCGGCCTGGACGACTACCCCACCGCCGCGAACTGGCGGAAATACGGTGAACAATTGGCCGAGGCCTTCTACAGATACTTCGACAAGGACGTGGCGGTGCCGGGACGCTGAACGTCAAAGAGACGAACCGAAGGTCGATCCGGCGGTTGATTGATGAACGGGACGGGATGCTCTATAATCCGCGGTTTTGATGCGGGGATGCGTTGAATTTGGACGAACAAGGAGATTTGACGATGATGCGTTTTGTTTCGGCACTGGTGCTGATGGCCGTCGCGGTGGGTTCGTGGACCGGGACGGCTGCCGGGCAGCAGTACGGCGATCTGACGGCGACCTTTGTCTACGGCGGAAACGAGTTCGTGGCGGGACCATTGCAGGTGACATCGGACAAGGAGTTCTGCGGCAAGTTTCCCATGCCGGACGAATCGCTGACCGTGAATTCGGAGAACCAAGGGATCGCGAACGTGTTCGCTTGGTTGTTTCTGGCTCGTACGGACAAGGCGCCCGAACCGCACTCCTCGTATGCCGAGACGGCCGGCAGCGAAATCCACTTGGACAACAACCAATGCCGTTTCGACCCGCATGCGGTGGTGCTGCGCACGACGCAGACGCTGGTGATCGGCAACAGTGATGCGGTCGGCCACAACTGCAAGATCGACACGTTCGCCAACCCGCCGATCAATTACACGATCCCGGCGGGCGGCAAGTTCGAGCACCAACTGAAGGTGGCCGAACGGCTGCCGGCTCGCGTCAGTTGTTCGATCCATCCCTGGATGTCCGGATGGCTGCTGGTTAAAGATAACCCGTACATGGCGGTTAGCGACAAGGACGGGAAGTTGGTGATCAAGAATCTGCCGGTTGGCAAGTGGACCTTCCAGTTCTGGCAGGAGAAGGCGGGCTACATCGACGATGTTTCGATCGACGGTCAGACAGCCAAATGGGAACGCGGCCGGCTGGAGGTCGAGATCAAGCCGGGAACGAACGATCTGGGCAAAGTGACCCTGGCCCCCGCGGTGTTCGCGGACTGACTTGACGTCTCGGCGCGGATCCTCGCTCGGCGCGGGTCTCCGACCCCGCCGAAGCGTCCGACCGAAGGTCTCTCGCAAGAAACGGACATCTCGGTTCTGTGGCTCGGTCGGGAGACCGGCCACAGCAGGTCGCGAGACCGACCACAAACCATCTCGATTTCGGATTTGATGTTGGACAGATTCATGCGGTGTTCGAGGCAATTCGGAGGCTTGACCCAGTTGGCGGCGATCATTCTGCTCGCTGCTGGCTGCGGGACGTCGCAGCACGAATTCCGGCCCAACCGCGTGTACCAGAAAATGCAACAGGACATCACGCGCGTCGATCTGTCCGAGACGCAACTCGCGGACATCGCCGAGATCCTGACGTTCTGGTTTGGAACCTCCGACGCCCCCCTGATCCCGCAACTGGACGATGTCGAGGTGGGGCGAGTTCTGGACCTGGACCGGTTGCGGATGGCGGCCGGCCCGGTGGGCAGTGAAGAGGACGGGACGAATTTTGGGCTTTACCGTAAGCACTGCGCTGTCTGCCACGGGATCAGCGGCGACGGCGCCGGCCCCGCGGGCGCCCTTTTGAACCCGTACGCCCGCGACTTTCGCCGCGGCATTTTCAAGTTCAAATCAACCGTCGGACCGATGACTCCGCCCACCGACGAAGATCTGCGGACTCTGTTGGTCCGCGGCATGCCCGGCACCTCGATGCCCTCCTTCCACTTGCTGGCCGACGCGGAACTCGATGCGCTGGTGGACTACGTCAAGTATCTCTCGATCCGAGGTGCGGTCGAACGGGCTCTGCTCGTGGAATCGGTCGATGAGCTGAGCGGTCCCGACGACCGGTTGGCCGATGTGGCGTTCGACGAGGACTCGCCCGAGCGAATTGGCGAGGCGCTGTCGGACTTGGCTCCCTTGGCTTCCTACGTGGCTCGCGAGTGGCGCGACGCGCCGACCCGCGTGGCCGCCGTGCCGCCAAGGCCGTCGGATTGGAATTCGCCCGAGTCGATTCGCCGAGGTCGGGAACTGTACCTGGGCGAAGTGGCCAATTGTGCGAAGTGCCACGGCACGGAAGGCCGCGGCGATGGCGAAACCGTCGACTACGACGACTGGACCAAGGAGTACTTCGATCCTCAGAATCCCGATGCCGTGCGAGGCTACTTGGCCGTGGGCGCTCTGAAACCTCGGCAGATCAGGGCGAGGGATCTGCGCTGGGGGGTCTTTCACGGCGGAAGCCGCCCCGAGGATCTCTACCAGCGTATCTTCCACGGAATTCCCGGCACTCCGATGCCCGCGGCGCCGATGAAGGCCGAGGATGCCCGGCCCGGCGACATCCGCTTGGCGCCTCGCGATCTGTGGGATTTGGTGGCTTTCGTGTTGAGCCTCTCGGGGGCGGGCAGTCGCGATCCGATCGCGGAGATCGCGCGGCGCAATTGATCACGCAACCGGATTCGCGAGAATTCGGATCTGGGACGGAATGGCAGGTTGGCGTCATGGCAGCACGTTCGAATCAAGGGCAAGGTTCCGAGTCGGCCGCTGATTACCGCAGCGGGCCGCATCGTTGGGCCGTTGTGTTGGCCTGGACGACGTTTCCGTTGATTTGGATCGGGGGACTGGTCACCACGTACGCTGCGGGCATGGCCGTGCCCGATTGGCCGGGGACGTTCGGCTACAACTTGTTTCTTTATCCGTGGCAGACGTGGCTGTTTGGGCCCTGGGATCTGTTTATCGAGCACGGCCATCGCCTGCTGGGCGCACTGGTCGGACTGATCACCATCGGATTTGTGGTTGCCGTGTACCGCCACGACGATCGAAGATGGGTCCGCGGACTCGCCGTGGGCGCGTTGGTGGCGGTGATCGCGCAAGGGTCGCTCGGCGGCGCTCGCGTGCTGCTGGACGAGCGGCAGTTGGCGATGCTGCATGGATGTGTAGGACCGGCGTTTTTTGCGTTGACGATCGTGTTGTGTGCCGTCACTTCGCGCTGGTGGCATGACGCGTTGTTCGCTGCTTCCTCCCAACGTTTCCGTGTCTCGATCCTCGCCATCGCGATTCTGGCTTATGCCCAGTTGGTGCTGGGAGCGCTGTTGCGGCATGTCTCCGAGTCGGCATCGCCGTTGTATTTCGAGGTGACGGTATGGGCTCACGTCATCGGCGCCGGCATCCTGGCCATCGCCGCCGGTGCGATCATCTGGCGGTTGCTTCGCGCTCTTGCCGCTCGGAAAGCAGCTTCGAAGACGGAATTGGCTCCGGAACACGGCCACCCGGCCGCCGCCACGTTTTCCGACGCCGCGTTTCGCTGGCCGGCGACAACCATTGCGCTCTTGATCGGCCTCCAATTGGTTCTCGGTTGTGCCACCTGGGTGGTGAAGTACCATTGGCCAACGTTTGTGGTCCAGACTTCGATCACGACCGTTTACACCTTGATCGAAGCCAAAGGGCTGCTACAGTCTCTTGTCGTTACAGCGCACACGGCAAACGGAACCCTTATTGTGGGCATTTCCGTGCTGTTGGCGGCACGGGCTTGGCGTTTGGTACGGTCTGGGAGCGTAGTTCTATGAGTGATTCGGTACTGGCGATCGAGCGGCGCGGAGTGCGTCGGCTGGCGTGGGCGGCGGACTATGCAGCCCTGACCAAGCCGCGGATCTCCGCGATGGTGCTGGTCGTCGTGGCGGTGTCGGCCTTCGTCGCAGGCGGCGGGCAATGCACGGGCTGGACGCTGGTCAACTCGCTTCTCGGCACGCTGTTGGTTGCGGCCAGTGCCAGTGCGATGAATCAGTTGTTCGAGCGTCGGCGGGACGGCATGATGCTGCGGACGGCTGGGCGACCGTTGCCTGCGGGCCGACTGAGTGCCGTCCAGGTGACCGTGTTCGCTCTGGCAACGCTGGTCGTGGGAACCGGTTATCTGGTTTGGTCCGTGAATGTGCCCGCGGCCGCCTGGGCTCTGGCTACCTGGGTGGTGTACGTGGCGATCTACACGCCGATGAAGCCGCGGACGGCTCAGAACACGGCGGTCGGCGCCGTCTCGGGAGCCCTGCCGGTGTTTATCGGCTGGAGCACGGCGGGCGGATCGTGGAACGTCGTGGCCCAGCCTAACGGGATGGCCCTGTTCCTGGTTTTGGTGCTGTGGCAGTTTCCGCATTTCATGGCCATCGCGTGGATCTATCGACATCAATACGAGCGGGCGGGGTTGCGGATGATGACGGTGGTCGAACCGACGGGCCGTTCGGCCGGTTGGCACGCCGTGGCGGCTGCCGTGTTGCTTCTGCCCGTCAGTTGGGCTCCGGCGCTATACCTTCCTTGGCAGGAATCGGTCATCTATCTTGTCGTCGCAACCGCATTGGGGCTGGTGCAGGTTCGGTTCGCCGTCCGGTTCCTCAAATCGCGGACCGACCAGACTGCACGCTCGCTGCTGCGAGTCACCCTGTTGTATTTGCCTTTGCTGCTGATCGCCTTGGTTTTGCACACGATCTGAATGGACACGAACCCGGCAGCGATCGACGTCGATGAACTGTCTCACCGTTACGCAAGTCGAGTAGCGTTGGACCGGCTGACCCTACGGATCGAGTCGGGCGAGATCTTCGCCATACTCGGACCCAACGGTTGCGGGAAGACAACGTTGTTCCGCGTGCTTTCGACGCTGGTTCCGGTTCAGTCCGGGGCAGCTCGAGTCATGGGGCTGGAACTGCCGCAACAGGCCCCCACGGTCCGCCGCCGCATCGGCGTGGTGTTTCAGTCGCCCAGCTTGGACCGCAAGCTGACGGTCGGGGAGAATCTTCGTTTTCAGGCTGCCCTGTACGGCATCCGCGGCGACGCGCTGGCGCAGCGACAGCACGAGTTGCTTGCCCGTTTGGGCTTGACCGATCGCATCCGCGAGCGCACGGAAAGTCTCTCGGGCGGTCTGCGGCGCCGCGTCGAGTTGGCCAAGGGGATGATCCACAGCCCGTCGCTGTTGTTGCTGGACGAGCCCAGCACGGGCCTCGATCCGGGCGCCCGCAGCGATCTGTGGGAATATCTCACGCGTTTGAGAGATGAGCAGCAGGTCACGATCGTCTTGACAACTCATTTGTTGGACGAGGCCGAGCGAGCGGATCGAATCGCGATTCTGAACGAGGGACGGCTGGTCGCCTTGGATCACCCAGAAGCGTTGAAGGCGTCGGTCGGCGGCGATTCGATCACGATCCGCTGCCGCGAGCCCGAGTCGTTGCGAGGGGAGATCGAAGCGAGGTTCCAGGTGGCCGCGATGGTGATCGATGGCCAAGTGAGGTTCGAGCACCCCGATGGCTCGCGCATCCTGGCTCGCGTGATGGAATCGCTCGCCGACCGGATCGATGCGATCACCTTGGGCAGACCCTCGCTGGAAGACGTGTTCATCGACAAGACAGGGCATCGGTTTTGGAGCGACGCCGGGGGCGACCGGCAGCGCTGAGGGCGTGGTGGCGGATTGCTCGCAATGAATTGCCGGTGATGGATGACGGGTTATAGATTGCAGGTTATAGATGGGATCACGATTGCCTAGACGAGTCCAAAGGCCGTGAAAAATGGACGCTGAACGACCGACCAACGAACGCGAAGCTTGCCGGCCGGAGACGTCGCTGCCGTGGCGCGCGTCGGCCGTGCTGGCGTGGCGCGAGATCCTGAGGTTCTTCCGTCAGGGCAGCCGCGTGGTTGGCGCGATCGGCCAGCCCGTGATTTTCTGGGTCTTCTTTGGCGCCGGATTCGACCGAACGTTCCGCTTGGACGACGGGGCGGGCGGAGAAGCGGCCTCGTTTGCCGAATACTATTTTCCCGGAACGCTGGTGCTGATCTTGTTGTTCACCGCCATCTTTTCGACCATTTCGCTGATCGAGGATCGTCGCGAGGGATTTCTGCAAGCGGTGTTGGTGGCGCCGCTGCCTCGTTGGTCCATGGTGCTGGGCAAGGTGGCGGGTGGGGCAGCACTGGCCGTGATGCAGGGCTGGCTGTTTCTGCTGCTGGCGTTGACGTTGCCCGTCGAATTCACCGTCTGGAAACTCGTGCAAGTGACCGGATTGATGTTGCTGGCATCGCTCGGATTGACCTCGCTGGGATTCTCGATCGCCTGGCGGATGGAGTCGACGCAAGGTTTTCACGCCATCATGACCGTGTTTCTCATGCCGCTCTGGTTGTTGTCCGGCGCGTTCTTTCCAGTGCCGGTGGCGACGACTGATTCGACGTGGCTGCAAGTCGGCCTGCATTGGGCGATGAAGGTCAATCCGTTGACCTACACGGTGGCCGGGACGCATCAACTGCTGTTCGACCGGCCCCTGGCCAGTGGTCTGTTCATGCCGTCGCTCGCCGCTTGTTGGCTGGTCACCGGTGTTGCCGCCGCGTTGCTGTTTCTTGCCGCCTGCCGGATCGCCGGCGGGGTTACCCGAGGAGACTTGAGATGAGTATTTTGCGTTGGACGACATGGGAGGGGTCGAGAGTCGTTTTCGGGCGGAGGGTCTTGCGTGCGGGAAGTAGTTCCCCGAAAACGACTCCCGCCCCCGTCGCATCAAGCGTAGCCACCCTCGCCAGAAGGCGGAACGAGAGCGGGTGTTGCGGCCACGTTCTGGCGAACGTAACTACGGTGTCCGTTGTCCTGACGATTGCGTCATTTGTGTTGTGGGGGTGCGCGCCGCGGGCGGCGGTGGTCGAATACGAATCGGAGGACGGCGCGGGCCGCTTGGCGGGGGAAGTCCCGCCGCGGCCGATCGTGGACTTCGTGCTGACCGACAGCGAGAACGCCGAATTCAACTCGCAAGATCTTCGAGGTCAGGTCTGGGTCGTCAGTTTCTTCTTCTCCAAGTGCCCATCCATCTGCCGCCAGCAGAACGAGATCGCTCGTCGCTTGTGGCGCGAGTTCCGGACTCAGGACGTCGCGCTGGTCAGCATCACTTGCGACCCGGAGGAAGACACGCCCGAACGCTTGAAGGAATACGCGAAACTGTACGAAGCCGATCCGGAGGAATGGATGTTTCTGACCGGCGACATGGACGAGATCAGCCAGATCGGCGAAGAGAGTTTTCAACTGGGCGTCGGATACCGCACCCATTCGGATCGGTTCGTCGCCGTGGACAAGTGGGGCCGGGTGCGCGGCATCTACGATTGGCACGACTCGCGGCAGCTCGATGCGCTGAAAGAGAAACTCGAGGCCCTGGTCCGCGAGGATTCGCTGCCCGACGATGCGGTTCCCGCGGTGCCGCGGGAGGGTGCCGCGCAAGAGAATGCTTGGCTGAAGGAATTCACGCTGACCGCCAGTTCGGGAGAAGAGTTCTCGTCGCAGCAGTTGCAGGGCGAGATTTGGGTTGCCAGCTTCTTCTACACCACGTGTCCGACGACCTGCCGGGCGCAAAATGACGCGGTCGGGCGGTTGTACCGCGAGTTCGGCGGCAAGGGCGTCAAATTTGTCTGCATCTCGTGCGATCCGGAAACGGACACGCCGGAGCGGTTGGCCGACTACGCCAAGCTGTACCAAGCCGACCCCGCGCGGTGGATGTTCCTGACGGGCGACCTGGATCACATCCGGCGGATTGCCGCCGAGCGATTTGGTGTGCCCCTCGACCGCCGCACCCATGTCGACCGGCTGATCGTCGTGGATCAGCAGGGAGCGATCCAAGGCAAATTCGACTGGCACGATGCCGGCGAGATCGAACGCCTGAAGGAACTGCTGAACCGATTGACTGCCGCAGTTTCCATCCGTGCCCCGGCACTGCCATCCGTGCTAGTCGAACACCTGCGGGCGCGGATGTGTAGCACGGATGGCAGAGCCCGAGCACGGATGAATGAAGAAGCCGAAGACGTCTCCATTTTATAAGAGGAATCGATCCGTGGAGCAGATCACTCCGTATCTTCCGCATGTCAACGCTTCGCTGAACGCCTTGGCCACCGTGCTGTTGATTGCCGGTTACGTGGCCATCAAGGGCCGCCGCGAGTCGGCTCACCGCGCGCTGATGGTCGGCAGTTTCGTCGTGTCCGTGGTGTTCTTGGCCTGTTATCTCGTCTATCACGCCAACACGACGATCGTCAAGAAATTCCCGGAATACCCCCCGGACTTGGTGCGGGTTGTTTATTATTTCATCTTGTTCACCCATATCGTGCTGGCCGCCGCGGTGCCGTTCTTGGCGGTGGCAACCATCTATTTGGCGTGGCGAGACCAGCGTGCGAGGCACGTCCGCATCGCCCGCTGGACCTTTCCCATCTGGCTGTACGTCTCGGTCACGGGCGTGTTGGTCTACCTGATGTTGTATCAACTGTACCCGCCCTTGCCGTAGCCCAGGCTGCCAGCCTGTGCAAACCGCAAAATCCGCCGCGTCCTGCGGACACTGTCTGGACTCCATCCCGAACCACGTTAGCATAAGAGGCATGACCTTTCCTCGCCGACCGATTTTCGGATGGATCGCTATCGCGGTGGCATGCTGCGCGCCGACGTTCGGCCAGCAATTCCGCATCTGGCAGGTCGTCGAGTTCGCCGAAGACGTGCAAGTTGCCGAAGCGGACAACGTGGCGCGGTCGCAGCTCGAAACGATCGACCGATTTGTCGACGCGGGCCAATGGGACGAGGCGGTCGAGGCCCTGCGGCGACTGATGGACACCGACGGCGACAAGTTGCTGGCGTTGACAGGCCGGAGCGGCTCGGATCGGAAGGAGGGGCGATTCGTGAGGTTTGTCAGCTTGCGCGACTACTGCCAGATGCGTCTGGCCGCGCTGCACGGCCACGCCGACGAGGCTCTCGACCTGTACCGTGCTCGGGTGGACTCGTTGGCCGACAACTGGTTGCGCGAGGCGACGTCCACGGGCGATGCCCGCCAGTTCCGCCGCATCGCCGAGCGTTTTTTCATGAGTTCCTCTGGCGACGATGCGCTGTATCAACTGGGCGAACGGGAATTGGCTCGCGGCCATTTCACGCTGGCTCGCGAGGCGTGGGAGCGGATCAGCCCCGAGTTGCGGATCACTGCGCAGCTCGGACAGGAAACGAACTTGGCACCCGGTCTCCCGCTGTGGCTGGCTTACCGAGGGCAGGCGGTCGAGGAGGGCGACCAATCGCTGGACTCGCCGCTGCTGCTGGGATCGCCGGAGTCGGCCTGGCTGGCGTATCCCGACACGGATTTGGATTTGGCCGATGTCCGCGCTCGATTGGTTCTGGTCTCGATTCTGGAGGGCTCCCAGACGCGGGCAGCGATCGAATTGGAGCAGTTTCGGCGACTTCACGGAACGGTCGAAGGAACGCTGGCCGGACGGCGCGGTCCGTACGCGGATCTGTTGCGAGAACTGCTCGAACAGAGTCGCGATTGGGCGCCGATCCCGCCGCCCGACGGTTGGCCCACCTTTGCCGGCGCGCCGACTCGCGGCAAGAATTCACCGGGTGGCGTGGATCTGGCCATGCGCCCGATCTGGACCGTGGATCTGCCGCACCAGCAGGCCGACGCTCAGTGGATCGACGACGTCACGCGCCCGGCAGAAGAGCGCGATGCCTTGTTGAGCTACCATCCGCTGGTCGTGGACGGCAAAGTGTTGCTCTGCACCGGCGAGCGGATCGAAGACGTCCACGCCTACGATCTGCAGACGGGCCGGCCGCTGTGGCCCGAGGCGCTGGTGGCGGATCCGTCGCCGCCCGCGCCCGCTGGGGGCGCATCACCGCTGGCCGTTCCGCCGCAGGGTCAGGATTTGGCGTTGCGTCCCGGCCCCCAGCAGCGTCAAGGGGTCGCCCGGTTCACGATGACAACGGCCGGTGGTCGGCTGTTCGTCAAGCTGGGTACGCAGGCCACCTCGCTGGTGCCGAACGAACGGTTCGATCCGCCGCGTCCGGGACATCTGGTGGCGTTGGACCTGAAGACCGAGAAGCGGCGGATGTTCGAGATTCATCTGGAGCCCGCTTCGTGGGGCGCCGGCTGGGCGTTCGAAGGCGCGCCGCTGATCGACGGCGAGAACTTGTACGTGTCCTTGCGGCGGCGCGAGAATCTCCGCAGCCAGTCGCACGTGGCCTGCTTTGTGATGCGGCGCAACCGGGCCGAACTGCGCTGGCGCACTTGGGTCGTGACTGCCGAGTCGCTGGCGCAGGGAGACCTGGACGAGTACACGCACCATCTGCTGACTCTGGACCAGGGCATTCTGTACACGAACACCAATCTGGGCGCCGTAGCAGCACTCGACGCCCGAGACGGTCGCATTCGGTGGCTGACCCGCTATCCCCGCGCTCCGCTCACCAGCGGCGACGTCGATCGGTCCGGACGCTACTTGCTGCGGGACTTGAATCCCTGCCTGGTCGCCCGGGATACGGTTTTCGCAGCGCCTGCTGACTGCGATCGCTTATTTGCGTTGGACGCGGCGACCGGGATGCTGCTGTGGCAGACCGCGCCGGCTCAGGCCGAGGATGCCGTCCATCTGCTGGGCGTCGGCGGCGATCATCTGTTGGCCAGCGGCGACCGATTGTACTGGATCGATCGCCACACGGGCCGCGTCCAGGCCCGGTTTCCGGAACGCATCGAAGCCGATCTGCGCGGCTATGGACGCGGCGTGCTGGTTGGCGATGATGTTCTGTGGCCGACGCGGGACCGAATTTTTGTGCTTGCCCAAGACGGACCTCGCAGCGTCCGCCAACCGATCGAATTGGCGCCGATCGGCATGACCGGCGGCAACCTGGTGCCCGCAGGCGATATCCTGCTGGTGGCCGGCGCCGACCGGTTGGCGGCTTACAATCCCTGGGGACGCCAAATCACCAAGGCGGAATGACCATGTTGGAATCGGGCGACGTTCAAGCGGTGGAAAACCTCCACCAAGCGTATCGGCAGATCACCGGCGAACTGGCACGCGTGATCGTCGGCCAGCAGGCCGTGATCGAGCAGTTGCTGATCGCGATGTTCGCCCGCGGGCACTGCCTGCTGGTGGGCGTCCCGGGCTTGGCCAAGACGATGATGATCCGCAGCGTGGCCGACGCGTTGACGCTGCAGTTCAGCCGCATCCAGTTCACGCCCGATCTGATGCCATCGGACATCACGGGCACCGAAGTGATCCAGGAAGACCGCTCCACCGGCACCCGCCAACTGCGGTTTCTGCCGGGACCGGTGTTTGCCAACATCGTCCTGGCCGACGAGATCAACCGCACGCCTCCCAAGACGCAAGCCGCGCTGCTCGAAGCGATGCAGGAGCACCAGGTCACCGCCGGTGGCCAGCGGCACGTCTTGCCCGCGCCGTTCTTCGTGCTGGCCACGCAGAATCCGATCGAGCAGGAGGGAACCTATCCGCTGCCCGAAGCGCAGTTGGACCGCTTCATGTTCCACGTGATGGTGGATTATCCCGACGAGAACGAGGAACTGGAGATCGTCAAACGCACGACGACGGACACCGAGGCCCGGATCGCCGCGACCTTGGACGCCGACCAGATCACCGAATTGACCCGGATCGTCCGCAAAGTGCCCGTAGCCGACCACATCGCCCGCTACGCCCTGCGACTGGCCCGACTGACCCGCAGCCAGCAGCCGGAAGCCCCCGACTTTGTTCGCGAGTACGTGATGTGGGGCGCGGGGCCGCGGGCCAGTCAGTACCTGGTGCTGGGCGCCAAGGCCCGCGCCGTGCTGCAAGGCCGTTACCACGTCAGCCAGGACGATATCCGCGCCGTCGCGCTGCCCGTGCTGCGGCACCGCATCAAGACCAATTTCGCCGCGGACGCCGAAGGTGTCTCGACCGACGACATCATCCGCCGTTTGATCGACTTCCTCCCTCGAGTTGTGGACCCTGCCGAAGATGACGCCGACGCCCGGAAACACCTGCCCAACGTCCTTCGATCCGCGGACGATCGCTAAGCTGCAAGGACTGGCCTTGCGGGCGCGGCACATCGTCGAAGGCTATGTGGCCGGCCTGCACCGCAGTCCCTACCGCGGCTTTTCGATCGAGTTCGCCGAACACCGCGAGTACGCGCCGGGGGACGATCTGCGCTACGTCGATTGGAAAGTCTTCGGACGGACGGACAAGTTTTACCTGAAGCAGTACGAGGACGAGACGAATCTGATCTGCTACCTGGTGCTGGACATCAGCGAGAGCATGCGCTACCAGGGGCCCGGCGGCGCAATGTCCAAGCTGGAATACGCCCAGTGCCTGGCGGCCGCGATGGCCTGGCTGGTGCTGCAACAGCAGGACGCCGTCGGACTGGTCACGTTCGACAACGAGATCCGCGCGAACGTGGCGCCCAGCAGCAACGCTTCGCATCTGCGCACGCTGCTGCAAGTCATGGAAGACGTCCGCCCCGAGGCCAAGACGGCCACCGGTCCGATCTTCCACGAGCTGGCCGAGCGGTTCCGCAAACGCGGCGTGGTCCTGATCCTGAGCGACTTGTTCGACGACGTCGGTTCGCTGATGGCCGGCTTGAAGCACTTCGCCCACCGCCGCCACGACGTCATCTTGCTGCATACGCTCGATCCGGCCGAACTCGACTTCCCCTTCCGCAGCCCCACGATGTTCGACGGCCTCGAACAATATCCCGAGTTGCTGACCGATCCGCGTTCCCTGCGCAAAGCCTACCTGCAAGAGATCACCCGATTCTGCAACGAGGTCCAGAAAGGCTGCCGCCGCTACGGCATGGACTACCAACAGCTCCGCACCGACCAACCCCTCGACCAAGCCCTCTCCAAATACCTGGCCGATCGTAGCGAACGGATCAAGTAGCGACCGTCCGGCGGTGACGTCCTGGACAAGATTGAGGCCAAGCAGCGTTTCCAGGGGAATGGCAGCGAACGATCGTTCGCACGAGCAATTCACTTCGCGTTCTTCGCGCCTTTGCGGTGCTGAGCCATGTCGGTCATTCCTCAATCGGTCAGGCGAGGGCGCGGCGGACGGCTTGCTGCATTTTCTCCAGGCCTTTTCGCGCTACGGTGGCGGCGTCCTGCTGCCAGTAGTCGCGGTTGAACAACTCCAACGACAGCGCGCCGCGGAATCCGCTGGCGTGCAGACCGCGCAGGATCTGGTCCAGCGGCGCCACCCCGTCGCCCGGAAAGACGCGGTGCGAATCGTTCATCTGTTCCCGCGGCGGATCGGCCGGGTAGTCGTTGATGTGGAACACGTGCATGGCGGCGCCGTTGAGCAGCCGTAGACCCTCGAACCCCGTCCCGCTGCGGAAGATGTGGTAGACGTCCAACAGCAGGCACGCATCGGGATCGTTGCTCTGGATCGCGACCAGCGCCGCCTCGCCGACCTTGCCCAGCGTCTGCGCCGTGCCCCAGATCTCCAGTTGCGGAACGACGCCCATTTCGCGACCCAGTTCGAGTGCCGCGCGGTAACGTTCGGCGACCTTGAGCAGATCCATGCCGGCGATGTTGTTGACGCCCGCGGGCGGTGCCGCGATCCGCTTGCCGCCGATCTGCGCGATCAGGTCCATGTCCCGCTTGAATTCCTCCAACGCTTGTTGGCGGCGAGCGTCGTCGTCGACCGCCCAGGCTGGAAAGCCGATCGCGCTTTCGACCGTCAGTCCCGAGTCGGCGATCTGCTTGCGGAGATCCGCCAGCGAATGACCGTCTTCGACATGTTGCCGCAGGCTGCGGATCCAGGGTTCGATCCCCGAATAGCCGGCCGCGGCCGCCACCTCGACCTCGTTCCGCACGCTGAGCTTCTGCCCCATGATCGTGCCCGTGTTCAGACAATAGCGGAACGGTTCGCCGACGGCTGCTGGCGACTCGGCCGCATTTGCCGAGGCCATTCCGCCCAGCAGGCCTGCGCCAGCGCCAATGCCGGCCCGCACCAGGATCTGCCGACGATTCAGACGATCGCCCATGATATTCCCTCTCGTTACGGTCTCGAACTCGTCAGGTGAAAAACGGCACTCTGTCGTTCACGGTCGTCCCTGACATCGGTGAAATGAACCCGACTCGCAGGCAAACGGAGCAAGTCGTTTCCCCGCCCGTGTTTCCGACGAGTGCCAGGGGTGCCATGATCAACCGCATCAACCGCGCGCGGTATCAAAGTGATCAGCGCGCCGCACGTCGAGATGGCTTTCCCGCCGCCCGGGGCGCAGTTGCCTTTGCGGACTTGCTCGGCTTGGCCGCTGCGCGAGCAACGGCAACCTTCGCCGGCTTGCTGGGCTTCGCCGCCGCACGCGGAGCGGCAGCCTTCTTCGGCGCGGCGCTCTTGGCTGCTGGTTTGGCGCGGTGTTTGCTGTCGTAGGCGGCCAGCCACGAATTGAAAACGTCCATGGCCGCGCGTCCGTAAACGGGCTGAACCCACTGGTTGTGCTTCGGAAACGGTTTTCCGGCACGGAGATCGACTTGTCGCAACAATCGGCGCATCGTCGCCAATTCCTTCTGCGTCCGGGCAACCAGTCGGACTTCGTATCCCTTCTTGTAGTCCCGCGGCGCCGCCTGCCGCAGCGCCTCGTTCGGAACTCGCATGTAACCGTTCCTGTGAAAGAACTCGACCAGCTCGAATTCGGGCCGCGTACCGGGAGTCTGTGTTTTCTTTGCCATCGCTCCGACCATTATGCAAGAAGTAGTTCCAATCGAAGTTCATCAACGCCGCAATGCGTCCACCGTAGCCGGATTGGCACAGCCACGAAGCCCATTATACTAACGCCGCGAATCCAATACTACACCCACCCCCGCACAAGCCCACCCCCGTTTTTTCGTTCGTCGCGATCGTCTTGCACAACGTCCGAATTCCGATGGGGAAGTTCGGTGGCTCGGCGTGGACGTACCGGCAAATCGCTCGGTTGCCTCCTTTCCGAAGGCGATTTGTTGGCCAAGCCTGGCGCAGAACCGACGTCTCTGGTCCCTTGAACGATGGTTCAATCGCGGCAAGCACTCGACTTTCAGGTAATCTCTATCGTATTCTGTCAGCATCGCGAGGTTCAGAGGGCGGTCGACTTGACGGATTGCCGAAGCGACCGTTTGGCTTCTTCCCACGTCGTCTCGGTCAGCATCTTCGGCATTGGGGAAGACTCGGCGTCGTCGAAATAGCACAGGGCGAACACAACTCGCGCGACATCCTGAACCGAGAATTTCTTCCGGTAGCATGCCAGCGGTTCGCCGCCCATTTCCTCGGTAAACCAATCCAGGTCGAGCGACTCGCGATGGCCAAGATAGAGCGCCACCGCAGTCCCACCCGCCAAGTAGAAGCCCAGGTCGGCAGCAACAGGCCCAAGCTGACGCAGGACGTTGCGTTGTACCGAAGGGAGAACGTCCAAGTGCCAGTTCATCTCGCTCCTCGATTCTCCCAAATCTTTCGTTCGGGGGATTGCAGCCAAGCGTCGACGGCTTCCGCCGGCAGGTCCAGTATCAACTGCCAGAAGCGGAGTTGTTCGCTGCTCAACGACCGTCCCGAATACCGCAGGATCCAATCGCGCAGCGACTGGTCTCCGGCTTCGCGGCGCAGCCAGCGGATCGCGTCCCACGACCCTGCTTCCAAGACGCGGCCGATGACGAATTCCCGGTCCCGCCGCCAATCCAAGGCTGCGAAATCATGGTCCCAAAACAGCGCCCGCAACGGCTCCGGCAATCCGTCTGGGGACGAAGACGCTTTCTTGCTTTCGCCAATGGACATAACACCCTCATCCCGAATCGTATGGCTCCACCGATCGACCCCGGTCATTCTACTCGCTCAGGCCGGAAAATGGGAAAGGGGCCATTCGACGTTCTCCGAAATACAGATGGGCCGAATCTCTGATCGCTTGACATGCACAGCGGGCGACTCTAGCATCCTTCGGACTGACGCGCGCGGTCGCAGTGACCGTTGATGCGAGACGACGGAACGGGAGGTCGGCAAAAAAAGGCAATGGCAAACAACATGCCCGGCGACGGGGTGGTTCAACGCGGGCCGCTGATCAAGGGGTTGAATTCGGGGGAGGTCGAGCGGCGAAGAGCGGAATTCGGGTCGAACATCATCACGCCGCCTGAGCGCGATCCGTGGTGGCGGCTGTTCCTGGAGAAATTCGACGATCCGGTGATCCGCATCCTGCTGATCGCGGCGGCGATCGCGATCGGCTTGGGGATCGTTCACGGCGAATATCTGGAGGGACTGGGCATCATCACGGCGGTGCTGCTGGCCACCTCGTTGGCGTTCTGGAACGAATACACGGCCGCCAAGGAATTCGACATCCTGAACCAGGTGAACGACGAGGTGCCGATCAAGGTCGTTCGCGACGGGGTCTACGCTTCCGTGCCGCGCAAGGACGTGGTCGTCGGCGACGCCGTGTTGATCGAGGCGGGCGAAGAGGTGCCTGCGGATGGGATCTTGCTGCAGGCGGTTTCCTTGCAGGCCAACGAGGCGGGCTTGACCGGCGAGGCGGAGCCGAATGCCAAGGTAGCCCGCGACGCGGCCGACAAGGCGGCGATGAAGAAGACCGCTTATCCTGCCGACATGGTGCTGCGGAGTTCGCTGGTGCTGGACGGGCACGGAACCTTCGAGGTGACGGCGGTCGGCGACCGCACCGAGATCGGCCAGACGGCGCGCGCCGCGGCGGAAAAGACAGGCGAACCGACGCCGCTGGGCCGCCAACTCGACCGACTCAGCAAGCTGATCGGTGTCGTGGGATTCTCCGTGGCGACCGGCGTGTTCACCGCGCTGGTCGCGCGAGGAGTGTTGATCGGGGAACTCGCCCTGACCGCTGCGCAGTGGACGGTCGTCGTCATCGTCGGTCTGGGGGCCCTGGTGGCGTTGTCCCGGGTGTGGCTGCCGATGATGCTTGACGGGCTGGAGATGGTTTTCGGCATTACAACGCTGGCGGAGTCGCGCGGCGATGGCAAGAGCGGTTCGGCCATCCGTCGCTGGTTGACCACCGTGGCCGCCGGCGGATTGATCGTCGTCGTGGGCATCGGGACCGCTTGGCTGACGCGACGCATTCCCGCCTCGCCGGCGGACTGGGTGCCGGCCGAAGCGGTGACGGAATTTCTCGGCTATTTCATGATCGCTGTGACGATCATCGTCGTGGCGGTTCCCGAGGGCCTCGCGATGAGCGTGACGCTCAGTCTGGCCTACAGCATGAGGAAGATGACTGCGGCCAACACACTGGTTCGCAAGATGCATGCCTGCGAAACGATCGGCGCCGCTACGGTGATCTGTTCGGACAAGACGGGCACCCTGACGATGAACGAGATGCGGGTCTTCGAGGCGGACTATCCGGCGCTCGCGGGAGGTCCGCTGTCCGCTTCGGACGAGGTCGGGGCGCTGATCGTCGAGAACCTGTGCGTCAACACGACCGCCCACCTGGGACGCTCGGGTGCCAAGGCAACGCACGTGCTGGGCAATCCGACCGAAGGGGCACTGCTGTTCTGGCTGGAAGATTGCGGCATCGACTACGTGGCCCATCGGGAGAAGTTCCCGATCGTCTGCCAGTTGACCTTCTCGACCGAACGAAAATGGATGGGGACGTTGGGTACATCGCCGCGGGATCGGCAACCCGTGTTCCATGCCAAAGGCGCGCCGGAGATCATCCTGAACCGCTGCACGCACGTGCTGACGCCGCAAGGACGGGAGCCGCTGTCCGACCACCGAGCGCGGATCGAGCAGCGATTGGCGGACTTTCAACGCCGCGGCATGAGGACGCTGGGCGTGGCCTTCCGCGATGGTCTCTCCGCCACGGGGGAAGCGAATCTCGACGAGTTGGCTCAGCATCTCACCTGGCTGGGATTCCTGGCCATCGCCGACCCCGTGCGACCGGAGGTTCCGCCCGCCGTGGAAGCTTGCGAACGGGCGGGGATCCAAGTCAAGATGGTCACCGGCGACAACCCCGACACGGCTCAGGAAATCGCCCGTCAGATCGGTTTGTGGAAAGGGGACGAACCGCCGCAAGGACACCTGTCCGGCGCCGCGTTCCAGGAGATGGACGAGGTCCGTGTGTCGGCGGCGACTCGGGAACTGAAGATTCTCTCGCGGGCCAAGCCGCTGGACAAGGTGCGATTGGTCCGATCGTTGCAGGCTGCGGGCGAAGTCGTCGCCGTGACGGGGGACGGGATCAATGATTGCGGAGCCCTGAACTATGCGAACGTCGGTTTGGCGATGGGCCGCACAGGCAAGGATGCGGCGAAAGAGGCCAGCGACATCGTCCTGCTGGACGATTCGTTCCGGACGATCGTCGACGCGGTAATGTGGGGGCGGTCGCTGTATGAAAACATCCAGCGGTTCATCCTGTTCCAGTTGACAATCAACGTGACGGCTCTGGGCATCGCCCTGTCCGGACCGTTCCTGGGGGTGAAGCTTCCCCTGACCGTGATTCAGATGCTGTGGGTGAATTTGATCATGGACACGTTGGCCGCGCTGGCCCTGGCCACCGAACCGCCTCACCGGGACGTGCTGAACCGGCCGCCCCGGTCGCCCAAGGAGTTTATCGTCACTCGCCCGATGGCCGTGCGCATCTTCGGGATGGCCGGGCTGTTCCTGCTGGCGCTGATCGCGATGCTGCGGTGGGTTCAGGCGGACGGGCAGGTGACACCGTACGAGTTGTCGGTGTTCTTCACGGTGTTTGTCCTGTTGCAGTTCTGGAACCTGTTCAACGTGCGTTGTCTGGGCCGGTGCCGCTCGGCGCTGGCCGGGATTCTTGAGAACAAGAGTTTCGTTATCATCGCAGCGACGATCCTGGTGGGCCAGGTTGCGATTGTCCAATTGGGCGGCGGAATGTTCCGCACGGTTCCGCTGATCTGGCAGCATTGGCTGCTGATCCTGGCGGCGACTTCCGTTGTGCTGTGGATGGGCGAAGTGGGACGCTGGTGGGCTCGGCGGATGACCGCCGTGTCTGGGTGATTGATTGACCTGGATAAGATGGGTCAACGCGGTTGACCATCGGAACAGACGCGTCGATAATCGATGATGTTCGATCGGACCTCTGGAGCCAATCTTGTGACTGTCTTGATTCAAAGCGAAGCCCCGCCTATCCGCCAAGACGATACGGGCACATTGCGGGTGGGCAATTCTCGGGTCTTGTTAGATTTGGTCATCGAAGAATTCCAGGATGGGGCAACGCCCGAGTCAATCGTCCAACAGTATCCGACTTTGGCGCTCTCGGACGTTTACGCCGTCATTGCGTACTACTTGCGCCATCGCGGGGAGATCGACACCTACCTGGAACAGCGAGAACACTTAGCACGGCAGGTTCGGCAACGGATCGAAACGGCACAAGGCGATCTGGCCGACATCCGGCGACGTTTGCTCGCTCGTACGCAGACGTAGGATTTTGCCATGTTGCGGTTCCTGGCGGACGAGAATTTCAAGGGTGAAATCGTGCGTGGCCTGCTGCGACGAATGCCCGATCTCGACTTGGTCCGCGTGCAGGATATTGGATTGACGGGTGCGGACGATCCATCGATTCTCGATTGGGCGGCCGAACAAGAACGCATCGTGCTCACTCACGATCGCGCAACGATGCCCGACTTTGCATACGAGCGGGTCGTTGCTGGTGAGGCAATGCCGGGCGTGATCGTTCTTCCTCGCCGACTTGCTGTCCGCCAAGCCATCGATGAACTCTCGTTGATCGCGACGTCAAGCGAGGTTGACGAGTGGCAGGGATTCGTCCTCCATCTTCCGCTGTGACCCTGCTCGTTCGCACTGCGGGAATCTAGTTTCGCCCGGGAGCCGAACTGCGTTTCGACAAGACTGCTAGGTAGGAATGCGCACTACGGCGTGATCCAGCGCAGGTAGACCCAGTACTGGTAGAGCCAGGAGTGGGACCAGGGGTTTAGGGCGGCGTACGAGGCGCTGATGACACTGATCAGCAGCAGCGTGCCGGCGACGGCGCGCCAAGCTCGGCGCGAGGCGATCCCGTCGGCGGCCGGCAACAAGGCGACCAGCCACAACGGGATGAGCCAGAACATCCAGCGGAATCCGCATGCAACGCCGCCGTAGTTGCGGTCCTCCAGCGGACGGAGCAGGTAAAAAGCCAACACGACGCCGGACAACCCCAGCACCAGCAGCGCAAAGGCGCGCATCCGCGCATGGCCCTGAACCAACCAGTAGCCGGCGCCGACCAAGCTGAGCAGCCAGATCGGGGTCAGCGAGAAGATCCCGCGGTGACCGACCAGCACGTTCATCGCGTAGACCAGCCGCGACGGTTCGCCTCGGTCGACGCCCGTCTTGCGCTCGTCGATCCAGTAGCTGCGATCGTACTCGTACCAATTGTCCCAGCGATGGATGCGAACGCCGCTGCCGTCGGCGGCCAGCGCCAGCCGGTGTTGATGCACCGGATCCCACAGCATCCAACCCACGGGGGTCAACCGCCGCTGGATCATTGCCTCGTCGGACAGCTTGATCGCTTGCGCACGCAGTGCGTCGCGCATCGCGGCGGGAACTTGGCTGGCATCCAACTTTTCGGCCGCGATCCCGGGAACGGTGGCGATCAACGGCCCGTCGTGGCGGTGACTGTAAGGCGGCCGCCAAGTTCCGTGGGCGATCTGGTTGGTTCCGAAAAAGCCGGCAGCCACAATGGCCGCCGCAGGCACGAATGCCAGCAGTGTGCGACTGGGCGACCGCCAGAGCAGCGCCGCGCCCAGGGCCGCGAACAGCGACAAGGCCGGCAATTCGTTGGTGACGGCGAAGGCCGCAAAGAACCCGCAAACCGCGAACAGCGGCCAGCGGCGCTCGCTGTCGCGCCAGATGGCCAACGCCGCCCAGACGGCGACCGCTACGCTGACGGCCGCGGGCAGGTGATTGTTCAACGTGACGCCAAACGTCGTCAAGAAAGTGCCGAACGTCGCGCAGACCATGGCAAACAGCCGCCCCCAGTCGGTCGTGCCGAACCGCTCGACCAACGTCGCCAGCAGCAGGAAGAACAGGGCCAGAGGCACAACGTTGGTGGTAATCAACAGGATGCGGGCGGCATAGAAAGGATGCTCGCCCAGCGTGATGCCGGTACACTGCTTGAGCAGCCAGTACTTGCCGGCGATCAGCGTGGCCAGCAGCGGCGGCTTGCTCGAATAGTAGTGCTCGCGGCCGTCGACGCCCCGGTGGCGCACCATGTCGATCGAGTACCATTCGCGATTGCGTTTGGTCTGCGCCGCGTCCTCGAAGATCACTTCATCCAACTCGTACGTGCCGTGGTCCACCAGCGCGCGGACGGTCGCCCAGCGGCTGCGGTCGTTGGCGCTTAAGAACGGCGTCTTGCCCAGCGGCGATTGCACCGTCCAAATGCGACCGATCATCGTCCCGCAAGTGGCCACGATCAGCAGGGCGTAGATGCTCTTGCGCAGCGCCGCGTTGTCTTCGCTCATGATTCCGCCTTCGAGCTAGGGTTTTCCGAGTTCCCGATCCGCTGTTTGATCGAATACGTCGATGCGTCCTGCATCTGGAAAGCCGTCACCTGCTCGGCCAGGAAGCCGCTCGTCAGGAACTGGGCGCCCAACAACATCGCGCCCATCGAGTAGTAGAAGATGGCTCGCCGGTGCAACTCCAAGTCCGTCAGCGTCCAATCGGTCCAGCCCCAGTTGTCCAACCGCGAGACGAACCACCAGGCCGTCAGCGCGGCGACGCCCAAGCCGCCCAGCGTGAAACTGATCAGTCCCAGGGTTCCCAGCAGATGCTGCGGACGCTGACCGAATCCGGTCAGAAAATAGACGGTCAGCAAATCCAAAAAGCCTTTGACGAATCGGCGGAAGCCGTACTTGGACTGGCCGAATTTCCGAGCCCGGTGATGCACGACGATCTCGCCCACCCGCCAACCGCGCGCGGACGCCAACACGGGTACGAACCGGTGCATTTCGCCGTACAGCCGGACTTCGTCGAAGATCTCGCGACGATAGCACTTGAAACCGCAGTTGTGGTCGTGCAGCTTGACGCCCGTCATGTATCCGACCAGCCAGTTGAAGATCCGAGAAGGCCCGACTTTGTGCCAGGGGTCGTGTCGTTTCTTCTTCCACCCGCTGACCACGTCCAACCCCTGATCCATCTGCTGGAGGAAGTTCGGGATCTCGGCGGGATCGTCCTGCAGATCCGCGTCCAGCGTGAAGACCAATTCGCCGCGAGCTTCGGCGAACCCGGCGCTCAGCGCGGCCGCCTTGCCGAAATTGCGGCGGAACCGGATGCCGCGGATGCGCGGGTCGCCCGCCGCCAGACGCTCGATCGTCTCCCACGAACCGTCGTTCGATCCATCGTCGATGAAGATGATCTCCAGATCGTACTGCTGGGCCGCCGCGACGTCGCTCAATTCGCGATGCAGTTCGTCCAGGCTTTCCGCCTCATTGAAAACGGGGATCACGGCGCTAATCATGACTCGACCTTTCTCTCGAATGAACCGGCGGCGTCCACCGGCAATTTCCATGCATACAGGATACCCGCCAGCATCAACTCGCCCAACAACCAGACGAACCGCAGCAGAATCGCCGAGACCGCGGCCGCGCCGGGTCCGAACGGACCTGCCAGCAGGGTCATCACCACGTACTCGCGGATTCCGATCCCTCCGGGCAACAACGACAGAAAACCGGCCACCAGGGCCAGGGCGACGCAAGCAGTCAACAGCGGCACATCGGACAGCAAGACGGGCACCGGGGTCGGAATGGCTTTCAGGACGGCCCATAGACTCAAGCCCATCAGCCACCAACCCAGCCCCACCGTGATCCAGCCGAACGCCATCAAGCGGTAATCCAACCCGGCCAGCGCGGCGTCGATGTCCGGGTTCACGCGGCGCACGCCCAGCATTCGGACCAAACGGCGGAAAATCGGCGGCAAGGTGGGTGCGCCGGCACAGATCATCAAACCGATCGCCAGCCCCAGCAGCCAGACGTGCTCGCGGAACAGCGCGCCCAGCAGCGCGGCGGCCACAAAGGCACCAACGCCCATCATGGTCAGCGTTTCGACGAATACGCTGGTCGCGGCCACGGTCGTGTTGACTCGCTCGCTGCGCACCAAGTCCGTGCGCAGCACTACCACCAAGGCTTTGCCGGGCACGTACTTTCCCAGATGCCCGATGTAAAACGCTCGCAGCGTCTCCAACCGGCGCGGCCGTTGGCCCATCGCGCGGAGCGTCCGGTGCCAGAACCACCAGCAGGGAAGCAGTCCGAGCAGATAGAGCAGGCCGGCGGCCACCAACCAACCCGGCTGGACTTCGGCGATGTCGAAACCTCGCGTTTGCAGATCATCGATCGCCTTGCCCACGGTGTGCCAGATGCCGAACGTCACCAGCCCCAGGATCGTCAAGCGGAACAACAGCTTGCCCCAGCGCAGCAGATTCGATTTTCCAGAGGGCGTTTCCGCAGTCAAAGTCGGTCTCCCGAAGATTGGCAATCTGCCCTACCTTGTGGGTGCAAATGCGTGCTATATTGAGCGTTGGCAACAAGTTGCCGTGGTCGCGCGGAGTATGTTCCGTGTTTGTCTCTGCGGATTGTAACCTCTTTGGCAAGGCGAACAACACATGTCCACCGAACAGAAGCCTGTGGGAGCCAACCAGTGGATGGTCAGCGACGCGGGGCAACAACAAGGCCCGTACGCGCTGGACCAACTGAAGCAGATGATCCACGAGGGACGACTCTCCCCTGCCGCTCTGGTTTGGACGCCGGGCATGACCGAGTGGAAACCGTGGAATCAAGTGCCGGAGTTGGGAGGCACCGACCACGCGACGCCGCGCCCAGCGCCCGATTTTCCACCCGCAAGCTTCTCGCCAACGTCGCTCCCGGATCGGGCAACGCTGATGGAGTACTTGGTCTTCCGGAAGATGGTCACGCCGCTGATTATCCAGATCATCTTCTGGCTGGGCATCGCGGCGGTGTCCATCGTCTGCCTGGTCCAATTGGTCTCGGCCCTGGCGACCGGGAGCGTATTGATCATCATCGCTGGCTTGTTCGGCTCGCTGATTTTCTTCGTCCTGGGTACGGTGACCGTCCGCGTCTACTGCGAATTGCTGGTCGTGGCATTCCGAATTCTCGATACGTTGGGCGAGATCAAGTCGCAGTTGGAAAAAAAGTAGGTGCTCGTGCCGTCTTCCCGTTCATGGCTTTCCTGAAACCGTGCGCGGGCTTCGCCGCAAGGAACGAGACGATGAAGCTGTTCGTGTCCTTATCGCTGGGCGTCGCTTTGGGGTTTAGTTCGATCGCGCAAGCGGCGGACGCACCGCCGCATCCCGTCGAGCGTCCGAATGTCATCGTGATCATGGCCGATGACATGGGGTTCTCCGATCTCGGCTGCTACGGCGGCGAGATTCAGACGCCGCATCTCGACCGGTTGGCTGCCGAAGGGCTGCGTTTTTCCCACTTCTACAACTGCGGGCTGTGCGGCCCGTCGCGGGCGTCGTTGATGACCGGGTTGCATCCGCACCAGGTCGGCATCGCGAACTGGACGGGGCTGTTGAACGACCGCTGCGTGACGGTGTTCCAGTTGCTCCACCGCGCTGGCTACGCGACCTGCGCCGTGGGGCGACTGGACATGGTGACCGCCGAGACGTGGCACGATCCGGCGAACATCGGGCGGTGCGTCGACCGCTTCTTCGGCACCACGGGGCATCGCGGGCCCGGCAACTATTTCAAGAACGTGCGGAATACCGATTTCTACTGCGACGGCCAGCCGTACTCGATTCCCGAGGGCGGCTACAAGACGGACTTGATCACCGATTTCGCCGTCCAGTTCATCCGCGAGGCCGAAGATTCGAAGCCCTTCCTGCTGTACGTTGCGCACTACGCGCCCCATTGGCCCCTGCACGCCAAGCCGGACGACATCGCCAAGTACCGCAATCTGTATCGCACCTTGGGCTGGGATGCCGCTCGGCAACACCGCCTGCAGCGGCTGATCGAAACCGGCGTCCTGCCCGCCGGGACGCCGCTCGCGCCGCGCGATGCGCGGGCCAAACCTTGGAACGAGGCGGATCACCAGGACTGGGAGGCGGAACGCATGGCCGTATATGCCGCCCAGATCGACAGCCTGGATCAAAGCGTCGGCCGCGTGATGCAGGCCGTGCATGAAAAAGGGATCGAGAAGCGGACGCTGGTCTTCTTCCTGTCGGACAACGGCGCTTCGGACCGGGCCGTCGGCCAACTGGACAAGCCGGACGTAACCTGGCGGAGCGACGGCACGCCCACGCGGGTCGGCAACCGGCCCGATATCCAGCCCGGCCCGGCCGACACCTTTGTCACGGCCGGTCCCGCATGGTCGTGCCTGGCGAACACGCCCTTCCGTGACCACAAGCAGACGAACTTCGAAGGCGGCATCGCCTCGCCCCTGATCGCCTGGTGGCCCGGCGTCATCCACGACGCGGGGCGTGTGCGGGAAGCGTTGAGCCATATCGCGGACATTCCCGCGACCGTGTTGGACGTCGCCGGAGTCGCGTATCCAGAGCAGTTCGAGCAGCGCCGCATCACGCCGCTGGCAGGCCGATCGCTGCTGCCCGTGCTGCGCGGCGAAAGCCGCGAAGGGCACGCGGTTCAATGCTGGAGCACCTCCGGATCGCGAGCCGTGCGCGAAGGGCACTGGAAACTGGTCGCCGGACCCAACGGTCCTTGGGAACTGTACGATCTCAGCCGCGACCGCATCGAATCGCACGACCTCGCACCAACGAACCCGGAACGCGTCGCGCGGATGCGAGCGATCTTCGAGGCTTGGAAAGCCCCACCCACTCGAAGCGAAAGCGGCGCAAGGTGATTCGTGCATCGTCCGGCCCGTACCACTCGATCGGCCGTCCGGCTAGAATACGCCGTCACTGCCGTCCGACTCTCGACTGCTCGACCGCCGGGGCTACTGCTGCGAAGGGAAGATCATGGCTGAGATCCGTCTGCTGTTCACGGCCGCCAACAATGCTTGGACTGTCCAGCCGGTCTTTGAACGGGCCGGTTCGCCCGCGTCACGCGGCGACGCGGTGCCGTTGACCTTCGACTTGGACGACCGCCAGCAAGCCGACTTGCGGTGGTATCTGGAAGACTATATGGATCTGCCCGATCACGGCTCGCAAGTTCGCGCCGGCCGGATCGAAGGCGAAATCGCCACCTGGGGCAAGGCGTTGTACCGGAACGTCTTCGGCGCCGACGCCAACTCGGAACTGATCAAGAGTCTGCTGGCCGGCGATGGCAAAGCGGCGTCGGGTGGGACACCGAGTTCCCCCAAACTGACAGTGGCCACGGACGACGCCCACGCGTTGCGGCTGCCGTGGGAGCTGTTGGCCGACGATCGCGGACCACTGGCGCGCCGAGTCAACATCCGGCGGCAACTGGAATCGGCCCGCGAGGGCGGCGGCTTCCACGTCGGGCTGCCGCTGCGCATCCTGCTGGTCGTCAGCCGCCCGGACGACCTGGGCTTCATCGACCCCCGGCTGACCACCCGCTCGATCCTGGACGCCCTGTCGCCACTGGGCGACGAGAACGTAGTCGTCGACTTCTGCCGCCCGCCCACGCTGGCCCGCATGGACGAGATGCTCAGCAGGGCTCAGCAGGATAGCCGACCGTACACGATCGTCCACTTCGACGGGCACGGCACCTACGATCCGGTGCTGGGGCTGGGCGTGTTGTGCTTCGAGCGGGCGGCGCCGCCGGACCAGCCGCTGGTCGAGACCAAGACGGACCCGGTGCGTGCCGAACGGCTGGGCCAGTTGCTGGCGGCGCATCGCATCCCGCTGGCCATCCTGGAAGCTTGCCGCAGCGGCCAGATGGACAACGCGGTCGCGCTGCGCGGCGTGGCGCCGCGTTTGGTCGCGGCCGGCGTGGGCAGCGTGGTGGCAATGAGTCACGCGGTGCATGTCGAAGCCACCCGCGTGCTGCTAGACCGCTTCTACCGCGAGTTGGTCGCCGGCGCCAGCATCGGCCAGGCGCTGGACCACGGCCGCGCGGCGCTGATCGCCCAGCCGCATCGCTGGATCGAACCCGGCCCCGGCGGCCGGACCGTCGCGCTGCAGGATTGGTATCTGCCTCAACTGTACCAGCGCGGCGACGACCTGGTGCTGGTGTCGGAAAAAGGGGTCAGGACTCATTTGCCGGAACGGCCCGAAGGGTGCTCGGCACAAATGAGTCCTGACCCCTTTTTCCGACACTACGACGTGTTCCTCAGTCACACCGGCGCCGATAAGGCTCGGGTGGAAGCCATCGCCCGGAGCCTGCGCGACCGACACGGGCTGCGCGTCTGGTTCGACGCATGGGAGTTGAAAGGCGGGCCTTTGCAGGGAGCTTGCGAAGCAGGGGTTTCTGCTGCGCGGATGACTGCTGTCTTCTGTTCGCGTTCGTCACTTGCGTCGCCTTGGGTCGAGGCCGAGCGGCAGATGGCGTATGCCAAGGACCCCGGCGGACGGAACATCCTGCCCGTGCTGCTGGAGGACGTCGAATTGCCGCTGGGTCTGAAGAGCCTGTTGTGGTACGATCTGCGCGATCCCGGCGACGACGAAGCCAACGTGGCGCGGCTGGCCGCGGCGATCGGCCGGTCGGCAGTGGTGGATCACGGCCGTCGCCGGCCGCCCGAGCGCGGCCAATTGGGCGCGTTCCCCCGCCCGCCGCTGCACAAGTTCCAGGGCCGGGCCCGCGAGTTGTACCAATTGGAACAGCAGTTCCGCACGCACCGCGCCGTGTTGCTGCACGCGATGGGCGGCATGGGCAAGACGTCGCTGGCCCGCGAGGCGGCCTACTGGTGGACCCGCACTGGTCTGTTCCCCGACGGCGCCTGCTTCATCAGCTTCGAGCAAGGCGCCTCGCCCGAACAGATCGCCCTGGTCCTTGGCACGTACCTGGAAGGCGAATCGTTCGAGCAATTGTCCCAAGACCAGCAGCGCATCCGCGCCCGCCAGTTATTCCAGCAGAAAAGCGTGCTGGTCGTCTGGGATAACTTCGAATCCATCCTGCCCCCGTTTGTCAGCGGGTTGCATGACGGGGTGCTCGATGAGATCCGCGAGCTGTTCGACGACTGGACGGAATCCGAATCCGGGTTGGGGCGGTTGTTGATCACTTGCCGGCCGGGCGAGACGGGTTTGGCCGGCGCGCGGCGCTTCGAGTTGCATGGGCTGGCCCGCGCGGACAGCCTGCACCTGCTACACCGCGTCATGCAGACGGCTGGGATCGAGCCGGACGCCGAGCGTTTGAGCCGCGAAGGGTTGGCCGAGTTGGTCCAGACGCTGTTCGATCATCCGCTGAGCATCGAGTTGGTCGGCCCGCATTTGGCCAAACTGACGCCGCGCGAGATCATCGACAATTTCGGCCCCTTGCTGGAGCAATTTTCGCGGGGCGATGCGGACGTCCAGCGGAACCGGTCGCTGTTGGCATCGCTGCGCTTCTCGACCGACCGCCTGTCGCCCGCGGCCCAAGACGCTCTGCCGTGGCTGGGCCTGTTCCGCGGCGGCGTGTTCGAGGTCAACCTGCTGGACATCAGCCAGATCCCGCCGGACGATTGGGATGGCATCCGCGCCGAATTGGAAGCCACCGCGCTGATCCGAGTCGAGAGCGAATGGCAACTTGCCGACCGCCCCTATCTCCGCTTCCATCCCACGCTACCCTATGCCGCGCAAGTACGTCAGCCTTTCCAGGCTGACCACGACAGCCTGGAAAGGCTGTCCCACGTGTCGCTCGACGAGGATCCCGCCACGCGGGAGCGGTACGTCGGCGTCTACCACGCGCTGAACACCGCCATCTACAACGCCCTCCACGGCTCGAATCCGCGTGGCGGGATGGAGGTGATGGCGCGGGAGGAGGCGAATTTCCGGCAGGCCGTCGAGTGGGCCGTGGCGGACGGGCACTACGCGGTGGCTGGGCCAATAGGCAACACCTTTGGCGTGTACCTGCAGATGTCCGCCCGTTTTCGCGAGCGGGATCGCTGGGTGGCGTGGCTGGCCGACGAGGCTCAACGGACGGGCTGGACCGAGGCGGCGGCTGTGGCCGAGCGGCAAGCAGCTTGGTCGCAGTTCACCCAGGGCCAGCCGCAGCAGGCGGTCGAGCGGATGCAGACCCTGATCCAGCGGCTGGCGCAGACCACCGAGTTCGATCCGGCGTTTCAGTTGGCCATGGCGCGGCAGTGGCTTGGGCGGATATACGATGCGGCCGGTGCGGCCAATCGGGCGATTCCGATTTTGGAGCAGGCGGTGGGCCAGTGGGAGCGGCTGGCGATCAAGCCCCTCACCCCAGCCCTCTCCCCGGAGTACCGGGGCGAGGGAGTCGCAGGGGTGCCGGGCGACGTGAGGGTGGAAGAGCCGCTCTCCCCAACCCTCTCTCCGGAGTACCGGGGCGAGGGGGCCGGAGGGGCGCCGGGCGATACGAGGGTGGAAGACGATCCGCGGGCGGATCGTACTGCGTTGGCCAACCTATCCGCGACGCTGGGCGATCTGGCCAATGCGCTTTGTGCGGCCGGACAGTTGGACGAGGCGTTAGAGACGGCGGAACGGGCATCCAATATCCTCAAGTTGCTGCGCCGTGATCGTGATTTTGCAGCATCGATCTCAATCGCCGCCCAAATCCTCGTGCTGCAGGGCCGGTATCGCGAGGCGGACCAACGGTACGAAGCGGCCTTGAAGGCCGTCCGCCGCGCGGGCGACAAGGAACTGGAAGGCTCGCTGCTGCAGCATCACGGCGGCCTTGCCTTCGAGATGCAGCAATACGACCGGGCCGTCGAGCGGTACAAACGCGCGCTGCGGCTGTTCCAGGAGGCGGGCGACGAAGCAGGCGTGATGCAGACCTGCAACCTGCTGGGCATGGTCGAGGGGCAGCAAGCTCGGCTTGCGGAAGCGCGGGCGTGGTACGAACGGTCCCGCGAAATCGCCATCCGCCGCCAGGACCAACAGTCCCTCGGGCGCACCGCCCAGAACATCGGCATCGTCTGTCAACGGGAAGGCCAGCGACTCCAGGAGCAAGGCCAGGAAGAAGCCGCCCGCCAGCAGTTCGCTGAGGCCGAGCGGTTTCTGCAGGAAGCGGCAGCGAGTGACGTGGCACGGGGCGACGAAGTGGGAAGCGCCCAGTCCCAAGGTCAACTCGCCCAACTCTACCTGCTGATGGGCCAGTTGGACCGCGCGGAAGAACACGCCGGCCGGGCACGCGAAATCGGCGAACGGCTCAGCGACCTGCGGCTGCTGTCAACGGTTTACATGTTCTCGAAGCAAATCGCCCAAGCCCGCCGCGACGAGCAGGCTGCGGCCGATTGGACGGCCAAGGAGCAGGCGGTCGACCGGGAACTGGCTCGCCGGGCTCGTGGTGGCGACGACACAGAGGACGATCCCGACGGAATGGGCCAACGGGTCCTGCAACTGCTGACCAACGTGGCCGTGATGTGCGTCGAGGCCGCCGCGAACGACTCGCCTCCGCCGCCCGAGGTCGCGGGGTTTCTGGATGACCTCGATTCGTCCGACGCCGGACCTTTGCAGCCCCTGGTCGCCTACCTCCGCCGCCTGGGCGCGACACCCGCGGATCAACTCGCCCAACAACTGGACCACCCGCCCGCCGATCTGCCCGAACCGTTCCCGGAACTGTTCGCTCAACTCCGAACCGCTGTTCGAGAAGCCGGCCTCGGCTGATCAACGGTCGGTCGTCAAGGCGAGAAGCGGCCGGCGAGGAGTTTGGCGATGGGGCGGGTGCGTTCGAAGCGATCGAACAGGATCTTCATCGCGGCGGTTACCGGCGTGGCCAGGATCATTCCGATGATGCCCCACAGCATTCCCCAGATCATCAGCGTCAGCAGAATGGCGACGGGGTGAAGTTCGAACGAATCGCCCATGATCTTCGGCTCGACCACGTTGCCGCTGACGAACTGAATCAGGCTGGCCAGGGCGATGACCGCGATCATCGCCGCCAACGACAGGTCCGGCGACAGGACGATCAGCGGCAAAGGCAGCAAGCAGGCGATGATCGGTCCGATGTTGGGAATGAAATTCAGCAGAAACGCCAGCAGCGCGAACACCACCGACAACGGAATGCCGAACAACCAGAGAACCAAACCGAACGCGGCGCCCGTGAATGCCGAGATCACCGTCTTGGTCACCAAGTAGCTGCGGATCTTGGATTCGATCTCCATCCAGATCCCGGTTCGCGGCATCGCTTCGGTCGATCCGCCCAGCAGCAGAAAGAACATGAAGATCAAAACCACCGTCCCGCTGCCCAGGATGTCCATCAGCGCGGTCGAGACCTGGGTCAACCCGGCCCGGAAATATCTTCCCGTCAGGTTGCGAACTTCCGCATTGTTGGCCTCGGGCCCCGGCACCACCCGACCATCCCCCTCCGGTGCTTTCCGAACTTCCGCCGGCGGTTGGTCGCCCCGGCCGACCGGCGTCTCGGGGATCAGCGCGGAGACTCTCGATACCAACTGGTCGAATCGCTGCCGGTACGTGTCGGCGTCCCGCACCAACGACGCCACCGAGAGCCAAATGACCAACCAGAGAATCGCCATGAGAACGATGCCCAACAGAAAGGTGATCGCGACGGCAGCGATGCGCGGCGCCCGGAGCCGCTGCTGGATCAGATCCAACAACGGCGCAAGGCCGCAGACCAGGAACACCGACAGGACGAACGGCACCAGAACCGGCCGCAGCCAGTACAGCACTCCTACCATTGCGATCCCGGTCAGAATCATCAGACAGATCGTCTGAATCCGCAGTTCTCCGCGCATGTCGGTTCGTGTGGGGTTGATCATGGTTCTCAGTGTAGCGGATCACCTTCGCCGCCTGCAACGACTCCCGCCCCATTCCGCGAAACGCAACGCCAATCCACTCGCCGATCCCTACCGCAACGCACCTTGCCAGGCGGGGATGCCTATGTACCAGAAGCTCGACGTCGGGTAGACCCAGCCGTATCCGTCCCTCGGTGTGTAGGCGGGCAGCTCGCGACGCATCTGCTCGGCGCTCAAATCCTCGCGCGGCGCATCCGGCGGGATGTACGAGTGGAAGCTCTTCGCTCGCCGCGCGAACCAATCCCGCGCCCGCGCGTCGCCCGTACGGCGGTAGTAGTACGCCAGCAGCGGACAGGCCGCCATGTTGTTGGACCACGAATCGCGCCGCTTGCCATCCGGGCCGAACCCTTCGAGCGCCAGCAGCCAGTTGCATAACATGCGGTCCAGGTCCGAATCGCCCAGCGCGTCGGCGGCCTCGATCAACGCCACGTGCCCGCCGAAGGACCAGATCCACAGATCCTCGCGCGGATCTTTCGCCTCGCCGCGCGGTGCATTTTCGGCCCAATCCCAATTGGCCTGAGCCGCCGGGAATCCGCCGTTCCGGGCCGCGAATTCCACTTGCAAGCCGCAGTAACCCTTGATCCGGTCCAGATACCGCGGGTCGCCGGTCATCTCGTGGCCCGCGATCATCGCCCACAAAATTGCCTCGTCCCCGTCGGCGCCCATGTATTGGCTCTGGCGAGTGGCCAACGCCGCGGCGATCAAACGGTCCAGGTACTCGCGCAGCACGGGGTCGCCAGTTTGATAGTAGGCCAGACGGAATCCGGGCGGCGAGCCCACCCGTGGCCCAAAGTACCCGTCGGCCCAATGCTGACAATTGTGGCGCCGTCCATTCAGGCCGATGCCGCTGGTCGTGGAATGCGTGAACTCCTGACCGGCCAACGTCGGATGGGCGCGGGCGAACGGCTGCGGCTGGGCGTGCCGGATGTCCACTTCCAGCACGTGGTACGACATGGCTTCGGCCTGTTCCCAGATCCGGCGGTGACCGGTCATCAGGTAGGCCAAATGATAGTTGTAGTCCCGTAGCGGCTCGTTGTTGTACCAGCCGTATCGGCCGTTGTCCTTGTCCCAGCTTTGCCGCGCGGCATCGTACACCTGCTGCTCGTCGCCGAAATCCCAGAATCCGAACCAGCGCCAGAACTCGCGGTTGTGCTGGTGCATGCGCGGCATGTGCAGCAAGACCGCATCCGAGTGCGGATCGTTGGTCGCCGCCCCCAGTTCGGCAACGTGGCCTGCGGCCAGCGTATCGGCGATGTAGCGAGGCCGCACGCGAGCCAACGGCGGATCGAGCACGGCGCGGACGCGCTGCTGCCCCTCGGCCCCCGGCGAATCGGCGGGGTAGAAACACCAGACCGCTTCGTGCGTGCGTTTGGCCCCGAATGCCGAGCCGAAGCCGGTCGAGGTCGATTCGCCGTCGCCGTACTTCAAGGCATATCGCCGCACGTCCATCGGCGCGACTCGCGGGCTATGGAAGTGCGTCCAGATGCCGCGGTCATCGACGTGGATCTCTTGAGGGAACATCTCCCGCATCCGCCGCAGGCCCACGGCAACTCCCCATCGCGCCCCCCGCACGTCGATCCAGCCGTCGGCCGAACGGCCCGCAGCGGCGATTTCGCCCCCGCCACGGGCCGCTTGCCAAGCGAGTGCGGAATCGGGGTTCTCTTGCAACAACCCGCAGTCGCCCGCTGACGGCAATTCGACCGTAACGCCATCCAGCGAAGTACGGATCTGGCGATGGGCGTCGAGTGGCATGGGCAGACAAACGCCGATCTGTCGCAGGAAATCGTGCCGCACATCGCCCGCGAACATGAACGTGTGTTGCAGTCGTACCACGCTCGAACCGGCATAGAAATGCAGCCGCATCGCAACCGGCGTGCCGGCCGGAGGGCGATGCTGGGCCGGAATGGTCGATGCCAGCCGGTCGTGTTTCAAATGCGCGCGGATCAGCACCACCGCGCGCAGCGGCGATTGCTCCTCGACCCGCAATTCGGTAATCTCGGCCAAGCCCGGATCAGGCTGTCCCGGATCGGTCCAGAAGCCCGAACGATAGCGGGACGACTCCTCGACGTGCGAGAACAAGCATCCGAACAGATCGCCCGACGGCCCCACAATGGTTTCGTTGTCATCGGCCCGGCCGTCGCCGTCCTGATCCAAACGCAAGGTCATCGACAAGCGGCCCTCGCGACGGGCGAAGTTGGCGTGGAGTTTGCCGGTGTCGACGGCGACGTTTTCGGGCGAGTCCTCGACAAACAGTCGCGGTCCGGCAGGTCGGCCGGACGTGGGCGGGGCGAACTCCAAACGGTACTTCGACCCCGAGTTGGCTCTCAGCCGAGCCTGGAAATCCAACAGCAGCCACTTGATGCTGCCGTCCGGCCACAACGCCAAGGCTCGCGCAGCACAAGGCACCGAGTTTCCCGCTTCGTCCCGCAGAACGGGCTTGTTCGCGTCGCGCAGCGTTCCGCGAGCCAGCGGCACTCCCCGCGTTACGAACGCGGCATCCAAGTCGATCCCGTGGGGATTGTCGATCCAAAGGTCCACGTGATCCAACCGCGCCGGTTCGCTCGACGCGAATTCCGGGTCGTCGGGCGTCGGCGCCGCGTCGGGACGGCAGACGGGCTCGACCAGCGTCAGCGCCGCAAGGTTGCACTTCGTCGCCGGCAGGTCTGCCACGTGGTCCCCCAAGGCCGCCAGCGCCGGCCGAGCCTTGGGATCGCGATACTGTTCGGCCTTGCGCGTGTTCGGTTCGGCGGCTTCGACGAACACATAGGCCGGTCCAGCCCGCAGCGTCGTGGTCCCATCCAACGAACGCGGTCGGCAATACGGCGATTGGAAGCAGAGATTCAGCACTCGCGAGCGGCTGTCCACGAACATTTCCGCCGGAGCGATCTGCTGGATGCCGGGCATCGCGGCGGCCACCACCGTTCGCGCGTCGGCCACCGCCAGCCAACCGGGATGGACCTCGTGCTGCTGGAGCACGAACATCGGGTTGTTCGGTCCCCAGGCTTGCCAGACCTGCATCGAAGCGGGACTGATCTGCCGCACCCCGGCCAGTGTCCAGAGCATCGGTCCCCAGACACTTGTATCGTCTTGCTGGGCGACCAGCCAACGCACCTCGGGCACCGGCGAGCCGAATCGCGGCAGGATCACGGCCGCAGCCGTTTCGCGGTCGCCCCGCGAGTTCATTACCGAGCTGGGATGAAGGTTCAAGTCCCACGGCACCGCCACGCCGAACGATTCGAGTTGGTGCCGCCGCGCCGACTCGGGCAAGTCCAACTCGGCCGACACAACCATCGCCGGACCCTCGTCCGGTGTGCGCGCCGTCACTCGGAACTCGGCCTCGCCGATCCCGGCAAAGGCTGCGATCCCAGCGATCGTGACCACGGCTTCACCTTCCTGCCGCGCAGCCGATATTTCGCTGACCGTCACTTCCGCGCGAACCGACCGCCCCCGAATCGGCTCCAGCGGGCGACGCTCTCCGTCGGCGACGATCAGCGAGGCCAACAAGCCGCTCTCGGGCCGGGCTCGTCCCACCTCGGTGCCCCGATGCCGCACCGACGAAACCAGCCCGCGTCCCGCTTTGTCATACGACAAGCTCAGATCCCCGCGCGATACCGAGACGGCGTTCGCCGATGGGCGCACATCGACCGTCTCCGCCGCCAGCACGAACGGAAATGCAACCGCGATGATCACCGCCCAGGATGTTCGAGCGATACGCTCGCCAACCACTGCGAATTCTCGAATTGTTTGCTCCTGCATCACATCAATCCTCCACGTCGCTACCCGAACACCAGCCCCAAGCTTACCCCGCCCAGAGCCGGAAACCATCGCCAAGATCGCCGAAGCGGAGGAAATCGTTTCCTCCCGCAAATGATACTCTGTCCTCCATCGAATCGCGCCCAGACGCCCCGGCATGCGAGGCTCTCCGCCTTCGAAGCTCCCTTGGACGGAGTCGTGTTTCCAAGTTACGATGGTGCTGATGTCGGCCGCGAACGCTGGCGATTGCGAGACACACTCCCTACCCCAAGGAGCATACTGCGATGAATCGAGCCTGGGCATGCGCGATCGTGTGGATTTCCATCTCCGTCCTGGCAACGCTGCAGCCCGCGCGCTGCGATGACGAGATTCCGGCGCACCGGGCGCGGCAGATCCACGAGGCGGCGCCGGAGAAACCGACGGTGGCGCCCAAGGCACCGCGCCGCGTCTTGATCTTCAACACGCCGGCCCACCTGATGCCCAAGGATCCGCACAAAGGATACTGCATCCCGTACGGCACCAGCGCGCTCGAAGCGCTGGGCACGAAGAGCGGCGCGTTTGCGCCCGTGGTCAGCGACGACTTGGCGATGTTCCTGCCGGAGAATCTCAAGCGGTTCGACGCGATCGTGCTGAACAACACATCGGGATCGTGGATCACGCCGACCGACGACGACTTGCAGCGGGAGGAGTTCCGTCAAGCCGGCACCGGAGCAGAAGCGGTCGAACAGATCCTGCGGACCAGCCTGCTGGACTACGTCCGCAACGGCGGCGGGTTGGTGGCCATCCACTTTGCGATCGGCGCCAACCGCCATTGGCCCGAGTTCCGGCAGTTGCTGGGAGGGACGTTCACGGGCCATCCGTGGAACGAGGAGGTCGGACTGCGGATCGAGGAGCCCGATCATCCGCTGGTCCGGGCGTTCGGCGGCCCGCAGTACCGACTGGCGGACGAGATCTATCAATACGGCGAGCCGTACGACCGCAGCCAGGTGCGAGTCCTGATCTCGTTGGACACCGAGCGAACCAATATGGGCGTGCGCTGGATTCAGCGGACCGACGGCGATTTCGCGCTCGCCTGGGTCAAGGACTTCGGCCAAGGCCGCGTGTTCTACACGTCGTTCGGGCACCGCACGGAATTGTTCTGGCACCAGGACCTGCTGAGCTTCTACCTGGACGCGATCCAGTTCGCGACCGGCGACTTGCCCGCGCCGACGGCCCCGCGGCCGGATCGCCCCTCGATGCGTCAGCCCGGTCCGACGGCCGCCGAGGTCCGCGCCGCGAACATGCAAGCCAAGAACGTCGCCGATCCGACGGCGGAACAGATCGAGCAGATTCGTGCTGCCGCACCGGACACCGCACCGGCCAAGCCGGGCAAGCCGCGCCGAGTGCTGGTCTGGGGCCGCAGTTGGACCCACCAGCCCAATCCGTTCGCGGAAAGGGCGTTGGAGATCCTCGGCGAAAAGACCGGCGCGTTCCAGGCGACGGTGAGCGACGATCCGCGCCTGCTGCTGGCCGACCGGTTGCCGACTTTCGACGCACTGGTCATGAACAACATCCATGAAAACGCTCCGTTTCTGCCTGACAATCTTCAGCAACTGGACGATCAGCAGCGCACCGCCGCCGAACAATTCGACGCGGCGGTCAAGCAGAGCATTCTGGAGTTCGTTCGCGGCGGCAAGGGACTGATCGGCATCCACGCGGCGACCGCAGCTTTTCGCCCTTGGCCGGAATACGGCCAAATGCTGGGCGGGCTCTACGGCGGACACATCCACCAGCAGGTGGCGATCCGCGTCGAAGATCCTCGGCATCCTGTCAACGCCTGTTTTGCGGGCAAGCCGTGGGAAATCCGCGACGAAATCTACATTTTCCGCGAGCCGTATTCACGGGAGAACCTGCACGTGCTGCTGAGCCTGGACCTGGACCGCATGGAGGATCCCGGCAAGCGGCCCGACAAGGACTATGCCATTTCGTGGGTTCGCAACGAAGGCGATGGTCGCGTGTTCTACACGACGCTCGGCCACGACGCGGCTACGTATTGGAACCCGATGTTCCTGCAACACCTGCTGGCGGGCGTCCAATTCGCCATCGGCGACCTGAAGGCCGAGGCAGCGCCCTAAGCGCGGCCCGGCCGTTTGGCTCGAGCGCCGCCCCGCAACCAACAACCACGCGGCATTCAGGGGCCGCCGTAGTAGACCAGATGGTCGTAGGTGCGTTTGTCCGCCCGCTTCTGCTGGTGCGGCGCCAAGGGGCCGTGGTACTCGCAATGGAAGAAACGGCTGTCGAGTGCCGGGGGCGGCAAAACGGATGAACGTCCGGCCAAGTGGGCCGCCAGGTGCAACAAGGCCAAGGGGGCTTCATCCCCGGTCCGTGCGTATGTGCGGCCTGGTCGCGGGAACAGGCCGCTGGGCGTCTGCAGCTTCGTCACATTCTCCCCGACGCGGCGGGCCAACAGCAGGAACTGACGGTCGCCCGTGGCACGGTGCAGTTCCAGCAGGGCGTAGATCACGTGCCAACCGTCCTGGTCCGTCCCGTGATGCAACGCGCGCACGCCGTTGCGTTCGCCGATGTCGCCCAAGCCCAGCGCCTTGGCAATTCCCCGCGACATGTGCCAGTGTACTTCCTGGCTGCCCAGCCGACAGGCCGTGGCGTAGGTCCACAGCAAGACGCCGTCCGGCGCCAACGGGGCAAACGACTCGGGAACATAGTATCCCGACTTCGCTTCCCGCCAGCGCAAGAGTGTGCCGTCGGTCATCCGCGCAGGGAACGTACCCGAAGCCGGATCGTAGCTGCGCTGGGCGTAGATGGCCAGGTCGGCCAGCGCCCAGTCGATGAACTCGCGGCCCTGCCGTGCCCGATCGCCGCCGGCCGCGATCAACGCTTCGCCGGCTTGCATCTGGGCCAGCGGCAGATGGTGGTAACGCGAGGTCTGATGATAGCTGGCCACGATCTTGGCTTCGTTGATGGCAGGGTGGACGTGCCCCAGCGCATCCTGAGCACGGTCTTCCGCGCGATAACTCAATTGGCCGCCGCTCAGGCCGGTGCTCGGATCCTTGCCTTGCTGCCAGCGGTGTAACAACCGCCGCGTCCAAGTCAGGGCCTCGCCGTCATCACCCAGCACGGCGAGCATGGTCCCGGCACGCAACAGCGGCGGGGTGACGTTGGCGAAGGACAAGTGTCCGCCCTCGGCCGGGAACGGAACCTCGATGTCTTCCTGAAAGTCCGCGTCCCACCGCGGACGGACGAGCTTCTTGGCGTTGGCGTGCCGATTGTAGTCCAAGCGTGCCCAGTCCAGCACGTGGCCGGCCCAGATGGTCTCCATCAGCTTCCGAGTGGCCTGGGGATCCACCCGCCACATCAGCTCGAAGTAAGGTTGATGCGTCTTCAGTTCGTGCGTGTCCGCACCTTGCCCGACCGGCTTCTCCGTCTCCAGATCCCAGGCCAAATGGCCTCCCCAGTACAACAGTCCATTGGGCGTCCGGAGGTGCTCCAAAGCGTAACCTGCCGCCTCCTCGGCCGCTTGCCGGTATTTCGTATCCCCGGTCAATCCGGTCAATCCGTCCAACAAGCGAAACAGCGGTTGCTGGCTGGCGAAGTTGGACAGGATCCAAACCTGCCCGCTGTTTTGCCAGCGCGCCGGTTCCAGCGATTCGACTTCCAGCCCGTCTACGAACAGCGGCGTCTTCTGCGCGCCGTAGCGGTCTTGCCCGTTCGCCAGCACCGCGTCAGCAAACGCCCGCGCGGCGGACACAAACGGCTCGCCGGCATCCTCGACCGCCGCGGCGGCCGCGCCGGCACAGTGGATCGAAAGCCAAGACGCAAGCGTCACGAATGTGGTTGCACGCAGGATCCCATGCATCGTCATCTCCTTCACTTCACAGTCGAATGGTGGACGCACGCACCGTATGCGCATCCTACGACCGAGGACTCGACGGCACCAATATCGTATCCGACCGGCCGTTACGTTACGACTCGATCAGTCACCCGAAACGTGCGCCAAGGGCCATTCGGGAACCACTCGGCCAACGTGGCCAGCAGATCCGGGGGGAAGCATCGCTCAGCGAGACGTCCCGCAACGTCGTCCAAAAAGGAAAAAGTTGGCGTTTCGCCATCACCGCGTCTTCCCTCGGGCAAAGGATTTGTATAATTTCCACAACTGGTAGTGCGTAAATTACTCGAATCGGTTTCGGAGGGAACAAAGAGCTATGTCGATCGAATTGACTGAAAAGGCGGCTGCTGAAGTGAAGCGAGTGAAGGAAGAGCAGAAGCTGGAAGCAGATATGTTCTTGCGTATCGGCGTCGCCGGTGGCGGCTGCAGCGGGTTCAACTACCGGCTGGGCTTCGACAAGGAATACGACGACAAAATGGATACCAAGTACGATTGCCACGGGGTCGATGTGGTGATCGACAAGAAGAGCGCCCTGTTTCTGGACGGCACCAAGATCGATTGGTACGACAGCATCGAACGACGCGGATTCACGTTCGACAATCCAAACGCCGTGAAGACCTGCGGCTGCGGCAGTTCCTTCCAAGCGTAGACGACGGCGATGCCGCCTGGGAAGCACCCTGGGCAGTTTCTCTTGGGTACTTGAATGAACGCGTCGAGAACTCATCGCGCCGCTCGCCTCGTTGGGCGTCCGGTCACCAAGTCTCAGTTGGTGCTGGCCGTCTGGCTGATCTCGGCGGCGACCTTGTTCGCGCAGGGTGTTCCGGCTCGCAAACGAGTGCGACCACCCGAGTTCGATCCGCGGGAGACGGCTGGCATTTTCTTCAGCGACGTCTTCCGCGACGCAGTCCAGGGAAGTCGTCCGACCTCGCCCGGTGTCGCTCCCGCCTTCGCACCCGGCGGCATGCCCGCGGTGCCAACGTCGCCGGGTGCGCCCGCCACACCCGTTCCCGCACCGGGTTCGGGCTGGTCGCAGTGGATCGCGGCGTCGTCGCTGGAGGACGAAATCAAGGCGATCAAGCTGCAGGTTGACCGAGCGGTGACCACCCCCAACCAATTCCGCAGCGGCGACTACAACCACTGCCGTCGCCACTTCTCGGTCCTGGCGATGTTGTTCGGCATCATCGAGGAATTCGATGGGGACGTAAGGTGGAAATCGTCGAGCGCCGCGATGCGGCAAGCGTTCGCTCGAGCCGCGGCCAACTGCAAGACCGGCTCCGATCAGGCGTATAACGAAGCAAAACTGCGCAAGTTGGATCTGGAGGATGCGATCGGTGGCGGTTCGGTGAATTTGCCCGAGGGCAAGCCGCGCGAGAACTGGGCGGGCGTTTGTGATCGAGCACCTTTGATGCAGCGGCTGGAAATCGCCCTGCAAGAGCAACTTCAGCCCAAGACGGCGAACCAAGGCGATTTTCGATCAAACGTTGAAGAGCTCCTTCGCGAAGCCCAGATGATTTCGGCGATCGGCCGCGTGCTAAAGCAGGACGGCATGATGGACGCTGGCGACGACGACTACGACCAGTGGTGCGACAGCATGTCCACGGCCGCCAAGTCGCTGATCGAGGCGATCAAGTCGAACGAGTACGACCGAGCTGTCACGGCGGTCGGCCAAATCGGCCAGTCGTGCAGTGGCTGTCACGAGTTGTATCGATAGTCCCGTTCTCGCATCGCGCCGTTCGGACGACTGCTCGCGCTGAACGACGCTGCCGCCCTACGCGATTTCAGCGCGTCGCCCGCTTCTTCTTTGCTCTTGGCGGTTTGGCAAGGCTGACCAAGTCTACCAATTCTGCCAAGCCCGCTTCGGCGAATTCTCGACCGCTGATGTAGCGCCCCGGACGCATCCAGACCGCCAATTCGTCGTCCGGAATGCCCAGAAACGCCGCCAGCAACTCGTCCATCTCGCCCTCGAGTTGGCTGAAATGACGCGCCCACTCCGCTGCCTCGGGTAATTGAACCGCTTCCTCGCTCTGCCATCGCATCGGATGAAACAGCAGCACGCTGTACGGCGTCACCAGTCGCCTGCGGCAGGCGGCCAAGGGCCACAGCGCCGCCGACGAACATTCGCCGGTCACAATGCCCGTCGCCCGCAAATCGCGGATCGCAATCAGCGTCAACAACGAGATCGCCGTATACGAACTGCCTCCGGGACAATCGAAGTACAAAACGCATTCGCCACCCGGCGGCACGCTCAGCAGCTTTTCGCACACGTCTCCTTCATTCTCCGAAAGTTCGCCGACAATGGGAATTTCAACGGGTCCCTCGTGGCCTTCGTCATCCTGCTTTGCCATAAAATTCGCCCTTTCCATCCTCCGCGTAGCACAGGCTGTCAGCCCGTGCCCGAAAATGTACCTAAATCTGTGCTCGAATCCATTCGATTCTTCGCAATCCCTTCAATATCCCACAGAGCGAGACACGACAGGCTGGCATCCTGTGCTACGAATCCGTCGCAATCTTCACAACGTGCCGGGCACCAGTATAATCAAAAGTTATGGGTATCCGATTCTACTGTCCGAACTGCGACCACAAGCTGAACGTCAAGTCCTTCTTGGCGGGAAAACGGGGCGTTTGTCCGCAATGCGGTGGAGGTCTCGACATCCCATTGGAGAGCCAGCTTGTCAAAGGTGGTGCGGCGGTGGCCGATGACGCACCGACTGCGGGGTCGGGCAGCGAGGGGCTGGGGGGATTCACCATGCCCGCACTGCCCAGTCAGCCGGTGGATGTCAGCCGGTCGCCCGCCGAGGGGACCGGTACGCCGCACTTGGGTCCGCCCGGCACACCGGCGGCTTGGACTTCGCCGAGTTTCAGCCCGCGTCCGGCTCCGTCTGTTCCGACAGTGCCGACAGTGCCCGCTGCGGCCTATGCGCCAACGGTGCCCACGGCCGCGCCGGTGATGGCGAGCGCGCCGACCACTCCGGTTCGTCCGGCGTCGGCGGCACCGGCCCCGATCCCGGCCGCCGCGCAGCCGGTGGTCCAAGACCCGATCGACGAAGCGCCGGAGGCCGTTTGGTATGTTCGCCCGCCGTCCGGCGGCCAGTACGGGCCGGCACGGGGCGATGTGATGCGGAAATGGATCGGCGAGGGCCGGATCAGCGCCGATTCGATGGTGTGGCGCGAGGGGTGGGACGACTGGCGCAACGGCGGCGCGGTGTTTCCGTACCTGCGAGCCGCCGTCGCCGCGCCCCTCGCAGCCCCGGCGCCGGTCGCGTATGCTCCCAGCGCTCCCGCCCCGGCGGCAAGCACGCGCAGTTACGCGCCTCGCCGCCAGAACTCGTTGGCGCTGGCCGTCACCACAGTGGTCGTGTTGGGCTTGATGAGTGTCGCCCTGCTGATCATGCTGGTATGGGTGATCAACAACTCTTGAACATTTCTTTCGACTGCCGCGGTAGCCGCGGCGGACAAGGAGTCTCAGCAACATGTACGCATTTCGTGTTCTCGCAGCGGTCTCGGCCGCGACCCTGTTGTGGACCGTTGTCGCGACGCAGGTCCGGGCCGCCGACGAAGGCGCGCTCGTCTCGGTTTCCGAAGGCAACATCACCATGCAAGCGCCGGCCGATTGGGTCAAACGCGAACCGGGCGTGCGGATTGTCGAAGCCGAGTTCGCCGTCCCGGCGGTCGAAGGCGACAAAAACGACGGTCGCTGCACGGTCATGGGCGCCGGCGGCACGGTCCAGGCCAACATCGATCGCTGGGTTGGCCAGTTCACCGAGACCAACCGCAACAAGACCGAGAAGAAGGAGATTGCGGGCCAGACTGTCCACCTGGTCGACTTGGGCGGCACCTACAGGGACCAGCTAGGTCCGTTCGCGCCGGCCCAGTTGCGCGAGAACTACCGAGTGCTGGGCGCGATCATCACGACCGAGAAGCGGGGGCAGTATTTCGTCAAGTTCTACGGGCCCCAGGCCACGGTGGCCGCCAACGAAAAAGCGTTCCTGGAAATGCTGAACAGCCTGAAAGTGAAGTGAACCCGCGATGAAGATCCAACAGTTCCTTGACCACCACGGCGTCGCCCGCAATCCGTTCGCCGAGGAGGACGCCCAATCCGATCTGGTGTTCAAGGAGCACTGCATCTCCAGCACGTACCATCCCACCTGGGACAAGATCTTCGGAGATCCCAGCGAGCCGTCGACGTCGATCGTGTTCGGCGAGAAAGGCGCCGGCAAGACCGCGCTGCGTTTGCAGGTCGCCCGACACTTGCGTCAACACAATCGCGAGCACGCCGACCGGCGGTTGTTCGTGATCCAGTACGACGACTTCAATCCGTTCTTGGACCGCTTCCGCGACAAGCTGGGCAGCCGCCAGCGCCGCCGGGCCGACCGCGTGCTGAAGGAATGGAAGCTGTGGGACCACATGGACGCGATCCTCGTGCTGGGCGTCACCGGATTGGTCGACCGGATTCTCCATGCCCGGCAACCGAGTCCCTACGTCGAGGCCGACTTGGCCGAGAACGCCGTCGACGGATTGGACCATCACCAGGCCCGCGACTTGTTGCTGCTTGCCGCCTGCTACGACCAATCGACGGCCACGACGTTCCGGGACCGTTGGCATCAGCTTCGCCGCCGTCTGCGTTTCTCGGCGCTGCCCAGCTATCGGAACTTGGCGATCGGCATCGGGGGGACGGTGGCCGTGGTGGCGCTGATGATCCTGCTCGCGGTGTACGGCATGGCGCCGCCCCTCTCGTATTTCTGGATGTTCTTGATCCCGGTCGCCGCAGCTTGGGCGCCGTGGCTGTGGCAATGGTGGCGTTGTTTCCGCCTGGCCCGCGGCATCTTGAAGCAGATGCGGCTGAGCAACCGGGACGCCAAATCGTTGCGGCACGTGCTGATGCACTTCACCTGGTCCGAACTGGCCGCTCAGCCGCTGCCGACCAAGGACAGCACGGACGACCGCTACGAAATGCTGCTCAAGCTGCAGGGCATCCTGCAAGCGTTCGGCTTCCAAGGCATCATTGTGCTGGTCGACCGCTTGGACGAGCCGCATCTGATCAACGGCTCGGCCGATCTGATGAAGGCCTTGCTGTGGCCGATGCTGGACAACAAGTTCCTGAAGCACCCCGGCATGGGGCTGAAGATCATGGCGCCGATCGAATTGACGCGGTTCATCGAGCGCGAAGACCGCGACTTCTACCAGCGGGCCCGTCTGGATAAGCAGAACATGGTGGCTGCGTTCGAATGGACGGGCGAAGCGCTGTACGACGTCGCGAACGCCCGGCTGCAGGCATGTGCCATCGACGGGGCCAAGCCGCGACTGCGGGATTTTTTCGACGAAGGGGTCAGCGACCGGCGCTTGTTGGAAGCCCTGCGGAGTCTCCGCACGCCCCGCCACCTGTTCAAGTTCTTGTACCGCTTGTTCGTCCACCACGCCAACGCGCACATCGAAGGCCAAGAAGCCTGGAAGGTCAGCCCCGAGGCCTTCGAGTCTCTCCTGGCCCTATACCACCGCGACCAGGACGCCTTCGACCGAGGCCTCGGCGCCGGATAGTGCCCGTGCCGAAGGTTTCGCGCGTTGGTAGGGTTGGCTTTAGCCGACCCTTGCCGGACGCATGGCAGCGAGCACGGCTGGTAGGGTTGGCTTTAGCACGGATTATTTACGGGGGCGAGTTGTAGCACAGGCAGCTTGCCTGTGTTCCCCAAATACAGGCTGGCAGCCTGTACTACGGCCCCGCGGAGCACTTCGTGAATAAGCCGGCTTCAGCCGACCCTTCCGGTCCGCCTGAAGGCGGCACTACAAGCAAACTCTTGATCGGGCACGTCGTTCAACGCAAACGCCGCTGCCGCCCTCATTCCGCGTAGTCCGCGCCAGTCAGGCTGTTCAAGACGGACCCCTGCCACGCGCGAAGTTTCGCCTGCAACCGTTCGGCGGTGGCCGGTTGGTCTTCGATTAAATCGGTCTTTTCGGACGGGTCGGCCTGGAGATCGAACAATTCCCGCCGGACGTCGCCGCTGCGCTGATCGTGAACGACCAGCTTGAACCGTCCGTCGATGATCGCGCGGGGGCCGAGATAGTCGTCGTCCGTGATGACCGGGTGACGGTAATTGGTGAAGTCCCGAGTCGCTTTGGTGCCCATCAGCTTGACCAGCGGCGTCGTGCCCTTTTGCAGTTCTGGATCGATCCACGGCTGCAGTTCGGCGCCGCGAAGACGTCCGGTGTTGTAGGCCCAGAAGAACAGCGGACTGGGCCGCTCGGTCACCTGGCCATCCAAGACCGCCGCGAGATCGATGCCGTCGAGCGGACGGTCCGGCAAGGGCTGGCCGACCAGAGTGCACAGCGTCGGCAACAGGTCGCTGGTGCTGGCGTGGACGCCGGTGCTTTGCGGCCGGGAAATCCGCGCCGGCCATTCGACCAGGCCCGGGACCAGCGTGCCGCCCTCGTAGACCTGGCCCTTGACGCCGCGGTGCGGGAAGCCGAGCGCCGCGTCCCCCGACGTGCCGTTGTCGCCGCAGTAGAACAACAGCGTATCCTGTCGAAGTCCCTGTGCCGCAAGGTGCTTGCGCAACATGCCGATCGCGCGGTCCATCGCCGTGATCTCGGCGTACCGTTCGCGCAGCACTTCGCCTTGGGGCCGAGTCACCTGGCCGCCGGTTTCATTGGACGTCAGACGAACCGGCTTCGAGTACTTCGCGGGCAAGTCGTCGTACAGCGCCAGATCTTCCGGTAGACCGCTGTACGGTTCGTGGGGCGAGCCGAACCAGACGACGGCCAGGAACGGCTTGTCCGCCTGCCGGGCGCGGTCGATGAAACGGATCGCCTCGTTCACGACGACTTCCGAGCTTTCGCCCGGAAAGACTTCGGGCGGTCCGCCGTTGCGGGAGAGCGAAGGATTCAGCTCGAAGAAGTTGTCGTGCGACACCCACTCGTCGAACCCCATCGCGCCGGGGTTGACCGGCGAATCGGCCTTGACCGCGCCCACGTGCCATTTGCCGAAATGCCCGCAGCGGTAGCCGGCTTGGCCGAGCACGTGTGCGATCGTGATCTCCTCGGGCCGGAACGACCAGCCCGGCGCGAACGTGCCCATCCGGTTGGGATGGCGGCCGGTGAGGAAACTCGCCCGCGTCGGCGAGCAATTCGGATGCGCCGCGTGGAAACGGTCGAAACGCAATCCGGTCGCGGCGATCTCGTCCAGCACCGGCGTCCTCACATGCGGGTGCCCGTTGTAACCGGTCTCCTCCCAACCGTGGTCGTCGCCCATCATCAGCACGATGTTGGGACGCGTCTGGGCGGCGATGGTCTGTGCGCAAGCCAGCGCAAGCAGCGCCAAGGTGAATCCGAGCGGTTTCATAGCAAGCCTTTCTGCGAAGGAACAAGTCGGTTGTTTCACGGCATCGATCTCCTCAGTCCGCGGCAAAGTCCCAATTCGGGCGGGACAGCCTCGACTTCCGATCCGTAGTTTAGGCCAGCGGTCGACGAGTTCCTACCCGCCGCGGCAAATTCGCCTGAATCCCTTCGTTTGCGGACCTTCCGTGCGAGGTCGATCGTCGGTTGTGAACATCGGTCGACGGAGGCAAATTCCGTGGAGTCGGAATTCTCATGAATCCTGCTACGGCTGTCCTCTCGGAATTCTCACGAATCCCGCTACTGGTCGCTGTCGGCCATTTGGTTGAGAAGGGCCAATAACGCGGTTCCCCTTGCGGGCTCGTCGGCGAACTAGTCGTTGCGGTGCCGTGTGACGTGCTCGCCGAATTTGTAGCGGTGCGTATACCGCTCGATCTGCCCGTGCAGGTAGCCGCAACTGGCGTCGTAGCCTTATCCCAGCGGTCGATGCTTGGGCGTCCCGCCACTATGCCACTTGCCGCTGATTTGCGTGCGGTATCCGAACTTCCGCAGCTTCTGAGGCATCCCGTGGGGGGCTTTGCCGCGCGTTGCACGCCCGACGCCATCGATTTGGTCGTTTTCAAGACCTTCATTTGAATTTCATCGTCCCTTCATTCCGCCTTCATCTTGCTGCCGACAATGGGCGGCCAGCGAAGTCTAATTGCGACGTTTCGGCGGCATCGCTGGCCAGACGCCAGGAGGTGCGGGAGGAACGCATCAATTTGGCCGCAGCGCCGCTTGTTTGGCGGTTCGTGGGAGACTGGGAAGAGGTGTCATAGCAGCGTCATAAGCCACGCGCACAGGCACGTTGATCATGGAAAGTTCACCCGGCAGGGTGCTCTAGTTTCTTTTTTGATTACCAGAGGAGAGCAAGATGTTGTATTCACGTCGTTCCGGCGGCTTCACCTTGGTGGAGTTGCTGGTGGTTATCGCGATCATTGGAATTCTGGTGGCGCTGCTGTTGCCGGCGATCCAGGCAGCTCGGGAAGCGGCGCGGCGGTCGCAGTGTTCGAACAATCTCAAGCAGATTGGCTTGGGTATGCACAACTATGTGGATACTTTCGGCGTGATGCCGCCGGCGATTCTCGGAGGCTTTAGCGGGTCGGGAGGTGGGGGCGGCAGTTCATACGCCGACCAGGGTTTCGGCTGGGCCTGCGCGATGCTTCCGTATATCGAGCAACAAGGACTCTATGACCTGGTCAACCCGAATGGTAATCAGTACGGAGTCTTCAGGAACTACGCGGCGGCCAACCCTTCCAAACATGTCTGGCCGGGGGGCGAGACGATCGTCCCCGTGTACGACTGCCCCTCTTCGGCCCTTCCGAACATCGTTCCGCCCACCTATGACGTTCCGGGGAACTTCAAGCCAGGGGGGGCTCGTCCGCAGGACGGACCCTCCAGCTTCGTCAATCTGTATGTCGGCTATGCGACGAACGACTACAAGGGGGCGGGCGGAAGCTGCTGGGGAGACAACGGGGTTCTCCACAAGCTCAGCGAGAACCCTCAATGCACCAGATTTCGCGATATCCTCGACGGGCTGAGCAACACGATCATGGTGAGCGAGTCTTCGTACGTCTTCGACGACGGCAGCGAGGTCGACGACTGGCCGGTCTGGATCGGCGGACTCGATTCGGACGAGCAGGTTCGAATCAACGGGCGCACCAGCGCCCCGATCAACTGCGGTTGCTCGCCGGCCCGCATGGACGAGGCGATCAGCGACGACTGCGCCTTCGGTTGGCATCCCGGTGGAGCCCAGTTTGTTCTCTGTGACGGGACGGTCCGATTCATCAGCGAGAACATTTCGATGCAGACCTACTGCAATCTTCACGGAAAGAACGATGGCGAGACCATCGGCCAGTTCTAGTTGTGGGCCGTCTTGCCGGCACTCGTGCGAACGCACCAACCCGCTTTCAAAGAAACGAGGAATTTTGCTGTGATGCGTCTATTCATGTCTTGTGTGCCAATCTTGGCCGCGGTGATTCTGTCCGGTTGCGGCGGCGGCGGCGATTTTGCCACGGCCAAAGTGACGGGCCGGGTTGTCTGCGAAGGACAGCCGGTGGGCAATATCCTGGTGTTTTTCGAGCCGCTGGGCGAGGGCACCAGTGCCTTGGCCGGCAAACAGGGGATCGGCCGAGCCGGGGCTGACGGTGCGTTCCAGGTGTCCACGTACGGCAAGAACGACGGAGCCGTGGTCGGCAAGCACCGGGTTCGTGTGGGCTGGATGGAGGGCCAGGCCAACGCTTCTTGCCCGTGCGCGGTCAACTCGGAAGTCGACGTGATGGAGGTCGAGGTCGTCGCGGGGAAACAGAACGAATTCGACGTCGTTCTATCCAAGAAGACCGGCAGGGAACGGCCGACGCTCGATCAGGAGGAAGACGAAGACGATTGAAAGAGTGCGAGCGACAGGGCACCGTTGCCGGCCGGTAGCGGGCTGAAGGAGTGGGGAGTGGCGTGTTCCGATGCACGGACAGGGGAGGATTTTGCATGTCGAAGCGAGTTGTTGTCAGATGGTTTCTCGTGCTGGCCGCCGCTGCGTTGGCGGGCCAAAGCGGCAACTTGCCGGCGGCCGAGGTGCAAGCGACGCGGGACGCCATCCCGGCCGCGCACGATTGGCCCATGTATCGCTACGACTCGAGCCGCTCGGCTTCCACACCGCATCAGTTGGCTGACCAACTGCATCTGCACTGGATGCGTCAGTTGCCTCCGCCGCGCCGCGCCTGGCCGCGGCAGCAGGATGATTTCGAGAAACTGGCGTTCGATGCTTCGTACCAGCCTGTGGTGGCTGGCGGCCTGATGTTCGTCGCTTCGATGACCACCGACACCCTGACGGCCTACGACCTGGATTCGGGGGAGATGCGCTGGCAGTATTGGACGGACGGTCCGGTGCGGCTTGCTCCGCTGGTGTGGCGGGGACGCGTGTACGCGGGTTCGGACGATGGCTGCGTACATTGTGTGGATACTGCGACCGGCCAGCAGATCTGGCGGTTCCGCGCCGCGCCGAACAACCGCATGGTGTTGGGCAATCGGCGGTTGATCAGCCTGTGGCCTGTGCGAGGCGGGCCGGTGATCGCCGACGGAACGCTGTACTTTGCCGCGGGCATCTGGCCGAACGAAGGCGTTTTCCTATATGCCATCGATGCCGAAACAGCGGAGGTGCGTTGGATGAATTCGGGCGGCTCCAGTGACCTGATCGAGGACTCGAAGAGCTACTTCTCGTTCGGCGGCGTGTCGCCGCAAGGGCATCTGGTCGTGGCCGGCGACCGGCTGATCGTGCCGGGCGGCCGCACCGTACCTGCCGTCTTCGACCGCCGCACCGGCAACCAATTGTACTTTCACGTCGCCGGAAGCGCCACGGGCAAAGCTGCCGGGGGCCACCAGGTGTTCTCCCAGGGCGACTGGTTCTTCAACACGCGGGACCGATACGTGACGGATATGTATCACGTGGTCGACGGAGCCCAATACGGATCGGTACACGTGGATCTGGTCAGTCAGCAGTCGTTTCTAGGCGTCGAGCCCACCGCAGGACGCATCCACGCCTATGCCTCGCAATTGGCACCGACTGACAAGCTCCAGGCACCCCGGGCGGCGCACGACCGCCGCGGGCGGCCGATCCCCGAGTCGCCACGAGACGCCATGAACCGGTCCACGACCATCAGCGGGCGGCTCGAGAGCGGGACAATCCGCGACTTCTACGATCTGCAATCACTGTGGACTGCGGATCTCGAAGGGATCCAGCGGCTGCATGTCCAAGCCGGCTCGATGCTCTACGGCAGCGGCGATGGCGGCCGGATCTTTGCTATCGAGATTGACGACATCCGCCAGAAGCCTGACGTGCGATGGACCCATCGCGTCGAAGGCACGGTGTTCAGCATGATCGCCGCCAGGGACCGGCTGCTGGTGGTCACCGAAGAAGGCAGCATCTATTGTTTCGGATCTCAGCCGCGCGAGACGACCGTGCATGAATGGCGCCCCGAGCCGATCGAGAGTGCCGACGACCGATGGGTCGAGCGAACGGAGCGGATCCTGGAGCAGACCGACGTGCGCGGCGGCTTCGGATTGGTCCTCGGCGCCGCTACCGGCAGGCTGCTGGAGGAACTGCTCGCCCAATCGGACATGCACTACACGGTCTTCGAACCCGATCCGTCAAAGGTGGCTGAGCTGCGCGAACGGTACGCGCGGGCCGGGCTTTACGGCTCGCGGATCGTCGCGCACGAGGGCGATGCGGCCAGCCACCGCCTGCCGCCGTACGTGGCAAGCCTGATCGTCGCGGAGGCTCCCGAGTCGGTGGGCGATGTATCGAGTCCCGAGTTCCCCAAGACGCTGTTTCATCCGTTGCGGCCTTACGGCGGAATCGCGGCACTTGTCTTGGAGGATGCGCAGCAACAGAGCTTCGCTGCGGCTGTGCAACAGGCGGATCTGGAAAATGCCGAACTGACGTACGATTCGGCGGCTGTGTTGCTTCGCCGTCCCGGCCCCCTACCGGGCGCGGGCGTCTGGACGCACCAATACGCCGATGCAGCCAACAGCGCCTATTCTCCCGACGACCGCGTCAAGGCGCCGTTGGGCATTGCGTGGTTTGGCAGCGAACCGAATCACAAGACTCTTCCGAGGCATCTGCATGGTCCGATTCCCCACGTGGTCGAAGGCCGCATGATCCTGCTGGGCCCGAATCACGTCTTTTCGCGATGTGTGTACACAGGCGTCGAGTTGTGGGCGACGGAGTTGCCGCAGGTAGGAGCCAACTTCACCAGTTGGGAGCATGAGGAGGAGATGGCGTTGGGTGACCGGACGGTCTACTTTCCGAACAATCCCGGCGCCAACTTCATTGGGGCGCCGTTGGTTTCCGCCGCGGACAGCATCTACGTGATCCACCGCGACCGCTGCCTGCGGCTGGATGCAGCGACGGGCGAGCGGTTGGCCGAGTTCGAGATGCCCTCGCAGCAGGAGTTGCGACAGAAGATTCGCGATCCGCGCGCCCCGCGCATCCCCGGTTCGTACGGGGCCCGGCTGCAGCAGGGCCGGCAGCTTCGCTGGGGGCACATCCGCTACGAGGGCGACAGCCTGATCGCCACCGCCTATCCGCACATGTTCGACGACCGGCAACCAGGTCGAGAGGGGAATTGGAACGCGACGTCCAGCGAGTTCCTTGTGGTGATGGACCGCTACGATGGCACGATCCGATGGGTTCAGCAAGCCCGCTATGGTTTCCGCCATAACGCGATCGCGGCCGGAGGCGGCAAGGTTTTCGCGATCGACCATCTCTCGGAGGAAATCCGCAAGATGCTGGATCGCCGTGGCGTTCAATTGGACATCGAGCCCGAGGTGCTGGCGATGGACCTGGCCACGGGCGAAGTGCTTTGGGCCTTACGCAACGACGTGTTCGGCACATCCCTCTCGTACTCGGTGACGCACGACGCGCTGGTTCAGTCGGGGCATCCCGGGCGGCGCGCGGCGTTGCCCGACGAGCCGCAGGATCGCTTACTGGTACTGCGGGGCGCAACCGGCGAGTTGCTCTGGGCGGATTCCCTCATCGAACGCCGCGCGCCTTTGGGCATGCACGAAGCCCTGGGGCAGGTCGTGGGCAGCAGCGGCGAAGGTGCAGCAGACCTGCGGACCGGTCGGTTGTTCACCCAATGCCACCCGATGACCGGCCAAATGGTCCCGTGGAACTGGATCGGGGCCATACGTTGCGGAACCCAGAACTTCAGCCGGCACCTCGCGCTCTTTCGCTCGGGGGCTGCCGCCTTTGCCGAGCTGGACGGGTGGCCCACCACGGCAAACGTTCCCGGTGTCCGGCCCGGCTGCACCAACAACCTGGTGGTCGCCGACGGGGTGCTGAACGTTCCCGATTACACGCGCACGTGTTCGTGCAGTTACCAGCACCAGACGTCGTTTGGCTTGGTTCACATGCCGGAGGTCGAGATGTGGTCGTACAGCTCGCTGCCAGCCCCGGAACCGGGCGCGATTCGGCGAGTGGGAGTGAACTTCGGCGCCCCGGGCAGTCGCCTGGATCGGACCAGCGAGACACTCTGGCTCGAGTATCCGCCCCAAGTGGTTCCGGCGCCCAAAGTGCCCATCGAAGTGGAAACCGATGAAGACGCCGTCTGGTTTCACCAGCACTCGTCGATCATCCGGCAGGATGAAGGTGGGCACCGGTGGGTAGCAGCCTCGGGCGTGGAAGGGATTCGGCGGATTCGGATCAGCGGTCTGGCGACCGAGTCCGAGAACGGCAAAATCGGCTACCGGCTGCGGCTCCATTTCGCCGAACCCCGCGCGATCAACCCGGGCCAGCGGGTATTCGACGTCATGGTCCAGGGCCAGCGCGTGCTCAGCAGGATTGACGTGGCCGATCGCGCCGCGGGCAGCAACCGGCTGATTGTCGCCGAAGTGGAGACAAAAGCCGATTCCGACGGGGTTGTCGAAATCTCGTTCCAGTCCCACGGTGACAGTCTTCGAAAGCCCCTGGTGTGCGGCGTCGAAGTCCGCGCGATGGAATGAGCCTGGGGATTGCGGCAGACGCCGATCACGCAGGAGATCTTCGTCGTCCAACGGCAGGTTGTACGACTCAGAGATATCGCGTTCGACGTGGTACCGTTCCGGTTCGACCGGAACAACCGCCCGGCCGTAGTCCGCCGGTTCGCGCATCTTCACGTGCAGTCTCCACTGCCCAGACCGCACCGCATGCAGTTCGACTCGCGTCCAGTAGAACATTTCCTTGCGCGGACTGGCGTCCGTGCCCCGCAACTCGGGCGACCGGTCGTAACTGTCGAGCTTGCGATCGTCCGGCGCGCTCGTGCCGATCAAAGCGGCGAATGTGGCCATCGTGTCGAGCACCTGGCCGACGCTCCAGTCGATCTCCTCGACTCCCTGGATGAACGGCGAATCAAGAAATCCACCTTCAGGAAACCCGCTGGCGCTGCAAGTAGCTTCAGGGCGGGAGAACTCCCGCCAACTGACGCCGGTGGCTTCAGTGCTCTTGTTGTAGCCAACAGCACTGAACAACCGGTTGTTCCTGTAGAATGGTCTTCTGTTCGGCCCCCGTCCCCTGGCGGTTGGGTTGGTACAAGGGTGCAGGCACGACAAACAATAGCGGGAATTCAGCCCATCAAGGCGATGCATGCGTCGACGCTGAGAATCGGCAGATGAATTACCGTCGGATTTTCAAGTGAGAGAACGGTTCGAAGCCCCTCGTTCGTGGCCGGGTAGCCTAACGATCTCGCCGGCAAGCGGCGAGGATTCGGTCAGTGGGGCTCAAAAAGAGGTAGGTGGCGGATGCCGTTCGTAGCCGTCTAGCCTAACGATCTCGCCGGCGAGCGGCGAGGATTTGGCGCGACATCGTTCGCCCGAAACGGGAAAAAACCAATTGGCCTTGACAAGCACAAACTGAACACGCCAGGTCGAGAGTGAGCGGCTGGAGGTGCGTCTGGGACGCATGTTTTCCGTGGAAGTGAGCTAAAGTTTGAATGCGGGAGATGCGATGCGCTTATTCGATCCGGATTCTCGCGCATTCGGCTACTTCGATTGCCTTACTGCGGCGAGCGTTGAGGCGTTAGCCCACCGGTTCCCTGGCTGCTGGCTTGTGGATGTTGCGGAAGACCGGCGGGCTAACGCCCACCGCTCGCCAGATACTAAGACGCGCCAGATACCAAGACTCGCCAGCTAGCGAGGAGATTTTTCCGAAGTGAGAAAGTCGGTTTCGATCGAGGTGTATTGGCGGTCCGAGGGCGTTGATTCGAGGCGTTTGCGATGAAACGAGTGTTTGTTACCGGTGCCAGCGGGTTTATCGGCCGGAATTTGGTCCGTGAACTTGTCGCGCGAGGTTACGAAGTCCGCTGTCTCGTTCGCCCTACGTCGTCGATTCGGTTTCTCCGCAGGGCGGGGGCCGAGTTGCGATATGGCGGTTTGACCGATCTTGCGGGTTTGCGCGAATCGATCGCCGGCTGCGACTGGGTGTTTCACGTCGCCGGGCTGACTCAGGCCTTCAGCCAAGCGGAACTGATGCGAGTGAACGCCGTCGCGGCGGGCTGTGTGGCGGAAGCGTGCAGCTTGCAGCCCGAGCCGCCGACCTTGGTGCTGGTGTCGTCGCTGGCCGCGGCGGGACCGTGCCGGCGGGGAAGCGTCCGCACCGAGGCCGATCGGCCGGCGCCCGTCTCGCACTATGGCCACAGCAAACGAGCGGGCGAACTGGCCGTCGAGCGTTTCGCCGACCGCGTGCCGGTGACCATCCTGCGGCCAGGTATCGTGTTCGGGGCTTGGGGACGCTTGCTGCATCCCATGTTCCAATCGATCTCGCGGCTGGGCGTTCACGTGATCCCCACGCTCACTCCGCCGCCGTTGTCGATGATCCATGCAGCGGATCTGGTGAACTTGCTGATCCTGGCCGCGGAACGGGGCACCCGCGTGCAACCACCTGGCGACCAGCCCCCCAAGGGCCAGCGGGCCAGCGGGTACTACTTTGCCTGCGATGCCGAGTATCCGGATTACGCGGATCTGGGCGGTCTGATCGGCCGTGCGCTGGGACGTCGCCACGTGTTCCTCTGGCATCTCGCGGACCCGTTCCCGTGGCTGGTGGCCGGGGTGTTCGAGGCCGTTTCGCGAATTCGTCAGCGTGCCGACATCATCAACTGGGACAAGATGCGGGAAGCCCATGTCCATTCGTGGGCCAGCAGTCCGCTGGCTGCCGAACGGGATCTCGGCTTCCGCCCGGCCCACCCCTTGGCGCAACGAATCCAGGAGACCGCGGACTGGTATCGCCAGAATCGCTGGCTGTGACGCGACGCCGGGCTCAACCGCACCTCCGCCCGTAGCCGAATTCGTGAGAATTCGGATGATCTGTGCGGAGTCCGAATTCTCACGAATTCGGCTACGATGCCAGCCGCAACAGCACTTCGCCCCATCCCTCCCGGTTGCCAACCGGCGGGTTTGCGCGTACAACCCTGCCATGAAAAACGCCATTGTTCTGGTCATCGATCGGCTGAACGCCGGCTTTCTCGGTCCCTACGGAAACACGTGGGTGGAGACCCCCTGTTTCAATCAGTTGGCGGCCGAATCCGCCTTGTTCGAATTTGCCCTGAGCGATTCGCCGGATCTACCGACCGGCTATCGGTCGTTCTGGTCGGGACTGCATGCGATGAGCGGTCACCGCGACGTCCCGGGATTGGCGTCCACGGCGTCGGCGGCCGGGATTCACACCGTGTTGATCACCGACGACGAGCAAGTGGCAGCGCATCCTTGGGCGGACGGATTCCGGGAGAAGATCGCGGTGCCTGTTTCCCCCTTGGTCCAGGCTGCGGCGGAGATCGGCCAGACGCAACTGGCCCAGTTGCTGGCCACGGCGATCGAGTGGCTGCAGGCGGCGTCGGCGAGTTCCACGATGGCCGACCGCCCGTTCCTGCTGTGGATTCACAGTCGCGGGATGCAGGGCCCCTGGGACGCCCCCTTCGAATTTCGCGAGCAATTCGCGGACGAAGACGATCCCGTCCCGCCCAAATTCGTCGCCCCGCCGGTGCGTTGGGTCGCGGAAGACGAAGACCCCGACCAATTGCTGGGCGTTCAACATGCCTATGCCGGCCAGATCAGCTTGCTGGATTCGTGTCTGGAGGTGTTTCTGGAAGCGTGCTGGGCGGGGCCGGAAGCCAACCAGCCCTTGTTCCTGCTGACCTCGCCGCGCGGCTATCCTCTGGGCGAGCACCGTCGGCTCGGTCCGGTGGACCAAACCATCTACGGCGAACACCTGCACGTTCCTTGTCTGATTCGCTATCCGGACGGAGCTCATGCCCTGGTGCGCTGCCACGAACTGGTCCAGCCCAGCGACGTGTTCGCTACGCTGCTCGACTGGTTCGCACTGCCGCGTGTCGCTGCGGCGAGGTGGGGCCAGAGCTTGACCAACTTGCTCGACGGACAGGCCCACTCCGATCGAGTTGCCGCGGTCTCGGGTTCTTGCCGAGCCCTGCGGACGGCTGCTTGGTTTCTGCATTGCGACGGCGACTCGAACTGCAGTCTTTTCGCCAAGCCCGACGACCGTTGGGAAGCCAACGAAGTGTCGGACAGGTGCCGCGAACTCCTGCCCGGCCTGATCGCTCTGCTGGATGAATTTCAGCGGGCTGCTAGCTGCGTCGAGCCCGTTCAGCTCTCGGAAATCCCGCCGGCAATCGCCAACAGCCAGCGGTAGGCTCGACACCCCGAGGCGGTGAAAAAGATTCGGGACGGACTCCTTCGCGAGCCGGGAATTGACGTCGACGCAATCGGAAAAAGCTAGTAAAAACCGCATTTCCCGGGTAGACAATAGGCTTGTGGTAAATCAAGCTAGATTACCTGCTTTGTCTATTTTAACAGGATGGTGGGAAATCGTGTCGAACTATCTGCTTCTGACTGGTGCGACCGGCTTGGTGGGTCGGTTTCTTACTTGGGACCTTCTCCAGCGCGGGCATCGCTTGGCGGTGGTCGTTCGGCCATCGGAACGAGAGACGATTCGCGAGCGGATGGAGTCGATCCTCCAGATGCGCGAGCGGCAGACGGGAGTCCTGTTGTCCCGTCCGGTTTGCTTGTCGGGCGATGTGGCTTGCGACGGACTGGGCCTGCAGTCCAGCGACGCGACCTGGGTGGCGAAACACTGTTCGCGAGTCATTCACAACGCGGCCGTGTTGACGTTCTTCGGCAAGTCGCGAGACGAAGACCCGTGGCGGACGAACGTCGAAGGCACGCGGCGAGTGCTGAAGGCCTGCTCGCGCTGGGGCATCCGCGATCTGCATTATGTCTCGACGGCCTACGTCTGCGGGACTAGGCCGGGCGTGATCCTCGAGGACGAACTGGACTGCGGCCAGACGTTCCGCAACGACTACGAGGAAAGCAAGTTCCTGGCCGAGAAACTGGTGCGGGACGCCGACTTCCTGAAGCAATTGACGGTGTACCGACCGGCCGTGATCACCGGCGATTCGGTGACGGGCTACACCAACACCTACCACGGTCTGTATTCGTACCTGAAGTTGATGAGCGTGTTGGTGTGGAATACGGAGCCGGACGCGGATGGACGGCGCTACACGCCGGTACAGCTTCAGATGCGAGGCGACGAGCGGCGAAACCTTGTTCCGGCGGACTGGGTGTCGGCCGTGATGTGCCGTTTGCTGGAGACACCGGCGGCCCATGGCGGAACGTACCATTTGGCGCCTCGCCAGCACATCACGCCCCGGGAAGTGATCGAAGCGGGATACCAGTACTTCAATTCCTACGGCGTCGAGTTCTGCGGGACCGAAGGCAGCCGAGAGGAGTTTCTCGGCGACATGGACCGGGACGCTCGCGAGAACACGACGATCTACCAGTCCTACGAAACGACCGATCCCACGTTCGATACCACCAACCTGTCGCGATTTACCGCCGATCTGCCCTGCCCGGTGATCGATCAAGAAATGCTGCATCGTTATTGGCGGTACGGCGAAGAGGACCGCTGGGGCAAACGCCGCCCGCCGAAGTCCGAGGTTCCCTTCTGGGTGAGCGATCAGATCAGGCAACGGTGGCAGGCACCGTCGGCCCGCAACGCTCCTCAGCGACGCGGTTCGAACGGTGCCCGAAGGACGAGCCCACCGCTCACGGTCAACTTGGACGTCGTCGGCCCCGGCGGCTGCCAATGGCACTTCCGGCTGACGGACCAACGAGTCGGGCCGCCGACGCTGGGGCTGAGCGACCGGGCCACCGTCACGCTGTCGATCAGCGCCGACGATTGGCGGCGAGTCGAGTGCGAGGCGCCGGAACTGGCCGTGCGCCGTCTGGCCGCCGCCTTGCAGACCTACACCAAGCATCCGGGACCGCTGACGCTCGCCAAGACGCTGTACGAGAGCCTCTTCCCCCGCGTCCGCCAACCGGCCTTGCTCTCCGGGTGAAGGCCGTTTGGCCGCTGGACCAGCACAAGTTGGAGTTCACGCTTCAGCGTGCCCTACCTCTCTCCGATTTCGTTGAAGGGCACACTCCAGCGTCAGCACGCTAAAGCGTGTCCAACATGATGCACTCCTTTGGCGCTAAGTGTAGAAACAC
>JAHDXO010000040.1 GCA_023382975.1 Pirellulaceae bacterium
CGGCAAGCTGGAAGCTTACCCCACCGCGGTTCTTGCCAGTATTTCAGCAGGCTCCTTCGGCTTGCCGCTAAACGAAGATGCACGAATGGTGCGCGCTCGTACGATTTGAGACGTCAATCGGAATTGTCCGAGCAAACCCGCACCGCGAACGGTTCGCTGCACGACCAGTCGCCTTGGGGCAAGCGGACCTGCACCGACTGCTTGTCCGGGTTGACCAGCAGTGACCAGCAGCGAGGCCCCGATCGAATGGTCAGCGCCGTCGCCGTTGCTGCGGAAATCGGTTGACTATCGGCGTCGCGTACCTCGTGCGTTTGGAGCGTCACGGATCGGCCGTCCAACGCCACGGCCCAAACGAACGCAGTCTCCCGGGCTTTGCGCCGTATGATCATCAGCGGCACACGCTCGGCGGTGCTCGCGCCGACTCCGGTGCCGGTGATGATCTCGGTCGGCTCATCGCCTGCCAGCGTGATCGTTGTCTCCTGGTTGTCATCCAGCGACGTCGAGAGCGTCACGCCCGTTGCGTTGACGCGTGTCGTCGCGTCGGCGATGTGTCGGTATCCCGGCGCGTCGGGCGGCGTCCACGGCTGCCCGTCCGGAAGTTCCTTCCACGTTCCTTCGAAATGGCAGGCCAAGTCGAGAATGCGTTCGCGATCGGCTCGCACCTGATCCACGACGATCACCACGTTTTCGTTCAGCAGCGTCACCGTCCGCACGAAACGCACGTCGGGGTAGATGTCGCCGGCATCGGTGATGGCGAAATCCGCGCCGCCCGCAGCGCCGAAAGCCAGACAACGGCCTTCGGCCTGGGCCTGGGACCGCTGATCGACCACCAGTGTGTTGTGCGCCAGCGACGTCTTGTCCCAACTGGCGTGCAGCGGCGAGCCGTAAGCGTGCGTGCCAGCGTCGGGCATCAACACGGCGCCGCGCGAATAGAGAACGAAGTGGTTCTTGTCGTTGTGGCCGTGCCCGCCGCCGTGCGGACCATACTTCACGCACAGCCACGTGGCTTGATCCCCGGCGCCGCGTTCCAGGATCGCGTAGCCCGAGGCCGGACTGTTGCGCGACCCGCGGTCGGTCGCGACCTGTCCGACGGGCAATTCGGCGGCGCCGAACCACAGCGCCAGATTGCCGCTGCGCCGACCAGCGGCCACCAGCGGCAAGTACCTCGCATCGCGCCAGCGCGCGTGAGCCAACTCATACAAATCGGCTCGCGCGGTCAGCGCCACGGTGCCACTGTCATTGAAGTTCGGCAACTTGAGATCGGGCATGGCCAGCGTCAGCGGACCGTCGAACATGCTCTTGAAGCGGGCATCGTAGAGGTCGATTTCGCAGTGACGGGCCGCTTCGGCCAGCGGCCAGAGCCCCTCGATCGTGAAGAAATGGTAGCCGCTGGCGCCTTCGAACCACATCCCGTCGTCCCGCACGCCCTGCAGGATCTGCTGGCGGAAACCGCGTACGGGATCATCGATCGCGATCCGCACCAGATTCTCGTCGCCGAGCAGGAACCCCACCAAACCGATCGCTGCGTTGTGCCGGCACTGGATGTTGTGGATGCCAAGCTTGGCCAGAAGAATGATTTCGTCGAGCGCCGGGCGGAACAGCCGGACTTCCACCTCGCGGCGTTGCTGATCGTCGAGCGTCTCCCAGATCAGGTCCGCGCCTTGCGCCATGAGGATCAGCCACGACGCTTCAGTCAGCGACTGGGAAGCCACCCGGCCTCCACCCTTGGGTTGGCCGCGGTTATCGTGACGGTCGTAACTCAGATATTTGCCCGCATAGGCGAGCAGAATATCTCGCGATTGCTCGGCATATCGGCGGTCTCGGGTGACTTGGTAGAGCACGCCAGCATCCACGAGCAGTTTGGCGTAGTCCAGGTGAACGCCCATGATCGCGTTGCCATCGAAGTCGAGTCGCGCTTGGCTGGTGTCGCCGAGCAGCACGTGGCGGCCGGCTGGGCAATGATGCTCCCATTCCCAGGTCCCGATTCGCCGTCCCAGTTGCAGCCGTGCGCCGTGATCCGGGCAGACGTAGTTGTGGCTCCAGTTGCCGCCCCGCAGCGGCAGTTCCACCGAGCGTGCCAACCGCTGGTCCACGTCGTCTCGATACGCCGCCCATCGCTCGGCCCAAAGGCCGTCGGCAACCCGTTGGCTGAGCGTCTCGATATCCTGCCCGTCCAACAACAATCGCGGATGCGCCGACCAAGCCCCCGCGTCATCTTCCGCCGCGTCTGCCACGCCCGCCGAACCGGCAAACGCCAAAACCACCAACCACAACCCCACCGTTCCCGCAGAGCCAACCAACGCGACCACCTGCCGACGAACAATCATCACAAACTCCTGTGGCAATATCGGTTTCCAATCACTCGCACGTCGATCTTCACAACGCGCAGCGAGATTGTCAACAACACCGCGAGGGCATCTCGCTTCTGCGAGCGGATCGTAGCCGAATTCGTGAGAATTCGGAATGCTCGAAACCCATCCGAATTCTCACGAATTCGGCGACGAAAACGTTTCACGGCGGCTTGCTCATGGCCGGCGAGTCTCGCAGGTCGCCGGCGGTGTGCTGGTCGGGTATGATTCTCGGCAAGTGGCGAGATGCAGTTCAAATCCCAGAATCCCCGGGACACGCGAATGATCGGAACCCAACAAACGTTCAGTTGCCTGCTTGTACTCCTCGCGCTGGCGACGGGTCGAACCGTCGCGGCGGAGGCGACCGTTGTGCTGCAAGCGGACTTCGAGACGCCCTCGGCCATGCGTCCGCCAACCGGTTGGTCGATGTGGGGAGCTCAGAAATTCAAGAATCCGGCCGATTTCACTCGCGACGAGCAAACGCCGCACGGCGGTCTGGCCTGCTTCCGCATCCATCATCCGGCCGGCACGGGCGGTTACGTGGTCTCCTCGCCCGAGGCATCCATCCGGCCCAAGTCGGGCACGATGCTCACCGCGACGTTCTGGGCACGAAGCGATCGGCCGGGAGAGGCCATGTTCGGCTGGACCGCTTACCGCCAGGTTCAGCCGTTCGTCGATGCGCCCTCGCCGGGCTTCTTTCCTTTGGCAGTCGACCAACAGTGGCGGCAATTTCGCTTCGTGCTGCACGAGGGCTGGGACTTCTTCGCCGACGATTGCCGACATCTGCTGTTGACATTCAGAGCAACGGGCCGAGACGAAGAAGAACGAACGTTGTGGATCGACGATGTCGTGGTGACCCAGCAAACATCGACGCGAGAGGGGCGATTGATCAACCCCGACACCTTGACCTACACCTCGCTCGAACACCGTTTGCAGCCAGGCGACGAGTTGAACTTCGTGGTCGATGCCGGACGCCGAGTGCGCGAGACGTATCCGGAGGTCGGCGGCGTATCGTTTCACCGCGTGGCCGGGTGGGGAGGGCTGCCGTTCGACAAGGGAGGCCGCTACGTGTTGTCGGACGAATTGGAGGAAGCGGTTCGTCAGATGCGTCTGCCCATGACTCGCTTCTACGCCCTGGGCGACGAGCCCTTCGGTCTGGAAGCCGCGATCGACAAGGCGGCCGAGTTCCTGGACCGGATCGGCGTTCCGCACGCGGCCACGCCGCTGGAGTTCGAAATCCAAGGGGCCACCAGCACGCTGTCGCCGGAAGCCTGGGCCAACGGCGTTCGCCACAGCCTGGAACGCGGTTATCGATTCCACCGCTGGGAGATCGCCAACGAACCCTACGTGGGCCGGCCAAGTCGGGCCTTTCCCACCCCCGACAGCTACTTGGAGCATTTCGTGACGGTCAGCCAAGCCATCCGCGCGGTGGACTCGCAGGCGATCATCGGCATGCCGATCCATCACCGCAGCCCGGGCTGGGGCAATTATCTGTTGAAGCGGGCCGCCGGCCACTACGATTTCGTCGTCGGGCACTACTATAGCTTTGCGGACGTCGAGCGAGCTTCGTTCGAGGACATCGTACTGACCGGAAACTACCGGATTCTCGACGAGATCCTCCTGACGAACGCCCTGACGAAATGGTACAACCCCGATCGGGACGTTTACCAGTACGACACGGAATGGGGCATGCACAGTTCGGGGCCGCACGGGGAACGCGCCGACTATGTCAACCGGAACGCCAACATCCACGGGATGGCGCATCGAGCCGTGCGACTGATCCATTACTTGCGCGAGGGCATGCTCCGCGGGGCCAGCTCTTGGGAGATGTTCACTTTCCAGCGAGCACCGGGCTTCGGTTTCCTGGCGCAGGACGCACCCCAGCAACGCGCGATGAATTACTGGCTCTATTTCTACTTCAACCGCCATGTTGGCCGCTGGGTTCTGGACATCGACGGCACGGCGCCGTACCACGAGGGCTCGGCAGGCGGACGCACCCTGCGCGGTCCCCTGACGCCGGCCGTGGCGACGCTGAGCGACGACGGCCAGCAGATCTTCCTGATGCTAGTCAACGGATCTTGGACTCGCCCCGTGCCGTGCCGTATCGAGCTGCGTGACTTTCCAGCCCAGCGGGCCACGGGCATCGTCCTTTCGCATTCCGATCCGGACGGGCATCCATTCATCGAGCGACACGACGACCTGGTCAGCGACCTGACGCTGACGCTTGACGAAGGGCGGATCTCCACAACCATCCCGCCGCACGCGGTGGTGTTTCTGACCGTTCAGCGGTAGGATACGAACGTCGGTACTTCGCTGGTTCGTCCGAAAAGGAAAGGAGACTTCTTATGAGACACGCTACTTCATGGATTCGCACCGCGCTGATGTCAGGCTTGGTTCTCTGCGCTCCGTGGTGTTTACGGGCCGCGGAATCGGAGGCGAAGCGGCTCTTCCCGCCCGACGCGCCGGACACGCCGGTATACACCTTGCCCGACGTTCTCACCACGGTCGATGGCCGCAAGATTGCCACCGCCAGCGACTGGACCAACGTCCGTCGCCCGGAGGTCCTGGAACTATTCCGCGAGCACGTGTACGGCCGGGTTCCGGCCACGGCGTATGAGCAGAGCTTCACCATCGTCCGCGAGGATCCCGGCGCGATGGACGGCGCGGCGACGCTCAAGCAGGTCGATATCACCGTCGCCACGGCGGGCAAGTCGCTGACGATTCACCTCGCGCTGTTCGTTCCCAACAAGGTTCCGAAGCCAGTCCCGACCTTTCTGTTGATCTGCAACCGCGGCCCGGAGAACATCGACCCGACTCGCGAGAAGAAGAGCGAATTCTGGCCTGCCGAAGAAGTCGTCGCGCGCGGTTACGGCATCGCCGCCTTCCACAACGCGGACGTGGACCCCGACAAGCATGACGGATTCCAGGACGGCATCCACGGGCTGCTGGACGGCGACCGTCGCGGGCCTGACGCCTGGGGCACGATCGCCGCATGGGCCTGGGGTGCCAGCCGCTGCATGGACTACTTCGAGACCGACGCGGATGTCGCGAACGACAAGGTCGCGGTCATCGGTCACTCGCGCGGCGGCAAGACAGCTCTGTGGGCCGGTGCCGAGGACCAACGCTTTGCCATCGTTTGCTCGAACGATTCCGGATGCGGGGGAGCCGCCCTCAGCCGGCGGAAGACCAAGGAGAAGGAGACGGTGGCCAGGATCAACAAGAGCTTTCCCCATTGGTTCAACGAAACCTTCAAGACCTACGGGGGACGGGAAGATGCGCTGCCGGTCGATCAACACATGCTCATCGCGCTGATCGCGCCCCGCGCAGTGTGCGTGGGCAGCGCCGAACAGGATCTCTGGGCCGATCCACGCGGCGAATTCCTGAGCGTGTTCCACGCCGGACCGGTCTACCGGTTGTTTGGCAAGCAAGGCTTGGGATCGTCCCCGGAGATGCCAGCGATCGGCCAATCGCTCCACGGCGACGGCGCTCACTACCACATCCGCGAGGGCAAGCACAACCTGACGCTCGACGACTGGAACTGCTACCTCGACTTCGCCGACAAGGTCTTCGCGCACCAAGCACCGGCAAAACAGTAGGTGGAAGGCGTTCCCGTTCGGCGGGCGGAGTGGCGCGCGGCCGGATCACGCGACGAGTCGTGCGGTCGGCGAGCATTCTTCCGAAGGCGCCGGCATGGCCTTGCGGGGCGGAACAGTTGCCCAACGCTCATGTCTAGAATCGGTTCTGTCCCGTCATGACGAATTCCAGCCGGTCGCATTCGATTGCCAGGCGGCTGAGGTAGAAGTACAGTTCCTCGGCATCGAGCGTATCGGCCGGATGCTCGATCCGGCCGATCAGACGGTTTTCCCGGTCGAAGGTGAAATTGACGACGTCCGTCTGCTGGTTGCGCCGCCACATACGGTCGACGAAGTCCGGCAGATCGCGGCGCAGAGATGCAACTCGACCCGCGCTCAGCACGGTGGATGTGAATAGGTAGCAGTTCTGTCGCCGCTCAACGATAACTTTCTGGCTTCGATCGTTGCCCAACTTGATGTTGGCGCAGCCGGCTTCGTAGCTGACCTGCAGTTTCGAATCCGGCAGGTATTGCCTGCCCGCCAAGAGTGCTTCGATCCGGTCCATGCTTTGAACCCTTTCACGTATTCCAGATCAACTGGTCTTCGCGGTGATCCGCTCCGTCGAACAACTTCGATTCCATTTCGTCTGCACCGGTTACGATCGTAGTAAAGGCATACTCCAACTCCTCGAATTGGGTTGTTTTCGGGGAAAACAGGAGGTCGCTCCGTACCACCAGATGATAACCGAGAGTTTCATCGACGCCCTTCAAGCAGACTTTCAGGTGAGGCATGTCCCGCTGCAGACGCAGCGCTTTGTCGAAATCCTCCCGCTTGACGGTGCCCAAGGGGCTCTCGCAACGGAGCAGTAACTGGCCACCGTGGGTGCCTCGAAGCGTCAGCAGGAACACCTGCTCTCGAACCGTGTTCTCATGGCGGTCCTCACCTCGTCGGAGAAGTCTGCCCCCGTTCACGAACACCTTGCCCTTGCGTTCGTGGCCGGCCCATCGGGCTGAATCTTGCTCGAAGAACACCGATGACAGCAGGCATTCGACGAGTTCGTCAAAACGTCCCAGCAGCGCATTGTTTTCCGGCGCAGCAACGGACTCGGCCGGTCCATCGCGCGCAATCAACGTCTCCGGAATCGGAAAACCGCTTTTCAATTCTTCAAGGTACTGTTGGAAGACTTCCGACCTCGGCTGGCAGGTTTCCGGAGTAACATGAACGTGGCTCGCCTGCTGATCGTGACGCGGCGGACGCAAATCGTGCAGCAGTTCCAGAAAGCGGTTCAATCGTTCGAATACCCTGCCGACTTGGACAAATTCATACGTATCACGCAGGTACGGGAAGTAGACCTGGAGATAGTCGCGTTCTCCGATCGTTTGCGAAGGCGCTGTCTCGAGCCGGCGTTGGACCAGCGAACCGATCCGATCCACGCGGCCGATGCGCTGCTCGGTAGCCGAAGGAGTCCAACTGAACCCGTAATGGACGATCCGGTCGCAGTAGGTGTGCAGATCTTCGCCTTCCTGCAGAACATCGGTGGTGACCAGAACGTAGGGATACCCGGGCATGCGGAACTGGCCGACCGTCACTTTGGAGTACCCACCGTACATCCCGGCAAATGGCTGCTGTTGCCCCAGTTTGTTGGCAAAGTATCTGGGGAGATCGACCAGCGGTTGATCGCGCATGTCGTGGAAGTTCACGTTGACCAACAATGGGAAGTCGTTCGCGATGCGGTGCAGTTCCATGAAACTGGTCGGGCCAGTGCTGCATTCCAGAACTTGGCGTTGGCGGTCCAATCGATCGAGGAACGCACGCGAAAGCCGCTCGGTGATCGGGGCATCCGAATCAACCGGCTGATCTTCCTCCGACGATTCAAGCGACGACGAGTCGGTTTCGTCGTCCCTGCCGGGCGCCAGGGTTCCGGTCAATCTGGTGTGGAGCAGCCAGAGGTCGATGATCGAATGGCCCAAGCGGATCGCCGAGCTGAGCAAGAGCCGCCGTTGTTCCCGCTCGATGACTCGACGCTCACATTCCTGCGGCGTATCTCCGGACTCTGCAGCACGCCAGACTGGCCACAGATACCGGCACAACTCGTCGCGTTGGGCCAGTTCCGTGAAGAACGTCTTGAGGCCAAGATAGCGACGAGCATCCGGGAAAGACCGGTCGTCATGTTGTAACTGCTGGCGATCCGTCCAACCAAGCGTGTCCAAGATGACTTCGGCCAACTTGCTCGGCATCGGACCCGCCGTCTGTTCCCCGGCGTCATGGAGCAGTTCCAGGGCTGCGCGTTGATAAGCAAGGAAGATCTGAAGACGTTTTGGCTTGCCCGTCCCGTGGATCGCAGCAGCGCGGCGGCCGAGTTGGTCGGCGAGCCCCTCGATAGGGATACCCAGCCGCCGGGACAACTCGGCCAGTGGATCGTCCGGATAGTCGAGCAGCCACAGCAGCCAGTTGTCTTCGAACAAGACGGCCAGTTGCGAACTCTCTTTCCCCAACCGGTTCCTGACTAACGCGGCCCCGGAAACGATGCCTGGCGGCCCTTTACCGCGGAAGAACCACGAATAAAACGACTCGGAACCGCCGCTGTCCCCGTCCTTCGCTTTCGTCGTGGTTTCGAAATCGTCGTCCACCGGCTCATTGCCCCCGGCAAACGCCGTCGTTGCATCCTTCGAGTAGAACGTGTTTCGGACCTCTCGTTTGTACCGCTCGTACTGGGTCTGAAGCCGCTGACGTTCCGGCTCCGGCAACTCCTGCAATTCCTCGAGTATCCGTTTCCCAAGCCAATCATCGTACTTCTGGGTCAGTTTTTCGACGATCTCCGGAACGCTGAGAACGCGGCGCACGAAGACCAGCGTCTTTCGCCCCTGCAAGAAGGCTTGCCACAGGTCGTCGACAACTTCGTTCATTTTGGGATGCGGCAGACTGTGCTCGAACTCTTTCCGGTAGCTGCGGGCGATCGCGTTTACGCTCGACCGGTCGATACCATCACGTTCCTGAGGATCTTCCGACTGCTCCGACTGATCGAAGCTCGATTCTTCATTGCGAAGCTTCGCAGTGATTCCGAAGCTCTCGAACGAGGCCAACATGCCGATCTGAAAGCGACGTTGGAACCGGCGTTGACGGTCCTGGGCGGCCGCCGCGCGGCGAGTCCGCCTACCTCGGTTTTCTTCTGATTCCCGCTTGTCCGTCCGGGCTTGTTCGTCCAGGAGGTCGGCGAGCATCTTCTGCATCAGCGCGACGATCAACCGCTGCTGATCGCCGGGAACTTTCAGGGGCTGATCATACTCTCTGACGCCGCCTCCGCGCCATTCCCGGCGATACATGTTCCGCGTGTGCGGTTGCCCGCCGATCGTGATCTGCGTCAAACGACGGATCAGGCACTTGGCGGCAGCCGCCTTCTGCGCAACCTCATCGCTCTCCTTGTCCCCTAGCACCGCATAACGCTCGTCGCCCAGTCCCAGCAGGTCCAATTGATTCCAAAGGTCCTTGTAGCCGTTGTCGACGGGCGTCGCGGAGAGAAGGATCGCCCGGTCGATGCGGCGTTCGAGCCGCTGTCGACCGGGGACCGGTTTCGTTCCCAGCGCGTACGCCAACAACCGGTTACGCGCGGCGCCGTCGCGGCCTTGAAAACCGTGCTTCAGATTGTGACCTTCATCGAGAACCAGCAGATCGAAGTGCGGCAACAGCTCGTTGAGCGCCCGGGCAAAAGCGTCCTTGCGCTCCTCTTGGGCTTCGCCCGTGCGGCCGTCGATCTCCAATGCCCATTCGGCCAGTCCGGGAAACGCAGCCCGCATTTCCTTGGCCTTCTGCTTCCAACCCGCGCCGCCGTCCTTGCTGCTGAGCGGCAGGCTGAAACTGCTCAACCGCAGGATGAAATCGCGGTTGGCGTCCAATGTCACCTCGCGCGCCCAATCCAGCAGGTTGTCACAGACCACGGGCTCCACCACTGGCCGCCCTTGAAACGACTTGACGCGATGATCCGTAACCCGCCAGTTGTTCGCCGCGAAGTTCCGGATCTCCTTTCGCCATTTGTCCTGCAAGTTCCGCTTGGGGACGATGTACAGCACCCGCAACCCGGGATGGTAGTGCCGCAACAGGCCGATAGTGCCCAGGACCACGTAAGTCTTACCCATGCCGACTTCGTCGGCCAAGTAGGCCACCAGATTGCCCGATTGCCCGAGCAGATTGTGCAGTGCGACGGCGCCTTCGAGTTGCCCCGCCGCAGCCGATGCCGATACGATGTGACTGGCCGGGCCGGCGAAGTCGAGCAGTTGGGCGGCAGTAGCCAGATTGATGGGCTGAGTTTCCAACATCGCGGTTTCTCGTTGGGACAAACACCTTGGTGCTGGATCTTGGGACTAGCCGAAGTGCCTCTCGTACCACGTGAAGAACTTTTCCGGGTCGGTCCCATGATCTAACTGGATACGTTCTCTGACCTTGTTGCAAGCCTCGGTCCAATGCTGCGCGAACTGGTCGCAGCGGCGCCGGTTCTGTTCCAGGAAATCGCATTGGATGCCAGAAGCGGCAACCTGCTTTCGTAAATTCTTAAATACCTGTGTCGCTCGGAGCAGGGTGATGTAGGCGACGACCGGATCTTTGTCGTCTTGGACCTGAGCGGCCAATGTGGGTAGGGAATCGTAGTCTTTCCCCAGCAGCCGGTACTGGACTTCCTTCCGCGCGTCCCGCTGCAAGGCGTCCAGCACGTACTCTTCCAAGCATGAGAATGCGTGAAAGACGCCGGCGAAACGGTCGAAGAAGGAATCTACCTCATCGGGAAGACGCTCGGTCTTGCCCTGTTCGGCTTGTTGGATCAACGTGGTGAGCTTGCCTTCCAGAAACTCGTTGCGCTGATCCGGCGTCAGCAGGGACCAGTATTCGAGGATTTCGGCCGCCGTCAACTGTTCCAACAGCGAGGGCTTCATCGCCATGTTGACCTCTTGCACCAGCAACGGCTGCGGTGGGCCGTCATCGGTCAACAACTCGACCAGCGAACTCGTCGTCAGACGATCTTGAATCGTCTGCGCGGCGCGGCTGTCCAATCGACGCCACTCGCTGAACACGATGTCCTGGAACTCAAATAAGGTGATACCATTTGCCTGGACACTCGCTCGCGCCGGGCCACGTCCCTTTGATTGCCAGTAGTACTCGAGCTGCTTCTCTTTCTCTTGCCAATCGAATCGCAGCACCAGCGCATGGCAGGCGAGGCCGGCGACCTGTTCCTCGGAAGATGGTGGCCGGAAGTTGGCGGGAAGCGAGTCCAATGGACTCAACCACCATTCAGGCCGGCGGTCGCACGGCAGGTCCACGAGGACCGCGCTTTCGAAGTTGCCCTGCCGGTAGCCCGCATGGGCGGCACGGGTCAGATTCACCGAACCGATGACTTGAAGATCGCGCCAGTCATCTTTAACGCGTCCTGCCTGGAACAGCCGGTAGACCTTGGCATGAACGTTCCGATGCTTCGCCCCATCGCCCTTGCGGCTCCAACGCGTCAGTTCGTCCGGCAGGCAAGCCCAGTGGATCGAGTAATCTTGCTGAAGCCGCTCGATGGCCTGGAAATAGTCCGCGGAGCAACGGGCGGCGCCGTCGTCGTCGCGAGGCAGGTAGATCCGCGTCTCCACCGGGTGGATCGCCGCCAGTAGGTCGGCGAGCGTTAGCGCCTCGGCCGTATCCTCGAAGAACGGCGACACGATCTCCAGCCGGAATTGTCCCCGCACGATGCGTCCTTCTTTGCACAGGAATTGATCGAACGGCTGCTGGCCCCCGTACAGCCTCGGACGCAGGAACCCTTGATGCTTGCGATGCGCCGGCGTCTCGACGTGCCGTTTCAGGAACTGGCGGATCGCCTCTATCGCAGGCTGTGACGTTCCATCAACCCGGCCGGGAATCTGGCGTTCCCACAGCGTCAACACACCGCCTTGGCCGAGCAAGTCATCGCGGATGGCGTTGGATTCTCCCGCAGCGATCTCCAAGACCTGAGCGATCTCGACGTTTTCGTGCCAGCCGTTACGAGTCAAATTCGCGGACGTGGTAACCAGGACTAGGCTCTCGTCCACCCCGTCCGGCCCCGCCTGAAGCTCTGGTTGATTTTCCAACAGCAGAAAAATGTTCTTCGCATGAAACACTCCCCGCGATGGCGTGACGGCGATTCGCTCGTAGTCCAAGCGGGCGGATCCAGCCGCAGGCTTCAGCCCTCGCTGATCGTAGATCACGGCCACGTGCTCGATCCCGGTCAAAGCCTTGCCAATTTGCATCCGTTTGACGTTCGGCATCTGGCTCCAAGCCACGTTCGGAAACAAACACGGCAGCACGTTCAGCTCGAAAAACTCGGGCTCGAACTCGAACGTGGCAAAGACAGCCGCCTTGACGCGCCGCTCGCCAACCGCGCTGGCGACCGCTTCGCTCAATACCATTGTTTTTGGTATTCCAGGCTCAGTCCGAGGCATCTTCTCCGTCTCCTGCCAACCCGTGGTACACGCACGCGCCCACTCGCTTCAACGAATCCAGAAAATAGGTATGCTTCCAGGGTTCCTGCAATTCATCCCGATCGGGCAAACAGCCGCCCTCTTCTCCGAATCGGACTTCCAGATGGCCGTCCTTCAGCACCATCCATGCGCTGCCGCCGCGATGACGCATCACCGTCTCGTTCTGTTCGATCAGCGTGCGGCAGGCGGCTGGATAATCTCCAGAAGCCAATTCGTTCGCCAACCGTACCAAACGCTCGCCGGACTCTCCGAACGTCGGTTTCAGATCATCCACGTTTAACCACGAATAGCCGGCGCTCAGTTTCTTGAGCATTTCCTCAGCCACATGACCCAGCGTCTGTTGATTCCGCGTCAACAGAAAGTCATACAAGATGGCCGCGTTTCCCAGCAGTTCCTCGGCGCGGCGGATCTCGTCCAGCTTGTCCGCCAACTCGTGGAAACCGTGCATTCTGGCATGTTCGATGCAGGCATGCAGTTCCGGCATGTAGAATTCGCGGTTCCATCCGAACGAGTTGGACGTGGAATTCACCGTTTCGATGCATGACCATAGCTGCTGCTGGACGGGCATCGGCTCCAGCAGATGGCAGCCCCGCACCAGGTGCGCGCCGTAGAAATCCCGCTCGGCGGCCGTCAATTCCGGTGCCAGCAGGTTGGCAACCGTTTTCACGACAGGCGACCGAGCCAAATCGATGCGCGTGTCCCGGGCAATGTGCTGAAGCAGTTGATTCTGGGTTTTCTGATCGATGGACTGTAGTTGCGAGACAATGAACTCCCTCGCTCCCGCTGACAGTCGCTTGTCGTCCGCCGGATCGAGCAATCCGCTCTTGTGTGCGGCCATGCGGAACATGCCGTACAGGCCATAGGTTTTCTGATCAGACAGGATCAGCCATTCCCGCTTTCCCGACAGCCACAGATCCCTCTGCCGCTGCTGGAACTCTCCGACATTTCGCCGGACTGCCCTGATACCTCGGATATCCCGGCCCACTGATTCCTCGCCGTGATGCCAGAATCTCGCATAGCCGGCCAGTTGTTCGAAACGCAAAAACGACGGCAAGAAGTTCTCGTTGCGATCCTGCGACAATTCGGCCGCCAGATTGGCAAAATGGAAACCGTACAACAGCGTGCTGAACTGCCGCACCGAACGGGTAACCGTCGTCAGATTGCCGATGATCTCGCGCCCGAGAGCGGTCCAGATCGTCTCGAATCCCAACGGGTCGCGCGAACCTTTGATGCGCGCGTCCGGATCTAACGCAGTGAAGAATGGATTCAAATTCATGGAATGATCGTCGTCTTGGTTGTTCGTCCGAGCAAGGTTCGAGGATTACCTACCAGTTGCTGCGTCGCTGGATTGTCCGGGAAGCGATTGTGGTCGGCGGGCCTCGGAGGGGGCGGCGGTCGTTGGTTCCGGTCGGTCGTCCGGTGACTTCGCCAGGAACAGTTGGTCCAGCTTGGTTCCTGCTTCGCGGGCCGTGAGCTGAATCCGGCATACGCCTGCGGGGAAATCGAACGCGGTCGCCGCCTTCTCGCCGTTCAGGGCGACGGGAACCCAACGCCAGCCGGGGCCGTTGGTCGTGTGCCAGTCGGATGTGGGCACGATTGTGCGAGAGTCGGTCGAGATCTTCAGAAAGAACGAATCGGTTTCGGGATCGGGCGCGAGGACGCGGCCCCAGAGGTAATACCTGCCTGCCTCGGCGATGTTCAGCGTCCACGTGGCGGTGCTCGCGGCGCGGCCCCAGGTGTTCTCGGGCGGGTGCCAAAGAAATTGACCACGACTGGCCTGCTGGTCCTGGCCGATGCTCATGCCGGGGAACAACCAGCCCGATTCGGCTTCCCAGTACACTCCGGCGCTGGACGGGACGTCGATGATGCCCGCCGATCGGATCTGTGCCTCAAGACGCTGGATGCATTCCAGGTGCTCGAGCAGCGGGCGGCCCCGTTCCTGGCCGTCGATTTCCAGCACGCCCGTCGCCGGCTCCGGTGTCAACGTGACGTCGCCCTCGCCGAACGGCGCGGCGGCTGCAACCGAGACAGGGCCGCCGTCGCCGGGGACTTCGATGTGGATGCCTTCGTCCGTCGGCTGCACGGCGATAGGCTGGAGCGATTCAAACTCAGTCCGCCACTGCGTGAACTTCGATTCGCTGTTCAGCGACGTCCCGACTCGAATCCACAAGGCGGCGCCGGGCAGAGCGGAAGCCGGTTCCCGGCGATGTTCCATCGTCAGCCGCATCACGCTGTGTCGCCGGTCGTCGATCAATCGCACGTCGCTGGGCGTTCCATCTTGGCGGTGGCTCCACAGGACGCGGATTCCTACGGCGGCCGTGCCGTAGCGCAGCACAATCGGCGCGCCGATGGGGATGGCGACCATATCCACCGTGGCGATGCGAGTCCCGGCGATGTGCAAGCTGCCGTATCCGCGGTGGATCACGAAATGGCTCTGACAATTGGTCACCTCGTCGGCCGCCAGATCCTGCGGCCGGTAGACCACCAGGCCCACTGCATCCGCGCCTCGTTGCGCTGCGGCCCAGAATGGCTGCAAGTGCAGCGCCTTCATGTGCCGGGCCGAGCTGGTTTCGTACTTCTGCTTGCCGTACGGATCTTCGCGCCCGTCGGCGATGAAATAGCAGCGAGGGGCGCTCGACTGACCCGGCAGATCGATCGTCAGCGGCATATCCGTCGTGCCGTACGCGGCACCCGACGTGCTGAGCGAGATGTCGGCGTACATGGCGTGCGTCCGCGATTGGACGAGTTGCGGTCCCCAACTCTGACGCACGGTGCGAGAAAACTTATCGCGGACCGCCATCAGATCGGCGGGTGGCTGCCATTGGCACAGGGCGGGGCGTTGCAGGTCCGTCACTCGGTCTACCGCCGTCTCCTCGATCCAGCCGTGATAACGCACGAAATGCTTCAAATGGCCCGAGCCGCTCAGATAATCGTAGCTGCGGCTCTGACTGCCCGCCAAACGCCCAGAGGCCGGAAACCAGTTGGCGGCGACGTCGGTCCAGAACAGCCGCAGCAGCGCTTCGGCTTGGCGGCGGCCCTCCTTGCGCGCGGCGAACCGGAAGATGAAATCCAAGCCGTCGATATCGACGGCCGTGTAGGTGGGACTGTTGTATTCGCTCGTGCCGAAGCACCAGGTCCACAGGCAAAGGGCTTCCAGCCGCCGGTAACCCTCCTCGGCCGCGTCGGGCCGCTCAAGCATCTCCCCCAACGCGATCAGATTGCCGGCGTTCAGGATGGCGATGTTGGTGTACGAGGTGGGGACAATGTGCCGCAGGCAGCCTTCGATCCCGTATTCCATGATTTCCCGCAGCTTGGACCGCTCCGGCGCCGGGATCCAGTCGCGGTGTCCGGCCCAGAGGACGACGGCGTCCTGCATGCAGAATTCGACGGCATTGCGGTCGGTCACCTGCGCGTCGCGCCAAGTCCAGCGGAGGTTGCCGTAGCCGCGGCTCGCGGGGTCGCGGTCCTGCATCCGGACGCTCAGGTCGAACAGTCGTTCCAGCCGTTCGGGATGCTGGCGCGCCAGTCCCAGCGTCATGGCGTAGCCAAACAGTTTTCGCACCCCCATCGTCTCGTATGGCTCGCGCTCGGCGATCTGCCGCCAAAATCCTTCGTTGCTTTGCACGGCGGTCTGAAAGATCTGTTCCGGTGTGTAGGACGGACTGGCTGCCCGCACGGTGGGCATGCACCAGGGGCATACCGTCGCCAGGGCGACCAGGAGAAATCCGCGGATGCTGCGGCGTCTGTACTCTTGGCGGCTGTATTCTTGGCTGGGCGACTGTCTGGGCATGATGTTGGACCGTGATTGCTGTTGGGACGGTGACTGTTGTTGGGGACGGACCCGCCTTGGGTAACATCGTCGCACCCCCGTGTCAACCGACGTCTCGCGGCTGGGGCGGAAACGTTGCCAGCTTCTGCTGGACAAGATCTTCGGCCGCCCCGCTGTAGCGGTGGAATTCTACGCACAGCCAAAAAGTTGAAGTTCGCTCACCCAAAAAATGCTGCACCTGCCGTTACGGAGAGAAGTCAGACGCAATTTGACGGCGTTTTCCGCATTTCCTGGCTGAGAGAGCGCTGAGAGAGCTTCGAGAGTTGGCGGAAATACCTCGGTCTTGACCCCAGTGGTGGTTTTCCTCCATAATCCCGACTTTCCGAAGCAGCCCGCCACGGAGTTTTCGATCGTGCCTTACCACAGTGTTGTTTGCGTCAAGCAGGTTCCCGATACCGCGAATATCACCGCCGAGGCGATGAAAGACGATGGGACGGTGAACCGCGCCGCGTTGCCGGCGATCTTCAATCCGGAGGATTTGCACGCCCTGGAGGCCGCCTTGGATGTTCGCGAGCGGTTCGGCGGCACCGTGACCGCGCTGACGATGGGTCCGCCGAAAGCGGCTGACGTGCTGCGGGAGTGCCTGTTCCGTGGGGCCGACCGGGCCATCTTGCTGACCGACCGGCGAGCCGCCGCAAGTGACACGTTGGCCACCAGTTACATCCTGGCTCAAGCCATCAAGACGATCGCCAAGAAGTTCGGCGAGGTCGATTTTGTCTTCTGCGGTCGGCAAGCGATCGACGGGGACACCGCGCAGGTCGGGCCGCAGTGTGCCGAGAAACTCGGCATTCCTCAGATCACCTACATGGAGGAGTTGATTCGGCTGAACGGCCGGACGGTCGTCGTGCGGCGCAACGTCGGCAACGGCTGGGAGATCGTCGAAACCACGCTTCCGGCTCTGATCACCGTGATCGATACGGCGAATCGACCGCGCCCGTCGGCGGCCCGCAAGGTGATGCTGTTCAAGCGGGCCCGTGTCCGGGACGAGGTGTTGGGCGACGTCAAACGCCTGTTGCCAGACGCTTCGGAAGAGGATCGCCGGGCGGAGGCCGAACGTCGCATGGCCGATTTGCAGCAACGCGGGCTGCTGCTCGACCAATGGAATCTGGACGATATCGGTGCCGAGATCGACCGCTGCGGCCTGTCGGGTTCGCCGACGAAGGTCTACCGCATTCAGTCGATCGTATTGACCAAGTCCGGCTACAAGGAAATCGCTCCGACCGAAGAAGGTGTCCGCAATTTGATTCACGAGTTGATCGTCGATCATACGTTGGGCTAAAGCTGGCGCGCTTCCATCGCCACTGTTCTGCAACCGAAGCAAACCGAGGAAAGAAGAGCTGCATGATTCCCGTAAATCGACAGGGTGAGGTGTGGGTATTTGCCGAGCAGGAAGGCGGCGTTTTGAACGACGTGGCGCTGGAACTGTGCGGCAAGGCCCGGGATCTGGCCGACGAGTTGGGCGTCCAGGTGGGAGCGGTGCTGGCCGGTCACGAGGTGGACGGACTCGCCCGGCGGTTGATCGCCTATGGCGTTGACCGGGTCTACCTGACCGACAATCCGCGGCTGGCTCATTTTCAGACGAATTCCTACGCCAAGGTGCTGATCGAATTGATCAAGAAGCACGCGCCGCAAATTGTGCTGTTCGGTGCGACGCATGTCGGGCGCGATCTGGCGCCTCGCGTGGCGTCGGCCGTGCGCGCGGGCATGACCGCCGACTGTACCGATCTGCAAATCAAGGACGTGACCGACCCGAAGACCAAGCAAACGCACGAGAAACTCCTGCTGCAAATCCGCCCGGCCTTTGGCGGCAACATCGTCGCCACGATCGTCAATTACGACTGGTGGCCGCAGATGGCGACGGTTCGCGAAGGGGTGATGGCGATGCGGGACGCCGACTCGTCGCGCACCGGCGAAACGATTCGCGAAGACGTCGAGATCACAGCCGCCGACCTGCCGCTGAAGCTGATCCAACGGCACGTCGAGCCGCGCAAGGTGAATCTGAAGGGTGCCCGCGTGATTGTGGCGGGCGGCGGCGGCATCGGCAACAAGGAGAATTTCCGGCTGATTCACGACCTGGCCGGCGCGATCGGCGGAGCTGTGGGCGCCAGTCGGGCCGCGGTCGATGGCGGATTCATCGGCAAAGAGCACCAGATCGGCCAGACCGGCACCACGGTCCGGCCGGCGCTGTACGTTGCCTGTGCCATCAGCGGCCAGGTGCAACATCGGGCCGGAATGGAAGAATCGGCGAAGATCATCGCGATCAACAAGGACCGCGAGGCGCCGATCTACTCGGTGGCCAACTACGGAATCGTCGGGGATGCCAACAAGGTGATTCCGATGATGATCAAAGCCTTGCGGGAACGTCCCGCGGCGGGCAAAGACGAACAACCAGCGTGACGGAGATCGGACGTGGCAAACTTTTTTACCGACAACGAAGACATCCGCTTCCTGCTCGAACACATCGACATCCGGGAACTGGCCAACGTCCAAGAAGACAACTTCGACGACCTCGACACGCGGCCGGAGTATGCCCCGCGCGACGCGGACGAAGCGATCGACAACTATCATCGCATCCTGGACATCGTCGGCGAGATTTCGGCTGAGGTGATCGCGCCGAACTCCGAGGAAGTCGACGCCGAAGGCAATACGCTGAACGAGGATGGGACGGTCACCTACCATCCGCTGCTGCAGGAGAATCTGAAGCGACTCTCGCAGGCCGACCTAATGGGCTTCACCTTGCCCTATCGCTTCGGCGGCTTGAACTGCCCCAACCTGATCTACACGATCGCCACCGAGATCGTCAGCCGCGCCGACGGTTCGCTGCAGAATATCTTTGGGCTGCAAGGGATCGCGGAGACGATCAACGCGTTTGCCTGCGAAGAGATCAAGTGCGAGTACCTGCCGCGTTTCTCCGTCGGCGAAGTCACCGGCGCGATGGTGCTGACCGAACCCGACGCCGGCAGCGATTTGCAGGCGATCCGATTGCGAGCCGATCTGGATGACCAGGGCGTGTGGCGGCTGAACGGCGTCAAGCGGTTCATCACCAACGGCTGCGGCGAGGTGCTGCTGACGTTGGCCCGCAGCGAACACGCGATCAGCGACGGGCGCGGATTGAGCCTGTTCGTCTCGGATCGCACCGAGCACATCAAGGTGCGGCACCTGGAAAAGAAATTGGGCATCCACGGCTCGCCGACCTGCGAGCTGGTCTACACCAATGCTCCTGCGCGGCTGGTCGGCGAACGCCAGCGCGGCTTGATCACCTACGTCTTGGCGTTGATGAACGGGGCCCGCGTCAGTATTGCGGCTCAGTCGCTGGGGATCGCCGAGGCGGCGTTCCGGCTGGCCCGTGCCTATGCCCACAGCCGCCAGCAGTTCGGCGTGCCGATCGAGCGTCTGCCCGCGGTCGCCGAGATGGTCAGCGACATGCAGGTCGAGATCCAGGCCGCGCGGGCGCTGACCTACGAGACCAGCCGCATCTGCGATCTGGAGAACAACAACCTGCGGGTGCTGGAGTACAAGCCCCTGGACAAGGACGAAGAGAAACGACGGAAGAAGCTGAGCCGCGACCTGAAACGCGTTAACAGCATGCTGACGCCGATGAGCAAGTATTACGCCAGCGAAATGTGCTGCTCCGTGGCCGACACCACCATCCAAGTCCTCGGCGGCTCGGGCTACATGCGGGACTATCCGGCCGAGCGATATCTGCGAGATGCGCGGATCACAACGATCTACGAAGGAACGAGCCAACTGCAGGTGGTCGCGGCCAGTCGCGGCGTCTCGGCCGGCGTCTTCGACAGCTACGTCGAGCCTTTCGAGGCGATCCAGTACGAGGATTCCCAACTGCAGGCCCTGAAGCAGAAACTGATCGACGAGAAACAACATTTGACCGAGGCGATCAACTTTGTCAAAGGCCGCTCGCCCAGTTTCCTGGACTTGATGGGCCGCCGTTTGGTGGATTGTGCCCTGTTGCAGATCTGCGGACACCTGCTGTTGCAGCAGGCGGTCAAGAAGCCGACGAAAAAGGTCATCGCCCGCCGCTACATCGAGCAAGGCATGACCCAGTTGCGGATGAAGTGCCAGCAGATCATGGCCGCGGATACCTCGCCGCTGGACCAGTTCGAAACCCTGGCCGGCCGCCTGCCCAGCGCCCACTAGACGTGGCGTTGCCCTCAGCGCATCATCACTCTGCCGCGATATTTCTGCCAAGGATGCGGTTGGCAGAATCATCTCGGCAGAATCGTGGTAGCCTGAAATGGCGGTGTCACAGGCTGGCAGCCTGTGCTACGGCCTGGTGACCCTGGCCCGCGTTTTTCCAGAGCGATGCGATGAGACTTCCGCCCGAAGGCGCCCGTTGGTTCGTTCGCGTGCGGTGGATCGCCAGCTCGCTGGTGTTCCTGTTCACGGCGCTCGCCAACGCGGTCGGCGTCCTGCCCGATGCTCGGCCGCATTTCGTGGTCGGCATCGGCATGTTGGTCTACAATGCCGTGTTCTGGTGGCGGCAGCGGCGCTGGGGCGCCACCCAACAGAACGTCGACCGCCACATCGCCGCCCAGATCCTGTGCGACATCATCGCCCTGACCTGCCTGCTGTACTTCTCCGACCTGCCTCGCAATCCGTTCCTGTTCTACTACGCGCTGCCGATGATTATCGCCGGCATGTATCTCCGCGGCTCCGCGCCGATCGGCTTCGGGATTCTCGTCACGCTGGTGGTGGGGGCAATCATCCTGTTGGAACATTTGGATCTACTGCCCCGCTTTCCCATGCACTACTCCAGCGAGCCACCCGAGTCGTTGGGCGGCGCCTATCTTTGGACACTGTTTCTGGCGTTGTCCAGCAGTCTTTGGATCACGTTGTATTTTGCCGTGTCCATCCGCATGTACGTCGATCGGGCACACGAGGAGATCCGGCAAAAAGAGAAGATGGTCGGCATCGGTCAATTGGTCGCCAGCATCGGGCACGAGATCGCCAATCCGCTGGACGGCGTCCAAAACTGCCTGCGCCGCATCGGGGACCGGGTCAAGGACGATCCGCATCTGGTCGAGTACGTCAAGATGATGGAAGAGGCGCTCGAACGCATCGAGAAGACCACGAAGCGAGTTCAGTCGTTCGCCCGGCCCCGGGGGCTCGAACTCCAACCGACCTCGGTCAATGCCGCCGTCGAAGCCGTCCTGGAACTGATTGGGCTACAGCGCGGCGACGAAATCGCGGTCGAAATCGACTTGGCCGACGTTCCGCTGGTCGAAGGAGATCCCTACACGTTGCAGGAGATTTTGTTTAATCTGTGTATGAACGCGGTGGCGGCCATGCCAAACGGCGGCCGATTGAGGCTGCGGACGTATGTGGGATCCAGCGACGAGATGGCCGGGCATGTTGCGATCGACGTGGCGGACACCGGCGCCGGGATTCCTCGCGGCCAGTTGGAGAAGATTTTCGAGCCCTTCTACACGACGCGTGCCGAGAGCGGAGGCACGGGACTGGGACTGGCGCTGTGCCGCATGTTGATCGCGGAGATGGATGGCCGCATCCAGGTCCGTTCGACGTTGAACGTAGGGACTACGTTTACCGTCATCCTGCATCGCATCGACCCGATGGGCAAGCCGAGGACGGAATGAGAATCCTGGTTGTCGATGACGAGAAGATCAAACGCGTCACGCTGGCCGACGATCTGGCGGGCGAAGGCCATGAGGTCGTGACCGCGGCCGACGGCCAGCAGGCCGCCGATTTGCTCGACCGCGAGGTCTTCGATGTGGTGATCACCGATCTGAAGATGCCGCGGATCGACGGCATGGAACTGCTGAAGCGGCTGAAGGCCAATCCCGAGCACGAAGACGTCGCCGTGATCCTGATGACCGCCTACGGCAGCATTCCGGTGGCCGTCGAGGCGATGAAACTGGGTGCCTTCGACTTCGTCACCAAACCGTTCCGCAACGAAGACGTCTTTCCGCTGATTCGTCGCATCGAAGCCCAGCGGGGCGAGGACGATATCGGAACACCGACGGCAATCGAACCAACGGAACCTGGGGCGTCGCCGGTCGACGAGTTGGACCGGCAAGTGATCGGATCATCCGAGGCGATGAAGCAAGTCAAACGCATGATCAAGATCAGCGCCCGCACCGACGCCAACGTTCTGCTGTGCGGGGAGACTGGAGCCGGCAAGGACTTGATCGCGTCGGTCATCCACCGCCATTCGCACCGACAGAAGGCGCCGTTCGTCAAGACAGGCTGCACGTTGTTCCCCGCGACGCTGATCGAAAGCGAATTGTACGGGCACCAAGAGGGCTCGTTCACCGGGGCCGACCAGAGTCGCAAAGGCCGCTTCGAACAGGCCGAGGGCGGCACGATCTATCTGGACGATGTGGACGACATCCCGCTGGAGCACCAGGCCAAACTGCTGCGCGCCATCGAGGAGAAGATCTTCGAACGGGTCGGTGGCAACAAGCTGATCCACGCCGATGTGCGGATCATCGCCTCGACCAAACTGAACCTGCTGGACAAGATCGCCGACGGCACCTTCCGTCAGGACTTGTACTACCGCTTGGACGTGCTGCGCATTCGCGTCCCGGCCTTGCGCGAACGGCGCGAAGATATCCCGGCCTTGGCTGGGCATCTGTTGCAGCGGATCGCCCGCGGTCAGGACTACCGCATCGACGACGACGCCATCCTGCTGCTCACCCAACATCACTGGCCGGGAAACGTCCGCGAGTTGTACAACACCTTGGAACGGGCGCTGCTGGTCAGCGGCGGGCACATCACCCGCGAGGTGCTGCAATCCGAGGTCGGCGGCTTGACGTCGTTCCAACCCGCCGTCAATCCGACCATCGTCGAAACCGCAGCGGGCAGCGTTGCGGCCGACGCAGGTGGCTTCAAAGCTGCCATGGAATTCGCCGAAAAGCAACTGCTCGTCAGCGCCCTGGAAGCCTGCGGAGGCAACAAGACGGCCGCCGCCAATTCGCTCGGCATGAAAGCCTCGACCTTCCGCGACAAATTGGCCAAGTACGGGCTGAAATGATGCAAGATTCGGTCGTCGTATCGTGTTCGGCAGCGACGGGCTCCTTATCGAGTGAGCAAGAGCCTGCTTGGCTGCGCGAAACAAGAACATCTCGATTTCGATCGACGGAAAGCCCCCAGCGTGGACGACCGTTTCAGACATTTTCTGGAGTCCAGCACGGGTGGTCGAATGGGTGCCGTGAGCCTAGAATCGACCTTTCTGCCCAAGGCCGTCGTGCGGGGCGGCAACTGGGCGTGTGTGCCGCGGGTTATTCGCTGGTCCATACGAGCGTTTCGGCATCAGGTGAGCAAAACCACCCGGCAACCTGTAGAGTTCGAATAATGTGAGACCATCTTGTTCATCGGATGTTCGCGAACCAGTGAAGCCCAGAATCTTCCTCAGTCACAGCACGAAAACAGACGAAGCGGCAGAGTTCCTGCTCGCTGTCAAGGATGCGCTGGACGCGGATTACGAAGTCAAACTTGACCGAGACGGCCTGAAACTGGGCGATGACTGGCGTCGGACGCTCTACGCCTGGATGGACCAAGCCCACGGGGCGGTACTCCTGCTGACCGAAGCCGCATTGAAGTCCAACTTCGTCCCCATCGAAGCCAGTGTTCTCTCGTGGCGGCACTATCGCGACCCAGACTTCGCGTTTCTGCCGGTTTTCGTGGACGCCACCGATTTTGATGCTCTCAAACGACGACCGGTCCTTCGGGCACTCGCATTGGATGTTTTCCAGATCGCTCGTGTCGACTCCGATGATGTGCCGGCCGCAATCACCGCTATCCGACAGGCTCTCGGCCGGTTCCAGGACAAATTTCCGCACCCGAACACGCCGCTGGAACGTCTGCAATTCTTCCTGCGCAACGAGTTAGAACAGTCGAGGATTGATTCATTTACCCTTGAACAGATTGGCAGGGAAGTTTTTCTTTGGCCGGAACCTGCGCCCGGGAACGTCGCGGCCGTTCTGTCGAGTTTTGCCCAATCATTGGTCGAGGCAAAACGCGACGCCGCGTGTGAGGCCCTGAAGCGATTGAGCGACGAACTAGTCGTTCGGGTCGCACGGGTATTGGAGGCCGTGGCCCCCACATGGATCGAAATGGACCGTGCCGTTCCGATCGCAGAAACTGTGTTTTCCGAACCGGCCAGGCGGCAACTTCTTCTCGACACGGACGAGCGGCTGATCATCGACCTGTACATATGCCGTGCTTGCTGCCGTCCGTACCCTCCACTCTGCCGAGTAATCCAGATCACTAGTCCCACAAGGCAGGACACGGTCGGGGACATCTCCGACCAAATCGTCGCGGCACTGCTGCCACGGCGACCGTCATTCTCGGCGCCTGACATCGGTCAGATTAAAAGGCAGCTCGATCAGTACGATCTCAGGCACCTGCCAGTGTTTCTCCTGTTCCCCACCGACTTCGTTCCCGACGCAGACCTCATTGACGAACTGCGGAAGGTGTTTCCGACGCTGACGATTTTCATTCCCACACGCCATGTCGACGGCGACCTGCTTGCACCTTTGCGGAAGAATGCGACGGAGTTGGCCGCCCTTCCTCCCGAAGAAGAGCAAAGCATCGTCGCGGACTTCGACGCCTTGCGCGGGGTCTTCAGTGCAACTCAACCAGCAATTCACGAGGGCTAACCGATGAGCCAGAATTCCGTTTTTGCCCCAGCTCGCGTGCAAGTGTGCGAGCCTCCTGCAGAGTGCGTTTCGCCTGCGGCGGGTGACGAAAGGCGAGGCCGTGTCTACGTCTACCATGACGACGACATCATGCTGGCAGTCAACGTCGCCTGGGCCACTGGCCGGCCGCTCCTCGTGAGCGGGCCGTCTGGATGCGGCAAGTCATCACTGGCGATGAATGTCGCGCTCACCTTGAATTGGCGGTACTACGAATTCGTCGTGACCGCGAGGACGACGGCTCGAGATTTGCTTTGGAATTTCGACGCGGTGCGACGCTTGAATGATGCGCACGCGGGCCAAGGCGGGTTGAAATCCGACGCGGCGTACATTGAGCCAGGCGTCCTTTGGTGGGCCTTCGACCGCAAGTCCGCCTTGACGCGAGGCAGTACTGATGGACTGCCTGAGGATCAGATGGCGCGGGACCCGTGGCCAACTCAAGCTGCGCAGCCGGCCGTCGTCCTGATCGACGAAATCGACAAGGCGGAACCGACGGTTCCGAACGATCTGCTTGTCCCGCTTGGCTCGCTCCAGTTTCGGCCTCCGCATCGGGACCGCCCCGTCGCGGCGCAGCAGACCCCGCTGTTGATCATCACGAACAACGGCGAGCGGGAACTTCCCACGCCGTTTCTCCGCCGTTGTGTGACCTTGACCCTCGCGGCTCCTGATCGCGACCGACTGTTTGAAATCGCGCGAGCGTCGATTCCGAAAGAACGGCATGACGAGGGGCTTTTTGGGAAACTGGTCGACTTGGTCCTCCAGAAAACGGAGCTGGATTCCTTCGGTACGACGAAACGCCAGCCGAGCACCGCCGAGTACCTCGATGCGGTTCGAGCTTGCCTGGCGCTCAAAATCACGTCAGACGACCCTCGGTTCGCCAGGTTGATCCGACTGGTCTTGGAAAAAGACCAGTATTTGCAGAGCAACGTGTGAGCATGACAGTTCGGCATCCGAATAGCATCGTCGACCTAATCGCTGCGGCCCATCGGCTGAATGTCGATGACAGCAGTACGCTGGGTCGCATTGCGGGCCTGCTGGGGCTCGACGTCGCCGAATTGCTTGTGGCGCACGAGGTGACCCCGTCGCGCGCCGCCGCAGGTGATTTCGTGCCCCCGGTTTTCGCGCCGGCGGCCAGCCAAGATCGCGACAAGAGCGACGCTCAACCCGACGAGGATCGCCCGCCGTTCGATCCGTTGGACGATGCCTGGATCGAGCCGTTGCCCGGTGAACGGCCCAGCGTCGCCGATATTCACGCCAGTGTGGAACCCTTCCCTGCGGATGACAGCGGATTCAGTCCTGCACCTCCCCGCGTGCCTTCCCTCTTTCAGCCCCAGTGGACACGTGCCCTCTTGGAAGCCGCATTAGGGACCACGTCACCACGCGGTGATGTCGATGTCGAAGCGGTCGTCGAGATCCTGTCTCGACGCGGGGTCGTGTCGAGCCTTCCCCGTTTGCCCGTGACAGAGTTAAGTCGAGGCGTGCAACTCCTTTGCGACACCGGCGACTCGATGCAGCCGTTTTTGCATGACGTGTGGTCAACGGTCCAGGCGATAGAGCGTCTCTTGGTGCCGGAGCTGATCGACATCCTCGTCTTCAACGGAACTCCGCTGGCTGGCGTGGGAACCGTGGGCGACTGCCCGCTTGGCCAGTACAGGCTGCCTCGGCCGGGAACACCGGTCGTCGTGCTATCTGACTTCGGTGCCGGGTGGCGCCCCCCACTGAGCGCCTTCGGGCCGGTCGAGGACTGGCTCCGATTCGCCGAGACGCTGAAACGGGGCGGCTGTCCCCTGCTTGGATTCTGCCCCTACGAGTCCGCTCGTATACCACGGAAACTCCGCGGCGTTTTGGTAATCATCCCCTGGGATCGTCACACGACCACGGCGCAGGTTCTCCGCAGCAAATCATCACGGTCGGGAGCAAACCGATGAACGCATCAGGTCGGGTGGAATTGCTCGAACAACGCAATCCGGCGCTGATTCGCTTGGCCTGCATGGTTTCGCCGGCGGCTCGAGTTGACCCGGCCCTCCTACGGAGCGTGCGGCTCAGCCTGATGCCTGCGACGAGAGCGGGGATTGAAGGCGATCTGTGGTTCAGCCCCTTGGTTCAGGCTGCCAACCCCGGCGGTTTCCAGTTCTATCCCGACGTAGCGAATCTCTTGCGGACGCGACTTGCCGCCGATCCCGAAGTGTTCGAGCGAACATCGCGTCTGATCGCCGATGTACATCAGCATCAACCGCCGCTTCTGCGGCTGGAGGAAGAGATTATCCGTTTGACGTTTCCCCGGCGGGAAGATCGTCTCGCCGAGATCGACAAACGGCTCCTGCCGCTGGTTGCGGCCCTCCAACAGCCCAACCGCAAGGGCATAGCCCGATGGGTGACCGGGGTGGCCACACGACTCCCGACGAGAGTGCAGACCCCGACACTAGCACGGCTGCAACTGCTGGCCAAGGCGCAGATCCTGGGAGTGGATTTCGTTCACGGTGAGGGCCAGCAACTGACGGAAGACGAGTTCCGGGACGTGCTGACCGTGGTCGGTCAGGTCAACGTCGGAGTGCGCCTTCGCGAAGATCGGCTCGAACTTTTCGAGCCTCCGGTCGAAGGTTCGCAAATCATCTCAGTCCCCGCTGCCAGAAGTCGTTCAGTCGAATTGGCGTGGCGAGACGACTCGCGACAGGAACTCGTGTGGCCACCGAATGAAGCGGTATCAGTGCCGGTCGGTCCTTTGCCGGCCACGATCCGGACCTTGTCAGGTGGGGGTTCTCTGATCCGCTCACGACGTTCGGCGACCGAGCAGTGGAACGAGCGTGTTCGGAGCTACTTCGTGATGATCACAGACGAATCGGGAGAGCACACCGTACCGGGCTTCCTAGCGGACGAACACCACGTCGTGACCGCCGATGGGTTTCGACTCGACGCCGAGAGGGACGAAACCAGTTCCCTGGGCTTCCTGGTCAAGTTCCCGTTGCTCGATCATCTTGAGGCGATTCCAGCAAGGGTTGTTCCCGATGATGCAGAGACCCGGCATTCAGGCAGTGAACGACATAAGGCTGGCGGGATCGTCTTCCTGAGACTTCAGAGGCCCATTCCCGTCGGCGCGTCACGGGCACGAGGCGCAAGAAATGAAGTTCGCGACGGGGATGGTGTCGTTGGAGTTGGCGTTATTCCTGAAGTAGCTGAAGCACGCTGGGAATGGTTCCGAGTTCGTGGAGCGGCTTCTAAAGGGAGCGTCGAGATTCATCCAGCGGCCAACCTCCGCACAGAACTGCTGATTTCTTGGTCTGGCTCGCCGCTACTGGACGTCCACACCGGGAAACTGCTGGGAATCTGCCGTCGTGAGCCGAAAGACCTCGGTGCGGCTCTCCAGCTTGTTCCCGTTAGCGTCGTGAAGCGAGGTCTTGCCGCCATCACGTCCAAGGGACGGCAGAGCGCACCCAGGACTCGGCTCGGAGGCCGCGGCTACCTGCTCCAGGCTCTGATTGCTCTCTGCGATCTGCTGGACGATCACAACCTCTGGACGAGCGTGGCTCTGGAACCGAATATTGCTTCGGACAAGGTGGATCTTCTGTGGCGATACCGCGACGGAATCCGCGCGGTCCAAGTCAAATCCTCCCAGAATTCTATACGCAGTGCCGATATCGAACGCTGGGCCGCAGAACTTCAAAGCTGGCGGTCGGCGGACCGCTACACACTCGTCTTGGTGGGCCCGTACGAATCGGCAGCCGCCGCCAAAATCCGCCGCGTAGGCCAGGTCGACGTCCCGGCGGCGGTCAATTTGGACCTGCAGGCATTCCTGGAACAGGCCGCCCATCGCCTGGATTCGTTCCTGGCCAAGCACGGGCTGCGGCGCGGTGACGCAGGTTACCGCGAGATGCTGGCCGCAGCGATCGCCGAACGCTTGGCCCGCTTCTCGACGCAGGGCCGCGTCTTGGAGCGAGCCAGCTTGGTCGAACTGCTGAAAGCCTGGATCGAAGAAACCGACCAGGCAGGCCGCCCGGGAACGGCAGGCAGCCGAACCTTGACCCTGCTGCGTGTGTTGGTCTCGGCACCGGAAGAGGTGGCCGAGCAGCGTAAGGTGTTGGAGGACGTGATCGCGTCGCTCAACCGAATCGAGTGTCAGGGACTCGGCGTGCGCCTCGAACTGGTGCCCTGGAGCAAGAATTCGGCGCCGCAGATCGGCCCCCAGGAGCCACCGCCGGGGGAAGCGAGTTTCCCGCCGTGCGATGCCTTCGTGGGCATCTTGGCCACGCGGTTCGACCCCCCTGCTGTGGGTCGCGGGCGACGATCTCGACCCGCCAGCGCTACGGAAAGAGACTTCCAGGCTGCGCTGCGAGCCGGCCGACAAGCCGGCCCGCCCTGGATCCGGTTCTATTTCGATGAGCAGCCCAAACTCAGCGGCGATCCCGAACAGGCCGAGCAGTTCGTGCAGGTGTGCAAGTTCCGCCGCTCGCTGGACGAACCGTTGGTCGCCGCCTATTCGGGCGTGCGCGGCAGCAACGACAGCTTCTACGACCAAGTCTTCGAGCACTTGCGGACGTTGGTCCAGCGTTTGGCGCCAGTGCGCGCCGAGACGGACCGGCCGGCCGCCGTGGCGGATCCGGTCAAGTACCTGCAGGACCTCCGCGACAAGACCGAGTACATCGACATCCGCGGCCTGCACGTGGGGAAGGGGCGGGCGCACCGGTTGAATATCGAGGACCTGTACATCTCACTCACGACCACGGACACCGCGCCGCGGGACAGCGACGACGAGCCGCAGGGCCGGGGTGGCGGGCGCAAGTGGCGGAAAGCGGAGGCCGGGCGCCGCGGACTGGATTCGGTCCAGCGGCGCACGGTCCCGCTGCACCAGATCCTCAGTCACGACCGGTTGGTCGTGGTCGGCGATCCCGGCTCTGGCAAGACCACCTTTCTCCGCCGCATTGCTCATACCCTGTGCCAGACGGAGTTGGGGGACATCGCTTCCGCGGCCCAGGATCGCTTGGGCGTCAACGATCGCACCTTTCCTATTTTCCTCCGGGTAAGCGAGTGGGCGGCGCACCTGGTTCGCCACGGCGATGAGACTTCTGCGCCGGCTGGCGAGCATGCCCCCGCTTGGTTGCCGCATTGCCTAGCCGCCAGTCACACCGATCGCGCCGGCCTGAGTGCCGCTTTTTTCCAGCAGCGGCTGGAGGAGGGCCGATGCACCGTGCTGTTAGACGGGATGGACGAAGCGCCCGACCGGCTGCTCCGCGAACGCCTGGCGCGGCTGATTGAGAACGCCGCTGCCGCCTACCGCGGCTGCAGCTTCGTCGTCACTTGCCGCCCCGCCGCGTACGTCGCCGAGACGGTGCTGCCCAGTTTCGTGCATGCCCGCATCGATCCGCTATCGGACGAAGCGCTTGAAACCTTTCTCCGACGCTGGTGTGAAGAAGTCTACGGCGAGAGCCGCCAAGCAGCGCAGGACCATTTCCAGGAACTTCGGGCCGCCGTGCGGACTCGGCCCGAGATTCGCCGCATGGCCCGCAATCCCGTGATGCTCACCGCGCTGGCCGTCGTTCACTGGAACGAACGCCGCTTGCCGGAACAGCGGGCCGATCTGTACCAGTCCATCATCACTTGGCTGTCCCGCGCCCGAGAGCAGCGGAAAGGACGCAAGTCGGCCGAACGTACCGTGCTCTTGCTGCAGGAGTTGGCCCTGGCGATGCAGGACGACCCCAGCGGACGGCAGATTCAGGTCTCCAAACGCTGGGCCGCGGACAAGCTCGCCCGGGAACTGGGGGACGGCCGCGACATTCGCCAAACGGTGCAACAGGCCGAGCAGTTCCTGGACCAGGAGGAACTCGACAGCGGCATTATCGTCACGCGCGGCAGCTACGTAACCTTTTGGCACCTGACGTTCCAGGAATTCCTTGCCTCGCGCGCAATCGCCGCCAGATTGGAAACCGAACAGCAGCAGATCCTTTTCGCCGATCCTGCCAAGCTGTATCGGCCGGACTGGCGAGAAGTAGTCTTGCTGCTGGCCGGGACCCTGCACCAACAGGGCAACGACAAGGTTGGCGGGTTCCTCGGACGGCTGTTGGACAGCTTGGGACCGGCGCCCGATTTGGCGGCCCTGGCCCGCTGCGCCGGATTGGTGGGCGGAATCCTCCGCGACCTGGCGCCGCTGAGCTACCAGTTCGCCGATCCCCGCTACCCGGCTCTGCTGGATGCCGTGACGGCGATTTTCGATCCCGCCCGTAACTCGTCAGTGCCTATCGAGAACCGCATGGCCGCCGCCGATGCCCTGGGGCAAGCGGGCGACCCGCGGCTGGATTGGCGCCGGAGTGACTACTGGGCTACGATTCCCGCCGGCAAATTCCTTATGGGAGCTCAGCGCAAAGACTCGAAGCAGCCGAATTACGACGAGGAAGCGTTTGATGACGGTGAGTGGCGCGAGACGCCACACGAGGTCTCACTCGACGCCTATCGCATCGCCCGTTACCCCGTAACAGTGGGGCAGTACCGGGAATTCATTCAGGACGACGGCTACCAGGATGCGCGCTGGTGGACGGCGGGCGGATTCGGCCAGTTCACCGAACCGCAGGATTGGGAACAGCAACAGGAGTTTCCGTCCCGGCCAGTGGTGGGCGTCAGCTGGTCCGAGGCGGCGGCCTTCTGCCAGTGGGTGGGCTGTCGGCTGCCGACCGAAGCCGAGTGGGAACATGCGGCACGGGGCACGACAGGCCGAAAGTTTCCCTGGGGCGATGAACCGGCCGATGAGCAGCGAATGAACTTCGCCGGCAAGGTCGGCCATCCCACGCCGGTCGGCATCTACCCACTGGGGAACACGCTGCACGGTATCAGCGACCTAGCGGGCAACGTGTGTGAGTGGTGCGCAGACTGGTTCGAGGAGTATCATGAGGGATCGGTGGCGAATCCACGCGGACCGGACAGCGGCACGCACCGGGTGATACGCGGCGGCTGCTGGGACTTCGATGCGAGTCGCTGCCGGGCGGCGTTCCGCCTCTGGGTCGAGCCGGGGAGCCGCGTCTTCATCGTGGGCTTTCGCGTGGCCGCCGGTCCGTCCAGCAGATAGCCCATTCATGTCAGGCGCCATCTTCACGTTACCCAATGCTGGTCCGGGTTCTCGCCGCGCGACTCGATGACTGCCAGGAGTGAGCGTGCCGTTGACTTCTCGATTCGCTGCGCCGGGCCGTTGGCGTTGAGAAACCTCATTAGGAACGACTGCCAACCCAGGGGCCCGAGATCGTAGTCGTCGGGATCGAGCACGCGGCCGAAGTTCTCGATTAGCCAGAGGCAGAAATAAAGGCCCATCGAGCGGAAGCCGGCTGGTTGCCAAGGCATCGGCACGCAGAGCAGGTCGTCGGCTCCAGCCTTCGCCGCTCGTCGGCGGTGGGCGGGGACGACACCGATTTCCCGAACTCGGTCCGGCCAAGTGGAATTCGTCACCGTGAATTCGTGCCGATTCGGATTCTTCGACAGAGACCACCAGGGCAGCCAACGGGCCGTCGCGTTGGGTTCCTCGCCGAGGAGTCTTACCTCTCCGTCAATCCAACGCCGGCGATGCTTCTGGATTTGGTCCTTCAGCGCCCTGACGCTTCGGCGATAGGCTTTGACTTCAACCAACCCCAGTACTTCGACGTCGGCGGTCGTGCCTTGAAGCTGCACGTTGGCCAGAACGGCATCCGGGCCTTGTTGCCAGCCTCGGTCCGTGCGGATTCGAATGGATGAGCCTGGGATGCAAGTGGCCGTCGGTGGAAGATGTGAACGCAGGGTGCGAATGACCAACGGCAAACCAATCAGTTCGCCCAGATGGCCCATGAAGTGGACCCCAGAGTAGAAACGCAGGAAGCGCAGCAACGTGACGATGTCGTCCTCCGTCAGAGAGTCGGGTTCGCGGCAGGAGCGAACCAGCAACTCCCCCTTGGGATGGCCTTGGGCGCTGGCGACGCACGACGCCATCCGGTCGTACAACTGCCGGTCGAGCCAGTCGAGATGGCGGGAATCGTCCACCGGACCGGACCACATCGAACCGCTCACGGGAAAGTACAGTTCCGCCGCCGACTGCCGGATGAACTGGCCGGCTTGGATGCTGCCACAGTAGTCGGCGTAAGTCAAAACGCGATTCGAGTCTGGATTATCGTATTGCCAGCACGCGGCGCAGGCGTTCTGCAACCGGCGGTATTCCTCGCCCGGCGGCCAACACTTGGCCTCGTGAACGCGGGACAGCCAGAAACGCAGGAAGCGATAGCCGGCGGGCGGCTTCCATGCCTGTTCCACCAACCTAACAAGCGAACTCAGTTCGGCGAGAAACCGCGTCCAGACGGGTTCCAGCTCCGCGGACAGCGTGAGCGCCGTCTTGTACGGCAGCGTGAACAGCGCGAGAAACACCGGCGAGAAGACCCATTGCTTCAGAAAATCCTGGTAGGTGTTCCAGATCGCCTTCGCCTGAGCGTCCGACAACGCCGACGCTGGAAGCGCGGCTGTGGCATAGGTCTGCAGCACTGGATCAGCAGCGACGCCACAAGCCGCTTGAAAGACGAGGCGGTTGTGGTTGCTCAGGCCGAGATGAAGCGCCATCGAACGCATCGGATCCGACATCAATCTACGGATTAGACTGTCATCAAAGTCCACAAATGTCGCCAAAAACTGCGGATGCCCGGCTTCCTTTAGCATCTGCGCAGCGTCCAGACGCAGCAGGTCGAAAGCGATTCGATGGAGCCACCGCCAGTCTTCCTCTGGAAGTCCACAACGTTCCCGCCTCCACGGCAGGAAGGCGAACGCGCAAGAGTTGATATCCTGGATTCCTCTAAGGATAAGTTGCTGGGTCATGCTTGTCCCGTGCAAATCGGCAACGAGGCAGGGGGCACCTGTCGTGGAACCTTATTGATGCAGAATTCCGATCCTGCTGGTCTATCACGCAACTGCTTGGGCAATGGCCAGAGGGATGCGTCCGCAAGTCAGCGACGCTTCTTTATCCCGTCAATCATGGTCTTCAACTCATTGATGTCTCGCAGAAATTGAGCGGGATCGGGAACCGCTGCATTCCGAGCTGTTGAGTGGTCGTGGGCGTCGGTCACGTTCGATGCGAATCGGTGAAGTCGGGTCAACTCCTCGCAATCCGTCTGTTGAACCACAACCAAACCTTTCAGCTTCCCGACCTTGATCCAGTCTCGATACCGCTCGACCACATCGTTGAATACCACATCTTGAATGGCCCGCTCGATTGTCGAACGAAGGCTGCTGTACGCCTGGCGCATTTCCGTTTTGTGCTCCTCGGTCGGGTAGACCAGCCATTTGTTCTGCAGTTGCTGTTGTTGCTGCTCCAACATCCTGACCCGCTCGTCGAAGCGTTTGTGGTCCCACGGCAACCCCTCGACGCACAGCCCGGCGTGATCTGGCGAGGCCCAGACGAGATGGCAAACTGCGGACGGCACTCCTTCGTCCTCGACAACAGCCCGAAGCTCGCCGAGGAACACGGTGTCGTGCGTGAACACGATCACTTGTCGCTGCTTGGCTTCCTCCACCAACCGCTTCGCCACCTTCACCCGCCGGAAATGATCGAGCGACGAAACGGGATCGTCGAAGACGGCACCGCCTTGGTGTCCGGAAAGGGAAAGCTCCGCAAGGAAAGAAGCGATCGCGATCGCCCGCAACTCGCCCTCGCTCAGGACTTCCTCGAGTTTCGCGGCCTTCGGCAGATCCAGCGTCAGCTTGTGGTAGGTCTTCCCCGACGAAACGCGGGGTTCCAATTTCGTCTGCAAATAGCCGACCCCCAAATACTGGAACTCTCGGTTCAGCGCGTCCCGCAGGGCCTGCGTCACCGCCTTTTGCGTTAACTCCTTGCTCTTCAACGACACTGCCCGGCCGCGGGCTCGCAGTTCCTGCTGGCATCCTTTCAGCGCCGCTTCAAGTCGAAGCTTGGCGACAGCATCCAAAACCGTTTGCCTACGTGACACCAGCTTCATCCGGGCATCGAGTTCGGCGAATTGTCCTTGGAGCACTTGGCGCTGTGCGTCATCGGCGGCCTTCTCAAGTGCCTCGGCCCGCTGCGCAATGGCCCGATTCAGGGCTTGGAGCGATTCGCGCGGGTCTTGGGTTATCGCGGGGACCGCGTCCCACTGGTGCGTCTGCAGTGACTGCAGCAGGGCTTGTTGCCGATCGAGCAGCAGGGACTCGAACGGTCGCAGTCGGGTCGCAATGCTGGCGTCCTGTTGCGACAACTCCTCCATCAACGCTGGGTCGAGCCCCAGGCTCAGGGACTCCTTGGCGACCTTGTCTTTCGCCGTTTCTCGTTCGGCACGCTTACGGTCCGCCGTCTTCGCGGTATCATTCTTGATGAAGTCGTCAAATCGCTGCAGTCGGGTTCCCCCGTCAGCCAGCGTCTGCTGACAGAGCGGACAGCGGGCCGTGGGTCCGGCTACCGGGAATGCCTCGCCGGGATAGGCGATCACGGAGAATCTCCTGGCCGCATCAAACAAGACCTGCCACTCCGGTCCGCCCGTGCCTGGGAGCAGCGACTCACCGGCTTGAAATTGGCTGGCGGCAAGCTGCTGCGCGGCGATCGCGCTCTCCGTCTCCTGGTCGATCGTCTGAAGGCGGCGCAGGGCATCGTCACCGACAGCCAAGATCGCTGCATTGGCCCTGTTGAGCAGAGCAGTCACACGCTGCTGGGTACGTCGCAGGCTCTGGGCCTTCGACTTCGGGTCTTCCTCGCGTAGCGTCTTGCTGAGTTCCAGATGGGTCTGTCGATCCGCGTCGCTGACAGCGGCGAGCGACTCAACCAAGGTGGGCTCCGTCGCTCCACTGAGTCCTGCGATGAACTTGCCGACGGCTGTTGGGCCAGCCAGATCTTGAAAGGCCGCAAGATCGACAGTGCATCCGGCAATCTCTTGCGTCAGCCGTTCGCTCAGTCTGGGCAAGACGACGTTCCCCAGGGCTTCAACCACGTCGAGTCCGTATGGCATGTATGCCACATCCTGCTCCTCGTCCAGGTATGCCCGTGCGCACCGCGAATCGAAGACCGAGATCGCCGACAACGCATCGGGTGCCGTCTGGTCGTTGACCCACTTGAGTGCCTTCCGCGTTCCGGAGACTTCAACCTCGAAAACTGCTTCCGGCGTGCCCTGCTGGTTTGCCGGCAAGAACTGATTGGGCAGCACGTTTTCGTCTTGATCCCGAGCGCGGCACGCCCGCTTCAGCACTCGCGAGTACCCCGACTTGCCCGAGCCGTTATCGCCGTAGACAACGGTGAGTCCGATCGGTGCAAACTTCAGGACTTGATTTCGCACGATCCGGTTGACGTTGTCCAAGTCCTTCATCGCCACCAGCGTGATGGGAACGCCGTGGGAAGAGGCGGCTGGAAGGTCCGCGGCACTGAGCGGCTGCGGCTGCCGGTTCTGCGGATCGGGGAGCCCGCGCGACGACTTCAGCAGCGCGTACAAGTCGTCGTAGTCGCCTGCGTCGAGCGTCTGCTTCTGGAACAGACGCCGAACCGCATCAGACTGCCACGGCTCCAGGTTGGCGGACCACTCGTAGATATCATGCAGCAAGCTCATGGACTTCCCTCGAATCGTATGACCGTCGTCAAACCAAGATACCATGCGAAGGACACCACCAAAAGCCAAGCGAAGCTTGGCAGTTCAGTGTGACGAGCGCCCTGGAAGCCTGCGGAGGCAACAAGACGGCCGCCGCCAATTCGCTCGGCATGAAAGCCTCGACCTTCCGCGACAAACTGGCCAAGTACGGGCTAAAATAGTCAAGAGCCATTTGTCGGACAGAATCCCGCTTCGAAAAACAAACCCGAATGGAGCCGATTCAGACATTCGGCAGAATTGCGACGTAGGGTAGAATTCGAGCCGTGCGCCGAACCGTCGCGTCCTCTACGTGGAAGCAGGTCATGTCGCGTGAAGATGATGGGATTCAAAGTTCGTTGGCACCTCCGGGAGCGGGACTGCCCGTTGTCCAAGCGTTCGTCCTGCGCCATCTGATCTTCCCCGCCTACTGCCTGACTACCTCGTGGGACAAGGCGCTGGCGGCGTTTCAGGCGGAAGGACTGCGGATGATTTCGCTGGTCGAGCGGCTGACCGACGAACAGTTGCAGCGGCGTGTCTTGGTCAAGGCGCCGCTGGGCATCGAGGACAGTTCCCGTTACTGGTCGGCCGCGATGGTCTTGGAGCATCTGATCGAAGTCGGCTCGCGGGTCGCCGTCGGAATCATCGAGTTGACGCATGGAACCCAGGTCACCATCAAGGCGGATATCGCCGACGTGAAGCCCAAGGGCGGCCAAGGCCCGCAGATCATCGAGGACTACCGGCAGTTCCTGGAGGATTACACACGGATGATCGACGAGGAGGCAGGCGACCGCGCGAGCCGCTCCCGACACCTCCATCCTTGGTTCGGCGAACTGAATGCTCATCAATGGAATTGCCTGGGCGCCGTCCACCAGTCCGTCCATCGAAAACAACTGGAACGGATCATCGCCGGGCTGGATGGCCCGCCTGCGGCGGGTAACAGCGGTTGACTCGTTCGAACCGATATCGCCAACGATTGGGCGTGCGACGCGATCGCAGCCGTGGAATGGTCGGTCGATGGGCGTCGGAATGGTTGCATTGACCAGGTTTTCGAGTAAACTCTGTCCGTGTTTCCCGTGGTTGCTGTCGTCGCGAACAAGGATGTCCGTTTGTTGAAGAAGGCAATTCAGGGGGAGCGTCGGTTCGGTCGCTTGTCCGGCGAGAGCCGGAATTTGTTCAGCCTGGATTACCGGGCGGAAACCACAATTCACGGCAACTCGGAAAGCGCTGAATTCGGAAGTGCTTGGCGGGCTGGTGCCCCCCGCGGTCTTCAAAATCGTTGAGCCGTCGGTCAAGCCGGCGGTTGGTGGGTTCGATTCCCATGCACTTCCGCTGCCTTTCATTTTGATCGCTGGCGGCAATTATGGTCGAAAAAACTCTGGTGACTTGGCATCCCCACGCGGTGGCGCGCGAGGACCGCGAGCGACTCAACGGGCACCGCGGCTGTGTGGTTTGGTTCACGGGGTACAGTGGTTGCGGCAAGAGCACGGTGGCCAACGCCTTGGACGGCCGGCTGTTTGAACTGGGGATTCACAGTTTTGTCCTGGACGGCGACAACATTCGCCACGGATTGAATGCCAGCCCGGCGATGCTGACGGATTTCGGCGAGGAGTACGCTCGGCGATTCGGCTTGGCTTTCTCGGAGCAGGATCGTCAGGAGAACATCCGTCGGATCGGTGCCGTGGCCGAGCTGTTCGCATCGGCGGGAATCGTGACGCTGACGGCCTTCGTTAGTCCCTATCGTCGCGATCGTGATGCTGTCCGTCGTCTGGTCGAGTCCAGCGGTCGGCCTGGAGATTTCGTCGAGGTGTTTGTCGACACTCCGCTGGAGATCTGCGAAGCGCGCGATCCGAAAGGTTTGTACAAGAAGGCTCGTGCCGGCGAGCTGTCTGGCATGACCGGAATCGACGATCCCTATGAACCACCTCTGCGTCCGGAATTGACGCTGGACGGTGCCAGTCGATCTCCGGAGGACTTGGCCGGCCAGGTGATCGATTGGTTGCGTCACGCGGGCCAGATTCCGGGCTGAGATTCCCGGTTGTCTTTCCGGCTGGAAAGGCACTTGGTCATGGGATATCATGCGGCTTTGGCGGAAAATGGGCTGTCCGGTCCCTTGGCTCCACGGGATTGCCGCGAGCGTGGAATACGACTTCATCAACAACCAGCGCGATCTGAACCGGTTCTGCCGGACCGTCGATGATGCGCCAGTCGTCGCATTCGACACTGAATTCGTGTCGGAAGACCGCTACCGGCCCGAGTTGTGCCTGGTCCAAGTAGCTGTCGCGGGTCGCTTCGCGGTTATCGACCCGTTGGCGATCAAGGAGATGGCTCCGTTTTGGGAACTGTTGTCGGTCGAGGGACGCGAGACGATCGTCCACGCCGGTCGGCAGGAGTTGTGTTTCTGTCTGGAAGCGACCGGAAAACGTCCGGCCCGCTTGTTCGACACACAGATCGCGGCCGGTTTGATCGGATTGGAATACCCGGCCGCCTACAGCACGCTGCTCCAGAAGCTGTTGAACAAGGCGTTGGGCAAGGGCGAGACCCGAACCGATTGGCGCCGCCGCCCGCTTTCCCAACGCCAGATCGAATACGCCGTGCTCGACGTGATGCATCTGGAACCGTTGCGGAATTTGCTGTACCAACGTATCGAGGCGTTGGGACGGTCCGGCTGGCTCCGGGACGAAATGGATCAATGGCAGTCGCAGATCGAGCAGGCCGAGTACAGCGAACGGTGGCGGCGGATGGCTGGCTTGGCGGGCCTTTCGCCCAAGTCGCTGGCGATCGTGCGCGAACTATGGTTGTGGCGAGACGCGGAAGCGAAACGCTTGGACCGGCCGCCGCGCCGTATCTTGCGCGACGACCTGATTGTCGAAGTGGCCAAACGCGGACTGGCCGATATCGGCGCGTTGAAGGTATTGCGCGGGATGAACCACCGCGACAAGCTCCACTATCTGCCATCCGTCTCCGATTGCATTGAACGGGCGGTCAACATGCCGCCCGATCAGTGGCCAAGGACGCCGCGGCGCAAGTCGAGTCGCCCACGGCTGAATCTGCTCGGTCAATTCCTGGCCACCGCGCTGAGCAGTGTTTGCCACGCGAAGCATGTCGCACCCAGTCTGGTAGGAACCGTGGACGATGTGCGCGACTTGATCGCCTGGCACCTGCGGCTGGAAGGATTCGCCGATGGTCACCCGCCCAGCTTGGCTTGTGGTTGGCGTTGCGAGGTGGTGGGCCGAACGATCGAAGACGTGCTGTCCGGCAAATTGGCGATCCGCGTTGGGGATGCGTTGGGAGACCATCCGCTGAGCTTCGAAGCGTTACAGGATACACCGCAATGAGCCGATACTGCACAATGAACCCCGCGGCTCGAACGTCGCCGTCCGACTCGCGAGAGTGGGACAGGCACCGGGCCTCCATGCACCGGAGTCAGACCAAACTTCGCCGTTGCTTCGGGGCAGGCTGGGCGTTGCTGATGACCGCGACCGTTCTGGCGGGCGCGGGCGAATTGCCACCGTCCCATTCCGTCGAGCCTCAGTTGTACGCCACGGGATTCGCTTTTGCCGAAGGCCCCGCGCTGGACCGGGACGGCAATCTGTTCGTCGTCAATTATCGCACGAAGGGCACCATCGGCCGCATTGCGCCCGACGGAACCGCGTCCATCTGGTGCGATCTCAGCGAACAGGCAACGCCCGATGGCCGCAAGAGTCAGGCGAACGGTTTGAAGATCGACAGTTCCGGACGTTTGATCGTCGCCGACGCCGGTGGTGGGCGGGTGCTCCGCGTGTCCGCCGACGGGAAGCAGATCGAGGTCTTGGCCGACCGCTGCGACGGAGTTCGGTTCCAGTCGGTCAACGATGTGGCGCTCGACCGGCAAGGCAATATCTACTTCACCGATCCGGGCGACTCCAGCGCTGACCAACCAGTCGGTGCGGTCTACCGGTACGATATCCACACGAAGCGGACGACGCTGTTGGCCTCGAAGCTCGCGTTTCCCAACGGGTTGGCCGTGACGCTCGATCAACGGCAGTTGTGCGTTGCCGAGAGCCACCGCTACCGATTGCTGCTATTCGATTTGGATCCTCGGTCGGGAACCGTCAGCAACCAGCGCGTGCTGATCGATTTTCCTCGCGAGAATCAGGGGGAACTCGTCGGCGGCGACTATCCGCCGGACGGGATGATTTTCGACGCCCAAGGACGGCTCTACGTGGCCATGTGGACCGGTGGAGTGATCAATGTGGTGGAACTTTCCAGCGGACAACTGATCCGCCAGTATTCGGCCGGCGGCTTGCAAGCCACCAATTGCCATTTTCACGCACCGTATCTGTACGTGACCGTGGCCGCGAAAGAAGCCGTCTTCCGCTTGAAACTGGACGTGGCAGGTTTCGAGTACGTCACGCCGGTCTCGGCGGATACCCAACCGCCCACGATGCCATGAAAGTGCCCAGACTGCCCGGTTTCTGCGATTTGCATTGACAGCAATTCACCTGGGCCCTATGATCCCGTGAGTCCGATATTCTGATGCTTGCTTGGCTTTGGAAAGGAAAGCATGGCGTTCCAGACTGGATTTGAACACATCGTCCGCGAAGGCGAACTGCTGGCGAAGTATACTTGGCTGCGGCTGGGGGGAGCGGCACAGTATTTTGCCGAACCGACAACGTTGGACGAGTTGGTCGGGTTGGTCCGCCGCTGCCGCGAAGAAGACCAGCCGGTGCGATTGCTGGGCGGCGGATCGAACTTGCTGGTCCGAGCCGAGGGCGTGCCGGGACTGGTCATCAGCCTAACGGCTGCCGAATTCGCGGGCGTTTCGGTTCGGAACGGAGTGTTGACCGCCGGCGGCGCCGCCAAGTTGTCGCATCTGATCGCTTCGGCCGTCCGCGAAGGCCTTGGAGGGCTGGAGCCGTTGGTCGGCATCCCCGGATCGGTCGGCGGCGCATTGCACGGCAATGCCAGTTGCCAGGGAACGGACATCGGGCAGTACACTCGCGCGGCGACCGTGCTGACTTATGCGGGCGAAGTAGTCGCGCGGCAGCGCGACGAACTGGTGTTCGCCTACCGGGAAAGCAGTCTGGACGAATTGGTCATTCTCGACGCTCGATTCGAATTGGAACCCAGCGATTCGAAGGAGTTGACCAAACGGATGCAGCAGCAATGGATCGTGAACAAGGCGGCTCAGCCGCTTCAGAACGAGAACACCGCCATGATCTTCCGCGATCCGGGAGGGGTTAGTGCGGCAAGTCTGATCGAAGAGGCGGGCTTGAAAGCCGCACGCTTCGGCGGAGCCTGCATCAGTGACCGAAATGCGAACTACATCGTCACCGAACCCGAAGCGACCAGCGACGACGTGTTGGAGCTGATTGAATATCTGCGGCAACGCGTGTCCGAGCGACTGGGTGTCGATCTACAAACCGCGGTCGACATCTGGTGATGGCAACAACACGTCGCGCAGGTGCAAGGAGGCACGAGCGATGAATGCAGCACCCAAGAAAAAAGAACGCACCACCGCCTCGGGGTTCGTCGCCAAGTTGATTCCGCTGCCCGGCGCCGCTTGGCGTCAAGCGTTGATTGGGCTGGCGATGATCGCGTTGCCGATCGGCGGCGCCTACTATGCCTGGGACCGCTGGGGCGACCAGATCACGGCCGATGGCGACTATGTGCTGCGGGCGGAAAGCGTCCAGATCACGCCACCACCCGCCTGGGTCCGCGCCGATGTGCGGGCCGAAGTGGTGCGCGACGGCGGATTGTCCGGTATGTCGCTGCTGGATCCGCAGTTGACCGTCAAGATCTTTCGCGCGTTTTCCGCGCACAGTTGGGTGGAGAATGTCAGCAGGGTGAGCAAGAGTCCCCCAGCCAGTCCGGCTCGCGTCGTCGTCGAGATGACATACCGCAAGCCCGTGGCCATGGTCGAAGTCGTCCTGAACGGTCAACCGGGCCTGCTTCCCGTCGATGGCGAGGCCGTTCTGCTGCCGCCTCACGATTTCACCGCAGACCAAACGCGGGAGTTCCTGCGGATCGCGGTTCCCCACGCGAATCCTACCGGTCCTGTTGGAACTCCGTGGGGACAGGCGGAAGTCCACGAAGCGGCTCGAATCGCGACCGTGTTCCAAGACGTGTGGAAGAAATGCGGGTTGTACCGTATCCAGTTGGTTCCCCTCGGAACAGCCGATTCGACACAAATCGTGCCCACGTTCGAGTTGCAGAGCCGCGGCGGGGCGTCGGTGATCTGGGGCCGAGCACCCGATCTTCGCATTGAAGCGGATACCAAGACGGCACTGGCCAAAGTCGCATCGGTACTCAAGCACGTCGAACTCAACGGCTCGCTCGAAACGGCCTCGGCAACGACTACGATCGACGTGCGAGTTCCGCACAGTGGAACCCGCACCGCCCAACAACCGCTGCAGTATCAGTAAGCGACGATTTGACTTCGGAGAACTCGGATTCGATGCCGCGTTCGATGATCGTACCCAGGGCCGTTGGGTTCTAGCCCGCATTTCTCATCACCCGGCTAGCGCGAGGCCCCCAGATTTGCCATAACTTGTGTTTGCGACAACCAGTTACGACAAATCAGGGAGGTTTCCTCGTGCAAACACAGTGTAACGAATCACGGCTCGAATTCCACGGGCTGAGCGGGCGGGTGCTGATTGCCGATTTTGACGGCGGGAATATTGTCAGCGACGGTGGCGTGCCGCTGGTCGCCGAGGTCGATCGGATGTTCCGTGTACTGGAACGGTACGCCGCTTGTTTTACGGATCATCGCGATCCGGAGGCGAGCGAACATTCCGTACTCGATCTGGTCAGGCAGAGGATTTATGGGCTCTGCTTGGGCTACGAAGATTTGAATGATCACGATCGGCTGCGGACCGACCCCCTGATCGCCGCTTGCGTGGGCAAGCAAGATCCGGAAGGTCAGCAGCGCCGCCGCCCGGACGACCGCGGCAAGCCGATGGCTGGCAAAAGTACGCTCAATCGGCTCGAGTTGTCCAAGGTCGGAGCCGATCCCGATTCGCCTTATTGTAAAATCGTCGCCGATCTGGACGGACTGGCCGAGTTGCTGGTCGATTTGTTTCTCGACGCGCATGACTCGCCGCCCGCGGAAATCACGCTCGACATCGACCCGACCAACCTGGAAACGTTCGGCCAACAACTGGGACGCCATTTCCAGAAACATTACGACGGCTATTGCTATCTGCCGCAGTACGTGTTTTGCGGCGAGTTTCTGCTGGCCGCCCAGTTGCGTCCGGGCGACGTCGGTGCGATGTCCGGAGCGATGAAGTTGCTGCCCAAGATCGTGACGCGAATTCGTCAACGGTGGCCGGACGTCGGCCTCACCATCCGCGGCGACGGCCATTTCAGCGACGACCGCCTGATGAGGTGGTGTGAAGCGACGCCCGGTCTGGAGTTCATTGTCGGGATGCCGAGCAACACACGGTTGATGAACGAGGTGCAAGAGGCTCAGCGTCAGATGGCCGCGGAGTTTGCCGCCGCGAAGCAGTCGGCTGAAAACAGCGGCCCGCCCCAGGAGCCGCCTCGGACGTTCGTGGAGATCTCCTATCGCACCCTTGACAGTTGGAGCCAGTCGCGGCGCGTGGTGGCGAAAGTGGAGCACTTGCCGGGGCCCACGGGAGATTCGGTGAGTGCCCTGGCGGTGGCCACGGCCGAAAAGAGTGCGGTGCAGGCGGAGCAGCATCTGGCGGAGGCGCAGTCCGCGGCAGCCAGCGCAACGGCCACTGCCGACGAACAGCAGCAGCGGGCCCAACGGCTGGCGGACCTGGCGGAAACGATGGCCGCGGCGGCTCCTCGCGATCGCAGCGAGCGTGCGAAATCCCTGCGGGCCGATGCCAAGTCGATTCGGAAGCAGGCCCAACGCGCGGAGGTGCTGGCTCGCCAAGAGCGCCGTGCGGCGGCGAAGGCCGAGCAGCGTGTGGAAACCTTGCAAACGCAGGCCGCCGCGGCCCGCGCGGCGGCGGATTGGCTGTTCGAGCAAGCGGGTTGGGAAGGGAAGTCGAACGTACGGTTCGTAGTGCTGTCGCGCACGGCGGAGGAACTCGACGGACGCACGGCTTACGAGCAGGGTTACTGCCCGCGTGGCGACGCGGAGAACCGGATCAAGGAGCAGAAGTATTTGTTCGCGGGAAGTTTGCCATGCGAGGCCATGCGAGCGAACCAAATCCGTCTGTACCAATGTTCGTTCGCCTACGTGTTGTGCATGCTGCTTCGTCGTTTTGGGCTGGCGGAAACGGAACTGTCGCAAGCTCAATGCCCGACGATCCGCACGCGTCTGTTCAAGATTGGCGCCTTGATCCAAGTCACCACCCGCCGCGTGTGGACTCACATTTCGAGCAGTTACCCTTACCGCGAGTTGTTTGGCCGAGTGTTGTCGAACCTCCGCCGCGCCGCCGAGAAGTTCTCCCGTAGCGTCCCCAGCATTCCAGACACACCCTTCGCCGGTGATGCTCCGCCGCGTCTGGCGGTTACGTGACGTTGGCGACTTGAGTACGGGCGCCAACCGGAGAAAATCGAAGCGACGGCGAAGCCGATCGGATCGAGGTACGCGCCGGCGGTCGCGAACCGGCCGTTTCGGCGTCACAAACGGAGCGAAACGCCGTCCCAGCGTGGCGGGGAGCATCAACCACCCCCTATATCGATGTATACAGCAACCGCAAACGCTGCTCCGCGGCGTTCGCCCCGCCGCATCTTCAGATGTGATGAGAAATGCGGGCTAGGGCGAACGCACCGGCCGTTGCTTGTTGGTGTCGGCCTCGTCCAGTTGCCCCTTCAATTCCTCGCGGATGACGGGCAATTCGGCTGGCGCTTCGACGCCGATCCTTACCGCACCTCCGGCGATGCGCACGACAGTCACCGAGATGTTCTCGCCGATCAGAATCCGTTCTCCGACTTTGCGACTGAGTACTAGCATTGCTTTGCCTAATCTTCGGTTCAGACCGCGTCGACCGGCCAGAGCACAGTTGTTGGCTGAGGCGGCTGACCCGAATCCTCCATGAAGTTGTTGCGGACGAAAAGGACGAATACTTGCGGGGGGAAATTTGCAAATCTATGGGTGCAATTCGCCCGTATACTAGCAATGATAGCGTCGCAATGCAAGCTTGGATTTCCGGTTTTCGACATGCCCAAAAGAAATTGTTTCCGACACCAATCCTATTCGCCGGATCAGCCACTTGGTTCATGGCAATCCTTGCATGCGAAGTCGCTGCCGGTGGAAGGTCACGAATTCGACCAATTCCTGCATCAGGCCGGTGTCGTGTTCCAGGAATCGGGGGTGGCTACGATTATTCTGGTTCATGGAACCTTCACGGGCGATGATCCGCTCGGATTTTATCGCATTGCGTCGTCGGTTTTCCCCGAATTGGCGGAAAAGGCTCATGGTGCTCACAGGCAGGTCTCCGATTCGCTTTTGCACGACGCGGGCAACTACACGACCGAGTTCGCTGAGCGTCTGCAAATTGGCACGGCGATGCCCGTTCAGTTGTTTCGTTGGTCGAGCGAGAACCACCACTTGGCGCGGGCGGATGCGGCGATTTGTTTGATCGACCGGATCATCGACCTGGGATTGCCGGCCTCGAGCCGCGTCCTGCTCTGGGGCCACAGTCATGGAGGGAACGTCCTTGCGCTCATGACCAATCTGCTGGCGGCCGATCCGCTTACGCAACTGCGTTTCTTTCGGGCGGCGCGAAGCGTCTGCCAACACCCCGTTTGGCAGCGCGTACGGGACTTCCTCCGTTCCAGCGACCGAGGGCAACTACCCGTGCTGGACTTGGTCACCTTCGGCACACCGATCCGATACGGTTGGGACACCGACGGCTATGGCAAGTTGCTGCATTTCGTGCATCACCGGCCGCAGCCAAGCCTGCCGGACTATCGCACCAGGTTGCCGCACTCGGTCGAAGAGATTACTACCGCAGCCTACGGCGATTACATCCAACAGTGGGGCATCGCTGGTACGAATCTCACGCCGAACGTGCTCTCTTGGCCGAGTTGGTTGGCGGAATTCCGCCTGGCAAAACTGCTGCAGCGCGGTGTGCGGCGGCGCGATCTATGGCAGCGTTTGAAGATGGGTTCCAGAGTTGCCGACGAAGGGCTGACGCTACTGGTCGACTACGGAACGTCCGAAGAGCCGTTTCCGCTGAATTTCGCCGGCCATGCAGTTTATACTCGGTTGCGCTGGTTACCCTTTCATGCACAAGAGATCGCCAACCGTTTCTACGCAGGTGCCTCCCGTCCGTGATCATTTCACGCTCCCGCTCGATGCCGCGAGCAAAAAACTCGGGCATTCCTCATGCAACGTGCCCCAGCAAGAGACGCCTTGACGATTCCGTGATGCCTAACGCACAATAACTCCTTGACGCTGATTGGCCCAAAAAGGGCGAGTAAGCCGAAGCGTTCAGGCTGGCGAGCAGGCGGTACTCTGGTCGGCTTGGAACCGGAAGCTGAAGTCAGCACACCATCGCGAGAGTGGCGGAATTGGCAGACGCGCTGGACTTAGGATCCAGTCCCGAAAGGGGTGCAGGTTCAAGTCCTGTCTCTCGCACTGACAAGGACTCACGGCAAAGACCCCGTGAGTCCTTTTTGTTTGCATTAGGCCCGCTGCAGGGCCGCCTGTAGTTTGATGAACGCAGCTACGGATTTGGGTGCCAGCCAGGTCGTGTAGTTGCCGCGGCCGTGGCGGACCGTGCGGAGGTCGGCCAGCTCGATGCCGAAGACAGATAGGTCATGGCAGACGCCAACCATTCATGGGCCGCCGCACCGTCGGAGCTTGGTCACTCACGTAGGTAGTCGGGCGGCACGGCGTCCGTCAGCCAGACGCCGTTCTCGGACCTGTAGAACGTGTGCCCCTCGCGGAACATCCGGCCGGCTTCGATCACCAGGACCACCGGCCGACCACGGCGCTGGCCAACTTTCGTCGCCGTCTGGATATCGGGCGACAAGTGGACGTGATGCCGTTTGCCCTTGGTCAGCCCGTCCCGGCGGATCGACTCCAGAAACCGTGAAACGGTGCCGTGATACAGCAGCTCGGGCGGCTCCACCGGCGCCAGCCCCAAGTCAACTGGTAGCGAATGGCCCTGGTTGGCCCGAATCCGACTGCCATCTGCCGAGAACGCGAACCGCTGCTTGTCGTTCGTCCGGACCACGGCATCTAGCTGCTCCCGGGAGATTGTCCGGCCATGCTGGGCACAAGCCGCCAGCAGCACCTCGACCGACACCCAGCCCTCGGCGTCCAGCGTGATGCCGATCGCGTCCGGGCGGTGGCGAAGGACCAGGCTCAAGAATTTGCTGGTGGCAGCAGGCTGTTCGCTCATGACTGTTCTTCGGCTTCCGCCTCGTCCGCTTCGTCTGTTTGCGAGCCATCGGTCCATATCACCGCGAGCAGATTTTTCGTCGCAGCTTGGTGGAAGTATCGGAAGTCGCCATCTGTGCTCAGAAAGAACCGCAGACACTCTCCATTCTTGACCGGCTTCACGTTGTCGGGTTGACTCAGCCCCTGCTGCCAGAACTTGACATCGTCTGAAAAGCGGCCCTGCTGCCAACCGTAGACGTTCTGCCTGTGGGCAGCAAGGAACCACCGACGTTTGCCGGCAATCCGGTAGCGGAGAATCCGTTTCGCCAAGTACGACTCTCTATTCTGAGCAAGTTCCTGTTTGAAGAAGGACACGATGGCGGCGTTGGGGATTCCCGCCATCGCGGCCTCCCAGTCGGCCCACTTGGTCGCTGTGACGTCTATCTTGCGACGGCGAGGAATCGCCTGTTGTGCGAGTTCTGGTGCCGGGAAAACATTGGAGCACACGAGGTACTCTGCGTTCGTAGTCTCGTCTCTCGCGACTGCAATCCGGCAGCATGTGATGTCCACGCCGAACTGCTCGCTGAGCCATTCCGCCCCGACGAGCAGGGCGTAGTCGAAGGCTTCTGCTACGAGGATGATCCGTTGCTTTCGGTTGACCTCTTCAAGTTCGACATCCATGAAGCCTTCCAGGGCCTCCTGGCGATCAGGGCTGAGCAGTTGGAGAAGGTCGTCCGACGTCCACTTCGCAATCATCCCAGCGTACGAGATCGCCTGAAACAGATGCAGCTTATGGCTACCCCGCTTCAACTCGATGATGACACACGTCCCCTCCTTGTCTACGGCCAGCAGGTCGATCCGATCCGACACGGTTTCTGACGGTTCAACTTCCTTGCCGAGCAAGAACAGGTTCTGCCCGATCTCCTTGCAGAAGGCGTCCGGGCTGTTTGCGATGCACTCCTGCAGATCGTACCGCTCGGTGATGGACACGTCGGCCAACTTCGGCGTCTCCAGAAGCGAGAAGCTGCGGTTGTTACGGTCGATTCTTAACATGGCGGTTATCCTCGTTCGGCAAGAACAGCGTCCTCATTCAAACACCGGACATTCTAATCGCTGCTCAGGCCAACGGCAGCACGGTGAAGGCAAGGCAGCCAAGGCGACACCGATGGAACGCGCCCCAACGGCGACACTAGGCTGCTCAATACGGCGGGGCGAGGCGGCGGAATCCGTGCAGCAGCACTACGATCAGGAACAGCAGGTTGCGTGGCGGCACGGCGGGCCAGAAGTAAGGCACCGGCCCCAGGGGCCGTCCGTCCCGTTTCTGCTGGGCGAGGCGCACCGCCACCCTCCGCAGCAACCCGACAGACCGCGGCCAGTCGATGATCCCGTCCATCCAGTCCGCCGGGATGCGGCCGGCCCCGACCGTTCCGTCGGCCAACGCTCCGACAATGGCGCCCACTGTGTCGGTGTCACCGCCGCAGTCCAACGCGGCTTCCAGGGTGGCGCGAAAGTCGCCGTAGTGCCGCAGCCAAGCGTACACGGCCACCGGGACCGTATGGTAGACGTAGCCGGTCACTCCGTCGCCCAGCCCCAGGTAAGCGGCAAAATCGACAACCGAATCCCTGTGTGTCCAAGCCGCGAGCATTTTGCCCACCAACTCGCTCCACTCCCGATCATCCGAAGCCAACTTCGCCAGCAGGTCGCCCACGAAGTCGGCGCTCGGCGGATCGGCGGGGTCATGCTGCACGGCCCAGGCAGCCACCCGGGCGACCGCCAACGCTCCAGTCAGGGCACGTGGGTCCGTATGGGTCAGTCTGGTCGAAGCGGCGACGAAGCGCTCGATGCTGTTTTGGTCATCGAAGAAGTAGGCACCGAGCAGCGCGCTTCGCATAGCCGGGCCGTTGCCGGCCGAGTGGACGCCGCTGCGCTCGGGCGGAAAACCCAGCCACAGCTTCAGGCAGGCGCTGGCGGTCGCCATCCCAACGCCGGCCGGCAGTCCCAGGAACCACCAGCGCAATCGCCATGCGAGGCTGCGTGCGAAGGCCGTGGCGTCGTCCGGGTGCGCGACCAGCAACTGTGCCACCATCAGCGTGTGCTCGGTGTCGTCGCTGATCATGCCGCGCCCGATCAGAAACCGTTGACGCCAGGGGCCGGGGAACAGACGCTGCCGTCGGCGAGGCGACAGGCCCTCGGCGGGCAGGCCCACGGCGTCGCCTACGGCCGTGCCCAACAGAATCCCGGCCAGCCGGTCCCCGAACATGTTGTCTTGCATCGGTTCCGTTCCCGTCACGGTCGATTCTGTAGAGCGTCAATTAGCTTTCCCTGGTGAGCGTCAATTAGGCGGGACGTTCGCTTTGCGCGATCGGGTGGGTCGCCTACGAGACGATGGCTACGCGGCGGCCGTGGATGCGCAGTCGGCCGGCGGCGAACAGTTGAATCGCGTCGGGATAGGCTTCGCATTCCTGCTCGAAGACGCGCGCGGCGAGCGTGTCGGGGGTATCGTCGTCCAGTACGGGGACGGTTCGCTGCACGACGATCGGACCGTGGTCGTAGTGATTGTCGGCGAAATGGACCGTGCAGCCGCTGACTTTGGCACCGTACTCCAAGACGGCTTCGTGGACGCGGTGGCCGTAGTAGCCTTGTCCGCAGAAGGCGGGAATCAACGCCGGGTGGATGTTCATCACGCGGTTCTCGAAGTCGTCCGGAATCAGCACGTGCTTGAGGAACCCGCCCATGACGACCAATTGGACGCCCGCGTCGCGGCACGGCTGGAACATGGCGTCGCGATACGCTTCGGGCGCGGCGTAGTCGCGCGATGGAACGACAAGGGTCGGTATCGACGCCTCGGCCGCATACTGAAGTCCGCGGGCCGACCGGGTGCTGGAAACGACCAGTCGGACTTCCGCGGCAACTCGACCCGCAGCGATCTTCTCCAACAGGTTCCGCAACGTGGTGCCGCCACCGGAAATAAAGACGGCCACGGGCAGAGGTGCTGGTACGTTCATCGTGCGGAATCTCCTGTGCTGAAGATCGGCGATTGCCCAGGGACAACGGGTAACGGCCGGTCGTTCTGGTCGATGGTGGCGCAGACTGGCAGCCTGCGTTTCGGGGGTACAGGCTGGCAGCCTGTGCTACGCGGCGTCAATCTTCGCTGGGATCGTTCCAGTCGTGCAGGATCTGGATGTAGAGCGTCATGGGGCACTTGGCAAGCTCCTGTTCGACTGCCTCGACGTCGGCCAGCGGACCCTGGACCACTTCGATCGCCAGCGTTTCGCTCTTGATGTAATCGTCGTTTTCAACCAGGGCGGTCGTCAGATCCTGCGAAGTGGTGACGATGCCCAGTCGGATGCGGTCGGTGAAGTCGCAATCCAGTTCCTTGCGACGTTCGTTGACTGAGCGGACGAGATCGCGCACCAAGCCTTCGCGGACCAGTTCCGGCGTCAATTCGGTGTTCAGCACGACCACCGAGCGATCACCCTGCGCCGCAGCCCATCCCTCGCGGGCCTGCAAGCGGACCTGGATGTCCTCGTTGTCCAGTTCGATCGACTGACCTTCGACCTGCAACACCACCCGGCCGGCACGGTTCAACTCGGCCAGCAACAGTCCGCCGTCGACGGCCGCCAGGGCTTGCTTGACCTGCGGCATCAGTTTGCCGACCCGGGGCCCAAGGCGTTTGAAGTTTGGCTGCACTTGATAGGCGATGTACTGGTCGGCCTGCTGGGTGTAGTGGACCTGCTTGACGTTCAACTCTTCGCGCAGCAGCGAGTCGTGCTGCTCCAGCCAACTGCGGTGCGAGTCGTCCGCCAGGATCACTTCGACCTTCGACAGCGGCTGGCGCACCTTGAGTTTGTTCTCCATGCGAACGCGGAGACCGGACGAGGCGATCTCGCGGAGCAAGGCCATCTGTGCCGAAAGCTGATCGTCGACCGCGGCCGGATCGGGTGCGGGATAGTCGCATAGATGGACGCTCTCCAACGCCCGGTCCCCGAACACGCCGGCCAGGTTCCTCCAGAGCGCTTCGGCCAGGAACGGGGTAAACGGGGCGATCAGTTTGCTGGTGGTCAACAGACACTGGTACAGCGTCCAGTAGGCATCCAGCTTGTCGGGCGAATCCGTTGCGGCGGCCCAGAAGCGTTCGCGACTGCGGCGGACGTACCAGTTGCTGAGCGCGTCGACGAAAGCGCTCAACTGCTTGCACGCCCCGTAGTTGTCGTAGGCGTCCATCCGCTCGGTCACAAAATCCACGGTGCGCTGCAGTTCGCTCAGCACCCAGCGGTCCAGTTCGCCGCGTTCGGCCAGCGGTCGAAAGCCCGCGGCGCCAACCAGATCGGCGTCGGTCAACTGGTCGACTTGCCTTTCGATGCGGCTCGCCGGATCGAAACCGTCGATGTTCGCGTAGATCACGAAGAAGCTGTACACGTTCCACAGCCGCAGCAGAAATTCGGGAATGCTCTCCTTGATGGCTTTTTCGCTGTAGATGATCGAATTCCAAGGCGCCTGGTTGGCGAAGAAGTACCAGCGCAGTGCGTCGGCGCCGTAGACGTCGAAGATCTCTTGCGGGCTGCGGTAGTTGCGCAACTGCTTGGACATCTTGCCGATCTTGTGGACCGTCTTTTCATGGCACAGTTCCCGCGCGTCGGATTCGGTCAGAAACCGCTGCTTGCCGTCGGAGCTCTCCCACCACTCGGCCAGCATCAGGCCAAGCACGATGCAGGTCTGGTAGGGATGCGGAAACGCATGCGGCCGGGTTTCGGGCGACTCGGAATCCTGATCGCCGAACAGCATTGTGCTGATCGCCAGCAGGCTGTAGAACCAGCCCCGGGTTTGGTCCAACGCTTCGCTGATGAAATGCGCAGGGAACTGCTCTTCGAAGCGTTCGCGGCCTTGATGCGGATAGCCCCACTGGGCGAACGGCATCGACCCCGAGTCGTACCAGCAGTCGATCACTTCGGGCACGCGATGCATGCGCCCCCCGCTTGCGAACGGCGAAGCGTACGTGACCGCGTCGATGTACGGTTTGTGGACTTTCAGATCTTCGGCCAGTTCGGGCTTGGCCTCTTTGGCCCGCAGCCAGACGTCCACGCCCTGGACGCCGGGCTTGGACAGCAGTTCTTCGTAGCTGGCGATGGCCTCCATCTGTCCCGTCTGGCTGCACACCCAGATCGGCAGCGGCGTACCCCAGTAGCGTTCCCTCGACAGCGCCCAATCGACGTTGGTTTCCAGAAAGTTGCCGAACCGGCCGCTGCGGATGTGGTCGGGCAACCAGTTGATCTGCTGGTTGTTGGCCAGCATCCGGTCCTTGAACTGCGTCGTGCGGATGAACCAGCTCTGCCGCGGATACTGGATCAGCGGATCTTCTTCGGCCCGCCAGCAGAACGGGTAATCGTGCAAGTACTGTTCCTGATGGTAAAGCAGACCGCGGTCGCGCAACTGGCGGTTGATTTCCCGGTCGCAGTCCTTGACCCAACGACCTTGGTAATCCGGCGCCTCGGCGGTGAACTTGCCGTCCGGCCCCACCGCGCAGATCAGCGGAGGCCCTTGGCCGTCCACAAACCGTTTCTGCTCGCGGATCAGCACGTCGTAGTCCACCTCGCCGAACGCCGGTGCCTGGTGGACCACGCCGGTGCCGCTGTCCAGCGTTACGAACTCGGCGGCGACGATCCGCCACGCAATCGCCTCCGCGCCGCCTTCGGCCAGTTGACCGGTCTGGCTGTCCTGGGTGCGGTAGTAGTAGTCGAAGGGCGGCACGTAGCGGCGTCCGATTAGATCGCTACCGCGGCAGACCGATTCGCACGGCAGTTCGCGTTTGACTTTCGCAGCGATCGCGGGCACCAAGGCTTCGGCGACGATCAGCCGCTGGCCGGTTTCGCTGTCGACGACGGTCGCGTAGTTCAAATCGGGATGGACCGCGGCAAACTGATTGCTGGGCAGCGTCCAAGGCGTCGTGGTCCAGACCAGCAGCGACGTGTCCGGTTGGTCCACTAGCGGAAACAGCACGTACACGCTGGGGTCGGCCACTTCGCGGTAGCCCTGGCCCACTTCGCCGCTGCTGAGCGCCGTGCCACCTTGAGCCCACCACCAGACGATTTTGTGGCCCCGGTACAACAGTCCCCGGTCGAACAGATTCTTCAGCGACCACCAGACGCTCTCGACGTAGCTCTGGTGATAGGTCACGTAGGCTTCGTCCAACCGAATCCAAAACCCGAGCCGTTCGGTCAGCCGTTCCCACTCTTTCATGTAGCGCCAAACGCTTTCCTGGCACTTGTGGATGAACGGTTCCACGCCGTAGGCTTCGATCTCCTCCTTGGAATGGATCCCCAGCTCCTTGCAGACTTCGACTTCGACCGGCAAGCCGTGGGTGTCCCAGCCACCCTTGCGCTCGCACAACTGACCTCGCATCGTCCGGTATCTCGGGAACAGATCCTTGATGGCCCGCGTCAGGCAATGGCCGGGGTGCGGCAATCCGTTGGCCGTCGGGGGGCCTTCGTAGAAGACGAACTTCGGTGCATCTTCGCGCCGCTGGAGCGACTGCTCGTAGATGCGGCGCTCTCGCCAGAAGGCCAGAACGTCGTTCTCCAATTGAGGAAAGTCCACGCTGCTGGGAACCGGATCGAACATCACGTTTCTTCCCCGAAGTCTTCGTCGAAATCGTCCTCGGCCACCTCGCCGTCCTCTTCGTCCTTGCCCGCGGGATCGACATCAGGCTCGTCGGCCAATTCGTCCAGATCGGGCTTCAAGTCGATATCGTCTTCGCCGTCGTCGAACTCTTCGCCGAATTCGTCGTCGTCCAGGGTGTATTCATCTTCCAGCTCTTCCTCGAAGTCGTCATCGAATTCGTCGTCGAAGTCCTCGAAGTCATCGTCGTCGAAGTCGTCGAAATCCGAGATCTCGCCGAACACGGGCGGCGTAAACCCCGCATCGTCGTCTGCGAACTCATCCCGGTCGGGAGCCTGGTCATCGGGAAGCGGCTGGCAAGTCATCGTTGTGCCGATCGTAGGAAAAGGACTCGTGGTTATCATGTCGGAATTCACGTACTCTCGCATATTCTGCGTGTGGTTCGTCAAACGCGGGAAAGAAAGTCGCCTGTTCGGGTATCTACCTTGATCCGTTCCCCTTGCTTCAGGTACTCGGGGACTTGGACAATCAAGCCGGTTTCCAGGGTTGCCGGCTTGGTTCGCGACGTCGCGGAATTTCCGCGCACGGCTGGGTCGCATTCGGTAATCGTCAACTCCACGGTGAGCGGCAGTTGCAGGCCGACGCACTCGCCGTTGTAGAACAACGCCATCATGCCCTGCAGCGATTCGGTGACGTAGGGCATCTGGTCGGCTACTTCCTCCAGCGTTAGCGAATGTTGGTTGAAGTCCGTCTGGTCCAACAGATGCACGTGCGTCGCGTCCGCGTACATCAGATTGACGGCGCGTCGTTCGAAATCCGCTTCGTCCAGCGATTCCGTCCCTTTCAGCGTAATGTCGGTCTTCTGCCCCGTAACCAGGTGCCGCCCGCGGAACTTGTACAACGTCGCCGCGCCGCGCGCCGAGGGAGACTGGACGTTGACCGTCTCGATGATGATCGGCGCATCCCCATAGTTGACCACGGACCCCGGTTTGATTTCCTTCGCCAGCATAAATTCCCTTCGCAGTTCGCGAAACCTCTCGACTTGTTACCGTTAATTCCAGCCTTCCTCGGGCTCGGGACCGCCGCCGGCCCAAGCTTCCAGCGCCACCAAAACCTCGTCCCGCTCCTCGCGGCTCGCCCATACCGACTCGTCCATCTCCAGCCGCACTTCGTACCGCCCCTCGCACATGCAGTCCTCGTTGCCGCAGAAGTGAGGCAAGTCGGAAACCCACATGATACGGTATAGAGGCACGTGTTTGTCGTCGATTACGCACAAGACATCGGCCATCGCTGCTGCTCCTGTTACTGTGCGCCCAATTCCATCGACCGCTTCGCCGCCGCCTCGACCGCGGCCATCAATGCCGCCCTCAGGCCATGATGCTCCAACGCTTGGATTCCTGCAATCGTCGTTCCGCCGGGACTGGCGACCCGGTCCCGCAAGACCGCCGGATGCTCGTCGCTCGCCAGCACCATCCCGGCCGCGCCTCGCACCGTTTGCGCAGCCAAGGCAGCGGCGACCGCCCGCGGCAAACCCATCCGGACTCCCCCATCCGCCAACGCCTCGATCACCATGTACACGAACGCAGGGCCCGAGCCGGAAAGACCCGTGACCGCATCCAGCAGTGCTTCGTCGACCTGAAACGCGATTCCCACGGCGTTCAGCAGACGACCCACCGTCTGCGCATCCTCGTCGGTCGCGCCGCTACCCAACGAAAATCCGGCGGCGCCTTGGCCAATCAGGCAAGGCGTGTTGGGCATGACCCGAATCACCCGGTTTGTGCCGAAATCCGCCGTCAATCGCGCGAGACCAATCCCGGCTGCGATGGAGACCAGCAATCGTTCGGGATTCAAGCGGCCGCCCAGATCCGCCGCTACCCGTCCGACATGCGACGGCTTGACAGCCAGGAACATAAGATCCGACGCTTCGGCCACATTGGCATTGCCGGGAAGGCACCGCGCGCCGCTTACCTCGGCGGCGAACTGTTCGGCTGCCGCGGACGACGGATCATAGGCGACGATGTCCGCTGCCGCTGCCAATCCGGCACGGACGAAACCGCCTGCCAGTGCCCGGGCCATCTGACCGGCTCCAAGAAATCCAATGACCATGTTCGACATGTTCCAATCCGGTGCGAAAACTAGAAGTCCGCGTCGCGATCCGCGTGGTCCGCCGCCGTGAATGCTCGAATCCCCGAAGATAAGCTCGCCGCGGGAAGACGCGGCTCCGGAGCCAGTCCCACTTTTTGAGCGACGTCGCTCCGCGGCGCCAGTTCTGCCGCTTGAATCTCGCGGAACGAGATGTCCGTCGTGGGATCGTGCCCTTGAATCATCAGTGTGCCGGGCTCCAGTCGCAAGCCTTGTCGCGGATTCTCGTGAGCCGCACGATCGTCGGTCCAATCGCTGACTTGCAGCCCGTTGACCCACGCGGCCATCTGCGGCCCGCCGGCGATCAGCGTCAGATGAAACCATGTCAAGTCGTCAGCGACCACAAAGCGAGCGTTCTGGCGCCGAAAAAACCCGCCCGTGCCGCAATCCCGAGGACGAGTACGGTCGCCGTCCACGAAACCGTTGTGAACCTGGCATTCGTATCCGTTCATCAACTCGCCGGGGATGCAGCGGAAGAAGATCCCCGAATTCAGTTCGGGCGCGTGCGTCTTGCACTGCAAGCGAAGCACGAAATCGCCGAATTGCCGCTCGGTTTCGAGTTGACCGCGACCGTCTTGCACGTGCAGCTCGCCCGCCTCCGTCACCGTGAACTTGCTGGCCATGTCCGGATAGGTCTTCCAGCCGGTCAAGTCACGGCCGTTGAACAACGGTTGCAGACCCAGCGGTTTGAGCCGGATATTGCGGAACGCGACGCGTCCCTGGTTGAACTGTAGCCCGATATGTCCGCGCCGCAACGGATGGGGATCTTTGTAGTCGAGGATTTGGCGGCCATCCAAACTGACCGTGACGGCATCTCCCGAGACAGTGACTTCGTACGATTGCCAGTCCTGGCTGTCGAAATTTCCTTCCGCCTTCAAGCGGTAAACCAGACTGCCGGTGGGAAACGGGTTGTCGGCGTCGGCGATGTTCAATTCGTAACAGTCCTTTGCGGGATCTTCCGGCTCGGGCGGCGTGTGCAGAAAGATGCCGCTGTTGGCGCCTACATCGCTGCGGAAATCCAATCTCAGGACGTAATCACCAAACTGGGTAGTCGTGTAGAGCAAGCCTTTGTCGCCCGAGCCCACCACAATCGTACCCTGTTCAACACGCCAATCGGCGTTGGAGGCGGATTTCCAACCGAACAGCGTTTGACCGTCGAACAGCGCAAGCCAGCCGTCGGCCAGTTCCTCGTCGGTCAGCGGAACCGGCGGCACTTGGCTGGCCGGAGTCTGGGACAACGCTGGCTCGCTCGACGACACCGGTTCGGGTGTCGCTGCGTCCAACGAACCGGACTGATTGACTGGACGGCAGGCGCCGCCTACAACGGCAGTGGCACAGGCCAAGCACAGAATGGCCCCAACAGGGAATCGGTTCATAGCTTTTCACCGCTTTGCTTAGGATCGAAAGCGTTAATTTACCAACAGAAGCGAGCTGGCAACAGGGTCGAACCACCATGAGTGATCATCCGTCCTACGGGCGGATCCTGCTGACTTTTGCACGGAACAGCTTGATCCGGGACATGACGTTTCGCACCAATTTCCTGCTGGAGAGTATTTCGTCCCTCTGTTGGACGGTGATGAACGTCGGTTTCTATCTGCTGGTGTTCCACCATACTCGCTTCATCGGCCCCGAATCGGGCTGGGGGAAATTTGAGTTTTTTGTCTTCTTGGCAACAACCTGGTTCGTCAACAGTCTGGTCCAGGCATTTTTCATGCCCAATGCGCAGGAGTTCAGCGAGCTGATCCGCACCGGGAATCTGGACTTTGCTCTGCTCAAGCCGATCGATACTCAATTCCTGGTGTCATTTCAACGCATGGACTGGTCGTCACTGGTCAACGTCTTTGCTGGTGCAGTCCTGTTGGGAATCAGCCTCTGGCAACTGATGATCCGGCCGGATCATCCGCTGGTGCTCAGTCCGGCTGCGGTCATTCTCTACCCGGTCTTTGTGCTTTGCGGCGTGGCGATCCTGTACAGTCTGATGATCTCGCTGGCCGCGACCAGCATTTGGCTGGGCAGGAATCAATCGCTGTATAATTTCTGGTTCTACATCACCAATTTCGCCCGTTATCCGATGGATATCTATCAGCGTGGCTGGGGCATGGTGCTGTGGGCGGTTTTCACGTTTGTGATCCCCGTGTTAGTGGTGGTGAACGTACCGGCCAGGATGCTCGCCCGCCCGATTGACCCGCGAGCTTGGTGGGAATGGCCGCTGGCCGGTTTCGCGTTGTTGGCCACCGCGTTTAGCCTGCTCGCCTCGCGTTTCGTCTTCCGCCGCGCCTTGCTGAGCTATCGCAGCGCCAGCAGTTAGGAGTCCGCAGCGCCAGACGTCGATACAAATAGCGAGGGCTTTGCCGATGCGTCTGCAGAGCGGTTCGAATCAGCGGGGGACAATCGCCTTCTCCCATTCGCTTGGCTGCGATACTATGTAATAGGCGTTCGAGGCTGGCACATCGTCGCCCGGTTCCGCGGGAGCGAGGAGGAGTTTGCATGCATTCGGTCATCTCCGTCAAGCAGGTTCATTATCCAGAATCGGACGGCAAGCCCATGGGTGAGACAGACGACCATCGCCAGGAAATCGTTCGACACATCGAACTGTTGGAGGATTACTACCGCGGACAAAAAGTCTACGTTTCCGGCGATCTGCTGGTCTACTACGTCGAGGGTGATCCGAAGAAGTGCGTGGTGCCCGATGCGTTCGTGGCGAAAGGCATTCCACCCGGAAATCGCCGAATTTACAAGATTTGGGCCGAGGGCAAGGCGCCGGATGTCGTGATTGAGACCACGTCGCGCAGCACGCGACGCAAGGACACGCAGGTGAAACCGGAACTGTATGCTCGGCTGGGCGTCCAGGAGTATTTCCTCTTCGATCCGCTTGGCGAGTATCTCAGTCCGCCGTTGCAGGGTTATCGGCTAGTCGGCCAGGACTACGAGCGTCTGAAATCGGACGCCGACGGAGCGTTGACGAGTCAGGAATTGGGGCTGCGTTTGAAGGTCGTGGACAGGCACTTGGACTTTGTGCGTCTGGACTCGGGACAGCGACTCTTAACACATCGGGAACGCGCCCTGCGCGAAGCCGAGGCTCGTCAGCGCGAAGCCGAAGCCCGGCAAGCCGCCGAAGCGGAGCTTGCCCGGGTCCAGGACGAATTGGCTCGCCTCCGTCGATCCGCGGAGTAAATCCCGAGCTACGAGGTCTGCGTCACGACGCCCTTTTTCAGGATCAGGTTGGCATACAGGGCCGTTTCGCTGGTGGCGACCACCGCATAGGCTTGTCGGGCCTGTTCGTAGAAGCGTGCGCGTGCGATCGGTTCGATTGGCACCTCTTTTCCTTCCGAGGCGTCCAGCAACACTTGGAACTGCGTCCAGATCTCTGGATTCTGCGGGTCGCCCACAACCGGTTCCATGACGAATGCCGGCGCGTCGACGTAGGTATCCAGCGGAAAGAACTTGAGGATTGCTTCCAGCACCTCGGGCACGCCCAAGCCGTCGGCCCGAACGACCCGCTGCGCGTGCGAATCGGCGGGAAAGTTTCCATCGGCCAAGACGATCTCGTCGCCGTGGCCCATGTTCATCAATACATACATCAAATCAGGCGAAATCGCCGTGGGTATGCCCTTTAACATGTCTGCTGATCCTATTTCACCTTCGTGGGTTCGTACTTGTGATCGCGTTTGCGAATGACCTTCGCTTCGACAATCTTGTCTGGCTGCACGCCTGAGGGTCGTTGCGGATCGATCCGTTCCAACTGTTCGAGCACTTCCAAGCCTTCCACCACGCGGCCGAACACCGTATGCATGCCGTCCAGGTGCGAAGTTCGTCGGAACGTGAGGAAAAACTGGGATCCGCCGGTATCCTTGCCGGCGTGCGCCATGCTCAGAACGCCGCGGAAATGGTTGCGGTGTTCGGGTTTTCCGCACTCGCAGTAGATATTGTAACCGGGTCCGCCCGCGCCGGTCCCATCCGGACAGCCGCCCTGGGCCATGAAGCCCGGCAGCACGCGATGAAACGTCAGCCCATTGTAGAAGCCCTTTTCGACCAAGTTCACAAAATTCGCGACGGTCTGCGGCGCTTCGTTTTCGAACAGTTCGATCAGCAGGTCGCCCTTGGTCGTCTTCATCAGTACTCGCGGCAGATCGTCGGCCGCAGCCTCCGCTTTCCGCAGTTGCAGCTCGGCGTCCCACAGTTTCTTGGCTTGGCTGACGTCCGTGGCGTAGATCTGGCCGTCCTGATCCAAGACATTGGCCTCGCGGGCCGTGTTCAGGTAGGTTTCGGCCTTCGCGAAATCGTCGCGGCAATACGCAGCACTGCCGGCGATGCCGAACATCGCTTTTTCGGGACAATTGTTGTCGATCAGCAACTGAGTCAGTTCGGCGGCTTCCTCATAGCGGTCGTTGCGCAAAGCATTGGCGGAAATCCCGACCAGCAGCCGCGCGAGATCCTGATCGGTGTTCGGCGCCGCCTTGTACGCTTCCTCGGCCGTCTCGCTCAGCTTGGGAAGCAATTCATCCATCTGTTTGACCAACGCCATGTATTCTTGGCGAATCGCGTCCCGCTGGTCCGGTTCGGCCGTACGGAACTGGGTCATCAACTGGTCCAGGCGGCCGGACGTCTGGTCCCATTGGGCACGGACGGCCGCGTATTTCTCGGCCGGACTCTCTGCCGCGGCGACCGGGCGAACGCCCAACACAAGCGCGACGGCAATCAGGCCGACGCCGAGAAGCATGTTCGAACGTGACACTTGAATTCCTTTCTCGATAGTTACTCGACTTTGCGAGGTTGATACTCGTGATCCCGCTTGCGAATCACTTCCGCTTTGATGATGCGATCCGGTTCCAGTCCCTTGTCCTTGTCTTCGGTTGGATCGATGCGCCGCAACTTGGACAGGACCTCCATCCCTTCCACCACGCGTCCGAACACCGTGTGGGCGCCGTTCAGATGCGGGGTCGGGAGAAACGTCAGAAAGAATTGCGAACCGCCGGTGTTCTTGCCGGCGTGGGCCATGCTCAACGAGCCGCGGAAATGCTTGCGGTGATTCTCCTTGCCGCATTCGCAGTAAATGCGGTAGCCGGGGCCGCCCGTGCCATCACCCGTCGGACAACCGCCCTGAGCCATGAAGCCCGGCAACACGCGGTGAAAAGTCAGACCGTCGTAATAGCCGTTGGACACCAAGCTGATGAAGTTGCCCACCGTCTCGGGCGCCTCGTTCTCCAGCAGTTCGATCACGATCTCGCCCCGGTTCGTCGTGAGGCGGACGCGAGGCAGATCGTCGGCCGCCGCCTCCTGTTCGCGCAGCCCTTTCTCGATCTCCCAGAATTTCAAATAGTCGGGCAGGTCCGCCAAGTATTTCATGCCGATCTGGTCCAGCGTGCCTGCATCTTGCCCTTTGCTCAGCGCGTCCTGCGCTTTCGCGAATTCGTTGATCGCCATCAGCGCCATGCCGGCCGGTTGATAGAGCTCGGGACGCTGGCAACCGTGGTCCAGCAGGGTGCGAGCCACCTCGGCCGCCGGCTCGTAGTCGTCGCGTTTGGCACCGTCGACCACCAATGACACCAGAAAACTGGCCAATTCCGAACCGTCCTGCGGATCGGCGGCATACGCCGCCTGACCGCTGGTGCGCAATTGGTCGATCAGTTGCTCGCCACGAGCGATCGCGTCGGTCCACCGCTGGCGAATCTCCGTCAGCTCGGAGGGATCTGCGTTGCGGAAGTCGGCTCGCAGTTGCCTGAGTTCCTTCAGTACCTCCTTCCACTGCCCGAAAACGGCATCGAAGGCTTGTTGAGTCTCGCTCATTTCGGCCGCGGGGGCACTATCGTCGGGCGCAGGTTCAGCCGGAGCTGGCTCAGCCGGCGCTGGCTCGGCCGGAGCTGGTTCAGCCGGAGCTGGCTCAGCCGGCGCTGGCTCGGCCGGAGCTGGTTCAGCCGGAGCAGGCTCGGCCGGAGCCTCTTTGGCGGGCTGTTCCGGCTGGGGTTCAGTCGGTGGCTGATCGGACGGCTCGGCGGGGGACTCGACCGGTTGATCGACCGTCGGCGGCGGCTGATCGGCACCCGCTTCCTGGGCGGACAGGGGCGTAGGAAACTGGGCGAACATCCAGCCCAGTAAGGCAAGCCAGCACAGATTCGTGATACATCGAGACATCGTAAAAACCTCCCACGGGCGAATTCTGCATGATCTCGCGGTGTCAATTTGGCCTTTTCAAGAGAAGGCAACAAGGTAGCATAGACCACGTCCGAGAAAAACCGCCTATTGCCGGGTTCTACGATGAGCCGTAAAAAAAGTTCGCCCGACCGCTCCCGCGCCGCCGCGCCGCCGACTGCCGTGGACAAGCCGTTGCGGATCATCGGCGGCCACTTGCGGAACCGGCCGATCCACTACTCGGGCGATCCTCGCACTCGCCCGATGAAGGATCGCGTGCGCGAGGCGTTGTTCAATTTGATCGGCCCACAGGTCGAGGGTAGACACGTCATCGATCTGTTCGCCGGCACCGGCGCCTTGGGGTTGGAGGCGATCAGCCGAGGGGCAGCGCGAGCAACTTTCATCGAGCGGCATTTCCCGACGGCCCGGGTGATCCGCGAGAATATTGCCAGTCTGGGTGTCGAAACGCAGTGCCAGGTCTTCGCGGCCGACACGTTTCTGTGGCTCCGCCAGCAGCGGTCCCGCGAGCCGGACCTGCTGACGGGAGAACCCTGGCTCGTCCTGTGCTCACCTCCCTTCGACTTCTATATCGATCGGTTGCCGCAGATGCATGCTTTGTTGAGCGACCTGCGCCGCGCTGCGCCGTCGGGCAGCCTGTTCGCCGTCGAGGCCGATCAGCGTTTCGAATTCGCCCATTTCAGCGACCTGGGCCACTGGCACGTCCGCCACTATCCCCCGGCCGTCCTCGGCATCGCAACCACGGACTCCGACCCGACTGCGGAATAGGCCGCTCGCGCCGGGTGGCCCGCGTCCGCCGGCCGCGGGTCCGATTGCGCCCCGCTCCGAGTCGCGTGCTCCGTTCCTGACTCGTTGAACGGCAAGCGGAAGGCGACGTCGCGCAAGACTCCGTCGGCTTCGGCCGGTCGTTACGGCGCCGATTCCCGGATCAGCCTGGCCTCGAAAACCAAGCGATAGTCCCGCGAGGGGTCGCAGCGTCGAGGGTTGGGAATCAGCAGAAAATCGTCGGTGACCACCGGTTGCAGATCGTCGCCTTCGATGACGCGGACGTCCTTCACGCGGTGGGGCAGGTAGTGGACGATCGGTCGCCAGCCGCGTTGCGAGCCGTTCGTGTTGACCGGTTGGAACGACTGCTCGCCCCGTCGCGGAGCGATGGTGAACGTGTAGCGGTCGCCGTCGATGGTCAGTTGCTGGTCGTAAGCCGTGGGACCTTCCGCTAAACGGGCTTCCCACTTCGGATCGCCGTAGAAAGCCAACACGTCCCGGTCGAAAAGCAGCCCGCGTCGATCGTTGCCCGTCGCGGTCTGCAAGCGATGAACCAAGGCATGATGGTTGGCCAGAAAGGCCTCGGCAAACGTGTATCGTCCAGGCTGCTCGACGAAGTAGTCCAGACAGCCCCAGCCGGCATACCCGAACCAAGTCGGAACCGTGTAACCGATCATCTGCCGGACGCCGACCGCGTTCATCCAGGCCAGGGCCATCGCGTCAGGCCCGTCGATGTGGCCCATCAGACAATTGCCCACCGGCAGATAAACCTTGGGATTGGACGACTGGATCTCGTGCCGCTGCTGCCGAGTGTCTTCGCCATGCATCTGTCCTGCCTGCGACCGGAAAAACCCGTTGCGGTACGTGAAGCCGAGCATCCAATCTCGCTCGGTGGCATGCCCCGAGGTGATGAACAGATCGGGCCGGTAATCGTTCAACGCGCCGACCAATGCGGCCGTCGAATCGGCGGGCCCCGCGAGCTGCTCGACTTCCCCACCCGGCCGTTTCCGGACCCACTTGCCTTGGACCAGTTCGTCGTACCATTTCCCTTCGACGCAACAGTCGATCGCGAATTCGGTGCCCGCCGCCGTCTTGCGAACGGTCAGCGGATCGCGGTGCTTGGCGATCATCAGCGCATTGGCCGCATCGTAACCGGTCAGGATGCCCCAACGGGTGTCGGTGTACGGATCCTCGTCGTACTGACGAGTCAACTGGTGAACGGCCGCGACGAACTGCCGAGTGGCTTCCTTCGGCGTGGCCACGAAACAGGTGAACCTGGGATGCGACGTCTGCAGGTCTTTCAGCACTTCGTCGACTGTCGCCTGGTATTCGAAGACCACTCCCTGGTGCTTTTCCACCAAGGCATCCACCACGGTTCGCCACGGGCCGTCCCGGCCAGTGGCCGACGACACGACGACGGCATATTCGGCTGCCTGAACCGACACCGCGGCGCAGCACGCCAAGGACGCAACGGCAAGGAATCTCAGATGGAATGTCAGGTGTTTGTTTTGGTGCAACATGACCTTGCGTTTCGATGGGTTCAATGGGGATGCTGTCGATCGGTGCTCCCGCGACGCTTGCGAGCAATATGTCGCATCCCGCCGCCTCGGACAACCCCACGTGAATACGGCACATTTCTCTGCCGAACGTCCTCCCCATGCCGTCAATCCCCTACTCGCTTGACGAAAAACAGAGCGACCAAGGGGTTTGATTCGAACCATCGGGGTCGTCGGCGAGATATAATAGCAAGGGAGAACCGGGCGGAAGCACTTCTCAAGCCGGTTTTCCCATCCTCGTCTAGAACCGGCAGAACAGGGAACGCGGCAGGCCGACTCGCGTCAAGCGAAGTGCTGTCAAATGAAGACTCTACGCGGAATACTCTTCTTCGAACTGCTCCCCGTACTGGCGGTGATGGCCGGTGCCGCGGTGGCCTACCATTTCTACGGCGAGCGGTCGGCGCGGGACCATGCGACAGAGCAGCTCCAATCAGCGGCTCAGGTCACCTCCGAGCTTATTTGTCGCGAAGTCGCGTTGTTGAACGAGATGCTGCGTTCGGTGCTGATTCAAGAGGCGGTGGGCAACTACCTGCGCGCTGAACGGGCCGAACGGACCGACAGGGCGGAGGTGGCCCGATCCGAGATCGAGAAGTCGCTGGAACGGCTGGCGGCCGAGAACGAGCGGATCGAATCCATCGAATTGTTCACGACCAACGGCGTCCGCTTTGCGGCGCTGGGTTCCGAGCAGCAGGGTTCGGTGCCGGACCGGGTTTCTGAAAGCAACTGGTTCCGGAGTCTGCTGGAAGACGGCCGATTCCTGGGGTTCGAACCGGGAGGGCGTCTGCGTCTGGGAGCCAAGTCGACTCGGGCCGATCGCTACGGCCCCCCGGTGATTGCCTCGATGGTCTACGACTTCCGCGGTTCGGTCAGCGAAGCGGTGCGGTTTGCCACTCGAACGCTGGACCAGGTGCATGTGTCGATCGACGCGCCCGTGGCCGATCCCGGCTTCCACATCGGCGAGTTGCTGAACGCGGGGCAGACCTTGCAGGTGAGCCTGCCGATGGCGGCCCTGGATTCGCGGATTACCGTTCAGCAGCCATTGTCCGCGGCGCTGGCGAATTTCCGGCGTGCGGAATGGACCCTGCTCACACCTCTGGCCATCCTGACGCTGGGCCTGTTGCTGGTGGCTGCGCTGGGAACGCAGAAAGTTGTCCAGGATCTCCACGAGGCTCAGCGCCGAACCGAAGAAGCCAACTCGGCGAAGAGCGAGTTCCTGGCCAACATGAGCCACGAGATCCGGACTCCGATGAACGGCATCCTGGGAATGCTCGAACTGGTGCAAAGTTCCGAGTTGAAACCGGAGCAGCAGCAGTGCCTGGGCATGGCCCGCGATTCGGCCGAATCGCTGTTGCGGTTGCTGAACGACTTCCTGGATTTCTCCAAGATCGAGGCGGGGCGGCTGGAGTTGGACGAGGAGCCTTTCGAATTCCGGGAACTGGTGGAGAAGACCGCCGGAACCTACGCGGTGCGGGCCGCGGAGAAGGGCTTGCGGCTTGACATTCGAGTCTCCGACGAAGTCCCGCAACGGCTGCTGGGGGATGCCGGACGATTGCGGCAGATGATAGTCAATCTGATCGAGAACGCGCTGAAGTTCACGGTCCAGGGCGGGATCGAGGTTACGGCTCGACTCGCTTCCAACGGCCATGCGAAAGCCCTGAAGAACTTGGCCCAGCCGCCTCGCGACTTGCCGCGTCCCTCGGATCACCTCGCTGCCGGATCGGAACCCGGTCCGTTTCACCATCGTCCCGGCGCGGTTCCCCGCGACGGCTCTCTCGCCCCGGACGAGTCCGTCGATTTGCATCCTCCGGAGGATTGCCGGGCGGCTCCCGATCGCGTTTGTTTGTGGATTTCGGTTCGTGATACGGGCATCGGCATCCCCGCGAACAAGCAGCATCTGATCTTGGAAGCGTTCAGCCAAGCGGATCGGTCGATCAGCCGCAAGTACGGCGGTACGGGGCTCGGCTTGACGATCGCCTCGAATCTGGCGGCGCTGATGGGCGGCCGGCTGTGGTTGGAGAGCGAGCCGGGCAAGGGCAGCGTGTTCCATTTCACCGTCCAGTTGGGCATCGTCAACGACGAAGACTTGCCACGGCTATCCCAGGCGTTGCCATCGCCCGACCGCCGCGTCGCCAACGACTTGCCGCCGCCGTCCCGCGTGGCCCGCGTCCTGCTGGCCGAAGACGGCCGCGTGAATCAGCAAGTTGCCGTCCGGTTGCTGGAACGCCGGGGCCACGCGGTCAGGGTCGCGGAGAACGGCATCGAGGCCGTGGCGGCTTTTCAGGAGGAAACCTTCGACCTGATCCTGATGGACGTGGAGATGCCGGAGCTAGACGGGATTCAGGCCACGAGGGCCATTCGCGAACTGGAACGCCGCACGGGCCAACACATCCCGATCGTCGCCATGACCGCCCACGCCATCCAAGGCGACCGCGAGCGGTTCCTCGCGGCCGGCATGGACGACTATCTGGCCAAGCCGGTCAACTCGCGAACCCTGTACGAGACCGTTGAACGCAACCTCCGTCCGGCGTCCCAAGGCGGGAAGCCGTTCTTTTCCGTCACTCGCTCAAGCCCGTGACAGGAGCGTTCGGATCCCGGAACAACTCGCGGTCGAGCGGCTTGCCGTCGCTCTTGCGGAACAGTCGCAGAATCGCGTCGGCGCTCGCCTGGGAACGAAGTTGGTGGACGCTGCCGTCGGCCCACCCCGCCAGAAACCGGCCATCGATGCCGGTCTGCAACCCGGCGGCGGGTGTCTCCGGGTCGAACGTGTAATCCTGCGGCGCTGTCCAAGGCACCGCCCGTTCGGGCTTGACTTCGACCAACACCGCCGTGTTGCTCGTTCCGTCGGTGATGTCCTGGAACCGAATTGCTTTCGGCCCGCCGAACACGGTGTCTTCTCCGACCGGAGCCAGAAACGTGGTTTGCCCGGACGCGACGTTGGGCATGCGGCTCTTGTACACATCCGGCATCCTCGCGAGCAACGGCCGGTTGTGCGAGCTGTCCCAGGGTTCGTCGAGCCGAAAGGCATCGTACAGTTCCCGTTGGTCGAGAAACGGCAAGAGGTGGACTCGCCAACTGAGGCCCGTTTTGCCCTGTTGGTCGCGTGCTTCTTCCCGTGGAGGGAAGGAACGATAGGTGTCATGATAGTTGTGCATCGCGACGAGGATCTTCTTGAAATGGTCCATGTCGGCGTTTCTGCCGGCCTGGTCTCGAAACGCTCCTGCCGCAGCGACCACCAAGGTCACGAGGGCTCGCTTCGATTCGGGGCGATCAACGCGAACGAAGATCTGTTCGCCGGCGACCTCGGGCAGCGCCGTGTCGAGCAGCGCGAGAACCGTCTCGCGCGGGACAACTCGTTGAAGAACGGGCGTCGCCTGGTAGACGCTCGGGAGCATCCTGGGTAAGTTCGTCGCCAGACGCTGAGCCGCCTCGGGCGAGGCGGACTGGATGACCAGCTTGGCGTTCAGGCTGGACGGATCGAAGCCCAACGCCGCCCAGAGTAGTCCTTCGGTCATCACGCTGCTCGGGCCGCCGCCGAATTGCTGCGGCAGTTCGGGCATCAACTGCTCCACGGTCCGTCGAACGTGGTCGGGAGGCAACAGCAGGATTTGCACCGGGTACGGCTCGACCGCACGAAAGACGTCCGCCAGTCCCTCGCGCGGCGATGGCACGAACTTGTCGAGCATGACTCGCACATCCGCGACTCCGGCGGGCGTGGCCACAAGCAGGCCGCTGTCTGTGCGGATCATGCCCTCCGGTCCCTTCGTGCCCAGAAACTGCAACAGCCGTCCCTGATCCACCTGGGGCGACTCGCGAAGGAAGACGAACACCGGCCACTCGGTCTTGGACAGCGGAATGCCGATCGTCGCGTAGACCGCTTGGCCGCCGGCAGCTTTCCTGAACGCCTCGATGGACTCGCCCGCACCTTGGAACGCCTGCTGGACCAAGGCATTGAATTCGGGGTTCTGAAGTCCCTCCGTGCCGGACAGGTCGGGCCAAGAGAGCCGCGCGGTATCAAGCTTCACAACCAGCGCCGTGGTTTCGCCGATCAACGGGCTGACCAGTGCGGCATCGGCGTCGGCCGACGCATCCGCGGCAGTCGCCGCACGGGGCGAAGCGATGAGAGCGAGCAGGCAGGCGACAAAGCAGAAAGCCGGGACGGTGCTGTTCACGATCGATCTCCTATAAATTACCGCATCGGGCGCTGCAAGTTTTCACAGGCTGGCAGCCTGTGCTACGGTGTGCGACAGGCTGGCAGCCTGTGCTACGGGCTGGCGAACCGGAGGACCAGGCGGTACCAGTGGCCCGGCAATGGTTGAGCGGTCAGCACGGCATGGTCGTCCTGATACAGATACTCCAGTGGTTTCCCGCTGACCGGGTCGAGCGGCGCGGGCACGGGCAACTGTTCCAAGCTCTCTGGCAATCGGCCATCGTGGGCGGCGCCATACATGCGGATGGCCTCGACCGTTTGGACGAACGCCAGAGCCTGTTCGCAGCGGGCTACCGCAGTGTTTGCGGCGAGCACCGCCGGCAACAGCAACTGGGCCGGCACCGCGATCCAGCCGGCGCGGTCCGCTTTGGTTTGCAGGAGGTCGTCGAAACTCATGCCCCGCGTCGCGGCCTGCTGTTGCCAGTAAGGCAGGTGGCTCCACTTGAACAGATCGTCGCGCGCCTCGTCGTAGTACCGCTTCATGGCGAGAAACACGACCTGGGCGGTCGGATAGGCCACGACTTGCTCGTGCGGCAAACCGCAAACTTCGATCAGATAGCGTTTCGCGCCGGGGTACGCGGCGGCAATAAACCCAACCAACTTGGCACGCATTGTCTGGGGCGACTCGGATGCGCTGGGGAGGCCGAACTCCCCTTCGAGACCACCGAATTCCGGGATCAATCGGTCGAGGAAATCCTGCCAGTATCCGACCGTGCGCGGCGTCTCGTCCACGTCGAGAAACGTCTTGAATTGCAGGTAGAACAATTGTCGCTCGTTGGACATCGATTGTCGGATGTCGACCAGCGGTCGCGGCAGCGAAGCAAAAGCCCAGTACAGGTTCGGAGCGTCGGGATGCTGGACCAGATGCAGAGCGTCCTCCCAAGCGATCCCCGCACAAGCCAGGCCGACCAGATTCGTGACCAAGAATTCATCCTGCCCCAGGTGTCGAGCCAGCGCGTATTGCTGGCCGAGCACCTCGATCGCTCGACTGGTGTCTCCCTCGGCAATCGCGACCTTGCACCGCAGCGACTGCATGCGGGCCAGTTCCCGCATCGACTGGACCTCGGGCAGGAGATAGGCAAACGGATTCTCCACGTCGCGAATCTGGCGATCCAAGTCCAATCGTCGCCGCCGCGATGCCTCGACCAGCATCGGAACCTGAAAAGACGTCAATTCCAGAAACCGCTTTACCTCTTCGACCGGCAACTCGGCCGGAGCCATGGAAAGCCACGAATACGGCGGTAAGTCGCTCGATGATTTGTTCTCCTGCTGCGCTTGCTCGGCAGCCTTCTGATGCATTTCCCGAAGTCGGTCGCGCCGCGCCTGTTGTTCGAAGAATCCCCCAGCCTTCAGGTAATAAATGGCCGCGTTTCCATCGACTAAGTCGAAGTCGTCCGGGACCAACCGAACCTTCAGCGCCGGGCGCGGCTCGTTTCGGGGATGGAGTGTCAGTTCCATCGTGTGAATCAGTCTCCCCGTCTGCTCGTCGGGCTGGACCACCCAGACGCCCTTCTTGACAGGCGGATCGGCCCCGGCCCCGGAACACGGCAAGGCGGCGTTGAGTAACAGGGATGCGAGCCAGAATTTGACGATCAACGGATTGCTCATGGTCGTTCTCCCAAAGGCTTCGACGGACGGTGGCCCGCGCGGGGACTCAAAATACAAGGAAGCCGGATGTTTCGCGGAGCAGTTGTTCCAGCAGTCGCTCCCGGGTGCTGGGCCGCGGCGGCACAAGATCGATCACCGTGCTCCCGAGCGGTGGATCGCTGGCCGTGTCGTTCAAACCCGGTCGCTCCGCATCCGCCGCAACCAGCGGCGTCTCGGAAGACCGGCCAATCGATTTCCGAAGAAGCATCCCGACACTCAACGCGGGCGATTCGATCTCCTGTCCCAGGCTATGACCGAAAGGGGCCGCGATCGCAGCCAGCATCGTTTCGTCCAGCGACGTTCGTTCCGAGGGCAAATCCACCGCGGCCGCTGCAGCAACTGGCCGGATCTCTTCCAAGACTGTCTCTTCCGGTTGCACGTCTTCGGACTCTGTGCCAGTCTCGTCGGCTAGCTCGGCGACTCGATCGTCGTGCCGAACCAAGGCGTCGGCAGGGCGACCGATCAGCGATGGTCGCGGGACGATCAGCAGCGTCACGAGCACCCCCACGGCTGCGCCACAAATCCACGATCCGGCCATCGCCAGGAATGGACCATACGGACGGACCCATCGTTGGCAACCGCTACGGTTCAGATCGTCCAGTTCTCTCCTGCTCGCCAATTCCACTCGGTCGGCATCGGCGACCTGCTCCAAGGCAGCCCAATCCAAGGCCGGCGGCCGGGGCCGAGCCTCTTTCAGCCGACGCTCGATCTCGACCAGCTTCCTCCACTCGTCCGCAGATCCGGCGTCCGGATTCCATTCTGCCGGTGAGTCATGTTCGCGGTTCATGGCATCTTCCTGTTGCGGTGGGATTCAGGTTCATCATGTCGCCCAGCAGCGTCAGGGCCTTGTGGTAGCGCCGATGCACAGCACTGGTGGAGATCCCGACCAGCGCAGCGATCTGTTCAAAGGACAACTCGCCCCAAATCCGGGCAACGACGATCTCGTATTCCAGTGCAGGCAGTCGCCGGATCATTGCCGTCAATTCCTGGCTGTCGATCGCCTCGTCCCGGTCCTCGCAGAACCAGGAGACGCTGTCTTCCCTTGCCCGTCGATGACGTTCCATTCGCCGGCGTTCGCCGCGGGCCAGATTCATGGCTCGGCGGCGGACCGTCGTGAACAGCCAGGCCAACGGTTGGTCGGGCGGGGGATCTTCGCGCAGCAGTTCGATCAGCGCTTCCTGGACCGCATCGTCCGGTGCATGGCACCATTGTCGGGCATACAGCGTCAGCGCGGCGCCGTGCGCATCGACCAAAGCACGCAACTGGTCCGCGCCGATCTTGCCCACGTGCCCTCCTGTTTCTGAGCCGCCGTGAATATGTCACCGGCCGGAGCCGGATTTTCCAGCGTCGTGCGCCAAAAATTCCGGCGATCCGTTCCAGCACAGGCTGGCAGCCTGTGCTACGAGGCGCCGAAACACAGGCTGGTAGCCTGTGCTACGAGGCGCCGTAGCGTTCGGCCAGTTGGTACTTTGCTTCCACGCCGATCAGGGCGTTGAATTGTCCGAAAGTCATCAACCGATCTTCGGCACCGGCCGTGGTGCCGTCTTGCCGCAGTTTGGCGTAAGTGGTTTCGAGACTCTTGGCCGCGCTAAGCAATCCGGCCAGCGGATACAGGATCAAATGGAATCCGAGCCGAGCCAACTCGTCGCGCGGCAGCACCGGGGTGCGTCCGCCCTCGATCATGTTGGCGACGTTCGGTGGTGGGGCCATTCGACCGATCGTGGCCAGATCTTCCAGCGACGAGGGAGCTTCGACAAAGCTGGCGTCGGCGCCGGCCTGACGCGCTTCGGTCACGCGGGCGATGGCTTCTTCCATGCCCAGGACGGCCAGCGCGTCGGTGCGCGCCACGATGAAGAAATCCTCGTCGCCGCGAGTCTCCACCGCGGCTCGAATCTTCTGGATGTACTCCTGCCGATCAACAATTCGTTTGCCGCGCATGTGCCCGCAGCGTTTGGGCCAGACCTGGTCCTCCAGGAAACAGCCGGCGGCCCCGGCGGCCATCAACTCGCGCACCGTCCGCACGACGTTCAGTGGATTGCCGTAGCCCGTATCGGCATCGACGATCACCGGGATGCGGACCACGCGGCAGATGCGGCGCGCCTGTTCGATCATCTCGGTTTGCGTCAGAATTCCCAGATCCGGTTCGCCCAGCAGCGTCGCGGCCACCGAGTAGCCCGAGACAAACGCCAGTGGAAACCCGGCCTGCTCGGCCAACTTGGCGGATAGTGCGTCGTACACTCCGGCAAACGCCGCGGAGCCAACTTCCTGTAAAATCCGATGGACACGTGTTTTCGACATGAGTTTCGGCTTGCAGCCGCGCCTTGTACGAGTATCATCGAGAGGTTTGATTCGCGATCCGTTCGCAATCGTCGTCGGCCAGTATAACAGGGGGCGTCTCCGCATGAAGCTTGGCCTGATCAATTCGGCATGGGTCCAGACCGGCCGGCCCACCACGTATGGACTGCAAAAGACCAAAGAGATCGGCTTTGACACGGTCGATATTTTCGCCGATCCCTTGGATATCGATGTCCGCGAGCGGCGGCTGATCAAGGACGAATGCGACCGACTGGAGCTGCCGATTGTATCGATTTGTTGCGTGGCGGTAGGCCTGATCGACTTTAACCCCAGCGTTCAGCGGTTTCACGTGGATCGGGTCAAGGCGTATCTGGACTTGGCCTACGAGTACCAGGCGCGCAACCTGTTGCTTGTTCTTGGTGAATATGTCTGGAACCGCGAAGTGATCGCTCCCGAGGAACAATGGCGTGCGGCGGTCCACAATTGCCGAATCCTGGCGGACTACGCAGCGGGACTGGATCTGCAGATCGCTTTGGAGTTGGAGCCCTTTCCGTTGTCGCTGCTGAATTCTGTGGACAACATGATCCGTTTCTTGGATGACACCGACCACCCGGCCATCGGCGCGAACATCGACATCTCGCACTTGGTGCTGTCGGGCGAAGGTCCGGAAGAAGTGCGGCGTCTGAAGAACCGGGCGATCCACGTCCACATCTCGGATTGCGACGGCCGGGTGCATGGCGATCTGCCGCCGGGACGCGGTGTGGTCGATTTCGCACCGTATCTGCGCGAGATCGCGGCGTTGAACATCGACGGGGCATTGAGTATCGAATTGGAGTACTCGCCGCAGCCCGACATGATCGAACAGTGGGTCACCGAAGCGTATCAGGCAACGGATCGGCTGATGCGTGCCGCCGGCCTCCGGTAGCCAATGCTCAAGAACAACGAATCGGTCGCTTCCTCTACGGAACAAGGTGGAATCGTGAACACGGGAACAACGGCGGTGGACATCGAACACGAGAAACGTCTGGCGGCAGCCAAGAGCCTGGAGTTTGTTCGGGACGGCATGTGCCTGGGATTGGGGTCGGGATCGACGGCGGCCATCATGCTGCAGATGCTGGGCGAGCGGGTGCGAGACGGCCTGCACATCGCCGGCGTGCCGACTTCGGAAGCGTCGCGGCGTTTGGCGGAACAGTCGGGGATCACGTTGTTGGGCTTCGACCAAGTGACCGAACTGGATCTGACGATCGACGGTGCGGACGAAGCGGATGCGGAATTGAACTTGATCAAAGGCGGCGGCGGTGCGTTGTTGCGGGAGAAGATCGTCGCATCGCTCAGTCGCCGCGTGGTGATCATCGCCGATTCGACCAAACAGGTCGAACGGCTGGGCGCCTTTCCGCTGCCGGTCGAGGTGGTTCCGTTCGCTTGGCAACCCATCGCAGAACGACTTCGCCGTCTGAACGCCGTGCCTCGGTTGCGGACCAACGAAGCCGGCACGCCGTTCGTCACCGACGAGGGGAACTACATCCTGGATTGCCAATTCGGAACGATCGAAGATCCCGCGGAACTGGCCGGGACGCTGAACGGTTTGCCCGGTGTGGTGGAACACGGTTTGTTTGTCGGCCTGGCTGACCTGCTGGTCGTCGGTCACGCGACCGGCGCCCAGGTGATCGAACGCTGAGATCGAGATCGCACCATAATCTCTCACGTAATCTTTCACACAATCTCTCACCCCATTTCCCCGGCTCCGAAGGCGTAGGAGGAGATTAGGTGAAAGATTACGTGAAAGATTAGGTGGGAGAGCCCCCCTTATTCCCCGGTTTCATTTTTCGAAAATGGAGAAGCCTATGACGAAGCGACCATTGACCGACGAGCAGGTGGCCCGGTTTCATGAAGACGGGTACTTGTTTGTCGAGCACTTCCTGGACGAAGAAGAGACCCGCTTGCTCCAGCAAGCCTGCCGTGCCGACTCGCTGATGCAGCAACGGGCCATGGACGTCCGGGACTCGGCCGGGCGGCGGACGAACCTGTCCCTGTGGAACCACCCTGGCGACGACATCTACGGAGTGATCGCGCGCTGCGAGCGGATGGTGGATTCGGTCGAGCAACTGCTCGGGGACGAAGTCTACCACTACCATTCGAAACTGAGCGCCAAGGAGCCCCGCGTGGGCGGCGCCTGGGAGTGGCATCAGGACTACGGCTACTGGTACAAGAACGGCTGTTTGTTCCCCGACATGCTCAGCGTGTTCCTCGCCATCGATCCTTGCACCAAGCAAAATGGTTGCATGCAGGTGCTGCGCGGCTCGCACAAAATGGGCCGCATCGAGCACGGCTTTGCGGGCGAGCAGACCGGCGCGGACATGGAGCGCGTCGAGCAGGCCAAGAAGCGGCTCGAACTGGTGTACTGCGAGATGCAGCCCGGCACCGCCTTGCTCTTCCACGGCAACACGCTGCACGCGTCCGAGGCCAATCTGAGCGAACATCCGCGCTGGGGCCTGATCTGCTGCTACAACACCAAGCACAACGACCCCTACAAGGAACATCATCATCCCCGCTACACGCCGCTGGTCAAACTGCCCGACTCGGCGATCAAGGAAACCGGCGCGAAGCCCACGGCGGCCACGCAGCGATTCCTGCAACAGGACCAAGACGACACCACGCGGCGTCTGGAAGTGGAAGCGGGCCGCTCATGACCGGACTCGCGGAATTCTCGCTGGACCTGGACTACCTGCCGCGGCTGCCGCACGACAGAAGTCCGGCGATCGGCTGCATCGGGGCCGGCTTCATCATGGCCGACTGCCACCTGGTGGCCTACCGCCAGGCGGGCTTCAACCCGGTGGCGATCGCCTCCCGAAATCCCGACCACGCGCGCCAAGTCGCGGAGCGCCACGGGTTGACCGCCTATGACGGCTACCATCAGATGCTCGAGAATCGCGACTTGCAGATTGTCGACGTCGCCGTGCCGCCGGATGTCCAATTCGAGGTCATCCGGCAGATCGTCGAGCGCCACGGCCACATCCGCGGCATCCTGGCGCAGAAGCCGCTGGGAGTGAATTACGCTCAAGCGGCCGAGATCGTCCGCCTGTGCGAGTCGGCCGGAATCGTGCTGGCCGTGAACCAGAACATGCGGTACGACCATTCGATCCGCGCGTGCAAGAGCTTGTTGGAGCGCCGTCTGTTAGGCGACCCGGTTTTCGCCTCCATCGACATGCGCGCCATCCCGCATTGGATGCCCTGGCAACAACGACAGGGCTGGGTCACGCTGCGGATCATGTCGATCCACCATCTGGACACGTTCCGCTATCTGTTCGGCGATCCGCGCCGCGTGTTCGCCAGCGTGCGTCCCGATCCGCGGACGGCCGCGCAGTTCGAACACCGCGACGGGATCTGTCTGTACATTCTGGAGTACGACAGTCAACTGCGCGCCGCCGCGTGGGACGACGTCTGGACGGGACCGGCCCGCGAAGGCGCCGAGGCCGACATCGGCATCCGCTGGCGCGTCGAAGGAACCGAAGGCTTGGCGCGCGGCACCATCGGCTGGCCCAACTACCCCCACCGCACGCCCAGCACGCTGGACTTTACCACCTGCCATCGGCCCGGGTACTGGTTCCAGCCGCGCTGGAACGAAGTCTGGTTTCCTGACGCCTTCGTCGGACCGATGGCCCAGTTGCTGTGCGCGATGGAGCAGGGCACCGAGCCCGAGATCAGCGGCCGGGACAACCTCCGCACGATGGCCCTGGTCGACGCCTGCTACCTGTCCGTCGAACAACACCGCGCCGTCGAATTGTCGGAACTGCTGGGCGAAAGCTGACGTCCGAAAACACAGATCAGTCCGTCTCCTTGCTGCTCCCCGCCGAGCTTGCTCGGTGGAAGCCATGATTTTGCACTACGGAACGCTCCGTCTCCTTGCTGCTCCCCGCCGAGCTTGCTCGGTGGAAGCCATGATTTTGCACTACGGTGGATTTCGCCTCCGCCGCCCCGTTCAATCCAATTTCCGCCGGTACGCGTCCCGTTCGCGGCGAGTGGCTTCAAGATCGAACATCAGGTACTTCATGTCCAGACGCAACTGGCCGAGCGCTTCCTGGACCTGGTGCAAGATCTTCCGGCGGCGTTTGGTGCTCTGCACCACGCGATCCAACAGTGGCTGGAGCCGGTGGCGGTAGGCAGCGGGCAGACTCTCGACGCCCCCGATCAATTCGATAAGGTCTGCGGGCAGGTCTTCTTCGAGTAGTTCGCTGGGCAGTTCGGGCGTCATGCAACGATACTCCGTCGCGTCGGGAGTTCCATGCCAGCATTGACAGCAGATCGTGTGCCGCCGGATTCGCAACGCGGCATCGGCAGCGCAAATGGCGTTGCCACAAGGGTTTTTTGTCAACGTCCTTGCCCGAGGGGCCGCGGTCGACGAGGCAAAAAATCATCACTTTGACCTGTTCGTGCAACGCAAATGCTGATACAAGCCCGGCTTACGTCGATCCTTCTGAAACTCCCCGGCGTTGTTTTTTGGCAACGCGGCCCGCGTTCGAGTGATGCGGCATCGAGACGCGCGCGGCGCCGCGGGTTTGGTCGCCCATGGTCTCCCCATTCCACAGACTGCCGCCGTCGCGCTGCGTGTTCCGCGGTCTGCTGGCGGTATGTCTGCTGCTGAGCGCCGCACCGTCCGCAGCCGACCACCGCGATTCGTTCGAGTCGGCCGAGGTCAGTTGGCAGGTGACCGATGCAGACTGCCCGGTGCGGCTCGAACGACACCAGCGGGACTTTCGCGTCGCCCGTTCGGGAAACGCCAGCGAGCACGTTGCGATCACGGCCGGCCGCGGCACCTATGTCTACCTGGTCTACCCGATTCGTCACGCTCGGGTGATCGCCGAGTGGGGACCGAGTCTCTGGGTGCAAGCCGACCGGCCGGGCATGCAGCTCATGGCGCGCGTCGTCCTGCCTCGGACGCAGGATCCGCGCACCGGCGCCCCGTTGACGACCCTGCTGCGAGGCGACATCTACGAGCGTTTGGGCGCCTGGCAGCAGCTCTGGATCCATCGCCCCGACCAACTTCTGGAACGCCAGGTGCGATCGCTCCGTTCGCAGTTCGGGCCCGACATCGACGCGCGCGAAGCCTACGTCGACATGATCGTCTTGAACGCCTACGGCGGCGTCGGCACCACGCAGTTGTGGCTGGACGATCTCGAAATCCGCGGCCAGGTGCCTGCGGCATCGTCGACTCCGTCCGATCCATCGGGCGGTCCGGGCGGCGTAATGCCCCCCGGTGACGATCTGATCGCCTCCTTGCCAAGACCCGGCAGCGTGGAAGTCAAACTCAGCGGCTCGGTGCTGACCGTGGGCGGAGCCCCTTTCTTCCCGCGAGTCATCGAATCGAACGGCGAATCCTTGGAATGGCTACAGTCCCTGGGCTTCAATGCGGTCAAGTTGTCCGCCGCGCCGACGGCCGTTCAAATGCGCGAAGCGAATCGGCTGGGAATCTGGTTGATTGCCCCGCCGCCGAACGATCTGGCGATCAGCCCGGCGCACGACCGCGTCCTGGCCTGGGACTTGGGCAGCGGCCTGGCCGATCCGCAATTGGAACTGACGCGCCAGCGTGTCGCCGACTTGCGCAAGGTGGATATCCGGCCCGAGCGAGTGCTGATCGCCGAGCCGTCCGAGCGGGCGTGGAGCTACAGCCGCTTGGCCAATTTCCTGGTCCTGCGGGCGTCGCCGATCGGCACCAGCTTGTCGCTGCCGCGGCAAGCCCAGGCGCTACGCGAGCAGCCGACGCTCGCGCGGCCGGGCACGCCGGTCTGGACCGCGATTGCCACCGAGCCGCCCGCCGCCCTGTTCGATCAGTGGTCCGCCCTGGGCCTCGGCCCCCCGCCGTCGCTGTCGGCGGAACCGGAGCAGATTCGGCTGCTGGCCTACACGGCGATGGCCAGCGGCGCGCGCGGGTTGATCTTCGCGTCGCGTTCGCCCCTGGATCGAACCGACGCGGACACGCTCAGCCGCGTTCGCGCGCTGAAACAACTGAACTTGGAAATGCAGACCATCGCGCCCTGGCTGGTCGCAGGGACTCGGCAGGCGGATGTGGACAGCGGACGCGACGACGTGAGTGTCAGCGTGCTGCAAACCGAACGCGCGCAACTGCTGATCATCCTCAGCCAGGATCCCCACCATCAATACACTCGCGGTCCGGCCGCTCGGGCGCCCTTGTCCCTGGTTGTCCCGAGCGCTGCGAACTCGCCTCAGTTGTATCGGCTGACTCCGGGCGGACTGCGGACGATGACGCCGCGCCGAGTCGCGGGCGGGATCCGTTTGACGCTGGACGAAGTCCACTTGGTGAACTTGGTGGTGATCGCCCAGGAACCGCTCGTCTTGAATCATCTGGCGCGTTCGCTCGCCGGATCGAAGGCCGAACTGGCAAGCCTCATGCGCGACACGGCCGCGGGACAAATCGAGCTGGTCGAAGCGATCCATCGGCAACTGGCCGGTCCGGTCTCGCTGACCGGCGTCGATTCCCGATTGCAGCAGGCTCGGGCCAACCTGCAACACGCCGAATACCTGCTTGGCGTTCGCGATCTCGCGGCCGGCTACGAATTCGCCGAGAAGGCGTTGGAAGGGCTGTCGCACGTCCGCCGGAAGGATTGGGAGACCGCCGCTGGTACGTTCGCATCGCCCGCGGCCAGTCCCTACTGCACCATGCTGGCCGCCTTGCCGCTGCATTGGGAAATGGCGCGCCGCCTGCAAGCGGCGCCGGCGTGGAGCGCCAATCTGCTGCCGGCCGGCGATTTTGAGGACTTGACGCATCTTCGCCAAACCGGCTGGCAGAACCTGGCCAGCGAGAGCCGCCACGTCGCGACGTCCGTCGATTTGAGCAGCGAAGCGCCGTCCGGCGGCAACTTCGCACTGCGGCTGGCCGCCGCGGCGCAAGGTTCCGGCGATCCGGCCGTGATCTTCGAGGCACCGTTGTTGCGCATCGTTTCGGCTCCGGTGTACGTCCGCCGAGGCCAATTGGTCCGCTGGCACGGCTCGGTCCGGATTCCTCGCGCGATTGACCGCAGTCCCCACGGACTGAAGATCTACGACTCGGTCGGCGGCGATTCCTTGGCCCTGCGCTGGTACGAGACTGACGGCTGGCAACCGTTCATCGCCTACCGGGCCGCGACGCAAGACGGCCAAGTCACATTGACCTTCGAACTGACCGGGCTGGGCGAAGTCGCTCTCGACGACGTGGAGATCGCCGTCCACGACCCCATCGGCGACGCCTACGTCAACCCGGCCATCGATCAAGCCCGCCGTCTGCCCGCCGTCGCCGACACCCTCCGCTGACGGGCCGCCGCCAGTTGGACACCCGCTTCCCGTTCCTGCTGTCCTCGCCGGACTTCATCGCCACAGCGCTGTTTGCAGGGCAAACAGCGGATCTCAGCGGCGACGTCAGGTTGGGTGCGGCTCGTCAAGCCGCTGGCTGGATCGCCGTTCGCAGTCGAATTCGAAGAAGCGGCGTCAGGTCCACACACACATCGACCGCTTTCTCTTGGTGTCGCCGCAAAGGCTGACGGAACTGCTTGCGATGGCTCGCTCCCGGTGATAGGATCTGGCGACAAGTGATGTTCGGGAGCCGGATGCGTTGACGGCACACGTCCGGTTCCGTGCGGGGGGTGGGGTCAATCGCCAGGGGCGAGACCCTGTGACACCACCGGAGGAAACGGGTGGCCGCAGGAGATCCAAACATCGTCCAGAATCGCAGAGCCCCAGCCCGACTCGCCACGAGGCGGCGACCGGGTGCGAACTTCAATCTGAATCACGCTCGCCGTCCGCGTGATCGGGCCCGTTATCCACCATGAGCATCAAACGCGAATCCAGCGGATTCTATGAATGGCATGACCACGTGAAGGGTGTGCCCGGTCTCGGCATTGAGACTGACCGTGTCGACGAATGCGTCGCATACTACCACGCTCACGGCTTTCGTGGGCTGTTCGGCCATGAAGGCTTTGGATTCCAGCAGGACAATCTCGATTTCCTGGCACGCACCACCAATGCCAAGTGGCTTTGGTTCTGGGACGTATCGCTCAAGAACATTGACCCCATCTACGAACTGAGCGATCTGACGTTGATCGGCATTCATCCCAAGCGGCCGGGAATCGATTTTTCCCGTTTCCCCGCGCTGAAGACCTTGATCAATCACTGGCTCAAAGCTGACAAAGGTATTTCAGAATCGACGACCACCGAATACCACCTGTGGCACTTCAAACCGTCATCGAAATCATTTGATGGACTTGAGATTCCAACAGGCGTGAAAGAACTGCATTTGAATTGGGCCAACCCAGCCAGTCTGGATGGGCTGCCTGTCATGAAAACGCTGAAGTCGCTGGAGATTCATCGTTGTCGAAATCTGCGGGATTTGTCCGCTCTGCCTCGCATCGCGCCCAATTTACAGAAGCTGCTAACCACGACATCATCGCGAATTGACGCCACGGCTGGAGTGCTGGATCACCCGAAGCTCAAAACCGCATTGATGGATGGTAAACCTATCGTCGGAACAGGCGGATAACTCCCTGGCGGCGGTCGAGGGCAGACGAGTAACGCTCGGCTCGCAAAACGTATTGACCCAAGCCGAGTGCTACGCTCAGCGAACGACCATCCGCGTGTGCGGCCGTACCAGATCGAAGCCAACCAAGCAAGTGAACAAGCGATCTCCGAGTATGTCCGGCTGACGCTGGTCGCGATGGCTACCGGAACGGGCAAGACCTTTATGGTGGTCAATAATATCTACCGCCTGATGAAATCGGGGCTCGCCCGGACGATTCTGTTTCTGGTCGATCGTCATGCACTGGCGGGGCAACAAGCATCGGGACAAATCGCATTTCATCGTGTTCGACTGCTTTGACGGAACGCTGATGAAGTACTTCCGCGAAGCGACGGCCATCACGGCCGATCCGCATGGACTTCACTGCCACGATGCAGATCCTGCGCGACCAGACGTTCCAAGCCCTGCTGGTCGATTACTCGCGCCGCGCCCCGAACATTCTTGCGGGCGATCGAGACGGTGGACGAAGTGACTTCCGAGTTCCACATCCGCAGCGGTTCAGGCCAGGATTTCAAGCCGGAGGATTACCTCGAAGCCTTCTCGCGGTACGTGCGGGAGAATGCCGATCAGATCGAGGCGATCCGCATCGTGCTGGACCGGCCGCAAGGTTGGAGCACCGAAGCGCTGGCCGAATTGAAGAACCGCTTGATCCAAGCCCCCGATGGATTCACCGTCGAATCGCTCCAGAAGGCCCATCAAGTCTGCTACAAGAAATCCCTGGTAGACATCATCAGCATGGTCAAGCACGCGGCAAGGAAACAAGAGCCGTTGCTGACGGCTGAGGAACGCGTGGATCGGGCCTTTCAGCAAATCACGGCCGACCGCCAGTTCACCGGCGCTCAACAACAGTGGCTCGAACGCATCCGCGCCCATCTGATCGAGAACCTGTCCATCGACCCCGAGGATTTCGACGACCTGCCGGTATTCGCCCGATACGGCGGCTGGGCCAAGGCAGATCGGGATTTCGAGGGCAAGCTGACGGATGTGCTGGCAACCGTGAACGGAGCAGTGGCAGCGTAGCGGAAAGATCCGGATTCCGAAACTCGAAATCCGAAACAAATTCAAATACCGAAACTCCAATGATCGAAACGGGTGTGACGGGGTGATTTTGGGCGAGAAGCAATCGTGCTATGTTGGTACAGAGCAACAAATCGAAGTATGGAATCTGGAGGAGGTCTTCGAGCCATGGTGTATTCTGGACACGTAAGAGACGGCGTGATCGTTTTGGACGTCCCAGTTGTTCTGCCTGATGGAGCCGCCGTGTCGGTCGAACTTGTGGATGCGGCTAGTGGCGAAACACAGCCCGATGAATCGACGTTGCTCCAGCGACTGCAATCCGTCGTCGGCACCGCTCGGAACCTGCCCGAGGACGCCGCAAGCAACCTCGACGCATATCTGTACGGACCACCACAGTCATGAAGACGGCCTTTGTAGACACGTCGTTCTATGTTGCCCTGGCAAACTCGCGTGACGCCCTGCATGGTCGAGCCGTGCAGCTCGCCGGCTCGTACCAGGGCGACTTGGTGACGACAGATTACGTGCTGATCGAAGCGGGCAACTTCTTCGCGAGAATGGAGAATAGGAACGTCTTCGTCAATCTGTTGGATGCCCTGCAGGCGGATCCAAAGACAACCATTCTGCCAGGTACACGGGAGTTTTTTCTTGCGGGCGCCGCTCGATATCGCAACCGACCAGACAAGGACTGGTCTTTGACCGACTGTATTTCCTTTGTCGTCATGGAGCAGTCTGATTTGTCGGATGCCTTTACGGCCGATCACCATTTCGAGCAGGCCGGTTTCACAGCATGGTTGCGATGACCGGCATAGGCAAACGATCAGGTGTCGCGCAACCGAATCGGTTCTCCGAGGATTTCGCGTATCAGATTACCCAGAAAGAGTTTACGTCTTTGATGTCGCAAATTGCGATATCAAACACCGAACGCGGCGGGCGTCGAAAGCCGCCCTGGGTGTTCACCGAACACGGCGTGGCCATGCTGTCCAGCGTACTGCGATCTCCCACCGCAGTGCAAGTGAACATCGAGATCATGCGCGCCGTCGTGCAGATGCGCCGCTTGATGGGCACCCCCGGCGAACTGGTCGAGCAACTCCGGCGACTCGACGAAACCGTCCAGTTACACGACGATCAGATCCGAGCGATCGCCGAAGTCCTGAACCGCTTGATGGCCAACCCCGAAGCAACCAAACGACGGATCGGATTCCACGCGCCAAGCGAAGAGAGGCAGGCATGAAGCGACATTTGGATGGAGAGCATTACGATTTTGGATGATTCTAGACGCTGACGAATCTCACAATCCGGACAACGACGTCGCTGACGGCGATCTGCTCTTCACCCGCCTCAGCGGAAGTTTCGAATACGTTGCCAATTGTGGCATGGTCCGTGGCTTGGATGGTCTGAAGGTGCAGTACCCTGATCGTCTATTTCGTGTACGTTTCAAAGACCCACGATTTGCGGTCTATGTTGAGTTGGTGTTCGGCGCGCCCTTCATGCGAGCACTGATCGAAACTGGCGCGAAATCGTCTGCTGGTCATCAACGGATCTCGATCGGAACGATCACGGCGCAGGCCGCCCCCCTTCCGCCCCTTACCTAGCAACACGAGATCGTTCGCCGGGTGGACGCTCTGTTTGCCTTGGCGGACAAGATCGAATCTCGCGGGTGGCGTTGGCGACGGCGCGGGTGGAGAAGACGACGCAGGCGATTCTGGCCAAGGCGTTTCGCGGCGAGTTGGTGCCGACCGAGGCGGAACTGGCCCGCGCGGAAGGCCGCGACTACGAACCCGCCACCGCCCTGCTCGAACGCATCCGGGCCGAACGCGAGGCAACGGCATCCGTGCCGCCGAAAGGGCCGCGGCGGCGAAGGACGCAACATACGTGAACCGCCTACCCAAAAGGGACACGCCCACCAAGAAAGACGGATAGCTTAGGGTCCAGCCGCCATTCGTTCCCCCCGGTAGGATGGAGAATCGGCGCAGCCAAAGCAGAATAACGGCGCGTGCTGCTAGCTGGACTGAATGCCAATTTGGAATATAATTCAGGCGTATCGACGGATCGAGCTACAAAAACTATTCCAGGACGGTATATTTCCATGTGGTCCGTAGCACCCAGTGACGATTATCTCCGAAGGCACAAGCGGTATGGAAAGAAGCACTCGCGGGGACTGGCCGCCGTCTTGGACAACCTCGACACGTTTCTGACCGCGTTGCGCGAGGGGGCCAAGGTCCAGCAGGTCAAGGCAGGGTTCTTGCATCTGGAGCCGCTGGGCGTGCTGGCCATCGACCAGAAGGGTGGCGGCAAGACGCTGGCAGAGACTCGGTTGTACGTGTATCCGGATGAAGACGGGGAAGTTCTGCACATCATCACGCTCGGCGATAAGCGGTCCTAGGCGGACGACATTGGGCTGTGCCGGGTGTTCGTCGCCGAGTTGCGAAAAGCGAAAGGGGAGGGTTCCGACAATGGCTGATCCCAAAAAGCAATATGCCAGCGTGGCGGAGATGGTCCGCAGTGTTTCCGACGATCCGCAGTTCGCCGACGACTTCGTCCGCCGCGTGAACAGCCGGCGGTTGGTGAAGCACCTGTTTGCGATGCGCAGCGCGGAAGGTCTGTCTCAGAAGGACATCGCCGACCGGATCGGGTGCAGCCAGAGCCGCATCTCGAAGTTGGAGAGCGGGAATGACGACGACTTGCGACTGGCCGACTTGGCGGCGTACCTGCGCGCCCTCGACCTGGATCTGTGCCTGGTCTTCGGCCAGAAGGAATCGACGATCGTCAACAAGATCAAGTACCACGCGGTGGCCATCAAGCGGCTGCTGGCCGAGTTGGTCAAGCTGGCCCAGATGGACAAGCAGATCGCCGAAGGCGTGGTAGGCTTCCACGGCGAGGCGTTCTTCAACCTGATCAAGATCCTGCGGGATTCGGTCAAGGACCTACCCCGACGCGACGATGGTACGGCGTTCGTCGACATCGAAATCGAGACGGCCCAAGCGGTTGCCGGCCATCTGGTGGAGCCGGACGAAGGCGAGACATCCGATGGCAGTCCTGCGGCCCAAGCCGAGATGGCAGCAGCGCATTGACCGATACCGCAGTAGAGAGACGCCGTGACTGACGATGAACTCCGGTTGATGCTCGACTGGCCCCCAAGCCAGATCCCGTTCGAGCAGTTGCCCGCCGATTGGAAGGCGTGGGCAACGGCGATGATCGAGAGCGCCAAGGTTCCGGCGAACAAACACGCCCACATGCGGCCCGAGGACTCGGTACTGTACCTTTGCCGGGTTCTTCGAGTCTTCACGGACTTGGGCGGGGGCATGACCGAAGACGATCTGCGGGGGAAGTTCGTGTCCGGACTGGTCTTGTCCGGTCTCCCGCCGGAACGGGATTACTCGTTCTACTTCGATCAGGCGTTACGGAACGCCGAGGTCCGCGGACTCGTTTCTCACGAAGATCATGGTTGGGGACGAGAGCAAGTCCGGTTGTACGAGTTGACGGTGGCAGGCGATCGCCTCGCCACGGAAGTTGATCCATTCCAGTTGACGAGTCTGGGAGGCGGCGGATTGGAACCTACGACGGCTGACTGTGATCCGCAGTCGCGTGACGAGGCGGCGGAGGTCAAGGAGTCCGATGTTGCGACCCACGCCGTGGCGACTCGCCAGGAAATGGCGTCCGGTGATGACAACCGACATACGGCCCACGCCGTTGATTTCCGGTCCGTCAAGTGGTTCGGCCAAGGCCATGATTTCACAGCGACCCAGGCCGCTTGCATCAAGGTACTTTGGGAACACTGGGAACAAGGCACGCCGGCCGTAGGGGAGCAAACCATCTTGGAGTTGGCCGGCGCAGGCGGGGAGCGGTTGCGGGACGTCTTCGACAAGGGCAAGCATCCCGCATGGAACTCGATGATTATTGAAGCCCGCAAGGGGGCATTTCGGCTGCAGCAACTCAACAGCAAGAAATCCTGACGCCCCCAGGAAAGACCCAGGCTTACCCCAGGCTTACCCCGAGCCCTCTTCTAAGATCCATCGCAGGTGCTGGCCAATGTGGCTGGCGGTTCTCTGACCAACGGAGACACTTGCGATGACTGATCTCCTCCCACTGGCGCGGATGGCCCAGCGGCTTGGGGTAACCCAGGACTGGTTGCGGACGGAAGCGGATGCGGGGCGTGTTCCGTGTCTCAAAGCGGGCAAACGCTACTTATTCAACGCGGCGGCGGTTCAAGACGCCCTGGCTGCGAAAGCGGCGGCATCGACGCTGCAGGGGGTGGCTGATGCCAAGTGACACCCCCACAACCCGTAGCGTTGTGCCCAGGGTCGGCTTGACGCGGGAAGAGGCGGCCGAGGCGATGAGCGTCTCGGCACGCACCATCGACACGCTGATCGCGGATCGGACCAGCGGGTTTCCTGTTTGCCGGATCGGCACACGGGTGGTCATCCCGATTCGCGAACTGGCCGAGTGGCTGGCCCAGCAGGCGCGGGGGGCGTAGTCATGGCTCGTGGCGAATGGAAGCGAGTATCACAGCGCCGGCCTTGCCCCGTCTGCGGGCGGTCAGACTGGTGCTTGTACGCTGGCCCTGACGACGCGCCCACGGCGGCGATCTGCGCTCGAGTCGAGCGCGATCGACGCGCGGGGGAAGCTGGATGGTTCCACCGTCTGCGCGATGACGACCGGCGGGCGGTGCGGTCCGTTGTCGTCCGGGGTACTCAACGGCCCCAGGCTACGCCGGTCCTGGATTTCGGACTGTTCGCGCGGGAGTGTGCCGAGCGACTGCAACCCCAGGAACTGCAACCGCTGGCCGGTTCACTCGGTCTGTCCGTTCGCAGCCTGCAGCGATTGCAGGTGGGATGGTCTGCCACTCACCGCGCTTTCACCTTCCCGATGTGCGATCCAGCACGCCGCGTTCTCGGTGTCCGCCTGCGGATGGCCAGCGGGCACAAGCTGGCGGTAAAGGGCGGCAGGGAGGGCTTGTTCGTCCCGATCGACCTGGACATCGACGACCGCCTGCTGGTGACGGAGGGGCCAACCGACTGCGCGGCGCTGCTTGACCTGGGGTTCTGTGCGGTGGGGCGCCCCTCGTGTTCCGGCGGTGTCCGTCTGCTGATCGAACTGGTGCAGGCCCAGCGGCCGGCGGAACTGGTCATCGTGGCGGACGGCGATGCTCCAGGGCAGCGCGGCGCGGAGAACCTGGCTGCCGTGCTGGTGGCGTATTCGCGAGCGGTGCGCGTCATCACGCCCCCGAGCGGCATCAAGGACTCGCGCGAGTGGAAACGCCGAGGGGCGACGGCTGCGGACGTGGCAGCGGTCATCGACGTGGCTCCCGTGCGACGACTAGGGATTCGAACGAAGGTAGGGAGGCTCTAACGGGGAGCACAAACGAAAGGCAGGCGGACGGTGGGAGGCTCGAAGTTGTCGCCAGCACAAAGCTACGCTTCGGCAAATGGACGGTGACGGCCCTGCTGAACGGAGATCCGATCCACGTTGATGACGTAGCGATGACCAAGGACACGGAGCGTGCGCGGTTCCTGGCCAAGTTGTGCGAGGGGCGCGAGGGCATCGACATGCAGGCGGTGCAAGTTGCGTTGGTGCGTCTGGCTGCGGACTTGGCCAGCAAACCGGACGCGGCGCCCGAGCACGAAACGTCAACGCCGTCTGCTGCGGAATTGCTGGCGGCAATGCCCAGCACGGCCAAGGCGGAGGCGCAGGTCATGCTGGAGGATCCGTACCTGCTGCGTCAGGTCATCGACGATGTGAACGCCCTTGGTGTAGCTGGCGAGCGGGAGTTGGTAGCCACGGTCTACCTGATCGGCGTGTCTCGGTTGCTGGACAATCCGCTGGCCGCCATCGTGCAGGGGCACACGTCCAGCGGCAAGAGCTTTGTGATCGACACGGCGGCACGTTGCTTCCCTCCGGAAGCTGTCTTACAGGCGACACAGTTGACTCCGCAGGCCCTGTTCTACATGCCGCCCGGCAGCCTGCGGCACAAGTTCGTCATTGTCGGCGAACGATCCCGATTGGAGGATGACGACACAGCCGAAGCCACCCGGGCCCTTCGGGAAATGCTGTCGGCAGGCCGACTGTCCAAGTTGCTCCCCGTGAAGGATGGAGCCCGGTTGATAACGGAACTGGTGCAACAGGACGGACCGATTGCCTACATCGAGAGTACGACACTGACGACCATCTTCGAGGAGGACTTGAATCGGTGCCTGCTCGTGGCAACCGACGACCGCCAAGAACAGACACGGCGCGTGGTGGAAAAGGTGGCCGAGCGGTTCAGCGGGGCGTCAGGTGGCGACTTGGAACGGATCGTGCTTCGGCATCACGCCGCACAGCGGATGCTGCAGCAACGGCCGGTGATAGTCCCATTCGCGAAATCGCTGGGGGAGTTGTTTGGCAGCGATCGCGTAGAAGTGCGACGGGCGTTTCCGCGGTTGCTCGGAGCCGTGCAAGCGGTCGCGTTGTTGCACCAGCGGCAACGGCAATTGGACGGGGACGGGCGGATTATCGCGACGGCGGACGACTACCAGATCGCACGGCGGCTCTTGGCCAAACCGTTTTCTCGGCAGTTGGGCGGTGGCATTTCCGATTCCGCGATGAGGTTCATGTCGCGGTTGAGCTGGCCGGTAGGCCAGGAGTTCACAACCTCGGAGGCCTTTGATCGGGTCAAGAAGGAGTTCTCGCGGCGGGCGGTAACGGGCTGGCTCATCGAACTGGCCGACGTCGGTGTCTTGCAGCAGGTGGAACTCGGCAAGGGCAGCAGACCGGCGAAGTGGAAGCGGACGGGCACCGACCCCGATGAGGTGGCCGTGGGACGGGGCGCCATGCCGGACGTGGGAGAACTGTTCCCGGAATCTGCGTTCCGACATTCCGACGGCGCACATGTTTAGCTGGTGCAGACGGTTACGTTGGAAGGAGCGTTGTTTCTGGATGGGTTCCGACAATCCACTGTCGGATTGTTGGAAGGTCGTCAGAAATGATGCTCTATGCCGACGAACCTGCTTGCGGCACACGAACTTACAGCTTGTCGGAATGTCGGAAGAAGGGAAAGGTGCAAGGAAGATGCTGGACTTGGACTTGATCTTCGGTCACCCCCGGAAGCCGGATGTACGCCGAGTTGACACCCTTGGCGAGGAGGACCCGTACGCGGGCTGGCTGGAGGTTGTGAAAAGCGATGGGACCGTGGGCCTCGTTCATCCTGACCATGCGGACGACGAGATCATCGACATGCCCTCGGCCTGCCCCGCCTGCGGAGGCATCGTGTTCTGGTGGGACGTGACTGGCGGCCAGCATTGCGAACGATGCCGGCCACGGACCACAGCCGAACGACTGCGGAAGTTGGCCCAGCGGCTGCGGGAACGATACTCGACCAGCGAGCCACAAGAAAACGATCTGTCGGCTGTTGACAGCTAGCCAACACGCCGATACGATGCCTATGGGCTAGCAAGCAATATGGAGAATACGATGGCAACGAAGAAACGAGAAAGGGAATCTGGGACGATCAGCGATCAGTTGCGCGGCTTCATCCGGGATTCCGGGATTCCGCGAAACCAGTTGTGCAAGACGACAGGCATGGACCCGAGTCACTTGCACCGGTTTTTCCACGGGACTGGGGCGTTGACCAATCACACGATGGACAAGCTGGCGGCGGCCCTGGGGTTGAAGTTAGTGAAGGTCGAGGACGAATAACGCGAGGCACGAAAGGCAGGGTGGGAAAATGGCGACAGTGTTCAAACGCGGCGGGAAGAAGAACCGGGACGGATACTACTACGTGGCCTGGCGCGATCACAACGGCAAGCGTCGAAGCCGCTGCACGCTGACCACCGACAAGGCGGCTGCGGAGCGGATCGGCAAGAAGCTGGAGACGGATGTGGCCCTGCGACGCGACGGAGTCATCGACCCGATGTGGGAAAGCGTCTGCAACGAGGCCAATCGGACCATCGAAGACCACTTGGAGGACTTCGAGGCCAAGATGCAGGCGGCCAATCGCGATCCGGACCACATCAAGCGGACGACTCAGTTGATCCGCCTGATTGCGGAGAACTGCTCGTTCACCAAGGCGGCCGACATTTCGGCGGATGGTGTGGCGCGATATGTGAGCCAACTGCTTGATCAGGGCATGGCCGCGCGAACGCGACAGGCGTACCTGACCGCGATCAAGTCCTTCACGAAATGGTTGACGGCCAATGGGAAACTCAATCGCGATCCGCTGACCAGCATCACCAAGCCCGATCCGAAAGCCGATCGAAAGCGCGAGCGAAGAATGCTTCTGCCGGAAGAGTGGCCTTGGCTGAAGGCAGCCACACTGGCCAGCGAGGATCGATACGGGATGAAACCAGCAGAGCGGGCGCTGCTGTACGAGACGGCGATTCAGACGGGTCTCAGGTCCACCGAACTCCGAAGTCTGACTCGCGGTTTGTTGTACCTCCACGGTGACAACCCGTACATCATCTGCAAAGCAGGTTCGACGAAGAACCGAAAGCAGGCTAAGCAGTATCTCGAAGTCGGTTTGGCAGCGGCCCTGAATGCTCATATCGCCACCAAGACGCCGAATGCGCCGGTCTTCGCGATGCCGGACAGGACGGAGGTGGCGACGATGCTGCGAGAGGATCTGGCCGAGGCACGTACCGCGTGGATCAAGGAAGAAATCAAAGATCCGGAAGAATACGCCCGACGCGAACAGAGCGATTTCCTGGCGGCCACCAACCACGAAGGACAGATATTCGACTTCCACAGCCTGCGCCACACATGTGGAGCATGGCTTGCCCTAGCTGGAGTACATCCCAAAGTCGTTCAGACGGTCATGCGTCACTCGGCGATCACGCTGACCCTGGACACATACGGGCATTTGTTTCCCGAGCAGCAAGCTGACGCGGTGACCAAGTTGCAGCACTTGTTGGGCGCCGGCGAGCCGGAATCAGCAGATTCCTTGAGAGCGACAGGAACGGACATGGCAACTCCAGCAGATGGGCAGATCGCGCAGCGCCTGGCGCAGCGCGGGGGACGCGATAGCGAGCGAGGCCATGCAAGCCGATGCGAAGAAACAGACGGTGAACAATCGGAAGGCGACTCGGCAGAACCATCGTGTAAGGTCATTCCCATCAAGGCCTTACGCGACGGTCTGCAAATCGATGCGAACCCTTGCAAGAGTAGCCGGAGCGGGACTCGAACCCGCACGGGAGTAACCTCCCACAGGATTTTAAGTCCTGTGCGTCTGCCATTCCGCCATCCGGCCTAAGTGCGGTAAAAACCGGGGTTTTTTGCGATTCTCCATTTTCCAGAAACCCCTACTGTACAACCAAGACTACAACCGGTAACCTTGAAAGCTACGAAAACACCCGCTCGGTTGTAGCGAGCGGGTGCAAAGAACACCACCTGATTTTTGCGAAGGAGGTAGTGTCGTGGCTCGAAAGTCTAACACATCCAATTCGAGCGGAAAACCTGCCAAGCCGTCGAAGTCGTTTCCGCTGACCGCCCACAATTCTGGCCAGTGGGCAAAACACTTCAATCGGCGCATGTACTACTTCGGTTCGTGGCGAACCGATCCCAAGGGCACCGAGGCGTTGAAGCGGTTCGAGCGGGAATGGCCGTTCATTCTGGACGGTCGGACACCACCGCCCGTGGATACCGGCGACGGCTGTACCATCGCGTTGCTGTGCAATTCGTTCCTCACGTCGAAGACTCGCAAGATGGAGTCGGGCGAGCTATCTGGTCATACGTTCGGCCAGTACCGCACAACTACCGATCGGCTGGTCGCGTTCTTCGGGAAGGAACGTCGCGTCGACGATCTGCGGCCGGCCGACTTCGAGCGGTTCCGTCAATCGCTGGCTAGTACGCTGGGCGTGGTCGCGCTGAAGAATGAGATCAACAGGACTCGCATCGTCTTCAAGTACGGCTTCGATCAGCGGTTGATTGACCGTCCGGTCCACTACGGCCAGAGTTTCGACAAGCCGGCCGCTAAGGCGATTCGCAAGTCCCGCAACGAAGCGGGGCCGAATCTGCTTGAAGCCGCGGAAGTGCAATCCATCCTGGGCGCCGCCGATCCGATCTTGCGGGCGATGGTGTACCTGGGCGTCAACTGCGGTCTCGGGAATTCGGACGTCGCGAATCTGCCGATCAGCGCCATCGACTTCGAGGGGGGCTGGTTGAATTTTCCGCGGCCGAAAACCGAGATTGCCCGCAAGTGCAAGTTGTGGCCGGAGACGATCACGGCGCTGCAGGCTGCCATCGAACAGCGCCCCAAGCCGAAGAATCCGGCCGATTCGCAGATGGTGTTCCTGACCGTTCAAGGCAATCGGTATGCCAGAGTCACCGAGAGCGAGACCACCGCGGGGAAGTTCGCCTACGTCAACACGGTCGGTCAACGCTTCGGGGCTCTGCTAAAGAAGCTGGGAATCAACGGCCGGAAGCGGCTGGGGTTCTACACGTTGCGCCATTGTTTCGAGACCGCGGCCGGCGAATCGTGCGACCAAGTAGCGGTCGATGCGTGCATGGGCCATGCCGATCATTCAATGGCGGCTGCCTACCGCGAGCGCATCAGCGACGACCGCCTGGTTCGCGTGTCCGAGACGGTGCGGACATGGTTGTTCGGCCAGGATTGACACCCCACCCCCGCCCCACCCTACCGATTATCGTCCCCCCCGAAAATCGCCAAACTTTTTTGGCGATTTTTTTGAATCCCGTTGACTTTGCTATTTCGTTCGATAAAATCTGCATATCTGGCAAACGGGAATAGCCGCCTGTTTCCAGTGGACTGCATAAACGGATTCGGTGAAATTCCGAAGGAGGCGCCGGAAGGCGGCTCGCTGCTGACGACGAAATCGGATGGCAGTACGACATGCAGACAGGACGGCAGCTGGCCGCCCGGCAGGTACGACGCGAATCGCCAAGAGGGCGAATCGTTAGGGTTGCGGCGATGGATCGCCTTCCGGCAACACGAAACAATGGTTTCCCTGATTGTCCGCCAAGAATTCAGGAGTTGCCGGTTCCCGAGCAGCCCGTTCCGTATCTGAAACAGCAAGGCACCGTGTCTTTGCGCGACGAGTACGCAAAGACGGTTGCCCCTTGTTTTGTTTCAGGAGGAACATCGTGCCAATCGATCCAACCACCGAGAGTCTGCTGACTCTGCCGGAGGTGGCCCAACGTCTCGGAAAGCATCCAATGACCGTGCGCCGATGGCAGTTTGAAGGCGTGGGGGGATGCTTACTCGACACCGTCAAAATCGGCGGACGTCGCTACACAAGCGACTTGGCTCTACGTCGATTCTTCGAGGCCATCAATTCCACGAAGGCGCACGACCATGCCGTCTGAGCGTTTCCTCACGGTCAAGGCCATCGCCGAGACGCTGGGCATCGACCAAGGCAAGGTGCTTTCGTGGATCGGCCGCGGTGAACTGACCGCGATCGACGTGAGCGAGCGCCGGGGGGGCCGCCCCCGTTGGCGGATTCCGGCCGCGGCGTGGGAAGACTTCAAGCAATCGCGGTCGAATCGGCCGACACCCCCGCCCCCTGCACCAAAGCGGCGACGGCGACGAACGGATGCGTTGATCATTGAGTTTTACTGATTCACGGAAGACACCGCCCCCCACCGGCGCGGCAACGAAAACGCCCCGCCGATCACGACTTCGGACGGGGCAAGAATGGAATCACACGACAATGGTACGATCACGGACGCAAAAAAGCAAACGCCAACTCCAGCAAATCGACACCCAAGCGATTTTATGGGCAGCCGGGGGGCGCTGGCTTGACATCCTCGAGCGAGTCGGCGGAATTCCGCGTCAGCACCTCGACCACAAGCATCATCCCTGTCCGAAGTGCGGCGGACGTGATCGCTTCCGGCTGATCGACGAACGCGACGGCGCGGTCCTGTGCAACCAGTGCGGACGATCGAACGGCGACGGCATCGCTTCGGTACGCTGGGCGACCGGCCTATCGTTCCCCGACACGTGCAAGCGAATCTGCGAGTTTATCGGCATCGAAGTTCCCGTCATTGGCCACCAGGTTGCGCCACAAGCCCACCAGCGAGCGCAGACTCCAGCGGTCGATCAACTTGCCTTCCAACCGTGGAATGAGAACCTCGTCCATCTGTGGTGCCGACACAAGCCGCCGATTACCCCCGCGGCCGTCCAGTCGGTTGGCGGCAAGCTGGCCAGATACCTCGGGCAATTCACTGTGGTCGCGCTGCCAGTGTGGGGCGAAAAGCTGACCGACGGCGAGCCGGTGGGCTGGGTGCTGTACAACACGACGGGGAGGGGGCTGCCGGTTTTCGAGCGGGGATCCTCGGAGCCGACGGGTTGGGTGAAGGTGAAGACGCTGCCGGGGACCGGCCGGGGGTGGATTGGCAACGTCCAGGATCTCCAGCAGGCCACCACGGTTTGGAAGTTGGAGGGACCGTCTGACGTCCTGGGGCTGCTGTCTGTGGCCGATCGGCCGGCCGACGTCGCCGTGGTGACCAACGTTCATGGCTGCGGGGAGAATCCGGCCGGGGCACCGTGGATGCTGGAATCGCTCCACGGGCGCGCCGTCAACGTCTGTCACGACGCCGACAAGCCGGGGCAGGACGGGGCCACCACCCGGGACAACCGGCCGGGATGGGCTCCGGCGATCGCCACCACTGCGAGCGAATGCCGCAACGTGGTCCTGCCCTACGAAATCCAAGACGACCACGGGCCGGACATCCGGGATTGGCTGAACGAGGGCCATGGCTACCAGGATCTGGTCAAGCTGGCCGACGGCGCGCCCGTCACGAAGCCAGCGGCGAATGCGGACAGCGCTAACCCGCTCGAATCGGTTGATGATCCGTATCGACTGGCTCGCCTGTTTCGCAAGGCATACGACCAAGCCGGAAACCCTGGGTTGCATTGGCATCGTGACGAGTGGTATTCGTTCGACGGAGTTGCCTATCAGGTTGCAAGCCGAAACGAAATCCGAGCGGGTTTTTCCCGGTTCATCAAGGCCGAATTCGACCGCTATGCCATCGAGAAGCTGCAATCAGGCAGTGACGAAGATTGTACGACCAAGAAGGTGACGCAGCGGGTCGTAAATGACGCACTGCGGGCGCTGGAATCGGAGTGCATTCTGCCGGGGAAACTGGAGTCACCAGCGTGGATTGGACGCGGCGACGAACCTCCCCCGTTTCCAGCACGCGAGTGCATCATCACGCAATCAGGCATCTTGCACGTTTCCAGCGTGGGCACCTCCGAGGAATGCTTGGTTCCTTGCACCCCCGCGCTGTTCAGCACGAACGGGCTGCCGTACGGCTACGACTGCGGAGCAGGATGTGATGCATGGATGAACTTTTTGGGCGAATTGTGGAGTCACGATCCGCAGAGTATCGACGCGCTGCAGGAGTGGTTCGGATACTTTTTGCTTCGAGACACCCGGCAACACAAGCTGTTGATGCTTGTCGGCGCCCCTCGGTGCGGAAAGGGAACCATCGGGCGAGTTCTCACTGCGATGATTGGGCGGGGCAATTGCGGAAATCCGACGTTGGCAAGCCTTGCTGGTCCGTTTGGACTGTGGCAGTTGGTCGACAAGCTGGCGGCGATAATTGCCGATGCGCGGCTATCTGTCCGAGCCGACGCCGTGGCAGTAGTGGAGAGGCTGCTGAGCATCACGGGTGAGGACGCGCAGAACGTCGACCGCAAAAGCCTTCCGACGATGACAGCGGTACACCTCCCCACCCGGTTCATGATTCTGACCAATGAACTGCCAGGCATGAAGGACGCATCCGGCGCTTTGTTGACGCGAGTGATTCTGCTGAAACTCACTCGGAGCTTCCTAGGGCATGAAGATCAGACGCTAACGTCGAAACTGCTTACAGAGCTTCCAGGCATTTTGAATTGGTCGATCCGTGGATTGCAACGACTTCGCAAACGAGGGTTTTTTCTCCAGCCCGAGAGTGGGCAGGAACTGCTGAGCGACTTGTCCGAATTGAGTTCTCCGGTACGTGCATTCCTTGATGATCAATGCATCTTCGGGCCGGGCTACAGCGTAGTCGTAGGAGACCTGTTTGACGCATGGCGTTCTTGGTGCGATGAACGGGGCCGGGATCATCCAGGCACGATGCAATCCTTCGGTCGGGATCTTCGCGCAGTGCGCCCGGAGATCACTGTGACCCAACGTCGGGTTTTGACTTCGCGCGAAAGATTCTATGAGGGCATTGGCCTAAAAGAGGGTTTTTGATGAAGGTGTCACGCAGTGTCACGCGTGACTTTCTTATGCAGAGCATACGCAAGAAAAATAATTACAGTAGGGGGGGCATGGACAATGACAAAGGAAAGTAGGGGGCACATAACATCGGCACGCGTGACACTGCGTGACAGTGACACCCCGTGGCCAGAGAATCCCACCGAGGTCTGTCGTCGATTCCTGGGAGCGGTCGCACGGACAAAGCATCCGGACAGGCGACGCACGAGCTACGGCTTGAAGCACCTCGTTGAGCAGGCCAGCGGCGGACAGACCTACATTCCCGAGCGGCTGCTTGTCGCCGTGGCGCGTGCAATGGGTTTCAGTGTCGAGCCTACGTGGTCAAGCAAGGTCGGCAGGCCGGAACGATGCTGGCACCTGGGGATTGATCGACGATCGCTTCGTCGGTTCGTTCAGCGGCATGGGGTGCAACTATGACCCCTCCCCGAACGGTAGGTACTTTTTCCGATGTTGCCGGAAGACCCCCAAGGGAACACATAGATATTCGCACACACTTGCTTTTCGTTTGGCGTTTCCCCCGTTTTTTCGGGGCTTTTTGAGTTTTTTCGAGTTTCGAGCATAGGAGACATGCACCGATGGGGAGTCAATTTTCAATGAGCAGACAGACGAAGAACCGGCAACCTGCCGGGGGGGCAACCCGCATCGACGTTCCGGCCGAATTGGCGCGGCTGCCGAGCGGGTTCGCGTATGCCGTGGCTGGCCACGATCACCGCGAACACGCGGTTCGAGTTCATGCCGCGCTGCTGGCCGAGGAAGTAGCCCTGGGGCTGGGCACGCAACGCATGGATTTCGTGGAACGAATCAAGGGCCATGCGTTGACGGCAGGCGAGCGGGAAATGCGGCGACAATTCGAGGCCGGGCTGCAGGCCGATGATTTTCTGGCCGAACATGGTGATGAGATCGAGGCACTACCGCAGAAGCTGGCCGAGGCAGACAAGTCGCTGGCGCTGGCCGATGCTGCGCTGATCGAGGCGCAACGCCGGCGGGATGCGGCTGCTATCCAAGTCGAGCGGGCGCGACGATTCGCCAAGCAAGTGGAGGATGCACGACGCGCGACCAACCCGAGCGATCCAGCGGTTGTGCATGGTCTGGCGCATGCGCGATCGCTTCGCGCGAACTGAGACTGTGCAGGACGGCGGGCGCTGCGTGGCGCCCGGGCTGCAAAGCCGCGCCGACGGGATCCTCCAACCCGTCGGCGCCCGTCCGTTTTGTTCGAGTTTCGAGTTTTGAGTTTCGATTTCTGAGGTTTTTCTGAAAGGACATGCGATGTTTGAAAATTTGGAACTGAAGGCGAAACAGGATGCGTTCTACGCACAACTGACGCCCGGCGAGCGGGAAGTCTTCGATGCGGCGCGCCGAGCCGGCTCGAGTTTCGGCCAGGCGGAGTTGTGCTTGACGAACCACCGGCGGCGCGTGGCCAAAGCGGCTGCCAAGAGCCGGTCGACGCCAACCATGCCGAGTCGGCCGACGCCGACGACCGCCAGGCCTTCGATCGCATGAACCGCTCGTCACCCGCGTTGTTGGCGGCGCTGTCACGTTGCTGTAACTTTGTCGCCGTCCGCGCGTGGCCGAAAGGCGATCGCTGCCTTTTTTGAGTTCCCGATGGTGGCGAGCGCGCGGGCGGCAGGTGTGGGAGGGACGGTAGTAGCCGGTTGTCCTGCCGTCGCTCTCTCGCCGTTTTTTCATCTGAGGCAAAACAAGCATTTTGATTTGAAGGGGATTTTCATGAGCGCCAGCACCATCAAGGCCGGGCGGGCAGCCATCGAGGCATTTCTCGACGACAAGAAGCTGTCGGCTGATCTGAAGGGGATGCAGAGCCGTCTTCGCGTGGCCGGCAACCTAGCGGCCAAAGTCGTCGGGGGGGCGATGCTGGCGACGGCGGGAGCAGCCGTCTACAAAATCCGCGAGTCCATGAACGAACTGGACGAGATCGGCAAGAAATCGCGGACGTTGGGCATGGACCCGGCCGAATTGATGAAGCTGTCCTACGCGGCCAGTCAAGCCGCCGGCGTGACAGGTGAGGCGTTTGAAAAGGGCTATGGCAAGATGAACGTCTCGTTGCAAGAGGCCCGCATGAAGGCTGGAGAAATGCGGGACACGTTCGAAATGCTTGGGCTGGACGCGGAGCAATTGGCAGCCATGCGGGCGCCCGAGCGGATGCGAGCATTGGCCGACGCCTTCGCAGCGATCGACGACCCGGCGAAAAAAGCCTATCTGGCGTCCAAGATTTTCGGCCGCGGCCAGCAGGACATGATTACGCTGCTGTCGTCGGGGGGCGGTGAAATCGACCGGCTGACGGCCCGCTGGGAGAAGATGACCGGGCTCAAGGGCGGCATGGACACCAGCGCCATCGAGCGAGCCAACGACGCATTGGCCGATATTCAGTTGACGTTGCAGGCCGTGTTCCAAAAGGCGACGCTGGACAACGCGAAGGACTTGGCGGTCGCGTTCGAAATGATCGCAGCGGCGGCAATGAAGGCCACCGGTGCAGATGCAGATGGTGGCGGCCAGGGTGAGCAACGGTGGATTCCGTGGGCGGCTGATGTGGGCCAAGTCGTGGGCGATCCGTTCCTTGCGTGGCTGGATGGCATGAAGACGACATCGGGCGGGGTCGGTACCGCGGCTGGCGAATTGTTCGCTGGGAACTTCAGCGAGGCTGCTTCTGGCGTTTGGCAAGCGGCTGGAGGCTGGCGGGAGGCTATGATAGGTCCGCTTCGTGCAATTTCGGGCACCCTGAGCGGCAAAGAGCGAAGTTGGGGTGAACGAATTTCCGACGTCGCCGACGCATTGGAGGCCGCCAAGGTCGCAGCGGATGCTACGGCGGAAGCCGATCGCAAGCTGGCCGAAGAACAGGCCGCGGCGGCGGCATCGGCCGCGGAGCTGGCAGACAAGCAGGAAGCCTACGCCGAATCGGCCCGCGGCGTGGTGGAGAAGTTGCGCGAGCAGGTCGAGTACTTCGGCAAGACGGCTGAAGAAATCGCCATCCTGAAGCTGCGGGCGGGGGAAGCCGGGGAAGAGTCCGGAACGCTGGCCGACGAACTGGAGCGGCTGGCCAAGGCGCACGAGGAGCTGAAGGCCGCGGAGGGGCTGACCGAATCGATTCGCAAGATGGCGGCCGGGTTCCGTGAGGAAGCCGAATCGGTGGGCCGGACGGCTGAAGAGATCGAGCGGCTGAAGATGGCTCGCCTGGAGGCCGATCCCAACGCGGACCCCGGTTACATCGACGAAATGCGAAGCGCCTACCAGGAACTGGCCGACGCGCGGGCAGCGACCGCCGCGGCTGACGTGGAGCGGCAACTACGCGACGACGTGGACGCACTCACGCAATCCTATATCGACCTGGCCGAGACGATCGGCCGGACGCAGGAGGAGCTGGAGGATCGCGAGATTCAACAACTGCGGGACCGGGGGGCGGGAGAGGTCGAGATTCAGACCGCCGTTGAGGCCCTGGCTGCCGTCCGGGCCGCACGGGCGAAAGCAGACGCCGAAGCCCTGCGCGATTCGCTCAAGACCGCTCAGGAGCGATACGACGAAGAACTGGCGATGTACGATCGGATGCGAGCTGACCAGTTGATTTCGGACGAGGAGCACGAGAAGGCACGGGCCGCGCTGGCAAAACGGCTCGGGCTCGACAAAGCCGACGACGTGGAGAAACGGATCAGCGTGGCGGGGACGTTCAGCGGCTACCGTCTGGCCGGGCAGTTCGGCGGGGCTGAAATAACAGCCAAAGAGCAGTTGGCCGAAACAAAACGTATGCGGGCCGCAACCGAGCGTTGGTTGGATGTTGGCGAGCGAATCGTTGACAAGCTGGAGGCGCGGCACTGATGACGGTCACGATCCAGGAACAACCTTGCAAAACCAGACAGCCACATCCAGAAATGGCAACAAATTTTCCCTGCTAGCGTCCGGCGATGTTGACACCGCTTTCGTCATTGTCGAAAATTCGGAAGTCAAAACCAAGTCTTCGGACGTGGATAGCAGGAAAGTCGATGATTACAAAAGAGCCGCATCCCCGGTTTGCCGTGCGCACGTGGCAACACATGCGCTGGTGGTCTTGCTACCGCCATGACAACGACAGACCGGGGTTGCGGCTTTTTTGCTGCGCGGATGCCGCGCAGGGGAGGCGCAGATGCTTCTATCAGAGGTTCTTGAACGGTACGAGGTTTATCGTTCGATCAAGCCGGCCGGGCGGTACCAGATTGATCGCTCGATCCGAATCTTTTCCGAGTGGTTGGGCCGTCCGGCCGATACCGAAGATCTGACATCGGACACCGTTTCAAAGTGGGTTGCGTCGATGGAAACGGCCGGAAGGTACGCCATCGTCAGCGTCAGAGAGCACAGAAACCGGGTTCTGCTGATGTGGCGGTTTGCTGCCAAACGCGGCTGGTCGAAGCCCCTGGACGATGTTCGGGTCATTTCAAAGCCCGATCCGATGCCGACGTCTTGGACGCTGGACGAGGTCAAGCGGCTTTTGAAAGCGACGGAGTTGCCAGACTTCGACGCTCCAATCCACAACAGTTCTGCCAACATGGGGCTGTACCTACGCGCCTTGATCCGGACTGCCTACGAGACCGGGCTACGGAAAGGCGACCTGATGAGCCTCGATCGCAGTCAGATAGCGACAGACGGCAGCATCGAAATCAGAATGCGCAAGACTGGCTGGGGCCACCATCCGCGGGTGTCTGCTGAAACGATGGCGCTGATTCGTGCCTTGCCAGGAAGGCAGCCATTGGCGTGGCCATGCAACGAGAGGCAATTTTACTACCACTGGAACCGGCTACTTGGAAAGGCCAAAGTCCGGCGGGGCTGCCTGCACCAACTGCGCCGCACCGGTGCGAGCCACATCGCCCGGGATCACGGCTTAGAAGCCGCCAAGACTTTCTTAGGGCACCGAGACCCGCTGATGTTTCGGCACTACGTTGACCAGAAGATCGCAAAGCCGCCCTGCTTTCTTCCCCCGTCGATCGATTCTTGACCACCCTTCACCACCCCCGAAACCAAAAGGAATCCCCACCATGTCCAGAGCGAGAATGTTCTTTCCCCAAGATGAAATCTGGAAGAGCGCCAGCGAAGTCGAACTGAAACTGATGAAGGTTGACGCCCGTTGGTACGTCACTTACAAGATCCAAGGCACCATCGGCAAAGATCCGTTTTGCGATGACGACGAAGTGGACGACGGCGATGGCGGTCTGGCTGAACCGCAAGAGGAAATCGACACCGTGGAGTTGGTTCGCGCAATCGTGGCCGATCTGGCCGGTAAGAAGGTGAGGCAGGATTGACGATCGGCCACCGGCTGCGGTCCAGTCTGGCCACCGGGTTGCACCTGGGCGACGATCAGCGTAGTTGCGGTTGTAGTCTACAACCAAACGCCCCCAAAAAAGCCGAAAAACGCCCGTTTTCGCCTATTCCGAGCAAGGACAGAAAATCGCGTTTCATGCGGTAAAAACAAGGGTTTTCGGCGTTTTTTCGGTGCTTGGCGGGTTCGTTTTTAAGTCCTGTGCGTCTGCCATTCCGCCATCCGGCCTAAACTCATTGCAAACAGTGGTTTGCGGCGTTTTTTGTCTTCCTTGTTTGCCGCCGTGCATCCCCGAACGCATACCCGCATACCGAATACCCACGAAAACACCCGCTCGATTCCGGCGAACGGGTGCGAAGTACACCGCCTAACCCTGGGCGTCGGAGGCAGTGCCTAGGTCCAGCAAGTCTACCAAGTCGAAGTCGCATCGAAAACCCTCGAAGTCCCTCCGGGCGTGCCTTAACGTCGCTGTTGACGACAACCGCGACTTCGCCACCGTCGGGCCGTGCCTGGGCTGCAGCGACGATGGTGCGGCCTGTCTCGTGAAACGGAGCCGAATGCGCGGTTGAACTGCGGGGAGCGCTGTTCTACGGCGCTCTGCTACCGATCGAAGCTCTCGGAATCGCGCTGCCGCTGGAGAACACGGTGGCCGTCGTCCAGCCGGGCGGTCCAGCCGATCGAGCCGGACTTCGGGCAGGCG
>JAHDXO010000041.1 GCA_023382975.1 Pirellulaceae bacterium
CCTACGACACGTCCTGGAACGTGATGTCCGCGCTGCTCACCCCGGCCGGCGGCGAGACGTTGACGGTGCCGTAGGGAAAGACTTGATCGAGCTGCTTTCGGGGGTGGAACCACGAATGACACGAATTGGAAAAGGGTGATTTCGCAGGAGTTGGCGATGGTGGGAACCGTTCTGGTGTACTTGTTGGCGGCTGGCGGCGCGGGGGCGTTGGCGGAGCAGTTCGAATTCGAGTTCCAGCAGGATGTGCGGGACCATCCGGCGCTGCGGCTGAGCGGCCCGAACGCTCAGCAGGTGGCCCGCGCGGACGGTCGCGGGCTGCGAATTGCGTTGCCGGCCGATCGCAGCGATCTGAACGGTGTCGGTGTCGATACTCGATTCCGCGTGGGCGGGGATTTCGAAATCACGCTGGAATACGAGATCCTGGCGTTGCCGAAAGAAGCGCCAGCCGAAGGCTGCGGGGTGGGGCTGCTGCTGAAATTCGAGAAGCCTTCGACGGGGCGGGCCATGTTAACACGGCTTCGCAAAGGCGCGGCTGAGGTGTTCGGCGCCAGCCGGATCCTGCCCGGCGAGGGCGGCAAGGACCGCTATCAGACTCAGAACGTGCCGGCGACCGGACTGCGCGGCAAGCTGCGGTTGGCGCGGAGCGGTTCGACGCTCAAGTACCTGGTGGCCGACGGTCCGGGCGAATTCCGTGAGATCCACTCGGTCGAGATCGGCACCGAGGTCGTGACGGAACTGCGGGCGCAGGTGCGCACGGGCTACAAGCCGGCCAGCGCCGACGTGCGGCTGGTCCACTGGTCGATCCACGCCGACTCGCTGCCCGACCGCCCGACGGTCAAGCCGACCGTGCAGCACAAGTGGACGTGGCTGATCTGGACGGTGGTCGGGACGCTGGTGTTGGGATTGGGCGGCGGTACGGCGTTCTATTTTTGGAAGCAACGAGGGTGAGTGGGATGCGGAGGCGGCGGGCACGATGAATCGTACACTCCAGCGCGGGCGGCGGTTGGTGATCGCTTGGCTGCTGTCGGTTCATGCGGCGTTGGTGCTGCACTGTGCGATCGAGGATTTTGTCACCTACGACGAGATCGGCAACCTGGCGGCCGGCGTATCCTACTGGCAGTACGGGACGTATCACTTGTACAGCGTCAATCCGCCGCTGACCAAGCTGCTGGCGGCGGCACCGGTGGTGTTGACGCGTCCGGACACGGACGGACTGGTCACGGCCGACGTGCCCGGCCAGCGGGCGGAGCGGGTGGTGGGCGAGCACTTTGCGCTGACCAACTCGGAGAATTACCACACCTTCGTCGTCCTGGCGCGGTTGGCCAGTTTGGGATGGTCGCTGCTGGGCGCTTGGCTGGTCTACCGCTGGGCGGGCGAACTGTGGGGCGTCGAGGGCGGATTGCTGGCGATGGCCGTATGGTGTTTCGAGCCGAACATCATCACGCACGCCCACCTGTTGAACGCCGATGTGCCGGCGACCGTGGCGGCGCTGGCGGCGGCTTGGACGCTGCGCGGCTATCTGCTCGATCCCACCTGGGGCCGCGCCTATTTCGCCGGGATCGCGCTGGGCGTCGCGCAACTCTGCAAGTTCACGCTGGTCATCCTGTATCCTGTCTGGTTGATCCTGTGGGGCGTGTATTGGTGGACCGCACGGCGAGTTCCCAGGGACTGTGACGACGCGGTGCCGCGACGCGCTGCTGGTCCGGGCGCGCTACGGATGGTCTTGCTGCTGGCGACCTGCGTGCTGGTGGTGAACCTGGGTTACGAATTCACGGGAACGGGCAAGCCCTTGGACGAGTATCCGTTCGTGAGCCGGACGTTCCGGGGCACAAGCGACGCCGAGTCGGGCGGAAGTCACGGGAACCGTTTCCGCGGGACGTGGCTGGGCCGGGTGCCGGTGCCGTTTCCCGAGTCGTACCTGCGCGGGATCGACGTGCAGCGCCGCGACTTCGAGATCTACCGGACCCGTTACAGCTATCTGGGCGGCCAGTGGGTGCTGGGACGCGGCTGGTGGCATTACTACGTCTACGGGGCGGCGGTCAAGGTGCCGCTGGGCATCTGGGGACTGCTGCTGCTGGCGTTCTTCTGGCCAAGACGCGGACGCTGGGCGATCCCGTGGCCCGGGGATTGGCGGGAGTTGTTGATCCTGGCTCTGCCTGCGCTGACGGTCTTGGTCCTGGTCAGTTCGCAACGCAGTTTGCAGAGTCACTTCCGCTACGCGCTGCCGATGTTTCCATTCGTGATCGTGTTCATCGGGCGGGCCGGTGCGGTGTTTGCTGGCCGAGAATGCAAAGACGAAGATGAACGGACTGAAGCCCGTTCTACGTGGGCGCGGAGCTTGGTGGTTGGGCTGATGGTTTGGGCGGTGGGGTCGTATTTGTTCGTGCATCCGTATTCGTTGGGGTACTTCAACGAGTTGGCGGGTGGGCCGCACGGCGGGCACAACCATCTGTTGGGTTCGAACATCGACTGGGGTCAGGACCTGTACCGCTTGCGGCGTTGGCTGGCTCGGCATCCGGAGGCGGCAGCCGATTTGCAGATGGCGTATTTCAACCGCATCGACGCGCGCATCGCGGGCCTCGAGTGGAGGCTCCCGCCGCTGGGCGTGACCGACGGCGCCGAGATCACCGAGGAGAACGCTGCCGGATTCGGCCCGCACCCCGGCTACTTTGCCGTCAGCGTCCGCTTTGTGCGCGGCAGCCAGGCCGGTGCGACGGACGGCGAGGGCGGATACCGCTTCGCACCGTTCCGCGGCTACGAGTACTTCCGCCATTTCCAGCCGGTGGCGAAAGCCGGCTACTCGATCTTCCTGTACCACATCACCCCGGACCAAGCCGACGCGGTCCGCGCCCGCCACGGACTGCCGCCTCTGCCGTGCGCAAAGGATGGGGAGTCGAATGAAGGCTCGTTGCAGGACACAGACTGAACGTTGCCGTTTGACGCTGGTTGGACCGCTTATCGGCCCAAATCTATGGAATTTTTGTGGGACTGTCCAGGTCTGCCCAAAGTCGATGGTCACCAGACTCTGGCGTGGCAACGGTTTCCACTGCACGTGGTCAAAGTTTGCCCCTTGCATCGTACCGACGCCGTCGGGCCCAATCGTAGCCGACTCGATCGTGGCGTCGGGATCGTTCTGCGTCGGGAAGATCGGCGGATTGTCGGTGCCCCCTTGGATCGACGGTCGGTTGTGTCCTTCGGTTCATCGCGTTTCATGGCAGTGGAGGGCAAGCCAGACGGTTGGTTGCCCGGCGTCGGTGGACTCGACGCGGTGACGGCGGTGAGCGGGGATGAGAAGCGAATCGCCGGGCTGCAGGGCGATCTGCTCGTCGGGCTGCTCAAACCGCAGGACGGCCGATCCCGCGAGCAACAGCACCCATTCGTCGTTGGCTTGGTCGTACCACTGACCAGGCGGTGTGCTGTGCCCGGTGGAAATGATCCGTTCGAGACGGCAATTCGAAGTCTGAACCAAGGTCTCGAAACGCTCGTCCGCCAAACGATCGGGCAGATGGGTCAGCAGATTGGTCGGGATCATGGTGGGGAAGGAGGCGTCTTGGCGCCGGATTCGAACTCCTTGATCAATTGCCGCAGTTCGGTTCGCAGCCGGTCGTTCACCTCGTCAATCAAGAACTGACGGACGTCGCGCGGCAGTTCGGGAAACAACTGGACCAACGGCGGCAACTGCTGGTTTGCCTTCTGCATCTCGCCTCGCAACAGGTAGATGTTCGCCAATCCGGCCAGTCCGATGGCCCGAAAATACGGATCGCCGATCTGGGGCGACGCCAATTCGGCAAAGCACTGCAACGCCCGGTCCAGGTTGCCCGTCTCCTGGTACAATTCGGCCAGTCGCTGCGTCGCGCGCAGTGCGTAGTACTGATTCTCTTCGCTGGCGCCCGGAGGAAAATATTTGGCGATGCTCGACCACGCCTCTTCATTGCCGATGCTCATCGCATGAAAGTACTGATCCCGCACGGTTTGCTGGCGTTCGACAACCACCCGGGCATCGTCGGCTACGGCCAATAGCGGCGCCGGCCGGGTGGCGCTGGCCACGACCACCCCGACAGCCATCCCTGCCAGGATGATCGTCCCGGCGACTAGGTAGGGACGCGACCGACGGGACCGGCTTCTTCGGCCCATCACGGCCGCCAGTTGCTGCGTTGCCTCGGTGCGGGAAGCGGAGAGTGCGGCGATTTCGGGCGGATTCCAGTCCTCGAAGCCATCCGGCCAGGAGGTGTCGGCGCCGTCGACTTGTACCGTGCGCAGATCCCGCAGCAATTCGCTGGCGTTTTGATATCGGTCCTGCGGCCGTTTGGCAAGCATCTTGTGGACGATACGGCAGAGACTCTCCGGCAGATCGCTTCGCAGATCCTCCAAACGCTTAGGCTCGTTCTGCAGGTGCTGGATCGCGATCTTGAGCGGCGTCTCACCCTCGAACGGCGGTCGGGCCGCCAGCATGTGGTAACAGGTGACGCCGAATGAATAGATGTCGCTGCGCGTGTCGACCGTCCTGCCCTCGACCTGCTCGGGACTCATATACAGCGGCGTGCCCATCGTGACGCCGATCTGAGTCAAGTTGACGGATTCGCCACCCTTCTCGACGCGAGCCAGTCCAAAATCGGCGACTTTGACGTCGCCGCTGGGGGTTAGCATGATGTTTTCCGGCTTGATGTCCCGGTGGACGATCTTCTGCTGGCCGGATTTGTGCAGCGCGGCGGCGACCTGACGCATCACGCTGACCGCCGACGGTGCTGCCAGTGGACCGCGGCGGTCCAGTACCTGCCGGAGATTCAAGCCTTCGATGTACTCCTGCGCGATGAAGTGCAAGCCGTCGATGCAGCCGACTTCGTGGATCTGCACGATGTTGGCATGGACCAGCGCAGCGGCCGCCTTGGCTTCGTGAATAAACCGGCGGACGTACGAGTCGTTGCTGGCCAGCGACGGCTTCAGTACCTTGACCGCGACCGGCCGCCCCAGCGATTGCTGCTCGGCTAGGTAAACCTCCGCCATCCCGCCTCGTCCCAAGCGGCGGAGCAGGTGATAGTCGCCCAACTGGCGTCCGGCCAGATCCAAGGGGATCTCGTCGCGAGGCTCGACCGGCGTGATCGCTTCCGTCATCGCAAATCCTGTTCCCGCCACCCGGTGCTGACGAATCGGAACCCGAGTGGGAAAGGGAAAACACTCGTGCCTATCGGTTCGTCCTCCCAGCGCCAACCGCCCGCTTGGGACTCGCAGCGGATTCCTCGGCGAGCGGTTGTTGATACGAGTCGAACACCCGCACGGTCTGCCAAAGATCCTTGTACTGCTCGATGAATTTCTGGTGCCGCGGACTGGTCTGATAGACGTCGTGCGCCGCCTTGTCCCGGAAAACAATCAGCAACGCGACATCGAAATCACGGTCGTTCACGTCGCGTTCAAACTCCTCGGCCAGCACACCGGCCGCGAAGTACACCGTCCCGGGGTGTCCGGACAACAATTCCTGACAGCCCTCGACCAACTGCTGTCGCGATTCGGCAGTACGGTCCTTGAGTGTGAAATACACGGCGTGGGCCAACTGAGGGTCGGCGGCATCGGTCACCACCGGCGATGCGGTCAGTACGATGAGCGCGAGAATCATGGTCCCGCTGTTCGACATGGTCGTAACTCCTGGTGAATCATGAAGGCAAGGAGGTTCAATGGGCGTATTGTCGATCCTCGCCCGATCCGCTGCAAGCACCGTTGCCGAGAGGTGGCGTTTCGGTTTAAGGTTGTGCGTCGGCAGAAGGCCGCGAGATCCACATGCCGGCCCCGGAATGGGCCACAGGCTGGCAGCCAGTACCGCGAACGGTGTCGAAACGGAGCCTGTTGAAATACTGGCAAGAACCGCGGTGGGGTAAGCTTCCAGCTTGCCGAGTTTTCGTATCTTTGATTCCCGCACTTTCCTAGACGCCCCATTTGGCAAGCTGGAAGCTTACCCCACGACTCTTTCAGCAGCCTCAAACGGGGCTTCGTCAGGGCTGGTCGGCGCCGGCCGATGGCTGGCGAAGTTGCATGATCTTGCCCGGAACGTCGGTGATGATTCCGTCGATCCCGGCTTCGATCAATTCGTTGGCGCGCTGGGGATCGTTGACCGTGTACACCCATGCCCGCAACCCACGCTGGTGGATCGCTTCGATCTGCTGGCGTCCGATTTCCTTGTGATCCCAACCGACGATCCGGCTGCCCGTCCGCTCGATTTCGTCCAGTTTCTCGGCTGTCAATTCCTTGCTGCCCAACGCTGCCAGCACCAAATCCGGTGCCAAACGATGGCAGTCGCTGACGTACTGCCAATCGAACGACTGGACGACGACGTGATCCAGCAGTTGCTTCTCCCGCAACAAATTGATGCAGGTTGCGGCATCGCCGGACTTCCGCTCGATCAGCGTCATCGAGCCTTTTTGGATCGCCTCCAGGGCTTCTTCCAGACTGGGGATCTTTGCCCCGCGGAAGCGGGCGTCGAACCAGGCACCGGCATCCAACCGCTGCAAGTCCTGCCAGGCGAGGCTGTCGGCCGGGATCTTGTCGCGGCCGAGCATTGTCGTCGCGTCGCTGGTACGGTTGAGCGTCTTGTCGTGGAAAACAAACGGCACGCCGTCCGTCGAGTGATAGTAGTCCAGCTCGACCAAGTCGGCGCCCAACCGAACGGCCGAATGGAACGCGGGCAGCGTGTTTTCCGGAAAGGTGCCGCTGTCGCCCCGATGGGCAATCACCAGGAACTTCGGCGACGCGATGCGCTGAGCTGCGGTCGGGGGCTGGGCCGCGAGAGCGGGGGCGGCGGTCATGGCGTGCCACGCAATCAACAGGAGAGAAAAGCGGATCATCAAGCCCCTTCCATCACGTCGGACTCCCGGGCCTTAGCCAAGTCCGCGGCGATTTCCTCGTATTTCTTGGTCAGATCCTGGATTTCCTTCTTGGTGTCGTCCCGCTGGTCTTCGCTCAACTGCTTGTCCTTCTCGGCTTGGTCGGCGGCCTTGTTGGCATCGCGACGGATGTTCCGCACCGCGACCTTTGCCTCTTCGGTCAAATCCTTGATGCGGGTCACCATTTTGCGGCGGACTTCGGTCGACAAGGCCGGGATGTTGATGCGAATCAAGCGGCCGTCGTTCTGCGGATTGAAGCCCAGATCACTGGCGACAATCGCTTTTTCAATGTCCTTCAGCGTCCCCGGGTCGAACGGCCGGATCACAATCTGGGTCGGTTCGGGCGCGCCGACCGAGGCAAGCTGCTTGATTGGCGCCGAGGATCCATAGACATCAACTCGCAACGAATCCACCAAGCCCGGATTCGCGCGTCCCGTGCGGATTCCAGAAAGGTTGTTTTTCAGAACGCTAATGGCTTTTTCCATCCGTTCTTCGGCATCGAGCAGGATATCGTCCGACGTCATGGCCGTCTGTCCTCATGGTTCCGTCAAGTTGATTCCGTCGTCCCGATCAAGATCTGCAAGTGCGGCGGTCGAGGCCGAAAAAGGTCTCGCCTAGGCCTCGCCGATTCGCGTCCCGACTTTTTCACCTCGCACTGCCCGTTGAATGTTCCCTTCTTTGCGGTAGTTGAACACCAGCACGGGCATCTTGTGCTCCCGACAGTGAGCGACCGCGGTCGTGTCCATCACTCGTAGGTTCCGCTCGAGCACGGCAGCGTACGTCAGTTCGCGGTACAGCACCGCGTGAGGATTCTTTTCGGGATCTTCGCTGAACACGCCGTCGACCCGAGTGGCTTTCAACAGCACATCGGCTTCCAACTCCAGGGCCCGCAGCGCTGCGGCCGTGTCGGTGGTCACAAACGGCCCGCCGGTTCCGGCCGCCAGGATGATGATCCGTCCTTTTTCCAGATGCCGTCGAGCACGTCGCCGGATGTAGGGTTCGCAAACACCGTCCATCCGAATAGCGGACATCAGGCGGGTTTCGCAACCCATCGATTCCAGCGCGTCCTGCAGCGCCAATCCGTTGATGACGGTGGCCAACATGCCCATGTAGTGCGCGGTGGCCTCCTGGATGCTCGTGCTGAGTTCCTTGAAGTGGGCGCCGCGGAGGATGTTGCCCCCACCGATAACCACGGCGATCTGGCAGCCCAGTTGTTTGGCTTGCTCGATCTGGCGGGCAATCTGCACCACTTCGGTCATGCAGATGCCGCGTTCCCCCGGTCGGGTGAAACTCTCGCCAGAGAGTTTCAACACGGCGCGGCGGAACATCGGTTGCGGTGCAGATTGAACTTCGGACATGCCTGGCGCTCCCACGCTTGCGGATCACTCGGTCAGGACTGTTGCCTGGCAAACTCCCAATGCACGAAGCGTTTCAGCTTCATCCCGTGGTTCTCCGCGAACTTGCCCACGGTGTCCTTGCCCTCGCCCTTGACGTACTGCTGTTCCAGCAAAACGCGTTCGGCGTAGAAGTTCCGCAAACGGCCGTCGACCATCTTGTCCACGATGCTCTCCGGCTTGCCCTCCTGCAGAGCCGCTTCGCGGAGGATCGCACGCTCCCGCGCAACTTCCTCCGGATCCAGCTCTTCCGTCGTAAGCGCCGAGGGACGCATGGCCGCGATGTGCATGCAAATATCCTTGGCCAACTCGGGGCTTCCGCCTTCGACATGCAGCAGCACCCCGGCGACGGTCGCCGCGTTGTGGCTGTAGCCGCCGCACGCCCCGTCGATACGCTCAAAGCGACCGATGTTGAAGACCTCGCGGATGCGGTTGAACAACTCGTCCTTCTGCTCGCCAAGCGTCACTCCCGGCTTGCTCGGCGACGGCTGCGCCAAAAGCTCTTCGGCCGTGGCCGCTCCCGGTCCGGTCGCCAATTGGCGAGCCAAATCGTTGGCCAACTGAATGAACTCCTCGTTCTGCGTTACCGGGGCGCTCTCGCACTTCAGTTCGACCATCGCGCCCTTCGGCGGGTCGAAACTGGCGAAGATGCCGTAACGGCCGAACGACGTCTCGCGATCCGATCGTTTGCTCAACACCTGAGCCCCGCGTTCCCGCAGCCACTGAATGGCCTTGTCCGAGTCGCCGTCACATTCCGACAGCGCCTTCTTGCAGTCCATCATCGGCAGACCGGTTCTCTCCCGCAAATCCTTGACCTGAGCGGCTGTAATGGCAGCCATATTCCTAGTTCCCCCTACTAATTCTCGTCGGTGCTTGAAACGTTTTCCGCGTCTTTATCTTCGAATCCGCCCGCTGCCGAGCCGCCGGATGGCTCGTCCGCGCCTTCCGATTGGGCGATGTCCATCGATCGGCCTTGGCGGATCGAGTTGGCCAGTTCATGGAGAATCACTTCGATCGAACGAATGCCGTCATCATTGCCGGGAATTGGCAGATCCACATCGTCGGGATCGCAGTCGGTGTCGATCAGCGCGACCGTCGTAATTTTCAGCTTCCTCGCCTCGCGAATGGCGTTCTTTTCCTTCTTGGGATCCACGATCACCAAACACTCGGGCGTGCGGTTCATGGTGCGGATACCGTTCAGGTTGCGGTACATTTTGCGGTATTCGCGGTTCAGGGCGGACTGCATCTTCTTCGAATAGGCGGACAATTCGTCGCTGGAACGCAATTTCTCCAGCTCCTCCAAGCGTCCCAGTCGGCTGCGGACGGTACGGAAATTGGTCAAGCAGCCGCCCAACCAACGCTCGCTGACAAATGGCATCCCGCAGCGCAGCGCTTCGCGTTCGACCGCTTCGCTGGCCTGCCGCTTCGTGCCGACAAACAGAATCAGGCTGCCGCCCGCGGCGACCTGAGACAAATACTTCTGGGCTCGCAACAGCCCCCGCACCGTCTCGCGGATGTCGATAATATGAATCTGGCTCTTCCGGGCGTAGATGTAGGGGGCCATTTTCGGGTTCCAGCGGCTTGCCCGATGCCCGTAATGCACGCCCGAATCGATCAACGTCTTGACCAAAGATTCTGCCACATGTCTCTCCTGAATGCTTGTTCGTCCCCGGCCATGACAGCAACGCGACTGCCACAGGCTAAAAACCTTCGCCCGGCCGAACGAGGGGTAGGTGCTGCATTGTCGCCACCAGAAACTGCCGGCCCGTTGCCGAAGTAACCACGATTGGCGAATAGAATCCGAGAGTTTAACGTCGCCGTCCAAAAGGGTCAATGCGGTCAAACGCCGCATCAGTGCGGCGAAGCGGCCGAGTCTGTCTTGACCTTGATTCCCCGTTTGACCTACTATCCCGCGTCGCTTTGCGCGAGCGGTGGGCGCCAAAGGTCGGACGCTAGCATTGCTTGTACGGAATCCCGCTCGGTTCTGCATGGCCCTGCGAAAGGCGTGGTTGGCGTGTTCTGGAAATCTCTACTTCCCGTGCTGGTCGTGGCGCTGGGCATTCGTGTGGCGGCGGGTGCTTGGTGGCAGGAGCGGCTGCCCGATCAGCAGCGGTTCGGGTTTCCGGACAGCGAAAGCTACTGGAAACTGGCCGAGCGGGTGGCGCAGGGCGAGTCGTACGAGTTGAACCCCGACCGGCGAGTGTTCCGCACGCCCGGGTATCCGTTGCTGCTGGCGCCGCTGTTCATTCTTGCCGGAGGCGAACCGCCGGTGTTCTGGGCGCGGGTGCTGGGCGCCGTGCTGGGCACGGCGGCCGTGGCGGCCGTGGCGGCGTTGGCTTGGCAGTTGTTCGACCGCCGGGCGGCAGTGCTGGCGGCCTGGGCAGCGGCGCTGTATCCCGAGGCGGTGGCGATGAGCACGTTTGTGCTGTCCGAGGCGCCGTTCGTTCCGCTCATGATCCTGCAATTGCTGCTGGCCACGCTGGCTTGGCGTCACGAGACCAGGCGCGGACAAGCGGCTTGGGCATCGGCCGCCGGCTTGGCCGCCGGGGCAGCCACTCTGATGCGACCCAGTTGGCTGCTTTTCACTCCGCTGGCATTGTCGCTTGCCTTTCTGGATGCGAACCAGCGGCCGCGCGCGGTGCGGGTCGGTGCGTGGATGCTGCTGGCCTTGGCCGCGGCCATGGCGCCGTGGTGGATCCGCAATGCACTGGTAACCGGCCGCTTCGTGCCAACCACGCTGCAGGTGGGCGAGAGTCTGTACGACGGCTGGAATCCGCAGGCGACCGGAGCGAGCGACATGCGGTTCGTGGACGAATTCCGCCGTGAGTTACGCCGCCAAGACGCGGCTCGCGGAATCCCCACAACCGAATCGGGCCTCTGTTTCGAGCAGCGTTTGGACCAGCGGATGCGGGACGCCGCATGGGATTGGGCGGCAGAGCATCCGGCCGAGGCATGTCGTTTGGCGGGAGTCAAGTTCCTGCGGATTTGGAACGTCTGGCCGAACGAGCCGTCGTTGGGACACTGGCGTTTCGGGCTGTTGGTGCTGGCCGGGTATGTGCCGCTGCTGGTGGGCGGATTGTACGGTGCCTGGTGTTTCGCTGGCCGCGGCTGGCCGTACCAACTGTGCTTCCTGCCGGCGCTCTATTTCACCGTGTTGCACATGGTCTTTGTGGGATCGATTCGTTACCGGCAGCCGCCGATGCTCGCCTTGTTGGTTCTGGCCGCGGGAGTGGCTGGCCAGTGGGTGGGCCGCGTTCGGGAAAAGCAACAAGAAAGCGCCAACCGGTGAACCAGTCACGCCAAACCGGGTTCTTTGCGGGTCTGCACCGCGGGTTGCGGCGGCTGCTGGTGCTCGGCATGTTGCTGGGGCTGGCGGCGCTGTGCGGCTGGCTGCTGTTGCAGCATCGCGTGGACAACGAGATTCGGTTGGAAGTCGAGCGACGTTTTGCGGCCCACTATCCTGGCTACCGCGTGACCGTGCGGGGCGCCCGCCTGGTCGAAGGCTGCGGGATCGAGATCCAGGGCTTGGCGATTTTCCGCCGCCCGGAGATTGAACCGCTGGTGTACGTCCATGAAGTCATGGCGGTCTCGTCCGTTTGCCTGCAGGACCTGGTGCAGGGTCATCAGCCGCACACCGAGCGACTGGTGCTGCGGGGCGTTCAGCTCCGGGGCCGCCAGGACGACCAAGGCAACTGGGATCTGAGCCGCTTGTGGCCGCCGCCAAAATTCGGGCCGCGCACTCCGCAAGTCATCATGCGCGACGCGACCGTCCATCTGACGTCCGGCCAAGACTCCGCGGAACGGTCCATCGCGTTGCGCGATCTGCAACTGGAGATCACGCCCCAATGCGATCCGTCCGGCGCTCCTCTGTCCGTCGACGCACCGGCGAAGACGCTACAAATCCGCGGCACGGGCGCCGCCGATCACTTGGAGCGGCTGCGATTCGAGGCGCTGATCCCGGCCGACGGAGGCCCGTGGGATCTGCGGGGACAGGTCAGTGGTCTGCAGTTGTCTTCGCAGCTCTACCAGGCCGTGCCGGACCCGTGGCGCAAGCGGTGCGACGAACTGGAATCGCTCAAAGGCCGGGTGTCTCTGGATTTCCATCTGTGCGGCGATTCGCAAACGGACGCTCCGCCCCGGTTTGCGGTTCGCGGCGAACTGGCCGACGGCGAGGTCGTCGACCGGCGGCTTCCCTTCCGGCTGTACGATGCGCAGGCCCGCTTCCGCTTGGATGATCGGCGACTGGCTGTGGAACATTTTTTCGCGCGCAACGGCACGGCCGAGTTGGAGTTGTCCCTGACGCGGCAGGGTTTCGACCGGACCAGCCCGCTTTCCTTGGATGCCCGCGCTCGCGGGCTGAAGCTGGACCAACGGTTTGTCGACGTCTTGCCGCCGCCGCTGCAGGAGGTCTGGCGGCAGTACTCGCCGCTGGGACTGGTCGACGCCGATGTGCAACTGGAGTTCGACGGGAAGGACTGGCATCCGCAGGCGCAGATCGAGTGCCGCGATGTATCGTTCACTTACCACGAATTTCCGTACCGGCTGGAACGTACCCGCGGCCAGATTCTGCTGACTCCGGACGTCTTGTCGCTTCGCTTGCTGGCCGACGCCGGCGAACAGGACGTGACGATCAACGGGCAGTTTCACCAGCCCGCCGGGCCGGCGACGGGGTGGGTCGAGCTGTCTTGCATTCGACCGGTGCCGCTGGACGAGAAGCTGCTGAATGCGGTGATCGATCCGGCGGCTCAACGCGTGCTCCAATCGCTGAATCCCGGCGGCGCCTTGACCTTTGCCGGCCGGTTTGAACGGCGGCAGCCGGGCGGGCCGATCCACAAGTCCGCGAAGATCGACCTGCACAACTGCACGATGCGGTACGACCGCTTTCCGTATCCGCTGGGGATGATCCACGGATCCATCGTTTGGGACGACCGTGGGTGGAGTTTCCAGAATTTGTCCGGACGCAACGGCAGCGGCTACATCGAATGCCACGGCAGTTGGATGCCCACCGACGATGGCGGCAGTCTGCTTCATCTGAACTTCGTGGGAACGGAGATCCCGCTGGAGGACGAACTGCGCGACGCCTTGAATCCGGGCGTTCAAGGAATCTGGCGAGACCTTCGTCCCCAAGGCTCGCTCGATCATCTGCACGTCGTACTTCATTACCGGTCGGCCCAGGACGACTTGAGTGTCGAGGTCCGGGCTCGCGAGTGGCAGAAACGGTTGCAGGACGATGGCCGCAGCATCACCATCGCGCCCAAGTCGTTTCCGTATAAACTGGACGACTTGACGGGCGTCGTCGTCTATCGCGACGGCGAGGTGACATTCGAGCGGATCTCCGCGCAGCACGATACCGTGGCGATCAACATGGACGGTCGCTGCCGCATCGAGCCGGATGGCCACTGGGCGGCCGACGTGACGAATCTGGTGGTCGAGCGGGCTCGCTTCGACCGGGAACTGCTCGGTGCCCTGCCCAAGGAGTTGGGCAAGGCGCTGGAACGTCTGTCGCTGCGAGGGAATCTAGGCGCCCAGGGGTCGCTGGCATTTCGCGGCTCGCCGGGCGAACCCGCTGCCGCGTTCTGGGATCTGGTCGTGGACTTGGAGAACGTCAGTATGGACAGCGGCGTGCAACTGGAACACTTGCACGGCGACGTACGCCTGGTGGGCAGGAGCCTGGCTCAGGATTTCTTCAGCCGCGGCGAATTGAACATCGATTCGCTGGTCCATCGGGATCTGCAACTGACGCGGATCCGGGGACCGATGTTGATCGATCGGGAACGAGTCGTGTTGGGCGCCGAAGCGGAACGCGGCCTGCCGAACACGGCGCCCCGTTCGCTGACGGCGCATGCGGTCGGCGGCGCGGTCTCGGCCGATATCGCCGTCGACCTGAGCGGCGAGGTGCCGTTCCGGCTGCGGGCTGCCCTGGATGGCGGCGACTTGCAGCAGTTCGCCCGCGAAGTCTCGCCCGCCGGCCGGGATATCCGCGGCAAGGCCAACGCGCTGGTGAATCTCAGCGGCACCTCGCAGGGACGCCACACCTGGCGCGGCGACGGATTCATCCGGCTGTACGAGGCAGACATCTACCAGGTTCCCGTCATGCTGGCCCTGCTCAAAATGCTCAGCATCCGCCAGCCGGACCGCACCGCGTTCACCAGCAGCAACATCGATTTCCGCATCCAGGGCGAACACCTGTACTTCGACCGCATCGATTTCAACGGCGACGCGATCAGTCTGAAGGGCAACGGCGAGATGAACATGGACCGGCAGATCGACATGAAGTTCTACACGCTGGTCGGCCGTCGCGAATGGGAACCACCCGCGCTGCGTGCTCTGTTGCAGCAGGCGGCCCAGCAGATCCTGTTGATCCACGCCACCGGCACCCTCGACCAGCCGCACCTAACCCGCGAGGCGCTGCCCATGGTCCGCGAAACCTTGGACCAACTGTTCCCCGAAGCCACGGCGCGGAACCAGAACGCATGGCTGAATTCGGAGACGACGCGGTGACTTGACAGCTCAGGCGGGAAAGGCTCATCTGGTAGCCGAAGTCGCGAGACCTCGGCGGAAACTAGACTTCGGCGGAAACGGACAGATGCCCGAATTCTCACGAATTCGGCTACAGGCTCGAATTCTCACGAGTTCGGCTACAGGGAAAGAGCGAGCGAAACATCCAATGCAATTCACCAAGATGCACGGCGCGGGCAACGATTACGTGTACGTCGATTGCTTCGCGCAACCGGTTCCCGATCGATTGCCCGAATTGGCGAGGCGGATCTCGGATCGCCGTTTCGGAGTGGGCGGTGACGGGTTGATCCTGATCCGGCCTTCGGATCGCGCCGACGCCCGGATGCAAATGTTCAACGCCGATGGCTCGGAAGCCGAAATGTGCGGCAACGGCATCCGCTGTGTCGCCAAGTACGTCTACGATCACGGCATCTGCCGCCGCGACGAACTGCAGATCGAGACCGGCGCGGGCGTGTTGCCGGTGCGAGTCGAGACCGACGGCGGACTGGTGCGGCAAGTGCGAGTCGACATGGGCCCGCCGATTCTCGAAGCGGCAATCATCCCCACGACGCTGCCAGGCATGCCGGTCGCCGATGTGCCGCTCGACGTCGCCGGCCACCGACTGACCGTCACCTGCGTCTCGATGGGCAATCCGCACTGCGTGCTGTTCGTTCCGGCGGCCACGGATGAATTGGTGCTGGGGCTTGGCCCGCAGATCGAGACCGACCCGCACTTCCCGGCGCGGGTGAATGTTGAATTCGTCGAGGTGCTAGGACCGGGCGAAGTTCGCCAGCGGACGTGGGAACGTGGTTCCGGCGAGACCTGGGCGTGCGGGACCGGCGCCAGTGCGGTGTGCGTCGCCGGCGTGCTAACCGGACGCACCGAGCGGCGGATCGTCAATCATCTGCGCGGCGGCGATCTGGTCTTGGAATGGAACGAAGCGGACGGTCGCGTCTACATGACAGGGCCAGCCGCGGAAGTGTTTCAGGGCCAATGGCCCTGAGGGCCGGGCGGCAAAGGAAATTCGAAAACCGCGGTCATCGCAAGGATGCTTGATCATGGGTCGCTGGAAACAATGGCAGGGCAAATTGGGAGGTCTGGCGGTCTACAGCTTCGTCCGGCAATGGATGAGCACGCTGGACTACAAAGCCCTGATGTACGATCCGACGGTCGATCCGGCGAGCGAGAATTTCCAGCCGTCGATGATTTTCGTGTTTTGGCACGAATACATCCCCTGTCCGTTTTATCTGCGGCCCCACTGCAATATCGCCATGCTGCTCAGCCGCCACCGCGATGCGGATTGGCTCTCCGAAGCTGCCCGGCACATGGGCTTCAGCACCGTCCGCGGGTCCACCCGGCGCGGCGGCGACCAGGCGCTCCGCGAACTGGCTCGGGCCAGTCGCCGGATGAATCTGGCGATCACGCCCGACGGGCCTCGCGGTCCGCGGCGCACCTTGGCGCCGGGCTGCATCTTTCTGGCCTCGAAGCTGAACCTGCCGCTGGTTCCTTTTGGCATCGGCTACGACCGGCCTTGGCGAATGCCGACTTGGGACCGCTTCGCGCTGCCGCGTCCCTACTCGCGGGCCCGCTTGGTGGTCGGACCACGTTTACACATCCCCGCGGATCTGGATCGCGATGGCTTAGAATGGCACCGTCAGCAGATGGAAACAACGCTGAACCAACTGACCACCGAAGCCGAACTTTGGGCCGAATCCGGCCATCGTCGCCGCGGCCAGATCTCCGGCGGTGCTCAAGCAAAACCGCTCGGCAGCCGTCCCACACGCGGTATATGAGCCTCGGCCGATCCTGACGTGCGTAGGATTTCGCGAATTTCTGCCGCATCCATACTTGCATTGTTCATGCAAAAGTGTAGAATGCGACCGTAGCGTCTGGGTTTCGGGTCTCGCAGTCCGGTCTGAACGGAGAGACATGTCCATGGTTGCTGTGCTCGGCAGTGGCAAGGAATTGATCCAGGTCCAACATGCCACGGTGCGTTTTGCGGGCGATTCGGGGGACGGGATGCAGTTGGTCGGCGGCCAGTTCGCCGACATCGCCTCGATGACCGGCAGCGCGATCTGCTCGTTTCCGGATTTTCCGTCGGACATCCGCGCTCCGGCCGGGACGCTGGGCGGCGTCAGCGGGTATCAGTTGAGTTTCGGAGACCACCGCGTCACCACGCCGGGCGATGCACCGTTCGTGCTGGTCGCAATGAACCCGGCTGCGTTGAAGGTCTGCCTGCCGGAACTGCAAAAGGGCGGCATCATCATCGCGAACGCGGACGCTTTTTCACCCGCGAATCTGAAGAAAGCCGCATACGACGACAATCCGCTGGAGGACGGTTCGCTCGACGACTACCGCCTGATCCCGGTGCCGATGGGGCGGTTGAACGACGAGGCAACGGCAGCGACGGGGATGGCCAAGTCGCAGCGGGAACGCTGCAAGAACTTCTTCGCCTTAGGCATGACCCTGTGGCTGTACGACCGCCCGATGCAGCCGTTGCTCGAATGGATGATGAAGAAGTTCCAGCGGACGCCCGAGGTGATGGCGGCCAACGCGGCCAGCCTGCGCGCCGGGTACAACTTTGCGAATACCGCCGAGTTGTTCCGAGTCCACTACCAAGTCGCGCAGGCCAAGCTGCCGTCGGGCCGGTATCGCCGCGTGACGGGCAACGAGGCATTGGCGCTGGGTTGCATCGTCGGAGCGCACCGCGCCGGCCGGCCGCTGGTCTACGCCAGCTATCCGATCACGCCGGCCAGCGAAGTGCTGCACGAACTGGCCAAGCACAAGGAGTTCGACGTCCGCGTGATTCAGGCCGAGGACGAAATCGCGGCCTGCTGCGCGGCGATCGGGGCGTCGTTCGCCGGCGCCGTCGGCGCCACGGGGACCAGCGGTCCCGGACTGGCGTTGAAGTCCGAATCACTCGGCCTAGCCGTGATGACCGAATTGCCGCTGGTTGTCTTAAATGTCCAGCGAGCCGGTCCGAGCACGGGCATGCCGACCAAGACGGAGCAGGCCGATCTGCTGATGTGCATGTACGGGCGGCATGGCGAGGCGCCCGCGGTTGTGCTGGCGGCCGCGTCGGCAGCGGACTGTTTTTACATGGCTTTCGAGGCGGTGCGGTTGGCCACCAAGTACATGACTCCCGTGCTGCTGTTGAGCGACAGCTTTCTGGCCAACAGCGCCGAGCCGTTCCGCATCCCGGACGTCGAGTCGCTGTCGGACCTGCGCGTGCCGCTGGCGGCGACGCCGGAGGATTTCGCACCTTACCGACGCGATTCCCAAACACTGGCCCGGCCTTGGGTATCTCCCGGCCGACCTGGCATGGAGCATCGCATCGGCGGCCTGGAGAAAGAGGAAACGGGGGTGGTCAGCTACGACGGCGAGAACCACACCAAGATGGTGGCACTCCGGGCCGCCAAGATCGCTCGGATCGCGCTCGACGTGCCACCGGCCGAGGTTGTCGGCGCCCAACGCGGCGATGTGCTGGTCGTCGGCTGGGGCAGTTCGTACGGTGCCATCGCTGCCGCGGTCGAAGAGATGCACAGCGAAGGCCGGAGCGTGGGGCATCTGCATCTGCGCCACCTGAACCCGCTGCCGAGAAATACCGGCGAAGTGATCGAACGCTTCGATCGGGTGCTGGTCGTGGAAGGCAACTGCGGCCAGTTGAAGACAATTCTGCGCGACCATTTCACGGCGTCCTTCTTTCCGTTGAACAAGGTGGACGGCCGTCCGTTCTTGATCCGCGAGGTACGCACCGCCATTCAGGAGCTATTGAACCGTGAGTAGTACGACGATCGACGAGGTCCAAGGGACGGAAGCCGCCGCCAGCGACTGCCTCCGCGTCCTGACCCGCAAGGATTTCCAGTCGCCGCAGACCGTCCGCTGGTGCCCCGGTTGCGGCGACTATTCCATTTTGGCTCAGATCCAGAAAGTGCTGCCCGAACTGGGCGTGCCCCGCGAGAACTTTGTGTTCGTCTCGGGGATCGGCTGTTCGTCCCGGTTCCCCTACTACGTGAACACCTACGGGTTCCACACCATCCACGGCCGGGCGCCAGCGATCGCCACAGGCGTCAAATGCGCCAATCCGGAGCTGTCCGTGTGGGTCGTGACCGGTGACGGAGACGGACTGTCGATCGGCACCAATCACCTGATCCACACGATCCGGCGGAACGTCGATTTGAACATCCTGCTGTTCAACAACCGGATCTACGGCTTGACCAAGGGTCAGTACTCGCCGACCTCGGAATTCGGCAAAAAGACCAAGTCGAGTCCGATGGGCACGATCGAACAGCCGATCCGCCCGATTCAGATGGCCCTGGCGGCCGAGGGCACATTTGTCGCCCGCACCGTCGCGTCAGACCAGGCTCATCTACGCGAAACGCTGGATGCAGCGGCTCGCCACCGCGGCACTTCGTTCGTCGAGATCCTGCAGAACTGCCGAGTTTTCAACGACAACGCTTTCGACGAAGACAAAGGGCGCGAATCGTTGGAGAATGACCGCATCCTGCTGCGGCACGGCGAACCGATCCGCTTCGGACCGGGCGGACAGAAAGGCATCGCGACCAGAAACCTTGCGCCGCAGATCGTCGATCTCTCGACCGGCGAAGCCAGCATCGGCGAATTGCTGATCCACGACGTCCGAGCGAACTCCCCGGCGCTGGCGGCCCTGCTCGCGGCGCTCGAACCGCCGGATTTTCCCACGGCCTTGGGGATCTTCCGGGACGTCGACCGACCGACTTATGACACCCTGCTGATGTCCCAGATCACCGCCTCGGTGGCGCAGCGCGGGCGCGGCGACGTGGGCAAGTTACTGAACGCGGGTACGACGTGGGAAGTGGATTGACGACCGATGGACGAACTGGGCATGCCCGTCGCGGACGATGTCTCGGTGGCCGTGTTTGAACTGCCGCCCGACGCTCCCGATGCGCAGCCGGCGTCCGACGATCGCGAGCACCAGGCTCAGCAGAACCGCAGGCTTCTGCTTCAGAACGCGACTTGGTTCTGCCAGTTGCGGTGGGTGGTCGCGGGAGTCCTGACGTTGGCCGGAATCGTCGCGTGCTTTCCCTTCTGGACCGCCCGGTTCGGGATGCACCTGCTGCCGGCTTGGCTGCTGGTCTCCGCCGCCGTGTTGGCCGTGGCCAACGCCGGGTTCGTGCTCGCCCGGAAACGATTCCCGCAGGAGTCGTCGGAAGGATCGCTGCGCGCGTACCTCTGGTGCCAGATCGTGCTGGACCTAGTGGTGCTGACGGCGGTGGTCCACAGCCTGGGCAGTTACCTGACCTACGCGCCGGTCGCCTATTTGTTCCACATCGTCCTGGCCTGCATCTTCTTTCCGCGCTGGGAGAGTCTCGGGGTGACCGTCGTTTCCGCGGCGTTGTTCGGGGCGCTGGTCCTGCTGGAGACGACCGGGGCGCTGCATCCTCCGTCGTCGCTGTTCGACGCCGCCGCCGGGACGTCCGCACACGGCGGTTGGATGTGGCAGTTGAGTTCGCTGCTGGCGATCTGGGCGGTGATCTGGTACTTGACGTCGCGTCTGGCCGCGGAACTGCGACGGCGAAAACGCGAATTGGCCGCGGCCAACCGCCGTCTGGAAGCCAGCAGCGCGGAACGGGCGGCTCACATGCTGCAGACCACCCATCAATTGAAGGCTCCGTTCGCTGCCATCCACGCCAACACGCAACTGCTGTTGAAAGGCTACACGGGCCCGCTGTCCGAACCGTCGCGCGGCGTTATCGAAAAGATCGCCTCGCGGGCGCAGATGTTGTCGCAGCAAATCCAGCAGATGCTGCAATTGGCCAATCTGCGCTCGCTGGCCCAGGCTGAGCCGACGCGGACGGTGCTCGATCTGCCGGAAGTGATTCAGCGCGAGGTCGAGCGAATCAGCCCTCAGGCGGCGCTGCGCGGCATCTCGCTCGAAACCCGCCTCGAGCCGGTGCGGGTCCGCGGCAGCGACGATTACCTGGTCATGCTGATCGACAACCTACTGAACAACGCGGTCAACTACTCGTTCGACGGCGGATGCGTTGCCGTGGCCTGCGGGCGGCGCGACCCGGCGACGGCTTGCATGGTCGTCCGCGACCGCGGGATCGGCATTCCCGCCGAGAAACTGCCGCGGGTGTTTCAAGACTATTACCGCACCACCGAAGCCGCCCAGCACCACAAGGCATCGACGGGCCTGGGACTGGCCATCGTGCGGTTGGTGGCCAGCGCGTTGCAAGCCACCGTCAGGATCGAAAGTTCGCCGGGTTGGGGAACGCGCGTGACGTTGCTGATGCCGGCGGTTGTGGAAAAAGCAAGCTCCGAATGAACAGTGGGTCGCGGGCGCCGAACGCGACTCGTTGAACGGCAAGCCGAAGGAGGCTGCTGAAAAAGTCGTGGGGTAAGCTTCCAGCTTGCCAAATGGGGCGTCTAGGAAAGTGCGGGAATCAAAGATACGAAAACTCGGCAAGCTGGAAGCTTACCCCACCGCGGTTCTTGCCAGTATTTCAGCAGGCTCCGAGCGACTGCGCCGAAGCCGGCTTGCCGTGAAAGAAGATGCTCGCGCCGTGCGAGCATCCGACGAACCACTAGACCTCAACCGGGAGATCCCCATGGCTTTCATTTTGATTGTCGATGACGACGAAGACTTCGCCGAAGCCGTCGCGACGGTGTGCCGAGCCGAAGGGCACGAAGTCGCCGTGGCCTACGATGCGGCCGCCGCAAATGTTCGATTCGCCGAGCGTCTGCCGGACGCCGTGATCCTGGACGTGATGTTTCCGGAGAACCCCAGCGGCGGATTCGAGCTGGCGCGGTCGATCCGCAAGAAATGGGGCGAGATCCCCGTGCTGATGCTCACGGCTGTCAACCAGCAGTTTCCGCTGGGGTTCAGCCAAAAGGACATCGACCCCGCGTGGCTGCCGGTCCACGACTTTGTCGAGAAACCGGTCGATTTCGAGATTCTCAAGACCAAGATCGCCGATCTGCTCGCTCGCTCGCGGCGTTTCAACGGAGAATGACCATGACAACTCTCGCGGAAAACAGCCATCGTTTTCCACTTCAAGTCACGCTTCACAATACGGCGATTGTTTTTCGGCCGTTGACCTCCGCCTGCCGCGGCGCGATGCTCGACTTCGCCCGCGACCTGCCGGAGCAGGATCTGCTGTTCCTGGACCGGGACATCGCTCAGCCCGCGGTGGTGGACCAATGGGTGCGTGACGTGGCGGACGGACGACTGGCGACGATCGCCGCTTGGCGCGACAACGGCATCGTCGGCTACGCCACCACGGCTCGCGGCAATGTCCGTTGGTCGCGGCACGTCGCCGATCTGCGCGTTGTCGTGGCGGAAGGCTACCGCGGGCTCGGCCTGGGGCGGTGGCTGCTCGAATTGGTCTTCGAGATGGCGCTCGAGGCCGGCGCGACCAAGCTGGTCGCCCGCATGACTCCGGACCAGACGGGCGCGCTCAGTCTATTCCGCCACCTTGGTTTCGAGCAGGAAGCCGTCCTGCGCGACCATGCCCTGGACGCCAATGGCCTGACGCACGACCTGATCGTGCTCAGCTTCCACACCCGCCAGCACCCCGACAATCGCTGCGGATCGTGCGGCGTCGCCGTCCTTGCCCCCCTGCTCTTGGAAGGCGATCGCCTGTGCTCGCACTGCTACGAATCTCGCTACGAAGAACTCGGCAGCGGCGACTGAAGGACCACGGGGAAAGACCTTCCGCCCCCGCTCCTTGGCGACGAGCGGGAACCTTGTTCGCAAGTGCAGACGCGGCCGCCGCGGCGCGAGGGATGTCCAGTTGCCGCTGCCCATCGCCCAAACGGAACGACAGTTCGCCCGCCCGGTTCCGGCCATCCGGCCCCGCGGACCAGAGGATGACGCCACGGTCGCCTCGGCGTTCAGAATCCGCCAGCGTGGGACGGTGTTCAAGACCAGAACGACCCACCAAGGACAACCGTTGCCTCGTCACCACGCTGCTTGCCCCGCTTCTCCGACAAGGCCTTGTCCGCCTGCAACTCGGCCACAGAACTGCGGTGGTCCAGTGTTCGGGAGCTTCCTCCTTCCCGGCGAGCTGTTTGTCAACAACTTGACCATCGCCGCCTTGGACCCGGTGTCCAAGATTCCGGAGCACAAAGTCTATGCCGTGCGGATCCTCAATCGACCTGAAGTTCTGCAATCCGGCCTTGTGTCTGTTCTTTTTCCGCGGTCACGGTACAATTCGTGCCTCTTCAATTACGACCCGTTCGCTCGTTGCCAGCGGGCCATATCCGACTTTCTTACATTGAGAATATTTCGATGCAAAGATGGCGAAACGGACCGGCAGTGGTCTTGAGTTGCGTTGTTCTTGGCGTTGTCGTTGCCGGGTGCAATCGCCAGCCGGGCGGGGTCGAAGGGTCGGTCACGAACGAAAGGACGCCGGAGAGTTCTTCCCCCGCAGAGGCAGCGGCTCCATCGCCCTCGGCGACGCAGCCCGTCGAGGTCGCAATGAACGGCGAATCCGCGGAACGGACCGAAACCGACTCGTCGGCGGCGAATGCAGCGGGCGGGCGGGTGCCCGAACCCGCTGCCTCACCGAAGCCGACGGTCGAACCAGTGTCGCAACCCGCTGAGCCGCCGAAGTTGGTGGAACCGGCCGACGCCCGGCAACTGGTCGATTTACTCGATTTGCAGAAGCTATCCGCGCCCGAGGGCTCCACCGTGGCTGGAATGTCGGCAACGAAGCTGCAAGTCACAGCGCCAGTCTCCGTCGCCACCGCGGTCGATTTCTACCGCAGCACGTTGGAACAACTCGGCTGGAAACGAACGGGCCCCGAAACCGCCGAGAGTGTGACCGATTCGTTCGCGCAGGTGAGCTTCGGCAAGGTCGGCTACCTGCTGATGCTGACCGTGCTGTCGAGCAACCCCAAGGAATCCAACGTGACGATCGAGCACCTGGGGAACTTCGATGCCCGGACGCTCCCAAGACTTGACGGCGCGGAAGACCGGTACAGCACCCAGACGAGTTCCCTCTATTTTGCCCGCGGGAAAGTCGACGAGGCAACCGCCGCCTTGCGACAGATGATGAAGTCGGGCGGATGGCAAGAGTACGATCGGGGCGGTAGTCCAGCGGCGGACCTTAGCGAAGCAAGCGATTTGTTGTTCCGCCAGAAGGCATGCAGTGTTCGCGTGTTTATTAGCAAACCGCCGGGGGAGCCGGACAAGGTCGCCGTGCAGTGCAGCGTGGCGATGCTTGAACGCGACTTGCCCGCGCCGGAGGATGCCCAAAATGTGCAGATCCAGGACTCGCGGTGGATGCTGACCTGCGAGGTCCCTCGCGACATTGCCGGCACGGCGCAGTATTACCGCCAGGCGATGCCGGACATCGGTTTTCCATCCCCGCCACACGAGTCGTCCGCGGACAGGTCGCTGTCGCTCTCGTTTGAAGCGGAGGGCCATGACCTGGTCATCGTCAGTCTCAAAGCTTCGGGCGATCAGGTTACGCAGGTGAAGTTCGAAGGTTACTCGGCTGCTTTCCGCGAGAAGATGAAGGAGGCGGCAGCGACCGCTCAGGCAAAGCAGGAAACCGAAGCGAAGGCCGCCGCGCAGGCAGGTGCAGAGAGGGCCAAGGAGTCTGAAGAGGCTTCCAAACGGCAAGATGAGATGATCAACCGCGCGATCGGAGACGTTCTGAAGGAGGCGACGAAGCCCTCAGGACAGACAGACTCGACCAACGAGATTCAAGCCGAGATCAACAAGCAACTCGAAAATGCCCTGAAGGGTGCCGGCCCAAGAGGCAAAGACGCCCCGGCCAACTAGGTGCTCGCCTATTTCAAGACGGCTTTTTCTCGACTTCTACAACGTCGCCACCGCGCTTGACCCCGAATAATGCGTCACGCCCGGCATGGTGTTCGGGAACTACCATGTTCTCGGCGAGCAAAGCTTCTACACCCGGACCATCGCCGCCTTGGACCCGGTGGCAAGATCCAACACGATGAAGCGCACCATCCAGCATGCGCGCAGCGTGCGCGCATGTCACGGACTGAAAATCTCCCCTCCCGGAATCTGTGCCCGGCAAGAGGCTCTGCGCCGGACCGGCATCTTGTTCCGACGGACGTTCCGCCTAAGGCAGTGCGCGACGGCTTCCCTTACAATTGCCTACGTCAACCGGTTCGAGGGCAGAAAGATTGGTGGCAGAAACATGGGCAATTGCTTACGTTCTGGGAACATCTTTCTGCCACCAATCTTTCTGCCAATCCGGCTTCGCCCTCGTCCCGCCGCGCCCCTCGGCCCGCCTCACGGCTTCGCCGCGGGCGCCTTCAGCAGAGCGTCGAGTTCCTCCCGCGCCTTTTCCAATGTGGGCCGCTGCGCCGGTGTCTTGTGGTTCGTGATCCCCAGCGACTCAGCCTGCGCGACAAACTTCCGCACATCGCCGCCGAACTTGACCGGGCGCTCCGGCGTGGACAATCTCTTCTCCAATTCCGTCAGCACCATCTTCTCCGCCTCCCCCACGCAAAACGGCCACTTCAGCACTTCGACCAACTGCTCCGCGTCGAGTGGATGCAGCAGGGCCTTGACCCGTTCTCGCTCATCCTTTTCGAGTTCGTTTGCGGCTGCCGGGCGCACGAGAAAATGCGAGATCGCAAACATCCGCATTGCGGAGAGTTTCGAATTCAAACAGGGCGACAGCGATACTAGCGCATCAGTGAGACGTTCATGCCGAAAACGGTCTTGTTCGTTATCGATGGCGGCCGCCAGGCGCTCAGCCAGTATGGCGGCATGGACGGGTTCGAGGTGTGCGGACAACCCCGCCAACGTATCGAGCCGGGTTGCGATTTGACTGCCGTACTCGCCATTGGGGGCTTCCAGGACCTTCAGCATGCGCTCGCCCAACGCCAGAACTTGCGCCTCGGGCAGCCGCGCGGATAGAACAACCAACGATTTGCCTACTTTGTTCAGCCGATCTTGGTCGGTTTCCTTGGGGTCTTCCAGCAAACGGGCCAATCGGTCGGCAGCCAAACTGCACGCAGTGTCCGGCTCGAGTTCACCTGTCAGCGCGAAGATCGCGTCGGCGAAACTCGCCAGCTTGTCGACAACGATCTTGTCTTGAGTGATCGCCTCGCGCATGCCCGTCGCGAGTCGCTGAGCGTCGTCAGCTTTGAGGTGGCGAGCGAGGTGTGCGAGTTTTTCGCTCAGATCGCCGCAATAGAACCGATTTGTCTCATTCGCGATCATTCTATCTGCGATACGGTTAGCACCCCGCGCCAATTCCCGTGTCGCTTCGTCGGACGACAAATCAAGGCGACTGGACAAGGTGGTTAGTGAATCGCTGACGCTCCCTAATTTGAATTCCATCTCCTTCAATTCCATCGCCCAGACGAGCCGTTTGACTCCTCGAAGCGCCAGTGCTTCCACATCATCCGATCGATCGAGTCGACTCGCCAATGCCAGCATCGCGTTGCCAAGACTGGGAAGCTCGTCAGCATTGATGTCCTTACGCTCCATTGTCTCGGTGAGAGACTCTGCCAGGAGCTTCGCTTTTGTGGATTCGAGCTTCGCCGCAAGTGCAATCACTGCCTTGCTCAGGGCGATCAAGCGGTTGTAAGGCTGTTCGTTGTTCAAAGCGGCGTCCTTCATTGTGGCAATCAGGTCACCGGGCAACTGAAGGGCGTCGGGCGGGGCAAGCTTAGGAGCCAGCGACATCATTACGCGGCTAAGACTCTCGGGCTGGTCGGTGTTCGTGTTCGTCTTCTTCATCGACGCAGTCACACGCTCGGCCAGCAGTATTGCATCTGACGATTCAAGCAGGGCAGCTAACGGTGGTACGGCTTGACGCAAGTTCTCGTGGCCGAAGTAATCGACTTTCCCGCTTTCCATTTCGGAAACCAGCATTCCAATGCCTTGTGCGGCGAGCCCAGAGCGGTTCTGCGGCTCAAGTTGCCCGGCCAGTGCTGCCAGCGCTCGGCTCAGGCTCTTCAGCGGATCGGTGTACTTGTCTGCTTTCTTAGACGCGATTTGCCCCATCGCAACTGCGACACGCTCCGCCAGCGGAAGGGCATCATCATGCTTGAGCGTCCTGGCGACCTTTTCCAGCGTGTCGCTCAGAGCACTCTGAACCACCCAGGTGCGTTGCCCTTCCATGCTGGTTACCAAGGTTTTGGCCAAATCGCAGGCATCACCGCCTTCCAGCAAGGGAACAAGTTGGGCCAATGCGTTCGCTCGAGGTATGATAAGATAGTTTGATGTCTGATTCTCAATGGTCTTGACTAAGCGATCGGCCAGAATTTTGGTCCTTGTGCTGAGTCCTCCGCCCTCGCCAGTTTCTCTTCCTACCTCGCTCGCGGAGGAACAACGAAGGGCTAACTCCGCTACGCCATTGCTTAGGCCCGCGATCCGCTCAACGTCGGGATCTACGGCGAGTTGTTCAAGAAGCCACGCGGCGTCCGCGGGGCCGAGCTTAACCGCAAGAGCGGCGAGCGTCCTATCGAGACCCCCTTGCCGATACTCATCCGTGGCCTTTTTCAGTGCCGTGGCTAGGCGTTCGGCTAATTGCCTTGCGCCTCGTTGCTCCAGTCGTCCGGCAAATACGGGAAGTGACTCATTGAGACTGACGAAGTGATTCCCCGGAGTGTCCTCCGTCATCTCAACCGCCAGCCGTTCGGCAAGTCGAGCTGCATCCGCCGGTTCCAGCCGGCTGCCCAAGGCTTTCAGCGGATAATTCAGACTGCTAAACTCGTTGCGGTCGGCTGCTATGATTTCTGTTACCAAACGGTCGGCTAAGCCTGCGGCGTCAGATGGGTCTAATCGTTGGGAAAGCGCCACCAATGTTGCCTCAACTCGGCCGCGGCGGAATTCGTCCGTTTCCGCCTTGGTTTCGATCAACGTGACAAGATGATCAGCGAACTCAGTCGCGAGGTCTACGATTTGCTGTTCGACCTCTGGATTCAATTCGCCGACAGCACGCCACCCGCGGCCATGGCCGCGGATTGGTCGATTGATCGATTCCACGTCGTGAAACCATGTTTCTACCAAGCGATCACGTACTCTCGCGTTTTCAGAGGGCAGCGTTGCCAAGTCCCAGAGTGGCTCGCGATTTGCAATCGACATCTCTCCACCGACGGTTCCATCCGACGCGCCCTCGACGCCAATGGTGCGGTAGAATCCCCGCACTAGCGCTTCCTCCGTTCCCCGCCGGGCTTCCTCCGATGCCCTGCGAGCATTCCATGCGATCACGCCGGCCGCTACGGCGAAGATAGTAATGACGGTCATGATCAACACGTAAATCCGCAGACGCCGGTTCTCGGCGTCGCGTTCTTGGCGGCAGGCGGTGAGGAAATCGCGTTCCAGGGGCGTGATGCGGTCGGCCAGCGCGGAGGCGTGTTCTTCGGTCTCCGCGAGTTTGGCACTGGTGCCGTGAAAGAGGCGCCGCTTGCTGCGAGCGTTGGCTTGCCAATCGTTGGCGGCGCGCTCCAGTTCGCGGTGGATTCGTTCCAGTTGGCGGTCTTCGTTGAGCCATGTCCGCAGTTGGGGCCAGTTGCGGATCAGGGTTTCGTGGGCGATCGACAACGAATGGTCGTCGACGACGATCAAGCGGGCTTCGGGGCCGGCCAGCACGTCGATGACGGCATCGATCTCGGCGGCATCGGCGGATTCGGCGTACAGGGATTGACGATCCACGCGACGGCGAGCGTCCTCGGTGTCCTCCTCCAGCGAAGTCAGCTTGACGAAGATCCGGCGGGCGATCTGCTGCTGCGGCCCCGTCAGACGCTGCAGGGTTTCCTCGGCGCGCTTTCTCAAAGCGCCGCCGACTCCGCCGCTGCTCTTGTAGGCGTCCAGCGTCAGCCACGGACCGCGGCGCGCTCGCCAGAGTTCCGACAAGGCATGTTCCAGCAGCGGCAGCGCGCCACTCTGACTGTGGACGTCGGCCAGCAAGACCTCCATCAGACCGGTCTCCAGCATCGCGCCCACCTCGTGCGCCGGCCGCTGGATGATCTCGCGCAGGGCCTCGTCGTCCTTGGCCAGTTCTCCCAGCATCATCTGCCGGTCCTGCAGCAGGTTCGTCAACTCCGGCACTCGCAGGCAGTGCGGGATGAAGTCCGCTCGCACCGTGATCACCGCCCGAAAACGGCCGTCGGGACGCAAGACCTCGTGGGCCACTTGGTGGATGAAACGGCCGATCCGCTCGTCGTACCGTTGGCGCGACGCGGCGTCGGCCTGGGCGCTGGGGGCGTGGGTGAACAGCTCCTCGAACTGATCGACGAACAGCAGTAGCGGTGCGGCGCTGTCGGCGAACCAAGTTTCGAGCGTGTTTCGCAGTCCCGTTTCCGGCTCGTCAAATTGCGCGAGCAAACTGGTCACGGCGGGGCCGCGATCTGCGGCAGGCAGGCGGCTTGCCAAGGCGTTGGCCAGCGAGCGAAAGGGATCGCTGCTTGGGGTACACGTGATCGTGCGCCACTGACGGCTACCGGGAATCACATCCTGGGCCAGTCGCGGCAACAAACCGGCCCGGACGATCGACGACTTGCCGCTGCCCGACGAACCGACCACGGCCACAAAGCGGTTGACGCGGAGCTTTTCGACGAGGTTTGGCTTGTCTTTGGTCGGTCCGATCTCCTGTTCGCGTCCGAAAAAGAACCGGGCGTGGTCGGCGTCAAAGTGCACCAGCCCGCGGTACGGGGCCGGTTCGTCCGGCAGTTCGATGCCCTCGAAGTCCGTGGCGAGCCCCTTGATGCCGGCGACCAGCCGCTTGAAGGCGATGTCGCTGGCGATCCCGTCGCGGAAATCGACCCAGGTCCGCAATTGCAGGAAGTCCGGGATCGCGCCGGCGTCGGCTTCCGGTAGCACGACGGGGATGAGGCGGAACTCCTGCTTCTCGCGCACGGCGCGCTTCAAGGCGACCTGCATCTCCACGTTGTGCCACGGACCGTTTCCCGACGGACCGAAGAACACGGCCACGGTGGCACTGTCCGCCAATGCCGTTTCGAGTTCCGGCTGCCACGGCGCGCCGGGGACAAGGTGCCATTTGTCCAGAAACGGGCAGAGCCTCGCTTCGGCGACCAGCCGGCCCGCGATCTGCTCCACCAGCGGCTTATCTTGGCTGTTGTGCGAGAGGAAGACGTCGTACCGGGATGCTGCTGCCGCCGTCATGGTCGAGCCTCCGCGAAGGGGAAAGAGGACGACACGCGGATCGTAGCTCCCGCCCTCTTATTGACCTGTCGATGCACAAATAATATACTGCGGTCGCGGCGTGAGTCAAGCACGGTGCCGTAATGCCCCTTTGCCGCCTTGTTTCAACACCTTGCCGCGGCTATAGTCGCGCCGCTCGCCGGGGACCATTTTGTCGTTTCCTTCTGGCCTGGATCGGTTTCCTGTCATGAACTGGCTTGTCTCATTTTTGGTTGCCGTGATCACGGGAGGCCTGGGCTTGTTGAGTGCAGGCGCGGTCACGGCGGCGTATGCGGAATGGTATCACGTCTCGAACCGGGAAGGCGCGGCGGGCTATTTGATAGTCGGCATCGCGATCCTCGGCGGCATGGGCGGATTCCTGATCGGTTTGGTCGCATCGAGAATTCTGGGGGACGCCGGCTTGGGGAGGACGTTTGTCTGTTCCGCGGGCCTGGTGCTGGGTTCCGCCGCGCTATTGACGCTGGCGTTCTACCTCCTGGCCGACATTCCGCCTCGGATTGACGGCGCTGAACTGCGCCTGGAAGTGGAAATCAAACTGCCCGCCGGACATGCCCAACCGGTCGGCGAAGGGAGCTTCACTCTCGGCTCCGTGATCCGACATCGGCAGCGCGCATCGCAGGCCGGCGAACTGCACCTGGACCAGGCGCGCCTGGAAGACGGTCGCTGGATCGTGCCGGCGGACGTGGATCTGTTCACCACGCGCGGATTGCGCGCCATCCTGGCGGAAGTCGACGGAACGCGGATCGCCGCCTTCATCATCCCGTTGCCCGGTCGGCCCGATCCCGACCACGAGCAGTGGAGCGACTGGGGGCCGCAGCCACGCGGGAACCAGCCGCCGTGGCCGGACAGCCAACCGTCGTATCGCTTTCGGGTCCAGCGCATCCTGCCTCCGGAGGCCCAACCGTCGGAGGCCGACATCCGGGAAGCCGAGGCCCAGACGCAGATCGATGCCACCCCGGCCGACGCACCATGATCATCCCCGACGAACACGCGAAGGCGATTGCCGACTTCCCTCAGGTCTTGCGGAACCTGATCGAGGCCGAACTTGCCGCCGGAAACCGCATCATCGAACTCGGCAGCGGGTTTCCCGCGCCTCCGGTGGGCGCGTGTTTGAAGTTGGCCCAACGCGTCTCGACCCGGCCTCGTGCCTCCAGCGGGGAACTCCAGTTCTTCGAGCGCAACCGCAGCGATTACTCGGGCGAGTTCACCGATGCGAAGCGGTACTTCTTCGTGCTCGAACCGCCGCTGCCGCCTCCGACCGAGCCGGACATGGATGCGATCCGCGCCGAGCGCGAGGCCCGCCAGCACGCCGCGGACGCCGGTTTGCCAGTGTCGGCGCGCAGCTCGGCGTCCTTGGTCGATCGCTTCCGGGCAAGCATGATCATGGACCACGAGCGCTGGCGCGAAGGCGTCGGCTACGATCTGGAACTGGTCACTGCCGCCACGCCGGAGGAGCGTGTGACGATCGAGCAACTGCTTCTCGATGGCGGCATCCGCGGCTGGCGCGACGTGGAAGCGCTCGCTGCACTCGACACGCCGCGGGCGCGGGAGGCACTGAGGGCCGCGCTGCATGGCCCCAACCCGGAAGTCCGCTCCGCCGTCCTCCGCTATGCGCCGGACCTGGTCACCGACCAGGAGCGCATCGCGGCACTGGTTCAGTCTCTGCGCGACGCCGAGTTCTACGGCGGCCTGTCGCAAACGCTCGATCACGTGGCGGTGTTCCATCCGCCGGAGGTCGTCGAGGCCCTGCTGCGCGGCGTGCTGGAACGCGCGGGGGAGGTGGCGGTCCACTTCGCCGCGATGCTGGCGTTCATCCACGGCCAGGCGGCCGAGCCGTTCGACATGGACCAGCGTCCCTTCTTCCTGCGGTTCAACACGGACGACCGGGCGGAACGCGAATCGGCGTTTCGGGAACTGTGCGCGAGGCTCGGCACCGGCGAAACGATCCCTATGTAGGACGGGCTTCCCAGCCCGTCCAGTTCCGTGCGGAAGCTTGTTTCGCCGGTGGTTCGCAGATTTTGCGAAAGCGCAGGAAGAACCGCTGATCGACGCTGATGAACGCTGATCTGTCTTGGCTGCGGCAAAGCTCAACCTGCCGCGCCCCGAGAAATCCGCGAGCGTGGGAGGAAGCAGTCGGCAATCTCCTGATACCAGTCGGCGAGCGACAACTGGCACTGTTCGGCATGCTGCCGGGCCAAATCGCTTAGCACTTCCGGGGAAAACAGGTCGGCGGTGATGTGTTCGCCCAGACAGCGGTAGGCTTCGAACTGCTCTTCGTCAAACACTTGATCCGCGGTCGATTGGTGCGGGAACTCGGGATGCCGGCGGCGGTAGTCGAGCACGTAATCCGGCTCGTTGCCCGTCACTGTCAGCTTGATGTAGATCAGCAACCCGGTGGCGCCGTCCGGATACTCGATGCGGCCCACGCCGAAGTGGCCGCGGCTGAAGGCCGGTCGCCCGGTCGCGCTGGCACCGTGGTCGTCGTCCGATTGCGCAGCCGACTGGGTCCAACGCAAGCGCCCCAGGTCCATGACGATCCGCACGCCCAGATCCACCCAGGCGAACTGCTGCAGCCGGATCAAGCCCGGAAAGACAATCTCCGGATCGCACTCGCCGTCGATGGCGATGATATATCGGCAGCGGCGCCGCAGCAGTTCGTATAGCCCCAGGTTCTCCAGATGGCCGCCGTCGGAGACGTTGACGTAGCGCGAACGCTGGTCCATCTGATTGAGCGCCTCGCGCAGCAAGTAATCCGGGCCCGGAGCGGACAACGCTTGCAGCCATCGATTTTGCCAGCGCGGCGGGATCGGCCGGTGCAGCCAATACCCCAGCCGGACATTCAGCAGGGCGAGCAGGAAACTGGCGTTGCGGATCGACGCCATGCCCATCTGCGGCGCCGCGGCCGCGCCGGAGATCGCCACGGCCGTGCCAAGATCCAGGTGCAAATCGGCCGCTTCCCACTGGAGCGTCGGATGGTAGCCCAGCACCGGGCTGCCGCAGTAGTGTTTCGAAAACAGATAGAAATCGCGGTCCCGCCCCCGCAACTCGGCGATCTTTGACGACGGCAGATTCAACGCGGCGTTGATCAAATGGTACGGAGCGGTCGAGCCGGGCTGCTGCCGCATCTGGGACAATCGCTGCTGGCAGCGCGGCGGGTGTTCCGTCGAACGGACCGTTCCGTCCGGCTGTCGGCGCAGCAAGTACGTTTCGGCGAGCCGATTGCGGTAGTAGCGGTGCAACGACGTGAAATTGACGTTGGTCAACAGCGCGTACAAGGAACTACCCACCAGCAGCAGCCACAGCAGTCCGGTGGCCGTCAACTCGAAGGTCCAACCCTTCACGCCCACCAGCGACGCATCGAATCGCGCCACGTACTGCGGCGGATCGGCGACGTAGACGCGGCACAGCTCGAAATAGGCGAACACCACCAGGGCCGGACCGGCCAACCACAACAGCGAGAATAACAGCTTCCCAAGCCGGGGCCGCGTGCTGACCAGCCGGGCCACCCAGCGGCTTCGCGCCGCCAGAAAACCAGCCGCGTTCACCAACGCGACGCCGGTTGCCGCCAGCGACCAGCCCTTGGTCGCCGTGTACAGCGAGTCGGACGCGAAATGCACTGCGGCGTAGTAGCCGTAGTGGGCCAACGGGACGCTGTCGAGCGCCGTCGCCAGCAGCGAAACGGCAAAGCCTCCGACGGTCAACCACTGCCATGCGGATGCCGCGGCGGACCATGCGCCGCCCAGCCGCCCCAGTCGCTGGAGCAGCGGCACCAGGAACAACAACGCCAGACTCGCGGCCCACAACAATTGCGTCCACCACGACAGGTCCCAGATCGTCGGCTCCGCCGACTGTCCGCCTTCCACCGCCTGATGCAGGTCGGCAAGTCGGCTCTGCAACACCGCGCCGGTCGCCAGCACCGCGACGAAGACCAGCGTGCTGAGCACGATCAGATTGCTGGCGATGCCGTAGGCCGCTTGTCCGACCGTTCCCAGCCAACCCGAGAAGCTCGCCGGCAGGATGTACCGGCTGTGATTTCGCAAGTGACGGATCGCGGCCGAATCGCCCGCGACGTCCGTTTTGAACGGCGCGCGATCCGGTTGCGGGCCACAGTCCGGCGAGTCCGTATTGAGCAGCGAGCTGAGCCACGCGCCCACATACCCGCCCCCGGAGACGGTCGAGAGATAGTCCAGTTGGCGCAACATCCCCCGCGCGGCCAGGCCCTGGATCACGCCCAGCGCGAACGTCGCCGAGCGGATTCCGCCGCCCGAGACGGCCAACCCGACCAGATCATCGCTGCCGCGCGTCTGGCCGACCGCCGCGCGTCGATCCTCGATCTCCACCCGTTCCCGCTGGAGGATCTGCTCGGCATCGTCCCCGCTCGCCGGCACCGATGGCAGTCCCAGCAGCCGATCGAACGCGATGCTGTCGCCCGATTCGACTCGCGTCCCCGGCGACGTCGGCTGCGTCCTGGCCGTGACCGCGCCGCCGCAGGCGACCGCTTCCAGCAGCCGTTCGGCCAGCACCAACTTCTGCTGCACCTTTCGCAGTTCGCCACGGAACTCGCGGCACGCATCGTCCCGCGCCAGATCGCCCGCCACTTTCCGGCGATGCCATTGGGCAGTGAAGGGCCGGATCACCTGGTTCAGCACCGCCACGACCACCGCCGCCGTCTGCTGGGCATCCGCGCCGTGCTTCTTCAGCACGTCCCGGACGATCTGAAACAGTCTGTACAGACTGTCCAGCGCCGTCGCTTCGTCTCCGTCCAAGAAATGCAGCGGCTGCGTACTGATCCGCGTCCGCAACTCGACCAACACGTCCCAAGCCAACGCCCGGTCCTTGTCCCCCGGCGAACCGCCGCCGTCCAGCAGCCAGTCCAGTCCCAACTCGCGGATCAAACCCTCGGCATCGACCAGAATGATCAATTCGTTCCAGGTCATGGGATTTCTCGTCGTCGAAAGGGCGTCAGAACCGTGCCGTAGAGAAGGAGAGGAAACGTCTATTTCTTTAGTCTGTCATCTTCGATCGCCCACCGCTCGCTGAACGCCAAGAGAACGTAGCTGTTCCCACGGCGCATCAATTCGACGTGTCTGCCATAAGAACAGTTGGCTCTCGACAGCGAGTCCGAGTGACTGCGAATCGTTCGAAAACCGAAAGAACCAAGCGTCCCTGTTCTCGCTTCCCTCGTCGCGTCTCTTGTCGAAGGCATTCACGGAAATCCGTCGCCGATATCGCTGTTCGCGCGAAACGGGATCCCACAGAACCAATTCGGAATATCTGCTGGAATCGGAGGTATGCAGCCCAACCGCCGCGAGCGTGCGTCCGTCTGGAGAAAACGCCCAGAGGTCCATACCCTGCGTACTGCCCTGGAGTTCGACGCGTTCCCCACCACGAAAGAATCGCCATTCATGATTGGGCTCCTTTTCTGGACAGGCCACGCGAAAGACCTTCATGAGCCCGTCGCGCGACTCGGCCATCAGTTCTCTGCCGTCTTGAGTGTCAGTGGCCGAGACTTCTTTCCCCGCGTCAATAGAGAACCCCAACTGGCGCAGTTCGCCTGGCAGTTCATATCCAGATGGAGATTCAAACGACAATCTTCGCGGCACTTGCGCTCCCGGCAGTTCATATCCGGATGGAGATTCGAGCGACCACCTCCGCGGCACCTGCGCCACATCAAGGAATGCCACATCTGCCAAGCCATCGCCGAACAACAATATATCATCCGTTGGCCAGAATCGTAGAATTTGGCCCCAGCCGGCGGGTTTGATCTGTGCAACTAAGGTCGCTGCCTCGACGTCCCAAATGTTCACGTAAGGATCCATCCGGCCACCTACGTGTCGCGTAGCCAGGAGCGCACCGCTAGAGGAAAACGAGACAGCACCGAATTCTCCTTCGTTTCCCTGGTCTGTTTCATACGTTCTGGTTTCGAATCGGGCGACTTGAGAGATGTCATCGGAACGGTATTTCTCGCGAATGTGAAGCTCCGTTATGTTGCGGATATTCGGCGCAACTGCGATTTGCCATCGGGAGGCCACGGAGGCGCAAAGAGTCCCTTCTATTTCCAGAGTCTTCTTCACCCCGTACTCGTGTTCGTCGGGCATTCTGAATTCAATGGTTCTAGAATGGCTCCCTACGAATAGGACAGTGGCACCATCCCAATTCTTCCCGAACGCGACGGTAACAGCTGGGGCTTGCGAGGCGAACTCAATCTCTTCGAGCGTTTTGGAATCGTCCGACATTCGTGCTACGAAGACTCGACCGTGATTCGTGCAAAATGCTAAGAATGCCGCGTCCCACGAAAAGGCGAGGCAGACAGCTATACCGTCCGGCGGTTGATACGTGCGGAGAATCCTGCCGGAGCGTACATCAAATACAGTGACTTCGTTGCTATCGGCCCATGCAACATGCGTCGAGCGAGGCGAAACCTCGCAGGTAACCACCGAGTCGTTCAAGATCGGCAGCGGAACAGGTGTGGCTCGTTCCGAAAGAACGTAGGGTCCAATGCTCTCCGTCCAAGGGAATGCAAACTGGCCCTGCAACATGGTAGACCACTGGCGAGGACTGACGTCGAGGCTTTTTCCCAAAATCGTATCTCTAGAAGCGCGGCGATTTACCCAGCGCCAGTTGAAATCGAGGAGTTCTTCACGGCGGGCCGAATGTAGGATTGATAGGCTTGTCGACGGATCAATCGCTTCTGTGATGTCCGCTACGGCGACTTGCGAGTTGTAGGCACGGCGGGTTGCTCTTGCCTCATTCTCCCTCGCGTCTTTTTTCGCGGCCAAGGCGTTAATCCACGACACGCCGGCAAAGATGGAAAAAGCCACGAGCAAGCACAAAGCAGTGGTCGTCAACACAAACCGAAGTCTCCGGCGCCTCATGATACCATGCGTCGCTGCCAAATCGTTAACAATCTGGGGTGGTGGGCCTTTCAACAGGTTGTCGCTCCTGTCCTCGATGTGGAGCTTAGAGTTGGGAAACCGATCGAGGACTCTCGATGTCGCTTGGCCTGCCGTTCTTTCCGCGTCAAAGAGCTCATCGAAAAAAATCGGGATGATCTGCCGGCCTCGATCGGTGAATAGGACGACTTCTCGCTCAACGGGCCTCGATTCGAAGACGGCTTCCCGGGTTGCGATCAGAACCAGTCGCTGTGTGTTGTAAAGGGCGATTTCGCCAACCTTTTTCCAGTCGTCGCCCATGGCATATTCCGCGCGGTCAAGGAAGACTTCGTAGCCCTTTTCCCGCAGGCGGGCTGCCAGATTCACAGCGTAGGTGCCGCCGCTGGCCCAGTGGTACGAAATGAAGAAATCGTAACCGCAGAGCCAGTTCGTCAAACGTTGAACGTTTGCGGCCAGGAAGCGAACGGGCCACACAGCGTTTCTGACTGGCGTCCCATTGCTTGGTGGTGAATTTCGTTCAATCTCATTCATGAATGCTGCCTCCAGCCCCTTCAGCACCATCGCGACAATTCGTCGATATCCCCGGTTTGGAAGAACTTGACCCGCGTGCCGGTCGCATCGTAGAGCACCTCTTCCACCCATTCTCCATCGCAATCCGCTCCCGGAAGTCCTGCTGCAATTCCGGCATGATCCGATCGTCATGCAGAAACCGACGCGATTCGTGGTCGTCAACAAGCTCGACTGGGCCCGGGAAGGGCGACGGAACTTGTCGCGGTCGGCCGAAAGCCGATTCCAAACCGTTCCTTCACCCCTCCAATCTTCTTATGGCATTCGGAGGCCGATTCGGACAACGATCTTGCTGAAAAACTCGAAATTCCTGAGATTCGGCCCTTATAGGTCGAACGAGCAGAAGTTGTTTGACGGTTGGGCTTTCGGGCATGACGCCCGTCGCATTCTCCGTGGAATCACGGCCTGATGCCGCCTCGTCTGAGGGGTGTGGAATGGCGTCCGCCATTTGCCGAATGATGCCTACGCGGTGCTCCCCAGTCCTTTGACGACCAACGCGACCATCTCGTCGAGGTTGCAGGTTTCGAACAGACGCTGGTTATCGTCGTCGCTCAGGCCGTTGTTCAGACCGCGGACTCCGGCTCGATGAAGGTCGTTCGCGATCGCTTGGTAATCGACCGGCGAGTCCGGGGCGAGCGACTGGGTGTCGAGCAGCTCCGCGTAGACGGGATCGGATTGGCGGTGGTGTTCGACGGTTAGACCCGGCGGGGTTGAGCCGCGGATCGCTTCGATGATGGCCGCAGTGCAGCCGCCGAAGCCGCCGAGCAGGTACACGGGCTTGCCGGCGGTGATGGCCAGATGCGCTTCCTCGACCAGGCCGGGATACTTGCCTTTGAATCCCGTCACACGACCGCCGAGAAAAATCCGAGCGTCGGTCTCGTCGTTCATCCGCCGTCGCATGGCCGTCAGACAGCGGGACCACACCCGGCGACCCGCCGCCGTATCGGGCGCGATGAACGTTCGGGCGTCGATGCCCAGATCGTCCGGAGGCGGAACTTCGATGATTTGGGCAACGGCTTTCAAGGCCTCGCGGTCTGCCGTATCAAGCGACAGGTACAGGGGCCAAGCCAAGTAGTTGCGGATCCGCTCCGCATTCGGCGTGTCCGGCAAATCGTAGGTCCGCAGCAGATCGAACAGCGTTTGGGAAAATCCCGCCACGCGATGATCGCCGCCGTAGGCCAAGCTTGCTCCGGCCGCCAGCAGTTGGCGGGCGATCTCGACGAAGGCACCGTCCAACTGCGTGTGGCTCAATCCGCGGGCCGCCAGCTCATCGTCGGGACTCTCGGAAATCGAGATGCCGATGCGCAGACGGCTGAGCGCAAGGGCGTTCTGATCGTTGGGCCGGCTGGATTCGGGGGTCAGCATGAGTACGTGCTCCTTGAGTCAAAGCCAGAAATGACCGTCGTCGGGCTGAAAATCCCGACGCACCTTCAGAACTCCTGATATGGCGGGAAAATATGGTGACCCAGAACGCAGAGGAACGAAGAACGCAAAGGGGGAATTCTCTGCGCTCTTCGCTTCTTTGCGTTTAGGCTGATCTCACTCGATTCTCACGCGGCCACATGCGATTCGCCCGAGTTTCTCGTGTCTTCGGACGGCGGATCAGAGGTTCTGACTTCGAAGTATTCTACCCTCCCTTGTCACCGGCGGGAGGGTGGCGCAAGTTGCAGTGGCCCCGATAAGATCCGCCCTGCTGTGTTCAGCGGGTCGCGGTCCCGGCCGGCTTCACCGGCGCCGTCTCGTTCGTCGCGTTGGGTTCGCGCCAGCCTTGGGTGAGCCAAAGGATGGCGGTGCCGTCGCGGCTGCCGGTCAAGGCGAAGCGGCTGTCGGGCGAGAACCCTACGGCGGTGACCTCTTGCAGGTGTCCCTTCAGCGTCATGATCTCCTGCCCGGTCGTCGCGTCCCAGAGGATGGCCGTGTAGTCCTTGCTGCCCGTCAAGATGCGTGTCGACATTTCATCCGGCAGGAACGCGACCGAAGTGATGCCCGCGGTATGGCCACCGAGCGTATGGATCTTCGCCGGCGGATTTTGCTGCAGATCCCAAACGATGGCCGTGTTGTCGTCGCTTCCGGTGACCAACCGCTGGTCGTCCGTGGAAAAGGCGGCTTGCAGCACGGCAAGATCGTGTCCGCGCAGCACGAGCCGTTCCTTGCCCGTGGCGGTGTCCCACAGACGCGCCGTCGTGTCTTCGGACGAGGTGACGATCTGCGTCCCGTCGTGCGAGAAGGCGCCGTGCAACACGGGGCCGGTGTGCCCGCTCAGCGTTCGCTCCAGTTGCCAAGTGCCAACCGTCCAGAGCTTGGCCGTGCCGTCGTCGCTGACGGTCAAGATGCGTTGGCCATCCGGCGAGAATACGGCCCCGTTGACTCGACCCTGGTGCTGATCGGCCAGCGAATCTTGTTCTCGTCCCAGCTTGCGAACCGTTTGGCGCGTTTGGGCGTCCCAGATGCGGGCCGAGCGATCCCAGCTTGCGGTCACCACCCAGCGGCCGTCGGGGGAAAGGTCGGCGGACGCGACGGACCCGTGCGGACTGAACACCATCAACTCCCGTTCGCCCGGCAGCGCGGCGCGGCGCAGATCCCAGAGCCGGGCCGAGTCGCCGCCGGCCGTAGCCACTTGGTTGCCCTGCCCCGAGAAACTGGCAGCCCAGACGATTCCGCGGCGACGTCCGCCGAAATCCAGAAACGGACCCAGACGGTTCTGCTCCTGAGGGAAGGTGATCTCGCGGCCGTCGCGCAGATCCCAGCAGCGCACCACCCGGTCCTCGGCGGCGACCGTCAATCCGGTTTCGCCATCAGGCGACAGGGTGACCGAGACCACGATACGGACCAGTCGATCCGGCGCGATCTCCAGTGCCTTGGACAACGAGGCGAGAATCTCCGGCGCGCCGTCGCGGTCGGCGGCCAACAGTTCGGCGATCACCGCTTGGTCAACGCGGCTGGCCACCGCCAATTGCCGCTCGTCCCAGCCGACTTCCTGCATGGCCTGACGCAGGTTTTCCGCGACGGCGGCTCGGCCGCCTCGTACGGGCAGCGACCGGACGACGGTCGCCTGGTCCACGTCCCACAGACGCACCAGGCCGTCCGTGCAGCTTGTCAGTGCGAGTCGCCCGTCCCGACTGACCGACATCGACACGACCGCTCCGGGATGCTCCAAACGCAGCGTATCGATCTCGCGGCAATCGGGCAGTTGCCATTGGCGGACACTGCGATAGTCGTTGGCCGTCAACAACCGCTGACCGTCCGGCAAAAAGACGGCCGCGTGGATCGGGCCGTCATCCGAGAATCGGCGGCGCTCTTGGCCGGTTGCCCGGTCCCACAGGATGCAGCGGCCGTTGCGGTCGCCGGTGAAGAGCCATTGGGCATCGGGCGAAATCGCCACCGCCGTGACTTCGGAATCGTGGCCCCGCAATTCGCGGATTTGCTCGCCGCTTGCGCCGTCCCACAGTTGCGCGATCCAGCCGCTCTGGCCCTGGTCGTCCTTGACCAGATTGCCGCCCGTCAGAATCCAGCGGCCATCCGGCGAAACCGAGGCGGCGCCGTGCAGGCCCGTGCCCATCAGCCGCAGTTCGACCTGTTCGCTGCCGGTGGCCACGTCCCAGATCCGCGTCGAGTTATCCAGCGCCGAGGTCAGCAGACGCGTGTCCTGCTGGAAGAACGTCACGGTCGAGGTGGTGAATTCGTGGCCCTCGCGGAACATCCTCGTTTCCTGGCCGCTAACGGCGTCCCAAAGCTTGGCCGACCGGTCGCGGCTGGCGGTGATCACTTGCCGACCGTCGCGCGAGAACGAGGCGGCCAAGATGGCATCCAGATGCCCGTCCAGAATCTTGCCGCGCAGCACGCGAGCCTCCTCGTAGCCGTCGATGTCCCAGAACCGGACCGTCTTGTCGTGGCTGGCCGAGACGGCCACTCGGTCATCGTCGGTGAACCGGCAACTGAGCACGCCGCCGCCGTGGCCGCGCAGCGACTTGATCAGTTGGCCGGCCGGCACGTCCCAAACATTGACCGCGTTGTCCTGGCAGCCGCTCAACAGGATCGTGCCGTTGGCCGAGAAAGCCAGACTCCGCACGGCGGCACGGTGTCCCTTCAATTCGACGAACGGCTGCGGTGTCGTGCGTTCGCCCTGGATCACCGCCTCGTAGTCGAACGGCTGGATCTCGTCCGGATTCCACAGCAGGACGCGGCTGTCCAAGCCTCCCGACGCGACCATGGGCGGATCGGCGACGGGCGAGAATTCGGCGATGTAGACGGGCGCTTGACTGTCGCCGCGGCGATGTCCCATGAAAGGCGGCCCGACGGGCTGCCCCGTCTCGACCGACCAGATCAACACCGTCCCGTCGTGGCTGGCGGTGACGATGCGCCGCTCGTCCGGCGAGAACCGGGCGGACCACACCCACCAGTCGTGTCCGGCAAAGGTCTGCAGGACGCGCCCGCTCGCCACGTCCCAGAGCCGCGCGGTGTTGTCGTACGAACTGGTCAATAGCCGCTGGCCGTCGCGCGAAAAGCGGACGCTCAACACCGTATCGTCGTGCCCGTCGAGCCGCCGGACCAGTTGCCCGGTATCGGCATCCCACAACCGCAGGAAGCCTCCCGCGCGGTCGCTGCTGCCGGTGGCCAGCAGCCGACCGTCGGGCGAAAACGCTACATCGTAGACGAAGCTGGTCGGATCGTGTGGGATGGATCGCGGCGGATCGTCCGTCCCGCGCTGCCAGATGTTCACCAACCCTTCCCAGCCGCCGGCAGCGAAACGGTTTCCGTCGGCCGAAACGGCGACCGATTCCAGACGCGCGCCGGCGTCGCGGACGCGCGAGCCCTGTTCGCACAGGAACTTCAGGCGTCCCCACTCCCAGTTGCGCAGATTCGCTTGGCACTCGTCCAGCAGTTCGCGGGCCGCGTTGTAGGCGTTTTCGTCGATCTTGGCCGCGGCCAGACCAATCAGGGCGACGTAGGCCTGGTACTCGGCGTTCGCCCGCTCGCGCGCCTCGGCCAGCTTGGCTTCGCGCTCTTGCTGTTCGGCCAGTTCGGCAGCCAGCTTGGCTTCGCGTTCTTTCTCTTGAGCCGCGATTGCTGCCTCTTTCGCTTGCCGTTCCTCTTCTTTGGCCAGTCGCTCCTTTTCCTTGGCTTGCCGCTCTTGTTCCTGGGCCTGTTCTGCGGCTCGGCGCGCTGCCTCCGCCTGGCTGCGGGCCAGCGCTTCGGCGTCCCGCGCGGCTTCGGCCTTGATCCGCTCAGCTTCAGCCTTAATCCGCTCGGCTTCGGCTCGCTCCCGTTCGGTTTCCGCGACCTGCCGGGCTGCCACTGCCGCCTGCCGCTGGTAGTTCACCGCGACCAGCCCCACCGAAACCACCAGAAACACCAGAGCCAGCAGCGCGGCCACGACGCGCCGCGTTTGCTTCAAGCGCCGTTGCCGGGCGTCCCGTTCCTGCCTTGCCCGGTCCAATTCGACGTACAAGTCCTTCTGCTCGTCGCGCTGGGGATCCAGCAGGGACAGCCCGAGATCGAAATCGCCCTTGTGCAGAGCGCAACGGGCATATTCCGTGCGGGCGGTCACGACGCCTCGCTGCGCCTCGGCGTTACCCGGCCACAGGCCGAGCGCCTCTTCGAACGCGAACACGGCGCGGGCGTATTCCTGGTAATCCTCGCTGCGCCGCGCTTCGGCCAGTTCCTGCTCGGCGCGCGCGGCGAGGGCGATGCTTTCGACGTGCGACATGTATCCGCGAACCGCGTCCTGGAAGTCGCGCACCGAGGCGTGGCGGTCGGTCGGACTGGTGGCCATCGCCGTCATCGCGATGTCCAGCAACTCGCCCTGCTTGTCCGTCGGGACGATGTGGTTCCGGGCTGCAGCAGACAGGCATTTCATCACGTCGGCGCCGGAGTGGGGCGGCGTGCCGGTGATGATCTCGAACAGGATCGCGCCCAGCAGATAGATATCGCTGGCATAGGTGATCCGCTCGAACGGACCGCGGGCCATCTCCGGCGCCATGTAGGCCGGTGTGCCGCCCATGTTGCCGGCGACCTCGATCCCTTCGCTTTTGTGGAATTCCGCCGTGGGAATCGCCAGCCCCCAGTCCATCACCAGGACTTCGCCGAAGTCGCCCAACATCACGTTTTCCGGCTTCAGGTCGCGATGGATCACGCCGCGCGCGTGCGCGAACGCCACCGCATCGGCAACTCGCATCAGGATTGCCAGATTTTCGTTCAGCGACAATGTGCCGATCTTCTTGTCCCAGGGAGTGCCCTGGACTCGCTTCATCGAATAGAACAGGGCCCCATCGCGGTTGGCGCCCAGTTCGTAGATCGGCACGATGTTCGGGTGGTCCAAGTCGCCGGTGATCACCGCTTCGGAGAGGAACTTCTGCCGTTGCCGTTCATCCGTCGCTGTGTGCGATTTCAGCATCTTGACCGCAACGTCGCGGTTGATCGAGGCCTGGCGCGCCGAATACACGACGCCCATCCCGCCTTCGCCCAGGACGTTCAGCAGGTCGTAATCCGTGCCGCCCGTGTCGGGTTCGGCCTCTTCCGCCACTCGCATGGCACGCTGGCCGATGACCAAGGTGGCACCGTGCGAGACGGTCTTCGAGAGCTTGCCCTTGATCGTCATGCCCGGTCGCGAGGCGCTGATGTCTTCGCCCCAGACGGCCGTCATGTGAGATTCCAGCTCTTGCGGCGCAACGGCGTCGTCCAGGGTTGCCGCCGTCTGTCCGACCGCTGCCGAAGGTGCTGCGGCGCTGTCGATGTTGACCGTCGGCTGCGTCGACGTTGCAGCGGGACGGCGATTCGAGGGCGTCCTGCCCGACGGCGGCCCCGCGTATTCGATCGTCTTGTCGACGGCGACGTCCGGAACCGTCTTGTCAGCGCGCGGTTTGGGTTTCTCGGCCGGGGGACTGTCGTATTCGATCGTTTTGTCGACGGCGATGTCCGGGACCGTCTTGTCAGCGCGCGGTTTAGGCTTCTCGGCCGGGGGGCTGTCGTACTCGATCGTCTTATCGACGGCGATGTCCGGGACCGTCTTGTCAGCACGCGGTTTCGGCTTCTCGGCCGGGGGGCTGTCGTACTCGATCGTCTTATCGACGGCGATGTCCGGGACCGTCTTGTCAGCGCGCGGTTTGGATGGTTCGTCCGAAGACGGAGGAAGTTTGGCCATCGTTCGTCATGCTCCGGTAGTGCCGTCAATTCTGCTGATCGCTGCTCATCCGTCTCCGCCGACGGCCGAATTTCGTTCCCGTTCTTCCTGCTTGCTCCAAGGCGCGATCCAACCGGTCGATCCGGCGGCGCGCGCTCCAAGCCGCCAGCGCAGCGGCACCGGCGGCCCCCGTGTCCTGCTGCTCGCCAGCGGCGGGATCAGCCGGTGGATCGTCAGCAGCGGGACCGACCGGCTGCTCTGCGCCGGCGGGTTCGGCCTGCGACTCGGCCGCCGCGCCGTTCGGACTCTCGCCGGAATCGCTGCCGGGCTGACGTTCCATGACATCGTCGCGGAAATCGGCCGGCACGATTCGACCCTGGTACACGTGGATTTCGCGAATCAGACGAATGCGCTGCGAGTTGGCTTCCTGCAAGTACACCCGGTAGTGTCCGTTGGGAAACTTGCGGAACAGCGTGTCCAGGCCGCGGTCGAAAGCGTCGAGCGGCAATTCCACATCCGGACCTTCCTTGCCCGCCGCGTCGACGCGCCGGAAGAAGATCCGCATCGCGCCGATCGAAGCCTGCTCCGCGGCGGCCGCCTGCAAAGCGTACATTTCTTCCTGCCGGATCGTGGGAGCGACGTCGGTCAGTACGTACACCACGGGCGTTATCGGACGCAACTCGACGGGCACGATCACCGACTCGGTCACCTTGACGAATCCAAACAGCCCGGTTCCCGGCACCGTCAATTCCGTCTCGACTGTCGTGGAAAGCTCACCCCCGCCCTCGCGGAACACGATGCCGCGGACGAATCCGCCAGCCGAATCTTCTACGTTGCGGCCATCGTACCGGATCGTCACCTTGACCGGAATCGGTGCCGCCGGATTCTCTGGATCCGGCAAGTTGTCCGGCTGATAGACGTAACTCAAACGATAGGTGTCTTCCGATACGAAATCATTCCCGCCCGAGAATGTGCCCTCCGGTCGATACGTCAAGACCGTACCGTCTCCCCAATCAACTTCGATCTGATAGTTTACGACGCCCGGATCGTTCACCGTTACATCGATGTACCCAATTCCGGCTGAATTGACGTTCGAGCCGCCTTGATCCACCGGCACCACGACCACCGCGATCGGCGGCGGTGGTGTCGGCACCGTTTCGTTCGCTTCATTCTCGGTCGGCAAACCCTTCACCTGCCCCGTGCCGGTTTGGACGACGACACCGTCCTGTAGATTGATCGATCCGCCCGCATCGATCAGGATCAATCCCTCGCCGTTTTCCAGTGCTCCACCACTTGTCTGGATATCATTGACAATGTCGATATCGCCGTCGGCCTTGAGCGCAATACTGCCCGTCCCTGCGCTGCCTCCGACCACTGTCCCCAACGTGCCGATGGCCAGATCTCCGGTGTTGGTGATTTGGACATCGCCGGTGCTCAGATTGCGAAACGCCAGAACGTCGATCGCGGTCTCCAAGGCGTCACTGCTTCCGATGCCGCCCGCGGCGGTCAGGGACGCCGATCCGGCAGTGATGTTCATCGCATCGCCGTTGGTGTCCGAGATCGGTCCACCCGCAACGATCGTCACTCGTCCATCGTCGCCCGTTTGCAGAGCCGCAATCGCCGCCCCGCCGCCACCGCCCACCGCGATGTGAATCGCATCCTCGCTATCGTTCGTCGTTTGAATCACCATGCCGTCGGCCTGCGTGAACCCCTGGGTGCCGGTTCCGTCCTGATTGGCTGCAATCGCGATCGTACTGGCACCCGCGTTTAGTCCGGCCCCAGAATGGATCGAGATCGCGTTTTGAGCCGCAAGATCGACCGTGCCCACCGTCGTGATCGTCGCCGAATTCAGCGCGATGGCATTTGTAGTGACGCTCAGGTTCCCGCCGATCCCCGTCCCGCTCGTCCCGTTGAACGTCGTCGTCCCGCTTCCAGCCACTTGTGTCACATTCCCCGTCGTTTCCAGCGTCGAGGAAAACGTCACATCTGCAGCGCTGTTGATCGTGATCGCCCCCAACGCTCCGTCAGTTGCCGCGCCGACCGCTTCGGTGAATGTCGCGTTCCCGGCGCCCGCCGTGAGCGTCAGCGAGTTGGCCTCGCTCGCCGCGCTGTCGACGGTGTCGCCGAACAGCACCGCGCTGTTGGTCGTTTGCACCGAGACCGGGCTGTCGAGTACGACCGCGTCGTTGTAGGCCTGCGCGCCGGTGGTGGTTACGTTACCGTTCAGTTCCGTGCTGCCGCCCGCATCGGTCGTCAGACCTGCCGCCGCGACCGTGCTGGCGAACCGCGTGACCCCCGAGCTGTTGACCAACACGGCGCCCAACGCTCCGCCGGTCCCCGCGCCGACCGCTTCGGCAAAAGTCACGTTGCCAGCGCCCGCTGTAACGATCAGGCCGTGTCCGTCGCCGGCGCTGCTGTTCACCGTCCCGTTGAAATCGACATTCCCGTCGGTGCCCGTGGCGTGGTCGGTGTTGATAGAGAGGTTGTCGGAAACGGTGAGCGGGCCGTTGAAAATGACGGAACCAGCGTTGGCTCCGCTGGCGGTGTCGATACTGCTGGCGGAAACGTCGATCGCCTCGGCGGTCAATGTCAAGTTACCGGCAGAAGTGGCGGAACCGAGCAACAGATTCGCGCCGAGGGCGATGGTGTCGTCACCCTCTTGGCCGTCGATGATCAGCGAGGCGCGGAAGGCTGGATCGACCGAATCGACCGCGATTTGATCGTCCATCACGCCGCCGTCGATGGTCAATGTGACGCTTGGGTTGGCGAACACGACATCGACGAAGGTCGAACCGGACAACTCCATCTGTCCGCCGTCCGCGTGGTCTTGGAGAGTGACGTCGGGATTCTCGGAATCCGGCAGAGCAAACTGCCGGTCTTCTGCCTCGATCGTATCGACGATCTGTTCGAGTTCGGTGTAGGAGATCGCGAGCGTTCCGTTGAAATACACGAATCCGTCCGTGGCGTTGGTCAAGTCGTGGTCGACCGTTGTTGCGGTTCCACCGACGATTTCGAGACGGTCGCCTTCCGGATTGCCTTGCGGGCTGCCTTCGCCTCCCGTTCCGCCGTGGAAGAAGATCTGATTGTCGAGGGTAAAAACGCCGTCCGGCGGATTGACGATGATGAAGCGGTCGTCGCCCAGTTTCCCGTTGAAAATGACTCCGGTCGGGTTGGTCCAGGGGATCGGGGTGAGTATCGTTTCATGAAGGCCACCGAGATCCCACGTGAAGGAGATGGTGACGTTGTCGGGATCGGTCGCGTCGATGATCAGCAGATCGTCCCCGCAGGAGCCGTTGACCACCAAGTCGCCATGGGCGAAGAGGCCCGGATTGCCCTGATAGGCGCCGATGTGTGGCGTATCCGTGAAGCAGTCGGCTTGGTACTCGGTCGATGCCCAGGCCGCGACCGATCCGAACGCGATCTGGTAAGGATCTTCGTCCGGAATTGTCCCGAGGTTGAGGACGGGATCCACGAAGATGTTGTTGCCTAGATCATTGACCAGCGGATTGAAATCCACGTCGTTGTCGAAAAAGACGTTGTTCGACACCACAGTTCCCGCCGGGGCATTGATCGCAAAGCCTTGAATGTGCGGAGGCGGAGGAACGCGGTAGAGATTCAGCGGGATGTCCGTCCCGCTGTCGCCTGCAAAAACGTCGTCGGAGGGCGCGGTGTCGAAACTCCAATGCGCAGCCAGATTGACATCGGGCGCGACCCCGTTGGCGTGAATCGACTGAATCTCGGCCAACGTCAGCGTCTTGTCGAAAAACGCAACGTCGTCCATCAGTCCGTTGAGGAAACGGCGATCCGTGCCCTTCTGGGGAGCGGTTAGGTCGTTGCCGACAATGAACTGCTGACCCGCAGTCGGGTTCGGGTTGTTCCAGCCAGTGCGAACTGGTCCGTTCAGATAACTGACTTCTGCGCCGTTGACATAGATTCTCCCCGTCTTGGCAGCCAAATCCCACGTCAGCGCAATATGCACCCATTGACCGGCGACCAGCGTCTGGGGTTGACTCCGCACCAGCGTCGCATTCGCTCCGTCCGCCTTGTTCGTGTAGAAGTAGATGCGGTTCGACGCATCGATTTGGACTTCCAACGCGCCATGGATCAGGGTCTGTTGACGCCCAACTTGGTCAAGCTTGACCCAAAGCGCCAACGATCCATTGGTCCCGATGTCGAAATCCGGATCGGAGAAAGTGGCGTAGTTGGTGAGCCCATCGAATTCCAAGGCGCCGCCTGGTCCGCTGCCGAAGTCTATACCTAGGCCGTCGCGCCACTCCGCCGTGTCTTGGGCGCCCAGCGGAGTGCCATCGGGAACGATGGTCAGTGGCAGTCCCTTGACCGCATCTGCCGCCACGGCTCCCGAGCTTTGATCCAAGGTCCAGTGCAGAACCAGATTGCCCGCCGGGCCGTCCAACGCCCCGTTGCCTCCCGCGTTTGCCAATGCGGCCATTTGCCCCGCGGTAAGCGTTGCATCGAAGAACGCCAGATCGTCTACCTTCCCGTTCAGGTTTCGTCCCGGAGTTGTCGGATCGTCGCCTACGAAGAATGTGATTCCAGCAGTTGGATTCGGATTGTTCCAGCCGCTCCGCACCGGGCCATGCGTGTAGCCGGTGGGAGCTTCGACACCGTTGACGTAAATCCGCCCCGTCTTGGTGCTCAGATCCCAAGTGATCCCGACGTGGACCCACTGACCGGTCTGCAGAATCGAGGTGAGAGGCTGGGTGCGCACCAGGGTTGCTGTCGAACCATCCGCCTTGTTGGTATAGAAATAGATCCGGTTCGAAGCGTCAATCTGCACCTCCATAGCTCCATGCACCAGAGTTTGTTGACGCCCGAGTTCGTTCAGATTTACCCACAGTGACAATCCGCCATTGGCACCGATGTTCAAATCCGGATCCACGAACCAACCGTAGTCGTCGAATCCGTCGAAGCTTAACGCTCCCTCGAACACGCCCCCCGCCGGTTGCCAGAGCGGTTCCGTTCCAGCCTGCGGTCCCGTGTACTTGTACCCTTGGAAAATGTTGTCCCGGATCACGATCGGACCGCTGGCGGGCAGCAATGGATCGATGTGGATGGCCTCGGGAATCGGTTGGTTGCCCAGTTGATTGACGAGATCGGAATCCTGGAAGTGGAAGGTGTTGTGAACGATGTACAGGCCGTCCGAGGTCGTGGCGTTGGGCTGCCAGTTGGTGATTGCCCACAGTCCCGTGCCGTCCGATTTGAAGTCCCCGTACACCTGATTGTTCACGCCCACACGATGTGCGAAGTAATTGAACGAGATCTCGCCGCTGGTCGGCGCGCCATATTCCATGTAGATCGGACTGTACCAGTAATGGCTCTCTTCGAAGCGGTTGTGCGAGATCAACATCCGCTCGCCCGCCCCGCGGATCGCGGCTCGGAAGTACGTGCCGGTGAATCGGCTGTTGGTGACCGTCAGATCGTTTCTCGTGCCGACATAGATCGCGACACGGATGTCGTTGCCGTCGAAACGCACGTCGTCAAAGGTCGTGTGATCGGCGGGAGTGTCGAGCCACACCAGGTAGCCGTTGCCCACGTTGGCATTCGACGGTACGTCGGTCCAGCCTGCGAACTGCAAACTCTGGAACGTCACGTCCGGGGCATTCACCTGGACCGTCCGGAGTTCCGTGCCCGTTGCCTGTCCGGAACGTCGGATGATCGTTTCGTCTTGACCGGCGCCGATGATCGTGACGGACTTGTCGACATCGATCTGTCCCGTATGCACGTACGTACCCGCAGCGATATGGACCGTGTCTCCGGCATCGGCGACATCGATTCCGCGCTGGATTCCCAGCGTGCTAGTCGTCACGTAGACGCTGTCCGGCACCCAGGTGACCCGACCGAAGGTGCCGTTGTCGAGGGCATGTGTGATGCGATCCTCGATCTCGAAATTGTCGGCCCGTTCCGAGGTGTCGAGAAGGTTGCCGTTGAGTTGCAGTGTATTGCCGACGATGTCTAGCGAGGCCGAGTCCTGCCAAGTCATCAATTGCCCGGCACCGCGCACGTTGAGCGTGTTATCGCCACTGGAAAGGTCGAGTTCACCGCCCGCGTGGACCAAAATGGCGGACTGATCGAAGCCGTCCGATTCATGCACGATCGTGTCGGTCAGCGTCAACCAGCCGCCCGCCTGAACGACGATCGTGGGATCGTCGCTGGAAACGCTGAACGTCACGCCGTCTTGCACGATGACCTGTCCGGACGTTACTTCCAGCGCGGGAGAACCGCCCACGATCGTCACGCCACCGCCCTGGCCATCGAGGACCAGCGTCACGTTTGACGGCAGACTCAGGTTCAGACCTGAGTACGTTCCTTCGGCAAGTCCTGCGACGATCGTGACTGGAGCGTCTTGCGCGGGCAGAGCCTGGACCATCGTGAGGAAGGCATTCAGTTCGGCAGAGTCTTCCACCGTGGTGACAACGACTTCTTGGTTCTGGGCCGCGTTGGCAATCGCGAGTTCGAAGAGCCACTGGGGTGTGTCGTGATCGATTGTGGAAGCCACCGAGGCCGTGATCGGACCTCCGCCGCTGTTGCAGAGACTCGTCGGTAGCTCCAGTTCCTCCGTCACGGGCGAACAATCGGCCAACGGCATTTGACTGCCGACTAAGCTGGCGTCCGCGTTCAACACCCGACGTTCTTCCAATCGAGTGATCGACAACTGGACGTGCGGGTCCAGTCTTGGCGTTTCCTGAACGGAGACGCTCATCAAACGGGTGATCCAGCGGAAGAGTGGCATTCGTTTGGTCCTTGCTCGATCGGCTCCTACCGCGTCCGCGGGCTATTTCCGTGAGATTTGTTGACAAAAAGCAACATCGCCCGGCGAAACGGGTTGCGCCAACTCGAATTCCATTATCATAACACTCGGAATTCGGGTCAAACGAGATGCAGGAATTGCCCGAAGAACTACCGCACGGGTGGTTTGATTTGTTCGACTACAAGGTCATCCCAAGACGGGCCAATTTCTGCCGGACGGACGGATCGGCGAGCAGTCGCCGCAGTTCGCGGACGGGCGGGCGGTCGATTCGCGATTGGGGCACGACGAAATCGTAGCGTTCCTCGGTCAACGGCAGAAAGCCGAGTCCGGCGAGATCAGCCACGCCGCGGATAGCGACGCCCCAGTCGGCACGGCCTTGCGCGACCGCGGCCGCAACGGCATTGTGGCTGCGGGATTGGACGGGGTAGCCACGGGGCTTGGCGCCGCCCAACAATCGGTCGATCAGAATCCGCGTGCCGCTGCCCTGATTGCGGTTGACCATCACGCAGGCCGAATCGGTCTTGACCGCCGCGACGGACTCTTCCGCCGATCGCCCTTCGAACCGCTGGTCGCCGCGCCGGAAAACCACGCCCTGCAGGCGTCCGTAGCCGGGGATCAAAACCAGGCCGGGGCTGAGGTACGGACGGTTGTACTCGCCCGTGGCCGGATCCAACAAATGCATGCCGGCCAGATCGCATTCGCCGCGCCGGACGGCATCGAGTCCCGCGGTCGAGCCGACCGCCAGAAACTTCGTGCGAAACCCGGCTTGCTGCAGCAGCCCCAGCAAACAGTCCAATCCGACGCAATGGCTGCCGATCACCACCAGATCGGCCAGCGGCAGATCGCGGCCCAGCAATTGGACTTGAACGATGGCCGCTTGTTCGACGATCTCCTGATGCCGGTCGATCGTCACGAAACCGTCGGCATGGCTAAAGGTGGTGACCGACCCGGAGCCCTTGCCCATCGGATACGCGGCCAGCTTGACTTCGTTTTCGGTTGTCTCGCCACACTGAACGAGACCGACCAGCAGGTATTCCGTGCGGCCGATCTCCGAGTTGACTTTGACCGCCAACCGGGCCGGCACGACCGGCGGCGATTCGATTCCACGTCCGGCCAATCGGCGCAGCACGGGTGCCACGAATTCGTGAAAGGTGAAGATCGCCGAGGTGGGGAATCCGGGCAGGATCACGACCGCTTTCCCCGCGCTGGCGGCCAGACAGATGGGCTTGCCCGGTTTGAGCGCAACTCCGTGGGCGACGATGCCGGGGTCGGTCAGCTCGCGGACGGCTCGGTACGAGAGATCGCCTTCGCCCTTGCTCGTCCCGCCCGACAACAGCACCACGTCGCACCCGGCCAGCGCTTCCTCGACTCGCTGGCGCAGCAGCGGCAGATCGTCGCGGACGATTCCGTACTCGACCGGCTCGCCCCCCAGTTCTCGCACGGCGTCGGCGATGATCCGGGCATTGCTGTCGTAGATCATGCCCGGCCGCATCGGCTCGCCCGGCGGAATGATCTCGTCGCCCGTCGAGATCACCGCGACACGCGGCCGACGCCAAACCGCCACGCGATCGACTCCGATTGCCGCCAAAACCCCCGTCTCGCGACTGGTCAGCCGGTCGCCGGTGCGCAGGACGGTTTCCCCGGAGGCAATGTCGGTGCCGGCAAACGCCACGCCTCCACCCGCGTTGACTGCGCGGCGGACCAGAAGTTCTTCGCCGACGGCGTCCGTATGCTCGATCATAACGATCGCGTCCGCCCCGCGCGGCAACATTCCGCCCGTCGCGATGCCCATGGAGGTTCCAGGCTGCACCTCGGTCTGCGTCACCACGGCCGTTGCGATGGATTCGGGCAGCAATTTCAGGCGGCGCGGCTCCTCTTCGGCCGCACCGAAGGTATCCTCGGCGCGAACCGCGAATCCGTCGAAGTTCGATCGGTCGAACGAGGGAACATCGACCGCGGCCACGACGTCTCGGGCTAATACCCTTCCCAGGCACTCGGCCAGCAGCACCCATTCTTCGCCCAGCGGCCGCAGCGAAACCGCGGCATGGAATCGCCGTTCCGCCTCGTCGCGATCGATCACGTCCAAAAACTGCTCTTGCGATTTCATCATTTTCCTCGTCCACGAATTCCACACGCCCCGCACACCGCTGTCAAGTTGGACAATCGTCTCCACCTGCCGGGCGGAAGGCAATGATTCCTCCGGGTTCGGGCCAAACGAGTTGCCAACGGCTCGCCGCGTGGTAGAGAAGGTAGCAGGCGGATTCTTTTTCCAAGGAGACAAGGCGATGCAGTTCGTGAAAATCCTGTTGCCGCTGGTTCTGCTCGGCATGATGTCGAGTCACTTGGCCGAAGCCTCGGTGCGAGACAGAATCGTGCAGCGCCGAGCGGCAGCCGCCCGAGCCCCGCTGGCTCCACCTGCTGCTGCAGCCAATCCGACCGAACCGCACGAAATGAGCCAACCGGGCCCAACGTGGAGCATGACTCCCGAGCTGTATCCACAGTGGTATGGCGGATTCCACGGCCGCATGCTACAAAATTACGGCTATCCGGCGGGGGATATCGGTCTTCGCGGCCAGGCATGGTAGTCAGGGCAGTCCAAGAGAGAGAATCTGGCCTCAGCGCCGTTCGCCCGGTGTCCTGATCGAGCCCCTCGCCGACCGCAGCCGACCCGCGCCGAGCGCAGCTAGGACCCTTGCACCGGACGGCGGATGGAACCAGAATAGCGGAGAACATTGACAGAGGACTTCTGTCAAACTCCGCACGTTCCATCACACCTAACTGCGAGCCCCTGCCATGAATTCCGGAAAGGCACCCTGGATTACTTACCGACCTGAACTAAAAGTGCTGGATTGCACGATCCGCGACGGTGGCCTCGTCAACGCACACAAATTCTCCGACGAATTTGTCCGCGCGGTGTACATGGCCTGTATCGAAGCGGGTGTCGACTACATGGAAGTCGGCTATAAGAACTCGCCCCGGTTGTTCTCCACCGAACAATACGGTCCGTGGAAGTTCTGCGACGAAGACCACCTGAACCGTGTTTTCGAGGGCCACGATCCCGAGGAAACAGGCTTGAAGCTCGCCGCTATGGCCGACGCCACGAAGAGCGATTGGCGCGAGCAGATCGTCCCGCGAGACCAGAGCGTTCTGGACATGATCCGAGTGGCATTCTACGCGCACCAGGTTTCCGAAGCGGTCGAGATGATCCAGCATGCCCATGACATGGGGTACGAGACGAGCGCCAACCTGATGGCCGTGTCGGCGATCAGTGAGAACGAGATCGACACGGTGTTGGAGGCAATCAAGCCCACGCCAGCCGGCGCGATGGTCATCGTGGACAGTTATGGACATCTTTATCGGGAGCAGGTCGATATTCTATACACCAAGTACTCCCACGCGATGGAAGGTACGGGCAAAGAGATCGGAATCCACGCGCACAACAACTTGCAGTTGGCGTTTGCGAATACGATCGAGGCCATTATTCTGGGTGCCAACCGGGCCGATGCGACGATGGGAGGTCTTGGTCGGGGTGCGGGCAACTGCCCGTTGGAATTGCTGCTGGGATTCTTGCGGAATCCCAAATTCCACCTCCGGCCCGTGGTCAAACTGCTTCAGGAGCATGTCGAGCCATTGCGGACCAGGTATCAGTGGGGTGCGCTGTTGCCGTACAACGTGACGGGACAATTGAACAGTCATCCGCAGGCAGCGATCAAGTTCCTGGACAGCGACGACAACAAGAACTTCCTGAAATTCTACGACGAGCTCGTCACGGACGTGTGACGACATGCTGAGCGAGAAGGCGCGTCGTCACCTGCTGGGATTCATGGCCCTGGTCTTCCTGGGACTGGCGACCGTTCTCCTGACGATTTACCGCGACGGGACGCTCTATGCACTGGGCAGTATGTGCCTGCGGATTGGACTGACCCTGGGCGTTCTCTGGTTTGCCCTGCCGCAGGTGCTCGTGTTGACCAGGAACCTATCGCCGCGATTGACGGTGGCCGTTGTCTTGGGAGGCCTGATCGTTGTAGCCACACGGGGCAAGGCAACGCTGCTTGTCCTGTTGGTGCTTGTCCTGCTGACCGCGGTCGAGGTGGCCGGTTGGCTGCTGAACCCGACCGCTCGAAAAAAGGGCAGACGGTAGCCCGGATTCCCGCGCTGCTCGGTCGGATACCTGTTGGGGCCAACCTCCGTCCGCAAGTCTCCGGGTGAATATTTTGCTGGATTCCTGCGAACCATTTGGCCGATCAGGCGTCTAGAACAGTCGGATGCCGGGTGAATCCCGCGAACGGGCCATTTTTTCGGTTCATCACCGGAAAATGTCTCGATCCGAAGCGGACTCCCTGGTAGAATCCTTGCGGGGCGACGATCCGCCAGCGCGGCGGCTCGCCATTGGCTCCAACCGTTTCAAGTGTACTCTCTGCCTGCGTGGGAAACGCAGAGGAGGACTGCGATGCGTTGCTTTAATTTGCACCAACCCGAGATGAATGATTGTGTCGAGCGTCAACAGGACGCGCACGAAGTCGGGATGGTCGAGCTGCGCGCAGGCGGTCCGCGTTATCCACGCATTCTCGCTTCGCCGGCTCAGGTCAAACCGACGACCTGCCAGTCAAGCCGGCCGACATGTTGCGCATCGCGGCACCATGCCAGTTGCCTCGCCCGACCCGAACGGTCGTGCGGGGTGAAAGGAAATTGGTTCCGCTCCGAGCCGAGATCGACGGGAAGCTCCGCGTCATAGGCTCAATGCACCTCCCCCTTAGCGGGGCGATGCAGATGCAAGATCCATGTCCGACTCGGTCAACCGACGCGAATGCCCGCTGCGCGACGTCTGTCGCCTGAATAGGCATCAACGCATCGGTGGTCGGGTTGACGGCGAAATTCGCAATCCGTCTTTCCAGAGAGTACAGAATCATGACGAAGTTGTCAGTTGCGGAACTGCGCATCGCCACCGTCGCTCAACTGGTCCAGGCTTCTCAGTCGGGCCAGCGCGAGGCGTTCGGCGAGTTGTTCGAGCGATTCGAGCGCCAGGTGTTCACGATCGCCTTGCGCCGGATCGGCGACTACGGCGAAGCTCAGGAAGTGTGCCAGGACGTGTTTGTCCAGGCCATGCAGAAGATCGATCAGTTGCGCGAGCCGGAACGCTTCGGCGGCTGGCTGCGTTCGATCGCCAGCCGCATGGCCATCAACCGCGTCGTGCGCCGGCGTCCGGAAGTCGCGGCCGAGCCGGAGACGCTAGCCGCGGCCTGCATCGACGACCGGACGCCGTTGCGGGTGGTCTTGGACAACGAGTCCCACTCGCAACTGCGGGCGGGCTTGGCGCGGCTGCGGAAACTGGACCGCCAGACGCTGGTCGCGTTCTACGTCCAGGGTCAATCGCTGCTGGAGATGAGCGACGCCTTTGACGCTCCGCTCGGCACGATCAAGCGGCGGCTGCACGTGGCCCGCAAGCGACTGGCCAAGAGCGTCGAGACGCTGGTCGCCGTGTGAACAAACGAGACCGGCCATTGTGGCCCCCGGGCGCCAAACGGGGGTCTGCACCGCCGGGCAGCTTCCGGCGGAAACAAACGAGGCCCGCAGCTTTCACGGCTGCGGGCCTTTCTTCGTACGAGGCGATAAGCGGGTCCGTACGAAACGATGAAGCTCTTACTTAATCCTGTCCTTGTTCATTTTTCGCATTCTTCCGGACTTGTCAAGCATTCAGTCTCCAAAATCCATGGACGAACAAGCCAGAGATTCGTCAGAGAAGCATTGTTCCGCGATGCGTCCGTACTCTTCCAGGCTGCGGCGCCGGCCGATCGTGTGCCACGGGCCGACCTCACGCAACTCGGGCATCAACTCGACCAACTGATCCACCAGACGTTCCGCCAGACGCACCAGTTGCGGAGTCGATGCTACTTCGAGAATCGCCGCGGCGGTCTTCATCACCAAGACCAGCCGAGCCCGCTCGGTGACGGGGCGCGAGAGCGGCAAAGTCGGTTCGACGAGCAGCTCTTCCAAGGGGACATCGAGCACTGCTTGCCAACGGTACAGTTCACTGAGTTTCAAATCGGTGGATTCGTTTTCCTGGATGCGGACATGGCTGACCGTGGTGCCCAACTGACGAGCCGCGGTGCGCAACGAAACACCCTGCAGGCGTCTGACCGTCCGAATGCGGTGAAGGCTGGGCTTGGACGCCGCCCCACCCATCGGCAACTGCTCCTTCGTCGGCGGATGCTCAACTGTCGCGCATACTGAATCGAACTCAACCGTTGCCATTTTCCCTGTCGCCCCTTCCACTACCGTTATCGTGCCGGCCCATCGAATGTTGCTTGATATCCCGGCACAAACGGAATCATCCCAGTCGCTAGGACGCCGGTTTGCCGTGAGAAGTTCCACCGGAAGGGATACACAGTTCGGTTTTCTTTCGAGGGGACAAGTCGATCGACAGATTGGATTTACTTCTCGTCGATATTCGAGAAACTCAAAGCAGCCGCTTGCCAGAAATCAGCAAACCTCTGTTTGGTCGTAACACCCGTAACGCTCGGCCAATTCGGTCATCGTCGCCAAGCGGTCGGGATCGATGTGCGGCGACACCGAACAAGCCGAGGAAAGAATGAATCCGGAGCCGGGAGCTGCGATTTCCAATCGCTGACGAACCGCGCGTTCGAACGTCGCCTGGTCGGCCATCAGCATCTCGTGGACGGCGTCCAGGTTGCCTTTGAAGAACAGCCGTTCGCCGAACTGCGTCTTGGCTCGCTGCAAGTCCACGGTTCCCAAGGGCGGTGGATCCAACGTGTCGATCCCGTCGATGCCGGTCTGGACCATCAAATCCAGGCGGTCGCCGATCGCCCCGCACGTGTGCGTGTACGCGGGGATTCTAAATGACCGGATCGATTCGGCTACGCGTTGCTCGTACGGCAGCACGAACTCGGCATACATTGCCCGGCTGATGAATCCAGCGCCGGCAAATGCCGAACTGATCAGCACGGCATCCGGTTGATGGCGGGCGTAGCAGCGCACTTGCGCGATCACGACCCGCGTCAGAAGTTCCAATAATCGGTGGCAGGTCGCCGGCGAGTCCAGCAATCCGAGCAAGGCGGTTTCGTATCCGAACAGCTCCATCAAGTGCGTCAGCGGCGAGAACACTTCGGCATGGACCGACACCGATTCGCCCAATTCGCGGGCCCGCTTCAGTCCTCGCGTAAACCAATCAGGGTAAGCGGCCTCGTCGGTCAAATCCGCCGCTTCTGGGATGTCCCACAGATGCGGCGCGTGCCAAGTGTTCCATACATAGCCGGGCAACCGCAGAATCCCCGGGTCGTCCGGATCGATCCGCTGGTAGTCGGCTCGCGGCAGCGCACCGCCGTCAACTTGGAACGTGTGCGGGTTGTCGTCGGGCACGAAATCGGTGCGCAGACCGTTCCGCCAGAACAGCGTTTCGCTTCCCCTCTCCGAAAACGGCACTGGTGCCGGGGCACGGACGTCCGGGGACTGTCCCGCTTCCGCGAGGTATTCCCGCCAATTTGACGGGCGACCGGGCAGGTTCAACAGAATGCCATCGAACCGGTAATGCTGCTGGAATTCGAGCAAGGTGTCGACGAAGGCATCGCTGTCGAACCAAATCTCGGCGGGTTTCCGACCGCTGTGCAGGAAATAGTGGCCCAATGCCAGTTGGCACATCACGGGAACCCGGTCGGGCGTTTCGTGCCGCATGGCGCGACGGACTCGTGTGCGGGAATTCATGTTCAACCCTCGGCTTTCCTTGCTCATGCTACCCGATTTTCCAGCACGCGGGAAATTCTGGTCCGATTGATCTTTCCGCGATTTCCGGTTTCTGCTACTTACCCGTTCCCGTCTCTGTCCGGGACCCGGGTATCGCCACTTCCAAATCATCGCAGTGGGACGAAGACGATGGCAGCTTCGAACAAAAAGTTTACACAACGACTCAGCGTGCGCTTGGGCGCGGTCTCGACGGTGGTTGCCTTGGGCGCCATCGCGATCGCTCACGGTCAATTGACGGGCCAGCCACCAGCGGAGGAAACATCCGCGGCTGCCGTGCCGGCAGCAGTGCAGACGACCGCCGTACAACCCATCCCGATTCCCGCCGACGAGGCAGCAGCGACTCCTGCCGCGCCGCCCAGCGGATGGAATTCGAGCCAGGGGTTTGCAGCCCTGCCGGAGATGCCCGGCACGGCGGCGTCCAGCGTCCGCGTGAATCCTGCGGGCGATTCCATGGTCATCCGCGGCAACAACGGCCCGGAGTCCGGCGAACCGGCGCAGCCAGCCGTGTCGCGCGCCGCCTTTGCCTACTCTGCCGACTCGCTGCCGGAAGTGCCTGCCAGCCCGAACTTCGATGCTCCGCGGGAACTGGATCCGGGTTTGCGTAACGCGGCGCAGTTGGCGATCGCCGACGACCGTCCGCCAGCCAGCGGCTATTCGGCCGCCGCCACCCAGTTTGAATTGCCCGAGGCCCCCGCCCAGAGCAGCGTCTACGGAACTCCCACGGCCGATCTGGCGCCGCCCAACGCCGACGCGGCTCCGCCAAGTGCCAACCTGGCCCCGCCGGCGTCCGAGATGGCAGACGCTCCGCCGTCGACTCGATTCGAAGCCCCGGCGCCCCTCGCCGCGGCGCCGGCCTATTCCAGCGGACTGGCCGACGACGAACCACCGGCTCGGTTCGCTCCGCCCGTCGCGTCGGATCGTCCGGCTGCGCCGTCTCGCGACGACTCGTTTTCCGCTCCCCAGTCCGACCCCGAACCGCAGCCGCTCAGGTTCCAGGCGGCTCCGAACTCAACCGCCTCTGCGACCACCCCGTCGGCATCCATCCGCTCGGAGCACGTCGCCGGTGCCGAAGGCGACGGAGCGCCCGGCGCCGAATCACTGGATGGCCAGCAGGCTCCCGCGCTGACCGTCGAGAAAACGGCCCCCGCGGAAATTCAGGTTGGCAAGGAGACCAGCTTCCAGGTGCGAATCCGCAACACGGGCCCGGTAGCGGCTCACGATCTGATCGTCTTGGACCGCGTTCCCCGCGGAACCCGTTTCGTCAACGCCAACCCGCAGGCCACCGAGGCGCCGGACGGCCAACTGATGTGGCAATTGGGATCGCTGGCCCCCGGCGCGGAAACGACCGTGACGATGCATGTCCTGCCAATTTCCGAAGGCGAGGTCGGCAGCGTCGCCCAGGTGCTGTTCCAAACCCATGCCTCGGTGCGAACTATCTGCACCCGTCCGGAATTGACCGTCAAACACATCGGACCGCCCAAGGTGCTGATCGGCGAGACCGTGCTGCTGGACATCACGATCGGCAACCCCGGCTCGGGTGCGGCCACCGGGGTCGTGCTCGAAGAGAACATCCCAGAAGGCCTGACACACGCCGCCGGGCGCGAACTGGAATACGAAGTCGGCACGCTGAAGCCGGGCGAATCGCGCCGTCTGCAACTGACCTTGAAAGCCGCGAAACCCGGAATCATCGAGAACACGATCTACGTCCGGGGCGACGGCAATCTGATCGCCCAAGACACCATTCCCGTGGAAGTGATCGCCCCGTCGCTGCAAGTCTCGCTGACCGGCCCCAAGCTGCGGTATCTGGAGCGTGAAGCCACCTACGAAGTGGGCATCGCCAACCCCGGCACCGCCACGGCCCGCGAGATCGAACTGGTGACCTACCTGCCCAAGGGCATGAAGTTCGTCGCCGCCGAGCAGAAAGGCCAGTACGAACCGCAGAACCACGCGGTGTACTGGAGTCTGGAAGAGCTGCCTCCGCAGCAAAGCGGCGTGGCCAAGCTGACGCTGCTGCCGCTGGAAACCGGCGAGCAGCGACTGAGCGTCGAAGGCCGCGCGGAGATGGGCCTGAAAGACGCCTCCGAGAAGCTGGTCCAAGTCGACGGGTTGGCCGAACTTCAGTTCTCGATCGTCGATGAGTCCGATCCGATCGAAGTCGGCAGCGAGACGACGTATGCCATCACGCTGAACAACCGCGGCTCGAGCGCCGCGACCGACATTCGCATGACGATCGCGCTGCCCCCGGAGATGAAGCCGATCGGCGGCGACGGGCCGACCAAGGTGGTGATCGACGGCACTCGCGTGAGCGTCGATTCGCTGGCTCGTCTGGGCCCCGGCGAACAAGCGCAGTACAAGCTGCGAGTCCGCGGCTTGGCCGCCGGTGCGCACCGCTTCCAATTGCAGTTGATCTCCGGCGAGACACCGGTGCCGGTGACCAAGGAAGAGATCACGCGCGTCTACGCGGATCGCTGACCGATGATGTCCGCGATCGGCTGGAAATACGCGATTGCCGCACTGGGCGTGTTCGTCGGATCGCTGGCCGTCAGTCTGCTGTTGCTCGGCGGACTGCTCGTCCAGTTGCCGGCCACCTACTTCCTGGATCGCCATCAACGCGACCTGTGGATCGACCACCATCCCGTCCTTCGCTGGACGGGAATCGTGCTGAAGAACGCCGCGGGACTCGCCCTGGTGCTGTTCGGGATGCTGCTCTCGCTGCCGGGAATTCCCGGCCAGGGCCTGCTGACGATCCTGCTGGGCCTGATCCTGATCGACTTTCCGGGTAAACGCCGGTTCGAGCGTTGGATCCTGCGCCGCCCCGGTGTGCTCGACCGCGTCAACCGACTCCGCCACCGCTGGGGTCGTCCTCCGTTGCAGCTTGACGACCCCGCCTGACGCCCATCCCCGCCGCCCAAACCGCCGTGCTCAACGCCTTTCGGCATCAACGGAATCGACACACACCAGTCTGTACCCGGCCTTCTGCGAGTCGATCCTGTGTTCGCACGAGGAGTAATTTGGTCACCGAAATGACCGTTCAGGCAGTAACCCGGCGAACAGTCTCCTGGTCACGGGGGGCAATGGGCAGTTTCTCGATGGCCGCGACGAATCACCGCCAGAACCCGGTTCGCGACATGGGAAGTCATTTCACGGAAGAGAGACCTGCGAATCCGATTGCCCGCTTTGCCGCCAGCTCACAATTCCATCGTCCGAATGCAAGTAGTCTTTCCGGAGATTTTGGATTCTGTTGTTTGGTTCGGGAGATGAATCCCCAATCCCCCTGGATTTGCTGTCGAGCGAATGGGTCGTCGTTGCCTGGAACCGACCGCGAAGGATGCGTGCGTCGATTTCAGCGCGCTGCAGGACAGCCAGCGAGGCGCAACGAGAACCGGACAGCTCACAAGAGCCTACACGAGCAGGTTTTCGACGGACCAGGATCTGCTACCCCCAAACGAACTAAACGTCAGATCGCCCATGCGGACTGGATTGTCGCCGAATTGAAATTCAGGCGGAGTTGCCGAGCAAGCAATATCATGGCACGAATACTGGGCCAATTCGTATCCGAAATTGGGGAATCCTTGGCTCTGAATCCCAAATCTTCCGAATTCCCGCCAATTCCGTTACTCCGGAAGATGATGTCAACGCCCGCATTCACACAGAATTGGCTGGGTTCAAGAATACAGATTTCGCTTGTCGCCACCGCACCGGCAAGGTCGCCGTCGCCGAGTTGGATCGGAACTTTCCGCGGTTTACACGGGTTTACAAAGGTTTAGAATAGGTGAGCCTGCCAGAAGATTTTGCCCCTTTCGGTTAGACTGCGGGAGAATGGGCCTGGACTCGGGCGGACACGGCGAGGATACGCGGTTCGCTGGTACGGAGAGTCCTGTCCCGGAATTCTCGCCGTCTCGACATTTCGGGGAAACGCCTGCCGAACATCCATCGCACCGTTTGTCCAAGGTGAGTCATGATTGTCAAACCGCAGCAGGGAATCAGCGCAAGAACAGTTGACGAACCAGCGGCCCGCCGATCGACCCATGTGACTCATTCTGACTTCTCCGATGACGACTTGGATCCCGGTCGCCGTATTCCGTGGAAATGGATTCTCGCTGCCGGATTTCTGATGGCAGTGGTCGCGGTCGCCATCCCCTTGAACAACTTCCGCAAGCAACTCGGCAAGATCCAGACGGACTTGGTGTACTTCACCGCTCAGCGTGGCGATTTGCCGATCGTCGTGACCGAGCGAGGCAATCTCGAGAGTCAACAGAACGTCGAGGTACTGTGCGAGGTCGACGAGATTCCGCGGGCCGGTATGACGGGAACTCCCATCGTTTGGATCATCCCCAACGGAACGTCGGTCAAGGCGGGCGACTTGTTGGTCGAGCTGGATTCGGCGCCGCATCAAGAGCGATTGGACCAGCAGATCCTGGAAACGGACCGTGCCCGCGCCAATCAGATTCAGGCCCAGGCCAAACACGAGAATCAGATCACGCAGAACGAGACGACGAAGGCGAACGCGGAACTGGACGTCCGCTTGGCCGAGTTGGAAGTCGAGATGTTCACGGACGAAGAAAGCGGCACGCGAAAACTGGAGATTGAAGCGATCGAGCGGTTGATCGACGACGTAAACAACGAGATCCGGGCGGCGCAGGCGAATTTGAAGCTGAAAGAAAACGAGAAACGGGGCATCGAGACGCTCTTCAAACTGGGCTACGCCGGAAAGAGCGAGCTGGATCGCATCCGCTTGGATTTCCTGCAAGCCGAGGGGCAGTTCGCGGCCAAAGTCAACCGTCTGAAAACGCAGATGTCCTCGCTCGACAAACTGCAGGACTACGAATTGGACATGGAATCGCTACGGCTGCATGGAAAACTGGAAACGGCGCGCCGCAATCTGGAACAGGTCAAGCGGAACAACGAGGCGCTGGTCGCCCAGTCACAAGCACTCCTGGATGCTGCCAACCAGGCGCTGGCCAAGGAAGAGGAACGGCTGGCTCGCTACCGGGAACAGTTGGAGAAATGCAAGATCTACGCCCCGCAGGACGGGATGGTCGCCTATGCCGTGTCGAGCAACCGCTACAGCCGCGAAGAGATCCGCGAAGGCGTCGCGGTTCGCCAGCGCCAGCGGCTGCTGACGCTGCCGAATCTGACTCAGATGCAAGTCAGGACGGCGGTCCACGAATCCGTCCTGGATCAGATCAGGCCCGGTCTGCGCACCACCGTTCGATTGGATGCCTTCGCCGACCGGGTCTACCGGGGTTCCGTCAAGTCCGTCGCCGTCCTGCCCGATCCCGGTGGTTACTTTAGCAGCGATACCAAGGTCTACGAAACGCTGGTCACGATCGACGAGGAAGTCCAGCAACTGAAACCGGGCATGACTGCAGTCGTGGAAATCCACGTGGATCGGTTGGTCGGCGTGATCAGCATCCCCGTCCAGGCCGTGGTCCAGGTCCAAAAGCAGACTTGGTGTTACGTGGACCAGCAGGGCACGCCCGTCCGCCGCCCGTTGAAGTTGGGGCGCAGCAACGACAAATTCGTCGAAATCCTGGACGGTTTGGCCGAGAGCGAACGCGTTGTCCTGAATCCGATGGCGATCTTCGACGAATCGGAGCAGAGCAATTCGTCGACGGACGACCAGAACAACGGAACTCCGGAGAGCGCATCCCCGGAAAACGGAACGCCTCCGCTCGCACCGCCCGAGTCGCTGCCGGTCGCGGCCGACTCGCCGGCCAATGGCCCCGGCCGCGAGAGTCCGGCGGGCGAAAACGGATCGGGTTCCCGCCGGTCGCCGGGGGGGCCAGGCCGCTCGCCGCGCCCCGACGGGCCGCGCAACGAAACGCCCCGGGGCAACTGAAGCACCTGGGAGCGTCCCGACCGATGTGGCTCAAGATCTTCCAGCTCTCCGTGCGGAACCTGATGCTGAATAAGCTGCGCAGCCTGTTGACCATGCTGGGCACGATCCTGGGCGTCAGTTCGGTGATCGCCATGCTGGCGATCGGCGAAGGCTCGAAGCGCCATGCCGTCGAGCAGATCCGGCAACTCGGCGCCGCCAACGTGATCATCCGCAGCGTCAAACCCGGGCAGGACGACAGCGCCGCGTCCTCGTCGAACGGTGCTTCGTCACAGTCTCAGAGCAGCCGTGTGCTGGAGTACGGATTGCGCTACGACGACTTCGAACGCCTCAAGGCCACGCTGCCCACCGTCCGCCGCGCCGTGCCGTCGATCCTGCTCCGCAAAGACGCCCAGCACGGAAAGCTCCGCGTCACCAACGCCCGGGTTCTTGGAACCACGCCCGAGTACCGGTTTGTCAAGAATCTGGCGGTGCGGCGCGGCCGGTTCCTGACCGGACCGGACATGGCGAACATGTCGAACGTGGCCGTGCTTGGCGCCGGGGCCGCCGAACGATTGTTCAGCTTCGAGGATCCTCTGGAACAGACCGTACTGCTGGGTTCGGGCGCCTATCGCGTGGTGGGCATCCTGGACACGCAAGACAGCGGCTCGGCTCGGCCCGGCGCCATGGGCGGATCGGATTTCAACAACGACATCTACATCCCGCTGAGCGCCGCGCGCAGCCGCTTCGGCGAATTGCAGATGATCGTCCGCACCGGCAGCCGCGATTACGAACGGGTTCAATTGAGCGAGATCACGCTCACGGTCCACGACGAGACGCTCGTCAGCCAAACGGCGGCCATGGCCCGCAAGCTGCTGCGCCGCAACCATCCTACGGGCGACGACTACGAGATCCAGGTGCCGCTGGAGTTGCTGCGCCAAGCCGAGCGGGAAAAGCGAATCTGGAACCTGGTGCTCGGCTCGATCGCCGGCATCTCGCTACTGGTCGGCGGGATCGGCATCATGAACATCATGTTGGCGACCGTCTCGGAACGAACCCGCGAAATCGGCATCCGCCGCGCTCTGGGCGCCACGCGCACCCACATCGTCGCCCAGTTCCTGGTCGAAAGCACCGTGCTGTCTGCCTCTGGCGGCCTGCTGGGCATCTTCCTCGGAATCGCCATCCCGATCGCCGTCACCTCGATGTCCGAGATCGAGACGGCCATCAGTTGGTTGGCCATCTTGATCGCCTTTATGACGTCCGTGGGCATCGGCATGGTCTTCGGCGTCTACCCGGCTCGCCGTGCCGCGCTGATGGACCCCATCGAAGCCCTGCGGCACGAGTAGATGATTCGCAGCCGAAATCGCGATCCGAGTGGCCCGCGTCCGCCGGCCGCGGGTCCGGATTGCGGCGCATCTTCCTAGAGTCGCGTTCGGCGCCCGCGACCCACTTGGCAAGTCGCGTTCGGCGGTGCGCGACCCACTTTGGTCAGGTCTGCCGCAGGTTCACGTAGCGCACGCTGGACAGGTTCCGGGCGGCAACAACAAAGAAGTCGTCGACGTAGTCGCCGCTTGCTGGGCCCTCGGGCGGCGGCGCGGCGGATTTTAGCAGAACCAGTTCGTCCGCGTGAATCATCTCGGCCAAACGAGCGGTGATCGAATCGGTGGTGACCGCCCAAGTGGCCGGCAGGGGCTGGGGATGCCGGATCGCTTCCCACTCGATCATGAACCGATCGGGACAGAAGATCCACACCGCCCGCTCCGCCGGGCCGGCCAACAGGCTTTGAAGCTCGTCGAAGGTTCTCACCAGACGGCTCTGCGGCAACAGTTCCGCAAGCAACCTGGCCGTGACACGCAAAGCCTCGAGACACAAGTGATGGGATACCGACTCGCCAAGCTGGAAACGCGAGTCGGCTTCGCGCAGCCAATCGGCCAACTTGCCTCCGCCGGCCACCAGCACGTTCCGGCTCGGCGGTTGGGCGTCCAACCACAACGGCATGGCGATCGGCAGATGCGGCCATTCGAGCAGGCTGCCGCCCACCTTGACCACGCGAACCGGCGGCTTCGAATGATTCACGGAGAGATGATCCTGTGGGGTGAGGCGCATTGCTCGCTCGCCAGCACGGCCAGCGCGTGCGCCGTGGCGACCCGCGACATCGCCGGGCCAAGACGCTCGGTGAGCGAGAGGATTTGTCCGTGGAAGCCACTCTTCTCCAGCATCCTGCGCATCAGGAAGTCGCCGTGGCCGGAAGCGACGATCGCCCGCGGCGGGGCGGGCATGGATGCGGTGACCGAGCGGTACGCGCAAGCCAAACGTTCGGTTTGAGCCGCCGCCGCTGCGTCGGCCATCGCCATCGCATCGGCCGTATCGAATTGCGACACGTCGGCACAGATCATCCGCGCCAATCGAGCTTCGGCCGCCTGTCGGGTTGCCGGCCGACCATCGGCCGTGTCGCAACAAACGGGATCCTCGGCAATCTCGTTCCGTATCAAATACACATCCCGCATCGTGGCGAACCACTCCTGCGCGGGCGGGCAGTCGCCGCCTCGGTACGGTACGCGATCCACCACCGCGCAGACCGGCGAGCGCTCGACACCCGTGTACAACAACTCGCCCGCCAGCATCCGCTGTGTGTCGTTGCTGCCTACCGCAGCCGGACGACCGTCGAGCAGCGGAATCAGATCGCAGGTCGTGGACCCGATGTCGATCAGCAGCGCCGGGCCGAGGGGCGCGAAGCGGCCGGCAAAGGCTGCCAGCGCGTGCCAGTTCGATGCCGCAGCGGCGAGGGGTTCCGCGAGGGCGATTTCGACCGGCACCAGGCGTCCGTCGGTCAGGTAGACTCGAATCTGCCCGTCGCCTGCCACGGCTTGTAGGACTTGCTGCAGAATGCACCGGACGCCCTCGGCCTTGGTCGCAAAACAGTCGGCCAATTCCCCGGTCATCGTCACCGCCAGATTCCGGCAGTTCGGTGCCGAGGCGAACATGCGAGTCAACTCGGCTGCCAGATCCGCCGCTTGCTTCCACAGGGGGAAACTCCGCACCAGAGCGAACCGATCGCCGTCGGCCAACTTCAGATTGGCTCCGCCGATATCAACCGCCAACCAATTCATACTTGCCTCTACGCTGCGACGCCACCAGGAAACGGGCCGTCTTCAATTCGGACTCGTCCGTCCGCGGTGAAGATCACGGTCTTGTCGAACCAAGCCAGCTCGATCCTCTCGCCCCGTGCCGCCACGAGCATTGTCTCGGCCAGATTCCCTTGGCACAAGGCACGCAGCCCAACGTAGGATGTCGTCACTCGCGGATTCACTTCCAGAACAACATCCTCACTTCCGCGGGGATCCAGACCGAGGATCAAATCGATGCCTACGTACCCGCTGGCCGTCGGCAACGATTCCAAAGCCCGCAACGCCAAAGCCTGCGCCCGGGCGTTGAGTTCCGCCGTCACGGGCAACATGCCGCCCAAATATCGGAAGCGGCCATCGTCCGAGATCGTCTGTCGGCAGGCCGGCAGAGCAATGCGCCGGCCGGGACCGCAGAGAACCGAGACACTCGCCGGAATCCCAGCATGGAACCGTTCCAGGCGCATCGCTCTCGACACGGTGCCCAAACGGCTGGCCGCTCGGAAATCGGCCACGTACCGGGTGTCCATCGATCCGACGCCGTCCCTCGGCTTCAGCACGGCAGGATACGCGAAATCGGCTGGCAACGAATTGCCCACGGACAGACTGCAGGCTTCGGGAACCGGAATCCCTGCCGCGTGCAGAACCTCGGCCGTCGCTTGTTTATCGGTGGCGATTTCGACGAATGCCGAGGCGGGACCGAGCAGCCGCGCATCGGATAATTCCGCCCAGGAGCACCGTTCCAGCAGAATGCCGTCCGATTCCGGAGCGATCAGAATCGTTGCGTCGGCCTCGGCTGCCAATTCGCAGAAAGCGGCACGCTCGCTGGCAGCATCGTGGACTGCACGGGCCGGAAGTCCCGCGAACAGCTCGCCCGGCAGACGGGCGTCCCGCAACAGATCGACCTGGAGATTGGGCAGCACGGCGAAATCTGCGGCCAACGCTCTGACCATTGCCGTGCCTTCGGCCAGCAACGATCCGCTCGGTGCGCCGCCAAGACACCCGCTAAGCGTCCCGCCGCCGGTCAGGTACTCGTACAGAAAGACCCTCACGGTCCTTTACCGGGTTTTCCACTGGAGCGTCGGTTTGCCGTCGGTACCGCTGCTGCTGCTGGCGGTGCGTGGCGTCGTCTGCTGCTGTTGCTGCTCGCTGGCCTGAGCGGTGGCGACGACCGTACCGGCCGGAACCGCCGTCGGCGGTGCGGGCAGTCCGCCAATCGGATTCGAACCGGCATCGGGAACGAACATTCCGGGTGGGGTTGCGGATGAAGTGACAAGGGAAGCATCGTTGACGGGCATTCCCCCGAGCCTTAGCTGTGTGCCGCCCGAGGAATTCGTGGTCTGTCCGCCGGAAGATGCCGGGGTATTGAACGAGGCCAGTGCCACACCGCCGGTCGCCGCGTTCTCGCCGCTTGCCGATCTCATGGCCACCGATTTCCAGGCATCGGCCGTCGAGGTCAACGAGGGGTTCGGCGGCGCGAGGGTGGACCCTGCGGGTTGTCCGCCGGTGGGATTGGTGGTCCCAGCGGGCGCCGACCCGGCGGGAGCGCCATTCGGCTGGCTGTAATACGGCGTATTGCGCGCAGTGCTGTTGGTGCTCGGCGGCGGAACGCGCGACGAGCCGTAGGGTGCCAGCACATTGAATGATGGTTTCGGCGCATGGCAGCCGGCCGAACATGCCAAAACGACGAGGGAAGCGGCGAGCCACTTCATTGGCAGATCCCTTTCCGCCTGAACCCAACGAATTGATAGAAGGGGGGAACATTACCGAGAAAACCAACGCACGGAAAGAGCAGTTGCTGTCCGACGCACGAATTTTTCGCGGCGAGCCACCAAGCGGCATGCCCACCGGATGGCACCAGTGCTAGCACGCGCTGGCATCTCGATCGCGCGGCTCAGACCCGCGGCCACGCGAAGCGTGAGCGACGATTCTCAACGATCTTCGCCGATCGCACGAATCGCAGCCTCGGCCGACTGGCGGTGCTGCGGAATGACCGATTCGTCGGCCAGCAACTGACGGTACACCGCCCGTGCGTCGTCCCGACGGCCCGCGGCGTTCAGCGTCTCGCCCAAGGCCAAGTGCATCGACCCTCGCCAGTAGCCGCGCAGCTTGTCGAGGTCGACAACTCCGAGCACGGCCAGTGCGTCGTCGTGCTTGCCAGATTTTCGCAACATCCGAGCGGCGCCCTCGAGGCCACGGAAGTAGGTGGCGCTGCCGGTGTTGCGGTCCGCCGAGGCGATCTGCTGATAGGCTTGCAGCGCGGCGGTGTCATCGCGCAGATTGCTCTCGCGGTTTCCGCCCAGTTCGAGCAAGATGTTCAACCGACTGCGTGGCTCGGTGGTCAACTCCAGGGCCCGGACCAGATCGGCTTCGGCTTGCGGCCCCGACCCCGTGCTGGCCCAGGCACGGCCACGGGCAAAGAAGGCTTCGCCCGCTTGCCAAAACGGCCACCGGTCGAAATCTTCGTCGCGATACCGGTCAATCAGTTCCTGGGACTTCCGCATCGCCAGCAGATTCTTCATCCGCACGGTGTCCGCCACGGGCGCCAGCGGGATTTGATCGGCCAAATCTGTCGCTCGAACAAAGTCCTGCGCCGCGCGGGCACTGGCGGCAGCCTGGTCCAAGGCGTCGGATTTCTGCAGATCGGTCAGTTTCCCGGCGGCCAGTTCCGTCCAAGCCGCCAACGCCTCCGCATGCCGACCCTCGCTCGCCAAACTCGCCGCCGCGCGACTGGCTGACAAATAGTCGGTTTGCGAAGCGTCCGCCGAAAATGTATGAGATTGGCCGTCGTACAGGTGGGCAAACTTCAGCGGGTGGTGAAAGGTCGCCGCGCCGGTGGGCGAAAACGCCGAATGCTCCGCACCGTTGTCCCGCAAACGCTGTCGGCAGACGTTGAAGTGCCACGGCAGACTGCTGGTCGGTTTGCGGCCGATTACTTGGTGCAGCGGATCGTTCGCGTCCGACACCACCGGGATACGGATCTCGACGGTCCAATGATCGTCCGCCACTTGCGTGGCGACTTCGGCCTGCGAATCCCAACCGTACCAAGAATTCCGCGGCGCGCAGCGGTCCAGATCGATCATGGCGCCCGACGGACTGACCGCGATCTGGTAATAAGAATGCGCCTCGGTTTCGAGCAGGATCTCAACCACGTCGCCGTACCAAATCGCCTGGTCTTCGCTCCGCGCAGTCCCGACGTTCAGCGGTTCGCCCTTCCGGTCGTCACAGCGGATGGCGAAGTATAGGTGGCCGTCATTGCCCCAGGCGGCTTGGAACGTCGTACCGAAAACCGGCCGACGACCGGTCTGCAGTTCCCGCAGGTGACCGACGGCATGGACCGGTGCGCCCTGCCAGAACGCATCGTCCAGTCGGCCATCGACAACAATGCCTTCGGCGTCGCGGGCCAGTCGCAACTGGGGCACGGGACCGCGCTGCTGGGCAAGTTGCCTGCCCTTATTCTTCAGCGGTTCCAAGTAATCGGCGATCAGGGCCACGCGCCGTCCGTACACGGAATCGGCGTCGACCGCTTGCTGGGCAGCCAGCAACAATTCGAACGTGCGATCGACGTGTGCCTTGTCCTTGGTCATCTCCCGCCAATTCGCCTCGCAGTACTCGAAGAGCGCCCGCATCGGCTGTTCCGCGGGCCCGTAGAACAACCGGCAATATTCCTGGAACAGATCGTCGACGCTCTGCTCGGGGCCTCCCCAGTACATCCGCGCGGTGAAGTAGACCAGGAAATGATTGAAGCCGATGGCGTTCTCGGGAAAGTCCTGGCCGACGGACAGCCAGATGTCCTCGCCCATCGAGATGCCCTTGGTGGCGTTGATCCCCGCTCCCGTCACGCGAGGAAGATACGAGGGCAGGTACCAGCCGCGGTCGGTGAACGGATAGTTCTCGAAGACCATGATCGGATTGGACGTCTTAGCAACCCACCCCTCCCGCAAGCGACGGATCTCGTCCTGCTCGTCCGCCCGGTCACTGGTGGGCCGCCGACCGCCGACGATGCAGACCAGCACGTTCGGCTCCAGTCGGTCGATCTTCTCCGGCGGTAGCGTATACGTGCCGTAGGCACAGTTGGCGATCAGCTTGTCCGGATGCGTCACGCGGACTTCCCTCGCCACGCGGTTGACGAAGTCCCAGACGTAGTCGGACAATCGGCCACGCGAATCGCGCTCGGGCGTTTCCTTGCCCTCGCACCGCGGGCACTGGCAGATCGCCACATACCCGTCCGGTGGCATGACCGAGACCGCGTCGAACCGGTAATGGTCGATCACGGCGCGGGCGTAACGAACGGTTTCTTGAAAGAGTTCGTCGTTCGAGTAGCACAATTGATTCAGACGCTGGCCGGGTTGGTTGTGGCGTTTGCCGCCATACAGCGCGAACCACTCGGGATGCGTTTCCAGAATTTCGGGACGGTGCGTCATGGTATGCATCCCGTGCGGGATCTGCAGTCCGTACGGGTCGCGCATTCCCAACCGCATGGCCCACATCGCCGTGTCGCGTCCATGTACGCCGAAGCGGATGTTGAACCGGCGGACGGCCAAGTCGGGTACGACGGTCTGGTCGACAACGGGCAAGGGAATCGATGTCATCGACGGCACGACTTCGCCCAGCTCGCCCGGCATGTACCAGCGTACGCCCAGGCTGTGCAGGAACCCGCAGACGGCGTTGAACGATCCCCGTTCGTCGAAATCCCACACGTGAATCGTCCCGCTCTTGTCGTACTGCTCAGCCGGCGGCTTGCCGAAGTCTGATGCGCGTCCGGTGTAGTGCTTGTAGAAACCGGCCATCGGATTTCCCCAGTAGGCACCAGTCATCTCGTCCCATTGGGCGTGAACCCGGCCGCTGACCCAGTCCGCATTGTTCCGCGGCCACGGATCGATCGGCGCAAAATCGGAGTCGCCGCCGATCAGCACCAACCAATTTTCGCCCGACACGATGCGGTAGGCGCCGTGTTTCAAGCCATCGGCGGAAACTTGCAGGCGATCCGTGTGCGGACTCTGCCCGACAAAGATCTTGACCGGCGTCCGTTCGTCCGGCTGCTGAACGATCGGCAGCCGCGCGCCGGAGATCTTCTCGACGTACGTCTGCAACTCGGCCGCCGCCAGCCTCACCGTGCGCGGCGGATCGGCAGCGATCACGATCTCGGCCCGCGGCTGCCCGTCCTGAACGATCAATGCGTCGTTGGCAAGCGATACAGTGCAAGAAACTCCGGCCAACACAGAAAGGAGAAAGCAGGTGGGTTTCATCGTCAGACTCGCTCCTAGATTGACGGGAAGACGGCCCGTAGCCGAATTCGTGAGAATTCCGACCCCGTAGCCGAATTCGTGAGAATTCGGATCTGTCTGAATTCTCACGAATTCAGCTACTACCGATCAAGTTATTCCTTCTCGGCACTGCCATCGTAGCAACGAGTCAGGCCGTCGGTTCGGAGTCGCGAATACAAACGCTAGAACAAGTCCCAATAACCTTCTTGAAACGGTTTCAGGTCCGGGTAGCCAGGTACAAGGCAACCGGTGAACTTGTACTGGGCGAAACCATCTGCTGGAACGAGCCGTTTGCGCTCGGGGTTGCGGGCAATATACTCCGCAACCTCCTCGAACGCTGACCTCTCCCTTTCCTCGTCGAGCAATACATGGTCGTAGGGTTGTCGCTGCAATTGTGCGTCCAACGCTGCCAGTACTGAATTCAATTGCTTCACGAAGAACCTCATCGCGTTTCGTTGATCGCTGCCATCGACGATGCCCATCCAAAGCAGATGCATGTGGTCCGGCATCAGGCAGTAGATCGGACAGCACAGCCCGTAACGAAACATGGCGTGCGTCAGAATCTCGCGGAACTTGTAGTAAACGATCGGAATGAGCCAGCCGGTCTTTCGGTCATTCATGGTGAGCGACCAATGCACATAGGCCTGCGCACGGTAGTACTCGGGCGCAAGTCGCTTGAGATCTCTGTGCTTGGATGAAACCTCGCTCATGGCACCATTGTAGCCGAATTCGTGAGAATTCGGATCCCGCAGCCGAATTCGTGAGAATTCGGATCTGAATTCTCACGAATTCAGCTACGGGTTACTTTGGATCCGTCTGAATTTTCACGGATTCAGCTAACGGGGGCAATCCGGATCGCGCAATTGGCTGACGACCGTGCGCAGCCTCACGCGATCGGTGACGGGCCGGCTGGCGCGGACGTCCCGTTCGTCAAAGACGGCCATCAGAACCGCCCCGGCGCCCTCGACTCCGTCGCGGTTCAGTGTGTAGCGTTGGTGATCGTAGATGATGTAGATCGTGCCGTCGCCGGCTTGCACGCCGTCGGGATACGACGACTCGCGCTCGTCCAGCAGCAGACCTCCCTGCCAAGTCGCGCCGTCGTCGTCGGACACAAAGGCCGTCATATGCGACCGCGCACTGGTGGGCGCATCGTTGCGGACCATCAGCAGAGCGCCCGATTGCAGACGGCGGATGAAGAACCGCTTGCTGGCCACCTTCCCCCCGGTCATGAACAGCGTACCTTCGCTCCACGTCCTGCCGCCGTCGGTCGAGGTGCTCTGGGCAATGCCACCCGTGTTCCGCAGCAACATCCACAAACTGCCGTCGCGGCGCTCGATGATCATGTGCTCGTCCACCCGGGTGCCCGGAACGCGCACCTGCCCGATCCATTGGAACGTCTCGCCTTGATCGGCCGATCGGTAGACGTTGGAACCGCGTTCGTCACCCAAGTCGTGAATGAGCATCGCGACGGTGTAGGGCCTGAGTTCCGCTTCGTCGAAGTTGACGTTCGGAACGTTCGTGTTGTCTCGCCACAAGCCGACGGGCAGCAGCCAATCGCCGTTCTTCAAAACGGTGGGCTTGTTGAGCATCACGCCGTTGGCGATGCGCCGCGGCGCCGTCCACTCGGGTTCCTCCGCATCGGGATCGTTGGCGACGATGGCCCAGACGCCCATGCGACCGTCCTGGACGCCGGCGCTCTGCGCCCAGAAAAACCAGAGCCTTCCCGACGGGTCGATCCATAGACAGGGATCGTAGGTATGCACGAACCGCTGTGCCTGGATCACCATCTTCAGATCCGACCAGGTGCGCCCGTCGTCGCCGCTGGTGGCCAGCACCACGTAACTGGACGAACTTTCCACGCCGCGCGTGCTCTTGCCCGTGTACCAGGCGGCCCACAAGCGACCTTTGGCTGTCCGTTCGAGCGCCGGAACCCCCTGCGCCCCGCGATTGTCCTTGCCGTACTCCGGCCCGGGCGAAGTGATAACACGCGGCGGCTGAAGCGCCAAATCCGGTAGCGGCTCGGCCGCGACGCCTCGGCTCGCGCACAGCAGTCGAATCGTCAGCAGGACAATGGTCCAAGAGCGAATTCTCATAGGGTTCTCCTTTTTTAGTCCATCCCGGGTGCGAAGCCGTGCCGAAGCGTATTCTCGCAGATGCTGCGCGGTTCGACGAAGTGGAGAAGATACTCGGGCCCACCCGCTTGCGTGCCGGTCCCCGACAGGCCGAAGCCGCCGAACGGCTGGCGACCGACCAGCGCGCCGGTGGTCCCGCGGTTGAGGTACAGATTGCCGACGCGAAACTCCCGCCTGGCCAGGTCCAGATGCGACGGCTTGCGCGAGAAAACGCCCCCCGTCAGCTTGTAGGACGTGGCATTGGCCCAATCCAGGGCTTCCTCGAAGTCGCGGGCGCAAAGCACCGACAAGACCGGACCGAAGATCTCCTCGTTCGCCAGGCGATGTTCCGGGCGGATGTTGGAAAAAATGTGGGGGCCGACGTACGGCTTGCCCACCAGCTCTTCCAGCCCCGGCGGGATGTCGCAAGCCAATTCGAGCGTCCCTTCAGTCTGGCCGATCGCGATGTACTGGCGGATCTTGCGCTCGGCGTCTGCGTTGATCACGGGGCCGATGTCCGTTCCGGGGTCTCGCGGATCGCCGACCATCAGGTCGCGGGTCGAAGCCATAAGCCGCCGGAGGAAAACGTCATATACGGCTTCCACCACGATGGCCCGGCTGCACGCCGAACACTTTTGGCCGCTGTAGCCGAAGGCGGACTGCCGCACCCCGAGCACCGCTTCGTCCAAATCGGCCGACTCGTCCACCACGATCGCGTTCTTGCCGCCCATTTCGCAGACGACCTTCTTCACAAAGCCCTGTGCCACCGAGGTCTCCGCCGCGGCCCGCAGGATGTCCAGACCGACTTCCCGCGAACCCGTAAAGCCAATCAACGCTACTCGATGATCCCGTACCAGCGCGGCTCCGATCTCGCCCGACACAGGCAGGAACTGCAACGCGTCGACCGGCACACCGGCGCGCCACAGTGCGTCGCACATAGCCCGGGCGATTCCGCGCGTCGGCGACGCGGGCTTGACCACGACCGTGTTGCCCGTCACCAGCGCCGCGGACGTCATCCCGAGACAAATGGCCAAGGGAAAGTTCCAGGGGCTGATGACCACCGCCACCCCGCGTGGCTGATGCCGGATCTCGTTCGCTTCTGCCACGAAGCGTCCCAGAGGTCGCGGCGCAAACAAGACGGCGGCCTCGCGCGCATAGTACTCGCAGAAATCGATCGCCTCACAGACGTCGGCATCGGCCTCGCGCCACGTCTTGCCGGCTTCCCGGATCATGATGCCGGATAACAAGTCGCGCTGCGCGCGGAGTCCTGCGGCGGCGCCCAACAGGATCGATGCCCGTTCGCGCGGCGGCCGGTCCCGCCATGCTGGAAACGCCGCAGCGGCTTGGGCCACCGCCTGCCGGGCGTCGGCGAGCGTGAGCTGGCCGTCGACCACGGGCACAGCCGAGTCGCGAATCGCCGCCGCAAATCGCTCGCGCTGTTTGCGCTGCGAAAAATCGCGCAGCGGCTCGTTGAAGAACGGCCTCGCATCGTCAAGTCCCACCACTGCCGGACTTAATTGATGCCGCTCAGCCAAACGCAACTGGGGCGACAGAACCTGACGTCCGTCGTCCGCCTCCGTCGCCGGCGAAACCGGCAGCCGTCGCGATGAATGCGGCGAGGCCAGCAGGTGTTCGTCCGGAGCTTGCTCCAAGAACCCCGTCCGCAACCAGGACTGATTGGACGTGTTTTCCAGCAGGCGGCGCACCAGATAGGCCATGCCGGGAATCAGTTCGCCCAAGGGGACGTATTGCCGCAGACGCAAACCGCGTTCCCGCACGATCGCCTTCACCGGGTCGGCCATCCCGTAAAGCATTTGGATCTCGAGGGCGGCGGGCGGGAGTCCGCGCTTCTCCAACAGCGCCAACCCGCGAGCCAGGGACCGGACGTTGTGCGTGCCCAGAGCCAGCTTGACGCCTCCCTCTCCGGCGCGTTGGGGCGCCGACGCGAGAAACCTCTCAGTCAGCCGCTCGAAACAGGCGTCCGACTCCGGCTTCTCGGTCCACACCGGCACGGGCCAGCCTCGTTGCTCAGCCCGCATCACCTCGAAGTCCCAGTAGGCGCCTTTGATCAGTCGCACCGTGACCTGCCGGCCGACGCCTCGAGCCCATTGGATCAACTGCTCGGCGTCCTCTTCGGCGCTGCAGAGGTAGGCTTGCAGCGCGAGTCCCGCGGGGAACTCAAACCGCTCGCAACAGCGGCGAAACAACTCGATCGTCAGGTCTTTCAGGGCATGGTGCTCCATGTCGAAGTTGATCAGCACATTGTGCTCGGCGGCCGATTCCAGAATGGGTTGAAGTGCGGTCTGCAAAACGTCCAGCGACCCTTGCCAGTCGATCGCGTCGGCGCGCGACGACAGCGCGCTGACCTTGATGGATACGTTCGCTCGCGGTATCGGCCCAAGATGATCCGACTCCAACACCGGATCGGCCCGCCACGACGGCGTGCGTTCGGCCAGCAGGGAAATCAATTCCAGGTAGCGCCGCTGGTACGCAAGGGCCTCCTCCTCGCTGACGCAGGCTTCGCCCAGCAGATCCAGGCTGAACGCGAATCCCTTGTTCCACAGGCGCTCGAGCTGGGGCAACGTTGCGGTTGCGTCGCGCCCGCCGATGAACTGGTTCGCCAGACTCGTCACCCGGTTGGCGACCGTCGCGGCCAACGCGCCCCGAGCCAACCGCCCCGCCTTGAGTCCCAGCTCCAACCAACCGGGCAAAGTCACGCCGGGTTGCGCGAGGTACTCCCGCAGGTAATCATAGACCTGCGCCGAGGTGTGCAGCATGGGGAACACGTCCACGAAGCGGAACAACTGCACCTTGAAGGCCGGATCGGCGAGGGCCCACGTCAGCACCTGTTCCGCCCAAGTCCCTTTCCCCTGGCGGTCCCTCGCCCGGTGCAGCAGATCACGGCCCATCCGAGTCGTCGACGATTCCAGTTCGGCCGCATCAGCCGCTGGCAAACGCTCGTCCGCCACGGGCCCGATGCCGGTCCGCGAAATGCCTGAGATCGGATCCGACGATGCCATGTTCGCTCCCGCGGTGGACGGATACAGTACACCTCGAACTCGGAGTCCAACCTCAATGTACTCGACGCGCGCGCCTTGGGCAAAATGAAGCACCCAATGCACCGCGCAGATCAGCCGAAGCTCGCTTGCGTCCGGTTCCTGCGACGATTGCCGCAACCGGGCCGCTGGTCGGGCCACTCACAACCCGCATTTCTAGCCGGGACAACGCACTAACTGCTTCGCACCACATCCAGCAAACGCTCGATGTCTTGTTCGTTGTTCCAGGCATGGGGGCTGATCCGCAGCCACCCGTGACGGACGCTCAGCACGATTCCTTCGCTCAGGCATCGGCGCCGGATCTCCAACGGATCGGCGCCGGGCAGTTCGAAAGCGAGGATTCCGGAAAGATGGCCGGGTTCGCGAGGGCTCTGAATCCGGGCGCCGATCTGCTGCAAACGATCCGCTGCCAGACTGGTCAGTTGTTCCACTCGCTCGGCGATCGGAGAAGTTCTGGGGGCAAGTCCAAGCGAGGCCAGCAGGTGCAGGCTGGCACCCAGCGCGGCGATGCCAACCATGTTCGCGGACCCGCCCTCGTAGCGCGCGGCGGCGTCCCGGATGTCCAATTCGCAGCGGCTGAAGTCGTGCGACTGGCGAACGCTGTTCCAGCCGACCATCAAGGGACGCAGACGCGCCAAGTGCTCGCGCCGCACGAACAGCACACCAGCCCCCTCGGGCCCGAGCATCCATTTGTGACCGTCGGCCGCCAGAAAATCCACGCCGCACGCATGAACATCCAGCGGGAAGACGCCGAGTCCTTGAATCGCGTCCAGGAAGACAAAGATCCCGCGCTCGTGGGCCGCCTGGACCAGCGACGCGACGTCGATCCGCCAGCCGGACGCGTACCCCACCCAACTGACGGAAATCAGCCGCGTGCGTCGGTCGCAAGCTTCCAGCAGGTGTTCGGGGTGGATTCGGCCGCCTTCCACGGATACGCGGCGCGTCTCGACGCCGCGACTGGCCAGATTCATCCAGGGATACTGATTCGACGGGAATTCGTTGGCCAACGTGACGACGTTGTCTCCCGAATTCCAGGGAAACCCTTCGGCGATTAGTCCGATCCCGGTGCTCGTATTGGGGACAAAGGCGACTTCGGTGGCATCCGCGCCGATCAACGATGCGGCCAGCTCACGAACTTGTTCGACGCGTCGCTCCCACTGTGGCCAGCACACATCTCCCTGCTCGGCAGCCTGTTGCGCCCACTCTTCCACCGCCGTTCGAGCAGGGCCAGACAGAGGGGCGACCGCCGCGTGGTCCAAGTAGATGAGTTGCCGGGAAACCGGCATTTGGGTGCGAAACGTCTGCCAAGGATCGGGAAGTTTGGTCATCATTTGCAGAAACTCACGAAAAACCGGCATAATAAGACAACAGATCGGAAAGAACAGGACAGCATTTGCCGCTCTCGATCCGCCACTGGTGACATCGACTTCGGGTAAACTATACTTAGTAGCTTGGTGGACCGATGAAAACCAGCCCTGCTTTGCCAGCTCCGAGGGTGTTCCCGATGCCGAAAGCGTTGTGCTTGACAGGACTCGCCATCGCCGCGGTCTTGTTCCTGATCTTTCTGACGGATCTGATTCCGTCGCCAATTGCCCCTTTCCGGGGAGCAAGTCGGTTGATGGATCTCGCTTTCGTGCTCTGCTCGCTGGCACTCGCTTGGCTCAGTTGGACAACCTGGAGAGAGCAATCCTAGCTCCAACAAAAAAACCCGGCTTCGCACGAAGCCGGGTTTCAAAAGCTGCCGAGATGCCGCGTTACCGGCACGTTGCAGGACCAACCCGCGTTCACGATGGTTCGCTTGGAACAGCTCAGTCGATCAGGAAGTTACCGTTGTCGGCAACCCGGAACAGCGGGCGATAATAGTAATCGCCGGCTCCCCACAGGCGTCCCGGATACCAAACCAGGCTCATGCCGATATTCCAGGACTCCTGAGCGTGGCCCGCTTCGAAGCCGGTGCCGGCGCCTTGATTGGGGATGAGGTAGGTGAAGTTCGATTCAAGCGCCCAGTCCGGCCCCAAAGGCAGCCTGGCATCGACGCCGATCAAACCATCGCTCTCGCCCGTCCAGCCTGCAAACAGGCGGGCATCGCCGTCGCGGCATCCGCCGAATTGCAGGCGGTAGAAGAAGGCGTACAAGTCGGTCGCGACCCACCGCTCCACCTCGTCGTTATCGGCCGCGTTCGACGAGTTCATTGCCGTGCTGAACCAGAACCCGAAATCGTGTGTTCCGCCGACGACCCAACTGATTTCGCCGCGCAGATTGGTCATGTCAATGTTCTCGTCGTACCAGCTTTCAGTCAGCCAGTCGAACACCACACCACCCTGCAAACCAACGTCGACTCGCCGGAACAACCCCGCCGTGACAAATCCCTGGTTCCGGGAGTTGTCCGTGAACTCCGCGCCCGACAGGCTGCTCTGCGTGGCCCGGAATCCGATCTGACCTCCCAGACAGAGGAATCCGGGGATCGGAATCGCGTAGTTCAAGCCTTCGTGGAATCCGAAACTCCCGCTGCCGCCCTGGTTTCTGGGCCCGGTGAACCCCTGAACTCCGGCGAACAACTCGAGATTGCCGACGGGCACCACATCGCACGGCGCTAGGCACGCCTCGCCGCAACCGGCATCCGACACCCAAGGCTCCACGATGGCTCCCTCCGGCAAAACCGCCTTTTCGGTCGGCATCACTTTCGCTTCGGAGGGCAGAATCATCTTGTCGGTCGCATACAGTTGGCCCGTGTCAGGATCCTGCATGTAGGTGCCGCCCGCGACGATTTCATCCTCCGTCACCGCCCTGGCCGCACTGGCCATTCGCATCTGCGGCGGCGAGAAACCGGGAGTACGGCCACGCACCGCTGCGGAACGAAGATGATTTGGCGGCGCGACGGCAGTCGATCGAGTCGCCGACTGGCCAAACGATGGACTCGCCAACAGACTCACGAAAACTGCTAGCAGTCCCGCGAACCACCAACCGCGAGGGTCTTGCGAAGCAAAGTGCATAGGGTATTTCCTCACTGTGCGCTAAAGTCAGGCCCCCCGACCAATTCCTTCCGCCCGTAGCGAGAGTATCGGAAATATCCCAAACGGAACTTTCGGAAAAATCGCACCAATCAGAAAAACCGGAAACATTTGCGCAGATTGCGCAGAAGGTCCGCAAGTTAACCCGGAGCCCAGTCGCGTTTTCGGGAATCTATTGGGATGCGGACTCGTAATCGACCAACAGTTTCTCGGCGACTTCCAGCGAGAGTGGCGTCTCGCGGCCGTTAATCGTCACCAGAATGACACCGGCGGTCGCGTGATTTGCTGTGACCTCGCCCGTGGCCCCGAGCGGGAACCCGGTCTGGCTGAGATAGCGCAGGAATTCGGAGGACTGATCCACGACGCGGATCAGCCGGAAAGGCTCGCCAACCGGCCACTGGGCGAGTGTCGTGGCCTTGGGATACGTGACAGTACCATCCGATCTGGGGATCGGATCTCCGTGTGGGTCGACGCCCGGGAAGCCAAGAAACTCGTCGATGCGATCCACCAGCAGATCGCTGACGGCATGTTCCATGTTCTCCGCCTCGTCATGCACTTCGTCCCAGTTCAAATTCAACGTCTTGGCCAAGAATAGTTCGATCAGACGATGCCTGCGCAGAACGCGGAGCGCCAGGGAACGCCCCGAGTCGGTCAGACGCACTCCCTCGTACGGCTTATACTCCGCCAAACCTGCGTCTTTCAGTGTTTTCAACATGCTGGTGACCGTGCCCGGCGACACTTCCAGCAGTTCCGCCAGTCGGCCGGTCGAGGCCGGTCGGTTCCCCTGGCGCGTGCATAGACGATAGATCGTTTTGACGTAATTTTCGATGGTCAAGCTTGGCAATGTTACGCTCCCCACGTGGATGACATCCAAGTATCGCATTCTACGTGTCTTTGCGGGAACAGCAAGATGCTTGCCACTTTTGTTTTTGCTGATCCAAAAAGACTGCCGTCCAAACGGCAAAAGACGGACTCTGGCATTTCGCAATCGAAAACGCGACGGAGACTTTCGCGGCGTTTCGACAATGCCAGTCCCATTCTTCCACCGCCTTGGTAGGATTACATTACCTCTTCTCCGATTTTCCCGTTCAGTTGTTTTCCAGCGACGAGAGCAAGACGATGCATCTAAACGAACTCGCCGTGCGCCGATGCCAACGGCTGATCGATCGGGCGAAAGCCCTCGAAATCGGTGTCGTCCGAGACGAGAGCGGAGCTAAGATCCTGGATTGCGGCGTCCACCATCGGGGTGGAATTGGAGCGGGAATCGGAGTCGCAGAAGTGTGCTTAGCCGGCCTGGGCCAAGTGACTTTGACACCTTCGAGGCCGAATGTTTGGCCGGGCCCGGCGGTGCAAGTCTGCACGGATCAACCGGTAGCGGCCTGCATGGCTTCGCAATACGCTGGCTGGCAAATCGCTGCGGAGAAGTTCTTCGCGATGGGTTCGGGGCCGATGCGTGCGGCTCGCGGACGCGAGGAGTTATTCAGCCGCATCGGTTTCCGGGAACAGCCGGACGAAGTCGTCGGAGTTCTCGAGACTCGCAAACTTCCTCCGGCCTCCGTTTGCATCCGGATTGCCGAGGAATGCGGGGTGGCTGCCGATCGCCTGACGTTGCTGGTCGCCCCCACAGCCAGCTTGGCGGGCAGCATTCAGGTCGTGGCGCGGACGGTGGAAACCTGCCTGCACAAGATGCATGAACTGGGATTCGATCTCTCGTGTATCTCCAGCGGCTATGGCGTGGCGCCGCTACCGCCGGTTGCGGCCGATGACTTGACGGGCATCGGGCGTACCAACGACGCGGTGCTGTACGGGGGCGAAGTGACGTTGTGGCTGCGGAGCGACGACCGCCGACTGGAGGAAATAGGACCGAAAATTCCGAGTGATTCCTCGGCCGATTTCGGGGCGCCGTTTGGCGAGATCTTTCAACGGTACGGGGGTGATTTCTACCGCATCGACCCGCTGCTTTTCAGTCCAGCCCGCGTGACCCTGGTGAACCTCAACAGCGGTCGGACGCACGAGTTTGGCGAGGTGGTTCCCTACGTCCTTAAACAGTCCTTCACGGGCTAGTCTCATGCGTTTCGCCGTCCTCTCATCCCCGGACAGTTGGTATTTCCAAGATTTGCGGCGGGCCGCGGGTGACCGGCACGAGGTGCAATGTTTGCCGTTTGACCGGCTCTCGGCCGGCATGGAGGTCGCGCCGAGATCGGTGGCGCCGAGCATCCACGCTCCGAAGCCCGTCCTGTTCTCGGCACCCTGCTACGACGCGGGCGACACACCGCTGAACGTCTTTGACGCGGTGCTGGTCCGGACCATGGCGCCGGGCACTCTGGAACAGGTCGTTTTCCGCATGGATGTGCTCGGCAGAATCGAGCAACAGGGCATCCCGGTTGTGAACCCGCCGCGGGCACTCGAGGCAGCGGTCGACAAGTACCTGGCATCGGCCAAGTTGCAAGCCGCCGGGTTGCCGACTCCGCCGACCATCGTCTGCCAGACGGCCGAGGACGCGATGGACGGTTTCGAACGATTGGGCGGCGATGTCGTCGTGAAGCCGTTGTTCGGCAGTGAGGGCCGCGGGATTCTTCGCGTCGAAGATCCGGCCTTGGCGCTGCGAGTGTTCAAAACGCTCGCGCAACTGGGGTCGGTCCTGTACCTGCAGAAGTTCATCCCGCACGACGGTTTTGACATCCGTGTGCTGGTGATCGGTTCGCAGTGGTTCTCCATCCGCCGCCGACATCCGTCCGACTGGCGCACGAACATCAGTCGCGGCGCCACGGCGGAACCGTTGACCATCGAACCGGAGATCGTGGCGATGGCGCGACAAGCCGCGGCGGTGATCGGCGCGACGATCGTCGGTGTTGACGTTCTTCCGGGACGTGACGGAAGACTGTATTTGTTGGAAGTCAACGCGGTTCCCGGTTGGCAAGGCACGGCGCGGACGTTGGGAATCGACGTCGCAGCGCTGGTTCTGGACCACCTGGAATCGCTGGCGGCGGCGGTCGACAAGGCCGGGACGAGTAGGTAAACTACGGGTTTTGGCGCTAGGCCACGTGATTGCCTTCGCGGGAGAGGCTGCGGACGTTCGGTAGACGCAACCTCTGAATCAGAAACCAATAAAGGAAATTAGACATGAGACACCTTGGCACTGCAGCGCTGGCTGCGTTGTTGCTCTGCCCGTTCGTTGCGCCGGCTGCCGAAGGTCCGGCAGGAATTTCTCCGACCCAGCCGGCCGCGGGGCCGTTCGTGAAGATCGACCAAGGCTATATGGTGCCCTACACGATGACCATTCCCGGGTCGGAAGTGAAGTACGAGATGATTCCGATCCCGGGAGGCAAATTCAAGATGGGAAGTCCGGCGACGGAAGAGAATCGCGGCGACAACGAGGGTCCGCAATTCGAAGTGACGGTCAAACCGTTTTGGATGAGCAAGTACGAACTGACTTGGGGCGAATACAAGCAGTACATGGCGATGTACGGGGTCTTCAAGGAATTCGAAGCCAAGAAAATCCGGCCGCTCACCGACGACACCAAGATCGACGCGATCACGGCGCCAACGGAACTGTACGATCCCAGTTTCACCTACGAGTTTGGAGAAGAGCCGCGGTTGCCCGCCGTGACGATGACTCAGTATTCGGCTCGGCAGTACACCAAGTGGCTCAGTGGCATCACGGGCCATTTCTATCGACTGCCCTCCGAGGCGGAATGGGAGTACGCCTGCCGCGCCGGAACCGATACCGCCTACAGCTTCGGCGACGATCCGGCCGACCTGGACGACCATGGTTGGTACTACGACAACTCGGACGATGTCCCGCACGAAGTTGGTCAGAAGAAGCCGAATCCATTTGGCCTGTACGACATGCATGGCAACGTGGCCGAGTGGGTGCTGGACGAGCTGCTCGACGATGGCTACGCCAAGTTCAAAGGCGGCAGTGTCACGGCCGAGGACGCGCTGGTTTGGCCCACGAAGTTGATTCCCCGCGTGATCAAGGGCGGTTCTTGGGAAGACGATGCGGAAGCCTGCCGGTCGGCCGCACGCCTTGGATCGGAAGAGGAAGACTGGAAACAGGGCGATCCGAATTTGCCGCTCAGTCCCTGGTGGTTCACCGACGATCCGACCCGAGGCATCGGGTTCCGCATCATGCGGCCACTGGACGTTCCCGCGACGAAAGAGGCCAAGGAACGCTACTGGGCAGCCGACGTGGCCGAGATCAACGAAGGCGTAGACAACCGGATGCAGGACGGCCGCGGTGCGATGGGAGTCACGGATCGCGAGTTGCCGGCCGCTATTCAGAAGATGCGCGAAGGCTCTTGACAATGAACCGGAGACCTTTGTGACGCTGTCCTGGGCGATTGCCGTGCTGCTTGCGGGCAGCGCGGCCGAGCAAGAGGTGCTCGAACGGTATCGGGACGTCCGCCCCGCCATGGGTTCGACGTTCGAAATCGTACTGTATGCGCCCGACGAATCGGTCGCGCAACGGGCTTTCGACGTCGCCTACCAACGGATCGACGCTTTGAACCGCGTGTTCAGCGACTACGATTCCGAAAGCGAAGCCAGCCGCTTGAGCCGCGAAGCTCCCATGGATCGCTCGGTGCCGGCGAGTCCCGAGATGCTCCATGTGCTACAGTACGCGGTGCGGTTGAGCGAGACGACCGCGGGCGCGTTCGATGTCACGGTCGGGCCGCTCAGCCGTCTCTGGCGCCGGGCGCGCCGGCAGGGACAACTGCCGTCTCCGGAACGGCTTGAAGAAGCCCGCGCGGCGGTGGGTTATCGGCACCTCGAACTTGCCAACGGCGATCAGCGGCTCCGGCTGACCGCCGCCGGAATGCGTCTGGATTTCGGCGGGATCGCCAAAGGGTACGCTTGCGACGCTGCCCTGGCCGCCATGCGTAGCGCGGGAGTGACGCGGGCCTTGGTCAACGGCGGCGGAGACTTGGCCCTGGGCGAGCCGCCACCGGGACAGACCGGTTGGCGAATCGGAGTCGCACCGCTCCAGCCTGACGCTCCACCCAGTCGAGTTCTGCATCTGGCTCGCTGCGGAGTCGCGACGTCGGGAGATGCTTGGCAGTTCACAGAGATCGACGGGGTCCGCTACTCCCACATCCTCGATCCGCGTACGGGACTGGGCATCGAGAGTCGCAGCAGCGTGACGGTCTTGGCCCCTGACGGCATGGCCGCCGACGCGCTGGCTTCGGCGGTCAGCGTCCTCGGACCACAGCGCGGCCTGGCGCTGATCGAGGCGACGGCCGGAACCTCCTGCTTGATCGTTGCCGTGGTCGCGGACGAGGTGAAGACTTACTCGTCCAAACACTTTCCTGCGGGCGACGTCGCCAATAGGAACGGGCCTGATGAAGAATAGGGGACAGGCCCCACCGACACCGACGCTGCCGAAGCATGCGGGTCCGGCCATTCGCGTCGCGCCTTGCACATCGAGTCCGATCATGTACCATCGGTTCGATTCCCAGGCCGTGGCCGACATCTCACTCTTGGGCTCCTCGCGTGGCTTTCCTCTTTCCTTTCTTGGGTAGCTCGACGGCCGGATCGAAATCGGGATTGGGCTGCATCATGTCCGCGCCGACTTCCCGCCGCCAGGCGTCCAGCTCGCGGCGCAATTGGTCGGCGAGTTCCGGTTCTTCGGCAGCCAGGTCGGTAGTTTCGCCCAGATCGCCGGCCAGATGGTAGAGCTGCAGTCCGGCGGGGTCGTAGGTCTCGATCAGCTTCCAGTCGCCCTTGCGGATGGCACCCTGAGGTACGGTCTCCGGGTGATTGTTGTAGTGGGGAAAATGCCAGAACAGCGACTGGCGCGGCAGCGAGTCGGCGTCGCGCAGCAACGAGGCCAGGTTCAGCCCGTCCAAGTGCTGGTGCGGGCGCATCGGCTGGCCCGTTACGGCCAGGATGGTCGGGTACAAATCCGAACTGATCACCGGCTCGGACACCACCCGCCCAGGGACGGCCCATCCGGGCCACTTGATGATCATCGGGACGCGGATGCCGCCTTCCCAGTAGGTGCCTTTGTGGCCGCGCAGCGGAGCATGGTTCGTAGCTCGCCAGAATCCGCCGTTGTCCGAAGCAAAGATGATGACGGTATTCTGATCGAGTCCCAGTTCCTTGAGTGTTCCCATCACGCGGCCCACGCTTTCATCCACGCTTTCGATCATCGCCGCATAGACCGGATCGCCTTGGCGCTGGGCCTCGGGAACCTGCTCGTACTTGGCGACCATTTCCGGCTTGGCCTGCAACGGCGTATGCACCGCGTAATGCGAGAAGTACAGAAAGAACGGCTCGTCCTTGTGCTCGCGGATATACCGCACCGCTTCGTCGGTCAAGCGATCCGTCAGGTACTCGCCCGGTTGGCCGTCCGGCAACACGTTCCATCGGGCTCGCAGGGCCGTCGTGGGAATCGGCCAGTCGCCTTGGTAGGGATAGAAGAAATCACCCGGGGCACCGTGGGCGTTTCCCCCGATGTTCAGATCAAAACCGTGATGCTCCGGCAGCGAAAACGGTGGGCCGCCCAGATGCCACTTGCCGATGCTAGCGGTGCGGTAGCCCGCCTCGCGCAACGCCTCGGCGATGGTGATCTCCTCCAGCGGCAAGTCGCGCAGAAACCGGCCCTCGCGCAGGCGAGACTTCGGGTTCCAACGCCCGTCCGGAGTCCAATTGGTCATCAGCAGGCGTGCAGGATACCTCCCGGTCAGGATCGCCGCCCGCGTCGGCGTGCAAACTCCGCAAGCCGCATACGCGTCCGTGAAACGCACGCCTTCGGCAGCCAACCGGTCGATGTGCGGCGTCCGGTAGTAGGTGCTGTCCTGGCAGCCAAGATCCATCCAGCCCAGGTCGTCGATCAGAAACAGCACGATGTTGTTGCGCCCAGACTCGGCCGATTGCAGGCCATTCGGCACTCCGGACACCAATGCTATCAAGAGCAAGAACCGTGTCATGCTGATTTCCTTCGCGAGTGAAATCTTTCACCTAATCTTTCACCTAATCTCCTTTTACGGCCCTCGACCCGGCAAGATTAAGTGAAAGATTATGGAGCTCTTCGTCCCAGAGTCGCCCCCGATGCGTAGCCATCTCACTTTCGATCCACACGCGTACGCAGCACGTCGTCCATCTTCCTACGCAATCGATTTAGAGCTTCCGCATAGTCCGGGTGGTCGAGCACGTTTTCCTTTGCGACCAGCAGCGAGCCTCCGCCGAAGGCACTGTCCGCCGATGTGTAATCATACAATTCCTCGGCGCGGGTCCTTCGCACCGGCCACTCGACCCAGCGGGTGTAGCGATGCGTCGGGGTGCGAATCGAGTAGCCCATCACCTCCTGCCCGTTCGGCCGCCACGGTCGGGGGAATTGGCTGAGTGCATAATCGCGGGTGCGAGCGGTCGGATCTTGCAACATCGGCACAAAGCTGTGTCCATCCAGTTCCGCCGGCGGCGTCAGCCCGGCCAGCGCGACGAGCGTAGGATAGATGTCCAACGCTTCCACCAGCGCGTCGGTGGGCACGCCCGGTGCCGCCATGTCCGGAACGCGGATTATCAACGGCACGCGCGTATCGAGTTCGAAATTGGTGCCTTTGCACCACCGATCTTCTTCGCCCAGTGCGAAACCGTGATCGCCCCACAGCACGACAATGGTGTTGGCGTGCAAGGCGAGTTGCTCGAGTGTCTCCAGCAATTTTCCCACCTGCGCGTCGATGTAGCTGACACACGCATAGTGGCCGTGCCGCAGCACACGTGCCTGGTCGGCAGACACGCGTTCATCGTCCGGGATGTCTCGGTAGCCGCCCAGTTCCCGATGGGTGTGGTAGGCGATCTCCGGCGCGCCATCAATCCCGGCCGGGGGCTCTTGAAAATCGAACACGGCCGGATCGTAGAGGTCCCAGTACTTCTTGGGCGCGTTGAATGGCAGGTGCGGTTTGAAGAAACCCACGGCCAGAAAGAAAGGCTGCGATTGCTGCTGAAGATCCTGCAAGGTCCGGATCGCCAGATCGGCCAGCTTACCGTCCGCGTACCCGTCATCCCCCACGTCAGCCGCTTCGAAGGCCACGCCCTTGCCCTCCTGGCCGTCGCTCTTCTGCAAGGCGTAATTCCGCCAACCATCGCCGCGCAGAATGCTGGGAACCGACCATGAAGACGGATCCTCCTCGCGCTCCCTGCCGCTGAACACCTTGCCCAACCCCTGAGTGTGATAGCCGTTGTTCTTGAACAGTTGTGGCAAGGTAACCACATCGGATAGCGCGTCGCGGAAGAGATGTCGGTTATGCCACACCCGGATGTTGTCCGGCAGACGCCCGGTCAACAAGGATGCCCGTGACGGACCACACACGGCCTGCTGGATGTAAGCGCGTTGAAACAGTCGTGAATGTTGGGCCAGCCGATCGATGTTCGGTGATTGGACCAGCGCATCGCCGTAGCAACCCAGCGAGGGACGCAGGTCGTCGATGGCGATCAGCAGCACGTTGGGGCGAGCAGGCTCCGGCGACGCATCCGCCGCCGACAGCGCGGTTGGCATGGCCAGCAGGGCTGCAAGAATCGCAATCGTTTCCGTCTTCATGTTTATCTCCTTTGTGGCTTCGCCGGGGCTCACACAACCCGACGAAGCAGATGTTTCCTTTCGGCGTGGTATTTTCAGCGTGCAGAGAATCAGTGCTGTCGCCAATACAAATAACCCAGGGATCAACGCATTCATCCGCTGTCTGAACACGGGATGCGCTAAGACATTGTGATAGGACCAATCGTCGTACGGGTCGGTGGCGGTTCCGAAATGCAGCAGTCCGGCAGTTTCCCGATTAGGATGGCTTCGCTCATGCCTCCGGTATTCAAGCAACCCGGCTTGAATCTGCGGTTTGGCTGCGTCGGTGGAGTGAGCGAAGACGAATTTTAACGGATCGAAATCGAAATCGGAATCACGCAACCATCGGAAAGCGTTGTATTTCAAGCTGGTAGAGTAGCCCCACGTGTCGCCTACGTCTTCTTTTCCCAGTAACTCAAGCAACGGGATGACATCGGCCTCCGTGGGTGGAAGGCTGACATGAACGTCCACGGTAGCAAAACCATCTTGAATCCATTTCTCTTGAGACTTGGCTTGGTTGCTCTCCCACCACTGCAACCACGCGTCGGCCTCTTCGCCGACATTCTGATTGGTAATCGTCGTGAATGCGGTTGCTTGATGCCCGACGAAGCAACTGGATATGTCATCTCCCGGTTGGAGGCGCGCCAGAGCCCAGGCCAGGAATTTCTTGTCGCCATAATGGCCAGCAGGTGCAAAGTCATCGTGCGTCCACCCCCAGCACTGAATGCTCGTCCTGACTTCGTGCCAATATCCTTCTGCCGAATGCCGACGGACCCAGTCGGGGTCTTGGGTGCGAAGCCAAGGTCCCATCTGGTAGTGCCAGACGAAAGCGATGCCTCCCGAAGCGAACAACAGCAGCGCGGCGACGATTCGCACCGCCGCTCGCCAGTGGTACAGGATCAGCTTCATCGTCAGAACACCTCTTGTCGCCTCCGAAAACGCGAGCTAGTTGTTCCAGCAAACCGTCAATCCGTCTTGGGCTTACTCTTCTGTTCTGCCCTGGGGGACACATTGCGAGCATCGGTCTTCGCCGGCCATTTGGCCAAGTCTGCCTTGACGGACGCATGCTCCGGTCTGCCGGCCAGATTGGTCCACTCGTGTGGATCGTTCTGATGATCATACAGTTCCTCGCCACCATCCGCGTAGCGGATATAACGCCAGCGTTCGCTGTGCGCTGTATGGTTGCCCGGTGCGCGGCCTCGGCTCGGTCACACCTGGCGCAACGACGATCAGCGGGATGCGCGTCGAGCGTTCTCACCGTGTGAACTTGTGCAGTTGGTATTTCTCGCCGAAGTGCCAGCCGTCGTCCGATCAGAATACGACGACCGTGTTGTCCGCTTGGGTGCTGGCGTCCCCTGCATCCAGCAGGCGTCCGGCGAATACATGTCGAAGTACTTGCGCGGAGTGTATCAAGGCAGGTGCGGCAGGTAGACGCCTGCGGCCAAGAACAGCGGCGAGGATTCGGGGAGTGCCTGGGCATCGTTCGCCCCGAAACGGCACTGGGTTCCTTGAAATCTCGCCGGTTAGCGGCTAAAGTGGGACATGGTGATTCACTTTCCCGATCCAGGGGGATTTTTTGATGTCCGGGAAGAGCGTGCCTGAGAAACGCAGTACCTCGCGACGAGGTTTCCTGAAAACATCCTCGTTGCTGATGGCGGGCGGTGCCGTGGCCGGCGGCCTGAGTATTGCCCGGATGGCACATGCCTTTGGCAGCGACACGATCAAGATCGGTTTGGTCGGCTGCGGCGGACGCGGAGCAGGTGCCGCGGTTCAAGCCCTGAACTCCACATCGAAAGAGGATCTGAGCCCGAACGGGCCAGTCAAACTGGTCGCCATGGGCGATGTGTTCGCGGATCGGCTTCAGAGTGCGTACCGTTCGATCAAGGGCAAGCACGCGGACCAGGTGGACGTGCCGCCGGAACGGCAGTTCACGGGCTTCGACGCTTACCAACAAGTGCTCGACAGCGACATCGATCTGGTGATTCTGGCGACGCCGCCCGGATTCCGTCCATTGCACTTCGAAGCTGCGGTCAAGGCCGAAAAGCACGTGTTCATGGAGAAGCCGCTGGGCACGGACGCTCCGGGAATCCGGCGACTGTTGGCCGCGAACGAAGAAGCCAAGAAGCAGGGGCTGATGGTGGCCGTTGGTTTGCAGCGGCACCACGAAGCCAAGTACCAGGAGACGATCGCTCGCTTGCGCGACGGAGCGATCGGCGACATCGTGTGTACGCGGGTTTATTGGAACGGCGGAGGCGTTTGGGTGCGTCCGCGGCAGGAAGGGCAAAGCGAACTGGAGCACCAGATGCGCAACTGGTACTACTTCAATTGGCTCTGCGGCGACCATATCTGCGAGCAGCACATCCATAACCTGGACGTCAGCAACTGGTTGATGGGCGGCCCGCCTTCGGATTGCAACGGCCAGGGGGGCCGCCAAGTCCGCACGGGGAAGGAATTCGGCGAGATCTTCGATCACCACTTCCTGGAATACACGTATCCCAACGGCACCAAGATGTTCAGCCAGTGCCGCCACATCCGCGGTTGCTGGAACAGTGTCTCCGAGCACGCGCACGGCACCAAGGGCCACGCCGATATCAGCGGCGCGAAGATTTACGGTCCCGACGGGGAATTGATCTGGAGGAGCAGCGGCGGCGGTGGTGGGCATCAGGAGGAACACTATCATCTGTTTGCGGCCCTCCGCCGCGGCGAAGTCTACAGCGAAGCAGATTTCGGAGCCGACAGCACCATGACCGCCATCATGGGCCGAATGGCCACCTATTGCGGCAAGACAGTCACCTGGGACGAGGCTTGTCAGTCGCAACTGGCCCTGGCCGATTGCGACCGTCTGAGGTCGTTCGATGACGAAGCGCCCGTCAAGCCGCTTGCCCAACCCGCCGTGACCGAAGAACTGTATGAAATCGCCACGCCGGGCAAAACGAAAGCCTTGTAGGGATCGGCAATGAGATAATTGTCGCGGGATTTGTGGTCGTCACGCTCCGCCGTGACGACAGGTCATCACGGCGGAGCGTGATGACCACATTGAAAATCCGACAGTGATTTATTTGCCGATCCAAGGCAGATCGCGGGGAATCGCCAACCCGCAGCGCTGTGGCCGGATTCGCGAAAACTCGCATCCGTCAGGCCAGCGCTTCGATCACCCGGTACAGTTCGTCCGTCCTCAACGGCTTGACCATAACCCCGTCCATCCCGACATCCCGGCACCGGGCATGCATCTCGTCCGACAGGTGCGCCGTCAAGGCGATGATCGGCGTGCGGCCGATTCCGTTTCGTTCCACTTCACGGATCCGTTGCGTGGCCGCCAGTCCGTCGAGTTCGGGCATTTCGACGTCCATCAGCACCAGGTCGAACGGATTGGCCTGCCAGATTTCGAACGCCTCCTGGCCATTGTTGGCGATCGTGACGGAATGGTCGGCGCTGCGCAGCAGACTGGCGATCAGACGCTGACTGACCAAGCCGTCTTCGGCCAACAAAATGCGCCGGCTGCGGCGACTCACATCGTCCGGTGGCGATTCGTCGTCATCGACCGCGATTTCAAGCTTCGGATGAACCGAGGTGGTCGAACTGTCCTCGTCCTTGTCGCCGGGCAGATGGATCGTGAACCGGGTTCCCCGGGGGCCCGAGACGACGGAAATCTGACCTCCGTGCGCTTCGACCAACTGCCGGGCAATCGCCAGTCCGAACCCGGTGCCGCCCCGTTTTCCATAGGTTCCGAAAGGCTGAAACATGCGGCGCTGGACCTCGTTTGGCAATCCTGGCCCGTTGTCCGTGATGTACAGATGGGTGCCGTCGCCCGTGTCCCGCGCCGCAATGGTCACCAGCGGTTCTTCCCGTCCCTGCAATGCTTCGCCTGCGTTCTTGGCCAGATTCCGCAGCACGCGCGCGATCCGGTCGGGATCCAAGCATACCTGCAAATCGTCCGGCACTTCGATGTTCAAACCCACGCCAAGCGTTTCGAGATCGGTTCGCAGCAACCGCAGGTGTTTGTCCAATAATTCCCGGAAAACGCCTCGCACCGGCTCGATACGGACTACGCCGCGACAGAACTCCAGGCTGTCGTTCAGCAGATCCAACGAAACGGCCAGGGACTCATCGATCAGATCCAGTTGCTCTTCCGTTCGCTCAGAACGCTCGTGGTCGTCTCGCAGCATTTCCAGCAAGCGTTGGACATTTCCCAGCGGGCCGCGCAGATCGTGAATGATGTAGCCGATGACCTGACCGACCGCAGCCAATTGCTCGACCTGCTTCAGCCGTTCCAGCATCTCCAGACGGATCAACCCCGACGAGATGGAAGTGGCCAGGAGTTGGACGATTTGAGCCTCCAACGGCTGGATGCCTTCGTGGGAGGCTTCGGAGCCGCAATCGCGCGAGCCGTACAAAATCCCCACCACTTCGTTGCGCTGCCCGAAAATCGGCGATGCGACGACCGCTTCGAGGTTTTCAAGACTCGCCCGAACGCCCAAGTCCTGCGGGTTTCCGAAGAACGTGCGGGCTTCCGACATGGCCCGCGAGACGACGGATTCGCTGTGCTTCAGACCAGCATCTTTGTCTCCCGAGTATCCCGCGACCACTCGCCAACGCCCCTCCTCCCGTAATAGAACCAGTCCCCGGTCCAGTCCCACCAGATTCACCAGGGCGCGGGCCGTCTCCTCGTAGAACTCCGTGGAACCGACGGCGGACCGCTGGACGGACAGCAGAGTCTCGAACCAGACCGCCAGTTTCTGGGGCGTTGGGACTTCTCCCAGACTCGCCAAGGAATACTCGTCGGTGCTGGCATGGGAACGCTGCGGAGGCAACGAAACCGTCTGATACTCGGAACCGACGTCCGTCGCAGGCGGACTATCCTCGATGACCGCGTCCGCCGGCTCGAGCAAAATGTCGATCGTCGTTTTGCCCACTTGCAGACGGATCGGCAAGGCGACTCGCCCGCTTTCGCCTCGTTGGACCCGCGTCTTGTCGGCCAACTCAACGTCGTTGCGTCCGATGTTGTCGAATCGCAGGTACCCGCCCGGCATCTCCTCGACAACCAATTGCCGACGCGAGACGTATTGATCGTCGATGATGATCTGAGGCAGGTTGGAACCGGGATGTCTGCCCAGTACCACCGGTCCCCCGCTATGTTTGACTCGGGACTCCTGCCGCTCGTTTTGGATGATGAGCAAAATCATGCGAGGGATTATCGCCGATCGGCACTCGTGTCAACAAGTGGGAACCAGATTGAATCGCCGCGCGTCCTAACCCCCAAGGGGTTGCAGGGAGTTGAACGGACTGCGGCCGTTTGGCTCGAAGCCCCCAGGAATCAACTGCTTGGCAAGTTGCCTTGCGAGTTCCCGCAAATTCGCCGAGAGAGATCCACTTTGCGGCGGCCGAGTGTTCTCGCAGAATGCTTCCATTCGCTCCTGCAAGCAAATTTTGACTGACTTACCGGCTCGACCGGTAATTAGCACTTGCTATTCCATGCCGGTAACCGATATTCTCTTAGGGAACTCCCAAGGCCCCGAGCTCCGAGGTTAGCACATGAGCTACCTGATTTCCTTGTTCGCCCCCGAAAACACGGGACTCAGCGCCACCGGATCGTGGCACGTCGCCGCGGACAGTCTGGAACAAGCGGTCAGTATGGCAAAATACTACGTCGATGGCCGCATTTGGCCTTCCGGCTCCACATGGTTGGTGGTTCCGCTCGAAGATCCTTCCGCCGAACCTGAATCGGGGATTTGGGATCGTTCCTGAACATGAGCCAACCACAACGCATCCAGCCGAAAACTCTGAAGGGGTTCCGCGATTACTTGCCCGAGGCAATGATCCCTCGCGAGCGTTTGATCGACACCGCCAAACGCATCTATCGCTCGTACGGATTCAGCCCGATCGACACGCCGGCCTTGGAGTATCTCGAGATTCTGACCGGCAAGGGCAGTGACGAAACCGACCGGCAACTATACCGTTTCCAGGATCACGGGGGTCGGAACGTGGGCATGCGTTTCGACCTGACGGTTCCGCTGGCCCGCTTCGCCGCGCAACACATTCAGGAACTCGGCACGCCTTTCAAACGCTATCACATCGCCACGGTTTGGCGAGGGGAGAACACCCAACGCGGACGTTACCGCGAGTTCATGCAGTGCGATTTCGATACGATCGGCACCCGTTCCGTGGCAGCGGACATCGAAACCGCGTTGGTCATCCACGATTTGATGCAGGCCATCGGTTTCTCGCGGTTCACCATCCGGCTGAACAACCGCACGGTGCTGAACGGGTTGCTAGAACGCCTCGATCTGCGCCAGCGGTCGACCGAGATCCTGCGGGCCTTGGACAAGCTCTCGAAGATCGGCGCGGCCAAGGTGGCCGAGGAAATGACCGCTGTCGCAGGCACAACGCCCGCACAAGCGGCCGACGTCCTGAAACTGGCCGAATTGAGCGGCTCGAACGACGCGATTCTGACCGCGCTCGAACCCCTGGTCGCCGGCAGCGAAACCGGGCAGGAGGGGGTGGCGCGATTGGCCGAGATCCTGTCGGGCGTCGCGTCCGCGGGAATCGATTCGGCCCGGGTCGCCCTGGATGTCTCGATCGCGCGCGGGCTGGACTACTACACGGGAGCCATCTACGAAACGTTCCTGGACGATCTGCCCACGATCGGCAGCGTCTGCTCCGGCGGCCGCTACGACAACTTGGCAGGGCTGTTCACCAATCAGGATCTGCCGGGGATCGGCGCTTCGCTGGGGCTCGACAGGCTGCTGGCGGCGATGGACGAGTTGGGGATGGTCGAGCGGGTCCGCACGCCGGCCGATGTGCTGATCGCCTATTTCGACCGACAGCGACTGAACGACTATCTGCGTCTCGCCGCGACACTGCGCACCGCGGGGATCGGCGTCGAGGTCTACCCGGAGCCCAAGAAACTGGCGGCCCAACTGAAGTACGCGGATCAGCGCGGTTTCCGATTTGCCATCATCGCAGGCAGTCGCGAGTTTGACGCCGGTGCGTGCCAAGTCAAGAACATGCAGACCGGCGACAGCCAGGACTGCCCGCTGGCCGACGGCGCACAGGCCGTCATCGCCGCCATCATCGGCACCGCGCAAGCGCCGCTCGAGAAATAGGTCTCGGATCAGGCCTTGGCTGCCGTTGTCAGGCAGCGAAACTTCTTCCTCCTCCGCCCGCGCGCTCCGATACGACTCCCAGCACCACGTCGTCCCCTCGCACGGCATAGCGTTTGCTTCCCTGCGAAAGAGAAGCATTCAAGCGGCCGGAGGCAAGGCATGTGCTTATGTTTCAGGCAAACCGCGGTGAATTACTGCGCACCCGTGTGATTGCCTCGATGGGAGAACCGTCATGGACAGCGGACGAGGCGAGATCACACAACATGATGGAGCGACACGAACAGCAACTGGAAACGCTGGCGGCCGTCAGCCGACTGCTCGCGGCGCCGTCGGGCCAGCGGCAATTGCTGGCCGCGGTCCTGGATGAACTCGATCGCCGGTTGCACATGCAGCGCGGGACGATCTTGCTGCTGCTGCCCAACGGTCGCGAATTGGTGGTGGCCGCTGCGCAGTCGACCGAGTTGTCCCGGGTTGCCAAAGAGCGCTATCTGCTGGGCGAGGGCATTGTCGGACAAGTCGTACAAACGGGCGTCCCCGCCCTGATCAGGCGAGTTGCGGACGAACCGCGTTTCATGAATCGGATTCACCGCCGCCCGGAAGACGAGGCGCAGGGGGTCGGCTTCGTCTGCGTGCCCATCGTGATCGACTCGGAAGTCGTCGGCACGCTGTCGGTCGACGTGCCGCTGGACGAAGACGCGGCTCTTGAGCAACAGTCGCGGTTCCTGGGGATCGTCGCCAGCATGATCGGCTACGACGTGCGGGCCCGCCGGTCTGAGGCGTTGCAGCGACAAACGTGGGAGACCGAGAATCTGCGTCTGCGGAACGCGCTCGAAGAGCGATTCCGGCCCGAGAACATCGTCGGCAACTCGACCGAGATGCGCGACGTCTACGTCAAGATCCGGCAAGTCGCTCCGTCGGACACCACGGCGCTGATCCGCGGCGAATCGGGGACGGGCAAGGAGCTGGTTGCCTCGGCGATCCACTACAGCAGTCCGCGCGCGGCGAGGCCGTTTGTCCGCGTGAATTGCGCGGCGCTCAGCGAACACTTGCTCGAGAGCGAGTTGTTCGGCCACGAAAAAGGCGCGTTCACCGGCGCGCTGGGCGCGCGAGTCGGTCGCTTTGAGGAGGCCGAGGGAGGTACGCTGTTCCTGGACGAAATCGGCGACTTTTCGCCGGCCGTCCAGGTCAAACTGCTGCGTTTCCTGCAGGAGCGAGAGTACCAGCGGGTGGGCAGCAATCGAACGACCCGGGCCGACGTGCGGGTGATCGCTGCCACCAACAAGGACTTGGAGCAGGCGGTCAAGCTCGGCACGTTCCGGCAGGATCTGTACTACCGCATCCATGTCTTTCCGATCGTCCTGCCGCCGCTGCGCGAACGCCGTAGCGATATCCTGCTGCTGGCCGACCATTTCGTCGCGCGGTACGCCAGGAAGCTCGGCAAGGAGGTACGGCGGATCAGCACGCCGGCCATCGACATGCTGTTCGCCTACCATTGGCCCGGCAACGTGCGCGAGTTGGAGAATTGCATCGAGTACGCGATGCTGTTGTCCAGCGACGGCGCGATCCACGGCCATCATCTGCCGCCCACCCTGCAGATGCCCGCCGCCTCGGAAACCGCCCCGGCCGGATCGCTCGTCGCCCAAGTTCATTTGCTCGAAAAGGAACTCATCACCGACGCTCTGAAGAGCACCAGCGGCAATCTGGCCGCCGCCGCCCGCCTGCTGGGCATCACCCCGCGCATGATGCGCTACAAGATCAAGAAACTTGGCATGTTCGCCCAGCCGCTGACCGACGAACCGGCCTTCCCCGATGCGTCCAGGCGGGGACGCTTCTGAACGCTCGCTTCCCTAAGCATCGTTCGAGAAACAACTGTCGCCTCGCCAATGTAGCCATCACACTCCGTGGGATGATCAGCAATAAACACGGGACAGTTATTTCTCGAACGATGCTAAGCGGGGACCGTTTGGTCAGGGCGTTGCTGCTTGGCCGCGGAACATGTTGTACTGGCGGTCGCCAAGGTTGACACGAACGTGTCCCGCGGGGCGTATCGGAACGGTGAGATGACCCGCGATGCTCTCGCCGTCCGCCGTGCATTGCGAGAGCTGCAGTACGCCAGCCTGTTCCAGCAATTGCCAGTCGGCTTCGATGCGCCAGCACGTCCGCGTGTCGCCAAGCACGCCCTCGACCACGTCGGCCGGGATCGGCTGCCCTTGGTTATCGATCGTCACACGTCGATCCGAGAAGCTCCACGAGACGGGTCGATGGATGTCCGTCAGCCGCGTCCCCGTCAGCCTGGTGGCCGTCACCGGAGTGTCGCCCCCGGTTGTTGGCGCGCGTTCGCAACCCACGAAAAACACGAGGAATCCGGCCAGGACTATTCTGACTCCCAATCCACTATGCGCCATTGCCATTCAGAAATCCCCAATTAACGAAGTCCACTAACACATTCAATCGGAGCTCGACTTGCCCACACTTCCGAGGCCAAGACGACGTTCAGGGTCCGATGGATGTTGATTTGATGCAAATTCCGAGAAGATACTGCTCGGCGATTGTCTCTACCCAGACCACCGTTGCGAAGAAGTCAGACAGGCGATGCCCGCCGCTGCGCATTGACATGCCCGCACTTCCGATTAAAGATGTATAGAACGGACGTTGTAGCTTGCATCCGGTGCCGTTTTCGCATCCCAGCATCCACGCTTTCCAATTTCCCAAATGGTGGTCTCGATGTGCCAGACTGCCCATGATCATCCGCACCCGTACAGCCGGGATCTGCTGAAGCGTTTGGTCAAAGACGCTCGCGAACATGGGTTGATCATCTTCGTAGGGGCCGGGGTCAATGCCACTGCAATCCATCAGTGGTCGGAGCTGCTCAGAGACCTTTTGGAGCAGACGATCGAGTCGGCGGCGATGGACGACGACCGTATCCGACGGTTCGATGGGCCTCTAAAAAAATGGTGTCAACAGCAATTTGACGCATGCGCGCTGGCGTCGGTGATCAAGCATGTCCTTGGGCCGCAACGATACCGCGACGAGATCCAGGACGCGATCTACCGCGGTGGCACCGACCTGGAACAGGAGATAAAGACCTATTGTCGTGGACGATACTTCGGCAGCCAATCGGAACCCGATCGTATGCAGCCTCGCTCGGCCGTGAGAGCCTTCGGCAATGGAGCGATCGACATGCGGTACGAGTTGCTCTTTCGTGTGGCTGAGCTATGTTCGCTGCCGGAAGTGATGGGAGTCGCTACCTTCAACTTCGATACCCTGCTGGAGGTCGCCATCGCAGCTTGCGGAAAGAAGACGCCGCGCGCCCATTTCGGCGATTCGGCGTCGATCCCCGACGAGCCCGAACCCGAGCAACAAGCAGGCGTGTCGAAGAGCGATGCGCCGTCCGTCTCGAAGCGCACCATTCCCGTGTTCCATTTGCACGGGTTGCTTTCGCCTCCCAACACGATGCTGCGCAATCCGGACGAAGGCGTGGTGTTCAGCTACGAAGAGTATTTCGACAGGAACGCGGACCCGTTTTCGTGGGAGACTGCGACGCCGATCCACCTGTTGCGACACTTCTGCACGCTTTGGATCGGCACCTCGCTGAAGGATTGGAACATGATGCGTCTGTTGTACGCAGCCCGCAGCAAACGGACGCTGTCGCGATCGTACTGTTTGCAGTGCTTGCAGGAGGTCAATCCGAATTTGGCCGGAGAAGCCGTTTCCGGACAGGAAGAGCAATTTCAAGAGGCCGCAATGCGCTTGCAGGCAACGCTCTACGATGCGTTGGGCGTGGACCTGATCATCGCCGGCCCTGAATACAAAGACTTGTCGAACGTCATCGCCAATAACATCACCACTCCGCTTCATTCTTAGGCGACCAACCCATGTTTGATCAAGACAACTCCACGTGTAGCAGGAGCGACGAGCAAGCGATTTGGTTGAGAGTGAAAGATCCGCTTCTCGACAGGTTACTTCGTGGTGGATTTCGATTACCTCACGATCCGGCCAGCGGACTGGTGGTGCTGATTCGGGGCAAGCCCGGAACCGGCAAGTCGACGCTGGCTCTCCAACTGCTCGACTTACTAGAAACCGATGGCGCGAAGAAGTACCTGACGTTGGAGCAGTCGAAAACAGATGTTCAGTACAAGCTGAACTTGATGCGGGTCGCGCGGGCCCTCGACGCGGCCAGGACGCCCAATAGCGAGAAGTTAAGACCACACGGTGTGTTCGAATATGATGAGCAGGCCTTTTGTTCTGGTTCAGCGGGACGTTGAGTTTCGATGTGTTCGAGTTAGTGAGTAAAGA
>JAHDXO010000042.1 GCA_023382975.1 Pirellulaceae bacterium
GCATCCTATACCAAAACCTCCAACTTCCTGGTAGATCAATTTCTGCGGGCTGCCTTAGACTTGACCAAATCCGTCACCCCAGTTCGATTGCGACCGTCTCACCGCGAATTTCGGCAACTCTTGGAGACCATTTCCAAGACGGAGACTGCGCTGGCCGAACTTCTCAAGCGATGCAAAGCAGATGGAGTAATCGATCCTGACGAGATCGTAATGTTGTTGACAGCAACATCCAATTACCGCACGCTGAATCCGAACAACCGGGAAGTGAACGCCCGGCACGATGAACTGCTGCAACAATTTCAGGATCTATCACCGACTGTCATGTCAGGCCTAGCAGCAGAACATCTCGGGAACCTGCCCCCTGAGCTGTTCTCTATGCTGCCCTCAGATCGTCTTTCTAGCATTCCTGGTGATATACTTGCTCGCCTACCCGTGGACCAGCTTGTGCTGCTACCGAGCGAAATACTGCTGAAGCTTCCTCCGTTTCGGAATTCGTTGGGAATCATGTTCCGATTGATTCCCGCGGGAGAATTCCTGATGGGAAGCGATTCGGTGGCGTCGATGGCGCATACTGACGAAAAACCTCAGCATCGCGTGCGGATCACGAAGCCGTTCTATCTGGGCGTTTTCCCGGTGACGAAAGCGGAATATCTGCAAGTGGTGCGATCGAACCCGTATCCAGGTCAACGCGATGATCGCCACCCCATTACGTACGTCTCGTGGGATCACGCTGAAGAGTTTTGTCGTCGTTTGAGCGATCAGGAAGGGGTGACTTACAGTTTGCCGACCGAGGCGCAATGGGAATATGCCTGTCGCGCGGGCAGCGCGGGTTGCTGGTGTTTTGGGAACGATGAATCGCTGCTTAGGCAGTACGCTTGGTACAAGGAAAACGCCGGCAAGAGACCGCATCTGGTAGGTCAGAGGAAACCGAACGCCTGGGGGCTTCACGACATGCACGGCAATGTCTGGGAGTGTTGTTCGGATCGGTGGGACGAGAACTACTACAGGCAGTTTGCAGGCCAACTGGCCGTAGATCCGCACGGCCCAACCGCGGGCTCCCACCGGGTGATCCGGGGCGGCTGTTGGCGCGACGGTGCTTGGGTCTGCCGCGCGGCGTACCGCGAAAAGAACTTGCCGTCGGACCAGGATTTCGAATTGGGCTTCCGCCTCGCGAGGGCCGTTTCCTAGTGTTCCGGCCCGGCAGGGTCTTTTTCGGCGGTAGCCGTCCATCAAGCGGAGCCTGGAGCGGAGGCTGACGGGGCGGTGGCGGTAGCCCCGACCCGTCATGCCGTAGCGCCCATGTGGCCCGGCATCTCCGAGACCGGGCCCGCACGGGGGTCTTCGCTGGATCGGTCTCGGCGGAGTGAAAACCGCGTCTCGGAGATCCGCGGCCACGTGATCATCCGCGCGTCCACATGGCGGTGCCAAACTCGGCGGAATCGTCGATCCAGGCCGTTGGCTGCCAGCGAGGGAAGGGGGCCCGCCCCGTCCCAGCCTGAACGGAAAGAGGCTCTAGCCGTGTGGCCGGAGCGGGGGTATGATCCAACAGCGAACGAATGCGACTCTTGGAACCGATGCGAGATCGATCATGCGAGACGTGCGGATTATCGAACGGGGACGCGGGCCTGAGATCGAAGGGACGCGTATTACGGTCTTCCACGTGTGGGAATTCTACCGGGGAGGTGATGATCGAGACGACATCGCGCTGACGTTTGGTCTGTCCTCGCGCCAAGTGCAAGCGGCCATTGATTACATCGATGCGAACCGACAACAGGTCGAAGACCAGTACGCAAGAATCGAGGAACGCATCAAGCAAGGCAACTCGGAGAAGCTAGAAGAGCAGTTCCGTCAGAGCCGCGAGAGACTGCAAGAGCGGTTGCGCCGGAAGGACCATCAAACGGCATGATCCGAATTCTGTGCGACCAGGATATCCTTGGGTTAGCTCGAGCGGTGCTTGCCCGTTGTCGCCAAGCCGATTGGAAACCGGTTTGGGATGAATTGGACATCGAAATATTCTCGTTTGCCGATCTCCTTCTGGACGTGGACGCAACCGACGCAGAAATCTGGATCGCGTGTCAGACGCACCAAGTCGTCTTGCTCACAGGGAACCGGAACGCCGACGGGCCGGATTCCCTGGAAGCCACCATCCGCGAACGTAACGTTGCTGACAGTCTGCCGGTATTCACTTTCGCCAACTTGAGAAGGCTCAGACAGGACTGGGCCTACCAGGAACTGGTCGCGGAACGGCTTTTGGAGAAGCTGATCGACCTAGATGCCTTGCGCGGAACAGGACGAATCTACTTACCCTGAACGCGAATCTCACAGACACATCCGCCTGTTGCGATGGCACGCCGCTGGAGACTTCCAGCGTCAGCCTATCATTCGTGTCATTCGTGCAATTCGTGGTTCCTCACCGCCCTCTGTCTTCCGCGTCCGACCCCTCGCCAGACCAACGGGTCACTTCAGTTCCCGTTCGATGGCTTTCAGACCGGCTTCGATTTCTTTGTCGATGTTCGTGCGGTCGGCGGTGTCTTGTTCGGTGATGATCCGCTCGATGTCTTCGGCGGTGATGCCGTTGGTGATAGTGGCTCCGGTCATCTGGCTGCTGCTGATGCGGTCCAGCACCAGACTCATCGTCGTCTCCAATTGGCCGCTCTGCGCCAACGCCGTCTCGACGTCCTTCAAGATGTCCTCGGCATCGAACTCGCGGAATACGTCGCCGATCGACTTGGCCATCGCTTTCATGCCGCCGGCGAAGTCCTTGAACAGCCGCACCTTGTCCCGCGTCTGCAGGATCGTCTCGAAGTACAACAATTGGCTTTCGATCGCCCGCCGCTCGTTGGTCGTCTGCGCCGTCATCCTGCACAGACGCTCGAAATTCACCTTATCGCCCGCCCGTTTGGCTCGCACCGCTTTCTCCATGTACTGGCGCTCGTGCTGCTGCAACTTGGCGGCATGTTGGCGATGCAACCCCAGCGCCCGCTGGATTGCAACCTCGCGTTCTAACTCCCGCTGTTGCTTCGACTTAAATAGCTTCTTGAACATGGCGGATCCTCGTGGGTTCCCGGGTGGATCAGAATCGCTAATTGCCTAGATCTGTCTGTTTTAGCATGTTTTGATTTTTTTTCAGCCAAATTTGCATTTTACATGCTTGACAGGATCATCCTACGGGAATATCTTGAGCTGTCAAGCACGGTGCTCGATTCCGTTCGGTCTGGGAACGCTCGGCACGCGCCGCGTTCCCCCAGTTTCCAGAAGGGTGCGTAACAATGGGACTACTCAGCGGCCTGTTCGGCAAGAAGCAGCGGACTTTGAAGGATTTGACCGTCGACGATCTGCGGCGGGAACAATTGGGGTTGCAGCAGGAGCAACTGCGGTTGGACCGCGAGTTGGAGCGGTTGGACAAGGACGAGTTGCAACTGAAGAGCGAGTATGCGGAAGCGGCGAGCCCGACGCAGAAGAAATCGGTCGCCCGCAAGATCCAGGATTTGCGCACGCGGCGGATGGGCGCCGAGACGCGGGTGTCGTACCTGCAGAAGATGCTGCGCAGCGTCAACGGATTCCTGTTGATCAAGGAGAATATGGCGTTCTTCGACAAGATGGGCGTCGCGTCGGCGCTGGCCCAGATGGACATGAGCGAGATCGAAGCGTTTATCAACGAGGCGACGGTCGAGGGCACACTGAAGCAAGACAAACTGGCCGCCTTGCTGCAATCGGTGACCGACGGCGTGACAACGATCTCCGCATCGGCGACCGACGGTTCGCTGGACGAATTGATGGCGGAACTGGACGGCGAGGTGGCACAGCAGACCGTGTCGGCGGGCGCGGAGACCGACCGCGAGTTGTCGGACGTGATGTCGGAACTGGACGCGGCGATCTCGCGCGGCGAGCGGGCGGCGCGTCAAGCCCAGAAAGAACGCTCGTCCGTGACGGCTCCGCCGCCGAAAACCCCGGCGGTCGAAGCGGAAAGGGAGGGCTGACGGCATGACCGGCCAAGGTGACGATTTCGCTCGCCGCGTGGTCGAACTGATCGACGCTGGCAACGGAGCCCTGGGCCGTCACGACCGGCAGGCGGCGGTGGTGAGCTACGCGCGTGCCAGCGAATTGCTCTTCCAGCAGGCGGCCGTTTCGGCCGACTACGACGAAAAGGTGCGGTTCGCCCAGCGGGCGCGTCAGTTGCTGGAGTCGGTCCGAGCCCTGAAAGGCGAACGGGCGGAAACGCTGGCGATCGGCGAAGCGAACACGGGGTTGGAAGCCGCCGGCGAGTCCTCGGTCGCTCCCGCCCCGCGCGTCTCCAGCGGCGTCATGTTTGCCGATATCGCGGGGTTGGACGAGGTGAAAGAAACCTTGCGGCTGCGGATGATCTATCCGGCTCGCCACCCCGAGAAGCTGGACCGCTACGGGTTGTCGATGGGCGGCGGGATGCTGCTGTTCGGGCCGCCCGGCACGGGCAAGACGCTGGTCGCCCGGGCGGTGGCCGGGGAACTGGACACGCCGTTCTTCTCGATCAAGCCGTCCGATATCCTCAGCCAATACTACGGCCAGAGCGAAGCCCGGTTGGCGGAACTGTTCGAGACGGTCCGCGGCTGCGCCCACGGCGCCGTGGTGTTTGTGGACGAGATCGATGCGATCGGTGCGTCGCGCACGCGCAGCGATGTCAGCGAACCGTCGCGGCGCTTATTGAACCAGTTGTTGAACGAATTGGACGGCGTGCATGGCCGGCCCAAGGGCCTGCTATTCTTGGCCGCGACCAACGAGCCCTGGTTATTGGATCAAGCCCTGCTGCGTCCGCCAAGGTTCTCGGAGAAATGCTACATCCCCCTGCCGGATCAACCCGCCCGGCGGAGATTGTTGGAATTGCGATTGGCCGGTTGCCCGCTGGCAGGCGACATGGATTTACAGCGGTTGGCGGACCGGACCGAAGGGTTCAGCGGCGCGGATCTGGTCGAATTATGCGAGCGGGCCAAGCAGATCCCGTTCCGAGAAGCGATCCTGCGCGGCAGCGACCGCCCGGTAGGCCAAGCCGACCTGGACGAAGCCCTGCGCCGAGTCCGCCCGTCGGTGTCGGAGGAAAGCCTGCAACGGTACGAACGATTTGGTCATGATTAACGCGAACGCCCAGGGATGCACACCCATGCCACTCACCTCGCCCACGTCAATCACGTCAATCAGGTCATCCATGTCAATTATGTCACCCACGTCATTCATCCCCTTCGTCGTCGATGAAAGGGCCTAACCGATGGATCAAGACGGCATCCCCACCCTGATGCCGGATGCTGCGCAGCCTGGCACGGCTGGCCCGGGCGTGATGATCGGCAATTTCGAATTGCAGACCGTGCTGGGCCGCGGCGGCATGGGCGAGGTCTGGAAGGCTTGGGACCAGGAAGGTGACCGGCCGGTCGTGATCAAGCTGGTGCCGCCGGAGTTGCAGCGGGCCGACGAGGAGATGGCCCGCGTGCGGGACACCTTCCGGCGCATTCACGCTTTGCAGCATCAGCACATCTGCCCGTTGTACCTGTTGAGCAAAGACCCGCGGTTCGGCTGGTACCTGGTGATGAAGTTCATCGACGGCCAGACGTTGTCGGCCTACCGCGCGACCTACGCCGCGCGGCATGGTGCGTTTCCCGTCCAGCAAGTCGTCAAGGTGCTCCGCCCGGTGGCCGAGGCATTGGATTACGCGCATCGTAACAAAGTCATCCACCGCGACATCAAGCCCAAAAACATCCTGGTGGTGGGCGACGCGGAGGACGTGCAAGTCGTCGATTTCGGCTTGGCCGCCGAGATCCGCACCACCGTCAGCCGCTGCACGCGGGTGCAGATGGACACATCCGGCACCCGGCCGTACATGGCCCCCGAGCAATGGAAGGGCCAAATCCAGGACGCGGCGACCGATCAGTATGCGTTAGCAGCAACAGCTTACGAATTGCTCGCCGGGCATTTGCCCTTCGAATCCGATGATTTCGACATCCTGCGGGCGTGTGTATTGAGCGACCCACCGGAACCGATCGAGGGCGTGGCGGAATCTGTGAATCGGGCGTTGCTGATCGGGCTGGCCAAACAACGCAGCGAACGCTTCCCAAGCTGTGGGCAGTTCATCCAGGCGATGCAAGGACCACCGGCGCAACCTCGGGTCCAAGCGGCAGGCCCTACCCAACGCACCAACAGCATCGGCATGAAGATGGTGCGGTTGGCGGCGGGCGAGTTCTGGATGGGCAGCGACGAATCCCCCGAGGAATTGGTTCGTCTCTTCCCGAACACGAAAGCCGAGTGGTATCGCTGGGAACAGCCTCGGCATCGGGTCAAGCTCACGCGACCGTTCGAGATCGGACGGTATCCGGTCACGGTTCGGGAGTTTCGAGCGTTCGTCGAGGATGCCGGCTACAAGACCGATGAGGAAACGGGCGGCGGCGGTTACGAATGGAAACTGAATCCGGATCTTGATTGGCGGAAGCCGGGCTTCGCGCAACAGGACGGTCATCCGATGGTGTTGATCAGTTGGAACGATGCGATTGCCTACTGCAAATGGCTCAGCCGGAAAGAGGGAACGGAGTACCGTTTGCCGACCGAAGCCGAGTGGGAGTACGCGTCCCGGGCTGGAACAACGACGCGTTTCTGCTTCGGAGACGATTTCGAGCAACTGGGCGAATATGGCTGGTACCACAAGCACTCCGGCGGCGGCACGCATCCGGTAGGTCAGAAGAAACCGAACGCCTGGGGTCTGTACGACATGCACGGGAACGTGTGGGAATGGTGTGCGGATTACTGGGACGAGAACTACTACAAACAGTTTGTGAAGAAGTTAGCGGTGGATCCAACGGGGCCCGCAGGAGGCTCGGGCCGGGTGCTCCGGGGAGGTAGTTGGGCGGACCGCGCCGGGAGCTGCCGGGCGGCGTTCCGTAACTGGGACGCCCCGTCGAACCGGTACGGCGGCCTCGGCTTCCGCCTCGCGAGGACAGTTTCCTAGTGTCCCGGCGCGGTAGGATCACTTCGGCGGTATCCGTTGCACCGTGGAAGCCTGTTCAACAGAGAGGGAGCGTTTTTGGCAGACCACGAATCCGGATCGAGGATAAGACAAAGAGCTATTACTGACCGTACAGAAGGCGACCAAATGAACCAACCAGACCAGCAGTCGTGGCGCGGACGAACAGGCGTCCCCACTCTAATGCCCGACGCCGCCCAGCCTGCCACGGCTGGCCCGGGCGTGATGATCGGCAATTTCGAATTGCAGACCGTGCTGGGCCGCGGCGGCATGGGCGAGGTCTGGAAGGCTTGGGACCAGGAAGGTGACCGGCCGGTCGTGATCAAGCTGGTGCCGCCGGAGTTGCAGCGGGCCGACGAGGAGATGGCCCGCGTGCGGGACACCTTCCGGCGCATTCACGCTTTGCAGCATCAGCACATCTGCCCGTTGTACCTGTTGAGCAAAGACCCGCGGTTTGGCTGGTACCTGGTGATGAAATATATCGACGGCCAGACGCTCTCGGCCTACCGCGCGACCTACGCTGCTCGGCACGGAGCGTTTCCCGTTCAGCAAGTCGTCGAGGTCCTGCGTCCGGTGGCCGAGGCGTTAGATTACGCTCACCGCAACAAAGTCATCCACCGCGACATCAAGCCACAGAACATTTTGGTAGTGGGCGATTCGGAGGACGTCCAAGTCGTCGATTTCGGCTTGGCCGCCGAGATCAGGACTAGCGTCAGCCGCTACACGCGGGTGCAGATGGACACTTCGGGGACTCGGCCGTACATGGCCCCCGAGCAATGGAGGGGCCAGATCCAGGACGCGGCGACGGATCAGTATGCCTTGGCGGCAACGGCTTACGAACTGCTCGCCGGCCACTTGCCTTTCGAATCGGATGATTTCGACATCCTGCGGGCTTGTGTATTGAACGACCCACCGGAACCGATCGAGGGCGTGGCCGATTCGGTGAATCGCGCCTTGCTGACCGGATTGGGGAAACGGCGGCAAGAGCGGTTCGGCTGTTGTCTGGAGTTCATACAGGCAATCGAGGGGGCCCAAGTCGCGCAGCCGGTGCGACAGCGCACCCCCGAGACTCCGGTAACGGCAGCCGCATCGCCAGATCGCGTCGCTGCACCCAAAGCGACTCTGGACCCTGTGCTGCCTAAGCCACAGGAGGTGGAACCTCAGATACAAGTCGTCACGGAACCGCCGAAGGAAATCACCAACAGCATCGGGATGAAAATGGTGCAGATCCCCACAGGCGAGTTCTTGATGGGCGCAGCGAGGAATGAATCAGGTGCTTTTGACGATGAAAAGCCTCAGCATCGGGTGCGTATTACGCAGCCGTTCTATCTGGGAATCTATCCGGTGACGCAGGCGGAATATCAGCGAGTGATGGGCAATAATCCGAGCAAATTTCAGGGCGAGGCGCAGCGTCCGGTCGAGCAGGTGTCATGGGAAGATGCCCAAGAGTTTTGTCGCCGGCTGAGTAAGCAGGAAGGGACGACGTATCGTTTGCCAACCGAGGCCGAGTGGGAGTACGCTTGCAGGGCTGGGAGCACTGGCCGTTGGTGTTTTGGCGATGACGAATCGCTGTTGGAGCAGTACGCGTGGTACGCCAAGAATTCGAACCGCAGCACGCATCCCGTGGGCCAGAAGAAACCGAACGCCTGGGGTCTGCACGACCTGCATGGGAACGTGTGGGAGTGGTGTGCGGATTACTGGGACAAGAACTACTACAAGCAGTTTGTGGAGAAGGTAGCGGTGGATCCAACGGGGCTCCCAGGAGGCTCGCTCCGGGTGCGCCGGGGCGGTGGTTGGGCGCGCGACGCCGTGTACTGCCGGGCGGCGTGCCGTTACTGGTTCGATCCGTCGTGCCGGTACGACTACCTGGGCTTCCGCCTCGCGAGGACAGTTTCCTAGCGTCCCTGCCCGGTAGGGCGTTCTGTCGGCGGTAGCCGTCAGCGTTGGAGTTCACGGTTCACCGTGTTGATTTAGGAGCCAACTTGATGTTGCGAAAACTGTTCGAGCGTTTTTTCCGCCGCCAGCGGCTGGCTGCCAAACCGGAGCCGCAGGGGTTGGCGTATCCGGTGGACTTAACCCTGCCGCACGATCCGTTGCCGGCGCAAATGATGGCTTGTGTGCTGCGGAACGGGGAGTTGATGGCGGTATCGCGGGATGCGGCGCCGCGACTCCAGGATGGCGAGGTCTGTTGGCTGCTGCCGGCCGACGATGTGACGGTGCCGGTCGTTTTGCACCTGGACGATTCGCCGCTGGCGGTCGAGTTGACGGTGCGGTTCGAGACGGATCCGACGATCGCTGTGCTGCTGCGGGACCGCCAGACGCTGACGCGTGAAGAAATCGTCGCGCTGCTGGACAGCGAACTGGACGGTTTGTTCGACCTGTTGGGCCAGTCGCCCCCGGCGCTGCTGGAACTGGACGACGAGGGCCGCGAGCGGCTGCGGGCCAAACTGAGCTTGATGCTCCAGGCCAAGGGCCTGCGCTGCACCGCCCTGGGCGCGTTCCAGCTGGCCGCGAAAGTCGAGAAGCCAGAGCAGCCGGCCGCGGAAGAGCGCAAGGTCATCGCGGGCGGGCTCGAAGAGGAGGGGGAACCAGACGTTATTCGTGCGGCATTAGAACCCGTGCTGACCGCAGCGATCGAGCGGGTACAGGACAACGACCAGTGGGAGGAACTGCTCGAACAGATCGAAGCGGGTGGGATGCCGCTGGACGATTCCGTGGCGGACGAACTGGACTCGCTGGGCCAGTCGGTCGTGCAGCGGGAGATCGATGCCACGCAGGCGGCTCGACGGGTAAGCGAACTGGCCGAAGCGGCACGGCGCGATGCGGGCGTGGTCCAGCCCGACCTACGCCATTGGCAAGGATTGGCACTCCGGATGCGGTTGATGGACCAGGCCGAAGTGGAACGGAATTCATTCCGTTCGGAACCGGAACAAGCCGCCAGCGATCGGAATGAATTTCGTTCTACGCGGTCGCGGCGCCCTTGGACTTGGTGGATGCTGCGGCGCAGTGCGGTCGACCAGCGGTTGCGGGAATTTCTGCAAAACGTGATGCGCCGGACCCGCGCGTCGCTGGATGCACGCCGCAGCAGCTTGCAGCAGATCAGCACCGCCGGAAGCCTCAAGGAACTGAGCGACCGGTTCGGCGTGGTCGAGGATCTGCTGGAAACCGTCCCGACGCTGGTCCCGCGCCAACGCCAGTACCGGCTGGACCGCCAGCAACAAAAGCAAGCGGTTCAGAACATCCAACGAGCCGTCACCGCCGCCGAACTGGCCCAAGCAGCCGTCCACGCGCTGTCCACCCAGCCCGAGAACAACGCCGCCTGGCAAACGGCCCTGACCGAAGCCACCCGCGCCATCCAAGCACTGGAAGAACACCTGCGAGCCCGGAGACAAGTGAGAAAGTGAAAAGTGCAAAGTGGGAAGTGGGAAGTGGGAAGTGAAGAATGCAAAAAGACCAATGCAAAATGGCCCACTGCCCACTGCCCACTGCCCACTGACAACTGACAACTGCCAACTGCCAACTGCCAACTGCCAACTGCCAACTGCCCAATAGGAGACATCACATGTCCGTAACGATTGACGAAAACCGCTGGACGGCGCCGGCGGACCAGTTTGCGGTGCGAATCCAGGTGCAGGACGCGCCGGGTTTCTTTTCCAAGAAATTGATCATCGAGCCCGGGACTCGGGCGCTGGTGATCGAGGACGGGGCGTTCATCGGCGAGGTGCCGGCGGGCGTCTATACGCTGGAGAGCTTCGCCCAGCGGCTGCGGTTCTGGACCAAGAAGCAGTGTACGGTGATCCTCACCCGTGCCGAAGACCAGGTGATCGAGTGCCAAGCGGGTGGTTTGCCCACGCGGGAGAACTTGGTGGTCGAAGCCGGCGTGCGGCTGACCGTCCAGATGAGCGACGTGGCGTTGTTTCTGCAGAACCTGCTGGGTGCGCGCGCTGAATTCTCGGTACACGACCTGCGCGGCACGCTGCTGCCCCTTGTCCGGCAGGCGATGTGGGAATCGGTGGGCCGGATGTCGATCACGGAACTGACCGGCCCGCAGGTCCGTCGCGATCTGGACGCAGCGGTCGAGCAGGCGCTGGGCGTGGCACTCAAGCGGTACGGGATCGGCTTCGGCCAGGTACAGACGGTCTCGGTCAAACACGAGAAGTTCGACGAGCATCGTCAGAAGGTGGGCGAAACGTGGTTATTGCGCGAGGGACTCGAACAGCAACGGGCGCTGGACGCACTGTATTCGGAGGACGAGCTGCGCAAGATCCAGCGGCAAGAGCGAACGAACGAACTGGAACTGCTGGCCGAAAACGTGGGGATCGATCGGCAGGAAGGCGAACTGGCGGCCATGTTGCGCCGCGTCGGCATCCGCAGCCAGTTGCGGGACGCGGTACTGGCCGACAAGTTCGACAAGATCGAAACGGCCGAGCAGTTGGCCCAGATGCTGCAGCAGGTGGACCGCGACCGGTTGATCCGCCAGGAAGAGCGGGACGACCTGATCGCCGCGTACGAGGCCAAGCGGGCCGACCGGCAAGCGGCTCGCGAGCAACTGGTGCGGAAACTGGAACTGGAACAACAATTCGAATTGGCCCGGCTGCGGGCCGATCTGGATCATCAAATCGAACTGCAGGCCCACGGGCACGAGGTGGAATTGGCGACCCGCGTCGAGAACGAGGACAACCGCCGTTGGCTGGCGCTGCTGGAGCGGCAGCGAGGCGAAGCGGAATATCGCCGACGGGAGGAGGGGAAAGAACGCGAGCACCGACGGCAGGTGATGCAGCAGGAGACGGGCGACCGGCGCGAGGATCAGTGGCAGGGGTTGCTGCACGAGCAGCGGATCGATCGGGTCCAGGGCGAATTGTCGGTGACGCGCGCCGAGCGGCACGTACGCTTGGACGAACTCGAACGTCAGGTGCGGCAAGCGCGGGACGAAGATACATTGAAGATGCAGCAGCGGCAGGCCGAACTCCAGCGGCAACTGCAGAGCGCGACGTTCCAGGACCAGATCACCAAGCTGGCCGAGTTGAACCGGTTGAACGCCGAGTTTCTGCGGCAGCGGCAGCAATTGGATCTGGATCGGCAGCGGAGCGAAACCGAATTGGCACTGCTGCGCGAAGACCGAGCGGCTCAGCGCGAGATGGCTCGACTCCAGGCGGTCAAAGACTTGGGCGTCGAGGCGCTGGTAGCGACCTCGAGTACGGCCAACGCCGAGATCCTTGCGCGGATGAAAATGCACGAAGCCAGCCAGCAGGCGGCGATGGAACAGGCCCGCACCAGCGCCGCGCATCAGCAATCGCACCGAGCCGAACAAGAGCGGCTGTACGAGCGGCTGATCGAATCCGGCAAATCCCAAGTCGACGCGATCGCTCAAGCCTACCGCGAGGGCATGGCGGGCCAGCAGGCGATCGCTCAGGGCGGATTCGGCGCGCTCGGGCAAGCTGCACAAGCAACGCCGGCCGCCGTTTCGCCCGGCCCCGCACAACCGGCAGCCGGCGCTGCCACGGGCAAAGTGGTCGTTTGCAGCAGTTGCCGCACGGAGAACCCGCCCACCGCCCGCTTCTGTGCGCAGTGCGGGAATGCGCTGTGAGGATGGTTACACCTAATCTTTCACTTAATCTTTCACCTAATCTTCCCCCCGTCTTCGCGATTCGGAGGGGTTCGGAGAGATGAAGTGAAAGATTAGGTGAAAGATTAGGGTTTCAGCAGGATGAGAGTTAACGAATATGAAACGCAAGACGAAAAAGATACCGCCCTCCGACAGCAGCCAACCGGATCGTCCGCCGGTTCCGGCCGCGGTGCCGGACGAGCGGCTGTTGAATACGCGGGAATTGATGGAGTTCATGAACCTGTCGCGCAGCAAGGTCTGGGATCTGGTCAACAACCACGGCCTGCCAGCCTACCGCGTCGGCGGCGATTACCGCTACCTGCGCAGCGAAGTACTCGCTTGGCTGCAACAGTACCGTGTCAACGCCGGGGAAAAAGATGCAGACGAACAGGAATAGCAGGCAATTGCAGGCAAGCGAATCGGAGATTGGGTCGAACGGGGCAAGCGAATTGCGGGCAAGGGAATCGGATGCTCGACGATTCCTCTTGGCTGTTATCCGCTTGCCCGCAATTCGCTTGCCTTATTCTCCGCGTTCGAAAACAACTCCAGGATTTGATTGATGCTTCCTACCGATCACACACCCGATGACGGCCCGGAACCGGGATGGTTGCCGCCGTTGTTGATTATCGACTGGGGCGTCGAGCCGCGGGCGGGCAAGGATCTGACGCCCGAGTTCCATCTGGTGGCGCCCGGCTATGACGGGCAGCCGCGAGTTACCGCGATCCTGGACCGGCGTCTGGACCAGCAGCACTGGCAGCAGAACCCGAGGCTGATCGAGCGGAGCGAATCCCACTGGCAGTTCTTCCAGCCGTTGGCGTTGACCAGCGGCGGACAGCTCTGCCGCTGCGGCCAATTCCTGCTCGAGTTCCAGGTGGTTTTTCCCGAATCTCGAGCGTCAGAAATCCGCTGCTTTCGAGCCTGCGTGCGGGTGACTGTCCCGGACGCTTCGCAGTCGGCCAGCCCGGTGCTGGAGATCCGGGCCGATGATTCCTCGTTGATCAACCTGCAAGGTTTGGACATCAACCGTTACGCCAAAATAGTGGTCCAGGGCAGCCAGCAGGGCGTGGTGAACGTGTTGCATGACGCGGGGACGAGCAGCCAAGCGGAGTCGTCGGATACGCTGCCGCCGGACCAACGGCTGGTTCTACAGTTGCCGCTGGAGCCGTTCCGCGAGCTGCAGCGGTTGATTCCCTGGGCTGGGCAGCCGCGCTGGGCGTTGCCGATGGATGCTGCCAGTCTGGTTGTCGAAGACGGGCGGCGCATCCATCTGCTGGCCCGCGAGCGCGTCGTGCTGGGCCGCGACAGTTCAGGCGCCGCGCCCAGCGACATCATGCTGCGCTTGTTCCCGTTGGACGATTTCCGCTGGACCCTCACTCGGTTGATCTCGCGGCAACACGTGCGGTTGACGTTGGACGACGCGGGCTTGCAACTGGAAGATTCCGGTTCGACGTTCGGCACGTATCTGGGCGCGCAGCGGCTGAGCGGACCGCGGACGATCGCACTTCCGGCCGCTTGGCAGATGCAACGGACGATGATCTGCGTTGCCGGCGTGTTAGGGTTGCGGCTGACGCTGCACCACGATCCCGGCTGGGACGCTTGGACTCCCTGCGGCGATACGGGCGAAACGCACTACGCCGCAGCCGCTGGTTGCGGCATCCCGCCGCTTTGGCCGCGGGCCGCGGCCAGCCACATCGACGCGGTGCGCATCGAGCGCTGCGAGCAGTTGCCCGTTGCCGACGATCTGACTGTAATCGAATCGGTATTGTTGCCCGGCCATCGGGAGCAATGGGAAGCGGTATCGCGCGCCGCCGCGGCCATCGAGCCTATCGACCACTTGGCCGGACGGGAAAGATATCTGTTGCTGTACCGTTCGGCGGCGATCGGCGGATCGGAGGAAGCCGCGATCTGGCTGCCCGAAGGCGGGCTGGATGGCATCTCGGCCCGCATCCTGAACTTGGGCGGCCGGTTCTGGCTCGAATCGCTGGCATCCGACACTACCACCTCGCTAAACGGTCGGTCGCTCGGCCCGAGGGAACTCATCCCCCTCGTCCCGGAGGATCGCGTACAGATCGGCCGCATCGAAATGAGATTTACCGAGTTCCGGCAGTTTCAAACCTGAGATCGCAGAATCTGTAGAACGAGGAGCACAGGCGATGGACATATTTGTCAAGATGCTCGACTGGCTGATGTATTCCCTGCAAGTGCTTCTGTCGTTGTTGCTTCATCTGCGGATCTGGATGCTGGGCTTGTTGGCATTGGGCGTTGGCGCGTGGAGCTGGCGGTATGCGGGGCGCATCGAGACGCCGCGGCCGGTGCCTGCGACTTTGACTCAGGCGACCGAGGCGGCTTGCAGGCGGGTGCCGTCCGCGTTGCCTCGGCCCGACCGGGTATTGCGTCCTACGCTGGTCTTGCCGCTGGCCGATGACCGCGAGTCGCTGGTGACCGGTACACTTCGCCAGGTGTTGAACGCCGACGGGCGATACCGGCCGGTCGATCCGGGATTGGTCCAGCGGTTGTTGGACGAGTTCTTCGAATTGGCCGGTGCGCCGCGGCAGCCGGTTGCCGACGCCGAGAGTGCGCTGCGGATCGCCCGGAATGCCGGCGCCGAGGTGGCGTTGTTCGGACGCGTCGAGCGGCTGGAACTGCACGATCAGCGGGCGGAAGTCACGTTCCGGTTGGAAGCCGTCGAGGTCGAAAGCGAACGATCGCTGCTGGCCGACACGTTCAGTTCCACGCCGCCAGCGGCCCACCGAGGCAGCAGCTCGCCGAGCTGGCCCTGGTGGTTGGGTATCCTGGCCGTTGCCGTGGTGTGGCCCCCGTTGACCGTCCCCGTGATGGCGCGGGTGTTGCGCAGGGAGAGCAATCTGGCCACGCTGCTGACCATCGTCGCCATCACCGCCGTCCCCGCCGCCATCGCCTGGCCCGTCTTCTTCGGCGCCGACACGAGCGTTTGGCGAGTCATCTTATTCACACTCGGGTTGCTGCTGACCGCCTTCTGGTCCGCCCTGGTCATGTCCTGGGTGGCAGCTTCGCAGGACAGCAGCTAGACTCGTGGCGACCGCGCAAGTTGAAGACCGTGGAGGAAAGAGGCAGGACAGGGAACCACGAATCACACGAATTGCACGAATAAATGATCGGACAGGAAAGAGGGAGACGAGCATGGTTTGCGGATGGCGACCCAGTATCGGGAGATCAGTGTGCCCGCCAGAGACTCCCGGTTCCTGCGCATTTCTGTTCCATTCGTGCAATTCGTGGTTCTTCTTTTGCAGAGTCTGGAGACGCACCAAATGAACGAAGCGGATCACCCGTCGTGGAACGATCGCAATAACATTCCGACGTTGATGGCGGATGCCCAGGTGCCGGGCGTGGCCGGGGCGGGGGTGCAGATCGGCAATTTCCAGTTGCAGACCCTGCTGGGCCGGGGCGGGATGGGCGAGGTCTGGAAGGCTTGGGACCAGAAAGCGGATCGCCCGGTGGTGATCAAGCTGGTGCCGCCGGAACTGCAGCGAGCGGACGAAGAGATGGCTCGCGTCCGCGACACGTTCCGCCGCGTTCATGCGTTGCAGCACCAGCATATCTGTCCCTTGTACCTGTTGGACGAAGATTTGCGGCTGGGTTGGTACTTGGTGATGAAATATATCGACGGGCAGACGTTGTCATCGTATCGCGCCACCTACGCCGCTCGGCACGGCGGTTTTCCGGTCGAGCAAGCGGTCAAGGTTCTCCGCCCGGTGGCCGAGGCGTTGGATTACTCGCATCGGCACAAGGTGATCCATCGCGACATCAAGCCGCAGAACATCCTGGTGGTCGGCGACGCGGACGACGTACAAGTGGTGGATTTCGGGCTGGCGGCCGAAATCCGGACGTCCGCCAGTCGGTATACACAGGTGCAGATGGACACGTCCGGCACACGTCCGTACATGGCGCCCGAGCAGTGGAAGGGCCAGTTCCAGGATGCCGCGACCGACCAGTACGCGCTGGCAACGGTGGCTTACGAGTTGCTGGCAGGCCGTTTGCCGTTCGAATCGGATGATTTTGACATCCTGCGGGCTTGCGTATTGAACGATCCGCCGGAATCGATCCAGGGACTGGCCGATTCGGTGAATCGCGTCTTGCTGATCGGATTAGCGAAACGTCGGCAAGAGCGATTCGCCAGTTGTCCGGAGTTCGTCCAGGCGATCCAGGAGACTCAACCGTCGCAAGCAGTGCGAGAGCCCACGCCGGAGCAACCGGTGCGCAAGTCCATGCCGGAGCAGCCGGCACCAGAAGCCGAGAAGCCGCATCGCGTTGCTGCGCCGAAGGTAGGTCGCGCTGCTGTGCAAGCGAAACCAAACCCGTTGGAACCCCAGATCCAAGCGGCGACCGGACCACCGACGGGAATCACCAACAGCATCGGGATGAAGATGGTGCTGATCCCAGAGGGCTCGTTTCTGATGGGGTCGAGTGCAATCGATCACGAGACGCCGGAACACCGCGTGCGCATTACCAAGCCATTCTATTTGGGTATCTATCCTGTGACGCAAGCAGAATACCAACGCGTGATGGGCGTGAATCCCAGCCATTTTCAACGTTCGAACGGACTCCTGGGATTGTTCGCGAAACCCGCAGAGCCTCAGCGACCCGTGGAGCAAGTATCGTGGGTTGATGCGATCGAGTTCTGCCAGCGGTTGAGCGCACAGGAGAACACGAAATATCGTTTGCCGACGGAAGCGGAATGGGAGTACGCGTGCCGTGCGCGCAGTACTGGTCGTTGGTGCTTCGGTGACAACGAGTGGGAGTATGCCTGGGGAGGGAGTATTCGTCGTTGGTGCTTTGGTGAGACCGAATCGCTGTTGGGGCAATACGCATGGTATGCGACGAATTCAGACAGTGGGACGCACCCGGTGGGACTGAAGAAACCGAACGCCTGGGGCCTGTACGACATGCACGGGAATGTGTCGGAGTGGTGTGCGGATTGGTTTGATGCAAACTACTACAAACAATTTGCGGATGAAGTAGCCTGGGATCCGACGGGGCCTTCAGGAGGCTCGAACAGAGTGTTTCGGGGAGGTAGTTGGGGGCTGGTCGCGTCCCTCTGCCGGTCGGCGTGCCGTGGCGCACTCGCCCCCGGCCACCGAAACATCAACGTGGGCTTCCGCCTCGCGAGGTCTGTTTCTTAGCGTCCTTGCCCGGTAGGGCCATGCTCGGCGGTAGCCCCGACCCATAATGCCGCAGCTGCCACGTGGCCGGCATCTCCAAGGCCGGGAATGCCATGAAACGTGAGCCACTGAATTGCTCGTGCATACTTCCGCATTTCGGAGAAACGCGGCTACATGAAGAAGGCCACCGTGGCGTCTGCGGCGGAGCCCCAGCGAGCGATCTGCAGTCGTGGGCAATTCAACGTAATTCATCCGTCTCCATCGACTTGATGAACCGGGAAGATCAGGGACCGCCGGTCCACGCTGACCGACGGCAAGACAATTTCCTGAAAGGGATTAGATAATCCGCGCACGGCGGCATGGTCCGCCAACCGCAGATCGCTTCTCAGCGACAAACCTTTCAGCTAACCTTACCCCATCGTTTTCATCGAAACATCAAGTTCCCAGGAGATGCCCATGAACGTTTCGGCAAATCGCCTTGCTCAACTGTTCGTACTGATGGCGTTGGCGAGCGTTGCCTCAGCCGGGCGTGCCGAGACGCCGGCGGGGTACTTGCAGAAGCAGGCCAAGCCGGTGTTTCGCGAGGGGCATGGGTTGCCGCGGTTGACGCGATTCGGCTGGACGCTGCCCGAGGATGCCCGTGTCGAGTTGGCCCGGCATTGGGGCTACGCGCTCGAGTTGGGCGGCTACACGACGGACAAGGTGGTCGAACGGTTCGACGACCCGAATTCGCTGGAGTCGCGGCTGCTGGCCTTGGCTCGCAGCGAGCCTGAGACCTATCCGTTGCAGGTGATCCTGTCGCGCGATCTGCCGACGGGCGATGTGCCGGCGGTGGCCGAACCGCCGTCGATCGCGGCCACCGCGCCGCTGCGGGAGAAAGTGCCGGCGAAACCCGACGATCCGATTCATCTGAGCCGCTCGGGCGTTAACTCGGCCGGCGATCCCTGGACTCGGGACGCGCAAGGCGAGTGGGTCGAAGGGAAACGAGTCTGGAGTCCCGAGGCGGCGGACGACGTGGTTCAAGGCGCGGCGGATCTTCGCTCCCGCCCGCTCGCGGAAGTCGCACGCCGGGCACCGGTGGCGATCGTGCTGAACGGCGGCGAGTACGCGCTGGGCGTCCTCGGCTTTTCGAAAAAGCACTGGGAGCAGGATCCTCGCATCCTGGCGGCCCGCGGCGAGACGCCTTGGTTCGACTACATCTCGCAACGCAAAGCCCAGATGGAGTTGCGCATCGCGGCGGGGGTCCGCGCCGCAGCGCCGGATCGCCAGTTGTACCTGTATTACACGTCCGGCGGCGGAACGCATCGCAACCGCTGGGGCGGCTGGAAGGAATGGGCCTACGACTTTGCCTGGATGCGGCACGTGTCGGACGTGCCGACCGACGAGTTTTACTACCAGCACTTCAACAGCGGCTGGACAGGCGACATGAGCATGTTGACCCAAGCACTGAACGCCAAAGGCTACGAGTTGTCGTTCGACAAGCCGCTGAACTACAACTGGCTCTGCGCCGGCTGGCCGCGCGGCAAGGAAGGCGAGGATCCGACCAAGGGCTTGGGCGACCTGGAGCGTTACATGGGATTCGTCAAGTGCCTGTACACGACCGGCATGATCGGCGCCAACGCCGGCTATTACGCCTATCCCCAAGGAGGATTCGGAGCCGAGTTCCCCGAGGACCAGCCGCCGCATTGGCTGCGGCAAATGATCGTCCTGGCTCACGCCCATGCCCTGTTTAGCCACCTCGAGGACGACCTGCGCAATGGCGATCTGCTGCCTGGACCGGATCGGCACGTGTGGTCCAGTTCGCAACCGGCCTACGAACTGCCCACCGGGGACAGCACGCTGCGGGTGGTCGCGCGCAAGCACCGCCAGAAGAACCGGTGGCTGGTGACCGCCTGGGCCGCCGATGGCGATGCCCGGCCGGCGACCGTCGAAATTCCCGAGTTGGGGAAACAGACGTTTCAAGCCCGGCCGGCGGGGGCGGTGTACACGGCGACCAGGGACGCGAGCGGTCAGATTACGACAGTCCTGATCGACAACGACCCGATGCAGCCGTCGAATGGCTCATTCTAGTTCGATCACGGATTGAAGTCGCGGGAAACCGCTTTTCCCGCGACCGAATGCGAGTCGGAATCTGCTCCCACGAAATCGGAAGACACTTGGCGTCGTGTCGAGCCCCGACTAAAGTGAAACCGTTACTCGTCTCGATGCCGGAAAAAATCCCAGGAGAAATTGCCATGTCGCACGAAAATCATCTCCATCTATCTCGACGTTCGTTTGTCCGCCGAACCGGTTTGCTTGCCGGTGGGGCGTTGGTCAGCGGCCAAGCGACCGCACCAATGGTGATGGCCCAAGCGGCCCCGACGGCCGTTGCAACCGACGTCAAGCCTTGGCCGACTCGCGTCCTGGGCAAGACCGGAGTGCCGGTGACCACCATGACGCTGGGCACGGCGCCGTGCGGACTTTCGCCGAAGATCCCGCCCCGCGAGATCGCCGACATTGTCAACGAAGCCCTGGATCTGGGGATCAACTCGATTGACACCGCCCCGGCCTACAAGCAGTCGGAGGAAGGGATCGGACTGGCGCTGGGCAAGCGTCGCAAAGAAGTGTTTCTCGCGACGAAGGTCATGGCGGACACAATCGAAGACGCGGAAAAATCGCTGTCAAAATCCTTCGAGCTGCTCAAGACCGATTGGGTCGACTTGGTCTACTACCATAGCGTCGGCGACCGCGATATCGAGGCGGGAGTGAAGCCGGACGGCGTGTTCTCGTGGCTGATCAAGCAGAAGCAGGCGGGCAAGTGCCGATTCGTGGGAATCTCGGGGCACAACCGGCCGGCTAAATTTGTGCCGTTGTTGGAAACGGGCGAAGTCGACGTGTTGTTGGCGATTGTCAATTTCGTGGACCGCTTCACCTACGGCTTCGAACACAAGGTCTTCCCGTTGGCCCGCAATAAGAATGTCCCCATCGTCGCGATGAAGGTCTTCGGCGGTGCCAAGCAGATGAAGTACGAAGATCCTGAAGCACCACCGCAAATGGATGTTGAGCACTTGGAAATGGCCATCCGGTTCGCTTTGGGAACTCCTGGTGTCACGACCCTGAATTTGGGAGTCCACAACTGCCAGCAACTCCGCCAGAACGTCGAGGCCGTGAAACGCTACGAGCCACTGACCGGCGACCAGCAGGATCGTCTGCGAGCGTTGGGCAAGAGTCTGGCCCAGGAGTGGGGAGCACACTTCGGCCCGGTGGTTTGAGACGGAGGGCAAACTTGTGATTCCTGCCGACCGCTGGAAATTTTTGCCGATTGTAGGAATCGAACGTCTGTCGAAGTTCGGGATTGGCCACGGCTGGGCGGTCCAGGTGGCCGGATTGCAGCGGTAATGCCGAAAATTTGCATCGGGTTCATGAAACAAGTCGCATGGTTTGCAAGGGCAGGCGTGCTGCTCGGAGGCAAGCTGCGGGCGGAGGAATTCGATGCCGCATTGGACGGATCGGCGCAGAGGATGGCGTTGTTTCGCGCGGCCGGATCTTCGGATCGCGTCCATTTGCGTGAGCTTGGCTGCTGGTTGTTTCGCCAGCTTGGTCGGATTGACCGCGACGGCTCAAGCCTGGACTCCGGCCGCTACTTTCGAGGCGGGCGAGTCGTACCATCCTGCGAGCCAACCGCATCCGCTCTGGGCGGAACAGCCCGTTGGCTCGGGCGTTCACCGACTTCCCGCCGACGTCCGGGTGGAGTCGCCAGTCGAGTCGCACAATGTCGGCAGCCCGTTTGGGACGTTGAACCTGGCTGCAAATGGCGAGAGTTGGTCCCAATCGACCTGGGCGACGGATCATCCGCCGGCGTATGCGGATGTCTCATACCTCCCCACGACCGGGCACTCGGGCGGAGAAGGCGGCGCGTGGACGTGGCAGGTTATGCCGCTGGGGCTGATCTATCGTTCGTATCTGGGGAGTGTTAAAGAACCACGGTTTGCTTCGGTCTGGTCGAATGACAGCCGCTTGGGCGACATCTGGGATGCCGTGATCGGAGGGCGAATCGGCCTGGTCCGGTACGGAACGTCGGATGCGGTTCTTCCGGAAGGCTGGCAAATCGATCTCGAAGGTGCCGCACAGTCCCGCCTGGATCCCCACGCGGAAAGCACTCCGCTGTTATCCACCGACTTTCGAGTGGGAATCCCCGTGACCTATGGACGCGGACGTTGGCAATTCAAGACGGGCTACTACCACATCAGCTCGCATCTGGGCGACGAGTTTGTCTTGATGGATCCCGAAGCGCGACGCCTGAACTATACAAGGGACAGCATCCTGCTGGGCGTCGGCTGGTACTACACCGAGAGACTGCGTCTGTACGTGGAAACGGCGTATGCCATGAGTGCGAACGACGGCGCCGAGCCTTGGGAACTTCAATACGGGCTGGACTGGGCACCGGCGCGCGATACGGGATTGCGGGGCGCTCCGTTCTTTGCCGCCAATGCACACTTGCGAGAAGAAGTCGACTTCGGAGGTCACGTTGTCCTTCAGACCGGCTGGTCCTGGCGACATAATCCGCGGGGTTCGCTTTTCCGCCTCGGCCTTCAGTATTTCAAGGGCAAGAGCGAACAGTACCAGTACTACGACTACAGCGAGGAACGCTTCGGTTGGGGCATGTGGGCCGATTTTTGATCGCATGCACGAGCACGCTGCAGTGCTTTGTCCAACGCATGCTTGCCGGTTATCCCGTCACGTTGTTCTCGGGTTTCGAGGGCTGCTTTTCGTCATCCGGCCTCCGGACTTGTTGAATCGACAAGATCCACCTGTTTGGCAGTGATTCGGTGCGGCTTATTGATGAACAAAAGAACGTCACGCGCCGTTGACAGCCCTTGTTGCGCTCTCTAGGATGTTCCGTTTATCTGTCACAGGCGAAGCAGGTAAAATGCCGCACAGATTCGCGGCATCCGTTGGTTGGTTTCCGATTCAGGTGGAAAGTGTCATGGCAGTACCCAAGCGAAAACAGTCCAATTCCCGTACTGGCAAGCGTCGATCGCATCATTCCCGCAAGCCGGTGCAACTGACCTACTGTCCGAAGTGCAGTACGGCGGTGCCCACTCACGTTGTCTGCCCCAAGTGTGGGTCGTACATGAACCGCGTGGTCGTCGAGAGCAGCGAGGACTAACCGTTGAGCAAAGTGGCTTTTTTGTTCCCCGGCCAGGGTGCCCAAATGGTGGGTATGGGACGCCAGTTGGCGGAAGCCCTTCCCGCAGCGCGGGCATTGTACGACCGTGCTGGAGCAGTGTTGGGATACGATTTGGCTGAGATTTGCTTCGAAGATCCCGAAGAAGAATTGGACTCGACGGTCTACAGTCAACCGGCCCTGTTCGTGACCAGTCTGGCTGCTTTGGAGGCCTTGCGGAATCAAGCTCCGGAAGTTGTCGAGCAGTGCCAGGCCGCGGCGGGATTAAGTCTTGGCGAATACACGGCGTTGGTTTTTGCGGGCGTGATGGATTTCGAGGTGGCGTTGCACGTGGTTCAGCAGCGTGCTGAGGCAATGCAGGCTGCGTCGGACGAAACGCCCAGCGGGATGGTCAGCATTCTGGGGCTTGAACCGGAACAGGTCCAAACGCTTTGCGACCAGGTTCGGCAGCCCGGCGAAATCCTGCAGCCGGCGAATTTCCTGTGCCCGGGGAACGTCGCAGTTTCGGGGCATAATTCCGCTTGCGAACGAATTGCTGACGCAGCGGTTCAGGCCGGTGCGATGAAAGTCGTTCCTCTGGCGGTGGCTGGGGCGTTTCACACTCCGATCATGCAGTCAGCGACCCAGCGATTGGCAGACGCCTTGGCCGGCATCCCGATGGCCAAGCCGCGAATTCCGGTGATTTCCAACGTGGACGCATGTCCGCACGACGATCCGGAGGACATCCGGCAGTTGCTGGTACAGCAAGTTGTTTCTCCCGTCAGGTGGGAAGATTCGATGGCTCGAATGCTTCGCGAAGGTTTCGATTCGTTCTACGAACTCGGGCCTGGGCGAGTGCTGCGCGGACTGTTGCGACGTCTGGATCGCAAAGTCAGTTGCGAGAGCGTCGAGTGCTGAACCGGGATCCGGCTGGTTTGAAAAGGATGTCCCCGTCAACGCAGGGAGAGCCGAGAATGAGTGGCAAGGAACAATCGGGCAAGCCCCAGGTGGCCGGAATCGCGGGGCAGACGGCTATCGTGACCGGGGCATCGCGAGGACTGGGAAAGGCGATCGCTGTCGAATTGGCCGCTGCGGGAGCCCGAGTGGCCTGTGTCGCGAGGGATGTTGCAAAGCTGGAAGAGACGATTGGCGAAATCGCAGCGCTCGGAGGCGATGCCACCGCGTTGGCTTGCGACGTGAAGGATCGACCTTCGGTCGGAAATCTTGTGGATGGCCTTGCCGAGCAATGGGGTAGATTGGACATTTTGGTCAACAATGCGGGGGTCACGCGAGATACGCTGCTGCCGCGGATGACCGACGATGAGTGGGACGATGTGATCACAACGAATCTGACCGGGGCGTTCTTATTCGCGCGGGCTGTGTCGCAGCACATGATGCGGGCTCGTTATGGGCGGATCGTCAACGTTTCGAGCGTTTCGGGGATCATCGGCACCCAGGGACAAACCAACTATTCGGCGTCGAAGGCCGGGTTGATGGGTTTTACTCGCAGCCTGAGCCGCGAATTGGCCGGACGCAAAGTCACCGTGAACTGTGTCGCGCCGGGGTTTATCGAGAGCGACATGACCCAAGCGTTGGGCGACTTGGTGCTTGCCGAGACGAAGAAGCGGATTCCTGCCAAACGATTGGGCAGACCGGACGAAGTAGCTGCGGCGGTCCTGTTTTTGGCAAGTCCCGCGGCTTCCTATGTGACTGGACAGGTACTGGTTGTCGATGGCGGACTGACGGCCTGAGATGGCGAAACCGCGAATTCGATCTTGACCTGGACGGTAAAAGTTTTCTATCTTGTGGCGTTTCACATACTATTGAGGTAAGGAGTATCGAGGTGTCATCAGTCGCAGAACGTGTGATCGACATTGTTTCCGAACAACTTGGTGTCGATCGCGAGAAGGTTAAGCCGGAAACCCACTTCATCAACGACTTGGGCGCCGATTCGCTGGACACAGTCGAGTTGGTCATGGAACTGGAAGAAGAGTTCGACATCAACATTCCCGACGACGCAGCGGAAAAGATCGAGACCGTCGGGCAGGCCATCGATTACATCGAACAGGCGCAGAACTCCTAGGAACGGGTAGCAAAGGCATGAAACGTCGCGTGGTTGTGACCGGAATGGGCGTCGTCACGTCGCTCAGTTTCAAAGTGGACGATCTGTTCGATCGTCTGTGCGCCGGAGAGAGCGGCGTTCATCCGTTGCGTCTGTTCGACAGTGCAAACTACAAGGTGAAATTCGCCGGCGATATCTACGACTGGGATGCCGGCGATTATATCGACAAGAAGGAAATCAAGCGGCTGGATCGATTTTCCCAGTTCGCCTTGGTGGCTGGAGTCGATGCGGTCAACAATTCCGGTCTGGATTTTGGGCGAGAGGATTCGTTCCGCTGCGGCGTCATCCTGGGCTCGGGAATCGGCGGGTTGCAAGAGATCGAGACGCAGATCGAGCGTCTGTTGTACAAAGGTCCGGATCGTGTTTCTCCGCTGACCATTCCCAAGCTGATGCTGAACGCGGCCGGCGGCAACCTGTCCATCCGTTACGGGCTTCGCGGTCCGAACTACACGGTGGCGACGGCATGTGCGAGCGCCACCAATGCCATCGGCGACGCCTTGAAGACCATTCAATACGACGACGCGGATGTGATGATCACGGGCGGAACGGAAGCGGCTGTGACGCCGATGGGGGTGAGCGGCTTCCAGAATATGAAGGCGCTTTCCACTCGCAACGACGAGCCGTGCCGAGCGAGCCGTCCGTTCGACAGGGATCGTGATGGTTTCGTGATCTCCGAAGGCGCCGGGCTGCTCGTCCTGGAAGAACTCGAACACGCCAAGGCCCGCGGCGCAAAGATCTACGCCGAAGTCCTCGGTTTTGGTGCCAGCGGCGACGCGGGCCACATCACCCAACCCGACGAACGAGGAGATGGCGCCGCCAAGGCGATGGTCAACGCCCTGCGGGACAGCCGTCTCAATCCTGGGGACATCGACTACATCAATGCCCACGGCACGAGTACACCGTTGGGCGACAAGGCCGAGACGATGGCCATCAAGAGCGTTTTTGGCGAGCATGCGCGGGCGCTGAAGATTTCGAGCACCAAGAGTCAGCTCGGGCATACGCTGGGAGCCAGCGGCGGCATTGAATTGATTGTCTCGATCAAGGCGATGGAGCGGAGTGTCATCCCTCCGACCATCAATCTGGAAACGCCCGATCCGGACTGCGACCTGGATTACACGCCCAATCAGCCGCGCGAATGCGGCGTCAAGGTCGCGATGAGCAACAGCTTTGGTTTCGGCGGCCACAACGCCTCGGTCATCGTTCGCCAATTGTTGAACGGCAAAGCCTGACGCCCCTGGAGCGCAGGCAGCTTGCCTGTGTTCGCACTGCTCGCTTCCAGCGCGATGAACTACTTTGCTCACGGCCGGGACCATGTTGAACGCCCCTATCTCCTGGCCGGTACGGCGGTTCCTGACTGGCTGAGCGTCGTTGACCGCCGGATGCGAGTTCGGGGGCGGCGCGCGGAACCGTACCTCGCCGATCCCGACTATCGGCGTGCGGACATTGCCGCCGGGATTCTGCAGCATCTGCACGATGATCAATGGTTTCATCAGACGCGCGCCTTTGCGGAACTCAGCCTGCAATTGACGTTGGAGATCCGCGGGATACTGCCGGAGGACGAAGGGTTCCGCCCCAGTTTCCTCGGGCATATTCTGGTCGAGATCCTGCTGGACGCCGTGCTGATCGAGCAGCGTCCCGATCGGCTGGATGCGTACTATGCGTCATTCGAAACCATCGATCCCCGCGTCGTGGGCGAGGCAGTGAACGACATGGCCAGCCGCCGCTCGGATTTGCTGCAGGCATTTATTCCGCGTTTTCTAAGCGAGCGGTTCTTGTATGACTATCTGGATGATGAGAAACTGTTGTGGCGGTTGAATCTGGTGATGCGGCGAGTGAACTTGACGCGGTTGCCGGACCGTTTTCTGGAGATCCTTCCCGAAGCCCGCAGGATGATCCGGCTGAGACGCGACGAGTTGTTGACTGAAGGCGATTTCAAACACCAATCCGATTTCCCCACAGGAGCCCTGCCATGAAGTTTGGTATGAATCTGTTGCTTTGGACCGGCGAACTGAACGATTCGATCCTGCCGGTGCTCGAGTCGCTGAAAGACATGGGCTATGACGGCGTCGAGTTGCCGCTGTTCAACCTGGGACTGGACTATGCGGCATGGGGTCGGCGTCTGGACGACCTGGGATTGGACCGGACTGCGGTAACCGTGCGCGGCACCGAGGACAATCCGATCAGTCCCGACGCGGCGGTGCGGGCGTTGGGCGTCGAGCACAACAAGCGGGCACTCGATTGCTGCCAAGCAGCCGGAGCAACCGCGCTGGTCGGTCCGTACCACTCGGCCCTGGGTTACTTCACCGGTCAGGGGCCGACCGGCGACGAGTGGAAATGGGGAATCGAGAGCATGCAGCAGGTGGCCGAACATGCCGGTCAGGTCGGTGTGACGATGGGGCTGGAGACCCTGAACCGTTTCGAGTGTTATCTGCTGAACACGCATGCCGATACGGCGCGCTTCGTCCGCGAAGTCGGGCATCCCAATTGCCGCGCCATGTACGACACCTTCCATGCGAACATCGAAGAGAAGTGCATTCCGGACGCGATCCGTGCCTGCGCCGACGTCCTCTGTCATGTCCACATCTCCGAGAACGACCGCAGTACCCCTGGGTCCGGCAACGTCCGCTGGGCAGAGAATTTCGACACGCTCCACGAGGTGGGCTACGACGGCTGGTTCATGATCGAAGCCTTCGGTCTGGCCCTGCCCGAACTGGCGGCGGCCACCAAGATCTGGCGTCGCATGTTCCAGACCGAAGAACAACTGTCCCGCGACGGGTTGGCTTTCATGAAATCCGAAGTTGCCAAACGCAGATAGGCAGGATGCGATGACTCAGGATGTCCAGCAGTCGCGGATTGGGGTGCTGATCGACGCGGACAATGCGCAATCGTCCGTCATCGGACCGCTGCTGTCCGAGATCGCCAAGTACGGAATCGCGAGCGTCAAGCGGGCCTACGGCGATTGGACGACGCAGCGGCTGCGGAGTTGGAAAGAAGTGCTCAACGAGCACGCGATCCAGCCTGTCCAGCAGTTCGCCTACACAACCGGCAAGAACGCCACCGATTCCGCGATGATCATCGACGCCATGGATCTGCTGTACTCGGAACGGTTGCAGGCGTTCTGCCTGGTCTCCAGCGACAGCGACTTCACTCGCCTTGCCACCCGGCTCCGCGAATCCGGGATGACCGTGTACGGGGTCGGTGAACAGAAGACGCCGCGGGCGTTCGTCAGCGCCTGCGACCGGTTCATCTACACGGAGATTTTGAACGACGAGGACGACGACAGAGACGGTGGCGAAGCGGACGCGGACACCGACGCTGAACCGAGACGCGCGAAACCCGTGTCGAAAAAAGGCACGAAAGAACTGCGGCAAGACACCCGGCTGGTCCAACTGCTCCGCAACGCCGCCTTGTCGGCCGCCGACGACGACGGTTGGTCCAATCTGTCGGTGGTGGGCACCTACATCGCCAATCAATCGCCGGACTTCGATCCTCGCAACTATGGTTACGCCAAGCTCAGCCTGCTGATCCATGCGACCCAGTTGTTCGAAACCCAGGAGCGAAAATCCGAGAGCGGCGCCACCATGAAGTTCATCCGCGACAACCGCGGCAAGAAGCCGCAAAAGTAGGTTCGCACGCCAGCGTATGGGCCAATCCGCTTTCTGTCCAAACGCGCGGAAACCGAACGTCAACGGTTCGCCGCGCATGGCGCGCATACATGCCCGGCGACCATTCCATCCTCCGTCTGCCCTACTTATGGACAGGCAACGACTCTGCTACGATAAATCCGCACGGGGCCAATTCTCGGGGGCTGTTCCGATGCAATGGTCTGTTAGAAAACTCAACTGGGGAGAAGGTGATTGTGATGATGATCCGTACTGCCACTTCCGTCCTGCTGTCGGCGTGGGTTGCTGTAACCCTTCTTTTCGCCGCATCTTGCTCAAACCAGCCAACCGGCACGGTTCCAACGGCTGAATCCGGAGTCCAGCAACCCGCGGCGATCGAGCCCAGCGAGCCCGTCGAATCCGACGCGAGCGAACCCGCGATCGGCGAACCCGCGGCGACCGAACCTGGGGCGGGTGACGAGCCGCAGGTTTCGCCCGAGGAACCGTCTGCTGAGCCGACCGAAATGGTCGAGGAGCCGTCCGATTCGGAAGACCGCCCGGCGATCGACGCGGAGTCGCTCGACGATTTGTTCTTTGGCATGGACGGACGAACGGAAACTGACCCGAAGGAAGAAGGATCGAAAAGGCCCGACGTGATCTTTGTTCCCACGCCCCAGGAGGTTGTGGACCGCATGCTCGAAGTGGCTCAGGTGACCAAGGACGACATCGTCTACGACCTCGGCTGCGGCGATGGCCGCATCGTCGCGACGGCCGCGAAGAAGTACGGCTGCAAGGCTATTGGTTTCGACGTCGATCCGCAGCGTATCGAGGACTCGTTGGCGACCGTCAAGGAACTGGGCGTCGAAGACTTGGTCGAGATCCGCAAGCAGGACATCTTCACGCTCGATCTGACCCCTGCCTCGGTCATCACGCTGTATCTGCTGCCCGATCTGAACGTGCGGCTCATCCCGCAGTTGGACAAGCTCAAGCCCGGGACGCGAATCGTCTCCCATGCCTTCGACATGCGCGGAGTGAAGCCCGAAAAGGTCGAAACGATCGAGGGTGAATTGGGCAGCCAGCACACGATCTATCTGTGGACCACTCCGCTGAACAAGCAGGAGGACTACAGCGGAGACGAGGAATTCTGAGCGGAAGGCTTGAAAGTTTGGCAGTACTTCGCGTGACAAGTTGGTAGGAAACGCCGCATGAAGACATACTTTGTGATCACGGTTACCTGTCCGGATCGTCCGGGCATTGTGGAGAAGATCACCGAGGCGATGGTCGCCCATGCGGCGAACTGGGAAGAGAGCCGCCTAGCCCGACTGGGCGGCGAATTCGCCGGGATCATCCTGGTCAGTGTCGCGGCCGAAGGCGCCGATGCCCTGGCCGCTGCGCTGTTGGGGTTGGCCGACGGCGAGATGACGGTCGCGCTGAAGGTCACCCAGCCGCCGGGCGACGCGCGGTCCGGACTCCACGTCTGTCAACTCCAACTAGCGGGCGCCGATCACGAGGGGATCGTCCATACCGTCGCCGCCTATCTGGCTCGGCAGGGAATCAACGTCGAGGAGTTGGAGACGGAGGTCACGGCGGCACCCATCACCGCTTCGCCCCTGTTTCAAATGACGGCCCGGCTCCAGGTTCCCGCGCACGTTGCATTCGACGAGCTGCAGGCCAACCTCGCGCGGATCGCCGAAGATCTTGGCGTGGACATCGACATCGCCGCGGGCAGTGGAAGCTGACGCGGCCGCTGAAGGCGACTCCCGAGGCCCCGGTCCGGGGGCCGATTCGCCGAGCTTACCGGCCTAATCAGAACCCAGGCAGTACAGCGATTGGCGTCCACGGATGAACAGGTGGCCGGCTACGGCGACGGGCGAAGCGAACGTCTCGTCGTCCAACTTGTTTTCGACGACCTTGCGGAACGAGCGCGACGCCGCGACCACCGTGGTCAATCCGTTGACATTCAGGAAATAGATGTTGTCGCCCGCAGCCAGCGGCGATGCGCGATGCTGCCCGGGCAAACGTTCGCGCCACACCAGTTCGCCGCTGTTGGCGTCCAGCGCCGTCGCAAATCCATCGTTGGTGACGAAGAACAGCAGGCCTCGCCATACGACAGGCGTCGGACTGTCCGAAGTGCCGCGATCGTAGTTCCACAGGGTCGTGTCACTGTCGAGCGAACCACTCTTGCCGGCCCGCACCGCCACCAGCGGGTTGCGCATGCCTTGCGTCACGTAGACCGTGTCGCCCGCCACGACCGCACCCGGAATGACGCGATTGCCGCCAAAGCCTGTGACCTGCCAGAGTCGCTGGCCGTTGTTCGGGTTGTAAGCGTCCAAGACCTGTCCGCCGAACAAGATCATCTCGATCCCTTCATCCCCCGGGCGGAACATCGGGGTCGTGTACGAATCGCAGGGCTCGGAGGTAGCCGAGGTCGGTCGCGGAGTCAACCAAAGCTGTCGGCCCGTGCGTTTGTCGTGGGCCACCACGTAGTTGGCCGCGGGGGGCTGCCCCAAGTCGACCAACGAATCCTGCATGCAGACCGAGATCACGGCGTCGCCGACCAGAACCGGGCTATTCGCGTGCCCCCACCAGATCGTGTACTTGCCGTAGTCGTCTTGCAGGTTGCGGTGCCAGAGCCGATTGCCGTCGAAATCGTAGGCCGCTAGGTCGCCATTGCCGAAGTGGGCGACGACGACTTCGCCGTCGGTCGTACAAGACGGACTGGCCAAATTCTGCGTCGCATGGAACTTCTGCTGGCCCCGCGCTGCCTCGCCCGTCACCCCCGCGGTGCCCCGAGGTGTCGAATCGGTGCCGACTTGCCGCGTCCATTCGACCGTGCCCGTTGCGCGGTCGATCTTCAGCAGCAGCAGGTCGCGGTCCTCGACGTGGCACGTCAGGAAGATCGCCTTGTCCCAGATCACGGGCGTGCTGTTGCCCCAATCGGGCAATGCGCACTTCCACCGCACCCCCGCTTGTTCGTTCCAGACGGTGGGCAACCCGGCCTCGCGGCTCGTCCCGTCATGATCCGGTCCTCGCCAGTTGGGCCAGTGCTGGGCCGCGGCGGGGGCGGCGGCCACCATGGCGAGAATCGAGACGAGGGTCATCTGACCGATGGCGGATGGGCCGCAAACACGACTTGTCATGGGCAGTGGCTCCCTGGTTGGTCTGGTAGGTACCGCACTAGCATAACAACCCGGCCGGCCGGTTTCCAGTTGCAGTCGTCATGTCCGCCGGCGCGGGAGAAGTCGTCTCAAAGCGAGTGCCACCAAGGCCATGACGGAAAGAACCGCCAACCAAGGCAGGGCAGCGACCAAGGCGATCGAGAATTCCTGGCCCGCCGAGACGAGATTGGCGATCGAGCCCGCCAGCGCCCTGCGGACTCGCACGCCGTAGGTCGGCGCTTCCGGAGATTCGGGAACATAATTTCGGATCTCCTCCACCCGGATCTCGACGGTCGTCATCGAAGTCAAATCCTTGAGCACTCGCATCCGACCTTGAAGCTGTTCGATCTCGCCGCGGACTCGCGACAGCTCACGCTCGACCTCCAAAATGTCTTGTAGCTTGCCAGTGGCGTCGTCCAGCAGCTTGATCAGCCGCTCCTCTTCACGCTGCTTGTTGCGGATTCGTGCATCGACGTCGAAGAATTCGGCCGTGACGTCCTTCGAGTCCGACCGGACACTCTTGACTTCGCCCAGTTGCCGTGCTTCGGCCAGAAATTCGCCGTAGCGCGCCACAGGCACTCGCACCGTCCAGGCGCCTCGCCGCGGTTGCCCCGGCATCCCGCTGATGTTCGACCGAGCGACGTAGGCGTCAAATCGCTGGGCCAGACGATCAATTCCCTCCGGCAGCGGACCGAAATCCTCGACGACCAAATCGACTTCGGCCGTGTAGATGATCTTGCGCTCGATCGCCGCGGCGTTATCGATCGTCGCCGTCGTCGTGGACTCAGCGGACGTGCTCAACGCCGAGGTCGAATCGGCTTCCGACGCCGGGGGAAGCATGTATTCCGCGGTCGTGTCGGAATAATCGGCCTCCCTGCCGCATCCCGCGGCAACCACTGCGACCAAGAACACCAGAGCTTTCATCGTCAAACTCCTCGTCGGCAGAGCGCCAAACCGCGTGCCGCATCTTCCTGGGGTGACTCGGGCAAGTGCGGGCGACGTGTACCATGACGCCGGTTTCAGTTCCGGTGGCATCATACCCTTTCTTGAGAAGTCAGGAAATGCAGCAGCTCCTGCATCGTCCTGACGGGCGGTGGATCCGGCCACGTTCTACCGAATTACCTACCCCGCATCATCGCGAGCCGCGGACAACAGTTCCGCGAACCAGGGCTCGCCGCGCAAACACTTCAAATTGCCTGCCAAGTGGGTTTTGTGGGGATCTGTGTAAACGAGAAACGTCTAATTTCAGAACTCCTGATGTGGCGGGAAAGCAGGGTGAACCCAGAACGCAGAGGAGCGAAGAGCGCAAAAGGGAAATCCTCCGCGTTTCTCGCTTCTCTGCGTTTAGGTTGGTTCCACTCGAATCCACCGCCGGTAAATGCGATTCTCTTGATTTCCATCATGCTTTTGGACTACGGACCAGGAGTCCTTAATCCCTGAACGCATCCAGAAGCGAACGGCGTTTGGCGGGGGCGGTCAGCAGATGGTCGAAGCCGGCTTCGTAGAGCATGGTCTTGCATGCCTGAATGTCCCGGCCTCGGTGTTGCGACGTGTCTTTCTCCGTGTCCCGGGGGTTGGCTCCGCTTTCCGCATAAACGACGTTCGCGCCGGAACTGAGCCCGATGAGATTCGGCTCGTGTACGGCGATGTTCTTGGTTTCCGGACTGCCCAGGCTGGCAAGGCTGACCACGGCGGTGATCTGGGCTAGCCGCAGATCGGTGATTTGGCCGCGTGCTGCGAGCGGCGAGTTCGGAAGGTACACGCGGCGCATGGCGGCGTGCTGAAAGCAGCCGTAGTCGACGCCCAAAAACAACTGGTCCACCAGTTCCTCGGAACGATGCTCGGGGCCGATCGGCTCGCAGCAATAGTACCAGTCCAGGCCGGCGTCCTTGATGGTTCGAATCGTGCGTTTTCGCTCTTCCGGGTCCAAGGCGGTGTCCTCTCCCTCGCGCAGCCGGCAGACGTGATACGCTCCGTTGACTCCGGCGTCCCGCAATCCGTCCGCTTGGCAACGGTCGAAGTCGCCGATATTGACCACAATCTGCGGCTGATCGGGCATCCTGTCGCGAATGGTGCGGACGACATCGACCAGACGGTCGAATTGGAACTTGTGCATCGTCATCAGGAACAGCGCGTAGAGGTCGCCGGACATGGTGAACCGCTCCGCAGCGTCCATAATCTCTTCGATCGTCATGGTGCTCGGCTCGAAGTCCGTGTGCTCTTCGCCGAAGCTGCAGAATTTGCACTGGCCCGGACACGCATCGATTTCGATCCCGATCTGCCCGAGGATGATGCCTTCGTTGCCGAACCGTTGCCGGCTGATGCCGTCGGCCACGCCTCGGATCATACCCGCTTCCTGGGATGTCGCCGCGCAGTCGAGCATCGTTCGGCAATCCTCCCTTGAAGGAGCAGTGCCCTCGAGTGCTCGGTCAAGGATCGCAGAAATCGTCTTGTCAATCTTCATCTTCTCTCCACTTCTTTTTGGGCGGACAAACGGATCGGCAGTTCGCGGACGACGGGGATATTGGCCTTCTGCCACTCGTAGATCGACGGAACGTCCGGCGCGGGACGCGGCGGCGTTGTGTCGGGCAGGGGAAGCAGACGATTGCCCTGATCCACGGCCAGGTTGGCGGCGCCGGCGTAGATGTCGGGGGCGCCGTGGATCGTGTTGTCGATCAGTTCCACGCCCACACAGTCGGGCGTCGCCAAGTGGATGCCGGGGGAGCGGCCGTCCTGGATGACAAACACGTTGCCGCGGACGATGTGGTCGAAACTGACGGTCTTGGCAAACACGCCACGGCCCCGCTCGACCACGAAGCGGTTGTGCAGGATGAGCCAATTCTCGTTCATGCCCCCGATCCACAGACCGTCCCGTTCGGACAGGCTGTCGCAGTTATAGACCACGTTGCGCGGGCCGTTGGGACCATGTGCGGTGTCTTCGGGCGGGGATGCCCACATGCCGTAGCCGTAACCGCCGTGGCCGCGCCGGGACTCGACGACGCAGTTCTCGAAGAGATTCTCGTTGGTCCAGCCCGCGTGCCACTGAGCGTCGCTGTTGTGGAACACGCCGTTGCGGATCACATTGCCGCTGGCCGACCACTGGACCAGCGGCGCATGCCGGTAGTTGAAGGACTCGACGTTCTCCATCAGGCAGTCCCACGAGTGCTGCCAGCCCACATACGCTGTGCCGCCGCCGCCTTTGAACAAGGCGTCGTCGAACACACAATCGCGAATCTCGCACCATTTGCCGGTGACGGTGTAGATCGGAAAGCGACCTGTCATGCGCACCTTGACGCCGCGAGCCCAACAATTCCAGGCGTTATTGAACTGGATCGTGTTGATCCACAGATTGTCGGTCTGCTCGATTTCCAAATCCTCGACTCCGCACCACTCGATGGGATTCATCTTTCGCACGTAGCTGCCGTCGATCACGGGAAACTCGATGCGGAGCGGCTGCTCCAGACGCACGCGGCTGCCTTGGACCTCGACGACTCGCACGGCATAGCAGCGGTAACTGCCCCAAAGGCATCGATTCTGGGTCAGTTTCTTCCAACGCTCGGTAGCCGGTCCGTCCACGAACAGCTTGTCGCCCGATGCGAGACCGGTGGTGGATTCCAAGTCGAGCCACAGATCGCCGCGCCGGCCATCCTGGGCCAGTTTGATCGGCGGTCCGTGGGAGCCGCCGGCGAAGAGAATCGCCGCCTCGGGCGAGGGCACGGGATCGCGCCGCAAATCGCGCTTCGGGCTCACGGAAACGGACAACGTGCGTGCGGGAGACCCATCGTTGTATTCGGCGACGGCACGCAATTCGACTTGGTCACCCGCTCCTTGTTGGAACAGCGGCTGCAAGGGCACACCGACGCGGAAGCTGTTGCCCGAATGCTGGCCGCGTTGCCACTGACGGAGCAGCGTGTCGCCGGCATAAACTCGCACGGTCTCCAGCCCGCGAGGCAAGGCGTGGAGTTCGATCAGATCGCCGGGAGCGACCGTTCGGTCTTCGGCCAGGCCGTAGAAACGGATTCCGGATGGGGGCAGTCCGTACCGGAACACGACCTTCGTTCGATCCATTCCCGCTCCCCGAATCACGACGAGGTTGTGCGAGACGTTGACGGGATGGTCCAGATGGTACGTGCCGGGGCCGAGCAGAACCGCGCCGCCGCCGGCCGCACCGACCTGCGCGCAGGCGGCTGCCAAGGCGCCGGCATCGTCCTGTCCATCGTCGGCTCGGCCGCCGAAATCATCGATCTTGGCGGCGACCGGCGTGTCGGGGATGCCACCGTCCACGCCCACTCGAGTCCAGTTCGGATAGACGATCCCGTCGGGGCCGAGCACGTCGGCCGCGGTGAGGGGATCGCCGGGTTTCCGTTTGTAGTCCGCCTTCCACGGCGGCTCGGGGCTGTCGGAGAGGACCGCGAACTCGAGCGCGTCCAAATAGCCCGTCACATTCGCCGCGTTGTAGCTGTGAAAGGAAAGTTCCAACTCGGCACACTCGGGCCGTGTGAAAAACGTGCGGGAAAACGGCAGCCACTTTCGCTCGCTGCCATCCAGCCCCGCGACGTGCGACTCGCCGCTGATCCGTTCGCCCCGCGAGTTATACTGGACCACGTAGATCCCAAGTCCGGTGCCGCTGACCGGGAAATACTGGCCGCCAATGGCGACCACGGCCGCGCCGGCGAAGGGAACCCGTGTCGCGGTTGCTTGGGATCCGGCTTTGTCGCTGGAGTCCACGATCTTCAGCGAATGTTTGCCAGAGTACGCCTGCTCGTCGCTCAGGCTGGTCATCGATACCCCTTCTCGGATCGACCAGCCATCCAGCCCTTGCTCGAAATCCCCGTTCGGAACCGGGATGATTCGAGGCTCGGCCGCAACGCTCACGGAAAGTACGCCACAAAGAAAGACCATGGAAATCGACATGCCGCGATACCTCGTAGGTTGGAGATGGGAGAGGGGCTAGAAACCGTCCATGCATGCCAATCGACGTCCGCGTCCCGTGCGTTACTGAGATCCTTCCGGGGTCAGCCGTACTTCAATCCGCACGTTGGCGACGTCGGGCAGATGGATCGCGAGTTTCCGGCGGTCGGCGTTGCTGGCTTGCTTTTCGGGATTGGGCGAGGTGGGGAAGGGAGCTGCCGGCAGAACGTCGAAACGGGCATCCGGCGGCGCGAGAATCTCTGCGCGTAGTCGTTTGCCGTCCTGCGTGAGCACGGCTTTGGAACCGTCGGTCTTGACTTCGGCGGTCGTGTGCATGAACCACCAGAGGTCGTTGGGGCGGTTCGCCGCAACTTGGTCGGTGATCAACACGGCCTTGCGATCGAGCATGGCGAACGAACGCGTCACCTGCTGCGCGTGCTCGGCGTAGGCCGGCGTCAGGTCGATCACGGCTTTCGCCTCGGCGGGGCGCGACTGAAACTCGACGATCTTCGCCACGGCCTTGGGATCTTGATCGGGACCGTGGCCGGGGTTGAACATCAGAGTGTTGTGCCCTTCGGCTCGGATCCGGTAGTAGTGCCAGCGCGGATTGTGGTGTCGGTGGCTCTGGTAGGTTTCCCGTTCGGTGCCCGAATCGATCGCCCAGCGGACGCCGTCGGCTTCGAGGATAAAGCTGCCCAAATCAAGGTGCCGATGGTTGCCGAGATTCGAGGTGTCGCCCGCTTGGACGGCCAGAACGAGCGCGCGGGGATCGGCCCAGGAGCTGCGCATCGAGGCGGTTTCCGCGTGACGAAAATGCTTGTCCAGCGGAATCGTCGCCGGGTCGAACGTCCGCCCGCTGTCGTCGTACCAAAGCAGATCGAACACGCCGCCGTTGCGTTTCGCGTCGGCCAATTCGCTGGTGCGAAACCAACTGTACCGCGGGATGCCGTATCTTCGTCCCATCCACGTGTGTTGGGGAGTGGACATTCGCGAAACGCCGCAGTCCGCGAAGTTGAACGACACGCGGTCCGCGCCCGAGAGGTACAGGTGGTAGTCGCCGCTTTGTGCAAAGCCGTCGACGTCGGCCAATCCGAAGTCGGTGCCCAGGGCGGTTTCCAACGCTTCCATCATCAACACGTTGTAGCGTGAACCGTAACTCCAATACGTCACGCCCTCGGTCCCCGCGCCGTCGGGACGATACTCGGCCATCGCCAACGGCACGCTCTTGACGGCGTGGTACACGATCTGGCCGGCCAAGTCAGGCTCGTCCTCGGCCACGGCCAGGGCTCCCAGAACCAGTCCGCCGTTGCACACTTGGTTCCAGTTGTTGTGGCCCGTGTGCCAGCCGCGGTCCCGGTTGTAGACCTGAAGTCCGGGCTGCAATCCGAGCTGAACAATCGCTTCGCGGAGCGTCTGGCGTTGCGCGTCGGTCCAATGGCCATAAAGCCAGTCGTAGCCGATCGCCAGTCCGTAGGTCATTTCCGCCGTGTCCAGGAAGTGACTCGGGTTCCAGTCCTTGAATGCTGCAGCCGCTTCGAGTTCCTGCCAGAGACGGTCGGCAAAACGCCGATCGCCTTCCAGGAGAAACACCAGTCCCAGCGTCTCCGCGCGGGAATTCACCCGACGACTGACGCTCAGCAGACGGCGTCCGTCGGGGATCTCGTAGCGCGAAGGCTCGCGGCGGAGCAACGATACGGCTTCCGCGCGGATCGCATCGTACCAGCGCTGCGCGTGCGGGTCGCGTTCCAAGCGGCTGCGGATCTGATCCAGTGTTTGCTCGCCCAGCAGCAATCGAGGACGCGCGGGACGCAGCGTCTTGAGGATCTGGTCGGCTGAAGGGACGGACAACTCAGCGTCCGCCGCCGGACAGTCAGCCGAGGCACACTGCCAACATGCCATAAGCAGGACGATCAGGGTCTTGTGGACAAGTACTCGACAACGTGAGTTCCAACGAGGGCATCGCTTCATGTTTGTCTCTCCCAACGCGGGCTGTGGTCGCAATCAGGGTGGATCGCGGGCGCCGAACGCGACTCAAGGGACGCTGGGTCCATTAGATCAACACGGGTTTGCCCAACTGCCGCCTGACGACGGCGAACTGGCCCGCGTGCATCATCGGATGCGTGCCGATCAGGGTGAACATGTGTCCGACGGTGGGAAAGTGCTCCCGGATCCATTCGGGCGCGGGCGCATCGAGTTGCTCGTCGGGAACGTCGCCGAGTGCGGCGAGCGTCGCGGCGCGGACCTGGGCCAGCAGTTCCAGGTAGTCCGCCTTGCTGCAGAACTTTCCGGGATCGTCTTCCCGACAAGTCTCTTTGGTATGCTTTTCGGCGAAGCCAGCGGGAAGTTGCGCCGCTCGGCCAGGACAGATCGATTCCAGAAGACTGACTTCCGAGCTGATCAGGTGTCCCAGTTGCCACGCCAGATGGTTGCAGTCCTGCTGAGGCCGATGCATCAGGTCGTCGTCGCTCAAGTCGCTGACGTACGTGTTCAGAACGAAAAGTCCCATGTCCATCGCCGCTCGCAGAGCTTCCTTGGTGTTCATTTCCTTCGTCCTCAGGGTTGTCGCTGGAATGTTCGGAATGGACCCGAATGCCCGGGACCATTTCCGCGTTCAGCGTATCGACCGAAAAACGGCAAGGCAACACCCCTGACGTGGCGGCGGCGAGTCGCACGATCCGAACCGGGACCATCGGTCGCAATCGCTTTGGAACATGCGTTCGATGTGGTATGTTGGTCCCGTGGTTGGATACATGGAAGGAGTGTCGATGCGAACGCGAACGCTGTTTCTGCTTGGATCTCTGTGCATGGCGTTTTCCCCGTCGCCGGGTTCCGCGGCCGAGACGACCTTGCTGGTCCGTTGCGACGAGTTTCAATTCGCCGGCGGCTGGATGAATCTGGGCGATCATCTCCGGCCGAGCGATTCCCAGCCGCAGGTCACCGACGCCATGACGGCGATCCAGGTGCCAAGCGGTGGAACGTTCCACGTTTGGGCACGTTCGAAGGACTTTGCCACGTACATGCCCCGGACCAGGCGATACCTGGTCGTGGTCGACGGCGCGCCGTTGCCCGAGCAGGGCGGCAAGCACGGCGGCGAAGGCTGGGCCTGGGAGAAGGTGGGGGCGGTGGAGCTGGAGGCGGGTGAGCACATGCTCGGATTGCGAGCATTGGCCAGCCGCTACGCGCGGTGTTCCCATCTGCTGCTGACCACAACGGCCATCGACCCGAATCGCGCAGCGCTTTCCGCACTCGCGAAATGGCGGATTCGCCCGCTGCGCATTGCGGTGGCCGATCCGCGCGACCTTCCCGCCCATCCGCCGTTGAATCAAGACGCTCCCGCCACCACGCTCGCTACGCTGGAGAACGATCACGTGCGGGTCACTTTCCGCGGCCAACCGGACGCGACGGGAGCCGTTCAAATTGTTCGCGAAACTGCCTTGAAGACGGGCGACCAGTGGTACGGCGTCCCCGCCGCTGTCGGGGACGAACGCATCTTCATCCTCTACGCGAAAGAATGCGAAGCCGTGTACCAGCAAGGGCGCCCCGTTTGGAGCGAGAACCGTGCGCCGGCGACTGTGCAAGTGGGCGGCCACGAGCACGCGGTCCAGTTTGGCAGCGAGAATCCGTACACGGCGGGCGAAATGCACTTGCTGGTCGGGCGTGCCGCTCGCCAAGTCGATGAGCACACCGTCGAGGTTCAGTACGTTGCGGCCAGCGGCATCACGGCTCGCGGCCGTTGGCGTCTGTCGCCGGCGAACGACGATGAAGCGATCGGCCTCGTGCCGGAAACAACCGGCGAGAGCACCGGGGATCGGGCAACTCGCGAGACGTTGGCGACGGTTTCGCCGCTGCCTTGGCGCGGGGATGTGCAATTCGAGCTTGCCTTTGCGGCTTCGGCCGACGGATTCTACTCGGCCGGCGTGTGCCCGGTGGCGAGCGTGCCGCCCGAGCGAACTCGATTCGTCCAACTCCCGCCGCTGTTCCAATTCCAGCGTTTGCCCCTGCAGCCCTGCATGCTTACCGACGTCATCACGCCCCATGCGATGGCGTTGGCCGAAGTGGTAATGGAGCCAGACCGGCCGCCGCTGTGTCTGGCGGTCACTGCGGAGCCAGCGGAACTGCCGCTGCGTTGGCCGACGGCGAAAGACGGCGTCTACGGCTTCAGTCTCTTGAATGCCGAGGGGCGGGTGCAGCCATCGAGTTTCTCGCCCGTGTTGGGTTTCGAGGGCTCGTTGTGCCGGGCCGGCCAGCAACGGACGGTCCGCTGGCGCATTCTGGTGATGCCGGGCGATTGGACCGCCGGGCTGGAGTACGTGTCTGGGCAGATCATGCAGGTGCCCGACTACCGCCGCCCCATCCACGCCTCGCTCAGCCAGGCGGCCGTGAACATGATCGATCTGATGCGTGATGCCGACGCGGCGGGCTGGGACGCCGAGTTGAAGGGATTCTACAACATCGAGATGGTCGAGACGGTGACGCACGCTTCGCCGCTGACCGTGGTCTCGGCCGCGTTGTTGGCCCGCGACGAGCAGATGTACGCGACCCGCGCACTGCCGACGATCGAGTCCATGTTGACGCGCCCCAGCGCCCACTGGGCTCGCCCCCGCGACGGATCGGTGCCGCTGAGCGTTCCCAACCGGTTCTACGGCACGCCGTTCTGGCAGGGGCTTCATTCGCTGCTGGGCGAACTGAATCCCTGGCTGCTCGAGTTTGCATTGCCCGGCGGCAACGTGGTCCACTCGTCGGCGTACAACAGTTCGCCGCGCTGGTCGTCGTTGCTGGCCGCGTACCGGTTGAACCCAACCGCCGAACGACTGGCCGAAGTCGAACGCGAGGCCGAGGCGTTTCTGGAGAAGGAGGTCTACGGTCGTCGCGAAGACGTTGTGCCGTTTGAAAATTTCTACAACATCCATTTCTATCCTTACTGGTGGGATCTGCTTGAGTTGTACGAGCTGACCGGTCGGCAACGTTACCTGACGGCGGCCGAAGAGTGCGCGTTTCACACGATCGCCGGACTGTGGTCGCATCCCGCCGTGCCCGCGGATGAGATGACGATCCATCCCGACGGCCAGCACGGCGGGCTCAGTATTGTCTGGTGGAAGGACGCCGAGCGTTATCGGTTGGGCGATCCCCGTTCGCCCGGCGACACACCCACGAAGCAAGTTCCCGCGTGGTGGGTGGCCCGACTTGGGCTCGGGCTGGAGCAGCCTTCGACGTACTTCACGGCGGGCGGGCGAGGCGACGGCTTCATGCGCAACATCATGATGTCGGTCTGGGCGCCGCATCTGCTGCGTGTGCAGCGTCACACAGGACGCGATATTTATCGCACCTATGCCCGCAATACGATCATCGGCCGATTCGCGAACTACCCAGGCTACTACCAAGTCGGCTACAGCGATCTGATGCTCGACCCGCAGTATCCATACCATGGCCCGGATGTCTCAGGAATCTACTACCACCACATCCCGCCTCATTTGGCGTTTTCGATCGACTACTTGGTGGCCCAAGCCGAGGAGCGTTCCGCGGGCCGTATCCGTTTTCCGTGGGTCATGCAGCAGGGTTACGCCTGGTTCTCCAACCGAGTGTACGGCGTGGCGGGCGGCGAAGTGTTCGGGCAGCCTGCCGGTCGCTTGTTGATGGACGGCCGGGCGGTTGAGGTCGCCGAGAAGGAGATCGACTGGTTGGCTGTGCGCAGCCGCGATCGTGTGTGGCTGATCCTGATGAGCCAGTCCGACGAGTCGCTTCGGCCGCGAGTGTCGCTCGATGCCGCTCGGCTGGGCCTTGTGGCCGACGCCCCAATCACGGTCTACACACCCGATCGGCCCGCGGGCGAGGTGCATCCCGCCAAGGCGTTTGCGGAACTGACGGTCCCGCCGATGGGCCTGTTGGCCGTTGCCTTGCCGGCTGCCCAACGCGACGAATTCCCCAAGCTGCCGCCGCTGACCGACGGGCACGTCGTACGCGACGCCGGCAAGTCTTGGGGAAAACTGCATGCCATGCGCATCCGGTCTCCGTTCGGGTCCGACTCGATCCTCGTGGCCTTGACGCACGGTCCGGCCGAAGGCGGTACGGTAACGTTGAGATTGGCCTCGCGCGAGGCACCGTTGGTCAAGGAGACCTTGCCGTACGAATTCTCGATCTACCCGTGGCCCATCGATCAACCGTGCGAACTGACCGTGGAGACCCGTATCGGAAAGAATGCAGCACCGGAGACCATTGAGATTGTCCTGCCCGGCACGACTACGAACAGACAGGAGCAGTTGCCATGAGCCGAGAAGTGATTCATCCGCGCGACGAGATCATGCGAACGATGGAACGAATCTATCGGTATCGCATGACCACGACGTCGGGCGGCAACTTGTCGATTCGCGAGCCGGGCGGCGATATCTGGATCACGCCGGCCCGCGTGGACAAAGGCAGCCTGACTCGCGATGACATCGTTCGCGTCCGGGCCGATGGAGCCGTCGACGGTCCCCATCGGCCTTCGTCCGAGTTTCCCTTTCATCAGGCGGTCTACGACGCGCGGCCGGACATCGTCGCAATCGTCCACGCCCACCCGGTCGCGTTGGTCGCTTTCAGCATCTGTCGCCAGACGCCCAACACCCGGATCTTTCACCAGGCCCATTCGGTGTGCGGCCGGACCGGGTTCGCCGAGTATGCGTTGCCTGGCAGCCGAGAACTGGGCGCGAAGATCGCCGAGTCGTTCCAAGAGGGCTGCGACAGTGTCATCCTGGAAAACCACGGCGTCGTGGTCGGCGGCGAATCCTTGTCGCATGCCTTCCAGCGTTTCGAGGCATTCGAGTTCGCGGCCAAAACGATCATCAAAGGCCGTCACCTCGGCGACATCCGTCACCTCACGCTGGCTCAACTCGAACAGGCGCACCACCGGAGTGTCGCGCTCGAGTCGTTCGAGCCGGCGTCGGCGACCTCCGCGGAACGGGAATTGCGGCGACAATTGAGCGCCTTTGTTCGTCGCGGTTGCCGGCAGCGGTTGTTGATCAGCACCGAAGGCAGTTTCTCCGCGCGGCTGGACGAAGATTCGTTCTTGATCACCCCGACGCAACGGGACCGCGAATCCCTGGACATCGACGACTTCGTCCTGGTGCAGGGCGACCGGCGCGAAGCGGGCAAGAAAGCCAGCCGCGCCGTTTTTGCGCATCGAGCGATCTACCGGAAGCATCCGCACGTCCAGGCCATCGTGTTTGCTCATCCGGTCAACGCGACCGCCTTCAGCGTGACGGACTCCGCTTTCGACGCCCGCACGATTCCGGAAAGCTATGTCTTCCTCCGCGACGTCCAACGCGTTCGGTACGGCATTCAGTATCAACACGACGGTCGCATCGCCGATTTCGTCTCGGTCGCGGCGCCGGCCGCGATCCTGGAGAACGACGGAGTGCTGGTCACCGGTTCTGGGGTGCTCGACGCCTTCGACCGCTTGGAGGTTCTAGAAGCGACGGCCGAAGCATTGATCAACGCCCACGCGATCGGCAACATCTCCACCATGCCGGAGGCCGTCATCGGCGAGTTGCGGAGGGCGTTCAAGATCCCTTGAATCCTTCTCGTCACTTTGTCTTCCGGTGGCTCGAATGACGCGGATGACGAGGCCGGGGTAGGGTAGTCGTGAGACCGCGGAATGTTGCTAGATGATCCGAATTCTCACGACTTCGGCCTCCGAAATGCTCCGCGGCATTGCTTCGTCCGGCTCAGAAGAAAGACGATAGGAAAGCCGTGACTCGCGCGTCGATCCAGTAACGCGGCGACCAGGGCCACCGACCAGAAACGAAGCCGAGGTGTCCGCCGCTGTCGGTGATCTCCAACGTGACTTTGTCGGAAACGTCGTTCTGGTGCGGGATCAGATGTGTTGGCACCAGCGGATCGTTGCGCGCGTTGACAATGAGCGTAGGAACTTGCACATGCTTGAGCAGCACGTCCGATCGCGTCCGGGCGTAGTAGTCCTCGGCGCCGTCGAAACCGTGCAAGGGCGCACTGATTCGGTCGTCGAACTTGAAGAAAGTGTTCAGCCGACGCAACTCGTGGCGGGTGATTCCAAGCTCGGCGCCCAGCGTCTCGATCTTCCTCGCAACATCGTGGCGGAGGCTCCGCAGCAGGTTCCATTGATAAACGCGGGAGAATCCCCGCTCGATCTTCTTCACCACGCCGCCCAGGTGAAACGGGACGGATACTCCCACGGCAGCCACGACCGGCAGCGACTCGCCTCGCAGCCCGCATTCGCCTAACCACTTCAGGCAGATGTTCGCACCGACGGAGTAGCCTACGACAGCGATCGCAGTTTCCGGCTCCTGCTGATTCAGGTGCTGGACCAAGTGGTGCAGGTCGCAGGTCATGCCGCAGTGGTAGCTCTGCGGCAGACGGTTGATTTCGCCCCGGCCACGATAGTTCAGCAGCACGCCGCGCCAGCCGCGCATCTGGCACTCGCGCAGCAAGCCTCGCACATAGGCCGATCCCAGGTCGCCTTGCAGTCCCGGCAACACGACCACGACGGGACCGTCCGTCCCTGCCCAGTTCAGCCGGACGAAATCCCCGTCGGGAAGCTCCAGGCGTTCGGATCTCGCTTCGAGCCGAACCCGCCGCGTCAGAACCGGCCACAGGGTCTGGCCGTGTCCTCCCGGCAGCCACCAACTTGGCCGGAATCGATCGTCGGTCATGGATCAGCACCCCCCGCCGCACGCTCGCGGTCAAGCGAAGCGGCGGACGACGAATTCGGTGAGCGTGTGGAGGTGTTCGACGGCTTCGCTCGGCGGCAGGGCGTCGAGCTGACTGGCTGCTCGGGCGGCGTAGTGGTGCGCCTGCTGCTGCGAATAATCCAGCGTGCCGAAGCGGTGGAAGAGATCGCGGAGCGGGGCCTGAGCCGTCTCGGCTTCGCTGGTCGCCAGATGCAGGACTCGCTGGCGAGTGTCTGCGTCGGCGATCTCCAGCAGCCGGATCAGCGGCAGAGTGGGCTTCTGTTGCTGGAGGTCGGTGCCCAGCGATTTCCCGGTCGTGTCTTCGCGACCGACAATGTCCAGAATGTCGTCGGCAATTTGAAAGGCAATCCCCAGATACCGGCCGTAGCTTTCCAGCCGCTGCCGGGCCGCGGCCTCGGCGCCCGCATAGTGGGCGCCCAGCAGACAACTGCACGCGCACAACTCGGCCGTTTTCGCCTCGATGATCGTCAGGTACTCAGCCTCGCTCAACTGGAAATCGCCGCGGGTGCCCTTCTGGCGCAGTTCGCCTTCGCAGACCAGGTTGGCGGCCCGTCCGATGGCGCGACAGGCGAAGACGTCGTCCAGCGAGCTGGCCAAGAAGAACGCCTGACTGAACAACAGGTCGCCCAGCAGGATACTGGCCTCGTTGTCCCAGCGCGAATTGACCGTTGCCAGATGCCGCCGGGTGGTCGCCCCGTCCAGCACATCGTCGTGGACCAGCGTGGCCGTGTGAACCATCTCGAGGACGGCCGCCAGCGTGAGATGCGCCGTTTCGATCTCGCCGCACGCCTTGGCGGAGAGCAGAACCAAGGCGGGGCGAAGTCGCTTGCCGCCCATCAAGCACCCGTAGCGACACAGTTCGTCCACGTAGGACTGCTCGCTGCGCAACTGGTTGCGAAGCGTCTGCTCGACCTGCTGGAGTTCGTCGCGGATCGAGGCGTAGATCGCCGCCAGAGGCGATTGAAGCGGAACGTGATACGGTGTGGCGACGGTGGTCATGGGCGTTCGTCGGGAGTCGGATCGGTTTCGGAACGCAGGAAATGTCCGCTTCGGCCGCCGTCTTTTTCGTCGACCCGCACGCGGTGGATCGTCATGCCGCGATCGACGGCCTTGCACATATCGTAAATGGTCAGAGCGGCCGCTGTGACGGCGACCAGGGCTTCCATCTCGACACCCGTTTTGGCCGTGATTTTGACGACTGCGGAGATGGCGATGTGTTGGTCGTCGGGGAAGTCGAATTGGATCTCGATCGACTCCAAAGCCAGCGGGTGGCAGAGCGGAATCAGATCCGAGGTCCGTTTGGCCGCCATGATGCCCGCCAGCCTTGCGACCTCCAGGACGTCGCCTTTCGCTACTTCGCTCGAACGGATGCGGCGCAACGTTTCGGGTTGCATGGCCACCAGGGCGCTCGCCCGAGCTGATCGCCGCGTGGGCGACTTCTCTCCGACATCCACCATTCGGCTGGCTCCGCTGGCATCGAAATGCGTGAGAGTAGGTTCGGTGCCCATGGTCCTTTCAGTCGCCGCCGAATTCGTAGGAACTCGGTCATTTCGCGGGTTTCTTGGAAATCTCGGGATCTCGGCTACGTTCGCGGGTGCGGAACAGGGGAAGCCATTGGAAGCCGCATTCATCCCGGCCAGAACTCGAACCGCATTTGGCTTGGTCGGGCAACAAAAAAACGCCCAGCAATGTGGGCGTTTTCTTGGGAGTCGGGGAACGGAGACCGGGGCCGGGAACCCCGGCGTCTCCTCGGGTCGAATCGTTCGACCGCCCCATCCGAATCTATGTTCGCCATCGTGCGGGTCTGGCACGACGGGTTGAGCGAAGCGGCGAGGACACTTTGGGTCGGCAAGGTGCGGAGAATGGCCTAGACCAATTCCTTTTTCGCACCGATCAAGGTCCGCAGACGCTCGGCCAGCAGCCGTGCATCGAACGGTTTCTTGAACGTTTCGTTGATGCTCGAACGATCGAAACTCATCGGTTGACCGTCGTCCGGTAGCAACGCGATCAGAATCGTCTCGCCGAAATCCATGTTCTTTCGTAGGTTCTGACAGATCTGCAGGGCTTCCACCCGGCCGATCGAGAAATCCACGATAATGCAGTCGGGATGGAAGCTTTCCGCTTGGATCCCGGCTTCGAAGCCGCTGGCGGCAACCGCGACCTTAAAGGCGCGTTCCGGCGGCAGCTCTCGTTTCAGATTCTCGATCAGCACCTGATCTTGAGCCACGATCAGCACCTTGGCCATCGCCTCGTCTTCGAGGTCGCCCAAGGGCATCCCATGCTCTTTGAGGAATTTGATCAGGTATTCTCTGGGAATGCGTCGGTCTTGGGAACCGGGAATCCGGTACCCTTTCAGGCGGCCCGAATCGAACCACTTGCTGACCGTGCGTGGGGCCACTTTACAGATCTTCGCGACCTGTCCAGTTGTGAACACCTTCATCGCAGGTTCTCCATAACTCTCTCGTTGACTCGTCCTCGTTCCGCAACCAACCGAAGTGGCTGGATCGCGGTGTCTTGCCCCCTCGTTCATGTCACTTGCCGTTCGGTCCGGCATGGTACCGGAAGGTGGGACGACCGGTGTGGCACAAACAACTGGGTCGGGGTTCGACGAAATTACACGCTTCTGCGCGGCTTTGACTCAGCTCCCTCTGATCTCCGCCTCAGTACAATCATCGGCAAACGGAGTGTTCGAAACTTGGTTAAAATTGACAAAATGGAGAAGCCTAGTGCATCCGCCCCATAAGTCAAAAGTCCGATTACTCCAGGATCTACGATTGGGCCAAGTTGGATGGCACAGAGTTGGTCCAGCAAGGAATTTGACGACCAGGCGCGTACGCCAAATCCAGGTTTGGCACCCGAAAGTGCCTGTCAGGCAGGACCCCCCCTGCTCGGCCGCTCCGCTGCTGAAACGTCCGTTCGGTACAACCGAGGTGCGTTTCGGAGCAAACCTTCCGAATTTATGTTTCGAATCGATCGGGGGGATTACTTTAGAAAGTTTCTTAACAGTGATTGAAACTTCTCGCGCCAGGGCGGCGGACCAAGATCCGGATCGAGCAATTTGAACTGGTCGAAGACTTTGCGGGCCATCGCGGGCTCCGTCTCGTTCAAACACAGAATCTGGTAGTACTTGGCTTCGTACCAGCCCTCCGAGCCACCGGCAAGACCCAGAAGCAGCGCCCGCCAGCGCGCCAAGGACTGCGGATACTGGCCGCTGTGGAAATGGGCCAGTCCGGATCGCCGCAGGTAGTTCCGGTCGGCCGGAAAAGCCGCCACCAGGGCGTCCAACTGGGAGGCTGCGTCGCGATGCTGCTCCAACTGCATCGCGTAGTCGGCGGACCGGGACAGCGAGACGCGGGCATTCTGGTCGTTCTGAAGGGTCTCCGGGGAAGTGCCGAGTCGCTCGACCAGTCGCTGGTAGATTTGCCGAGCCTGTTCGAGGGCCGGCTTTCGGTCGCCGGCCTCATTCGAGCCGATGCGTTGATCCGCCTCGCGGGCCACAACGACCAGTGCCGGCAACTCGTACGCAGTGCCCGCCGCATGCTGGACCAGCCACTGCGCCCGCTGCTGCCGCTCCCCCTCTTGCTTTCGCAACGTCGCCAACTGCAAGCGGCGGTATTGGTACTCGACGGCTAGGGCGTCGCCGTCCGGGAACGTGCCGACAAGATCCGTCGCTTGATCCAGATACGTGGCAGCCAGCACTCCCTGGTCCGTCGGATTGGCCAGCGCAACGTCGGCTGCCAGCAAACAACATTTCACCTTGCGTTGTTCGTCGGGGTCGCGGACCGCAGCGTCCAAGTAGGCCCGGGCGGCGCCGATCACCTGTTCGCCGAAGCGGTCCCGGTCCGGCGAGCCGGCTTGCGACCAGCGCTGATGCCAGAGCAGACACAGATCGTATCGCGCGGCCAAATGCGAAGGATCGCCAGCGGGAATCTTCTCCAAACGGCGGATCGTGTCCTCGGGCGATTCCGCTTGGCGTTGGAGTTTGTCGATCAAGTAATCCGCCCGCTTTGCGTAGGGATGGGCGGGGAAATCGCGTTGCAGAGTCCGCAACGCATCGACCGCCCGAGGCGCGAATTGCGGTTGCTGATCGGCCAGTTTCTGGTACGACGCGAATGTCATCCAAGCCGCCTGGACAGCCGTCTGAGGATCGGCGGCTTTCAACCCCGTCCAGGCCAGTTGGGCAAGCCGGGCTGCGTGTTCGTAGTCCTGAACCTGAAACAGGCAGTACGCCAGTTCGTGCCGGCAGCGGGCGGCCGAATCCAGTTGCTGGTTGGCGTCCGGAGCTTGTAGGGCGGCGTCCAATTGCCGGATGGCCGCGCGGTAGTCTTCTTCCCGCTTGCTTTCGTCCGCCGAGGCCAGCAACTTGCGTCCCGCCGACCAAGCGAGGAAGAACCCCGCGTCGTCGCCCGGATCGATCCGGTACTTCTCGATCAACTGTTCGATCGTCCCCTGTTGTCCCAGCCGGGCGAGACCTTCCAGGCCCAGGATGCCCAGGCGGCGGCGATTGCCCGTGGGTGGCTGCCGGCGGTCGCCGAATGCGGACCGGACCAAGCTGACGCAGACGCTCACTTTGCCTTGGCTGGGCGGCGGTCCGTAGGTGGCCACCCGCTCCGCTGCGTACTGCGCCGCATCGTCGAAACGACCCGCATTCAACAACCCTTGCAGATACCAGAACGCGGCTTGGTCCTGCATCTCCGGCGGGACGCTGGCGTGTTCCAGCAGACGGAAACAATCGCGGCTTTCGGCCAGTTGGCCGAGCGCCGCTTCGCACAATCCCAGTCCGATCAACGCCCGGCAGCGCCAGGTCGATTCCAGCCCCAACCACTCGGCATCTAACGACGCGTACTCTTCCGCCCGGATGTCCAGCAGCTTGCGAAATGCCTCGCGTGCCTGACGGATCGTCGCCTCGCCGTCCTTGCCCCGCATCAGTCCCCAGTAGTAATTCGACCAACCGGCGAAGTAGGTTGCTCGCCCGGCCACGGCCTGCACGCGATGGAACTGCTGGGTACTGGCGTCGCGTTGGTTCCCTTCGGGCAGATTGGCCAGCGAGTCCATCAAGGAATCGGCCAGGGCGTTCAGTTCCTGCTGAAACGCATCCAGTTCGGGCGCGATGCGTTGCAGGATTTCCAGCGACTGAGCCCGGGCTTCCGCATCGCTCGGGTCTCCGATCCAGCGCACCGCCAACGATTCGGCGTGGTTGTAATCGGCCTGCAGCAGCATCACTCGCAAGGCGGGGGTATCCGCTTGGGGAACTCGTTGGATCAGCGTTTGGATCTTCGCCAAGATCTCGCTGGAACGCTGTTTGTCTTCTCCGAGGTCCATCAGTTGACCGGCGTACAGATCGCCCAGGCGACGAGCCAGCCGCAATCGCTGTTCGTCGGGCAGAGTTGCTTGCAGCGCTCTCTCCAGATGCAACACCTGCAAATCGACCAGTCCCAGCCGGTCCAGGTAATTCGCCACCGTCTCCAGCCGGTCCGTCTGCGCAGCCGCGGGCGGCGCGACGGCCAGGGACATCAACAACAGCAGGATTCCCCGTGCGCCGTTCCCGAGCGATCGACGCGGGGTTGGGGAATGCCGTGGATTCCGTTCCACGGCACGGGCGCTGTTCGGATTGCCCCGGCAGCAGATCACGGCCCGGCTCCCAGGGGAATGTAGGACACGGCGGTGAAACCGGCCGTCTTGCAGGCCTGGACCGCCGCGGCGGCCATGCGGAACGGCGCACCGTCGCTGACGCGGACGAAGGCGCCCTCGGCCTTGTTGTCGAACTGCCGGAGTAGATGGCTCAGTTCCTGGGGGTCGGTCAATTCCCGCTGCCCCAGCTTGTACACGTATCCCGAATCGCCTGGTACGACTTCGACGATTGCCGGCTGCAGATCGGCCGCCGCTGCCGACGCGGACTTGACGCGGATCGCTGACTCCAGATTCCGTTCGGTGCGGACAAAGCTGGCCGTCGTGATGAAGAAGATCAGTAGCAGAAAGACCACGTCGATCATGCTGGTCATCGACAACTGGATCTTCCGCTCGCGCTGAATTCGGCGATTGCTCAGTTTCACAAACGTCTCCCAGGTTCAGCAGGCAACACGGTTCACTGAGGCACCTGGACGGCGATCCGCAATCGCGTGATCTGCAGTCGCCCCAGCGAATTGACCATCTGATTCACGGTGCGGCAATCGCCCCGTTCGTCAGCCCGCAGCACGACCGTCAGCCGTTGGGGATCGTCGCCCAGTTTCGCCAACTCGATCGACACCAGGGAAAGCAACTGAGCCATCGAAACCCGGTTGCCCGACACCACGATGTCGCCGTCCGCATCGACGTTGACGGTCAGCGTGGTCTGCTTCTGGTCTTCCGCCCCCGGCAACTTCGGCAGTTCGAGACGCTCGCGGTTCAGTTCCGAAACCTGCGTCACGGTCATGAAGAAGATGATCAACAGAAAGACGATGTCGATCATCGGTGTCATGTCCATTTCGGAGATCGTCGCACGTCGGTGCTTGCTCAATCGCATGGAAACCTCCGTCAACGGCGACGGCCGAGCGGCATCATGATTTGTTCGACGCGCTTGCCGGCCTCGGCGACCAGCGAATCGATGCGGTTGCGGTAGTAGCTGAACGCTACCATCGTGGGAATCGCCACGACCAACCCCATCAACGTCGTTACCAGCGCCTGGCCGATGCCGCCTGCCAATTCGTCGGGTTTCGCGGCGCCGCCCGATGCGGCGATCGTGTTGAAGGCTTTGATCATGCCCAGCACCGTGCCCATCAGGCCCAGCATCGGCGCGATCGAGCCGATCAAGCCCAGCACCTCCGTTTTGCGGTACAGGCGTCCCGTCTGGTCTTCGCCCGCCTCCTCGACCGCCGCCTTGTACTCGGCGAATCCGAACTCGGAACCGCGATAACGCTCCAGTCCAGCCAAGACGACGCTGGCCACCAGTGATTGATTCTGCGGCGCGTGGCACGCGTCGACGGCCTCGTCGATCCGTCCCTGACTCAGCAATTGGTCGAGTTCCTCCAGCACCGGCTCGGGCATCAGCACGCTCTTGCGGATCGTCAACCCGTGCTCGACCATGAAGCCGACCGACACCAACGACAGCAACAGGATCAGCAGACCCACCATGCCGCCGTCCGCGATGGTGTCCAGCAGAGTGCGGCTGCGGGGCTCCGCACGATCCGTACCCGCGGTGCCTTGGCCGGCCGGTCCCAAGCCGGGATCGACCAGCGTCTCGTCGCCATCCTGTCCCCAGGCTTGGCCGCCGGAAGACACTCGACCCCAGTGGGCGGAAATGATCAGCAAGCAGACCAAGCACCAAGTCGCTGCCCAACGCCGCTTCCAAACATCCTGTCGATACCTCATCGTCGCTCCTTAAGGGTCGCTCTTGCGGTCCAGGCTCTTTCGCACCTGGTCCGCATGGTAGGTCTGCTTGTATTGGTTCAACAACTCGCGGCGCAACTTGGCCTGAGCCGCATCGTTCTGGTCTTGTGCCAAAGCCGACATCGTATGATACAGTCCGGCCGCCGCGACATCAGGGTAGGTCTCGCCGTACCATGCCGGCAATTCCAGCAGTTGCAACATGCCGTCCTGCCGCCGCTTTGGATCGGGCGAATCCAATTTGGAACGCCCCAGCCAATACAGCGCCAAGGGCCGGTTCTCGGGTGTCAGCTTGTCCAACGTTTCTTCGAGCCGCGCCAATCCCGCACCGGGCGTTCCGCCGAGTACCTCGCCCTGCGCCACGGCGATCGTCAGCAGTTCGGCCAGTCTCGGCTGCTGCCCCAGCACTCCGGTCAGCGCGCGGCGAGCCTCCGCCCACTCGCCCGCCGACAGCGCCAGCGTTCCGTAGTAGATCCGCATTCCTTCGGGCCGTGGCTCGGCCATTTCGCCGATGGCACGCAGCACGCCGGGCAAGGCCGCGCGGCAGGCTTCCGCATCGAACCACAAGGGAACCAACTCGGCCGTCATTCCCGTCGGGCGGTCGAAGGTCAGGCGGCGACCGCCCGGCAAGCGGATATCGGACGGCGTGCGGCGCTGCAAATAGTCGAACGCGCGAACATACGGCTCGACCGCGGCCTCGCGCTGACCGGCCGCCAACCGGCCCCACATCAGCGACTGGAAAACCAGGTACGCTGTCTCGCTGTCCCGCCCCGCGTAGCGCGGATACAGCGCCTCGGCGTGCTCCAGCAAACCTCGATAGTCGCCGACGGCCAGCCGCTGGTGCAAACGGTACAACTGGTTGCCGATTTCGTCCTGCATCCGGTCGAATGCGGCCTGCTGGTCCGGAGACACCTGTGCCCGCTCAACCCGCTCCCACGAAATCCGCGTCCCGTCGTCCAACCGCAGGCCGTCCTCGTTGAATTCCGCCACCCGCCGGTCGCTGATCACTTCCAAGTTCCGCAGGATGATCCGATCCGCACGAACTTCAGCGACCTCTGCGAACACGACGGCGAGCACCAGGGCGATGCCGCTGCTAGAAACCGGCCACATGGCGATACCGGCCTCCCGAGTCGCTGGCGATGCGACGCATCAAAGGTTCCGAACTGGTGTCCATGAACGATATCGTGTGGATTTGCACGTTTCGGCCGCTCTGCCGGTTCATGCTGGCGATCTCCTCCACCGCGCGCTGATCGAACAAGCCGTCGGTCATGAAGAAAATCACATCCGGCGGAGGCGACATTTGGAACGCCTGTTGAAACGCCGGGGTCGGATAGGTGCCGCCCGCAGCACTCACGCTCTGCAGCCAGTTGGCCAGATCGGCACGGTCTCGCCGCGGATGCCGCCAGCCCGTCTGCGGATAGGGAATGGCGCGGCTGCTGAAGAAGATCAGTTGAAAACGTGCCTGAGTGGACATCGTCGAGAGCGTCTCGAGAATCTCCTCTTTCAGAAAGTCCAGCGGCGGTCCCTCCATGCTGCCCGAGCAATCGGCGATGATGCAAAAACGAGTGCCCTTGGCCTGGAGCCCCATGAACGAAGCTCCCTGCCCCAGCGCTCCGCCGCCGCCCGACAAGGCGGAAACCTCGGGTGCTCCGCCACCGTCTCCGCCGCTGGGCCGGAATTCGCTCAACTCCAAGTCCATCGAGAAATCGCCCGCCGAGGAATCTAGCGGCGTGATCACCTCCAGCGTGTCGACCAGGCTATCCTGCTCCGACGCGGCCTCTGCCTGAGCAGCCTCGGCGTCCAGCATCGCATCGTCTTGTTCGTTCAATTGCACCTGAGGCAAGTTGCCGATCAGGATCTCTTCGCCTTCGGCTCCGCCGCCGCCGCCCCGGAAGTCACAGGTGACCATGGCAAAGGTCAATAGCAGCGTCATGTGCAACAGCAGCGAAACGAGCCCCGAGATGCTGCCGCTGATCCAGGAGCCTCCCGAGTTGCTGCCGAGCTGCGATTTTTCGTGGACATCGGCTTCGGGTAGACGGACAATACCCCCGCAGGCGGGGCACACGGCCTCGCCTCCTAGTTGTTCAGCCGTGATCGGTACGGCTCGACCGCAATGGAAGCAGCGAATGTTCATCACCCATGAATTGTGGAAACATTCACGGCAGCTTGTCAACGCCGACCGACTCGTTCGCCGCGCAGGGCAAGTCTCAGCAGCAGGTCAGTACAGTCGGGTCGGAGCATGCCAATCGTTCGTCGCCGGACCGGCGGTGCGGGCACTGGGCGCCGGGACGTCGATTGGCACAAGAGGCGGTGGAGGCTGCGTCGGCTGAATGGGCGGCAGCACGGTTTGCACCGGTCGGCCCGTCTCCGGGGCGTGAGTCACGGCGGTCGGGCGAGTCTGCACGTCGCCATCGGCCGACAAATCCTCCGATTTTGGAGTCACCTTGGGCGAGGATGTCAACGGTTCGATCGGGGCCGCGGTGCCCTGATGGACCAAATCTCGCTGTTGGGCGTACCAACTGTCCGCTGGGCTCGCAAACAACGCACTCGATCGACTGGTCGAGGCGTCATCTCGCACGTTCGATGCTAGTTGGAAAGGCGGCTCGGACGAAGCGGAAACGGGCGGCGGCGAAGCGTTCGACAGCGGCGCCAGCGGCGTCTGGTTCGCTGCGACCATCGTGCCCGGCTCGATGGGACTGCCTTGCTTGACCCAAGCCAGCCAATTCTGTTGCAGGTCTCCCAGGCTTGCGAAGCCGTAATGTTGATGCGTGGTCGCCGTCCAGTTGTTCGAGGCCATGCCGTCGCCAACGTACTGCATGAATTTCTGCTTGCCGCCCTGGGCGATCAGGAACTTGGCCAACGAGTAGCCCTGCGAGTACAGCGGCAGGATGTCCGCTGGATACTCGCGCATGGCGAACATGTCGTTGAAGGCGATCCCGCGTCCCGTGGTCAGGAAGCTGATCAGCAGTTGGTGTTGCTTGGCGCGCTCGCTGACGTGTTCGACCGTCGTGCAGGCGCCTTCGTCGGCCCAGCGAGGCAAGGGGCGGCCAAAGTGCGTGGCAAAGATCGTGTGCGTGATCTCGTGCGGCAGCACGCTGTCCAGCACTCGCTCGCGCGATCCTTGCAGCGACATTCGCCAGCCGTGCGGACGTCCATGACTAAAATAAAAACTGGTCGCGCCGCCGGCACCCAAGTGCGGGCTGATCTGAGCGCTGATCGGGCAGACGTCCGTCCAGGGCGGCAATTCCCGCCCCAGCCATTCGATCGCCAAGTCGCGGCGAAACTGCTCGGCGGAATCGCCGATCTCCTGGGCTAGTTGGGGCGTGTCCGCCGTGACGATGAAGTTCTGCGTGCGGTAGCCGGCGCCCATCGACAGCAGGCAGGCCACCAGCAGCGCGGCGGTAAAGCAGCGAGCATCCCTGCTCATGAAGCACTCCGTTGCGATAGAGAGGAGACGGACGCATCCATGCGTCCGCGTCGGTCAGTTCGTGGTTTGCCTGCGGGAGCAAACGACGAGCCACATCATCCTGCGAAGCTGCTGCCAGGTTCCTTCGCGCAGCCACGCTGCTGTCACAGCGGCGGTTGGTTTGACGCGATTTCCAGCGAGTGAAAACACGCCGCGGAAGGCACATCGTGCGCCACCGCCTCCTCTTCCAACCATCGTCAGCGACGTTCGCAAAGCCTACCCCAGTCGCCGCGGATCTGCAAAGAGCGATTTTGTAATTTCTACCGCTAGCAACGGAACTTTTTCATTCCGCGCCGCCCTGCCAACTCCCTGCCGCTCGCACCGCCGAGCGAGAAACGCAAGGAAAAACCGGCCCCTGATCTGCTAGCAGGTGGGCTGCCCGCGCGGCAAAAAATTTCTCGCGGAACAAGCTGTGATTCAATGGCCGCGATCCTCCAGTGGCGATTCGGCACCGCGCTTGGCGAACCCTCTGATCGCAGAGTCGCCGGTCGTCCGGAAGATCGCAAAGTACCCCGAGCCGTTCGCCCCATGGCTGCGGATTCTACGCAGCCCGAATGCCAGCCCAAGCTCCGTCGGGTCTGTCTCCGAAGCGCGCGGGTTCAGCATGCGAGTTTGCGGTAGCTGATTCGATCCGACGTCCATGCCGCGCGCGGTTGAGGATGGCAGATCATCGTCTAACAAGAGGCCAATTGGCGATGGCGTGAATCAAGGGGGCCTCTGCCTCTTGCGTCGGGTGCAACGAATCAACGGCGGATAATCTAGCTGTTCGGGCTTTCAGGGTCTTGAAATAGCGTGTTCGTCATGGTTATCCTGCACAGATGCGCAATCCCCCTCTTGGCGTGTTTTGTGGCCACGGGGCGTGTAAGAACGGATTCGCTGCGCTGTTACGCTCAGCACCGCTTTTGGGCGAGTACAACCGCGTGTTTGGAATGCCGCCAGGAGCGGAGACCGCATCCAGGCGAACGAATGCTGGAAGAGTCAACAACGAAGAAAGCTCAAGGAGTCCCTGCCATGTCCAATCGTACTAACGGCCGAACGGGAGCATTTACAGGGCCGCAGATCGTGATCGTCGCCCTGCTGGCCGCCATCCTGCTGGCATTGCTGGTGCTGATCGTATCAGTGTACTGGCCCGGAGGTGGAACAACGACAGGGACTGGAGGGACGAAAAAGAACGGAGGCTCGGTGATCGGCCGCGAAACGTTGCCTGATCCGCCACCCGCGCCCAAATTGATTGGCGATCCTGGTCGGATCAAGGAAGTTGCACAAGCGGGCAAAACGTACGAGGTGTTGGTAAAAGGCGGTTTCGACGCACGGGTGGAGGACAAAGATTGGGGCATAGCGAAGGTCGCCAACTTGGGCTTCATGTTCGAACTGCCCGTCACGCGAACGATCGAAAGCAACGATGGTCAACAGATTGTCGAAGTGCGCGAGTTCGGCCAAGTGTTGATGGCGAAACTGCTTTGTGAGACGGACGTCACGATCCAACTGGGCGTGCCTGGTATGTTGGTGCTGGGGACATTGGAGTACATCGCCCCCGGTTCTGGCACTGTGCTGGTGGCCGTAAAACCTGTCGCCGAGACGCTTCTAGCCATCGGTGCCCAAGCCGCCATCGATGACGAGATGACCAAGGTCAAGATGCGTGCGGACTCGCTTTCCGGCAAGAAGGTCCGCATCACGTATGTGGATGGCGAGGGCGTCAAGTCCGTCGAGCCGTTGGGCTGCACCCTGGACGAAGCGGAACTCGACCTGATCTTCCAGACCGCCGTGCTGTCCGACTACTACATTTTGCCGGATCTGGAGTCCGTACCCGGCGATACATGGTCGGTGGACGCCAGCCAGTTGATCGGCTTCCTCGATCCATCGCTGCGCGGGCGGCCACGGGGGACGTGCGTGTTCAAACGCGACGCCAACCATCAACGCTCGAACAAGCTGTACGCGAATCTGCGGATCGAGAGCGGCACTCTGGAACTCGATTCGTCCGACGCTTCCCGGCGCCGCCTGCTCAGTTTTACGCCCCGCGGGACGCTGCGTTACAACGTGACCGATGGTTTTGTCGAGACAGCCGATCTGGATGGCAAGATCTTGGTGGAAGAGGTCTCCCAAGACCACATCCTGTTCGAATCGCGATTTCGATCGACCCCGACGTTGAAGGTCAATTATTCCTGCAAGATCCGCTAGAACGTATCAGAAGGGAACTGTGATGACCGAAAGGCGGGTTGCGCCCGAATTCGTGCCGCTGGAAGGCTCCGAGCTGCGCGTAGGCCGCTCTGCGGAGGCCGACCTGCAATTGAACCACCGCACCGTCTCGCGCAATCACGCCAGCCTGCTGCCAAGCGGCGGCGATGCCGTTACGGTCGTCGATCACGACAGCCGATACGGGACGTTCGTCAACGGAACGCGTGTCGGCAGGTGCAACCTGGTCCCGGGCGACCGGATCCAGTTCGGCACGTTCATCGTGTTCCGCGTCGTACCGGGTGGCCTGAAACTGGACCATGCGGCGCGGGGCGTGAGTCTGGACGTGACGCGGTTGAGCCTGGAGAAAGGAACGCGGGTGCTGGTCCGCGACGTGACCTTCCACGTTCCCGCGGACTCGTTCGTCGGCATCCTTGGACCCAGCGGGGCGGGCAAGAGCACGCTGTTGAATTGCCTGGCCAGCTATCATCGGCCAGCGGCCGGGAACATTGTCTTCGATGATTGCCACGACGTGCTGGAGCAGTTGGCGGACTATCGCGCGACGCTGGGCCATGTGCCGCAGGACGATATCGTGTACCACGGGCTGTCCGTCCAGGAGAACCTGCATTTCGCTGCCCGGCTGCGTCTTGACCGTAACGCTGGCGACGACGTCGACCGTCTGCTGGAGGACATCCTTCAACAGATAGGTCTGATCGAGCACCGGAACAAGCTGGTCAGCGTGCTCAGCGGAGGGCAGCGCAAGCGTCTGAGCGTCGGGATCGAGCTGCTGAAGAAGCCGAGGCTGTTGCTGTTGGACGAACCCACCTCGGGGCTCGATCCGGGACGGGAAGCCGAATTGATGGAAAGCCTGCGGCATATCACTAATCGCGGCGCGACGGTTGTCTGCACGACCCATCTGATGGCGAACCTCGATCTGTTCGACCAGGTGATCGTACTGGGACTGGTGGACGACGTGGCGCGGACGGCCTACACGGGACCGCCTGGCGAGTTGTTGGAACGTTTCCATTGCCGGGGCTATGCGGATCTGTACCAGCGTTTGCAGGACGGCCGTTTCCTGCAGCGCGATACGGAGACACCGTCCTCGGTGCCTGCCGATTCCGCGCCCGGCGGCTCGATAGCCCCCATGCCGAGCCGGACTCCCGCACCGGGCAGCAGCGAGTTGTTGCCGGACCGTGTCCGGATCGGCGACCTGGTCACTCCGCTGGCAGCCGATTATTCCTGGCATCAGTTCAAGGAAGCGGGGCAGCGGGCTCTGCTCCTGGCGTACCGCGACCGCGGCTTGATGGCCATGACGCTCCTGCAACCGGTGCTGCTCGGTATGCTGATCTGCTTAACGCAGTTCAGTGCCAGTCGGCTCACGTCGCTGCATTTTCTTTGCGTCGTGGTGGCCCTGTGGCTGGGGATGAACAACTCTGCCCGGGAACTTGTCCGCGACCGCAGGCAGTATGTTCGCGAGCGTCTGGCCGGACTTCGGCCCGGCGCCTATCTGGCGAGCAAAGCTGCGGTCGCCCTGCTGATCGGCATGATTCAGGTGCTCCTGCTTCTGCTCATCGTGCGATTGGGATGCCGAGGCATCCTGGACGAAGCGCCAGCAGGGCATCTGCGAGAGGCATCCGTGGTGTGGAGCATGTTGATCTTGCTGATCTGCTTTGCCTGCGGATTGGGGCTCGGATTGCTCGTCTCGACCCTTTCGCGCACCCAGGAAACCGCGATTGCCGCGTTGCCCCTGCTGATCATGCCGCAGATCCTGGTGAGCGCCATGGCGACGGGGCAAGCCGATGATAACTATTCCCAGGACAGAACCTTTCGGCCGCTGGTGGTCACGCTGCGCAGTCCCTTTACGGACGTGCTGACAAGCAAGAAACGACTACCTGCGGTCGGCGTGTTCGTCGATGTGCTCTCCGTCGGCTGCTACTCCCGGCCGGCCACGCTGTTGCTGGAAGACCGTCGTGTGGAAGGCTTCGGGCGGTGGATCTGGCTGGCCGATTTCTGTCATCTGGTGATTCTGTTACTCGCGACCTGGGCAGCCTTGATTGCGGCGTTCCATTGGCAGGAGGAACGTTGGCCGCGGTTGCTCGGTCTCGGATGAAGGAGCATGGCATGTCGCAATCCTCCGGCGCCAAGGACCGCTCGACCGGTTCCGGCAGCCTGTTGCTGCACGTGAGTCATCCGGATGGCCAGACCGACGAAATCTATCTGGCGCGGGGCTTGACGATCGGGCGCGCCGATCACAACCAGATCATCCTGGCCGACCAGGACGCGGTCGCCCGCACACATGCCAGAGTCGAGATCGACCAACACGGCTCGTATCGGTTGCGCTGCACTGCGGAAGGTGGCGAACTGCTCGGCGACAGCGGACCGGTCCAGGTTCTTCACCTGTCCCCCGGCGTCTGCTTCCGCATCGGCGGCACCGCCTTTGAGTGCGTGTCCGGACGCCCCCCGAACGTCGCTCCGGCGACCGAGGCCAAACAGCGTTGTCCGTACTGCCATGCGGCACCGCCGACCCTGTTGCCGGCCGGGCAGTCCCCTTGCCCGGTATGCAACCGACTCCTGTTCGGCGTGGAGAGTCCCGGCGGACAGCCGCCCTGGCTGGCTCCCGCAAGTTTCGGCCATGTCACCGCCAATCGTTTTGTGGCCTGCGGCGGGATGGGCGTCGTTTTACAAGGGACGCGGGCCGAGACACAGCAACCGGTAGCGATCAAGCTGATCCGGCATGATCGGCACGCGGGAGCCGCCGCCAAGGATCGTTTCGCGCAGGAAATCGCCGCGATGACCCGATTGGACCACGACAACGTCGTCAAGCTGCTCGAATCGGGCGCGGAAGCCGGGTTCGACTACTTGGTGATGGAATGGGTCGAGGGGCAGACGCTCCGCGATATCGTCCGGAGTCGTGCGGTAGCACGAAGTGTCCCGGAATTCGTGGATGTCGCCGACTGGTTTTTGAACATCGCCGCGGCGCTGGTGGCAATCCATTCGCTCGGGCTGATCCACCGCGACGTCAAGCCGTCGAACATCCTGATCGACCAGCAGAACCGCGCCCGTTTGACCGATCTGGGCTTGGTGCGTCGGGCGGACCGCACCACCGGCGGTTTGACGACCACCGGCGACGCTCCGGGCACGTGGGAGTACATGGCTCCCGAGCAAGCCAGTTCGCCCGACTTGGTCACCTGCCGCGCGGATTACTACTCGCTCGCCGTCACCTTCTACGAACTGCTCACCGGCCACCGCCCCGTCGGCGCATGGCAACCACCGTCGAAAACGAACCCCTCGGTTCCGCCCGAGTTCGACCGCATTTTGGAAACCATGCTGCAACCCGATCCGTTCCGCCGCCTGGACAACTTACCCGCTGCGATGAAACAAGTCCGCGACCTGGTCACGCCCAAGTGGTCGTACCGCTACGTGGGCAGGCTTTGGCTTGCGCCGGTGGCACGTTTCGCGGCCTCGCTTGCGCCGAACTGGACCGCCCAAGAGGGATCACGCTTCTGGAACTGCCTGATTATCACCAATGAATCAGCGGTGCCGTTGGAAGACGTTACGGTTACCGGCACGGTTCAGCACACGGAAGGGTCTCTTGGAACATTTCGCGTCAACCTGAAGCAACTTGAGCCCGGCCAGTCTCACCAAGAAAACGAGCCATTCGCTGCGGATGCATCCGCTCGAATCGAGTACGTCGAAGCGAAGATGGACTGTTCGCGAGGTCCGGTGAACCTACTCAACGAAGTGTCCGCGACGACTGCCCAAGCCAGGAAGGAGTATGAGCAGAAGATCCAACAGAGAAAACAACTTGAGAAAAAGGGATTCCCTTGGGGTAAGTACTGTCTGTTGCTGCTTTGTATCTTCTGTCTGTTGCAACTTTGTCTCTTTGCCTTTATACTCTGTCTCGATCTCCGTCTCGATCTCCTCACCTATATGAGCCGGCCAGCACCATACTCAGACACCACCTCATCTGATTCGCAGCAACTTTCGGTCGGAGACAATATTTCTGGCAAATCTCCCCCCCTAGCCGTAGCTCCATTCGATGCGGCGGCAGCGCGCGGGCATCAACAAGCCTGGTCGCGTCACCTGGGCGTACCCGTTGAAGTCACCAACAGCATCGGCATCAAGCTGGCGTTTATCCCGGTGGGGGAATTCCAGATGGGCTCGCCGGACAGCGATTCGGATGCATTGAACTCGGAGAAGCCGCAGCACACGGTACGGATCACCAAGCCGTTTTATCTGGGTGTGACCGAGGTGACTCAGGAACAGTATGAACGCGTGATGGGGGCGAATCCGAGCAACTTCAAAGGCACTCACTTGCCAGTAGAGCGGGTCTCGTGGGAGGACGCGGTCGACTTCTGCCGGAAGCTTTCGGCGCTGCCGGCCGAGCGGAGTGCTGGCCGGGTGTACCGTCTGCCGACGGAAGCCGAGTGGGAGTACGCGTGCCGCGCCGGCAGCAAGACGAAGTGGTCGTTCGGCGACTCGGAATCGTCGCTGGGTGAGTACGCCTGGTATACGAGCAACGCGGGCAGCAAAACGAATCCTGTGGGGCAGAAAAAACCAAACGCTTGGGGCTTGTACGATATGCATGGCAACGTGTGGGAATGGTGCTCGGACTGGTGGAAGCGTGACTACACCACGACGGCGATGAGCGACCCGACGGGGCCTGCTACAGGCTCGGCCCGCGTGTTCCGCGGCGGCAGCTGGCTCTACTACGGGGTGAACTGCCGGTCGGCGTACCGGAACGGGGACACGCCGTCCTCCCGGGGCAGCGGCGTGGGCTTCCGCTTGGCCTCAAGTTCGGTGGATGAGTCCGGTCAGTAACAGAGTCGAGCAGTCAGTCAACGGTAGCGTAGCCATCCACGGAGGTCGAATCGGTACTCGTGCGTAGCCGAGTGCCGATTCGTACCGGAGGGGATGCCGTAGCGGGCGCGCGGTCAGAAAAACCGGTGGCCGGCGTGTGAAGTCTGGGGTGAAACGTCCCCGAAATTGAGAACGCGGATGTTGAAATAGGATGACTGCGGCCCTTGCGAACACCACAGATTCTGTTAGTGTTCATTAGCGCGAATTAGTGTTTGTCATCTGGTGATTCTGTTACTCGCGACCTGGGCAGCCTTGATTGCGGCGTTCCATTGGCAGGAGGAACGTTGGCCGCGGTTGCTCGGTCTCGGATGAAGGAGCATGGCATGTCGCAATCCTCCGGCGCCAAGGACCGCTCGACCGGTTCCGGCAGCCTGTTGCTGCACGTGAGTCATCCGGATGGCCAGACCGACGAAATCTATCTGGCGCGGGGCTTGACGATCGGGCGCGCCGATCACAACCAGATCATCCTGGCCGACCAGGACGCGGTCGCCCGCACACATGCCAGAGTCGAGATCGACCAACACGGCTCGTATCGGTTGCGCTGCACTGCGGAAGGTGGCGAACTGCTCGGCGACAGCGGACCGGTCCAGGTTCTTCACCTGTCCCCCGGCGTCTGCTTCCGCATCGGCGGCACCGCCTTTGAGTGCGTGTCCGGACGCCCCCCGAACGTCGCTCCGGCGACCGAGGCCAAACAGCGTTGTCCGTACTGCCATGCGGCACCGCCGACCCTGTTGCCGGCCGGGCAGTCCCCTTGCCCGGTATGCAACCGACTCCTGTTCGGCGTGGAGAGTCCCGGCGGACAGCCGCCCTGGCTGGCTCCCGCAAGTTTCGGCCATGTCACCGCCAATCGTTTTGTGGCCTGCGGCGGGATGGGCGTCGTTTTACAAGGGACGCGGGCCGAGACACAGCAACCGGTAGCGATCAAGCTGATCCGGCATGATCGGCACGCGGGAGCCGCCGCCAAGGATCGTTTCGCGCAGGAAATCGCCGCGATGACCCGATTGGACCACGACAACGTCGTCAAGCTGCTCGAATCGGGCGCGGAAGCCGGGTTCGACTACTTGGTGATGGAATGGGTCGAGGGGCAGACGCTCCGCGATATCGTCCGGAGTCGTGCGGTAGCACGAAGTGTCCCGGAATTCGTGGATGTCGCCGACTGGTTTTTGAACATCGCCGCGGCGCTGGTGGCAATCCATTCGCTCGGGCTGATCCACCGCGACGTCAAGCCGTCGAACATCCTGATCGACCAGCAGAACCGCGCCCGTTTGACCGATCTGGGCTTGGTGCGTCGGGCGGACCGCACCACCGGCGGTTTGACGACCACCGGCGACGCTCCGGGCACGTGGGAGTACATGGCTCCCGAGCAAGCCAGCACGCCCGACTTGGTCACCTTCCGCGCGGATTACTATTCGCTCGCCGTCACCTTCTACGAACTGCTCACCGGCCACCGTCCCGTCGGCGCATGGCAACCGCCGTCGAAAACGAATCCCTCGGTTCCCCCCGAGTTCGACCGCATTTTGGAAGCCATGCTCCAACCCGATCCGTTCCAACGATGTGCTGATCTGAGAACCCTCTTGCACAAGTTTCCTATTTCACAGATCAGCGCTCCAGCAAAATGGTGGTACTGTTACAGCGTGGGGATGTGGAACTACTTTGAAATTCTCAACCGCTCGGAGATCCAGTTGGTCGAAGTTGTGGTCGAAGTTCGATGGCGGAGCAAGAGTGACAGCGGCGGTTCTTTCCTGCTGAACATCGACCGCTTGTCCCCCGGGCAAACGTACCGTGAATGGGCAGTCTTCCCCTCGAGTTCCCTGTTTGGTGTGGCCGACATCGAAGCTGAACTGCGGTCATCGCAAGGATTTGCCGCGTTATCATGCACCGATGGTGGAGGGGTACCAGGAAAGGCACGCCTCGGATTCTCAATGTCCTCTTTTTCAATTGCAGCTATTGGCACGTTCATGGGCGGATTGTTTGGGGCAGTGATTGGTTGGTGTCTTGGTTCGTTCCTCACCGCATGCATCGGCTTCTATCTTGGCATGTTCATGATTGGCTTGATCACCGTGGGCGTCGGGTACGCGCTGACCGGTTCATTTGACGATACTTTTTTCGAGGACGTTTTTGGCGGTATTTGCAGCTTAGCCGGTGTTCATATTGGTGGCTTCGTTGGCTGGCTCGTTGGGCATGTGGTTGGCTCCGTAACTGCGGGAGAACTCGGTGCCGGTATTGGTGGGGGCATTTGCCTCGTCGTTGGTCTGTTCCTCGGGCTCCAAGTGGGCGACCGGATCGGCAGTTCCATCTCTGAGGCACTCGCAAAGAAAGAGCGTCGGCCTGCTGAAAGGTGGCGTCTTGACAGAAGTTTGGCCTTTTGGAACGAACAAATCTGGCACGATCCAAAGGCGGCCGAGGCGCATGTCGTGCGAAGCTGTTTGTGGCAAGCAAAAGGAGACGCGGAACGAGCGATCGCAGATTGTGACGAGGCAATCCGTCTTGATCCGACGCTTGCTGAAGCGTACTATCATCGCGGAGTAGCTCGACAGAGCAAGAACGATCAGACGGGTGCGGACGCTGACTTTCATGAAGCCTCGCGGTTAGGCTACCAGCCGTGCGTAAGATGGGTAGTTGGTCCCGCAGGCCAGATTGTGTCGATCTGAGACTGTTTCGCCAACCATGTCGCACCAACAGCGCTTGTCGATGCCAGTACGAATGCCACGTCACAGGAACATCTACAGACTGCCGCTATCGGTGTCTGGCCGTCAAGCTGTCTCCCCAGCCAGACCGTGGCCGCTGGTGGTGACAGTACGCAGTTCGGTCACCGATTTGCTCACGGGCCAAGAGCCGTTGCCCGCGGTAAGCGTTTTCGTGGACCTGCTTTCGCTCGTCCGTTATTCCCTGTCGGCCACGCTGCTGCTGGACGACCATCGCGTGGAAGGCTTCGGGCAGTAGATCTGGCTGGCCGATTTTTGTCATCTGGTGATTCTGTTACTCGCGACCTGGGCAGCCTTGATTGCGGCGTTCCATTGGCAGGAGGAACGTTGGCCGCGGTTGCTCGGTCTCGGATGAAGGAGCATGGCATGTCGCAATCCTCCGGCGCCAAGGACCGCTCGACCGGTTCCGGCAGCCTGTTGCTGCACGTGAGTCATCCAAATGGCCAGACCGACGAAATCTATTTGGCTCGAGGCTTGACGATCGGGCGCGCCGATCACAACCAAATCATTCTGGCCGACCAGGACGCGGTCGCCCGCACGCATGCCAGAGTCGAGGTCGACCAAGACGGCTCGTATCGACTGCGCTGCACTGCGGAAGGGGGCGAACTGCTCAGCGACAGCGGACCGGTCCAGGTTCTTCACCTCTCCCCCGGCGTCTGCTTCCGCATCGGCCACACCGCCTTTGAGTGCGTGTCTGGACGAGCCCCGAACGTCGCTCCGGCGATCGAGGCGAAGCAGCGCTGTCCATACTGCCATGCGGCACCGCCGACCCTGTTGCCGGCCGGTCAGTCCCCTTGCACCGTATGCAGCCGACTCCTGTTCGGTGTGGAGAGTCCCGGCGGACAGCCGCCGCGGAACAAGCGGTATCAGTGCCGATGTGCCGAAGGTCTTCGAGGGCTGCCCGGCATGTGCTGATCGCTGCAGCAGTCGTCAATCTCGTCTGCGGCCGACCCGCGAGGCAGGCCCAGAATCGGTCAAGGACGACGCCTGAGCTGGTTGTCAACGATCACGCAGAAGACGATAATTACACCCGACGGCGCGTGTATGTAACCCAGCGACAACGAAACGGAAACCAACCATGAATATGCAAGAGCATCAGCGATTCGATTGGCTCCGGCAAGGCCCATGTGTGCCGTTCGCGTATGTTCGCGACTACTACGAGCTGGATTGGCCCCCGACGGGCGACCTGGAACATGACTACGAAAAATGGGTCAACCTGAAGAAACGGCGGCACAAGTGTTCGGAAGACGAGCTTTCCCGGTACGAGATCGAAGCCTTCATGCAGGAGAAATCCGTCGTCCCCAAGAAATGGATGGCGGCTCAACTGGGCACCGATACTGCGTCACTCGACGAACTTCTGGGGCGACTGCCAGACATCGGGATGCGTCCGCAGCGATACGTTGTCTATGCAGATCTGATCGATCGGTCGCTGCCTCGTGATATCGTTTCGAGTCTTCCGAGTTTGGAGTTTGTCACCTTCTCGAATCATGACTCGTTTTGCAAACTTGTTCATGCAGAACTTCGTGATAACCTCGGAATTCAACTTGAGCCGTTGTTCTGCGCGACATCCAAACTCGTTCAAGACGATCCACCACGGTACGCGAGCTACTTCGATTGTCTTACTCTCGACCCGGTATGCGGGAAGCACCAGCTATGGCTTGATTTTCGCAAACCGCTTGAACTTGCAGCGGATCGTTGCTCCAAGCTGTTGTACGCCCACAACCGTGAGGAACTGGCGCCGTACTGCGCGGGAACTCGTGAGCCGGATGACCTGGAATGGTACGAGTCGTTTCTCGCAGGAGCGCACCATGCGTCCGATCCAGTCATTCTCGACCAGCGTTGACAAGTTCTTGGCGACCATCCGCTCCTACGGCCGCGCCACGTCCTGCTTTCCTCAGAATCTGAATGAACAGCAGTCTCGCCGAAGAGCCGGTGAAAGCCTTCATGACTGGTTCGTGCGTCTGGTTGACCAATTCTGCGAGGGCGAGCCGAAACGGTACGCGCTGGAACGGAATTTGGCCATTTTTGCTCTCATGGGCTGGCAGAAGGGACGAATCTTGTCCTTCGCGAACATTCAAACGATTGTCACCACGTGCGAGCTGGACGCTTATTATGTCGAAGCTCAGGGCGAGGCGATTTACCTCAGGTTGGACTTGGATTACGAGACGCTCGGCGACCCGTTCTCGCATCCACTTGCCCACATCCATGTCGAAGACGATCAGTCACCTCGCTTCGCTTTGGACGGAGGCGACAGCGGCAACGTGATCCTGGATTACCTGGAGTTCCTGTACCGGAACTATCACTCCGAGAAATGGCTCGAATGGGTAAAACGCGTGTGGGCGGAGGAGTTCAAGAAATCCGACGGTAAAGGAACAACAGACCCTCTTCCCAGAATTATTGACGCCATCAAATCAAGTCAGTTTCACGTCTTGCGCGACATGGCCACCGATGTCGCCCGAATCAAGAACGCGCTGCGAAAGAAGAAGGACAATCTGTTCGCCCCGCATGTGAACGGGACCGATCGGCTGCTCCTCGAATATCCGCTGGCAAGATAGCGCGCCGGATCATGGATAGATCCGAGTAAGCCCGCAAAACACCCCATGCCTCCCGGGCTGCCTAGAGTGACAGGTTCTTGGGACGTCGCCTGCGGCTCCCGGACTGAGCTTGACCGCTAGCATGGGATTAGTAGAATCATCCAATAGCACACCCGAGGAGCATGTGGTGTTGGCTCGTTGTCGCAAGTTCTTGTCGTTGTTTCGTTTGAGTAGTTTCGGGCGACCTCCAGGGGCACTGGTCACCAGCGTTGGGCATGCAGATCCGTCACCATGACGCGCTGATCGAAATTCAAACACCCGCCAAAGTGAACCTGTTTTTGGAGGTTCTGCGGCGGCGGGAGGATGGCTTTCACGAAATCGAAACGCTGATGGTGCCGGTCGACTTGGTCGATACGCTCCGCTGTTCGGTCCAGCCGGACGGGCGTTTGGACGTGGCATGCCGCTGGACTCGAGGGTGCCAGGCAACTGCCCACAGTTCGCGCGACCAAGCCTCGCCGGTGTGGGACGATCTGCCCGAAGGAGACGGCAACTTGGTTTACCGGGCGCTTGAGCGGTTGCGCAACGCGGCTGGGACTCCCCTGGGTTTGAACGTGGAGATCTTGAAGCGAATCCCCGTCTCGGCCGGTTTGGGCGGTGCGTCGAGCGACGCGGCGGCGGCCCTGACGGCAGCCAATCGGCTTTGGCGGCTCGATTGGCCGCGCGAGCGTCTGTCGGAGGTCGCGGCGGCGGTGGGCAGCGACGTGCCATTCTTCCTGGAGAATGCGGCGGCTGTTTGCCGCGGCCGAGGCGAAGTGTTGGAGCGAGTTGATGGTTTCGCGGGCTGGTGGCTGGTGATTGTGCGTCCACCCGCGGGGTTGTCGACGGCCGATGTGTATCGGAATTGTAGCCCTGCTTGCGCGGCGAAGTCGCCAGCAAGTGGCGAAGCGTCCGCGGGGCTGGGCCACGCTGGGAACGACCGGTCGTCAGTCGGTCCGCGGTCCGTGGTGAAGATTTGCGACGCAGCGGCGCGTGGCGACGTGGCGGCGGCGGCCCGGCAGTTGTTCAACCGATTGCAGCCGGCCGCCGAGCAGCAATCGCCATGGATCGGCAGGCTGCGTGCCGCATTCGAGCGTGCGGATTGCTTGGGACATCAGATGAGTGGAAGTGGGAGCAGTTATTTCGGGATCTGCCGTCACGCGGGACATGCGCGCCGTTTGGCAGGCCGCCTGCGCTCGGCGGGTTTAGGGGCAGTTTTCGTCACGGCCACCCGGGCCTCGAAGGAGGAGCGTCATGAAGATCACCGAGGTTCGCATCAAACTCATGGAGAATTCCGATGACCGACTGCGAGCGTTCTGTTCGATCACCTTCGACGACTGTTTCGTGATTCGCGATCTGAAGATCATCGAAGGCACGAACGGTCCGTTTGTCGCGATGCCGAGCCGCAAGCTGACCGGCCATTGCCAGCATTGCGGAGCCAAGAATCATCTTCGGGCGTGCTTCTGCAACCAGTGCGGAAAGCGTTTGGACGAAAGCCGTACTGTCCGCGATCCGGAAGGACGCGCCAAGTTGTATGCCGACATCGCGCATCCGATCAACTCCGAGTGTCGCGAATCGATTCAGAATCGCGTGATTCAGGAGTACGAGGTCGAATTGCAGCGGTCGGCGCAACCGGGCTACTCTTCGAAATACGACGACTCGTACGGCGAAGACGATATCGACGATTATAGCACCCTGGAAGAAACGGCGCCGTCCCGCGCCGGTGCGACACGCGTGGCCGTTTCGACTCAGATCCAGCCGGCCGAATCGACGCCTCCGCCGCCCCATCAGATGCCGCGGACATCGGCCTCGCCCCGTAGGCCGGACGATGACGATGGATTCGGAGCGGGGATTTTCGATTGAGCGCGAACCCGCCGACAAGCCCGTCCCGCCGCAAGCGAAGGACGCCAGCTTCCCAGGATGCCGCATGAGTGACGAACTCGCACCCGCCGAGGGGAACGCCGCCCAACCTCACTCGCCGACGCGCGAAACTCCTGAACCGGCCCCGTCAACCGCCGCCGCCGAAGCCCCACCGGCGTCCTGCGAGTTGGGATTTCAGCGAGCCGCGGCGAAGGTGCGCGAGTTTCCCCAGAAACCCGGCGTGTACTTGATGAAAGACGCCGCCGGACGCGTGATCTACGTGGGAAAGGCCAAAAATCTGCGGTCCCGGGCGAGCAGCTACTTTCTGAAAGGTGCTGCAGAGGAACTGCGGACCAGTTGGGTTCCCGAGATAGCCGACGTCGATTTCATCGAGTGCGAGAGCGAAGTGGACGCCTTGTTGATGGAGGCGCGGCTGATCAAGGACGTCCAGCCGAAGCACAACAAGGAACTGAAGGACGACAAGACGTTCCCCTATCTGATGATCACCACCCGCGAGGATTTTCCTCGGGTCGAGGTCACGCGAGAACCCAAGGACCGCGGTGTCAAATTGTACGGTCCTTTCGCCAATGCCGGGGCCTTGCGAGGCGCCGTGCAGGTGCTGCAGAGAATCTTCAAGTTTCGCACGTGCAGTCTGGATATTGCGGACGGCGACGAGCGCTGGCAGTGGTTTCGTCCCTGTCTGCTGGCGAGCATCCAACAGTGTACGGCGCCCTGCAATCTGCGGATCAGCAAAGAGGACTATCGCCGGGACATCAGGCGGCTGCAGATGTTTCTGGACGGGCAACGAACCTCGCTGTTGAAGCAAATGCGGCGCGAGATGCAAGAGGCGGCCGCGGCGCTGGAATTCGAGCGGGCGGCAACGCTGCGCGACGAAATCCAGATGCTGGAGACGCTGGACGACCGAGGCGAACTCGATACCCACGCCCAGCCCGAGGTCTTCTACGTCGATCCGCAAAAAGGCCTCGCAGGGTTGCGCAAGGTTCTGAACTTGGACAAGACACCTCGCACACTCGAAGGCGTCGACATCGCCCACCTGGGCGGCGGGCAAACCGTGGCCAGCTTGGTCCAGTTTATCGACGGCCTGCCGTTCAAGCCGGGGTATCGCCGGTACAAGATTCGCGAGGTGTCCGGTATCGACGACTTCCGCAGCATCCACGAAGTCGTCGCCCGACGGTATCGGCGGATGAGCGACGAGGCGCAGGTGTTTCCCGACCTGTTGCTGATCGACGGCGGAAAAGGGCAATTGAACGCCGCAATGGCCGCATTTCGCGAATTGGACATCTCCCCGCCCACGCTTGTCTCGCTGGCCAAACGCGAGGAGGAAGTCTATGTGCCGGGGCAGTCCGAGCCGCTGCGGCTCAGCCGCCACTCGTTCGCGTTGCGGCTGCTGCAATACGTTCGCGACGAAGCGCATCGCTTCGCCCAGCACTATCACCACATCCTGCGCCGCAAATCGACGCTGGGTGAGTGACCTCGACCGTTGCTCCGCGCGGACGGAGAAAGGCAGCCTGTGCCCTTGGGCTTCCCGCTGGGTACGGTCGGTGACGTTCAGACGGTGCATGGCAGCGTGGCAGGCTGTTTCCGGCAAAGCTGTCCGCGCGTCTTCGCACGCTTGCGGAGAAGCAACTCAAGAACGAGCGTTTCGATCAAGACGACCGGGATTTCATTGTGAGCTACGGGCGATATCTCGCACCGCTCATGTTTCATTCACCCTCTCCTTCGGCAACTCCCCGGGACGATGTGCCTCGCATTGTGGATGTCTTTTCAAATCCGTTGGATGGTAGATGCATGGAAGTAGGCGTGGGGAGGCCGCGGATCATCTACGTCCTGTATCCAACCGAAAGAGGCGAGGTTCTGTGTCGCGGAGCGATCTTGCCGTACTTCGAGTTCCTGTCGCCCAAACGGCTGAACGATGTCGAGTGGAAGCAGATGCTTGATTCGCCAGATGCCCCAGCTCAGCCGGAGTGGCTGACTTCGTGGGGACCGGAGCCCGATGTGCCAACTCAAGCGGAACCTACAACGTCGCGATCAGGGGTTGCTTGGGGAAACCGAGTCGGAGTGCTAGTTGGCGCGGCCGTAGCCATCCTGCTGGCTTTGTGGTTTACTGGAAGACGTCTGCGTGTATCCCATGATGCTGCCCGACGATGATTGCGCCGTTGTCCAGCATTGGACGTGATGCCACGCTTGCACATACTTGAAACCAAGGAGCCTCCGCCATGAGACCCTCTGAACTGCTCACCCGCCGCCGTTTCCTGGGAACTGCCGCGACATTGGCTGGAAGCACTTGGATATCCGGCCGAGCGGCGCGGGGCATGGCGGCTGACGAGACTCCGTCCGTCGTATCTTCGACCGATCACTTCTGGTACCGCGCCCAGCCGCCGGGTGTTTTCGTCGATTCCCAGCGCGACAACAAAGCGTTCTGCTTTGACGAGGGCGAAATCCTGCTGTCCGAAGACAACGGCCGTAGCTGGCCGCATCGAATTGCGTTTCCCGACTCGCGCCAGATCGTCTTCAGTTGCATCCTGGGAAATGGGAACGTGCTCTTCAGCGCACTGGCCAAGCTGTACTTGAGCACGGACAACCTGCGGACGTACCGACAGATCACGGTGAAAGACCGCGACGGCTCGGACTACCTGCCTCACAAGCCGCAGAACGCGGCGCTTCCCGGCTGGTACTTTCACAGCCTGACAGGAGTCAACACCTGGGACGTCCGAGGCGTCGAAATGCTGGTCTGGGGCAACTACTGCAACGTCATCGGCGGCGCGGCGCCGGTCAACATCTACTACTCGGTCGATCAGGGACAGACGGTGAAGATCGCCTATTCGTTCGGTCGGAATCCGCACAACCGCGACAACGGCTCGGGGGGAGGCGGCGCGACGGGCACCGCGTTGGGCGATCCGGAGAATCCGATCATTTGCCGCCATGTGCATGACGTAGCTTACAACCCGGCGGAAAACGCCTTCTACGCATGCACCGGCGATTTTGACCGCCCCGAGGGACGCGAGTGCCATTGGTTGCGCGGCACCTACGATGCCAGCGCGGATCGCTGGGATTGGCGCGTCGTCGTCACGGACGCCATGAACTCGCGTTACAAAGCCGGGGGGATCAACTTCGTCGACGGCCAACTGTACTGGATCAGCGACTCGAACGGCCCCAAACCATACGACCGCGGTGTATTCCGCTGCGACCCCGCCGATCTGGCCAATCCTGCGGCCCACACGCGGTTGTTCAATCCCGAGGTCGAGTCGGGCAACATGATCATTCAGGACGGCGTCATTCTCGCCTCGCACTGCGCCCCCGCCTCGCCGCTGGCCACGGGCTTCATCGTCTCGTTGGACATGGGCAAGACCTGGGCGCAGTACGACCTGAAGGAATTCGGCCGCCGCTCGCCCTGCCGCTTCCATCGCGCCAACAGCGACGGCTGGTTTCGAGTCGACCTGCGGTCCAACTGGGTAACCCCCGCCGAGATGATGTTCATCAAACCCAAGACGCCTGCCGCTTGAGTGGCGATCCGTTCTTCCTCACATATCCACGTTGCGACAGGTCGCGTGCAAGTTCACCAACCGCGGTTCCTCGCAAGGAAATCTGGGGTTGCCGGGGCACAATGGTCGTAAGTTGGCGCGGGACACGCGAGGAGTCGATGCACCGGACAGTCACTGGTGCCCTTTTCCAGTTCATGAGGTTCGCGGAAGCATTGCGAGACTGGCAGGGTACTGGACAATCGGTTGACGCCCGCCTATTTTAATGAGCTGGCTACCCCAAAACCCATTTCCAAGAGAGGAAGTTATGGCGACAAAGAACGCGAACAAGGTGGAAGCTTCCGGTACCGAAGTGAACAAGTCGCAGATGATCAAGGATATTCTGGCGGTTACGCCGGATCGGGCCCCCAAGGACATCGCCGATGAACTGACGGCGAAGGGGATTCCGGTGAAACCGAATTATGTCAGCACGATCAAGACGAACATGAAGGCTCAAGGCGGCGCGGCCAAGGGCAAGGCGAAAGCCAAGAAGACCGCATCGAAGGCGGCGCCGAAGGCAGCTCGCAGTGCCAAGCCGGCACCCAAATCCGCCGAGAGCCTCAACATCACGTTCGACCAGTTGCGGATGGCCAAGGACATGGCGCGGCAGTTGGGCGGCGCGGAGAAGGCTCGCGAGGTACTCGGCGCGCTGCTGCAATTGTCCGAGTAGGGTGCTGCGGCGGTCGGCACGCGGCAATCACGGCAACATGATGACAGACCTGCAGCGTGAATCATTCGGCAGGACCAAGGACGGACAAGCGGTCGAGCGGTATACGCTGCGCGTACCGAACGGATTGACCGCGCGGTTCATCAGTTTCGGCGCGACGCTCACCGAGTTGTTGGTGCCCGACCGGGACGGTCGCGTGGCGGATGTGGTGTTGGGGTTCGACGATTTGACCTCGTACGAATCGACGAGCCCCTATTTCGGAAGCACGGTGGGGCGAGTCGCCTTTCGCATCCCGTTCGGCCAGTTCGTTCTGGGCGGCCGCACGTACCAACTTGATCGCAACAGCGGGGATCACCATCTGCACGGCGGCGCCGGCGGGTTCAGTTGGCGGGTTTGGCACGCTGAACCTGTGAGCCGCGACGACGGTCCGGCGATCCGCTTTTCGCTTCGCAGCCCGGACGGCGACCAGGGCTATCCCGGGCAGGTCGATGCGGCGGTTGAGTACGGGCTGACCCGTGACGGCGCATTGCGGATCGTCCATTCGGCCACGACCGACCAGCCGACACCGCTCAACATGACTCACCATAGTTACTTCAATCTCGCGGGCGCCGGTTTCTGCGATGTGCTGCAGCACGAGTTGCAGATCGATGCCGAACGATTTTCCGAGACCGACGCGGACACGATTCCTACCGGCAAGCTGCTTCCCGTGGCAGGCACTCCACTCGATTTCCGGCAGCCCGAGCGGATCGGGCTGCGGATTGGAACGGCGGACGGGCAGGTCGACGGATACGACTTGGCCTACCTGCTGCGAACCGAAGCGGGCCGACTGCGGCAGGTCGCGACGCTCCGGGATCCGGCCAGCGGTCGAGTGATGGACGTCTTGACGGATGCGCCCGCGTTGGTTCTTTACACCGGGAACGAACTGAACGGATCGTTGCAAGGAAAACATGGGGTCTTCTACGGGAAACAGTACGGTATGTGCCTGGAAACCGGGGGGCTTCCCGCCGCCGTCCACCACGCACATTTTCCGCCGATTCTTCTGAAGCCCGGTCAGACGTATCGCCACACCTGCGTCTATCGTTTTCGCAGCTAGGGGCGATTGGGAGCCTGTCCCACCTTTCGGGATTGGGAGCGTGTGGGGTGACGAAGGTCAATTTGGTTTCCAGCTTGGCATGGCTGATCTGTTCGGGGCTTCTGGCCGGATGCCAGCCACCGCATACGCCGGGAGAGCCCGTGCGTCTGAAACTGGCCCATGTGTACGAGGTGAGGTCTCCGACCCATGCCTACGGCACGGCGCACTTGGCCCAACGGATCGCCGAGGCCGGTGTGGGGTTGGAGGTTTCCGTTTTCCCGGCGGCGCAACTGGGCAGCGAAGCCGAACTGCTCGAACAATTGGTGGCGGGCGAATTGGAACTGGCGATCGCCGGGCCTTCGTTCCTGGCCATGTGGTATCCGGAGATCGGCGCCTTCGACGCGGCCTACGTGTTCCGCGATCTGGACCACATGTTGGAAGTGGCGCATGGCGAGTTGATTCAGCCGCTGTGGGACGAACTGCTGAAGCGATACGGTGTGCGAGTGCTGGACACCTGGGTCTACGGATCGCGGCATATCACGTCGAACAAGCCGATTCGCCATCCCGACGATCTGCGCGGCTTTCGCTTGCGGTTGCCCGCGGCCCGGGTCTGGCAGGCGTCCGGCGAAGCGTTGGGGGCCAGTCCGATGCCGGTCGCCTTTGCCGAGGTCTATATGGCGCTCCAGCAGGGAATGGCCGACGGTCAGGAGAACCCGGTCCCCACGATCCAAGCGATGGGCTTCCACGAAGTCCAGAAGTACTTGAACTTGACGGGGCACATCCAGTCGTCGATCCAGATCCTGGTGAACGAGCGAGTGTGGCAACGATTGAGTGCCGAGCAACAGAATGCCCTGCAACAGACCATCCGCGAATTGGGCTTGGCCGTGCGCGAGGGAACTCTGCGCGACGAACAGGCGATTCTCGCTCGCTGGCGGGAGGATCGAGTGCTGGAAGTCGTCGATGATGTGGACCTGGACGCCTTTCGACATCGGGCGATGCAATACTTCGCTACCGGATTTCCTTTCAGCCGGCTGTATCAGACGATCAATCGGCAGCAGGCGTTGCCGCAAACCGAGACTCCGGCGACCGCCGCGGATTCGGAACGAACGGCGGTCGAAGCGGAGGATTCGCCATGAGCAGTGAACGGAGCGAGACATCGTCGCGCTGCGGAACGAGGTGGTTGGCGGCTGCCGAACGAGCGTTGGCCGCCGTATTGCTGCTGACCATCCTCGGCACGATGGGCGCGCAAGTAGTGGCTCGCTATGTTTTTCACTCGCCGATTTCGTGGAGCGAAGAGTGGGCTCGCTTTGCCCTCATCTGGCTGGCCTTCCTGTCGGCGGCTTTCGTAATGGCCGAGGGCCGACATATCGAAGTGGACGTCATGTCCGCGCGAATGAGTCCAACGGGAAGGCGGCGGCTGGAACTCCTTCGCAACGGCGTGGTCGTGTTGGCGTGCTTATTGCTGCTGATTGGCGGGTTCAGGTTTGTATGGCGGGTCGGATTGGTCCCGTCTCCGGCGCTGGGAATTCCCAAGAGTTGCTGGTACGGAGCGGCGAGTGCCGGACTGGGGCTAATCGCGTTGCACGGCATTGGAACGATCGTCGCCACTTTGCAGGGCGATCAACCGCGGGGGAGCAACGAAACACGGAACGATGACCTGCCGACCAGCAGCGGAGGGACCCCATGATTCTGGCGCTGCTGATCGTGGCGATGCTAGTGCTGTTGCTCTTTCGCGTCCCGGTGGCTTTTGCCCTGCTGCTGCCTTGCCTGGGATATGTGATCCTGTCCGAGGACATCTCGCTGGGGGTGGCCCAGCAGCGGCTCGTCGCCGGCTTGGATTCGTTTCCTCTGCTCGCCGTGCCACTGTTCATCATGACCGGCTATTTGAGCAATGCGGCGGGGTTGGCCGATCGGCTGTTTCGCTTCCTGATGAGTTTGCTGGGGCGCGTGCCTGGCAGCCTGGGGTATGTGAATGTGGGTAGCAGCCTGATGTTTTCGTGGATGAGCGGCGCGGCGATCGCCGACGCGGCCGCCTTGGGATCCGTGCTGGTGCCCGCGATGCGCAAGCGGGGATACGACGAAGGATTTGCCCTGGGATTGACCGGCGCCTCGGCGATGCTCGGTCCCATCATGCCGCCCAGCATTCCAGCCATTATCTACGCGGTCACGGCCGGAGTGTCGGTCGGCGCGTTGTTTTTTGCCGGCGTCGTGCCCGCGCTAGTGCTGGCCGCAGTGCTCTGCGTCTACGTGTTCTGCTACGCGTGGAAGCACGATCCGCAGGCGGCCGGGCAGGACGAAAGCGGCGGGATTCTGACGGCGACGCTGGCCGCACTGCCGGTCCTGGTTACTCCGGTGATCATCCTGGGCGGGATCTTGGGCGGCGTGTTCACCCCCACCGAGGCCGCGGCGGCTGCGGTCATGTACGTTTTGTTTCTCAGCGTGTGCTACCGATCGCTGTCCCTGCGTGGCCTGTACGACGTGCTGCTGCAGACCGCTCGAACCACCGGCTCGATCATGTTGATCGTCTCCGCCGCCAGTCTCTTCGGCTGGGTGATTGCTCGCGAGCGAGGACCGCAGGTGCTGGCGGAGTTGCTGTTGGCGGTCACGGACAACCCGTACGTATTTCTGTTGCTGATCAACTTGGCCTTGCTGGTGATCGGCATGGTGCTGGAACCCACCGCGGCTCTGCTGATCACCGTGCCCGTCCTGATGCCGGTGGCCGTTCAGTTCGGCATCGACCCGTTGCACCTGGGCATTGTGATGATCCTGAACCTGGTGATCGGATTGCTCTCGCCGCCGGTCGGTCTGGTGTTGTACGTCCTCAGTTCGGTCACCGGCGTCTCGGTCCAGCAGGTCATGTGGGGAACGCTGCCGTTCCTCGTGCCGCTGGGCATTACATTGATTATTGTGACGTTCGTGCCGGCCGTCAGCCTCTGGCTGCCGCACCTGTTAGGCATGTGATACTGGAACATTCTAGTTCTTCAACGCCCGGAATTCGGCCAATACTCGCGGTTCTCGCTGCCGCCGCTCACTTGCAACGGACGTTGCGCTCTTCCACAATAGCGTCCATTGTGAATCTGTCCTGTCGGTCATTACGTCAATCAGGAATCCCTACGATGCAACGCAGAAACTTCCTTCAAGCGACCGGCGCTGGCTTGGCGGCCTTGTTGACCCGCCGTGCATGGGCCTTGTCCGCGAGCAGTCCCTACTTGAAAACGCTTGGCCTGCAACTGTACACGCTACGGAATCAACTGGCGGAGGATCTGCCCGGCACGATCAAGGCCGTGGCCGATGCCGGGTACTATCAGGTCGAACTGATGCGAGTCGTCGGCGGCGAACCAGTCTTCCAGGCGGCTCGGGACCACGGCTTGAAAGTCACTTCGGCCATGATCGATTGGAAGACGCTGGCAAGTCCCGGCGAACAAGGCGTGCCATCGTTCCAGGAAACACTGGACGTCGCCGTCGAACAGAAGCTCACGTACCTGGTGATTCCCTACGTCGGCAAAGGACATCGCGAGACGGCAGATCAGTTGAAGACGCTGGCTCGTCGGGCCAATCGAGCCGGCGAGGCGTGCCGCAAGGCGGGAATCCAGCTCTGCTACCACCATCACTCGTTCGAGTTCGCCAAGCTGCCCAGCGGCGAGACGGGTTGGGAAATCTTCGTCCAGGAATTCGACGCCGCGTTGGTGAAATTCGAAATCGATGTATTCTGGGCTGCGATCGGGGGCTTGAATCCCGTCGAGACGATTCGCGGGTTGAAGGGGCGCGTGGCGCAACTGCACCTGAAGGATTTGCTCGAAGGCACCCCGACGATCCACGATGAATCGAAAGTGCCGAAAGAGGCGTTCCAGGAAGTAGGGAACGGGATCATCGATTGGCCCGCCGTTCTGACCGCCGGCGAATTCGCCGGAGCGACCCAGTGCCACGTCGAACAGGATCAGTCGCCCGATCCGATCGCCAGCATCGGCAAGAGCATCCGCCAATTGAAATCATTGCCCTGACGCGGCCCACCGCGGAAAACGGCGTCAGACGAGACTCAGCAGCATCCGAGTCCCTACCACGATCAAGAGGACGGCGAAGACACGCTTCAACGCGCGCACCGGAAGACGGTGCGCCAGGCCCGCGCCCAGTGGGGCCGTCAGCACGCTGGCTGCGACGATGCATGCCAAAGCCGGCAGGTACACATACCCGACCGCGTAGGCCGGCAGTCCAGTGGCGTGCAATCCGAAAAAGACATTTCCGAGGCTGGTGAACAGGGCGATCGGAAATCCGATCGCCGCGGACGTCCCGATCGCCCGATGCATGGGCTGGTTGCACCACAGCAAGAACGGCACCGACATGATGCCGCCGCCGATCCCGGCCAGGCTCGATACGGCGCCGATCGCGGCACCGACGGCCGCCATGCCCCACCAGCCAGGAAGGTCGCGGGCCGGCCGCGGCTTGCGGTCAAGCAACATTTGCAGAGCCACGAAACAGAGAAACACGGCGAAGAAACCCTTCAGGCCTTGCGTCGACATGCGGGATGCCAGAAACGTGCCCAGCACGGCGCCCGCCAAAATGCCCGGCGCGATTCGGAACACGGCGTGCCACACCACGGCGCCGCGTTTGTGGTGCGCCCTGAAACTCGATACGGAAGTGAACACGATACTGGCCGCCGACGTGCCGATGGCCAAATGCATGAGCGATTCTTGCGGAATGTCCTGCTGGGTGAAGCAAACGACAAGCATCGGCACGATGACCAACCCACCGCCGACTCCCAGCAGACCCGCCAACACCCCGACGACGGCACCGACACACAGATACGTCAGGATCAGGAGCGTCATGAATGGACTTCGTGTCAGGGGGTGGATGCGATCGAATGTCTGAGGTCTGAGTGGAATTCTAACCGCTCCCGTCGCGCCGCGACAACCTCTCTGCCTCGCTCCCAGCGAATCGGCTGAAGAAATGGGCCACCCATCGCGCCACGACCACCGCCCTCTTGCATCGTTCTCCGGGCGAGTCATAACATAGGCTGATCTGCCACATTGGACTCTTGAAACTTGGAGAACCACCTCATGATGAACCAACGTCTCGCGGGCGTTTCGGCGGTTGTTCGATGTTTGTTGCTGGCGGCGCTGTCCTGCGGCGCGATGCTGTTCGTCGGTCGTGACGCCAACGGCCAGCCTGACCGAGCATCGGAGAATTCGAACGGTCCGTTTCAAGCCACCGGCTTCAAAGTGGGCGAGACGACCGACACGAGCGCAATGGTGTGGACTCGCCTGACACTGCGGCCGGCACGCAATCCGGGCAATGGACCGATGGTGATGTTCCTGTACAAGGACGACGGCCAGTGGGCGACGTACCGGCATACCTCCGCGCATCGGGCGGTGATTGGCGTCCGGTATCCCGAGGGCACAACCGTGGCCGATATCGCCGACGCGGTGCCCGGGACGGCAGGGGAAACCCGAGTTCGCTATCGGGCGAAAGGGACGGAAATCTGGCAGCAGACGGACTGGCAGGCCGTTGATCCGCAACGCGACTTCACGCGGCAGTTCCTGCTGACCGGCCTGACGCCCGGAACCCGGTACGAGGTGTGCGTGGACTCTCGCGCCGATGCGGACGCCGCGGCCGGACAGACGCTCGACGGTGGTTTCCAAACGGCTCCGGCCATCGATCAACCGGCCCGCATCGTCTTCACCGTGTCGACCGGTCAGGGGTACTGGAGCCAAGATTGTCCGACCGGCTACAAGATCTACGGCGCGATGCTCGACCTGGACCCCAGTTTCTTCGTCCACACCGGGGACATCGTCTACTACGACCGGATCGCCAAGACCGATGAGTTGGCTCGCTACCTTTGGCAAGCGACCTACAGTCTGCCGAGCAACGTGCGTTTCCACCGGCACGTCGCCAGTTACTTCATCAAGGACGACCACGACACGTGGCAGGACGACTGCTGGCCGGGGATGAAGAGCGACAAGATGCACGAGTTTACCTTTGAGCAGGGACTGCGGATCTTTCCCGAACAGGTACCGATGGGCGATTCGACGTTTCGCACGCAGCGGTGGGGCAAGGATCTGCAAGTTTGGTTCGTCGAGGGCCGCGACTTCCGCAGCCCGAACTCGATGCCCGACGGGCCGGAGAAGACGATCTGGGGCGAGAAGCAGAAGGCATGGTTCAAGGACACGGTGGCGCAATCGGACGCCACGTTCCGCGTGCTGATCAGCCCCACGCCGTTGATCGGTCCCGACCGAAAGAACAAACGCGACAATCATTCGAACGATTCGTTCCGGACTGAAGGCGACGAATTGCGCCGGTTCATCGCCGAACAGGAGAACATGGTCGTGGTTTGCGGCGACCGACACTGGCAGTACATGTCCGTCCATCCGGAAACCGGAGTGCGCGAGTATTCTTGCGGGCCAGTCAGCGACTTGCACGCCGGCGGTTGGAGCGATGACCAGTACCTGCCCGAGTATCACCGCTTCCTGAAAGTCGCCGGCGGATTCCTGTCGGCAACATCCGAACGGATCGACGGTCAGCCGACGCTCACATTCCGCTTCCACGACGTCCAGGGCGAGGTGCGGTTCGAAGACCGGCTGACGGCCGAGCCGTAGCATGTTCGCCAATAGCACACGGATTGCGCACGGTCGTGGTCCAGCGCAGAGGGAGTTCAAAATGATGCATCCGCTTGATCGCCTGTTGAGGTACTCGGTCGTCGCGCTCTGTGCCCTGGTGTTTGCCGCCGATTCTGCTCGGTCGGGCGAGACCATTCGGCTAACGGCAAGAGACACATTGGCCGCGGTCGAAATGGAGCACGGCGACCGGCTGGAGTTCACGCTGCGGTGCGACCGGACGGTGACGCTGGTGCTGGACAATACCCGGGCGGCGATTGTCGAGCGCGTCGAGCCGGGCGGGATCGTGTACCAGTTTTCGTGCGACGTCCGCATCGACGGCCAGCCGGTCACGCTACGGCGGTTCGTCTGCCCGCAGGAGTGCTTCTACGAGCCGTATGTCATCAGCGGACTGAGGATCTGGCCCGATACGGTCAAGGCGGTATTCGACCTGGTCCCGGTGCGTTATCCTCGTCCGGGCCATCTGCAGTGCGTGCCTCGCAAAGCGGCGCGGTTCGCCGTCCAGGACGCCGCGCTGCGGATCTGTCCCGATGAGACGTATCCGTGGTTAGACGAACCACAGAATTTTCTGGACGTAGGGCGGTGCTACAACGGCGACGACTGCTACTTGGGGCCATATCTCGGTCAAGCCTGCCACGTGGGGATGGACATCAATCATCGCAAGGGCAGCCCGCTGCTGGCGCCGATCGCATTCGATACGCAGGCGTATTTCAACAGTCTGGCCGCCGGCGACAACAACAACCGCTGGCGTGGCATTCGGCGATGGGAAAACGGCGATGTCTGGGCGCTGCAGACGCACCATCTGATCGACCTGTTGATTCCGCAAAACACTCCGCTGCCGATCGGCACGAAATACGCGACAACGGCGGGTACCGCGGTAGGCAGCCACGAGCACACGCATTTCGAATTCAAGATCGGACGCAAGCACGCCGATGCGCCGCTGTCGGGCTCGGATGATCCCGCTTCGATCGCTTGTCCCATCGACTTCGAGGACGAATCGCCCGCGGCTCAGACCCGTCCCGAAATTTTGCACTTGGATCCCTGGATCGTGTTCTGGCAGATCTTCGAGGACCGCAAGGCTCGGCAGAGCGACCTGCGGGCAACCATTGCACCGCTAGCTCCCGTCAGGACCGGCGAACCCGTTCGCTTTGCTGCGGAACTCGCGGAACGGGAGGAAACGGCGAGCGGCCTCCGTTGCGTGTGGACCTTTGGCGACGGTGGCGCGGCCGAGGGCCTGACACCGCAGCATGTCTACGCACGTCCCGGAATCTATCCGGTGACCTTGGTGGTTCAGGTCGGAGATCGGCGGGCGACCAGTACGCACCATCTGGTCGTGCATGACGAGGCGGAAGAGCAACCAGCACCGGGCATCCGTGCTTCCGAGCCAGCCACGTTTCAGCGCGGCGGACTCGTTCTGGAAGCTCCCGACGAGCCCTTGTTCCGCTTGCGGCCGGCCGCGGCGGTGGACGTTTACGGCTGGACTGTCAAACAACTTCCTCATACGCTGCACTTCGTGGCGCGGGCATCCCGCCCCGTGCCCAATCCTCGCACGCTCACCGTGCGGAATTCCGCCGAACGCGGAGTGGGGCCACTGACCGTTTCGATCCAAGGTGCGGCAGAACGCCATGTCTGGCTGCGGGTGGCGGCGGATGAGGAAGCAGGACAACTGCGAGTCGCCGTCGATGCGACGGGATTGGCGGTCGGCAGTTACACCGCCGACGTCCAGGTCGCCTCGGACGGCGCGGTCAATTCCCCGCAGTCGTTCCGTGTTGTCTTGGAAGTCCGCGACGGTTTGCCGGGCGACGCGATCACGATCGACGACTCGGACGCCGGGTTCTACGCGACGCCCTATTTCTGGGTCGGGCATCGCTTCAGCCGAGTGCCGGTCGCGCGGCGCGGCTTCAAGGGGTTCTACCTGACCAACGGCGGCGTCGCCGCTGCGGGTGAGTTCGTGCGGTGGACGCCCGATTTGCGGCGCGGCGCGTACGCCGTTTCGCTGCACGAAGCCACGCCGTTCGGCAAGGACGTGGAATTTGATGTGCGAATCCGGCATCGTGGCGGTGTCAAAGTCGTGCGAGTCGCGCCGAGTCGTTCGCGCGAGATCGGCGTGTTCGAATTCGACGAGGGCGCTGATGGCTACGTCGAGATCCTCGCCGAAGGTTCCAGCGGGCTGGTCGTCGCGGATGCAGTCGTATTCCGGATGAGTGGCGATGCCCGGTGAGTTTGTCCAGCACTCGTAGCCGAATTCGTGAGAATTCGGTCGTTCTCGCGTGTTTGCAGGAGCGGGTTGACCAGCCCGCGGATGCGAGGATTCGCGGGCTGGGATGTAGGACGTGGCGAGGTGGCCGGCGAACAGTACCTGCAGGCTGGCAGCCTGGGCTACGAGCGGGATCGCCTTATCCGAGCATGTCCAGCACACCGCGGATGTAGCCGACGGATTCGGCCAGACCGGGCAGCGGGTCGTCGGCTTCGGCTTCGTACTCGAACGCCAGGTAGCCGCCGTAGCCGGTTTGGATCAGCGAGTGCAGCAAGCGGGGCAGATCGATCACGCCGCGTCCGCAGGCGATGGCCTGACCGGCCTTCGTGGGCTCCGTCACGTCCTTGATATGCACGTCGTACACGCGGTCGGCGACTTTCTTCCCCTGCTCGATCGCATCTTCGCCGTACCGGATGGTGTGCCCGACGTCGTGGCACAAGCCGATCCGCTTGTCCAGTCCCTGAATCTTCTCATAACCGGCGACCGGGGTGGGGAAATGGGTGTCGCCGGGACCGTGGTTGTGGATGCAAACCCGCAGATCGTATTCGCGCACCTTGGCTTCGATCCGCGGCAGCATTTCGGGCGTCGGCGCGGCGACGATGTCGGTCATCCCGGCGGCCTTGGCGTAATCAAACGCTTGATCGACTTGTTCATCGCTCTTCATGGTGACCACGCCGCAGCCGTACAGAACCAAGCCGGCATCCCGGACCTTGGCCGCCGCCGCGGCGATTTCGTCGGGTGTTGCTTCCAGAGGCAGATGGAACGATTTCAAGCAGATCGCTTCCAGGCCCAACCGCTTGGTCATGGCCACGGTCTGGTCGAGGTCAAACTTTCGGAGCGTGTACGAAGCCAGCGCCAGCCGCAGCGGGCGCTGTTCCGGCTTGCTGGGCGACTGCTCGGCGGCTCCTGCCAGCGGGGCGAGGCCGGTAGTGCCCGTTGCCAGGGCCGCGGCGGTTCCCAGTCCGGCGATTTTCAGGAAACTACGGCGGGTGCCATGTTGCAGGTGGTCCATCGTATCGTTCTCCATATTGGGCTGAAAGGATCGAACCGAGCGTCTTCTTGAATTCTCGCGAACTCGATAACAGTTTCTGAATTCTCACGAATCCAGCTACGCCCGTGCAAGCTTCCCGAGTAGCGGACCCCGGAATCCTAAACCAGAAATGCACCGGTGGCAATCGGGCTGGTCTCGTCACCGGGATGGCGATCGGGTATTATGCTTGGCGGAGTCTGAGTGGTGGTATGGTCTCGGCAATTTGGGATAAATCCGACCGCTCGGTTTCCGGCAGCCCTCTCCCCGTGTGGCCGCGAAAAAACAGGACAGGCGTCTGGATGCTTGTCCCGGATTTGCGCAGCCCCGATCCGTTGAGTCTCTCCGCGAACCCCCCAGCCCGGATGGAGCTGTCTATTGTCAGCGTCAGCAAAAGCCATGGACCATGACACCTTGATTCATTGCCTGGACGATCCCGTCGCCGTCCAACCGAAGCTTCGTGCGTTGAAGCTGCGGAACGTGGAACGTGCGCGAAGCAATCTGATTTCGATCGCCCGATCCGGCGTGACGCTGGATCTGCTCGGTCTGGTCTGCCGACAACTGAGCGAAGAATTGCCCAAGCTGAGCGATCCGGACATGGCGTTGAACAATCTGGATCGTTTCTTCGCCGCCGCGCGCAGCCCGCTTTCGCTCGCCGCCTTGTTCGAACGCGATCCCGATGCACTGCCGACCCTGCTGCAAATTTTTTCCAGCAGCCAGCACTTCAGCGATCTGTTGATTCGCGATTCGGAGACGTTCGACCTGTTGCGTTTGACCGAAGGCCAGCCGGTGTCGCGCGACGTGCTGACCCGCGAGATCTGCAACGACGTGGCCAACGCCGACGGCGACCGCGAGATCATGGCCATTCTTCGCCGTCACAAGCATCGCGAAACCCTGAGGATCGCCTACGGGGACATCGTCATGCGGCAGCGGGTCGAGACGGTGACCGAGCAGATCTCGTTCCTGGCCGACGCGATCTGCGAAGCGGCTCTCCGAGCGGCCTGGCGCAAGTTGGTCCAACGCCGCGGCGAACCGCGCCGCGCGGATCGGCAACGAGCCCGCTTCGTCGTGCTGGCGCTGGGGAAGCTCGGCGGTTTGGAACTCAATTATTCCAGCGACATCGACCTGATCTTCATCTCCGATGATGGCGGCAAGACGGACGGGGAGCGGCCGATCACGAACACCGAGTTTTTTGCGCTGCTGGCACGCCAATTCTTTCAGTACCTGAACGAGAACACGGCCGATGGCGTGGCGTACCGCGTGGACCTGCGTCTGCGGCCGGACGGCAGCCAGGGTCCGCCGGTGATCGGGATGAATGCCGCGCTGCAATACTACGACATGTGCGGACGCACCTGGGAGCGGCAGGCCTACGTCAAAGCGAGGGCCATCGCGGGCGATCTCGATCTGGGGGCCGAGTTCCTCCAGCAGATGGAACCCTGGGTCTACCGGCGCTACCTCAGCAGTGTCGACATCATGGGCATCCGGGCCTTGAAACGCCGGATCGAGCAGCGCTGCCTGCACGAGGGTGGTGACGAGCGCGACGTCAAACAGGGCCACGGCGGAATCCGCGACATCGAGTTTGTCATCCAGTTCCTGCAACTGCTGAACGGCGGTGATCTCCCCGACATCCGCACGGGCAACACCCTGCAAGCGATCGCCAGATTGGAAGAAGCGGGCTGCTTGACCAGCGAAGAGCGGACGGTGCTGGAACAGAATTACGAACTGCTTCGCAAGCTGGAGCACCGTCTGCAGATCATGTTCGATTTGCAGACGCATACGATGCCGGACAGCGACGAGGAACTGCGCAAACTGGCCATCCGCATGGGCTACCCCGACGGACCGCACCGCTCGCCGCTGGACAGTTTCCGCGCCGACTACCAGCAAAAAACGGAACGGAACCGCCGGATTCTGAACCATCTGATGGGCGACGCTTCGGGCTTCGATGATCAAGCGGAACCCGAAGTCGATCTGGTGCTGGATCCGGAACCTTCGGACGAGCAGATTGCGCAGGTACTGGGCTGCTACGGTTTCAAGAATCTGCGCGACGCCTACACACATTTGATGGCGTTGACGACCGAACGGATTTCGATCCTGTCGACGCGGCGGTGCCGCCATTTCCTGGCCGTGATCGCGCCGCAACTGCTGCAGGCGATCGGCGAGACCCCGGATCCCGATTCGACGCTCATCAACCTGAGCCAGGTCAGCGATTCGCTGGGCGGCAAAGGCGTCTTGTGGGAACTGTTCAGCCTGCACGAGCCCTCGATGCATCTGTACGTCCGCCTGTGCGCCGCGACGCCGTATCTTTCGGGCATTTTGACCAGCAATCCCGGCATGATCGACGAATTGCTGGATTCGCTGCTGCTGGACAAGCTGCCGTCGTTCGAGACCTTGGAACGGATGCTCGAAGACTTGCTGCGCGGCGCCGAGGACGCCGAACCGATCCTGCACGGCTTCAAAAACTCGTTGCATCTGCGCGTCGGTGTTCGGGATATCTTGGGCAAGGCGGACATCCGCGAGACGCATCGCGTGTTGTCGGACATCAGCGAGGTGTGTCTGAAGGAGATCGCGGTCAGCGAATTTCATCGCCTGGCCGCCCGCTACGGCCTGCCCGTGATCCAAGGTGGTCCGCGCGACGGCCAACCCTGCGAGCTGATTATCCTGGCATTGGGCAAGATGGGTGGGCGCGAACCGAACTACCACAGCGACTTGGATGTCGTGTTCCTGTACGAGGCGGACGGGGCGACCCGGCATCCGCGCGGCAGCCGTAGCGAGCAGGCGACGACGAACCAACACTTTTTCAGCCAACTGGGCCAGCGGATCATCAAGGTGATCAACCACTTGGGCCCCCACGGGCGGTTGTACGAGTTGGATCCGCGGCTTCGGCCGACCGGGCGGAGCGGCTCGCTGGCCGTGTCGCTGGACGAGTTTGCTCGCTACTTCGCCGCCGGGCAAGGCCAGTTGTGGGAGCGGCAGGCGCTGTGCAAAGCGCGAGTCATCTTCGGGTCCGACGCCGCTCGGCGTTCGGCGATGGACGCCGTCCGCACGGCGTTGGCCGGGCCCGGCTGGCATCCGGGCGACGCCGCCGAGATCCGCCGCATGCGTTCGCGGTTGGAAGAAACCGCGACCAGGACGAATCTGAAACGCGGGCCGGGCGGAACGGTCGATATCGAATTCGCCGTCCAAATGCTGCAGATGAAGCACGGCGCGGAACGACCCGAATGCTTGGTTCCCGGGACGCTGGACGCCATCGAAGCCTTGTGCCGGGCCGACGCCTTGAATCAAGAGGATGCCGAATATCTGTCTCAGTCCTACAGGTTCCTGCGCGCTGTCGAAGCCCGTCTGAGGCTGATGAACACGACCGCCCGTCACGATGTGCCCGACGATGAATCGGAGCGGAAGAAGCTGGCCTTTTTGCTGGGATACGACGACGCGAACCGGCTGATCGACGATTGCCGCAACTTTACCGCGGAGAACCGCCGCCGCTGCGACCGGCTGTTCGAGCAGGCGTGACGTTCGGCGGGGCGAGGCGGCTCGGCCTGCTTCGCCGACGAACCCCGGGCGATCTCGGATCTTGCGGCTGGCGTTCCGAATTCTCACGAATTCGGCTACGGTTCGGCCCGAATTCTCACGAATTCGGCTACATCTCGGCGGCGAGTGCGGCGGATCGCAAATGGGGAATCGTCCGCCGGTGGTCGCCCTGAACGTAGAAGCTCTCACCGCCGTCGGCGACGGTGCGGACCAAGATGGTTTTCCAGGGCCGGTAGTAGTAGCGAGGGTCCGATTTCGGCGCTTCGTGCCGCGTGTCGTCCTGGATGGGGATCAAGTCGAAGACGGCGGTCGTGAAGCGGCAGATCTGGCCGCCTTGTTGCCGAGCCACGTTGCGCGCCATCGACAAGGCTTTCAAGTACACCTCCGGGCCCATGACGGCCGAGCCGGCACAGACAAACACGCCGCCCTCCAATCGCCGTACGGTCTCGCAAAGCGTGAGAAAATCGCGGTAGCTGGCGACGCCGCAGGCGGCCGGATCGAAATTGGGATGCTCGTGCAGGATGTCGTGGCCGATGCCGACGTGGGCGGTTACCGGGATTCCCAACCGCACCCCGGCGGCCAAGACGCTGGTCGCGATGTGGGGAAAATCGGAATCCAGGATCGCGCGGCCAACCGCTTCGCCGAAACCGAGTCCCCGCGCGGCGCCGTCGTTGACGATGTCGTTGATCTCGCCTGTCTCCCGCCACAAGCCGAACTCGCCCGTGCGGATGTAACGCGCCACGCTCTCGCACGTGGCGCCGATGCGAGCCAATTCGTAGTCGTGGATCACCCCGGCCCCGTTCATCCCCAAATGGTCGATCAAGCCGCGCTCCATCAAGTCGATCAACTGCCGCGCTACCCCGACCCGGATCACGTGCGCGCCCATCAACACCAGGCGGGCGGCCTGGCAGGTTCGAGCCGCGACCAATCGCTCGCCCAACCGCGCCAGGGCGTCCATCTCCGCAACGCCCAGGGGCGGCGGCAGTTCTTCCAGAGCGAGCAGACTGGAGTGTTGAATGTCGTGCTGTCGTGCGTCTAGGGGCTGGATCAGCAATTGCGAGCGATCGAATTGAGGATAAGGCATGGACTCATTCTCCTGATTGCCAGCGATCTACGGACGGTCCGCACTCTTCGGTTCGTCATGCGAAGTCACGCATCCCGTACGACGGACGTCCACGTCGGTCGAATCTACACGGCGACGGACACGGATGTCCGTCGTACAAGGTGAGAACGGTGTCACGGCTGGCCGAACCCTATATCATCCCAATGCCGCTTGGTGCTATGGCCAGCAGCAGATCGTCCAGATCCCGGTAATCGCCAATGATCAGATCCGCGCCGGCCTCGATCAGACGCTGACGTTTCCAGGCATTGACGCCGCAACACGTTTCCTCGTCGCTGGCGACCCCGACGGCCAGTCCGCCCACCTTCTTGACTTCTTCGATTTCGACGAAACCGTCCCCGAAGCCCACGATGTTCCGGCCTTCGACGCCGGTGTCAACGATCATCTTTTCGATGATCATCGCCTTCGAGAATCGCCTGTAATCGTCCAACGCGCCGTAAATCCGCGGGCCAAAAAAGTGATCCAGCCCCAGGACGGCTGCCTCGTCCAGAACGTAGTTCAGATCGGTTCCCGAGGCCAGATAGAGCTGAATTCCAGCCTCCGCCAGCTTTTCGAGCAACTGCCTGGAACCGGGCACGGTGAAATGGTCCCGCGAAACCCGGCCGCTGCGGGCCGCCTCGACTCGGTCGCCCACCTGCTGCCAGAGCAGATCGTGATAACGACGTTTGTACTCCAACGGCTCCGCGGCCCGTCCGCCTCGCCGCGTCACCTCTTCGCCCAAGCGAATCATTTGGTAGATGGTCTGGCGACCGGTCAGCCGAGCCACGAAATCCTCGACCAGCACACGCAAATCCTCCCGCGATTCCGCGGTTCCCGTCTCCGCCAAGATGTCCACCATCATAGGGACCATGACATCCTGCCAGTTGCGGCGCAGCAGGGACAGGGTTCCATCGAAGTCGAAGATTGCGGCGCGAAAGCCGCCTCGTGGGTAATCCGGATGGATAATTTCCGGCGACATGGTTGTAAAAAACCCTGGGGTTGGCCAAATTAGGGAACTCGTCGAGGACGGTGAGCGCGTAAGTGTAGCCGAAGGGAGCCGATTGCGTTAGCATAGTTGCCAGCGACGTAGCCGAAGTCGTGAGACTTCGGACAAGAGAGATCCGTAGCCGAAGTCGTGAGACTTCGAACGTATCCGGCATAGCGCGAATTCGAGGCTCCGAATTCTCACGAATTCGGCCACGGAAGAGAGATTTCGGCGACAACATGGGAGGAAAGCAATTCATGGCCGTGGGCAATGCAATCGTGGGTCAATCGGGCGGTCCGACATCGGTGATCAACGCCTCTTTGGCGGGCGTGATCGACGCTTCGGTCAAGTCCAAGGTCATCGGCCGTGTGTTTGGGATGCGGTTTGGCGTCGAGGGCGTGTTGAACAACTTCCTGTTGGATCTCGGCGAGGAATCGGCGGCAACGCTCCGCTCTTTGCGAACGACTCCCAGCAGCGCGTTGGGCTCCAGCCGCTTGAAGCTGAAGCAGGAGCACATGGCTCCCGTTCTGCAACGCTTGAAGGCGTACAACATCCGCTATCTCTTCCTGATCGGCGGCAACGACACGATGGACACGATCCACCGCATCGTCCAGTACGCGGACGAGCAGGGTTACCCGCTGCACGGAATCGGCATCAGCAAGACCGTGGACAATGATCTGTTCGGGGTCGACCACACGCCGGGGTATCCCAGCGCGGCGCGGTTCGTGGCGATGAGTGTATTGCAGGGTGGTCTGCTGGCTCGGGACATGCAGAAGGTCGATCAGTTCACGATCTTCCAGACCGTGGGCCGCAGCGCGGGTTGGCTGCCCGCCGCAGCCGCCTGTGCCAAACGCACACCGGCCGACGCGCCGCACATCATCCTGTTTCCCGAACGACATTTCAACCGCGAGGCGTTTTTCGACGCCGTGGCCAAGGCGCATAAGCGATACGGCTTTGTGTCGATCGTCTGCGGCGAGGGCATCACGAACCCGGACGGCACTCCGGTCAGCGCGTCGGAGACTCGCGACAAGTTCAACAACGTCGAATTCGGCGCGATGGGTGGCACCAGCGCCGCCATGATTCTGCACCGGTTGATCAGCGACCGGTTCGGCTGGCGAGGCGAATTCCAAGTGACCGAATCGCTGCAAATGTGCGCCGCTGACCGAGCGGTGAAACTGGACATCGACGAGGCGTACGGCTGCGGACGCGAGGCCGTCAAGTTGGCCGAAAAGGGCGGCAGCGGGGTCATGGTGACAATCGAACGCGTATCGAAGCCCGGCGAGACGTATCGCAGCGCGTACGGAACGATCCCGCTGAAGGACGTGGCGAATTTCGAACGCCCCATGCCCGACCAATTCATCTCGAAAGACGGGATGTTCGTGACCAAGGCGTTTCTGGATTACGCGGCGCCGTTGGTGGGCGAGCTGCCGGTCTACGCGAATCTGACGATTCGACGCGCGAAGCCCTGATGTCGGCACGGATCGCAGGGGACGATTTATGAAACGGCCCACTTGGCTCTACACTCCCGACCGCCGGCAATCTTTGAAGTTGCGCGTAGCCGAATTCGTGAGAATTCGGAAGTGTTTCCCTGAGCCCGGCGACCAATCCAGAGCCCGAATTCTCACGAATTCGGCTACTCCCCGTCGAAATGCTCAACTTCAATGCCGGCAATCCGCGGATTGCCGCTCCGGCCCGCGGCTGAGTGCCGCCGGTTTGCTGTGGCTGCTGCTGGCCGCGTCGATCGCCGTGGCGCTGCCCGGCTGCCGCGGATGCTGGAACGAGGATCCGCTCGCCCGGCTGCGGCGCGAGGAGGAGGAAGAGAAGAAGAAACGCGAAAAGCCGAAGCCGGATTTCGAAGTGGGACGTCCGCAGCTCGTGCCGTTCGATTCCAGTACGCAGCAGTTGCAGTTCGTCAAGCATGGGCATTGGATGGGCGCGGTTCAGCCGGTCAAGGCCAACAATTTCGATTTTCAGGCCGAGATCGAATCGACGTGCGCCCGCACGGGCGGCGAAGCGATTGAAATCCCGAACACGGCCTACCGTTTGCAAACCTGGCGGCCCGCGGCGCTGCCCAAAGGCCAGCAGAAACTGATCGAGACGACGCACTTCCTGGTTCCGCCCCCGCGGGGGACCGATGCCTTGGGGGCGACGCCGCGCGTGAATCTGGAGACCCGGCTGCGAGCCCGCCGAGGCGGACGCGAGGTGACGTACGGCCGCGAACCGACGACGACCATGCCCGCCTATCAGTATTTCCTGGTCGTGCTGTCCGACAACGCGGATCGATACGGGTATCTCAAGCTGCTGGCTTCGGTGGTGCCGCCGGTCGAAGACGACGGTAGCCAGATGCTGGACGAGATTCTTCATTATCGGGTGCTGCTGCCCAAGACGGACGAATTCGTTCCGCTTCCGCCGCAGCCGCTCCAATGGACGCCGATCGCGTATGTCGTGTGGGACTCGCTGGACCCCAACCGCCTGACTCCGCCGCAGCAGCAGGCGATGCTCGATTGGCTGCACTGGGGCGGCCAGTTGGTGATTAGCGGCCCCAGTTCGCTGGACTTGCTGCGCGGCAGCTTCCTGGATGACTACCTGCCGGTGTCCAGTGTCCAGGCGGTCAGTCTACCGCCCGAGCGATTCGCCGAACTGGACAAGCACTGGTCGGTGGTCAATCAGGCGACGAAGAAGCCCGCGGCACTGGGATTGTTGGAAGGCAGGCCGCTGGTCGGCGTCGACCTGCAGCCCCGCCCCGAGGCCGACGCGATCGAATCGACCGGCGGCCTGGTGTTCGAGCGGCCGGTGGGCGGCGGGCGGATCGTGGTGACCGCTTTCTCGCTGGCCGACCGGCAGATCCTGAATTGGGGCAGTTTCGACAGCTTTTTCAACGGCGCCCTGCTGCGACGGCCCGCGCGGCGATTCGCCTTGAGTCCCGTGACGCAGGGGCCGCACGTCGCCTGGGCGGAATTCCCCGGCACGACGCTGCAGATGGATGCCAACTTCGTTACGCACGTGCGGTATTTCACTCGCGATGTGTCACGCACCTCGCCGCGAGCTGCTGCGGCGGTGCCCGTCAGCGGTTCGCTGGACGTGGCGTCTTGGAACGACACCAGCGGCGCATCCGAAGCGGCGCGGGTCACGCTGCGCGAGGCCGCCGGGATCTCGATCCCCAAGGCCGATTTCGTGCTTCGCGTGCTGGCGATCTACCTGGTCGTGCTGGTCCCCGTGAATTGGTTTGTGTTCCGATTGATGGGCCGGGTCGAGTGGGCGTGGCTGGCGGCGCTGTTCGTGGCCGTGGGCGGCGCGGTCGCTGTCGTTCGGCTGGCTCAGTTAGACATCGGCTTTGCCCGCAGCCGCACCGAGATCGCGGTGCTGGAATTGCGCGGCGGGTATCCGCGAGGCCACTTGACTCGCTATACGGCCCTGTACTCGTCGCTATCGACCGGGTACCGCTTTCAGTTCGACGACGATTCTGCCGTCGCGCTCCCCTTCCCGGCCAATGTGCCGTGGCAGCGGTCGCCGCTGGACGCGGTGCAGACCGTCTCGTTGCGCCGCGAGCGCGAACTGGCGTTCACCGGATTCCAGGTCGCATCGAATTCGACCGGCATGGTGCATTCCGAGCAGATGCTCGATGTCGGCGGCGGTCTGGAATTGCTGGGCGACGCCCAGCAGGGTTGGGCGGTTCGGAACGGGACGCAAGTGCTGTTGAAAGACGCCGGGATTTTGCATCGGCTGGACGACGATCGAGTCGAACTGGCGTGGATCGGCGACCTGGACGCGGGCGCCATGCGGCCGCTGCGGTTCTCGTCGGCCGACGATCCCAAGGATCTGTTCCAAGGCGACTTTGCTGGCTGGCGCGACGGGGCCAACCAAGGCGAATTGACGCTCCAGCGGATGGCCCAACTGGCTTGCGGGCCGTGGTCGCTGGCTGCTGGCGGGTTTCGGCTGGTGGCCTGGACCGACCAGGAATTCGCAGGCCTGACGATCTACCCACGGGCTTCGCAGTCGGTCCTGCGAACGTTCGTGCTGGCGGATCTCCGCCGCGGCTCGTTGCCCGCCGCGCGACCCGATGTCAATTTGAAGGCACCCTACGACCGCCCCGAGATCCCGGCGGTCGATGAGACAGGACTCGACGACCCTGCAGGACCGGAAACCCCATGATTGAATTGATCGACTTTGGCAAAGACTACGGCGACTTCACCGCCGTCGAGTGCTTGAATCTGAAGATCGAAGCCGGCGAGATGTTCGGCTTCATCGGGCCCAACGGCGCGGGCAAGAGCACGTCCATCCGCTTCCTGGCCACGTTGCTCAAGGCGACCCGCGGCGAGGGAACTGTCAACGGCCACAGCGTCACGCGCGACCCGATGGCCGTGCGGCAAAGCGTCGGCTACATGCCCGACAGTTTCGGCGTCTACGACGGGATGAAAGTCTGGGAGTTCCTGGATTTCTTCGCCGTGGCCTACCGCATCGGCCGTTCCACGCGCAAGCAAGTCATCTCGGACGTGCTCGAATTGCTCGACCTGTCGCACAAGCGGGACGACTACGTCAACGGCCTGTCCCGCGGGATGAAGCAGCGTTTGTGCTTGGCCAAGACGCTGGTCCACGATCCCCCGGTGCTGATCCTGGACGAACCGGCCAGCGGCCTCGATCCCCGCGCGCGTGTCGAAGTCAAGGCATTGCTGAAAGAGCTGCGCCGCATGGGGAAAACGATTTTGATTTCGAGCCACATCCTGACGGAGTTGGCCGACTGCTGCACGTCGATCGGCATCATCGAGCGAGGTCAGTTGCTGATGCATGGCCCGATCGACCAAGTCTATCGGCGCATCCGCAGCGATCGGGTGATCGAAGTCAAATTCACCGACCGCATGGACATCGGCCTGTCGATCATCCGCAGTTCACCCTTCCTGCGTGATCTGCGAGTCGACAACCACCGAGCCACCCTGGAACTAGCCACCGACGACCAAGGCGTCGCCGACCTCCTCCGCCAGCTCATGCACCAAGGCGTAGGCATCCGCAGCTTCGCCGAACGCGACCCCACCCTAGAAGACGTCTTCATGCTAGTCACCAAAGGCCTCGTCAGTTGAACGAAACCGACAACGTGCGACAGGACAGGCCTGGACCTCCATCGCCGCTTATGCCATGACGCTCGGCCCAGCGCTACCCTGCTGGTATCACGACAAGACATTTTGCGTTTGCTACAACCCTCTACCTGTTACTCACTATCCATGAGAGCAAATCAATTCAAGCCTCATCAAATCACTGATGTCCAATGACAAAAAAGCCCAACTCCATCGGGTATGCCACTCAGGTGATCTTGAAGTCTCGTCCAAGCAGGCGAAATTCCTTCGGCAAAGGGATGCGGGCGTTTGCATTCTCAATCACCTCGTAGAAGCTGGAGATAACAGCCGATGTTTCGACGCTATCTACGTATCTCTGCAGCCAATGGCCCTCGCCTGTGACAACGACGGCTGATATGCTTTTATGTTCGCGTTCAAGGACGAGCCTCACCTCCTCCGCCATGACCCGCATTCGGAGCCATGCAACGGGCAAGGTATCCCTAGGGATTTGCAGGTAGACAACGCCCGCCTCATCCTTAGGAATCTTGGTTGCAGCCTTCTTCAATTCAGACAAACCACTACGAATCCAGCGCCAACGTTGTTTTGTCCGCCACGCGAAGCACTTACCCCATCGACCCTCTCCTTTATCGTTGCCGAGTTGCCCCTCCGCCACTGCGAAATCAAAACCACGGGGCGTAACCAAAGCAAAGCGGCCCGGCGCAAGTTCCTGAATGGGCGACTCTGACACCTGTAAAGACAACTTTCCGTCAAGAATACAACCCTCGTAGCCGCGAGGATTTCGAAGGAGTTCGCCTACATGAGCAGCGATTCTCGGAAGATCTTCCTCCGTTGGATCATACCGAGAAGTGATAATCACACTAGCGGAGCATCCAACTTCCGTCATCAAGCGGAAAACACAATCCCGCACTCGCTCGAAATTCCTTTTTGCAGCCCGTGGACGAATCGATTTAGGCCCCTTTCTCTTGCATTCAAGATGCACCGGTGGGCACCCCTGCCAAAGAACAATGCACTCGCCCGATTCTTCGTGAACATCGTCAGTTGGGATGATCGTAGCTCCCTTGTTTCGGTAGGCCGCCATAACAGAGAGTTCATGTGCAAGACTTTCAAAATCCTCCGAATTGCGAACGCGACTCGCCAGTCTCTTGCTCGGGGGAAGAATGTCGGAAAGACTCGTCCAGTCCCTTACAAAACGTAGCAGAGTGATGATGTGTTTTGCTTAAGCTGGACGTTGAGCTTTAGCCATGTGCTAGAGTTTATCACAG